>NZ_JABEPN010000001.1:0-1970775 GCF_018320755.1 Delftia sp. PE138 | reverse complement strand
GATTCGCCCGCAGCCAATGCCCGCGAGATCTCCTCGCGCTCAGCGAGAGTCAGTGCCAATCGTGATCGATGGCGCGCTGGCGGGCGGATTCCGCCGGTTGCGGCCAGGATGTTCTGAATGGAGGTATGTGGCCGATCGAACAGCTTGCCGATCTGGTGCAGGGTATCGCCCTTGCTCCAGCGATCCCACATCATCGCCTTCTGTGCTTCGGTGTAGTAGATCCGAGGTCGTTGCTTCATGGCCAGCACTCCTTGCGCCAGGTGCAGTCATTGTGTTGCATCGACCGGTTGAATTCACAATCCGGATCAGTCCTAGCGCATTGCGTTCCTGCAGCGAGACTTCAGACGCTTTGAGCGGTTTTTTTGTCGCTTCCGGATTTTCGGAGCCATGGCGGCGCTGAAAAACAGGAGTTATCTGGTTGTTGTAACCAAGACCTTGGAATGCATTGCAAATTCAGCAGGCTTGCCGTGTTTTGTGTCTGGGCGTTCCATGCCAGGGCGCCAGGCGGATTACCAGGAGGTTGGCAGCCTGAGCTGCAGCATCTCCAGGAAGGACTGCGCCGCATGCGGCAGCGTACGGCCGGCCAGGGTCTGCACCTCGATGTCGCGCAGGTCCATGCCCCGGTCGCTGAGCGCCACGGCCACCAGTGCGCCTGTGGCCACCATGTGGCGCGCGGCGATCTCGCTGGCCACGGCCACGGCGGCGCCCTGGGCTGCAAAGTTCAGCAGGGTCTTGCCGTGGTTGCTCTCCATCACCGGCATCAGCATCAGGCCCTGGCGGCTGCAGGCGGCGTCCAGCAGCTGGCGCACGGCCGTGTCGGCCGGCGTGAGCGCCAGCGGATGGCGCACCAGCTGGGCCAGCGACAGGCGCCGCGCCTGCGCCAGCGCATGGCCGGGGGCGACCAGGGCCACCAGCGGCGCGGCCACGCGGCAGGCCACGGCAATGCCTTTTTCGGGCGCGCGGCTGAAGCACAGGCCGATGTCGGCCGTGCCGCTGCGCACGGCCTCGGGCACGGCGGGCGTGGGCAGTACCATGACCTCGAAGACGATACCGGCGTGCTCGCGCTGGAAGGCCGCGCACAGGCGCGGCAGGAACTCGTTGGCAAAGGCGTCTGAACTGGCGATGCGCACGCGGCCGCTGCGCAGTCCCTGCAGGGCCTCGATCTCGCCCAGCGCGCGCTCGGCATCCAGGCCGGCGCGGCGCACATGGTCGGCCAGGATCTCCCCGGCCGCATTGAGCACCATGCCGCGCGGGTGGCGTTCGAACAGCGGCGTGCCCAGCAGCCCCTCCAGCGCCGCGATCTGGCGGCTGATGGCCGAGGCCGCCACATGCAGCCGCGCCGACGCTTCGGTCAGCGATCCGCATTGCGCCACTTCATGGAAGTAGCGCAGCGCGGTGTCCTGCAGGAGAAGGTGGCGGGCGTCGGGCATGTCGCCCCGATTGTCATCAATTTGCCGCAGAGGCAACGCAGGTTTGCAAATTTGCTGATGGCGGCAAAGGGGCGAGGGTTCTACGATGGCCTGTTGCGGCGTTGCAGGGAGCAGCGGCTGCAGCTGTCCAACCCTCTGACCAGGAGTGTGCCCATGAAGGCATTGCCCAGCGTTTTACTTCCACGCCGCACCCTCGTGGCTGCGGCCTGTGCCCTGGCTGGCGCCATGGCCCTGCCCGCCGTGGCCCAGGGCCAGGCGTCCTGGCCCTCGCACCCGGTGCGGCTGGTCGTGCCCTTTCCGGCCAGCGGCGCCACCGACCTCGTGGCGCGCGTGGTGGCGCAGCGCATGTCCCAGGACCTGGGCCAGCAACTGGTCATCGACAACCGCCCCGGCGCGGGCGGCACCATCGGCACGGGCGAGGCGGCCAAGGCCTCGCCGGACGGCTACACGCTGCTGTTCACCACCAGCAGCACGCATGCCATCTCGCCACACCTGATGACCCGTCTGGCCTACAAGGCCGACAAGGATTTCACGCCGATTGCCGAGATCGGCGGGGCGGCCAGTATCCTGCTGGTCACGCCTTCTCTGCCCGCGCGCAGCGTCAAGGAACTGGTCGCCTACGCCAAGGCCCATCCGGGCGCCCTCAACTACGCCAGCAGCGGCAACGGGACCATCGTCCACCTGAACGCGGCGGCCTTCGCGGCGCGCGCGGGCCTGCAACTGACCCATGTGCCCTACAAGGGCACGGCGCAGTCCATCACCGACCTGTCCGCAGGCCAGGTGCACCTGCTGTTCGACTCCATTCCTACCGGCATGCCCCATGTGGCCAGCGGCCGCCTGCGCGCGCTGGCCGTGACCGGCGACAAGCGCAGCGCGCTGGCACCCGACCTGCCCACGGTGGCCGAGTCCGGCCTGCCTGGCTATTCTTCGGTCACCTGGTTCGGCGTCTATGGCCCGGCCGGCATGAAGCCCGAGCTGGTGGCGCGGATCAATCAGGCCTTCAACAAGGCCATCCAGAATCCCGAGGTGGTGGCCAGCCTGGCCAGGCAGGGCGTGGAAGCCGCATCGCCGCGCACGCCCGAGCAGTTCGCCGCCATGGTGCAGGCCGACAGCGCGCGCTGGGCGCAGGTCATCAAAGACAACAAAATCACATTGGATTGAGTGAAGCACCCCCTGAGCGGCTTTGCCGCTTCCCCCTCTCCTGCGGGAGGGGGACGACGCCCTTGCTGCGGGGTGGCGCGGCCGGCGTAGGCCCTTGCTTGGCGTCCCTGAGCTGGGCCGTGCCTGCGGTTCCTCAAGCTATCGGTGGCGCGTTGGCGCTATGGAAATTGATATGACAAGCACTGTTACGGACTGGACACTTCCCTACGCCTCGCACCGCTCTTCGGTGCTGGGCCGCAACATGGTCTCCACCTCGCAGCCGCTGGCCGCGCAGGCCGGCCTGTCCATGCTGCTGGCCGGCGGCAATGCGGTGGATGCGGCCATTGCCACGGCCATGGCGCTGACCGTGGTCGAGCCCACGGGCTGCGGCCTGGGCAGCGATGCCTTCTGCATCCTGTGGGATGGCAAGGAGCTGCACGGCCTCAATGCCTCGGGCCGCTCGCCCGAAGCCTGGACGCCCGAGTACTTCGCCGCGCTGGGCGGCATTCCCGAGAAGGGCTGGAACGCTGTCACCGTGCCCGGTGCCGTCTCGGCCTGGGTGGAGCTGTCGCGCCGCTTCGGCAAGCTGCCGTTCGAGCAACTGGCCCAGCCCGCCATCCGCTATGCGCGCGACGGCTTTGCGGTCTCGCCCACCATCGCCACGCTGTGGGCGCTGGGCGGCGCCAAGCTCGGTGACCAGCCCGGTTTTGCCGAATGCTTCCTGCCCGATGGCAAGGCCCCCAAGGCGGGCGAGGTCTTCCGCAGCGAAGCCCATGCGCGCACGCTGGAGGAGATCGCCGCCACCAAGGGCGAATCCTTCTACCGTGGCGCACTGGCGCGCTCGATGGCCGAGCACGCCAAGGCCTGCGGCGGCGCCATGACCGAGGCCGACCTGGCCGCCCACCAGGCCGACTGGGTCGGCACGGTGTCGCAGACCTTTGGCGATTCGGTGATCCACGAGATCCCGCCCAATGGCCAGGGCATTGCCGCGCTGATGGCGCTGGGCATGCTGGACGCATTGGGCGTGGGCGCCGAGCCGCTGGACGGCGTGGAGTCCGTGCACCTGCAGGTCGAGGCCATGAAGCTGGCCCTGGCCGACCTGCACGAATACAACGCCGACGGCGACCACATGCGCGTCGAATCCGCCCATCTGCTGGACGCCGGCTACCTGCGCGAACGCGCGGCGCTCATTGACCGCGAGCGCGCCAGCGCGCCCACCTACGGCGCACCGCGCCCGGGCGGCACGGTCTACCTGGCGGCGGCCGATGCCAGCGGCATGATGGTCTCGTTCATCCAGTCCAACTACATGGGCTTCGGCTCGGGCGTGGTCGTGCCGGGCACCGGCATCAGCCTGCAAAACCGCGGCCACGGCTTCACCACGCAAGCCGGCCATGCCAACGAGGTCGCGCCGCGCAAGCGCCCCTCGCACACCATCATCCCGGCCTTTGCGATGAACGCCGACGGCACGCCCCAGATGGCCTTCGGCGTGATGGGCGGCCCCATGCAGAGCCAGGGCCACCTGCAGATGGCCCTGCGCGTGCTGCGCTACGGCCAGAACCCCCAGGCCGCCGCCGACGCACCGCGCTGGCGCGTGACGGGCGGCAAGGGCGTGGCCGTGGAGCCGGCCTTCGATGCCGAGGTCGCCGCCGCCCTGCGCGCACGCGGCCATGAGGTCACGGTGGAGGAAGGCCATGGCGTCTTCGCCTTCGGCGGCGCGCAGCTGGTGCTGCGCGACGGCGACCACTACATCGGCGGATCGGACCCGCGCAAGGACGGGGGCGTGGTGGCGTTCTGAGCCCGCGAAAGCCCCAAGGCCTGCCGCGCAGATCGAGTTCGCTTTAGAGTCATGGCATCGAAATCTTGATGCCATGGTGCGAACGGAGGTGGATGCAATGACGGCCAGAGATGATGAATCGGCGCTGCTATCGCGCTGCTCCTTCGTCGCCCGGGAGCGTGCGCAGCCCGCCCAGGACCAGCGCGAAGCCAACGTGTTTCGCCTGGCCGCCATGATCGTCCGTTCGCGATTCCCCCAGGAATCTGCGAGCCTGATGCAGGCCAGCGAGCGATATTTCGCCTTGCATCCAGAAGAAAGACTGCCATCGGAAGATGTGGTCAGGCGGGGTTGGGTTCTGAGCCTGCCCCGTCTGCGCGACATGCTCAGCCTTCGGCTGCGTGGGCACTGAGGCCATGTCCATGCTCCCGATTTTTCATACCCATACGGCGCTGGCAGAAGGCCTGCGGGAGCTGTTCAAGCAGTTGGAGCAGCGGCTTGCGCTGGGCCGCCCCTTGAATGTCTATCTGGCTGGCGGCATGGCCGTTCACCTCTACACAGCAGACCGCGTCACTACCGATGTGGATGCGGAATTCGGCGGGCGCGTCCATCTGCCGAACGACCTGATGGTCGAGGTGATGCTGGAGGACGGCACCCCGCAGGTGGTCTACCTCGACACCAACTACAACTCCAGCTTTGCGCTGATGCATGAGGACTATCTGGATGACGCCATCCCTATCGACCTCGGTGTGGACCAGATTCGCGTGCATGTCCTCTCTCCCGTGGATCTTGCCGTAAGCAAGATTGCCCGGTTCGCCGACAACGACAAAGAGGACATCGCGGCCCTGGTTCGGCTCGGGCTGACCAGTGCCGATGCCATAGAGCAGCGCGCAACAAGCGCCTTGGCCGGCTACATCGGCGGACAAGCCATGCTGAAGCTGAATTTGCGGGACGCTGTGGCATTGGCGCGTCGAGAGGAGGGCGGTCGCTCCGGCACCCCCTGAAAGGCCTGGCTGCCGCAACCGTGTTCGCTCCCCCGCTCACCCCCAGCGCAACACCCAATCCGCTCGCCCCCGCGTTGCCGCAATGCGGCGCGCATTGGGCTCGTCCACCTGCGCCACCCAGTCGCGTGCGGCCTGGGGGCTGCGGCCGTGGAGTTCGTGGCGGCGGGTCAGGCGTTCGATGCGAAGGCGGTCGTCCATGTCCACGTACCAGACCTCGTCCAGCAGCGCGTGCACGGCATGCCAGTGTGTGCCCGGCGCATCCTGTTCCTCCATCAGCAGGTAGTTGCCTTCGGTGATGACCAGGGGCACGCCGGGCGCGATGGCGATGGCGCCTGCAATGGGCTCCTCGATGGCGCGCCGGAATTCGGGGGCGTAGACCGTTTCACCGGCCACGGGCGCGCGCAGGCGGCGCAGCAGGGCCATGTATCCGGCCGAGTCGAAGGTGTCGGGTGCGCCCTTGCGCTGCGCGCGGCCCAGGCGCTGCAGCGCGGACTGCGCCAGGTGGAAGCCGTCCATGGGTACGGCCGCCGCCAGTGGGCCCAGCGCCTGCAGCAGGGCGGCGCAGACCGTGCTCTTGCCTGCGCCGGGCGGGCCCGCCAGGCCCAGCAGGCGTCGGGGGCCGGAGCGTGCCAGCGCAAATGCACGCGCCAGGGCTTCGGGCGGCAGGATGGCCGTCATGCGCGTGCCTGCTGCGCGCTGGCCAGCCCGTCTGCCATGAAGCCGCGTGCGTGCAGGGCCAGGTCCATGCCGTCTTCCCACATCGGGCGCCAGATGGCCAGCGCGTTCGACAGCTGCTCGTTGACGATGGCCGACGAGAAGCTCTCGAAGGTGACGGTGCCCTGGTAGCCGATCTGCGCGAGGGCACCGAAGAACTGCGCGAAGTCGATGTGGCCCGCGCCCAGGTAGCCGCGGTGGTTCTCGCCGATGTGCACATAGCCCAGCCGCTGTCCGCAGGCCAGCACGGGCGCGGCGAGGTCGGCTTCCTCGATGTTCATGTGGTAGGTGTCCAGGTGCACGCAGACATGGGGCTGGCCGACTTCGTCGATGAACTCCAGCGCCTGCGCGGCCGTGTTCAGCAGATTGCTTTCGTAGCGGTTGACCACCTCCAGGCCCAGCGTGACGCCGCGCTCGCCCGCGAAGTCGGCAATGCGCCGCACGGCCTCGATCGCGTTGCGCCGGCCCCGTGGCGTGCAGGGGTGGCCGTATTTCGCCATGGCGCCGTAGAGGATGCCGCCGAAATAGCGTCCGCCCAGGCGCGCCGTGATGTCCACGCCCTCTTGCAGCAGCGCCAGGCCGCGCGCGACCACGGCGGGGTCTTCGCTGGAGACATCGGCCTCGAAGGTCAGGCCCCGCGAGCAGCCCACGCCCAGGCCATGCTCCTGCAGCAGATCTCGCGTGAGTGCCAGGTCCATGAGCCGGGGGCCGTGCAGGGACAGCTCGACCAGGTCGTAACCGGCCTGGCGCGTCTGCTCGATCACATGGCGGGTGGAGGCCGGCGACAGGTCGCCGGCCCAGACAAGGGCGTGGATGCCGAGGGGGTTCATAGGGGCTCCGGTTGGACGCTGCGAGAGCGTGAAGGGGAGGGTCCGGCGGGTGCCCGGGCAGGGCCCCGCCAGCGCGCCAGCAGGTGGCGCGCGGCCACGGCGGCGATCATGGTGGCGCCCCACAGGGCCTGCGTGAGCTGGGCATTGGCGCCCAGCAGGTTCACCCCGCTGGACAGCACCTGCAGGATGAGCAGGGCGACGAACAGCCCCGACACCCGGCCAAAGCCGCCCATGGGATCGGTGCCGCCCAGGATGGCCGCAAGCACCGTGACCAGCAGGTAGGACTGGGCGTAGCCCGCACTGGCCGAGTTGAAGCGCGCCATCATCAGCACGGCCGCGATCCAGCACAGCAGCGTGGACAGGGTGTAGACGCCGATCAGCACGCGGCGCGTGTCGATGCCCGCATGGCGCGTGGCCTCGGCATTGGAGCCGACCATGCGGATGGCCAGCCCGTGGCGCGTGCTGCCCAGGTACAGGCCCACCAGCAGGCACACGGCCGCGAAGATCCAGAACGGCAGCGGCAGGCCCAGCCACTGGGCGGAGCCCAGGGCCTGGAAGGCCTCGGGAAAGCCTGCAATGGGCTTGCCGCGCGTGAGCCAGACGCACAGGCCGTTGATCAGCGACATGGTGCCCAGCGTGACGAGGATGGGATGGGCGTTGACGCGCGCCACCAGCCAGCCGCTGGCCAGGCCCACCAGCAGGCTGGCGAGGGCGCCCACGGTCAGTGCCACGGCGATGAGCAGGCCCTCATGGCCCGACAGGTCCAGGCCCAGCGCCGACAGGCCTCCCACCAGCACCCAGGCCATGGCCAGGCCCGCCATGTTGGCGCTGGCGACCACGGCCAGGTTGATGCCGCCACTGACCAGCGGCAGCATCTGCGCCAGTGCCAGCAGGCCCAGTTCCGGGATTTGCAGCAGCACCGATTGCAGCGTGCCCAGGGTGGCGAAGCTGCCGGGCAGCAGCAGCGTGAACACGGCGCACAGCAGCGCCAGCAGCGCGATCAGGCCCAGCGGCGCGCCAGGGCTGCGGTTCATGGCGCGGCCCCCGCCAAGGGCGCTGCAGGAGTGGCGTCAGCGCTGCGCTGCTGGTTGCGTCGCTGCGTGCGCCGCAGTCCCGTTGCGGCGGCGCAGGCCAGCACCACGGCGCCCAGCAGCACCTGAAAGAAATACGGCGACACGCCCAGCAGGTTCAGCCCGTTGCGCAGCACGGCCAGCAGCAGCACGCCCATCAGCACGCCGCCCACGCTGCCCGTGCCGCCGAACAGGCTGGCGCCGCCCAGCACGGCGGCTGCGAGCACGAACAGCTCCGTGCCGACCAGGGCGTTGGGCACCGACTCGCCCACGCGGTGCGCCTGCACCAGGCCTGCGATGGCCGCCATCATGCCGAGCCAGCCATAGGCCACGCCCTGGATGGCGCCCAGCCCGATGCCCATGCGGTGCGCGGCCTCGGGGTTGCCGCCGAAGGCGTACAGGCGCCGCCCCAGCGCGCTGCGGCCCAGCAGCAGCGCCGTCAGCACGGCGGCTGCGCCGGCCACGGCGATGGGCAGGGTCAGGCGCACGGGGTCTGCGCCTTCGGCGCTTGCGAAGCGGGCCAGCACCACGGAGTCGCTCCACCACGACGGCAGGTCGTAGATGGACCGGCCGCCGGTGCCATGCATCAGCAGCGCGAAGTACAGGTTCAGCGTGGAGATGGTGATGATGATGGAGGTGGCGCGCAGGCGGTGGATGAGCAGGGCGTTGAATGCACCCAGCGCCAGTCCCGTGGCCAGGCCCAGCGCGATGCTGGCCGCCGGTGCCCAGCCCAGGCGTGTGGCCACGAGGGCCGCAAGGTACTGCGCCACCGTGGCCGTGGCGGCAAAGGAGATGTCGATGCCGCCCGCGACCAGTACCACCAGCAGGCCCACGGCCATGATGGCGGTGACCGATGCGCCCTCGGCCAGGTCCATCCAGTTGCCCAGCGTCCAGAAGCCCGGCGCCAGGGCGCCGAACAGCAGGGCCATGGCGGCAATGGCCAGGCCGAGCCGGGCCACGGGGTGGTGCAGCAGCGCGTGTGCGTGTTCAGGCATGGACGGCCTCCTCGATCTGGCTTTCGGAGTGCACCCCCGGCACGAACTCGCCGGCCATGCGCCCGCCGCGCATGTGCAGCACGCGGTCGCAGTGGGCATGGACCTCGGCCACCTCGTCCGAGATGACGATCACCGCCATGCCCTGTGCGGCGAGCCCGTGCACGATCTCGAAGATGCCCTGCCGATTGCCGATGTCCACGCCCACGGTGGGCGAGTCGAGGATCAGCAGGCGTGGCACGGTCGCCAGCCAGCGGGCCAGCACCACGCGCTGGGCATTGCCGCCGGACAGCTGGTGCACGGGTGCGTCCAGCGCGGGCAGGCGCATGTGCAGGCGGTCGCGCCACTGGGCTGCAGTGGCGACGCGGCGGCTGGCGGGCAGCCAGCCCAGCGGGCCGGACAGGCGCGGCAGCATGGCCAGTACCAGGTTGTCCTGCACGGACTGGCGCAGGTTCAGGCCGAGGGACTGGCGGTCCTCGGGCACATAGGCAATGCCCGCCGCCATGGCGTCGCGGTTGCTGCGCAGCACCAGCGTGCGGCCGCCCAGGCGGATGCTGCCGCGGTCGGGCCGGCGCATGCCGAACAGGCCCAGGGCCAGCTCGGTGCGGCCCGCGCCCAGCAGCCCGGTCAGGCCCAGGATCTCGCCCTCGCGCACGTCGAAGCTCACGTCCTCGTAGTCGCCGTCGCGGCCCAGGCCGCGCACTTCCAGCAGCGCGGGCGCGGCGGACATGTCGCGCGCATGCAGGCGCTCCTCCACTTCCTGCCCGGTCATCAGCGCGGCCAGTTGCCGGCCCGACAACTGTTCGGCGGGCCAGGTGCCCAGCTTGCGCCCGTCGCGCAGCACGGTGACGCGGTCGGCGATCTCCATGACCTCGTCCAGCTTGTGGCTCACGAAGACGATGGCCATGCCATCGGCCTGGAGCCGGCGCACCACGGCCAGCAGCGCATCGACCTCGGCGCGCGTGAGCGAGGCCGTGGGCTCGTCCATGAACAGCAGCCTGGCCCGGGCCGCCATGCCCCGGCAGATGGCCACGAGCTGGCGGCCCGCAATGGGCAGGTCGCCCACCCGCGCATCCAGCGGCAGCGCAATGCCCAGGCGCCGCATCACGGCCTGGGCCGCCTCGCGCTGGCGCCTGCGGCGCACGGGCGTCCACCAGCGGCCCATGGCCTGGTCGAAGGCAATGTTCTCGGCCACGCTCAGGTTGGGAAACAGCGACAGGTCCTGGTAGATCACCTGGATGCCCAGGGACTTGGCCAGCGCCGGGTCCAGCCGCTGCACGGGCTGTCCGCCGATGTCGATGCGCGCGCCCGGCTGCGGCGCGTGCACGCCGCTGAGCACCTTGATCGCCGTGCTCTTGCCGCTGCCGTTGCTGCCCATCAGGCAGTGCACCTCGCCGGGCATCACGTCCCAGTCCAGCGCATGCAGCGCGGTGGCCTCGCCAAAGCGCACGGTGACCGCCTGCATGCGGACCAGCGCCGTTGTGGTGGCATCCATGGCAGCGCGCGGCTCACAGGCCCAGGCCGACCAGCCGGTCTATGGTCTGCCGGTTGATCGGCTCCAGCTTCTGGCCCTGGATGTTGCGGCGCTCGCGGTCCACCTGGACCGTGCCCAGGCCCGGTATCTCCATGCCGTCCGTGGGCTCGCGGCCGTCGATCAGCATCTTGCCCACATGCACGATCACCTCGCCGGCCAGCGCGGGGTTCCAGATGAAGCCTTCGCGGATCACGCCGTCGCGCACCAGCTTGGCGCCCTGGCCCGGCGAGAACGAGCCCACCACGGCAATGCGCTCGGCTTTGCGCGCATCGGCCACCGCGCGGCCCGCGCCAATGGGACCCTGGCTGCCGAAGGCCAGGAAGCCCTTGAGGTCGGGATGGGCGCGCATCAGGTCCTGGGCGCTGCGGTAGGAGTCGTCCAGGCTCTCGGCCACGCCGAAGCGCTCGGACACCAGCTGCATCTTCGGCCACTGTTTTTTCTGATGGGCGATGGCCGCATCGGCCCAGGCGTTGTGCAGCGGCACGGTCAGCGAGCCCACGAAGACCACGTACTTGCCCTCGCCACCCATGGCCTTGCCCAGGCTGTCCATGTGGCGCTCGCCAAAGCCCGCGACGCTGCTCAGCTCGATGTTCCAGTCGGCGCCCTTCTGGTCGGGCGACTCGTGCGTGAGCACCTTGATGCCCGCGCTGCGCGCACGCCGGAACACGGGCTCCAGTGCCCTGGCATCGTTGGGCACCACGGCGATGACCTTGCTGCGGCGCGCGATCAGGTCCTCGACCGCGCGCACCTGCTGGGCCGCATCGGCCTCGGTGGGTCCGACCATGCCGCTGGAGATGCCCAGCTCGCGGCCCGCCTTGCGGATGCCGGCCTCCATGGCGTTGAACCACGGAATGCCCCCGACCTTGGCCACCACCGACACATCCTCGGCACCGGCCGCGCCTGCCAGCGCAGCCAGGGTGCAGGCCAACAGTGCCCTCGAGAACCGGCTGAATCCATGGAACATGGCGCTCCTCCCTCTGTTTTGCACAATCGATTGCGCAAACTATAGACAGATGGACTTCCATTGCCGATGCGGGATTTCCCGGGCCGCTGCTGCGTGCCGGCTCCGGCCCGCCCGAATCGCTGCCGCAGCGGCTACGATGGCCGCCGAGCGCTCCCGTCCCAACCCCTGCAGAGCACCGTGAACCGCCCCCGAACCTCCACCATCTACGACCTGGCCGAACTGGCCGGCACCTCGGCCTCGACGGTCAGCGCCATCCTCAACGGCAGCTGGCAGTCGCGGCGCATCAGCGAGGAGACCGCGCGCCGCGTGCAGCAGCTCGCCCAGGAACACAGCTTTGCCGTGAACCGCCAGGCCAGCGGCCTGCGCCGTCAGCGCTCGGGGCTGATCGGCATGGTGATTCCCACGCACGAGGACCGCTTCTTCGGCGCGCTGTCCCAGGCCTTCGAGCGCATGGCCCACGCGCGGGGCCTGTGCCCGCTGGTGGTCAGCACGCTGCGCGACGGCGCGCTGGAGGTGGAGACCGTGCGCTCGCTGATCGCCTTTCGCGTGGAGCACCTCATCGTCACGGGCGCCACCCGGCCCGACGCCATCAGCGCCGAATGCCGCCAGGCCGGCGTGCGCCATGTCAACGTGGATCTGCCCGGGAAAAAGGCGCCCTCCGTCACCAGCGACAACCGCTGGGGTGCGGCCGAACTCACGCGCCTGCTGCTGGCGCGCTCCAGGCCCCCGGCAGGTGCGCCGCAGGACGCCATCTGCTTTCTGGGCGGCGTCCGCAAGGAGTACGCCACCGAGCAGCGCCTGGCCGGCTTTCGCGAAGCCCTGGCGCCCCACACGCCGGTGGCGGACGAGCACATACTCTGCTGCGGCTACGACCCCGAAACGGCCCGCCTTGCCATGGCAGCGCTCTACCAGCGCCTGGGCGGCCTGCCGCGCGCCCTGCTGTTCTCATCGGGCATCACGCTGCAAGGCGCCATCCGCTTCCTGCGTGGACTGCCCGATGCGGAACTGGCGCAATGCAGCTTTGGCAGCTACGACTGGGACCCCTATGCCGAATGCCTGCGCTTTCCGGTGCACATGGTGCGCCAGAACGTCGAAGGCCTGATGGCCGAGGCCTTCCGCGCCATCGACGGCGAAGGCCTGCGCGCGGGGCAGGTGGTGCAGGTGCGGCCGCAGTTGGTGGAGTGGGGGATTTTGAGTCCCCCGCCATAGGTTCAGGGCTTTTGCCTGCTCAGTGCACGATCGCAGCGCTTGCAGGGTCTGCAGGGACAAGCTTGCTGAAGTGGATCACGTCGCTGACGATGCTTCTGAAGACTTGCTGGGTGTTTTTGGCGGCCTGTTTGTCGAATCTGTCATCGATCACGACCACGATGTTTTCGCCGTCATTGGTTTGCCGGTTGGTGATGTCCACCAGCTTGTAGAGGGCGGGAGCCGCAGACTGCTGCGTTGGCTTGACGGCCAGATACCCAGAGCCTTCCATCTTGAAGTCCAACTCATGCCGCTTGCCCGAGCTTCCAAGGTATTCGGGCCTAAGTTGCAGCTCCTTGCCGGGGTACCTTTGGAGCAGGGCTTGTGCTACCTCCGTGGCAAAGGCCGATCCATCGGCGTCCACGCCCTGGTGCTCCATCTCCCAATGGGTGATGGCTACAAGGCAGGAGATGTACCGTGCAAAGGCGTCGGCGGACGACGAGTCCGTTGACAGGATCTCTATGACGCCCTTGGCATTGAGTGAGGCCCCGTGTTTGCTCGCCAGGTTGCTGAGGAACCTCAGCTTGTGCCCTGACGAGAAATTCATCCCTCTGCCAATGAAGTGCAGGACGGTCTGGCCATCGTCGAAAAACCGATGTACGTCGTTGTCGAAACTCTGCACATACACAGGCACGGGGTCGCCATCGGCAAAACAGAAGGGCGTGTTGATCCTTGCAAGCGTGCCTTGCTCGTTGATGGGCTGGCACGCAAACCCGGTCAGGTTGAGAAGGTTCTGGCAGATCATGGTTGGAGCCTCAGCTGTTCTGGATCCTCAAGTGCGGGCCTGAATTCGATGTTGGTGCGTTGACAGAAAAATGCGAAAACATCATGGAAAGTCCGCCATGACTTCCACTCTGGAACAGGGTTTCGTGCATCTCCCAGATGCTCATGCGCCTGATCGTGCCAATTGTCGGGGTTGTAGCTTTTCGTCGTGATCTGCAATTGGTAAACCCTTGCCTTGGGCTGCTTCTTCATGTGACGGAACACACTCATCTTCAGGGTGATGAGCCCAGTATCCGAAGAGCGATAGAAGTTCAACTGGACCACAAGGCCTGTCCCCTTGCCGCTGTCCGTTACCAAGCCCTGTTCAAAGTTGAACGCTCCCTGTGGCTTGTCCAGTAACTTCCAATCGTCGGCCTCGGCGTCGTCGCAATAGTGACGTTCTGACAGTATCTGGCGAGCCTCCGCCTCGTCAAGACTATCCACCCTCTCCTCCTTTCATGTTGTTTGTGCAGGAGTTGCCGACAGCCAGCGCAGTGGCGCTGCTCACCTCCTGCCCTTGGTCACAACCGCGCTCGCCCTTTGATTCTGGAGTGCGCCGACCTTGACGCATGTTGTATCGCATCAACGCGATCAAGGGTATTGCGTCTGGATCCATTGGCCTTCATCGCCCTGCACCCACCAACCCCGGCATCACCGTGAAATCCACCTGCGCCTGCGCCAGTTGCTGCATGGCCGGGATCAGGGCGCGGGCGTCGCCGCGCCGCCATTGGAAGGCGTAGTGCAGGGGAGCGAGGGCGGCCTTGGGATGGGCGCCCCCGACGGCGCGCAGGCCCAGGGCGGCGATCCAGCCGGTGGGCAGGAAGCCCACGCCCAGGCCGGCGCGCAGCATGCCGGCCACGGCGCCCCAGCTGTTGCACAGGATGCGCTCGCGCACGCTGGCGCCCTGGGCCAGCAGCCAGTCGTCCAGCAGGCGTGTGGTGCCGGCCTGCGGGGGCAGGGTGACCAGCGCATGGCGCTGCAGCAGGGCCGTGGCGCCCAGGCGGCCCGCGCCTGCCAGGCCGGGGGCCACGGCCCAGGCAAAGCGTGCGGCGCCCACGGGGCGGGACAGCAGGCTGCTGCGCGAGGAGCGGCCCGCGATGACGGCAAAGTCCAGCTCGCCGTCGTCCAGGCGCTGCTCCAGCACGCCGCCCACATCCACATGGGGCTCCAGCACCAGTTGCGGATGGGCCTGGCGCGCGGCGGCCACGAAGGCCGGCAGCCAGGTCAGCGCCGACAGGTCGCCCACGCCGAAGCGGCAATGCCCGGCCAGCGCCTCGCGCGTGTCCAGGGCCTGGCCCAGTGCGGCCATGGCGTTGAGCACCTCCAGCGCGGCGGGCAGCAGGCGCTGGCCGGCATCGGTGAGCACGGCGCGGTGGCCGCTGCGGTCGAACAGCGGCTGGCCCAGCGCGGACTCCAGTTCCGTGATGCGCTTGGACAGCGAGGACACGGACAGGTGCACGCGCTGCGCGGCCGTGGCGAAGTTGCTGCAGGTGGCGGCCCACCAGAAGGCTTCGAGCTGCTTGACCGAGGGTGTGGACATGGGCTTGTCATTGGCAAAAAGCGAACAAGTGCATTCTAAATAATCCACTTTCATTCAATGGATGCGCGGCCTACAGTGGCGCCGGTTCCTGAACATTCCGAGGTCCGCACCATGGCCGCCATCGCTTCCTCCTCTGCCTCTGCCTCCACGCCTTCGGCACCCGCCCTGCCAGCGCCGCGCGCCCCGGCCGTGCTGCGCCGCATGCTGTCGCTGCATGATTTCGAGGAGGCCGCGCGCCGCAGGCTGCCCCGGCCCATCTTCGGCTACATCGCCGGGGCGGCAGAGGACAACGCCTCGCTGCGCGACAACCGCGAGGTGTTCGGCGAATGGGGCCTGACCACGCGCGTGCTGGCCGATGTGTCGCAGCGCTCGCAGGCCGTGGAGCTGTTCGGCGAGCGCTATGCCAGCCCCTTCGGCATTGCGCCCATGGGCATCAATGCGCTGTCCACCTACCGGGGCGACCTGGTGCTGGCGCGCGCGGCCCAGCGCGCGGGCATTGTGTCGGTGATGAGCGGCACCTCGCTGATCCCCATGGAGGAGGTGGCGCGCGAGAGCCCGGCCACCTGGTTCCAGGCCTATATCCCCGGGGACCAGGCCCGCATCGACGCGCTGATCGACCGCGTGGAGCGCGCAGGCTTTCGCACCCTGGTGGTGACGGTGGACATACCGATCTCCGCCAACCGCGAGAACAACATCCGCACCGGCTTTTCCACGCCGCTCAAGCCCAGCCTGCGCCTGGCCTGGGACGGCATGGTGCGCCCGGGCTGGGTGGCCGGCACCTTCCTGCGCACGCTGCTGCGCCACGGCATGCCGCATTTCGAGAACTCCTTTGCCACGCGCGGCGCGCCCATCATGTCGTCCAGCGTGATGCGCGATTTTTCGGCACGCGACCACCTGAGCTGGCACCACATCGAGGCCATCCGCCGCCGCTGGAAGGGGCCGCTGGTCATCAAGGGCGTGCTCAGCGTGGAGGACGCGCTGCAGGCCCGGCGCGTGGGGGCCGACGGCATCGTGCTGTCCAACCATGGCGGGCGGCAGCTCGACGGCGCGGTGTCGGCCATGCGCATTCTTGAGGACGTGGTGGCGGCCCTGGGGCCGGACTATCCCGTGCTGATCGACGGGGGCTTTCGGCGCGGCTCCGATGTGCTCAAGGCCGTGGCGCTGGGCGCGCGCATGGTGCTGGTGGGCCGGCCCTTCAACTACGCCGCCGCCGTGGGCGGCGAGGCCGGCGTGCTGCACGCCATCGGCCTGCTGCGCGACGAGGTGGACCGCAACCTGGCCATGCTGGGCGCCTCCTCCTGCGGCGCGCTGGACCGCTCGCACATCGTGCGCCGCGCATCGGCCTGACAGAAACCTCCACCGTCCGTTCAAAACACAGCCATTCCCAGGAGACATCCCATGAACCACTTCACTTCACGCCGCAGCCTGTGCGCCCTGCTGCTGGCCGCAGGCGCCGCACCGGGCGCCATGGCGGCCGATGCCGGCGCCTATCCCACGCGCCCGGTGCGCCTGATCGTGCCGTTTGCGGCCGGCGGCACCACCGACATCGTGGCGCGCGCGATTGCGCCGCGCATGGCCGAGGCCCTGGGCCAGCCGCTGGTGGTGGACAACAAGGGCGGCGGCGGAGGCGCCATCGGCGCGCACGAGGCCGCGCGTGCCCAGCCCGACGGCTACACGCTGGGCGTGGCCACCGTGTCCACCACGGCCACCAATGCGGCCATCAACCCGCGCCTGCCCTACAACCCGCTCACCGATTTCACGCCCATCACCAACATTGCGGCCACGCCCAATGTGCTGGCCGTGCATCCGGGCTTCAAGGCGCAGAGCTTTGCGGCCTTCGTGGACGAGGTGAAGAAGAACCCCGGCAAGCATGCCTACGGCACGGCGGGCACGGGCTCCATAGGCCACATGCTGATGGAGCTGATGTCCAGCCGCTCGGGGCTGTCGCTCACGCATGTGCCCTACCGGGGCTCGGGCCCGGCGCTCAACGATGCGGTGGCGGGCCAGGTGCCCATCGTCTTCGACAACCTGCCCTCGGCCCTGCCCTTCATCAAGGCGGGCCGGCTCACCGCGCTGGCGGTGGCCGCGCCCGAGCGCCTGGCCCAGCTGCCCCAGGTGCCCACCTTCAAGGAGCTGGGGCTGGAGCCTGTCAACCGCAGCGCCTTCTACGGCATCTACGGCCCCAAGGGGCTGTCGCCCGAGATCGTGGCGCGCCTGCATGCGGCCGCCCAGCGCGCGCTGGCCAGCCCCGAGGTGCGCCGCCAGATCGAGGACACGGGCTCGCGCGTGATCGGCAACCGCCCCGAGGAGTTCGCGCGCGAGATCGCGGCCGAGAACGCCCTGTACCGCAAGATCGCCACGGAGCGGCGCATCGTGGCGGATTGAGGGGCAGCCGGCGAAAGGGAGGATAGGGGCTGCGAAAGAATTTTCGCCAACGCTGTCACAACGCGCACGCCCCGCGCGTCTTGAAGGTATGGGCCAGCCATTCCGGCCGGCTGCTACATCCCTCAAGGAGTGTTTTCCATGACCGCTTCGTCTTCCGCTGCCACCGGCGCCCGTCCTCTTGCCGCCCCCACGCCGCGCCTGAACTTCCAGGCCGTGGCCCCCGAGCTGTACAAGGCCCAGGCCGGCATCAACGCGCTGCTGCACGAGTCCAGCCTGGGCATCCAGCTGCTGGAGCTGGTGTTCCTGCGCGTCTCGCAGATCAACGGCTGCGCCTTCTGCGTGGACATGCACACGCGCGAACTGCTGTCCCGGGGCGAGGACCTGCAGCGCATCAACAGCATCGTCACCTGGCCCGAGGTGGATTTCTACGACGGGCGCGAGCGCGCCGCCCTGAACTGGGCCGAGCGCTGCACGCGCCTGAGCCAGGCCCATCCCGAGCAGCAGGACTTCGAGGCGCTGCGCGCGCATTTCAGCGAGCGCGAGATGGTGGAGCTGACCTATGCCATCGGCAGCATCAATGTCTGGAACCGCCTGTGCGCGGGCTTTGCAGCCCCCGTGGTACGCAAGCCGATCAAGCTCTGAACGTGCGCAAGCCGCTCACTCCGCCGTGAGCTTTCGCTCCTTGACCAGCCTGCCCCACTGCTCGTACTCCTTCTTCATGAAGGCCGCGAACTCGGCGCGCGTGGTGGGCTGGGGGGTGAGGCCGTGCTTGTTCAGCGCGTCCTTGACGCCGGGGTCATTGAGTACCTTGACGATCTCGGTGTTCCAGCGGTCCAGCATCGGCTTGGGCGTCTTGCCCGGTGCCACGAAGGCATACCAGTTCAGTGCCTCGAAGCCGGAATAGCCGGCTTCGGCCACCGTGGGGATGTCGGGCATGTACGCCGGGCGCGTGAGGCCCGTGGTGGCCAGCGGGATCAGCTTGCCGGCCTCGATGTGGGGCAGGGCCGTGGGCGGCGCTGCGAAGTAGCTGGTCACGCGCTCACCCAGCAGGTCCTGCAGCGCGGGCGCGCCGCCCTTGTAGGGCACGTGCACCATGTCGATGCCCGCGCGCTGGTTGAACAGCTCGCCTGCCAGGTGGGAGGCCGAGCCCGCGCCCGTCGAGGCGTAGTCCACCGTGCCCGGGTTCTTCCTGGCCTTGGCCACGAACTCGGCCAGGGTCTTCACGCCCGCGCCCTTGTGCACCACCAGCACGTTGGGAAAGTTCACGCCGCCCGAGATGGGCGCCAGGTCCTTGAAGGGGTCGTAGGGCAGCTTCATCAGGTGCGGCGCAATGGTCAGTGGCCCCACCGAGCCGAACAGCAGCACCGAGCCGTCGGCCGCCGCATTGGCCACCTGCTGGTGGGCGATGTTGCCGCCCGCGCCGCCCTTGTTCTCCACCACCACGCTCTGGCCGATGTTCTCGCCCAGCTTCTTGGCGATCAGGCGCGCGGCCGCATCGGCAGCGCCGCCGGCGGCGAAGCCCACGACCAGGGACACGGGCTTCTTGGGAGGAAAGTCCTGGGCCTGCGCACTGGCGGCCAGTGCGAGCAGGGAGGCGGCCAGGGCGCTGGCGTGCAGGAAGTTGCGCTTGTTCATCATGGGGTTGTCTCCGTCATTGGCTGGGAATCGGGGCGGATGCGGCTAGTCGGCGCCCAGCCCGATGGGGCTGGGCTGGCGCTTTTCGGTGTTGTGGCGCAGCAGGGACGCCGTGCGGAACACGCCGTGCGCGAACTTGCCGTAGGGCAGGGTGGCGAACAGGGCGATCACCGCGCCCAGGTGCAGGCACAGCAGCAGGGCCAGGGCCGGCGTGCCGCGGCCCAGCCACAGCGCCATGCCGCTGGCCGCGACCAGGAACAGCAGGGCGATGAAGCCCAGGTCCATGGGTTTCTGGCGCGCGTCGCCATGCAGCGGGTGGCGCCTGCGGTTCAGGCGCCACAGGCCTGCGGTGCCCAGCATGAGGCTGGTGCCGCCCACGGCGCCCAGCAGCTTGGGCAGGCTGGGGAATTCGTAGGGCGCGGCCCAGCCGAACACGTAGTGGTAGACCGTGGCCAGCGCCGTGGCCGCAAAGCACAGCATGAATCCGTAGAAGGTCAGGTGGTGAAAACGCCTGCGGCTCAGGGTGTAGGCATCGTCGTCGTTGTGGCAGCCCTCGCCGTGGCCGCCGTCCAGGTATTTGAGGCGCAGCACGTCGTGCGCAGCCTCGGCCGCCGCCGGCGTGCCCACGTCCACGCCGCCGGTGGCGGGCTTGACGTCCTTCCAGAAGCGGCGCACGCCCATGGCCAGCGCCAGCACCACGAACAGGAACACGGGCGCGAAGATGCCCACCAGCAGGTTGTGCGGGAACAGGTTGTAGAAGTTGGCGCCCAGGTCGGCGCCCCACAGCCGGCCCGGGCCGCCCTGCAGGGCCACGGCCAGCACCAGGAACAGCGACAGGCCTGCGGCCAGGGCCAGCGACAGCGTGAGCCCGTTCCTCTGGTACAGGCGCCCCAGGGCGGGCGGCCAGGCGTAGTCGGCATAGGTCTGGCCGCGCACCTCGGCCATGGCCTTGGGGATGTTGATGGCGAACTCGTGCGGCGGCGCGTACTGGCAGGCATGCAGGCAGGCGCCGCAGTTGTGGCACAGGTTGGCCAGGTAGTGCACATCGGCCTTGCCGAACTCCAGGCGCCGCGTCATGGCCGGGAAGACTGCGCAAAAGCCTTCGCAGTAGCGGCAGGCGTTGCAGATCTGCAGGGCGCGCGCCACCTCGCCTTCGGCGGCCGTTTCGGTGGAGACCGGCAGGATGGGGATGACCCGGCCTGCGGCCAGGTCCTGGGCTTCTTGGGCCAGGGCGCTAATTGTGTTTTGCATATGTGTCGTCCATGGGGTTGGCTTGCCGCCCGCAGCGCTTGAAGTAGGCCTGCTCCTGACCAGGGACAGCGAGCAAGGGCCGCCCCGCAGCGAGGCTGTCGTCCCCCTTGGGGGATGGCGCGCAGCGACTCAGGGGGGTCTTCATCTCACTGCGCCGCGCACGGCAGGTTGTCCGGCGGCGGCCAGGGCCGCGTTGCGGCCCGCGATGCGGCCGAAGGCCGTGCCGATGGACATGCCCACGCCGGCCGTATAGCCCTTGCCCAGCACGTTGCCGGCCATCATTTCGCCGGCCACGAACAGGCTGGTGCTGGGCTGGCCGGCAAAGCGCACGGCCGCCGTGTCGTCGGTCTCCAGGCCCAGGTAGGTGAAGGTCACGCCGGGGCGCAGCTGGTAGCCGTAGAAGGGCGCCGTGTCGATGGGGCGGGCCCAGTGGGTCTTGGCGGGGGCCAGGCCCTCGGTATGGCAGTCGTCCAGCGCCGTGTGGTCGAAGTGGCCGACGCGGCAGGCGCCGTTGTAGGCATCCAGGGTCTGCATGAAGCGGTCCTCGTCCAGGCCCAGCTTGCGTGCCAGCTCGGGCAGGGAGTCGGCGCGCACGCCCGGGAAGACCGGCGGCATGAAGCGGCCTATGGCCTTGGCGTCGATGACGGACCAGGCGGTCTGGCCCGGCTGCTGGGCCACCAGGCGGCCCCAGATGGCATAGCGCTTGGGCCAGAAGTCCTCGCCCTCGTCATAGAAGCGCTCGGCCTCGCGGTTGACCACCACGCCCAGCGAGACGCAGTCGATGCGCGTGCAGATGCCGCCGTCGTACAGCGGCGCGCGCGCGTCGATGGCCACCATGTGGGCCTGGGTGGGGTCGCCGATGCGGTCGGCGCCATGGTCTTCGAGCAGGTGGCGCAGCAGCACGCCGCGGTTGAAGGCCGTGCCGCGGATCAGGAAGTTGTCGGACGGCCATTCGCCGCGCGCGTTCTGCCCCCAGGCCTCGCGCAGCCACTCGCGGTTGGACTCGAAGCCGCCCGCCGCCAGCACGCAGGTCTTTGCGGTGATGCGCTGCGCGCCCACCCAGGCGGCCTTGAACTCGCCGCCCTCGATCTCCAGCCGGTCCACGGGCGACGCGTAGCGCACCTGCACGCCCAGCCGTTCGGCGCTGCGGTAGTAGGCATTGACCAGGGCCTTGCCGCCGCCCATGAAGAAGGCATTGGTGCGCGCCACGTGCAAAGCGCCCGACAGCGGCGGCTGGAAATGCACGCCGTGGCGGCGCATCCAGTCGCGGCAGGTGGAGGAGGCGCGGATCACCATGCGCGCCAGGTGCTCGTTGGTGATGCCGCCCGTGACCTTGAGCAGGTCCTGCCAGAACTCCTCTTCGGGGTAGGCCTCGACCAGCACGTCCTGGGGCGCGTCGTGCATGCAGCGCAGGTTGCGCGTGTGGCCGGAATTGCCGCCGCGCCAGTCGCGCGGCGCCGCCTCCAGCAGCAGCACGCTGCGGCCTGCCTCGCGCGCCATCAGGGCCGCGCACAGGGCGGCATTGCCGCCGCCTATGACCAGGACATCGGGGTCCATGGAGTTCTCCTTGCATTCGCCATCGTGGGGATTGCGAATGTAGGGAGAACGCAGCGCGGCGGGCAGGGGCCCGCCGGCATGGGGGTATCAGTCTTCGTGATGGATGAGGGCCGTGCCGGCCCAGGCGCCGCCGCGCAGCAGCTGGCGCACGCAGTCGATCAGCACCACGCGCGCGGCCAGGGCGGCGGGCGACAGCTCATCCTCGGACAGGCTGCACAGCAGGTTGGTGCGCAGGGCATCTTTGTCCGTGATACGCGACCACTCGAAGCGCTGCGCGGCATCGGCATAGCGGCCCATGGAGGCCCAGGGCTGCACCGTGCTGCCCAGGCCCGCATCCACGGCCGCCATGACCATGGACAGCGAGTCCACCTCCAGCACCAGATGCGGCGTGAAGCGCGCCTGCGAGAAGGCCGTGTCCAGCGTGCTGCGCAGGCCGTGCAGGCCCGTGGGCAGGATCAGCGATTCGCCGGCCAGGTCGGCCAGCGCCATCTGCGGCGGCAGCGGCTCGGGGTGGTGGCCGCGCGCGCGGATCAGGAACAGTTCTTCCTCGATCAGCGGGTGCACCTGCCAGCGCCGCCCGCCTGCGCGGGCCTGACCGCCGTGCAGGCGGGCGTCGAACAGCACGGCCATGTCCAGCGCGCGCGCATTGAGCATGTCGGTCAGGTGGCCGGACATGCCTTCCACCATGTGCAGGCGCACATCGGGGTAGCGCGCGCGCATGGCCTGCATCATGGGCAGGCCCAGCATGGCCGAGGTGGTGGGCGCCAGGCCCACGCTGACCGAGCCCGACAGCCGCGCCTGCTGCGCGCTGCGCACGGCCTGCTCGGCATGGCGCAGCGTGAGCTGGGCCTCGCGGAAGAAGGCCACGCCCGCCTCGGTGGGCACCACACCGCGCGGCGTGCGCTGCAGCAGCCGGGTGGACAGCTCGCTTTCCAGACGGCTGACCTGCTGGCTCAGCGCGGACTGGACCATGTCCAGGTCCAGGGCGGCGCGGCTCATGGAGCCGAGTTCGACGATGCGGACGAAGTAGCGGAGTTGTCTCAGTTCCATGGGGGCGGCGCTTGTGGTGTGCAGCGCCGATTGTCGGTGCAGACCGGGGCTTGGCCTCAGATGCCGCGCGGCAGCAGGGCCGCCAGGGCCTCGCCTATCGAGCGCGCAATCAGCTTCTGGCGCTCGCCGGGCATGCGCTCCAGCGTGGAGGCCACGCTGACGGCGGCCACGGGCTCGCCTTCGGCATTGCGCACCGCCATGCCCACGGCCAGCACGCCGCGCGTGGCGTGGTTGCCGATGACGGACCAGCCGCGCTGGCGCGTGGCCTTCACCAGCAGGGCCATGCGCTCGGGCGTCATGCCGCCGTACTGCTCCAGCACGGGCGCGTTGGCCGCCATCGCGGCCTGCACCTCGGCATCGGGCAGGGCGGCCAGCAGGGCCAGGCCCGCCGCTCCCACGCCCAGCGGCTGGCGCGTACCCACCTGGATCACCAGGATCTGCACCGGATGCGTGCCCACATGGCGGGCGATGCAGTGCGATGCCGCGCCTTCGCGCACGATGGCAAAGGCCGCGTCCGCGCAGCCCGCGCTCACGCGCTCCAGCACGGGCTGCAGCCGCACGGCCATGTTGGGCTGGCCCGCGCTGGCGGCCGTGGCCGCCAGCCGGTGGCCGGCCGCATAGGCGAAGCGCCCCCTGTGCGCCACATAGCCGCTGTCCACCAGGGTGGACAGCAGGCGGTACACCGTGGCGCGCTCCAGCCCCGTGGCGCGGCACAGGTCAGCGACGCGCAGGCCCTCGCGGCCAGCGGCCAGCACGGCGTCCAGCACCTGCAGGCCACGGCGCAGGGTGCGGCTGCCGGCATCGTCGGCGGAGACTGGAATGTCCGCTGGCCGGACGTTTGGATTGGTGCTGCGCGAAGGCATGGAAAAGAATTTCCCGGTGATTGCAGGCAGGGCAGAAAAGGGCCTGCGTGCAGCGCGCAGTGTGCCGCAGGCCGTCGAAAGCCCACACAGGCAGACATGAGCGGACATCAGCGGACATAAGCAGACATCAGAACGATCACCTGGAGACAAGACATGACAATCCCTGCCCGTTTCAATCCGTGGGCGCGCCGGCGCCTGCTGGCCTGTTCCTTCACCTGCGCACTGGCCGGCATGGCCGCCGCGACCGTCGCGACCGTGGCGTTGGCGCCCGCGCCCGTGCTGGCGCAGCCGGCGGCCTGGCCGGCCCGGCCCGTGCGGCTCGTGGTGGGCTATGCGGCCGGTGGCGCCACCGACGTGATCGCACGCCTGGTGGCCGCCCGGATGGGCGAGCAGCTGGGCCAGAGCGTGGTGGTGGACAACCGCACGGGCGCCAACAGCAATGTGGGCGCCGAGGCCGTGGCGCGGGCGCCTGCGGACGGCTACACGCTGTATGTCTACACCATTGCCAACACCATCAATGCCTCGCTCTACCCCCGGCTCGGCTATGACCCGGTCAAGGACTTCGAGCCCATCGGCCTGATCGCCAAGATTCCCAACATCCTCGTGGTCAACCCGCGCCTGCCCATACAGAACGTGGCCGACTATGTGCGCCATGCCCGGCAGAGTGCGCAGGGCATCAGCTTCGCCTCGTCGGGCAGCGGCTCGTCGATCCACCTGTCGGGCGAGATGTTCCGTCAGCTGTCGGGCCTGCGCATGCTGCACGTGCCCTACCGGGGCAGCGCACCGGCCATCACCGACCTGCTGGGCGGGCAGGTGGATTCCATGTTCGACAACGCGCCCTCGGCCCTGCCCCACGTGCAGGCCGGCAAGCTGCGCGCGATCGCCATCACCAGCGCCCGGCGCTCGGCGCTGCTGCCCGATGTGCCCACGCTGGCGGAGTCGGGCTATGCGGGCTTCGACGTGCAGTCGTGGTTCGGCCTGGCCGCCCCTGCGGGCACGCCGCCCGCCGTGATCGAGCGCCTGAACCATGCCCTGAACACCGCCCTGGCCGCACCCGAGCTGCGCCAGCGCCTGGGCGAGATGGCCGCCACGCCCGAGCCCGGCACCCCGGCGCAGATGCGCAGCTTTGCGGCGTCGGAGATCAGGCGCTGGCGCGAGGTGGTCAAGGCCTCGGGCGCCACCGCCCAGTAGTTCGGCACACGTTCGGCAAAAGCTCGACACAACCGCCCCACAAGGAGACGACCCCCATGCAACCCATTGATTTTTTCTGGCGCGCGGCCGAGCGCTGGCCGCAGCGCATCGCCATCGACGCACCGGGCGGCTGCATCCGCTATGACGCGCTGGCCCGCAAGGTGGCCGCGCTGGCGGCCGGCCTGCAGGCGCTGGAGCCCGCCGTGCAAAGCCGCGTGGGCATCTGCGCGGGCAACAGCGCAGACCATATCGCCGCCCTGCTGGCGGTGATGGCCAGCGGCAAGGTCTGGGTGCCGCTCAATCCCAAGAGCACGCAGTCCGAGGTGCGCCGCATCATCGATGCCACCGAGCCTTCCATCGTGCTGTGCGATGCGGGTGGCGCTGCACTGGTGCAAGGGGCGCCGGGCATCCACCTGGTGCTGGGCGAGGGCACGGCGGCGCTGGAGCAGGCGCAGACCGGCGCTTTGCCTGTGATGCCCGACCTGCCCGCCGATGCCATCCAGGCCATCAAGTTCACGGGTGGCACCACGGGCCTGCCCAAGGGCGTGATGCAGCCCTGCCGCGCCTGGATGGCCGGCATTGCCAACCAGATCCAAGCCTGGGGGTTCGATGAGCATGACCGCTACGTCATGGCCGCGCCCATCACGCATGGCACGTCCACCTACCTGCTGCCCATCCTGGCGCAGGGCGGCTGCCATGTGCTGCTGGATGGTGCGGGTGCCGAGGCCGTGCGCAGCGCCTTTGCCCTGCGCGGCGGCACCGTGTGCTTCATGCCGCCTACCCTGATCTACATGCTGATGGCGCTGCCGGGCGCCAGCCGTGCGGACTTCCCCGGCCTGCGCCGCCTCATCTACGGCGGCGCCGCCATGCCGCCCGAGAAAATCCGCCAGGTGCGCGCCTTCTTCGGCCCCGTGCTGGCCACCACCTATGGCCAGACCGAGGCTCCGCAGATCCTCACGGCCATGCGGCCCGAGGACTTCGAGGACGAAGGCCTGTGGACCTCCGTGGGCCGGGCCACCTGGTTCAGCGACCTGGCCATCATGGCGCCCGACGGCCGCCTGCTGCCCCGGGGCGAGGTGGGCGAGGTCGTGGCGCGCGGCGATCTGCTGATGAGCGGCTACTGGCGCCTGCCCGGCAAGACGGCCGAGACCCTGGTGAACGGCTGGCTGCACACGGGGGACCGGGGCCTGATCGATGCGCAGGGCTACCTGCACCTCAAGGACCGGCTGAAGGACCTGGTCATCACGGGCGGCTTCAACGTCTATCCCGTGGATGTGGAAAACGCCCTGGGCCAGCACCCGGCCGTGCACGAGTGCGTGGTCTTCGGCATCCCCGACGACCACTGGGGCGAGGCCGTGCAGGCCGCCGTGCAATTGCGCGCCGAACTGCGCCCCGACCAGCGCCCGGACGAGGCCGAGCTGATCGCCTTCGTGCGCCAGCGCCTGGGCCCCGTGCAGACACCCAAGCGCATCCACTTTCACGCCAGCCTGCCGCGCTCGCCCGTGGGCAAGCTGCTCAAGACGGCCGTGCGCGAGCTCGCGCTGGCGCCCCGCTGATCCCGCACACCATCACAAGGAGACCCTGGCCATGGCAACCCCCCAACCCCCCGTCACCCGCCTGTGCACCCACACCCTCACCAGCCTGCATTACCGCGATGCCGACCTGGTCGAGGACCTGATGGGCAAGAAGACCTTCACCGAGGTGATGCTGATGCAGATCCTGGGCCGCACGCCGCGCCCCGTGGACCTGCGCATCGCCGATGTGGTGCTCATCGTGCTCATGGAGCATGGCCTCACGCCCAGCGCCATCGCCACGCGCCTCATCTACATGAGCGCGCCCGAGAACCTGCAGGGCGCCGTCTCGGCAGGCCTGCTGGCCGTGGGCAGCTCCTTCGTGGGCACCATGGAGAACTGCGCCGCGCTGCTCGACCGCATTGCCGCCGCCGCCGACCCCGAGGCCGAGGCCCGCGCCATCGCCCAGCACCACAAGGCGTTGAAAAGCCCCGTGCCCGGCTTCGGCCACCACCTGCACAAGCCCGTGGACCCGCGCGCCTACAAGCTGCTGGACATGGGCCGTGCCGAACCCGAACTGGCGGGCAGCAGAATCCGCGCGCTCGAAACCCTGTCCGCCGCCGTGGACGCCGCGGCGGGCCGGCCCATCACCATCAATGCCACGGGGGCTGTGGCCGCCCTGCTGGGCGAGATCGGCGTGCCCACAGCCGTGATGCGCGGCTTTGCCGTCATCTCGCGGGCCGCCGGGCTGGTGGCGCATGTGGTGGAGGAGCAGCAAAGCCCGTCGGGCCGGTTCATCTGGGAAACGGTGGAGGAAGCCATCCCCTACGCGGGGCATGCAGTTTCCGCGAACGCTGCGTGAAGCAATGACCGATGGACCACCGCGCGCCATGCCGCGAGCATGGAGTCCATGCAACAAACCCATGGATTGTCCGGCGCCCTCGACGGCCTGCGCGTGGTGGACCTGTCTCGCATCCTGGCGGGACCCTGGTGCACCCAGAACCTTGCCGACCTGGGCGCATCGGTACTCAAGATCGAGCGTCCCGGCACGGGCGACGACACGCGCGCCTGGGGCCCGCCCTTCGTGCAGGCGCCCGGTGGCGAGGCCGTGTCGGCCTACTTCCTGTCCTGCAACCGCGGCAAGCAGTCGGTGGCGCTGGACTTCACCGAGCCGGCCTCGCATGCCTGGCTGCTGCGCCAGATCCGCGATGCCGACGTGCTGGTGGAAAACTACAAGGCCGGCGCGCTGGCGCGCCACGGGCTGGACTACGCGGCGCTGGCCGCCATCAACCCCGGGCTGATCTACCTGTCGATCACGGGCTTCGGCCAGAGCGGCCCGTTTGCGCACAAGCCCGGCTACGACTATGTGTTCCAGGGGCTGGGCGGCCTCATGGGCTACACGGGCGTGGCCGATGGCGAGGAGGGAGCGGGCCCGCTGCGCACGGGCGTGGCCGTGGTGGACCTGATGACGGGCATGTATGCCACCAGCGCCGTGCTGGCGGCCGTGGTGCAGCGCCAGCGCACGGGGCGCGGCCAGCACATCGACCTGGCGCTGCTGGACGTGGCCGTGGCCATGAATGCCAACCAGGCGGCCAACTACCTGGTCAGCGGCGAGAACCCGCGCCGCACGGGCAACGCCCATCCCAATTGCGCGCCCTACGAGGTGTTTGCCTGCGAAGACGGCCATTTCATCCTGGCCATCGGCAATGACGGGCAGTTCGCCGCCCTGTGCTCCGTGCTGGGCACGGACTGGCACCTGGACGCGCGCTTTGCCACCAATGCCGCGCGCCTGACCGGCATGGCGCAGCTGCGCCCGCTGCTGCGCGCGGCGCTGGGCCGCTGGCCGCTGCAGGCCCTGACCGATGCGCTGGACACCGCCCAGGTGCCCTGGGGCTGCATCAACACCATGGAACAGGTCTTCGCCCATCCGCAGGTTCGGCACCGCCAGATGCTGCAGACGGTGGAGCACCCGCAGCTGGGCACGCTGAAGCTGGTGCGCAACCCCATGGTGCCGGCCGGCAGCGGCGCCCAGGTGCCGCCGCCGCCCGTGCTCGGTGCGGCGCCGCAGGACCTCTGAATCCCTAGACATCGACAAGCCAAGAAGGAGACAAGGATGACGAAACGCATGAAAGCACTGAAGGCCGCCGTGGCAGCCGCCGCGCTGGCGGGGATGCCGCTGGCATATGCAGCAGGGGCAGGAAGCTATCCCGAGCGGCCCGTACGCCTGGTCGTGCCCTATGCGGTGGGCGGCGCCACCGATGTGATCGCGCGCGTGGCGGCGCGCTACCTGGGCGAGGCGCTGGGCCAGGCCGTGGTGGTGGAAAACCGCCCCGGCGCGGGCGGCAGCACGGGTTCGGCCTATGCGGCCAAGCAGCCGGCCGACGGCTACACCCTGGTGATGATGGTGGAGAGCTCGCATGCCGTGAACCCCAACGTCTACGCCAAGCCCGCGTATGACCCGGTGAAGGACTTCACCCCCATCACCAACATCGCCAACGTGCCGGGCGTGATGGTGGTCAGCGCAGGCTCGGCCTACAAGAGCGCCAGGGACGTCAGCGACGCGGCGCGCGCCGCGCCGGGCAAGCTCAACTACGGCTCCTCGGGCAATGGCGGGCTCAGCCACCTGAGCGGTGCGCTGTTCGGCAGCACCACGGGCACCACCCTCACCCATGTGCCCTACAAGGGCCTGGGGCCGGCGCTCAACGACCTGATGGCGGGGCAGCTCGATGTGGTGTTCGACAACATGCCGTCTTCCGGTGCGCTGATCGCGGGCGGCCAGCTGCGTGCGCTGGCCGTGTCCAGCCCCGTGCGCCTGCCGGCCCTGCCGGGCGTGCCCACCTATGCCGAGGCCGGGCTCAAGCCCATGAACGACATGTCCTGGTACGGCCTGGGCGCGCCTGCCAGGCTCGATCCCGCCATTCTTGCCAGGCTCAGCGAAGCCATGCGCAAGACCTTGCAAAAGCCCGAGCTGATCAAGACCATAGAGCAGCAGGGCGCCGTCGTGGACTTCCAGGAGCCTGCGCAGTTCAGGCAGACGGTGGAGCGCTCCAACCGCGCCTGGTCCCAGCTGATCCGCGACATCGGATTCGAGAAACTTTGAGGAGATCTGCCGTGCATGCACAAGTGACCTTTCCCACCCCGCAGACCGCCGTACTCACCATCACCGGCGGCGGGCCGCTGAACATCCTGGGCACGCCCGTGATCCGCGCGCTGACCGCGCAATTGGCCGAACTGGCCGAGCGCCCCGATCTGCACTGCCTGGTGCTGCGCGGATCGGGCACGCGCGCCTTCGTGGCGGGGGCCGATATCCGCGAGATGGCGTCGCTCAACGCCGCCTCGGCACGCGCCTTCATCAGCGGGCTGCGCGACCTGTGCAACGCGGTGCGGCATTTCCCCGTGCCCGTGATCGCCCGGCTGCAGGGCCATACGCTGGGCGGCGGGCTGGAGCTGGCCATGGCGGCCGACCTGCGCATCGCGGCCGATGATGCCGTGGTGGGCATGCCCGAGGTCAAGGTCGGCATTCCCTCGGTGATCCACGCGGCCATGATGCCCGCGCAGATCGGCGGCACGCGCGCCAGCTGGCTGCTGCTCACGGGCGAGAACATCGGCGCCCTGCAGGCCGAGCGCTGGGGCCTGCTCAACGAATGCGTGCCCGGCGACCAGCTCGATGCGCGCATCGCGCAGATTGCCGAGGGGCTGGGCGGGATCGGCATCGAGGCGCTGCGCCAGCAAAAGCGCCTGCTGCGCCGCTGGGAAGGCATGGGCGTGGACTCGGCCATCACCGACAGCGTGGCCGAGTTCGGCGCGGCCTTCAACACGGGCGAGCCGCAGCACCACATGAATGCCTTCCTGGAGCGCAAGCAGGCCAAGGCCCAGGCCCAGCCCCAGCCCTGAACCTAGGCCTTGTCGGCCAGCCCTTTCAGAAAGCTGCGCAGCCGCTGCGCGGTGGGCGTCAGCGGCCGTTCGCTGGAGCGCACCAGCTGCAGCGGGCGCCGTGCCCAGGTTTCCTCCAGCGGCAGGCAGGCCACCGCATGCGCGGTGCCGAGCCTGCGGTAGATGCTGTGCGGAATGATGGCCAGGCCCACGCCCTGCGAGACCAGCCGCACGATGGAGGTGAAATCGTCCACGTGGATGCGGCAGCGCAGCGGCCGGCCATGGCGCTTGGCCAGCTCGCGCAGAAAGGCGTAGTTGCTGCTGGTCAGCGCCATGCCCACGAAGGCATGGGACAGGGTGTCGAAGAACCGGCAGGAAGGGCCTTCGCCGTCCTCTTGCCTCTCGACCGGCTGGGGCACCAGCGGATGGCCGGGCGGGGCGATCACCACCAGGCGGTCCAGCGCAAAGGTCTCGCAGGCCACGGCGCCCGCCATGGGCTCGCCCGCGTAGACGCCCAGGTCGGCCTCGCCCTCGGCCACGCTGGCGGCAATCGTCTCGCTGGTCTGCTCCACCAGGGTGAGGTTCACCTCGGGAAAGGCGGTCAGGAACTCGCCGATGTGCGGGCCGATGAAGCCGTGCAGCGAGGAGCTGTTGGCCGCCAGCGTCACCTTGCCCTGCAGGCTGCTGCCCAGCAGGGCGGCCTCGGCCTCCATGCCGTCGATGGCGGCGAACACGCCGCGCGCATGCTCGAGCATGGCGTGGCCTTCCTCGGTCAGCCGCATGCCCTTGTGCTCGCGCGTGAACAGCTGGCAGCCCAGGGCCTGCTCCAGATTGCGCAGGCGCTGGCTGGCGGCCGAGGGCGTCAGGTGCCGCGCCTGGCTGGCACGCGAGAGATTGCCGGCCTGGGCGATGGCCAGGAACAGCTTCAGATCGGTCAGGTCGTAGCGCATGCGGGCGTTTCCTAGGGAGCAGGAGGGCCATTATTCCTGCTGGCGCAGGGCTGCAAAGCCCGTGGCGCGCAGCCTTTGAAGGGCGCTGGGATAATCGCTGCCATGACTAAACACCGCGTCGTGGTGGGCCTGTCGGGCGGTGTGGACTCCGCTGTCACGGCCCATCTCCTCAAGCAACAGGGCCATGAAGTGGTCGGCATCTTCATGAAGAACTGGGAAGATGACGACGACAGCGAATACTGCTCGTCCAATGTCGATTTCGTCGATGCCGCCGCCGTGGCCGACGTGGTCGGCATCGAGATCGAGCATGTGAACTTCGCCTCCGAGTACAAGGACCGCGTCTTCGCCGAGTTCCTGCGCGAGTACCAGGCCGGCCGCACGCCCAACCCCGATGTGCTGTGCAATGCCGAGATCAAGTTCAAGGCCTTCCTGGACCACGCCATGCGCCTGGGCGCCGAGAAGATCGCCACGGGCCACTACGCCCGCGTGCGCCAGAACCCCGGCACGCAGCTGTTCGAGCTGCTCAAGGGACTGGACCCGGCCAAGGACCAGAGCTACTTCCTGCACCGCCTCAACCAGGCCCAGCTGTCCAAGGCCATGTTCCCCGTGGGCGAGCTGAAGAAGACCGAGGTGCGCCGCATTGCCGAGGAGATCGGCCTGCCCAACGCGAAGAAGAAGGACTCCACGGGCATCTGCTTCATCGGCGAGCGGCCGTTCCGCGACTTCCTGAACCGCTACATCAGCAAGGAGCCTGGCAACATCCTCGACGACCGCAACCGCAAGCTGGGCAAGCATGTGGGCCTGTCGTTCTACACGCTGGGCCAGCGCTCGGGCCTGGGCATCGGCGGCGTCAAGGAAAAGGGCGCGCCGCGCGGCGGCGGCGACCATGAGCCCTGGTTCGTGGCGCGCAAGGAGCTGGATACCAACACGCTGCGCGTGGTGCAGGGCCATGACCACCCCTGGCTGCTGTCGCAGTCGCTGCTGGCCGACCAGGTCAGCTGGGTGGCCGGCCACGCGCCCGCCGAGGGCAAGGCCTACGGCTCCAAGACGCGCTACCGCCAGCCCGACTCGCCGGCCCTGATCTCGGGCGCCACGCCCGAGGGCTTCCGGCTGGATTTCCCCGAGCCGCAATGGGCCGTCACGCCCGGCCAGTCGGCCGTGCTCTACGACGGCGACGTGTGCCTGGGCGGCGGCATCATCGCGGCGGTGGATCCGCACCTGATGCAGCACTGACGCGGCACTGATGCGGCATTGATGCCGGGCAGGATTCGGCCCGTCGCGTTTTGCTATCGTCACGGGGGGCGGCACAACCGCCCCTTTTTCTTTTTCCTTTTGTTCTTCACGACAGCACCACAGGAGACCCCATGGCTTCATCGATTCTTGCGCGCCGGCATTTTCTGGGAGCGGCCCTGGGCGCCGTGGCCACGGCCGGATGCAACGGCGAGGTGTCCTGGGGCGACCCCATCGATCCGCCCGTGACGGACCGCGTCAAGCGTGCGCTCGATCAACTCGACGGCCAGGTGCGCGCGCAGATGCGGCGCACGGGCGTGCCCGGCGTGGCCGTGGCGGTCGTGCATGAAGGGCGCCTGGTCTATGCCCAGGGCATGGGCGTGCGCCGTCTGGGCTCGTTGCTGGCCGTGGATGCGGACACGGTGTTCCAGCTCGCCTCCGTCTCCAAGTCCGTGGGCGCCACCGTGGTGGCGCAGCAGGTGGGCCAGCGCCGCGTGTCCTGGGACACGCGCGTGCAGCAGGGCCTGCCCTGGTGGACGCTGGAGGACGCGGATGCCGCCCAGCGCATCACCGTGGGCGACATGTATGCCCACCGCTCGGGCCTGCCCGGCCAGGCCGGCGATGCGCTGGAGGAGCTGGGCTACAGCCAGCGCCAGATCCTGGAGCGCCTGCGCTACCTGCCGCTGCGGCCCGTGGGCACCCAGTACGCCTACAGCAACTTCGGCCTGACCACGGGTGCCGAGGCGGTGGCCGCCATCGCAGGCCAGTCCTGGGCGGCGCTATCGCAGCAGGCCGTCTACGGCCCGCTGGGCATGACCCAGACCAGCTCGCTGTTTGCCGATTTCGAGGCGCGCGCCAACCGCGCGGCCGGCCACCTGCGCGTCAATGGCGTGTGGCAGACGGGGCCGGTGCGCCGGCCCGATGCGCAGTCGGCCGCCGGCGGCGTCAGCTCCACGGTGCGCGACATGGCGCGCTGGATGACCATGCTGCTGGACGAGGGCCGCTTCGAGGGCCGCCAGGTGGTCGATGCGCAGGCGCTGCGCACGGCGCTGTCGCCGCAGATGCTGCAGTCGCCGGCCGGCAACGGCGAGCCTGCGCGCTACTACGGCTTCGGCTTCAACGTGGGCGTGTCCGAGGCGGGGCGCACCACCTACAGCCACTCGGGTGCCTTCGGCACGGGCAGCGCGACCAGCTTCACCGTCATGCCCGAGCTCAAGCTGGGCATCGTGGTGCTGACCAACGGCATGCCCATCGGCGTGCCCGAGATCGTGGTCTCGCAGTTCCTGGACCAGGTCGAATGGGGCCGCCAGCGCCAGGACTGGGAGAGCATCTGGACCAAGCGGCTGGCACCCATCATGCAGCCGCATGGCGAGCTGGCAGGCAAGACCCGGCCCCCTTTCCCGCGCCCGCCCCGGCCGCTGGGCGCCTATGTGGGCAGCTACGCCAACCGCTTCTACGGACCGGCCCAGGTCAGCCTGCAGACGGGTGGTGGGGGGCTGCAGGTCAGCCTGGGTTCGCAGCGCATGCTGCTCAGCCACTGGGATGGCGAGGTCTTCAGCTTCGTGCCCGAGGGCGATTCGCCGGGCAGCCTGTCCAAGGCCACGTTCGACGGCAACCAGCTCACGCTGGAGTATTTCGACGATGTGCTGACCCCGGCCGGCGTCAGTGCGGGGATAGGGCGCTTTTCGCGCTGAGGGTGGCCTGCTCCGTGCCGTCGTGCAGGTGATCGCCGGGCACGGGCAGCCAGGCGGCCAGCACGGTGGCACCGGGCTCCGAATCCATGTCCAGATGGCCGCCCAGGCGCTGCAGGCGCGCCTGCATGCTGCGCAGGCCCACGCCCATGCCGGCCTGCTGCACGGCGGCCACGTCAAAGCCTGCGCCGTCGTCGGTGATGCGCAGCATCAGCCAATGCGGCTCGGGCCACTGCAGCTGCACCTGCACGCACTGGGCACGGCTGTGCTTGATCACATTGGCCAGCGCTTCCTCCAGCACGCGCGTCAGCGCCAGGCACTGCAGCGCACCGGGCGGCTGCGGCCAGGCGGCAGGCACCTGCCAGTCGGACTGCATGTCCAGCGCGTCGAACAGGCTGGCAAAGCGGTGGCGCAGCGGCACGATCCAGGCCTGGGGCGTGTCCGGCACGGTGACGGAGACGCTGGTGCCGCTGTCGATCATCTGGCGCAGGTCGTCGCGCAGCAGCTTGAGCACGGACAGGAACTGGCGGTTGTGCATGGGGCCGCCCGCCTGTTCCACCATGGCGATGGAGCGCACCAGGGAGCCGCCCAGGCTGTCGTGCAGGTCGTGCGCCAGCTGCATCCGTTCCTGCAGCCGCGAGTGGCTGAGCGCCAGCGCATGCTCGCGCGCCAGCGTGCCGCCAAGCTCGTCGCAGGCACGCGCCACGCTGTCGGTCAGCTCCTGGTTGAACTGTTCGATGCGGCGCATGCTGAGCACGAACTGCCGGCCCAGCACCATGGACAGGGCCAGCATGGTCAGCGGCGCGGTATAGGGCATCCAGGGCGTGGCGGGGCCGATCACCTTCTTGAGCGCCAGCATGTCGTGCAGGCCCGCGCACAGGAAGACCAGCAGGCAGGCCGCGTAGACCAGGTGGCCCGGCTCCCGCGTGCGCCAGGCGTGCAGCGGAAAGTGCAGCGACACGGCCACGCAGATGCCGAAGTACACCAGGCCGATGTGCAGCACGCCGTCCACCAGCGACCAGGGCGCGAAGATGGCGGCGGCCATGCCGGCCAGCGTCAGCGCCCACAGCAGCTTTTCCAGCCGGGGCAGGTGCAGTTTTCCGAAGCGCCAGGTGAACAGGCAAAAGCTCTGGCCGAACAGCAAAAAGACCAGCAGGTTGCCGCGTGCCACGGCCAGGGTGTCGGGGAAGGGCCAGGCCTCGGTGGCCAGGATATTGGCCAGGAACAGCGCCCAGCAGAAGGCATTGAGCGCGTACCAGCCAAAGGCCTTGCTGGCGCGCCGCTGCAGCCAGGCAAAGGCGAACAGCACGCCCAGCACCAGCGAGACCACGATGTTCATGGCAAACAGCGTGCGCTGGTTCCACCAGGTCTGCGCGTGCCACTGGCGCAGCGCCTCGGGCTCGCCCAGGCGCACCTCGCCCAGGCCGGGCGTCTGCTCGGCCAGGCCGTGCACGCGTATCCACACGCTGTTGGTGCCCGCATGCAGGGCGGATTCGGGCAGCAGCCAAAAGCGCGGCATGTTCCAGCTGCGCGACAGGGGCTCGACCAGGTGCCGGTCGCGCCACAGCAGGTCGCCGTTCACGAAGACCTCGCCGGCCATGACCATGGAGTGCAGGGCCAGCGCCACGGGATCGGCGGCGGCGGGAGCGGTGGCAGCGGCGTGAGCGCAGCCGCGCTGCCAGTCGATGCGGTACCAGACGGCGCCGCTGTAGCCGGGCCAGCGGTCCAGCCAGTGGTCGGGCAGGGTCACGTTGTGCCAGTCGCGTACCGCACTGGCGATGGGCGGCGGTCCCAGGCCTGCGGCCTTGGCGGACTGGATGGACAGGACCTGCGGCAGGCAGGCCTGGGCCAAGGCGCAGCTACTGCACAGGAGAACCGCCAGGCCCTGGGCGAGGCCCAGGGCCTGGCACCGCACCGGGCCGAACCACCGGCGCCACCCGCCCATGGCCGTCAGCCCAGCAGTCCGCGCACGCGTGCCGTGTTGACGGCGCGCGTGCGCGAGGACACGGCCAGCTTGCGGTAGATGTGCTTGATGTGGCATTCCACCGTGTAGCGCGACAGGTGCAGCTGCTCGGCGATCTCGCGGTTGGTCAGGCCATCGGCCACCAGGCGCAGGATCTGGCTTTCGCGCGCGCTCAGCGTGGACTCGGTGCCGCTGCTCTCCGGCGTGGCCGGTGCCGCGCCCTGCAGCTCGGCGATCACGCGGCGCGCGATGAAGGGGTCGATGGGGGCGCCGCCGCGCAGCACGCTGCGGATGGACAGCGACACTTCCAGGTCGTCGCGCTCCTTGAGCACATAGCCGGTGGCGCCTGCGCGCAGCGCCGCGAGGATGGCGTCCTCCGTGCTCCAGGCCGAGATCACCAGGATGCCCACGGCCGGGTCTGCGCTGCGCATCTCGGCGATCAGGTCGATGCCGCTGCCGTCGGGCAGGCCCAGGTCCACCAGGGCCAGGGCCACGGGCTCGGCCAGGCAGGCGCGCGCCTGGGCCAGGGAGCCTGCGAACAGCAGGGCATCGGGCGTGTAGCCCAGCTGGCCCAGCACGGACTGCAGCCGCTGGCGGATCAGCGGCTCGTCCTCCACCACCAGCACCGGGGCCGGAAGCGTGGACTCTGGGACAAGCAGGTGGGCGGGCATGGAAAAGGCGTGCGCAGCGGCGGGCGTAAAAAGGGGCAGGATGGCCGCCCGACTGTGGGCGAAGCCCGCATCTTTGCATATCCCTGAAAACTGGTAATCGCGGGGGCGCGCGCCGCTGCGCCGTCCATAATTCCGGCCCGGGCCGCACGGGCGGACCCTGGCAACGACACCTACCGAAAGGACGCCGCCGCATGGCACGCGTACGTGACCCTGCTGGCTACGATGGCCAGCGTGAAATGATCCTCTCCCACGCCGCCCAGCTGTTCGCGCAGCGCGGCTATGCGGGCACCTCCATGAACGAGGTGGCTGCGGCCTGCGGCGTCTCCAAGGCCACGCTCTACCACTATGTGCTCGACAAGCACGACCTGGCCGTGCGCATTGCCGAAGAGCATGTGCTGCGCCTCGAAGCCCTGGTCAACGACACCCTGCAGGCCCATGCCGATCCCGAGCAGCGCCTGCATGCGCTGATCCGCGGCTTCGGCCAGGAGTACGCCCAGGCCCAGAATGCCCACCGCGTGCTGACCGAGGACGTGCGCTTCCTGCGCGAGCAAGACCAGCAGCGCATCCTGGACGTGGAGCGCCGCGTGGTCGCCGCCTTTGCGCAGACCATTGCCCAGGTGCGCGGCGAGCCCGCCGACAGCGCCCTGGGCAAGCCCCTGGCCATGCTGCTGTTCGGCATGATCAACTGGACCTTCACCTGGCTCAAGCCGGGCGGCACGCTGGACCATGACGCCATAGGCACCATGGTGTCCCAGCTGTTCTTCGGCGGCGTGCGCGCGGTCAGCGTGCCGGACGGCAAGAAGCCGCGCAAGGCCCGCCAGGCCTAGGCTCGGCCCGGCCCCTCACCACCTGCGCTGCACGACCACGAAGCGGTCGGCCACGAAGGCCAGCGTGGTGTAGCTGGCATTGGCCGCGGGATTGCCGCCCGTGGCATGGAAGTCCGAGAAGCCTGCCGACTGGTTGACCATCACGCCCTGCGTGAGGTTGATGGACAGGGCCACGCGCGAGCGCAGCGCCGAGGCCGCCACGGCATCGACGAAGGCCGCATCCGTGGAGTACAGGCCCAGCGTCATCGCGCCATGCGCGCGCACGCTGCGCTCGGCCAGCTCGCGCGCGGCCTGGGCCGAGGGCACGGCCACCAGGTAGGAGACGGGGCCGAAGCATTCGCGCTCGTAGATGGCGGCGTCCGCCACGTCCAGCGCGCGCAGCGCGGGCGTGCGCACCTCGGCCTGCGGGTACTCGGGATGGGTGAGCTTTTGCGAGGCGCGCACGGCGCGGCCCACGGTGGCGGCCTGTTCCACGCGCTCCACGGTCTGGTCAGAGCCTATGGCGCCCAGCACGGTGAAGGCCACCTTGGGATCGGCCAGCAACTGGTCGATGGCGGCGGCCAGATCGGCGCCGACCTGCTCGAAGCTCTTGTGGCCCTGGTCAGTCTCTATGCCGCCGGCCGGAATCAGCAGGTTCTGCGTGGTGGTGCACATCTGGCCGCTGTACAGCGACAGTGACAGGGCCAGATTGCGCAGCATGCCTGCGTAGGCATCGGTGGACTCGATCACCACCAGGTTCACGCCGGCCATCTCGGCATACAGGCGTGCTTGCGAAGCGTTGGACTGCAGCCACTGGCCGAAGGCATTGCCGCCCGTGAAGTCGATGGAGGCCACGGCCGCGTGCGTGGCCAGGGCCTGGGTCAATTCGGGCTTGTCGCTCACGGCCAGGGTCACGAGGTTGGGGTCCAGACCCTGCTCGGTCAGCACATCGCGCAGCACGCTCACGGTGAGCGCGGCCGGCAGCACGGCGTTGGGGTGGGGCTTGACGATCACGGGGTTGCCCGTGGCCAGCGCGGCGAACAGGCCCGGGTAGGTGTTCCAGGTCGGGAAGGTGGCGCAGCCGATGACCAGGGCCACGCCACGCCCCACGATCTCGAAGCGCTTGTGCAGCACGGCGGGCGCATGCTTGCCCTGGGGCTTTTCCCAGACGGCCTCGGCAGGCACGTCGGCCATGGCCTTCCAGGCCACGGCAATGGCTTCCAGGGCGCGGTCCTGGGCATGGGGGCCGCCGGCCTGGAAGGCCATCATCGCGCCCTGGCCCGTGGTCAGCATCACGGCATGCGCAATCTCGAAGCTGCGCTGGTGGATGCGCGTCAGCGCCTCCAGCAGCACGCCGGTGCGGCCCTGGGGTCCCAGCGCCTGCCATGCGGGCTCGGCCGCCTGGGAGGCATCCACCAGCGCCTGGGCATCGCACTCGGGGTAGCGGATGTCCAGGGCCACGCCATAGGGCGACTGCTCGGTGGCCACGCGGGCGCGTTCACCGGGCTGGCGCAGCGGATAGTCCTTGCCGAACAGCGCCTGCACGGCGGCGTGGCCCTGGGCCTGGGCGGTCTCGCCATACACCTTGGGCGAGGGCGCCTCGGGGAAGGGCGACCAGTGGCCCCGGCGGGACAGGGCCTGCAGCGCGTCGTCGAGCAGGGGGCGGTGGCGTTCGTAGAGGGCGTGGGCGGGCATGGGATGTCTCCTGGGTTGGAATGTGGCGTCGCTATCAGGGTTAGTACCGGACAACAAGCCTTGTTGCTCAAGAAAGCTGCATCTTATAATCCTACCGTCCGGTCGGTCAATTATTCTGAACCCCTTGCCTCACGACGCCAGAACCCCGATGAACAAAGACCTGCGCCCCGCCCCCGGCGACCTCGACCCCATCGAAACCGCCAGCCGCGACGAGATCGCCTCGTTGCAGCTGCAGCGCCTGCGCTGGTCGCTGCAGCATGCCTACGACCATGTGCCGCATTACCGCCGCGCCTTCGATGAGAAGGGCGTTCATCCGTCCGACCTGCGCACGCTGTCCGACCTGGCCCGCTTTCCCTTCACCACCAAGAAGGACCTGCGCGAGAACTATCCGTTCGGCATGTTCGCCGTGCCGCGCCAGAAGGTGGCGCGCGTGCATGCCTCCTCGGGCACCACGGGCAAGCCCACGGTCGTGGGCTACACGTTGAATGACATCGACAACTGGGCGAACCTGGTGGCGCGCTCCATCCGCGCGGCGGGCGGGCGGCCCGGCGACATGGTGCATGTGGCCTACGGCTACGGCCTGTTCACGGGCGGCCTGGGCGCGCACTACGGTGCCGAGCGCGCGGGCTGCACCGTGGTGCCCATGTCGGGCGGGCAGACCGAAAAGCAGGTGCAGCTGATCCAGGATTTCCGGCCCGACATCATCATGGTCACGCCCAGCTACATGCAGGTGATCGTGGAGGAGATGCAGCGCCAGGGGATGGACCCGCGCGAGAGCTCTTTGCGGATCGGCATCTTCGGCGCCGAGCCCTGGACCGAGGCCATGCGCCGCGAGATCGAGGGCAAGGCGGGGCTGGATGCCGTGGACATCTACGGCCTGTCCGAAGTCATGGGCCCGGGCGTGGCCAGCGAATGCGTGGAGAGCAAGGACGGGCCGGTGATCTGGGAAGACCATTTCTATCCCGAGATCATCGACCCCGACACGGGCGAGGTGCTGCCCGACGGCAGCGAGGGGGAGCTGGTCTTCACGTCGCTGTCCAAGGAAGCCATGCCCATCGTGCGATACCGCACGCGGGACCTGACGCGGCTGCTGGCGCCGACTTCGCGCAGCTTCCGGCGCATGGGCAAGATCGTGGGGCGCAGCGACGACATGATGATCATCCGCGGCGTCAACGTCTTTCCGACCCAGATCGAGGAAATCGTGCTGGCCAATGCCAGCCTCACGGGCCTGTACCAGATGCACATCAGCCGTGAAGGCCTGCTGGACACCGTCGAGGTGCACTGCGAGCTGCAGCCGCAGCGGCGCGGCCTGGGCGATGCCGAGCGCGGCGAGATCGCGCAGTGGGTGCAGCAGCGCATCAAGACCCTGGTGGGCATTTCCACGGCGGTGCGCGTCTTCGATCCCGACACCATCGAGCGCACGCAGACCGGCAAGGCCCGGCGCGTGTACGACAGGCGGCCGCGTTGAGGCACCGCCGGCCGTCGTCAACCATTTCACTGAAGGAGATCGCACATGTACACCCAGGCCATGGACACCATGGGCAAGGAAGCGGGCGATGGCGGCAAGGCCGTGCGCTCGGCCGACGAAATGCGCCTGCAGCAGCGCTTTGACGAGCGCATCGATGCCGGCGAATTCATCGAGGCCAAGGACTGGATGCCCGACAACTACCGCAAGACGCTGCTGCGCCAGATCAGCCAGCATGCGCACAGCGAGATCGTCGGCATGCTGCCCGAGGGCAACTGGATCAGCCGCGCACCCACGCTCAAGCGCAAGGCCATCCTGCTGGCCAAGGTGCAGGACGAGGGCGGCCATGGCCTGTACCTCTACGCGGCCGCCGAGACGCTGGGCAGCAGCCGCGACCAGATGCTGCACGCGCTGCACACGGGCAAGGCCAAGTACAGCTCCATCTTCAACTACCCCACGCTGACCTGGGCCGACATGGGCACCATCGGCTGGCTGGTGGACGGCGCGGCCATCATGAACCAGGTGCCCATCTGCCGCTGCTCCTATGCACCCTATGCGCGTGCCATGGTGCGTATCTGCCGCGAGGAGAGCTTTCACCAGCGCCAGGGCTACGAGGCGCTGCTGACCATGATGCAGCAGGGCACCGAGGCGCAGAAGGCCATGGTGCAGGACGCCGTCAACCGCTGGTGGTGGCCGTCCATCATGATGTTCGGCCCGCCCGACGACCAGTCTCCCAACAGCGCGCAGTCCATGCGCTGGGGCATCAAGCGCATCTCCAACGACGCGCTGCGCCAGAAGTTCATCGACGCCACGGTGGACCAGGCCAAGGTGCTGGGCGTGACCCTGCCCGACCCCGACCTGAAATGGAACGAGGCCCGCCAGGCCCATGACCATGGCCCCATCGACTGGGACGAGTTCTGGCGCGTGATCGCCGGAGACGGCCCCTGCAACCGCGAGCGCCTGGGCGCCCGCGTCAAGGCCTGGGACGAAGGCGCCTGGGTGCGCGAGGCCGCCCTGGCCCATGCCCGCAAGCAGACACAGAGAAACCAGACCCGCAAGGAGGCCGCATGACCACCGCCGAACAGAACATCACCAACGAATGGCCGCTGTGGGAAGTCTTCGTCCGCAGCAAGGCCGGCCTGGACCACAAGCACTGCGGCAGCCTGCATGCGGCCGACCCGCAGATGGCGCTGCAGATGGCGCGCGATGTCTACACGCGGCGCCAGGAGGGCGTGAGCGTCTGGGTGGTGCGCTCGGACCAGATCGTGGCCAGCGACCCCGGCGACAAGGACATGTTCTTCGACCCGGCCCAGGACAAGGTCTACCGCCATCCGACCTTCTACCAGCTGCCGCCCTCGGTGGACCACATGTGAGCGGGGTGCAGCCATGACCGCCTCCGCCTCCTCCATCTCCATCGACGCCCGCCCCGAGGTGCAGTACCTGCTGCGCCTGGGCGATACCTGCCTGATCCTGGCCCAGCGCCTGGGCCAGTGGTGCGGCCACGCGCCCATCCTCGAAGAGGACATCGCCATGACCAACATGGCGCTGGACCTGGTCGGCCAGGCGCGTGCGCTGCTCACGCGCGCCGGCCAGCTCGAAGGCCGCGCGCACGACGAGGACCAGCTCGCCTTTCTGCGCGACGAGCGCGACTACTTCAACGCCACGCTGGCCGAGCTGCCGCGCGGCGACTTCGCCTTCACCGTGCTGCGCAACGCCATGGCTGCCACCTGGCTGCGCCTGATGTGGGAGCGTCTGGTGCACTCCAGCGACGCCGAGCTGGCCGCCATCGCCGCCAAGGCGCTCAAGGAAGCGCGCTACCACGAGCAGCACGCGGGCGACTGGGTGGTGCGCCTGGGCGACGGCACCGAGGAATCGCGCCAGCGCATGGAGGCGGCGCTGGCCCAGCTGTGGCGCTATGCGGCCGAGCTGTTCACCGACGACGCCACGGACGCCGCCGCGCGCGCCAGCGGCCTGGGCCCGGCCTGGTCCGAGCTGCGCGAGCCCTGGCAGGCCGAAATGGCCGCCCTGCTGCAGGAGGCCACGCTGGACATGCCGGCCGAATCCGCCTTCCGCAGCACGGGCCGCAACGGCGTGCACAGCGAGCACATGGGCTTCATCCTGGCCGAGATGCAGCACCTGCAGCGCGCCTATCCGGGCGGGGTGTGGTGATGGCTGCCGCACGGCTGGTGGCCGTCACATCCGCCTCGGCCGAGCGCGAGCGCCTGGCCTGGGCCGCGCTGCAGGACGTGCCCGATCCCGAGGTGCCCGTGATCTCGGTCTGCGAGCTGGGCATCGTGCGCGAGGTCCATGCCCTGCCCGAAGGCCAGGGCATGGAGATCGTGCTCACGCCCACCTACTCGGGCTGCCCCGCCACCGAGGTCATAGAGCGCAGCGTGCTCGATGCCATCGAGGCCGCGGGCCTGGGCCCCGCGCGCGCCGTGCTGCGCCGCGCCCCCGCCTGGACCACGGACTGGATCAGCGACGACGGCCGGCGCAAGCTGCGCGAGTACGGCATCGCGCCGCCCGGACGCTGTGGCGACTCCGGCCTGCCGGAAGGCACCTCGCCCATCCGCCTGGTGCGCCGCCGCCAGGGCATCGCCGCGCCCGAGCCCGTTGCCTGCCCGCACTGCGGCAGCGCGCACACCGAACGGCTTTCGGCCTTCGGCGCCACGGCCTGCAAGGCCCTGCACCGCTGCCTGGACTGCCGCGAACCCTTCGAACACTTCAAGCCGATATGACCACGACCACGATGTTCCACCCGCTGCGCGTGCGCAGCATTGCGCCCGACACGGCCGAGGCCGTGGTCGTCTCCTTCGACGTGCCCCCCGCGCTGCGCGAGGTCTTCGGCTTCACCCAGGGCCAGTACCTCACCCTGCGCCACCAGATCGACGGCCAGGACCTGCGCCGCAGCTACTCCATCTGCGCAGGCGTGGATGACGGCGAGCTGCGCGTGGGCGTGCGCAAGGTGCGCGGCGGCCAGTTCTCCAACTGGATCAACGAGCATCTGCGCCCCGGCGACACACTGCAGGTCATGGCGCCCCAGGGCCGCTTCTTCGTGCCCATCGAGCCCGGGGCCGCGCGCCACCATGTGGGCATCGCCGGCGGCAGCGGCATCACGCCCATCCTGTCCATCATGAAGACCGTGCTGGCGCGCGAGCCCGCCAGCCGCTTCACGCTGATCTACGGCAACCGCCAGCTGCAGTCCACCATGTTCAAGGAGGAGATCGAGGACCTCAAGAACCGCTACATGTCGCGGCTGTCGCTGCAGCATGTGTTCTCGGACGAGCACACCGACCTGCCGCTGAACATGGGCGTGATGGACCGAGCCAAGATCGCCGAATTCCTGCAGGGCGTGGTGCCGGCCGCGCACATCGACCATGCCTACATCTGCGGCCCCTTCCAGATGAACGACGAGGCCGAGGCCGCCCTGCTGGCCGCCGGCGTGGCCGAGGAGCGCATCCACATCGAGCGCTTCGGCGTGGCCCTGCCGGCCGCAGGCCAGGGCACGGTGGGCGCCGTGGTGCACGAGGCCCAGCCCGGCGACGCCGCCACCGCCCGCATCACCCTGGTGCGCGACGGCCTCTCGCGCGAGATCCCCTTTACGCGCGGCCAGGCCAGCATCCTGGATGCGGCCTCCTCGGCCGGGCTGGAAGTGCCCTATTCCTGCACCTCGGGCGTCTGCGGCACCTGCCGCGCCAAGGTGGTCGAGGGCGAGGTGCGCATGGAGCGCAACTTTGCCCTCGACAAGAACGAGGTCGCCTGCGGCTTTGTCCTGACCTGCCAGGCGCATCCGCTGACCGAGCGCGTGGTGCTGTCGTTCGATGAGCGGTGAGGGCGCCTGCGTTCTGGAGCAGGGCAGGAAGACTCAGGGAAACAGTGTCGAAAGCATGTGCTTTGGCACTGGCAGCCCATCAGATGCTTCGATGAAATGCAGACCCTTGGATGCGGGCTGTATGGACTGAAACGCGGAAGGAAAGCGCGGCAGCTGCACATGGTGCTTGCTCTTGCATTCCTCGCAGGCGTGGAACTGCGGCTGGAAGACTTTGTTTTTATGGCTTCCCACGGGACCGTTGGCATCCCAGACGGCCAGCGATGCCTCGGTGGAAACCGGCTTGCACAGGTTCTTCCAGTCCAGTGCCCCGTGCACGACCATGTAGAAGCCAATCAGGTTGGAAACCAGGTCTTCCTGGCTGAATCCACTGTCTGTGAGGAGCGACATGGATGCCTGCAGGCTCTCGAAGCCCATGGAAACCTCCATGAATATGGCCAGGGCCACGGAGCGCTTCGCTGAAAGAGACAGGCCTTTCTTGACGAGATAGAACTTGGCAAATTCCTGGGTCAGGCCAAAGCGCCCCATGGATTGCTTGTATTGAATCAGATGGCTGTCGGAGTGACCGGGAATCCCGATGCCACGCTCATGCAGTATGTCTTTCCAGAGATAGGCCGCACTGGCGTAGCGATTGCGATGGCTCTCGACCGATTGGAGGTGGCCCAGGTCAATCCATCCGCAGTTGCAGGTATAGATGAGTCTTCGGGGTATGTGGGATCTGCTGGACATGTTCAGTCGTAATGGGTGAGCGTGACCTTGCACAGGCCTGTTGCGATTGCCTGGGTGACCGCCAGTACGGCAACTTCGCCGGCCGATGACGCGTATTGCGCGTATTGGACAAGGCGCTCTCCCTCGGGGACAAGCGATGCGGCGGCATTATCGGCTTCGATGGATCTCTGGTGGAAATCCTTCTGGCGCAGGTAGCTGGTGAGGGCCGCAGTGGCCTCGGTGATGTCCTTGGCGCTGGTCTCGAAAGTCATCTCGGACTGCGGTGGCTTGTTGCCATCACCGACGGAGCCGAAGTAGGTGGGCTGCGCCATCGTCCCTGTCGCTGGCGCATTGCGTATCAGGGAAGAGATGCCTACGTAATATCTGAGCGATCCCCGCTCAGGCGAGTAGTCCTCCTGGGAGATGAGAAACCCATACACGGCCAACCAGGATGCGGATGCGGCAAAGACCAGGAGGACAAGGCCCAAGATTACGGATCTGAGTCGCATGGAAGAGATGGAACGGGTTCGGGGAGGTGGCAGCGGTCCAGATCCTAAATGAGCGGGCTGAAATCTTTATTTCAAAAGAGTAACTCTTTGAAATAGAGAATTTTCTGAATGCCCCATTTGATATTTGACGGATTTCTCTTTGCGAAAGAGCAGACCGCATTTGCCCCAGGAAAGCAAGCGGTCTGCCGGCGCAGGGAAACCATGCCCGGGGCAGGTTTCCTACTCGATGCCGATATCCAGCCGCGACACCAGTGCCCGGCCGTGTTCGTTCAGGCCCGTCACCTCGACCGTGCTGCCGTGCTTGCGCAGGCGCTGGCAGACCTTGTCCAGCGCATTGACGGCCGTGATGTCCCAGAAATGGGCGTTGGTCAGTTCGATGCGCACGGGCCGGCCTTCGATGTCCCGCACGTCGAAGGCATCGACCAGCAGGTCGGCCGAGGCAAAGAAGACCTGGCCCGAGACGCGGTAGGTCAGGCCTGCGCCGTCCTGCGTCTTCTCGACGGACAGCAGCCTTGAGACCTTGAAGGTGAAGAACACCCCGCTGAGCAGCACGCCGACGCCCACGCCGGCGGCCAGGTTGTCCGTGGCCACGGTGACCACCACGGTGGCCAGCATCACGGCGCTGGACAGCTTGGGGTGCCTGAGCAGGGCGCGGGCCGATCCCCAGTCCAGCGTGGAGGCCGACACCATCACCATGATGGCCACCAGCGCCGCCACCGGCACCTGCGACACCCAGGGCTTGAGCAGCACCATCAGAATCAGCAGGAAGGCGCCCGCGAACAGCGTGGACAGCCGGCCGCGGCCGCCGTAGCGCACATTGCCCACGGTCTGGCCGATCATGGCGCAGCCGGCAATGCCGCCGAACAGGCTGGCTGCGATGTTGGCCACGCCGATGCCGCTGCACTCGCGGTTCTTGGAGCTGGGCGTGTCCGTGAGTTCATCGACCACGCTGGCCGTCATCATGGACTCCAGCAATCCCACCATGGCGATCGCCAGCGCGGGCAGGGCGATCAGGCGCAGCGTCTCCAGCGACCACGGCACCTGCGGCAGCCCGAAGCTGGGCAGGCCGTCCGGCAGCAGGCCCAGGTCGGCGACCGTCTTCAGGGGCAGGTCCAGCCAATGCGCCGCCACCGTCAGCACCACGATGCAGACCAGGGGCGAGGGCACGGCCGTGGTCAGCCGGGGCAGGCCGTAGATGATCAGCAGGCCGGCGCCCACCATGGCCCAGGTGGCGGCATTGGCGCCGATCAAGTGCGGCATCTGGGCCGAGAAGATCAGGATGGCCAGCGCATTGACGAAGCCCGTGCGCACCGAGCCCGACACATAGCGCATCAGCACGCCCAGGCGCAGCAGGCCAAACAGGATCTGCACGGCCCCCGCAAGAATGCCGGCCGCAAAAAGATACTGCACGCCATGCGCATGCACTAGCGGAGCGGCCACCAGGGCGACCGAGCCCGCAGCCGCCGACACCATGGCCGGGCGCGCGCCCGTGAAGGCGATGACGATGCTGATGATGAAGGAGGCGAACAGCCCGACGGCAGGATCGACGCCAGCCACGAAGGAAAAGGCGATGACCTCGGGGATCAGCGCAAAGGTGGCCACGGCGCCGGCCATGAGCTCGCGCGGAATGCTGGGCGCCCACTCGGCGCGAAAGGGATGGGGGTGTTTCGACATGGAAATGGCCAGTCCCGCCGCGCTGGGTGTGGCAGGGCGGGGCAGGATTTTGTAGACGGGAATGAACATGCCGGGCGTCGGGCGATGCCCGAAACAACCTGGCGGCTTGTACGGTTCGACCGTGCTACGGCGGCGCCAGGCGGGTGCAGCCCGAGCGCCGGCTCTGCGAGCCGCGCGCGATGCGGGCCAGCGTGAAGCTGTGAAGGCGTGCGGCATCGCGGCTGCGCGCTTGGCGAGCCTCGGGTTGAGGGTGCCGGTGGACTGAAATCACGGGCGCGATTGTACGAGGGGGTGCTGCCTGCCGCGGGATGGGCCCCTGGCCGCAATCAGTCGTAGTGCGCCATGGTGGCGCGGTAGCGCACAGGGCCTTGCTCGGCCGACGAGGCCTGCACCACTTCCACGTAGACGACTTGGCCCGAAGACGCCGTGTACCTGGCATGGCGAACGCGCCGCCCCATGCCGTAGGAGGGGCCGGGCGTTTCGTCGTCCGCAGTCCGGGAATAGCCTTTGCCGAGCAGGTAGGCATCGAAGGCGTGCGTGGCGGGGCCAATGCTTGCGAACTCCACGTCATAGGACATCAGGTCGTGTGGCGGCTTGTTGCCGTCGCCCACGGTGCCGAAGTACTCCGCCTTGCCCAGCGCGCCCACCAGCGGCGCATGGCGCACCAGGGACGAGATGCCGATGTAGTAGGTGAAGCTGCCGGGCTCGGGCGTGTAGTCCTCTTGCGAGATCAGGCAGAGGGCTGCAGCCAGCCAGCCGAACACGGCCAGCGGCAGGCACAGGACAAGACTCCACAACAGGGTTCTGGCACGCGGCAGGGGCATGGGATTTGTCGTCGGGCGCCTGGAAAAACAAAACCCGCTTTCCGGGGAAAGCGGGTCTGGATGCTCAAGAACCTTGATGGTCCGAATCAGAACGGAATGTCGTCATCCATGTCGTCAAAGCCCGAGGCTGCGCGCTGCGGCGGGGGTGCCATGGGTGCGGGGGCGGGGCGCTGGGCAGGGGCCTGGCGCGGGGCGGGCGCTGCCATGGGGGCAGGGGCCGGGCGGCGCTGTTGCTGCTGGGGAGGGGCGTCGTAGCCGCTGTCGCCATAGCCTTCATCGCCATAGCCGCCGCCTTGCTGGCCACCGCCGCCGCCTTGGCGGCTGCCCAGCATCTGCATGGTGTCGGCGCGGATTTCGGTGGCGTAGCGTTCCTGGCCGGAGGCCTGGTCGGTCCACTTGCGCGTGCGCAGGCTGCCTTCGACATAGACTTGGCTGCCCTTGCGCAGGTACTGGCCCACGATTTCGGCCAGGCGGCCGTTGAAGACCACGCGGTGCCACTCGGTGGCTTCCTTGTTCTCGCCCGTGTTCTTGTCGCGCCAGCGGTCGGTGGTGGCGATGGTCACGTTGGCCACCTGGTCGCCACTCGGGAAGGTGCGCATTTCGGGGTCGCGCCCGAGGTTGCCGACGATGATGACCTTGTTGACGGATGCCATGAGTGAAATACCTTTACAGAGAGAAGTGGCCCGGGCATAGAAGGATGGATCCCGGGCCAGACGCGCCATTGTGCCGCAAGCCGTCCGCCGTTGGCAGGGGACGGATATGCCGGTGCAGCGGCTGGCTGCAGCAGTTTGTAACCGTCGGAAAACTACCGTTCAGCCGTGGCGGCCCACGGGGCGCAGCGGCCAGGTGACGACCAGCCACAGCACGGCCAGGACGCTCGTCAGGGTGAACAGGCCCGGCATGCCGGCCCATTTGGCGACGGCGCCGCCCAGGGCGCCGCCTGCGAACAGGCCCAGCGATTGCAGCGTGTTGTAGGCGCCCAGCGCCGCGCCGCGCAGCGGAGCCGGCGCCATGCGCGAGACCAGGCTGGGCTGGGTGGCCTCCAGCGCGTTGAAGCCGCAGAAGAACACGAACATCAGCACGGCCATGGCCCACAGCGGCGGCTGCGCGCCGCCGGCCGCCAGCAGGCCCAGGCCGATCTGCACGAGGGTGATCAGGGCGATGGCGCCCAGCAGGGCCGCGCGCAGGCGCCCGCGCCGCTCCATGGCGAACAGGCCGCCCATGGCGGCGAAGGACAGCACCACGGCCGGCAGGTAGACATGCCAGTGCGCCTGCTTGTCCAGGCCCGCCTGCACCAGCATGGCGGGCACGGCCACCCACATGGACATCTGCACGGTGTGCAGCACGAACACGCCCAGGTTCAGCCGCACCAGGTCGCCATGGCGCCACAGCTCGGCCATGCGGCCGCGCGGCTGGTCGGCGTGGCGCGCGGGCTCGGGCGGGACGACCCAGAGCACGACGGCAATGCCCGCCAGCGCCAGGGCGCAGGTCAGGCCGAAGATGCCAGGCAGCCCGCCCCAGGCCGCCAGCAGGGGGCTGAGCACCAGGGCCAGCGCGAACATGAGTCCGATGCTGCCGCCCACCATGGCCATGGCCTTGGTGCGCACGCTGTCGCGCGTGAGGTCGGCCAGCAGCGCGGTCACGGCGGCCGAGACGGCGCCCGCGCCCTGCAGGCCCCGGCCCCACATCAGGCCCAGCAGCGAGTCGGCCGTGGCCGCCAGCAGGCTGCCCGCGGCAAAGACCAGCAGCCCGGCGACGATGACGCGCTTGCGCCCGAACCGGTCCGAAGCCAGGCCCAGGGGCAGCTGGAACACGGCCTGGGTGAGCCCGTACAGGCCCATGGCCAGGCCGATCATGGCCGGATCATCCCCGCCCGGGTATTTGCGCGCCTCCAGCGCGAACACCGGCAGCACCAGGAACAGGCCCAGCATGCGCAGCGCAAAGATCAGCGCCAGGCTGGCGCTGGATCGGCGTTCCTGCGGGGTCATGCGGCCCGATGCGGCCGAGGAGGGGGCTGGCGCCTGGGCGCCGTGGACGGGTGTGGGGGAATCGAGCACGGGGTGCACTGTTGTGGGGGCAAGCAATCCGCCATTCTCGCCCATAGGCCGGCGCTGCGGGGTGGCTGGGTTATGCAAGGCAGTGCAAGACAGTTTTGTGAAGGGGCGCCGCGGCAGGCCCTGCCGCCCCGCAGACCGAGCCGCCATGCGGTGGCACGGGTTCTGACCTATCATGGCGGGTTCGCCTTCGCAGGGGTTTTCCCGATGCCTGGTTCCCACACGATTTCCGAAGACGGCGGCCTGGACCGGGCCGCCGACTCCCGCTCCCAGCCCGACGGCCGCTACCTCGGCCAGGCGCTGGCGCAGTCACGCATCGCCATCCGCGGTGCGCGCACGCACAACCTCAAGAACATCGACCTGGACATTCCGCGCAACCGGCTGGTGGTGATCACCGGGCTGTCGGGCTCGGGCAAGTCCAGCCTGGCCTTCGACACCCTGTACGCCGAGGGCCAGCGCCGCTATGTGGAGAGCCTGTCGGCCTATGCGCGCCAGTTCCTGGGGCGGCTGGACAAGCCCGATGTGGACCTGATCGAGGGCCTGTCGCCCGCCATCAGCATCGAGCAGAAGGCCACCAGCCACAACCCGCGCTCCACCGTGGGCACGGTGACCGAGATCAACGACTACCTGCGCCTGCTGTTCGCACGCGCCGGCACGCCCTACTGCCCCGACCACAACCTGCCGCTGCAGTCCCAGACCATCAGCCAGATGGTGGATGCGGCCCTGGCCCTGCCCGAGGACACGCGCCTCATGGTGCTGGGGCCGCTGGCGCGCAACAAGAAGGGCGAGTTCGCCGAGCTGTTCGCGCAGATGCAGGCCCAGGGCTATGTGCGCTTTCGCATCGACGGCAAGATCCACGAGTCCCATTCCCTGCCCGCGCTGGAGAAGAACGAGCGCCACGACATCGACGTGGTGATCGACCGCCTCAAGGTGCGTGCCGACGCCCAGCAGCGCCTGGCCGAGAGCTTCGAGGCCGCCCTGCGCGCGGGTGGCGCCGACGCCGGCGGCCGCGTGATCGCCCTGGAGATGGACAGCGGCAAGGAACACCTCTTCAGCGCCAAGTTCGCCTGCCCGCTGTGCAGCTATTCGCTGCCCGAGCTGGAGCCGCGCCTGTTCTCGTTCAACTCGCCCATGGGCGCCTGCCCGGGCTGCGACGGCCTGGGCTGCACGGAGTCCTTCGATCCCGAGCGCGTGGTGGCCTTTCCCACGCTGAGCCTGGCCAGCGGCGCCGTCAAGGGCTGGGACCGGCGCAACGGCTACTACTTCTCCATGCTGGAGAGCGTGGCGCGCCACTATGGCGCCGATGTGGAGCTGCCCTTCGAGGAGCTGCCCGAGAAGGTGCGCAACGTGATGCTGTGGGGCTCGGGCGAGGAGGAAATGCCCTTCACCTATGTCTTCGACAGCGGCGCGCGCAAGGGCGAGACCCTGGTCAAGAGCCATCCCTTCGAGGGCATCATCCCCAACATCACGCGGCGCTGGCGCGAGACCGAGTCCAGCGTGGTGCGCGACGACCTGGCGCGGCTGCGCAGCGTCGCCGTCTGCCCCGACTGCGGCGGCACGCGGCTGCGCCGCGAGGCGCGCTTCGTGCGCATCGGCGAGGGCGAGCAGGCCCGCGCCATCTACGAGGTGGGCCACGCCACGCTGGCCGAGGCCCATGCCTGGTGCGCGTCCCTGCAGCTGTCGGGCGCCAAGGCGGAGATCGCGGGCAAGGTGGTGCGCGAGATCGCCTCGCGCCTGCTGTTCCTCAACGACGTGGGCCTGAGCTACCTGAGCCTGGAGCGCGGGGCCGACACGCTGTCCGGCGGCGAGGCCCAGCGCATCCGCCTGGCCAGCCAGATCGGCAGCGGCCTGACGGGCGTGATGTATGTGCTGGACGAGCCCAGCATCGGACTGCACCAGCGCGACAACGACAAGCTCATCGGCACGCTGCAGCACCTGCGCGACATCGGCAACAGCGTCATCGTGGTCGAGCACGACGAGGACATGATGCGCGCGGCCGACCAGATCATCGACCTGGGGCCCGGCGCGGGCGTGCATGGCGGCCGCGTCATGGCCCAGGGCAGCTACGAAGAGGTGCGCGCCAACCCCGATTCGCCCACGGGCCGCTACCTGGCGGGCACCCAGCGCATCGAAGTGCCTGCGCGGCGCACGCCCTGGCAGCCCGTGGTCGAGGCGCCGGCCGAGGGCGAGGTCCGGTCTCCTGCCAAGGGCTTCCCCGCACGCACGGGCCAGCATCCGGCCGAGGCCGGTGCGGCTGCGCCGCAACTGCAGGCCCTGCGCGTGGTGGGTGCACGCGGCCACAACCTCAAGGGCGTGACGGCGGACTTTCCCGTGGGCCTGCTGACCTGCGTGACCGGCGTCTCGGGCTCGGGCAAGAGCACCCTGGTCAACGACACGCTCTATACCGAGGCGGCACGTCAGATCCACCGCGCCGGCGGCGAGGCTGCACCGCACGACGACATCATCGGCATGGGCCATTTCGACAAGGTCATCAATGTGGACCAGTCGCCCATAGGCCGTACGCCGCGCAGCAACCCGGCCACCTACACGGGCCTGTTCACGCCCATCCGCGACCTGATGGCCGAGACCAACACCGCCAAGGAGCGCGGCTACGGCCCCGGGCGCTTCTCGTTCAACGTGGCCGGCGGCCGCTGCGAGGCCTGCCAGGGCGACGGCGTGGTCAAGGTGGAGATGCACTTCCTGCCCGATGTCTATGTGCCCTGCGACATCTGCAACGGCCAGCGCTACAACCGCGAGACGCTGGAGGTGCAGTGGAAGGGCCGCAACATCTCCCAGATCCTGGAGATGACGGTGGAGGACGCCCATGCCTTCTTCAAGGACGTGCCCACCATCGCCCGCAAGCTGCAGACCCTGCTGGACGTGGGCCTGTCCTATATCCGACTGGGCCAGAGCGCGACCACGCTGTCGGGCGGCGAGGCGCAGCGCGTCAAGCTGGCCCAGGAGCTGTCCAAGCGCGACACGGGGCGCACGCTCTACATCCTGGACGAGCCCACGACGGGCCTGCACTTCGCCGACATCGCCCTGCTGCTCAAGGTGCTGCAGCAGCTGCGCGATGCGGGCAACACCATCGTGGTCATCGAACACAACCTGGACGTGATCAAGACGGCCGACTGGATCATCGACATGGGCCCCGAAGGCGGCTCGGGCGGCGGCCAGGTGGTGGCCACGGGCACGCCCGAGGACGTGGCGGCCAACCCGGCCAGCCATACGGGGCGCTACCTGCGGCCCTATCTGGAGGCAGCGTCGGTGTCGGCTCCTGCAGCGGCCAAGGCTGGTCGCCGGAAAGCACAGTGAGGCTGGCCATGGACAGCAGCATCCTTGATTTCGTGGTGGTGGGCGCGGGCATGGCCGGTGCCTCGGTGGCCTGGCAGCTGGCGCGCGATGGCGGCGCCTCGGTGCTGGTGCTGGAGCGCGAATCCCAGCCCGGCTACCACAGCACGGGCCGCTCGGCCGCGCTGTATGAGGAGCACTATGGCCCGCTGCAAGTCCAGGCGCTGACGCGCGCCAGCCGCGCCTTCTACGAGCAGCCGCCGCAGGGCTTTGTGCAGGCGCCCATCCTGGCGCCGCGCGGCGTGCTCTATGTGGGCACGGCCGCGCAGAAGGACCTGCTCGATGCCGCCCATGCCGAGGCGCTCCTGCACTCGCCCCAGGCGCGGCGCCTGGGCCCCGATGAACTCAAGGCCCTGGTGCCCTGCCTGAACACCACGCTGCTGGTCGATGGCTTTGCGGACGACGGCGCGCGCGACATCGACGTGCATGGCCTGCACCAGGGATTCCTGCGCGGCCTGCGCCAGTGCGGCGGCGAGCTGCGCTGCAGCGCCGAGGTCCGTGCGCTGGCGCATGCCGCAGGTGTCTGGACCGTGGACCTGGCCGACGGCAGCCAGGTGCGCGCGCGCTGCGTGGTCAACGCGGCCGGCGCCTGGGCCGATGCGCTGGGCGCACTGGCGGGCGCAGCGCCCATCGGCCTGGTGCCCAAGCGGCGCAGTGCCTTCACCTTTGCCGTGCCCGACGGCATGGACGCCGCGCACTGGCCCGCCGTGATCAGCGCCGACGAGGGCTTTTACTTCAAGCCCGATGCAGGCCAACTGCTGGGCTCGCCCGCCAACGCCGACCCCGTGGCGCCGCAGGACGTGGCGCCCGAGGAACTGGACGTGGCCACGGGCATCTGGCGCATCGAGGAAGTGACCACGCTGCAGATCCGCCGCCCCTCCCACACCTGGGCCGGGCTGCGCAGCTTTGTGGCCGACGGCGAGATGGCCGTGGGCTGGGATGCCTCGCCCGTGCCGCTGCCGGGCTTTTTCTGGGTGGCCGCCCAGGGCGGCTACGGCATACAGAGCGCCTTCGGCTACAGCCTGCTGGCGCGCAACCTGCTGCGTGGCGAGCCGCTGGATGCACGCCTGGCCGCGCAGGGCGTGCAGCCTGAACGGCTGTCGCCTGCGCGCTGCCAGCGCCCCTGAGGCTCAGAGCGGCGAGCGCCGCGCAAAGCGCACCACGGTCACGCCCGCGCGCGCCTGGCGCACCGAGGGCATGACCAGCACGCAGTCGCCATAGGGCGTGATCACCGGCTCGCCATCGTTGTCGCCGATCACCGTGCCGGCCTTCTCGAAGCGCTCCAGTCCCGTGAACGGCGCCGTGAAGCGAAAGCCGCTGCTCTTGGCCACCACGGGCGCCGTGACTTCCAGCGCCCACTGGGCCGGTGCGTCGGCCTGCTTCCAGTCGGGCAGGGCGGCGTGCAGCGCGCCGTTGTCGAAGATGGCGGCCACTTCGAGGAAACGCAGGCACTGGTCGTGCGCCACGTCGCGGCTGGCCAGATCGCCGTGGAAGCCGCATTCGATCAGCAGCGAGCGCGAGTCGCCGGCCTCGGCGTCGGGCAGGCCGAAGCGCCCGTAGTCGCGCAGCCGCGTGCCGTCCTTGTGACCGGCATCCACGACGATGTTCGCCGGCGCACCCATCTGGCGTGCCAGATCGCGGTTGCGCGGCTGCATGCCGGTCAGCAGCAGCGGGGCCGAGGGCTCGTGCATGGAATGCAGGTCCAGCAGCCAGTCGGCCTGCTGCACGAAGGGGCGCAGCGCGGCGGCGCGGCGGCGTTCGCGGGTGCTGCCCTCGTCGATGCGTGCGTCTATCCACTGGCGGTTCATGTCCTCGTCCACGAAGCGCGAGGCATCGTGGCTGGCCGCGTCGAAGCGGTCGAAGGCATCGAGGTTGGCCAGCACCAGGGTCAGGCGGCCGTTGTCCAGCGCCAGGCCGTTGTACAGGGCCTGAAGCAGCCCGGACACGGCCCAGGCGCCGCAGATCTCGTTGCCGTGCACCAGCGCGGAAATCATCACGTGGCGGCCCGGGCGTCCCGAGTCGAATTGCCACACGCCCTCGGTACCGGTATTGCCCGCGCGCCAGGCGCTCAGGTCGGGCAGGGGAAGGTCAAATCGCAAAGTTTCCATCACTCACTCCGTTGTCTACACGCGCACGGCTTTTGCAACTGGCGCAGCGCAAGCGAGGGCAGCCAAGCAAGGGCCGCCCCGCAGCAAGGGCTGCGTCCCCCCGCCCGTCGTGCGCAGCACGGCGAGAGTGGGGGGAAGCGGCGCAGCCGCTCAGGGGGGTCAGTTCTCAATATGGGCAAATTGGACGATTTTTGTGTACTTGGCGATCTCGGCGTTGATGTACTTACCGGCATCGGTCTTGGGATCGGCCACGACCGAGCCCGACTCTTCCATCTTCTTGCGGAACTCGGGCGAGGCCATGGTCTCGTCCAGCGCCTTCTTGACCTTGGCGGCCACGGGTGCGGGCAGGCCCTTGGGCGCCATCAGCGCGAACCAGACGTTGATGTCCACGTTCTTGTACTGGGGCAGCTCGGACAGGGCCGGGATGTCGGGCGTGATGGCCGAGCGCTTGGCCTCCGTCGTGCCCAGGGCGATGACCTTGCCCGCGCGGATCTGGGGCAGTCCCGAGGACAGCACGAACATGCCGAACTCGATGTTGTTGCCCACCAGGTCCGTGGTCAGGGGCGCCACGCCACGGTAGGGGATGTGGGTCATGTGCAGCTTGCCCTGCTCCTTGACCATCTCGCCGGCCAGGTGCAGTGCCGTGCCCACGCCCGAGCTGCCGTAGCTGAACTTGCCCGGGTTCTTGGCCACCAGGGCGCTGAACTCTGCGGCTGTCTTCACGCCGGCCTTCTGCGAGGCCACCAGCACCATGGGCTGGGAGCCGATCATGCCGATGGGCGTGAAGTCGCCGATGGAGTACTTGATGCTCTTGTTGATCAGCCGGGCGATGGCCAGCTCGTTGTTGGCACCCACGAACAGCGTGTAGCCGTCGGGCGTGGCCTTGACGGCCTTTTGCGCGCCGATGGCGCCGCCGGCTCCTCCCAGGTTCTCCACCACCACGGGCTGGCCCAGGCGCGAGGCCAGGCCATCGGCCACGAAGCGGCCCACCAGGTCGGTGCTGCCGCCGGCGGGGTAGCCCACGATCATGGTGATGGCGCGGTTGGGGTAGCTGGCGGCGTCGTCGGCCAAGGCGCTGCCGGTGGCGGCGATCAGCAGGCCGCAGGCCAGGGCGGTGCGGCGCAGGAGGGAGTTGCTGGGCATGGGGTTATTCCTGAAATGTATGAGATTGATTGTGCGAAGGACTACCCAGGCATTTGGTGCTGATTCGGCACGAGGCGGAGCCGTTGCAGCACCAAAACCCGCTTGTTCCACAGCGCGGTGCGGGTTTGCACCAGGAGGGCGCATGCATGCACCCGTCAGGCGCCCGTGATGTCGCTCCAGAACTGCTCGGCCGCGGGGCCCAGGTGGCGCTTTGGACGGTACAGGCGCACGTCGAAGTGCACTTCCAGGCCCGGGTCGCCGGCCACGGCCAGGCGGCCGGCTTGGCAGTCGCCGCGCACCATGGACCACGGCATCCAGGCCAGGCCCAGGCCGCGCAGCACGTATTCGTAGTGGGCGTCGGCCGAGTCGCAATCCACGCAGCGGCGCAGGCGCGGCGCCAGCGGATGCCGGGCCAGGTGGTCTTCCACCAGCCGGCCCAGGGCCATGCTGTGGGAGAAGGCGAGGTAGGGCACGGGAGCGACGGGCTGGTGGCTGGCCGACAGCTCGTACATCGGACGGCCCCGGGCATCGGCGCGGGCCACGGGCACCAGCCTGTCCTGCATCACCGTCAGGTAGCTGAACTGGCGGCCGTCCAGGCGCACGCCAATGGCGGCGTGGTGGTAGACCAGCGTGAAGCTGACTTCGCCGCGCTGCAGCATGGCCACGGTCTCGTCCAGCGTGCGTGTGACCACGCGCAGCTCGGCCGTCTGCAGCACGCTGCCGTGGCGCGTCAGCCAGTCGGCCACGATGGTGCGCGCCAGCGTGCGCCCCGTGGCCAGGGTGATCACGCGGGCCTGGCGCCCGGCCACGGCCTGCAGTTCGTCATGCGACTGGGCCAGCGTGCGCACCAGTTGCTCGGCCGTATCGCGGAAGGCTTCGCCGGCCGGCGTCAGCCGCACGGGGCCGCCGCCGGGCTCGACCAGGGGCGTGCCGGCCCAGGCCTCCAGCGCGCGGATGCGCCGCCCGAAGGCCGGATGGGTGACATGGCGCAGCTCGGCCGCGCGCGTGAAGCTGCGCTCCTGGGCCAGCAGCAGGAAGTCTTCCAGCCATTTGCCTTGCATGGCCGGGCTTCCCTGCCGTCTCAGGCGGCGGCTGCGTCTTGCAGCGTCTGGCGCGTGGCCTGGGCGGCGGTGCGCGCGGCGGCAGCGAAGTCGTCGCCCTGCGATGCATAGAGCACCGCACGCGAGGAATTGATGATGATGGGGCCGCCGCCGATGCGCGCCGCCTTGACCGTGGCCACGGCATCGCCCCCCTGGGCGCCCACGCCGGGAATCAGCAGCGGCAGCGAGGGCGCGAATTCACGCACGCGCTCGATTTCCTGCGGGCGCGTGGCGCCCACCACCAGGCCGAGCTGGCCGTTGGTGTTCCAGGGGCCTTGCGCCAGGCGCGCCACATGCTCGAACAGGTGGGGCTGGCCCGGCAGGTCGGCCAGGCGCTGGGCCTGCAGGTCGTCGCCGCCGGGGTTGGAGGTGCGGCACAGCAGGAAGGCGCCCTTGCCCTCGTACTGCAGGTAGGGCGTGATGGAGTCGAAGCCCATGAAGGGCGACAGGGTCACGGCGTCGGCGCCGTAGCGCTCGAAGGCTTCCTTGGCGTACTGCTCGGCGGTGGAGCCGATGTCGCCGCGCTTGGCGTCCAGGATGATGGGCACATGGGGCGCGACGGCGCGCATGTGGGCCATGAGCTTTTCCAGCTGGTCTTCGGCGCGGTGGGCCGCGAAGTAGGCGATCTGGGGCTTGAAGGAGTTCACCAGGTCGGCCGTGGCCTCGACGATGGCGGCGCAGAATTCGTAGATTTTGCTTGCATCGCCGCGCATGGCCGCAGGAAAGCGGCTGGGTTCGGGGTCCAGGCCCACGCACAGCATGGATTGGTTCTGGGCGGTGGCATTGCGCAGCATGTCGAGAAAGGTCATGGGGCGCGATTTTAGCGATCGGCCCTTCCCGGGGCCTGTCGCCGGGCATCCAGCGGGTTTGGCGGCCCATGGGCACAATCGGCGGCCTATGCCTGCCTTCACCGCCCGACAAATCCTTTTGCTGATCGCGCTGACCCTGATCTGGGGCATCAACTGGCCGGTGATGAAGCTGGGCGTGCAGCATTTCCCGCCGCTGAGTTTCCGCATGGCCTCGATGTGGGTGGGGCTGCCCATCCTGGCGGCCTTCGTGGTCTGGCGCCGCCTGCCGCTGGCCGTGCCGCGCGCCTGTTGGCCCCGGCTGGCGCAGCTGACGCTGTTCAACATGGTGCTGTGGAACAGCCTGATCATCATTGCCATCCCCATGCTGTCCAGCGGGCGGGCGGCCATCCTGGGCTACACCATGCCCATCTTCTCGGCCGTGCTGGGCAGCCTGTTCTTCCATGACCGGCTGGCGCCGCGTGCCTGGGCGGGTGTGGCGGCGGCCTTGGCGGGCGTGCTCCTGCTGCTGTGGCACGAGGTCGGCGCCCTGGGCAGCCGCCCCATCGGCGTGGGCCTGATGCTGGCCGCCGCGCTGAGCTGGGCCTTCGGCACGCAGAAGCTGCGCCGCGCCGAGGTGCCCGTGCCCCTGCTGACGATGACGCTGTGGATGGTGGCGCTGACCGCGCTGACGCTCACGGTGCTGGCCTTCGTCTTCGAGCGCCACCAGTGGCACTGGCCCGATGCCCAGGCCACGGGCGCCATCGTCTTCAACGGCGTGCTGGTGCTGGGCTTTGGCCAGACGGTCTGGTTCTTCCTGGCGCGCAGCCTGCCGCCCGTGGCGTCCACGCTGAGCGTGATGATGATCCCCGTGCTGGGCGTGTTCAGCGGCGCCTGGTGGCTGGGCGAGGTGCTGCACTGGCAGGACTGGACGGCCGTGGCGCTGATGGTGGTGGCCATCGCCTCGGTGCTGTGGCCGGCGCGCGGCCGCTGAGGGCAAGCAGGGGAAGGTCGGGAGAAGAAGACGCAGCCTGACTGCCCACACGGGCGCAGTCAGGCTGCAGGGCCTCAGCGTTGCGCCGTGGCCGGGGCGCCCAGCAGGCGCTGGATGTCGATGTTGTTGGGCAGCGCGTAGTCGTGGCTGCGCACGATGCGGCTGTCGTCGGTACGAACCAGCTTCAGGCTCACATAGGTGTACTTGGCAGCCGCCGAGTACGTGCCCACCAGGACCAGGGCCGCATTGTGGTTGCGGGCGATGTCCTTGATCTCGCGCGACAGCAGCAGCTCGCCCGTGCCTTCCTTGACGTACACATCGCCGCGCAGCTTCAGCTCCTTGACGTTGTAGCCCTTGGCGGACAGCTGGGAGGCGTATAGCTCGCTGAGCGTGCGGCCCAGGGGGGCAGAGCGCGTCAGGTCGTTGACGTTGACCACGGTGGCCACGAGCACGGGCGCCTCGCCCAGTTCCTCGGTGTTCAGGCCCTTGACCAGCTCGTCCACGGCAGCGCGGCTGCTGGCGATGAAGGGGTTGGCTGCGGCCGACTGGTAGGTGGGCTCGCCACGGCGTGCGGCCGAGAACTCGGGCGAAGGCGCGGGGGCGGGCACGGCGCAGGCGGACAGCAGGGCCGCCGCAGCCAGCGCGGCCGGCAGGAGGGGCGTGCGCAGCGTCATTGGCCCACCACCTTCAGGTTCTTGGCGGGGAATTCGGGGCGCTCGTCCTCGGCCGTGAACAGCACGGCGTCGCTCTTTTCGAGGTAGTAGACGTCGGTCTTGCGCGCCAGGTACTGGTTGTTGCGCACCACCGTCGTCGTCAGCACGAGTTCGGGGTTGGGCAGGCGCTTGCCGTGGCGCACGACCTGGGCGCCGTAGCTCACCTGCAGCTGGGCCTGGGCCGGCTGCAGCATGACGGTCACGCCGCTTTGCACGAGCTTGGTGATGATCAGCTCACGAAAGCCCTTGTCGAACGGGCTGGGCTCGGCCGGCAGGGCCACGTGGACCGGCGTGGTGCGCTCGATGCCGGTCTTTTGCAGTGTCTCCAGCGTCTTGGCGACGACATCGTTGGCCACGGAGTCCCAGTGGCCGGCAGCGCCGATCTTGGGCTGGGCCGTGGCTTCGAAGTAGCTGGTCATCGGTGCATTGACGCAGCCCGCCAGGGCCAGGCAGAGGCCCGCCAGGGCCAGGCCGCCGGCGGATTTGAACGATCGCATGGATTTCTCCTCGGTGCGGGGGCGCGCTGCGGCGGATTGCTGCAGCTGCGCAAAGTGTCGATTGTGGCTTCGCCGCGAGGCACTGACAAGAAAGTGCCCCGTATCCGGATGTTGCCGTGCTCAGCCGTTGGCGCGCTTTTGCAGGATCTCGAAGGCAGGCAGGGTCTTGCCTTCCAGCACCTCCAGGAAGGCGCCGCCGCCCGTGGAGATGTAGCCGACCTTGTCCTCGATGCCGTACTTGGCGATGGCGGCCAGGGTATCGCCGCCACCGGCGATGCTGAAGGCGTCGGACTCGGCAATCGCCTGGGCCACGACCTTGGTGCCGTTGGCGAACTGGTCGAACTCGAACACGCCCATGGGGCCGTTCCAGACGATGGTGCCGGCCTTGCGCAGTTGCTCGGCCAGGCGGGCGGCAGTCTCGGGGCCGATGTCCAGGATCATGTCGTCGTCAGCCACTTCGGTGGCCTTCTTGACGGTGGCGGGCGCGTCGGCCGCAAAGGTCTTGGAGACCACCACGTCGGTGGGAATCGGCACCTCGGCGCCGCGTGCGGCCATGGCGTCGATCACGGCGCGGGCCTCGCCGACCAGGTCGGCCTCGGCCAGGCTCTTGCCGATCTTCAGGCCCGCCGCCAGCATGAAGGTGTTGGCAATGCCGCCGCCCACGATGAGCTGGTCCACGTTCTTGGCCAGCGACTGCAGGATGGTCAGCTTGGTCGACACCTTGGAGCCGGCCACGATGGCGGCCAGCGGGCGGCGCGGGTTGGCCAGGGCCTTGGTGATGGCGTCGATCTCGGCCGACAGCAGCGGTCCCGCGCAGGCAATGGGCGCGAACTGGGCGATGCCGTAGGTGGTTCCCTCGGCACGGTGGGCAGTGCCGAAGGCGTCGTGCACGAAGATGTCGCACAGCGCGGCCAGCTTGCGGGCCAGTTCTTCCTTGTTCTTCTTCTCGCCCACGTTCACGCGGCAGTTCTCCAGCAGCACGACCTGGCCGGGCGCCACCTGCACGCCGTCCACCCAGTCGGCGACCAGGGGCACTTCGCGGCCCAGCAGCTCGCCCAGGCGGCGGGCCACGGGCGCCAGCGAATCGGCGGGCTTGAACTCGCCTTCGGTGGGGCGGCCCAGGTGGCTGGTCACCATCACGGCGGCGCCGGCCTTCAGTGCCATCTCGATGGCGGGCACGGAGGCGCGCACGCGCGTGTCCTCGGTGATCTCGCCAGCATCGTTCAGGGGCACGTTGAGGTCGGCGCGGATGAAGACGCGCTGGCCCTGGGCCTTGCCCTGGGCGCACAGATCGGAGAAACGGAGAATGTTCATGACGGCGGCGTTGCGATCGGTGGCGATCGCCATGGAATTGAAACGAAAAAGAGGTAAAGCGCGGCCATTGTAGGCGGCGTGCCCGCCCTGGCAGCGGGCGGGCGCACCGGCGATCCGGGGCATCGGGAGCGCCTGTAATCCGGTTTCAGCCGGGCAGCCGGGCGCTCTCGGTCGCTCTCGGCCGCGCTGCGCCTACCAGCCCAGGCCGATATGCAGTGGCAGATAGACCGCCATGCCAAGCGCGATCGTTCCCATGATGCTGCGCTTGTAAAAAAAATACATGACCGCGCAAGCCAGGGCCGGCAGGCGCGCATCGACCACGGTGGAGATCAGCCGGCCGTTGGTCATCACGATCTCGGGCGCAATCACGGCCGCCAGGGCCGCCAGCGGCGCGTACTTGAGGCCGCGCTTGAGCCATTGCGGCAAGGGCACCTCGCGCTCGGGAATCAGGAAGAAGGCGCGTGTGAACAGCGTGATGGCCGCCAGGCCCACGCAGGCCAGCCAGGGCCACAGCCAGGACAGATCCATCAGAGCGTTTCCTTTTCCTTGGTTTGCACGGGCCGGGCGTCTTCGTCCAGCGGCAGCCGGGCATGGCGCTCGCCATGGGCTGTATCGGGCGGGAGAATCACCGGGCCTGGCTCCTCTTTTTCAGGCGCCTGCAGTGCGCGCAGGCGCTGCTGCAGCGATTCCGCCAGCAGGCCTGCGGCCACGGCTGCCGCGATGGCCACGAGGATATTGAGCTTGAGCGGCAGCGCAAAGGCCGCCACGGCCGCGCTGGCTGCAACCACGCCTGCCACCCAGGTGGCACGGTCGTTGAGCATGGACAGCAGCACGCCCATCAGGGCCAGCACGCCCGCAAAGCCCAGGCCCCAGGACAGGGGCACCTGGTCGGCCAGCAGGATGCCCAGCGTGGACGGGATCTGCCAGGCCAGCCAGTTGGTCGATGCGGCACCCCAGAAATAGGGCAGCTGCTCGGGCTGGGGCCGGGCATCGGGGTAGCGCTTCATGAAGCCCACGAAGATCACGTCGCCGCTGAAATAGGCGATGGCCAGGCGGTGGCGCAGGCGCAGGTGGGCAAAGTAGCTGCGCCACATGCTGCTGAGGATGACGAAGCGCAGGTTCACGCAGATGGCCGTGAACCAGACCACCCACATGGGCGCGCCCACGGCCATCAGCGGCAGCACGGCCAGCTGGGCACTGCCGGCATAGACCAGCAGGCCCATGAACAGCGCCAGGGGCAGGGACATGCCGCTCTTGATCATGGCCACGCCCGTGACCAGGCCCCAGGCGCCTATGCCCAGCGCCGTGCCCGACATGTCGCGCACGCCGGTCATGAAGGCGGGATCGCGCGCAATGCCGCGTGCGCGTTCCACCAGGGGCTGCAGGTTCATGGCGTGCCGCCGCTGGCAGCACCGTCCAGGATGGCTCCTTCAGGCAGATCGAAGCCGCGCAGGAAATCGCCTGCCGCCAGCCGCTTGCCGCCCGCGCGCTGCAGCAGCGTCATGCACAGCACGCCCTGGCCGCAGGCCACGCGCACGCCGTCGGCGCCTGCGGACAGCACGGTGCCGGGCACTGCCGCCGCCACGGCGGCGGCGGGGTCGGCGTGAGCCTCCCAGACCTTGATGGATTCATCGCCGTACTGCGTGGCGCCGCCCGGGAAGGGATTGAAGGCGCGCAGGCGCCGGGCAATGGCCTCGGCATCCTGGCGCCAGTCGATCTGGCTTTCGGCCTTTTCGATCTTGTGCGCGTAGTTCACGCCCTCGGCGGGCTGGGGCGTGCGCGGCAGGCCGCCGCAGGCGCTCATCTCCAGCGCCTCGACGATGAGGCGCCCGCCCAGGTCGGCCAGCTTGTCGTGCAGGCTGGCCGTGGTGTCGTCGGCGGTGATGGGCAGGCGCTCGACCAGGCACATGTCGCCCGTGTCCAGGCCGGCGTCCATCTGCATGATGGTGACTCCGGTCTCGGCATCGCCGGCCTCGATGGCGCGATGGATGGGCGCGGCGCCGCGCCAGCGCGGCAGCAGGCTGGCGTGGATGTTCAGGCAGCCGCGCGGGGGCGTATCGAGCACCCACTGCGGCAGGATCAGCCCGTAGGCGGCCACGACCATGACATCGGCCTGGGCCGCTTCGATGGCGGCGCGGGCGGCGGCGGCCTCTTCGGGGTATTTGCCGTCCAGGCGCAGGCTGCGCGGCTGGGCCACGGCAATGCCATGCCCCAGCGCGCACTGCTTGACGGGCGAGGCCTGCAGCTTCATGCCACGCCCGGCGGGACGGTCGGGCTGGGTCAGCACCAGGGGAACGGTGAAGCCCGCGGCGAGCAGGCGTTCAAGGGCAACGCGCGCGAACTCGGGCGTGCCGGCAAAAATGACTCTCATGCAATCCAGTAGGGACGGTGGGGACGGTGTGCAGGCTCAACGCCGATCGTCGTCATTGAACACTTCGTCGGTGAACATCACGCGGCGCACCACGCCGGCGGGGTCGATATGCACATGGGCCTGGCGGCGAATGCCATTTTCCAGGATACGGTAGGTCCAGATGTCGCCGTTGAAACTGTAGACCCTCTCGATCAGCGCAGGCGGGCCGAAGAGCTGGCGTACGCTTTCCCGGGTGTCCTCGCCATTGCGCAGGGCGTGGAAGCGTTCGATGGTGAGCGCCTGCTCCACGCGCACCAGGCGCTGGCTGGCGTCGAAATCCATGTGATAGACCTGCTGGCCTGCAGGCTGCCAGCTGTAGACCAGGCGCGTGCCGCCGCCGTCCAGCGGCAGGCTCAGGGTCGGGCGGCCCATGGATCGCTCGATGTCGGCCCGTGGCGTGCCGGGCTTTTGCCACTCGGGTACGGTGCAGCCGGCCAGCAGCAGGGACAGGGCCAGCAGCGCCCAGGCAACGAGGCCCGCGCCGTCCATCTTCCAGCGCGGCATGAAGCGAGGCGCTGGCAGGCGGGTCATGCGCGTTCTGCCTGTTTCTGCTGCTTGAGCAACTTGGTCTTGATGCGGTTGCGCTTGAGCGGCGACAGGTATTCGACGAAGACCTTGCCCATCAGGTGGTCCATCTCGTGCTGGATGCAGATGGCCTTGAAGCCTTCGGCCTCGATGATGCGTTCGTTGCCGTTCTCGTCCAGCGCCTTGACCTTGATGGCCGTGGAGCGTTCGACACCGTCGTAGATGCCGGGCACGGACAGACAGCCTTCCTCGCCCAATTGCTTCTCGTCGCTGGCCCAGAGCAGCTCGGGGTTGATCAGCGCAAAGGGCTCGTCGCGGCCTTCGGAGACATCGACCACGACCACGCGTTCATGCACATTCACCTGGGTGGCGGCCAGTCCCACGCCCTGGGCGTCATACATGGTGGCGTACATGTCCTGGACCAGTTGGCGAATGCGGTCATCGACCTTGGCGACCGGCTTGGCGACGGTGTGCAGGCGGGGGTCGGGATAGCAAAGAATGGGCAGAATGGACATGGCGTGGTCGGTGAATGTCGTTATTTTCGCCACTTTTCTGCCTGGGCGCAGCGGGACGACGCAATAAGCGTTGCCCTCTCATGGCCTTGCACGCAGAATCTTTGCTGATTTGTAAGACCTGTATGGCCGTTCATGACAAGATCGGCCGTGCCGCAGTGCCTAGGAGGGACGCTGTGTCAGACACAAGAAGAGGAATTCCATGACTGCATTCGCCACAGCTCGTACCTGGACTGTTGCCTCGGCCCTGATCGCCGCGTGTGCGGCGGCCCACGCGCAGCAGTATCCGGTGACGCCATCGCAGCGCTCGGCAGCCCAGCAGGTGGCGCAGCAGGGCGTTCCCGTGGGTGAGCTGGCGCCCGATGCGCCCGACAGCTACACCGTCAAGCGCGGCGACACGCTGTGGGGCATCTCCGGCATGTTCCTGCGCCGTCCCTGGCGCTGGCCCGAGCTGTGGGGCATGAACATGCAGGCCATCGCCAACCCCCATCTCATCTATCCGGGCCAGGTGCTGTACCTGGACAAGCGTGACGGCTACGCCCGCCTGAGCACGGCCCGCCCCATGGGCGATGGCGGAGAGCCCGGCGTGGTCCGCATCACTCCGAGCACGCGCAGCGAATCCCTGGCCCAGGCGGCCCTGCCCACGCTGCAGCCCCATCTGATCGAGCCCTTCCTGGCCGAGCCCCTGGTCGTCGATGCCGAAACGCTGCTGCGCGCGCCCCGCCTGATCGCCACCACGGACGAGCGCGTGCTCATGGCCAGCGGCGACCGCGCCTATGCACGCGGCACCGCCGAGGCGCCGCTGCGCAAGGGCGACGGCCTGCCGCGCCAGTACCGCGTCTTCCGCGATGCCGTGGCGCTCAAGGATCCCATCTCCGGCGAGGTGCTGGGCTATGAGGCCAAGTACCTGGGCCTGGCCGATCTCATCGAGGGCGAGACCACGCTGGAGATCGTCGACAGCAAGGGCGAAAAGCACCAGCAGAACTCTCCCGCCACGGTGGACCTGTCGCGTTCCAAGACCGAAATGCGCGCCGGCGACCGCCTGCTGCCCGCGCCCGAGCGCAGCTACATGAACTACGCGCCCCACGCGCCGCAACAGGCAGTGAAGGCCCATGTGGTTTCCCTGTACGGTGATCAGGCCGTGCGCTGGGCGGCCAACAACCAGGTCATTGCCATCAACAAGGGCACGCAGGACGGCATGGACGTGGGCACGGTGCTGGAGCTGATACGCCGCGGCGCACGCATCGTGGACAAGACGGGCGAGAAAAAGGAAGAGGTGCAACTGCCCGACGAACACAACGGCCATGCCATGGTGTTCCGGACCTTCGATCGCGTCTCCTACGCGCTGATCCTGGAGGCGCGGCGCGGTGTCGAGGTCGGCGACAGCCTGACCTCGCCGGCTCCTTGAGCCACCACGGCCTGCCGGCAGCGCCATGGCGGCCGCCCTGCAGTCCACGGACCGGTTGGCTCCTGACGAACTCTCTGCCTGGCTCCGGCTGCTGCTGACGCCCGGAGTGGGCCGCACCACGGCCCGGCGTCTGTTGGCGGCCTGCGGTGGTGCGCAGGACATCTGGAGCGGCCCGCCGTCCGCCTGGCACGGACTGGTGACCGCCGCTCAGGCCCATGCCCTGCAGACCGTGCCCCAGCGCCTGGACCAGCTTGTGGCGGCCACGGCGCAATGGCTGGACCAGCCCGCTTCCGGGCAGTTGCATGCCGTGCTTGCGCTGGGCCATCCCCAGTATCCGCAGGCGCTGCTGCAGACCGAAGATCCGCCGCTGCTGCTGCATGTGCAGGGCAGCGAGCGCTGCATGACAGGTTCTGGCCCCTGGTTCCCTTATCCACAGTCCCTGGCCATGGTCGGCAGCCGCGGGCCGACGGTCCAGGGCGCGGCCAACGCGCGTGCCATGGCGCAGGCGCTGGCCGAGGCCGGCCTGTGCATCGTCTCCGGACTGGCGCAAGGCGTGGATGGCGCGGCCCATGAAGGCGCGCTGCGCGCGGCGCCACGCCTGGGCGGACTGGGTGCTCCCGTCACCATTGCCGTCGTCGGCACGGGCCTGGACCAGGTCTACCCGCGGCGCCATGCCGCCCTGGCTCGCGAAGTGGCCAGCCACGGGCTGATCGTCAGCGAATATCCGCTGGGCACCGGCCCCATGGCCGCGCACTTTCCACAGCGCAATCGCATCATCGCGGGCCTGTCCCAGGGCACGCTGGTGGTCGAGGCGGCCCTGCAGTCGGGCTCGCTGATCACGGCCAGGCTGGCCAGCGAACAGGGCCGCGAAGTCTTTGCCATTCCTGGCTCCATCCACGCGCCCCAGTCTCGCGGCTGCCATGCGCTGCTGCGCCAGGGCGCCAAGCTCGTGGAAACGGCGCAGGACGTGCTCGATGAGCTGCAGGGCACGGCCGCGCGCCTGCCGCTTCCCAAGCCCGTACCGGCAGCGGCAGCTTTCCAGTCCGCCCAGGACCCTGAGAGCGACGCCACCCTGCGCGCCCTGGCCCACGACCCGCTGTCGCTGGACGAGCTCATGGACCGCACAGGCATGGACGCCTCAGCCCTGCAGGCCCGCCTGCTGGAGCTGGAACTGGAAGGCCGCGTGGAACGCCTGCCCGGCGGCCTGTTCCAGCGCCTGGCCCAGGCCTGATCTCAAAAACTGGCGCGTCCCCAAGCGGGAGATGCCGAGCAAGAGCCGCCTCGCGGTGGGGGCGCCTAGCCGATGGCATCGTCCCCCTCCCCCGCGAAGCGGGTAGAGAGGCGCCGTGCCCCGGGGGAAGGCGCGTAGCGCCTCAGGGGGAGCTTAGCCTTTCAGGGTTCGCCTGAATCTTCTGCAGCGCATCCCGCGTCGCGCGCACGGTGAGCGCCTCCTCGTCATGCACGGCCAGCAGGCCGGACTGCAGGTAGGAGGCCATGCGCCGCAGCTGCAGCAGGTGGCAGGTGCCATCGAGCGCGGCGAACAGGTGCAGTTGCTTGCGGCGGCTGCGCCAGGTGTATTGCACCTGGATGCGCGCGCCGTTGTGGTCCAGGGTGAACCAGCGGCCCGTCTCCAGAGAGGCCGCCCATTCCAGCATCACCGGCTCCACGGCCGTGTTCGTGCTCGGGATGACGTTGAGGCCGGCCGTGTCCACGCCCAGGATCATCTCGATGTTCTCGGGCGACAGCGGCATGTCCTCGTCGAGCATGCCGTCTTCATTGATGTACTGCTCCAGATGGGCCAGCCGCTGCGCCATGGCCTCGATGCGGGCCGGGGCGATGGTCGCGGTCTTGGAGACAAAGGCCTCGGCCAGCGTGTCGGTGACCAGCTTGATGCGCGTGGACTGGGCGTCGCCCGTGACACCGATCAGGGCCAGTCCTTCGCGCAGGGTCTGCAAAAGCGTCGGCAGCGTCTGGATCACGCGCGAGCGTTCCTGGCGCGTGGGCTTGGCGCTGGCGGCCCAGACCAGTTCGCTGGCGGCCTGCTTGAAGCGCATGGTGCGCGCGTCCTTGGCGCCGTGGCGCACGGCGGCCAGGGCCAGCACCTCGGTCCAGGTCTTGAACAGGAACTCGCGGATCTCCTTGCGCACCGGCATGTCGGTGAGCAGGTGGCGCAGCTCGATCGTGTATTGGATGGCCAGGGTTTCCTTTTGCTCCACCTGCTGGGCCACGGTGACGATCTTGGCCTTGTCCTGCGACTGGGTCAGGTAGCGCGCCAGGAAATCCTCGAACTCGCGCAGCACCAGCACGAACACTTTCTGGCCCGTTTCGGGGTATTGCTCGATGACCTGGACGATGCGCCGGATCTCGGACTCCAGCGCGCTGCCGCTGATGCTGGAGGCGTCGAATCCCATCACGCAGGAGCCCAGGCGGTCGATCAGCAGCCGGGCCGGATGGCGCAGGTTGCTGAAGAATTCCGGCTCGGCCAGTGCCACGCGCAGCACCGGCACCTGCAGCCGGGCAAACCAGACCCGCACCGAGGGCGGAATGCGGTCCTCGGTCAGGATGGCCTGGAACATCAGGGCCACGATCTCGATGGTGGCCTTTTCGCCCGAGGTGGTGGCCTTGCGCTTGAGGTCGGCCGAACGTTCGCGCACCTGCCCGACCAGCTGGCCGATGGCAGCCGGACTGACATCGATGTGCAGCGTGGTCAGGCCCTGGGCCAGCATCTGCTGGTACTGCGTCTGGGCCACCACGCGCTGCTCCAGCAAGGCCTGGGTCAGCGCGGCCGATGCGGGCGCCTGGGGCATGCCTGCGCCCACACCGGGCACCAGGCCCTGCACGCCCACGCCCGGCTGCATGAGCAGGCGGCGCAACTGGCCCACGACTTCCTGGGCGCGGTGGCGTGCGCGCGAAAGGGTTGTCAGGCCTACGGGCATGGCGGGCATCGCCGGCATCTGGCCATGGGGGGGCGCCGCAGCGCCGGGCACGCCGCCCATCTGCGTGGGCGCATAGGCCGAGGAATGCTGTGATGCAGTGGCATGCTGCGAGGCCGCAGCAGGTGGCGCGGCGGTCTGGCCCAGGCCCATGGCGCGCGTGGAGTTGCCTGCCTCGGTGCGCCGCAAGCGCATGGCCACGTCCTGCGAGCGGGTGACGCCCTGGCCGTCCAGCAGCACATGGGCGGCCTGGTACTCGGTCACCAGCACGGGCGCCAGGGCCGTCTGCAGCAGGTCCAGCACGCGCTGCAGATCACCGCGCTGCAGGCCCGTGGCCAGCCATTGCTCGACCAGGTGCCGGCACACGGTTTCGGTACGCAGGATGTCGTCCGAGGGCAGCTCGCGGCCCTCGATGAACTGCATGCGCAGACGCAGCGTGTCGAAGGCCGGCGCTGCGGTCTCTCCCATGGCCAGGGCCATGCGGGAGGCCAGGATCTTGTTCTCCACCACATCGTCGCTGAGCAACTCGAACTGCAGCGCGCCGCGCTGCGGCACGGCGGCAGGCGCGGCTTTGGCCGGCTGCAGCGCGCCTTGCAGGGCCTGCATGCTGGCGTTCAGCCAGGCGCTCTGGTGCTGGCGGTAGTTGCCCCAGGCTTCACGCCGCTCCTGCATTTCGCGCTGCGTGCCCACGGCCTGGGCCTGTTGCTCCATCTGCGCCAGCAGCTGCTGGGCCACGCCGGGCAGGCCCTTGCACAGTCCTCGCACCCAATGCAAACGCGCCTGCTGGCCCAGCGAGGACTGGGGGCCAGCAGGCGCGTTGGAAGGGTGGGGCAGGGAGGGCATGCCCGGGAGTGTAAGCCGGTCCAGGGCTAAAACATCCGCTTACACGGTGGCGCCGGCGTTGGGGTCGTTGGGGTCCGTGGAAGCCTTGGGCGCCTTGATCAGATCCTCGCGCTTGACGCCCAGCCACATGGCGATGGCGGCGGCCACGAAGACCGAGGAATAGATGCCGAACAGGATGCCGATGGTCAGCGCCAGCGCGAAGTAGTGCAGGCTGGGACCGCCGAAGAAGAACATGGACAGCACCATGGCCTCGGTGGATGCGTGGGTGATGATGGTGCGGCTCATGGTGCTGGTGATGGCGTGGTCGATCACCTCGGTGGTGCTGAGCTTGCGGAACTTGCGGAAGGCTTCGCGGATACGGTCGAAGATCACGACCGACTCGTTGACCGAGTAGCCCAGCACGGCCAGCACGCCGGCCAGCACCGACAGCGAGAACTCCCATTGGAAGAACGCGAAGAAGCCCAGGATGATGATCACGTCGTGCAGGTTGGCGATCACGGCGGCCACGCCGAACTTCCACTCGAAGCGCATGGCCAGGTAGATCACGATGCCCAGCACCACGAAGCCCAGGGCCATCAGGCCGTTGTGCATGAGCTCGTCACCCACCTGCGGGCCCACGAACTCGGTGCGGCGCAGCGTGACTTCGGCGTCTTCCTTCTTGAGTGCCGTGAGTACTTGCTCGCTTTGCTGGGCCGAGGTCACGTCCTTTTGCACGGGCAGGCGGATCATCACGTCGCGCGATGTGCCGAAGTTCTGCACCGTGACATCGGCGTAGCCGAGGCCGGCGACCGTGTCGCGCACCTTGGCGATGTTGGCGGGCTGGGTATAGGCCACCTCCATCACGGTGCCGCCCGTGAATTCCACGGACAGGTGCAGGCCGCGGGTGAGCAGGAAGAACACGGCCAGCGCGAAGGTGATGAAGGACACCGCGTTGAGGATCAACGCGTACTTCATGAAGGGGATGTCTTTGCGGATGCGGAAGAACTCCATGGTCTTCCCCCTTTCAGTTGTTGGCGCCGGAATCGGCGACGCTGGATCCCTTGGCCGTCACCGAGCGCAGCTGGCTGGTGTCTTCAGGCTTCCAGACCTGGCCGATGGAAATGCTCTTGAGCTTCTTGCGGCGGCCGTACCAGAGGTTGACCAGGCCGCGCGAGAAGAACACGGCCGAGAACATGCTGGTCAGGATGCCGATGCAGTGCACCACGGCGAAGCCGCGCACCGGGCCGGAGCCGAAGGCCAGCAGCGCCAGGCCCGCGATCAGCGTGGTCACGTTCGAGTCCAGGATGGTGTGCCAGGCGTTCTCGTAGCCCGCATGGATGGCCGCCTGCGGCGACGCGCCGCCGCGCAGTTCCTCGCGGATGCGCTCGTTGATCAGCACGTTGGAGTCGATGGCCACGCCCAGCGCCAGCGCCATGGCGGCGATGCCGGGCAGGGTCAGCGTGGCCTGCAGCATGGACAGGATGGCCAGCAGCAGCAGCACGTTGACCGACAGCGCCACCGTGGAGATCACGCCGAACAGCAGGTAGTACACGCACATGAAGGCCGCGATGGCCACCAGGCCCCAGACCACGGAGTGGATGCCGCGGTTGATGTTGTCGGCGCCCAGGCTGGGGCCGATGGTGTATTCCTCGATGATCTCCATGGGCGCGGCCAGCGAGCCGGCGCGCAGCAGCAGGGCCGTGTCGTTGGCTTCCGCCGTGGTCATGCGGCCCGAGATCTGCACGCGTCCGCCGCCGATCTCGGTGCGGATCACGGGAGCCGTCACGACCTCGCCCTTGCCCTTTTCGAACAGGATGATGGCCATGCGCTTGCCCACGTTCTCGCGCGTGATGTCCTTGAAGATGCGTGCGCCCTTGGCATCCAGCACCAGGTTGACCGTGGGCTCCTGGGTCTGGCTGTCGAAGCCGGGCTGTGCGTCGGTGAGGTTCTCGCCGGTCAGCACGACCTGCTTTTGCACGATCACGGCCTGGGCGTTGCGGTCCAGGTAGCGCTCGGAGCCGAAGGGCACGGGGCCCGAACCCAGTTCGGCGCCGCGCGCCTCGGAGGATTCGTCGACCAGGCGCACTTCCAGCGTGGCCGTGCGGCCCAGGATGTCCTTGGCCTTGGCCGTGTCCTGCACGCCGGGCAGTTGCACGATGATGCGGTCCAGGCCCTGCTGCTGGATCACGGGCTCGGCCACGCCCAGCTCGTTGATACGGTTGTGCAGGGTGACGATGTTCTGCTTGAGCGCCTGCTCCTGCACCTTGCGCAGGGCTTCGGGCTTGATGGAGGCCAGCAGCTTGAAGCCTGCGCCATCCGGCTCGGAGGTGGCCGCCAGATCGGGGAACTGGTCGGAGACCAGGTTGCGCGCGGCCGTGAGCATGGCTTCGTCGCGCACGCGGATCTCGACGGTGTTGCCGTTGCGCGAGACGCCGCCGTGGCGGATGTTCTTGTCGCGCAGCGAGCTGCGCAGGTCGCCGGCAAAGGAGTCTGCCTTCTTGGTCAGGGCGGCGGCCATGTCCACCTGCAGCATGAAGTGCACGCCACCGCGCAGATCCAGCCCCAGGTACATGGGCTTGGCGCCGATGGCCGTGAGCCATTGCGGCGAGCGCGACACCAGGTTCAGGGCCACGATGTAGGCCGGGTCGTTGGCATCGGGGATCAGGGCCTTCTGGATCACGTCCTTGGCCTTGAGCTGCTCGTCGGGCGTGTTGAAGCGCGCGCGCACCGAGGTGCCTTCGATGGACAGGACGTCGGGCTTGACATCGGCAGCCTTCAAGGCCTCTTCGACTTTCTGCAGCACGGCGTTGTCCACCTTGATGGTGGCCTTGGCCGAGGAGACCTGCACCGCAGGCGCCTCACCGAAAAAATTGGGCAGGGTGTAGAGCACCCCTACCAGCAGCGCGATCACGATGATCGCGTACTTCCAGACCGGATATCGGTTCATGATCGCGCTCTTCGCTCTTTGTAGACAGCAACGCACAAAAGGGTGTGCTGCCGCCTGCGCGGTCCGCACACCCGCAAGACAGGGACAACGCTTACTTCAGCGTGTCCTTGGGCAGCACCTGGACGACGGCGCTGCGCTGGATCTGGACTTCCACACCCGAGGCGATCTCGATGTGCAGGAATTGCTCGGACATGCGCGTCACGCGGCCGATGATGCCGCCGGCCGTTGCCACTTCGTCACCCTTGGCCAGTGCCTCGATCATGGAGCGATGCTCCTTCTGGCGCTTCATCTGCGGACGGATCATCACGAAGTACAGCACCACGAACATCAGCGCCAGAGGCGCCATGCCCATCAACTGCGACATGAAGTCGCCACCGGAGGCTGCTGCTGCGGGTGCGGTCTGGGCAAAAGCGGAAGAAATAAACACGGGCAAGACTCCAGGATTGGAAGGTCGAAAAAGGGTCGCTGCGCACGCCGATATGCACGGGCCCGCGCAGGAGAACGGAGCATTGTATGCGTCAGCCCTGACCCACATGGGCTGCCAGGATCTGGCTGCTGCGGGTTTTTCGGCGACGATGGCTGCAACTGGCGGCCATCTGCCGTTTTTAAAGGGGCGGAGCGCGGTTTTTCGTGGTTTTTGCGCCCGGCGTGACGGCACTTGAAGCGGCCCCGGAGGCAACCGCGCCGCCCGCACCTCACGGTACGGGCGGCGGCCGCGATCTTACAGGACGCCCTTGTGGCGGGGCTGTCCGTGTGGTTTCAGGCCACGCCGACTGCGGGCTGTCCCGTGCTGCCCGCGCCCCGTGACGGGGCGTTCCAGCGTGCCATCAGCGCCTTCCACTTGGTGCGGGCCGCAGCCAGGTTGCGCTCCTTGACGTGGCCGTAGCCGCGGATGTCCTCGGGAATGCTGGCGATCTCCACGGCCAGCGCCAGGCGCTCGGGCGTGAGCTCGGACAGCAGTCCTTCTATGCACTGGCGGTATTCCTGGATCAGTGCGCGCTCGGTGCGGCGTTCCTGCGTGCGGCCGAAGGGGTCCAGCGCCGTGCCGCGCAGGCCCTTCATCTTCGCCAGCACCTGCATGGCCTTGCGCATCCAGGGACCGTAGGACTTCTTGACCAGATGGCCCTGCTCGTCCTTGGCGGCCGACGACGGCGGCGCCAGGTGGTGGACCACGCGGTAGTCGCCCTCGAACATGCTGGCGATGCGCTGGCTGAAGGCCGCATCGGTGTGCAGGCGCGCGACCTCGTACTCATCCTTGTAGGCCATGAGTTTGAACAGATAGCGGGCCACTGCTTGCGACAGGCGCGTACCCGAGCCCGCCACGGCGCGCTCGGCGGCATGGACCTTGTCCACGAAGGCCTGGTACTCGGCCGCATAGGCGGCGTTCTGGTAGGCCGTGAGGAAGTCCACGCGCTTGGCCACCATCTCGGTCAGCGAAGGCTTCTTGACGAACTGGATCACCTGGGCCGTCTGGAACAGGGCGCGCACGGCAGCCAGGTCATGGGCGCAGCGGCGGCCCCACTCGAAGGCGGCCTTGTTGTTGTCGGCCTGCACGCCGTTGAGTTCGATGGCACGCATCAGCGCCGCATGCGACAGCGGCACGCGGCCCTTTTGCCAGGCGTAGCCCAGGATCAGCGGGTTGGTGTAGATGCTGTCGCCCAGCAGCTGCACGGCCACCTGCTCGGCGTCGAAGCTGCCCAGCAGCTCGGGGCCCACAGCCTGGGCCAGTGCGCTGGCGCAGCGGTCGTCCGGTGCCTGCCAGTCAGGGTTGGTGACGAAGGCTGCCGTGGGCGAGCCATGGCTGTTGAGCGCCACGAAGGTGCGGCCCGGCTGCATCACGGACATGGTGGTCGGCGTGGCCGTGACGATGGGGTCGCAGCCGATCACCAGGTCGGCCTTGGCCATGTCCACCTTGGTGGTGTAGATGGCCTCGGGACGATTGGCGATCTGGATGTGGCTCCAGGTGGAGCCGCCCTTTTGCGCCAGGCCGGCCGCATCCTGGGTGATCACGCCCTTGCCCTCCAGGTGGGCCGCCATGCCCAGCAGCGAGCCGATGGTGATCACCCCCGTGCCGCCGACACCGGCCACCACAATGCCCCAGGCCTGCTCGGCCACCGGCAGCACGGGCTCCGGGATGGCGGGCAGCATGGACAGGTCGCCCTTCTTCTCCTTCTTGGGCTTCTTGAGCTGGCCGCCTTCGATGGTGACGAAGCTGGGGCAAAAGCCCTTCACGCAGGAGTAGTCCTTGTTGCAGGTGTTCTGGTTGATGCGGCGCTTGCGGCCGAACTCGGTCTCCACCGGCTCGACCGACAGGCAGTTGGACTGCACCGAGCAGTCGCCGCAGCCCTCGCAGACCAGCTCGTTGATGACCACGGTCTTGTCGGGCGTGGCCAGCGTGCCGCGTTTGCGGCGGCGGCGCTTTTCGGTGGCGCAGGTCTGGTCGTAGATGATGGCCGTGCAGCCCTTGAGGGCGCGGAACTCGCGCTGGATGCGGTCAAGCTCATCGCGGTGGTGCACGGTCACGCCCTCGGCCAGCGGCACGCCGTCGTACTTGGCGGGTTCGTCGGTGACGATGACCAGTTTGGCCACGCCCTCGGACTTGAGGCTGTTCATGATCTGCAGCACCGAATGGCCCTCGGGCCGCTCGCCCACGCGCTGGCCGCCCGTCATGGCCACGGCGTCGTTGTACAGCAGCTTGTAGGTGATGTTCACGCCGGCCGCGATGCTCTGGCGTATCGCCAGCAGGCCGCTGTGGAAGTAGGTGCCGTCGCCCAGGTTGGCGAAGACATGGGCGTCCTTGGTGAAGGGCGCCTGGCCCACCCAGGTCACGCCCTCGCCGCCCATCTGCGTGAAGGTGCTGGTGGAGCGGTCCATCCACACCGTCATGTAGTGGCAGCCGATGCCGGCCACGGCGCGGCTGCCCTCGGGCACGCGGGTGCTGGTGTTGTGCGGGCAGCCGCTGCAAAACCATGGCACGCGGTCGCCCGTGGGCTGGCTCTGGGCCACCTTGAGCGCGGCTTCGCGGGCGTCCAGCACGGCAATGCGCTCGTGCATGCGCTGGGCGATGTGTTCGGGCACGCCGATCTTGGTCAGGCGCTGGACGATGGCGCGCGCGATGAGGGCCGGTGTCAGGTCCGCATTGGGGCGCAGCAGCCAGTCCTGGCTGGGATTGGGCACCGACCATTCGCCGCCGTGCTCATCGCTGAACTTGCCGACCACGTTGGGCCGCACGTCGGAGCGCCAGTTGTACAGCTCTTCCTTGATCTGGTATTCAATGACCTGGCGCTTTTCCTCCACCACCAGGATTTCCTGCAGGCCGCGCGCGAAGTCGCGCGTGATGGTGGCCTCCAGCGGCCAGACCACGTTGACCTTGTGCACGCGTATGCCCAGCTGGCGGCAGGTGTCGTCGTCCAGGCCCAGGTCGGCCAGGGCCTGGCGCATGTCGTTGTAGGCCTTTCCGCTGGCGATCAGGCCGAAGCGGTCGTTGGGGCCCTCGATCACGTTGTGGTTGAGCCGGTTGGCGCGCACATAGGCCAGGGCCGCATACCACTTGTAGTTCATCAGCCGCTGCTCCTGCTCCAGCGGCGCATCGGGCCAGCGGATGTGCAGGCCGCCGGGCGGCATCTGGAAGTCCTCGGGCAGGATGATGTTCACGCGGTCCGGCTCCACCGACACGCTGGCCGAGGACTCGACCACCTCCTGGATGGTCTTCATGCCCGACCACAGGCCCGAGAAGCGGCTCATGGCAAAGGCATGCAGGCCCATGTCCAGGATGTCCTGCACATTGCTGGGAAAGAACACCGGCGTGCCGCAGGCCTTGAAGATGTGGTCGCTCTGGTGGGCGGCCGTGCTGCTCTTGCTGATGTGGTCGTCGCCGGCCAGCGCGATCACGCCGCCGTGCCGGGCCGTGCCCGCCATGTTGGCGTGCTTGAACACGTCGGAGCATCGGTCCACGCCCGGGCCCTTGCCGTACCACAGGCCGAAGACGCCGTCGAACTTCTTGGTCTCGGGATAGAGATCCAGCTGCTGCGTGCCCCAGACGGCCGTGGCGCCCAGCTCTTCATTGACGCCGGGCTGGAAGACGATGTTGTTGGATTCGAGGTGCTTTTTCGCGGCCCATAGCGCCTGGTCATAGCCGCCCAGCGGGGAGCCCCGGTAGCCGCTGATGAAGCCTGCGGTGTTCAGGCCCGCTGCAGCGTCGCGCTGGCGCTGCAGCATGGGCAGGCGCACAAGGGCCTGTACTCCGCTCATGAACGCACGGCCGTGCTGCAGAGCGTATTTGTCGTCGAGGGTGACCGTCTCCAGGGCGCGGCGCACGTCTTCGGGCAGTGGGGCATTCATGGCTTGTCTCCATCGATGGTCGGCGCCCTGTCATGTCCTGCCCGGAACGGGAAAGAGGCATGCACGGCACTCGTTGTCTGAACCAAATCGCCTTTTTTCAGTGTATTCGTGCTCGTCTGATAGGTCTTTGCTTTCTTTGCGCTGTTTCAAGTATCCTGAGCAAGGATCTTTCTTGAAAATGGTGTTTTGTGCAAACTTTGGACAAATTCGACATTGCCATCCTCGGCCACCTGCAGGCCGACGCGCGCCTGACCAATGCCGAGCTGGCCCAGCGCGTGGGCCTGTCGGCCGCGCCGTGCTGGCGCCGCGTGCGGGCGCTGGAAGAAGCGGGCTTCATCCGCGGCTACCACGCCGACATCGACCGCCACAAGATCGGCCTGGGCGTGCTGGCCTTCGTGCGGCTCGATGCCGTGCGCACGGCCGGCACGCTGACGCTGGAGATGGAGGACGCCATCCGCAAGCTGCCCGAGGTGGTCACCTGCCACTACATCAGCGGCACCGGCACCTTCGAGCTGCAGGTGGTGGCGCGCGACCTGGACAGCTTTGCGCAGTTCGCGCGCAACACGCTGCTGAACCTGCCCAACGTGAAGGACATGCAGACCAGTTTCTCGCTGGGCGAGATCAAGTCCAGCCATGCGCTGCCGCTGTCCCAGCTGGGACCCATGGCGGGCCAGGGACTGCCTGGCCAGTAGCCGCAGGCCGGCGGACTGGCCTATGAAGGTCGCGCCGAAGCGACAGTGTGCTCCTGTAACAGGAGCGAAAAACGGTTGTCGTACAAGGTGGTGATCGTGGTTATTAGTAAGGCAACCATTTCTGGCGCCACCCTGCGTTTGGCCCGAGAATCGGGACACATGGCCGCAGAACAATCAACACCAGACCCCGCCCAGCCACCCGCCTCAGAAACCGAGCCTTCCACCCAGCCCCCGGCCGAGCCCTCGGGCGCGGGGGCGCCGGGCACCCTGCTCGAGGACCCGTCCGGCATGGCCGCTGCCGACAGGGCGGCCGCCGAGGCCGAAGGCCAGAAGACGGCCCAGGCCCAGCAGGGCGTCTGGGCGCCGCTGTCCGGCCCCACCTTCCGCATGCTCTGGCTGATCTGGATGGCGGCCAATACCTGCATGTGGATGAACGATGTGGCGGCGGCATGGCTCATGACCTCGCTGACCACCTCGCCCGTGCTCGTGGCCCTGGTGCAATCGGCCTCCACGCTGCCCGTCTTCCTGCTGGGCCTGCCCAGCGGTGCGCTGGCCGACATCCTGGACCGGCGCCGCTACTTCATCGTTACCCAGTTCTGGGTGGCGGCCGTGGCCCTGGTGCTGTGCCTGTTCGTGCTCTCGGGCCGGATGACGGCGCACTGGCTGCTGGTGCTGACCTTTGCCAACGGCATCGGCCTGGCCATGCGCTGGCCGGTGTTCTCGGCGCTGATTCCCGAACTCGTGCCCAAGCACCACCTGCCCTCGGCCATGGCGCTGAACGCGGTGGCCATGAACGCCTCGCGCATCATCGGACCCCTGGTGGCGGGCGCCATCATCGCCAGCCTGGGCAGTGCCTGGGTGTTCGTGCTCAATGCCGTGCTGTCCGTCATCTCGGGCATCGTGCTGATCCGCTGGAAACGCCGCCACGTGGCCAACCCGCTGGGCCGCGAGCGCCTGCCCTCGGCCATGCGCGTGGGCCTGCAGTTCGTGCGCGAGTCGCCGCGCATGCATGCGGTGCTGGCGCGCACGGTGTGTTTCTTCCTGCAGTGCACGGCGGTGATGGCCCTGCTGCCCCTGGTGGCCCAGCGCCTGCACGGCCCGACCGAGGGCGGGGGCGGCGCCGAGACCTTCACGCTGCTGCTGGCCTCCATGGGGGCGGGCGCCATCGTGGGCGCCATGTTCCTGCCGCGCCTGCGCCAGGCCATGTCCAAGGAAAGGCTGATCCGGTCGGGCTCTGCCGTGCATGCGCTGGCCACGCTGGCCGTGGCCCTGTCGCCCAATGTCTACATGGCGGTGCCGGCCATGATGCTGGCCGGCATGGCGCTGATCTCCACGGCCAACGTGCTGGGCGTTTCGGCCCAGATGGCCCTGCCCAACTGGGTGCGGGCGCGCGGCATGTCCATCTACCAGATGTCCATCATGGGCGGCACGGCGGCAGGCGCCGCGCTCTGGGGACAGGTGGCCAGCATGGTGGGCGTGCGCGGCAGCCTCATGGTGGCGGCCGCCAGCGGCGTGGCCTGCATGCTGCTGGTGCAGCGCTTGGTGCGCGACCGCCAGATCGAGGAGGACCTGAGCCCCTCCAAGGCCTTCCAGCGCCCCGAGGTCAACATCCCCGAAGCCGGCCGCGTGGTCGTCACCATCGAGTACCAGATCGACCCCACCCAGGCCGAGGCCTTCCGCGCCCTCATGCAGGAAAGCCGCCGCAGCCGCATGCGCCAGGGCGCGCTGGGCTGGAGCCTGCTGCACAGCATGAGCCACCCGGAGCGCTACGTGGAGCAGATCATCGATGAGTCATGGACCGAGCACCTTCGCCGCTTCGACCGCGTCACCGCCGCCGACGTGGCGCTGCGCGACCGCAAGCTGGCGTATCACAAGGGCAAGGAACCGCCGCGCGTCACGAGGTACTTCGATACCCCCTGAGGCGCTGCGCGCCTTCCCCCAGAGGGGGACGGCGCCCTCGCAGCGAGGCGGCTCTTGCTCGGCGCCCCTGGCGTTGGGCCGCGCCAGAGCGAGGGACAGTGGATAGAGGTGTGTCTGCGCTGGTCTTGTGCCATGCGGGGCGAGCCTTGGCGCAAAGGATAAAACCGGCGCACCCCAAAGCGGGAGGAAGCGGCGTAGCCGCTCAGGGGGTCACCTCAAGTGCGGGGCCTGGCTCGCCAGGGCGCGCGGCCAGAAGGCCCACAGGCGCAGGTTCTGCTTGATGCGGCCTGCCAGGTCGCCGGCTTCGGGGCCCCAGCCCATGAAGTAGTCGGCGCGCACGGCGCCGACGATGGCGCTGCCCGTGTCCTGGGCGAAGACCAGGCGGTTCAGCGCCACGGTGGGCCCGGATGTGGACAGCCAGACCGGTGTGCCGTAGGGGATGCTCTGCTTGTCCACGGCGATGGAGCGGCCTGGCGTCAGGGCCACGCCCTGGGCGCCCTTGGGGCCGAACTGCAGGTCCAGGCCTTCCAGCGGCTCCTCACGGAAGAAGACGTAGCGCGGGTTGCTCCACAGCATTTCATTGACGCGGCCGGGGTTGGCGGCCACCCAGGCGCTGATGCCGGGCCAGGTGGCGTCGCGCACCAGTCCCTGGTCCAGCAGCCAGCGGCCCACGCTCTTGTAGGGCTGGTCATTGGTGCCCGCAAAGGCGACGCGGATCGTGCGTTGCGCGCCTGTAGGCTCGGTGATGTTCAGGCGCCCCGATCCCTGGATGTGCAGCACCATCGCATCGACGGGGTCGCGCAGCCAGGCGATGGCGCGGCCTGCCAGGGCCGCCTGGGCCTCTGGCAGGGTCTCGATCTGCTGGCGCGAGAACCAGGGCTTGCGGCTGCCGAAGCCGGCGCCGGCCGGCGTCTTGTACAGCGGCACGTTGAATCCGTCGCCGGGCAGGCGCCGCGCCTCGAACAGCGGCTCGTAGTAGGCGGTCAGCATGCCGTCCGGGCCGCCGCCCAGCGCCTCGATGCGGTAGGGTTGCAGATTGGCCATGAGCCAGGCGCGCTGCTCGTCGCCCGTGGCGATGCTCAGCTGGCGCACATCGCGGCACAGGCCTGCGAAGACCGAACTGGGTCGTTCGCAGTTCTTTAGCCAGGCATTCCAGGCTTCGTGCAGCGCGTCCTCCTGCAGGCCGGGCAATTCGCTCCAGTCGGCCGCGATCCAGCGGCTCTTGGTGGGCGTGTTGGTGACCAGCGGGGGCCTGGGCGTGACGGCGGGAGAGCCGCCCGGCTGCAGATCGGGTACGGGCGAGGGGTCGTAGACCGGCTTGGTGGTGGTCGTGCAGGCGACCAGCGTCCCTACAATCAGCGCCATCGCGGCATGGCGCAGGAGGTGGAAATTCATGGGGTTGATTTTGCTCGAAGCACTGCTGGCCTTGGTGATTCTGGTCGCTATTGTGTGGTGGACCATGTTCTCCGGACGCCGCAAGGGCGAGTTGCCCGTGGACACGCCACGGGATTCGCATCCGTCTCCAGACAAACCCTCTCCCGGGCAGGATCGCAGCGGCCCGTGACGGCCGTGGAGGCAGCCTCGCGGAGCGGGCGCCGTCCTACGGGTATGCCCTGCCCGCACTGATAGGCTGTGCGCAGCCTGCTTTCCACAATGGGGACCCTGGCGCTACCGCACGGTGCGTTCCCAAGATTCAAAAGGAGTTTCCAATGCGCAAGCACATCGTTCTGGCCGCCGCAACGGCGGCCGCACTGTTCATCTCCGGCTGCGCGAACATGAGCGACACCCAGCGCCGCACGGCCACGGGCGCTGGCGTGGGCGCTGCAGCCGGCGCCGTGCTGGGCGCCGTCACCGGCGGCAGGGCCGGCACGGGTGCCGTGATCGGCGCTGGCGTGGGTGCACTGGGTACCTACATCTGGTCGCAGAACATGGAAAAGCAAAAGCGCGAGATGGAGCAGGCCACCCAGGGTACGGGCGTGAACGTGAGCCAGACGGCCGACAACCAGCTCAAGCTCGACATTCCCAGCGACATCTCGTTCGATACCAACCGTTCCGACATCAAGGGCAACTTCGCTCCCATCCTGGACCGCTTCGCCGAGGGCCTGCGCAACAACCCCAATGCCGAGGTGCGCATCATCGGCCACACGGACAGCACCGGCTCTGACGCCATCAACAATCCGCTGTCGCTGGACCGCGCCAACAGCACGCGCAACTACCTGACCATGCGCGGCGTCTCGGGCGCCCGCATCGCCACCGAAGGCCGTGGCTCGCACCAGCCCGTGGCTTCCAACGACTCGGCCAGCGGCCGTGCCATGAACCGCCGCGTGGAGATCTTCGTGGGCGAGATCCCGCAGCAGCACCAGCAGCCTCAGTATCAACAGCAGCCGCAGTACCAGCAGCCCCGCTGACCCGGGCTCTGTGCCAGATGCAACGCCCCGCAACGCGGGGCGTTTTTGCGTGGGCGGGCACCGGCATTGCCCTATGCTGGCTCCCATCCATCAATGGGGAGTCGTATGAGTGAAGCAAGCACAGCGGGCGCGGCCGACGTGGTCAGCCCGCTCGACAAGGGCCTGGGCGCGCTGTCCGCCCCCTGCACGCCGCAGGACGCTGCCGCGCAGGGCTGGAATCTGCTGCGGGAAGACTTGAGTTTGCCTGTGGCTGTGCTGTCGCAGTCGCGCCTGTCGCACAACCTGGCCTGGATGCAGCGCTTTGTGGATGCCTACGGCGCCCAGCTCGCGCCCCACGGAAAGACGACCATGGCGCCCCGCCTGTTCCGCCAGCAGATCGACGCGGGCGCCTGGGGCATCACGCTGGCCACCGCTCAGCAGACGTGCGTGGCCCATGCCCATGGCGTGCGCCGCGTGCTCATGGCCAACCAGTTGATCGGCCGGCGCAACATGGCGGCCGTGGCCGAGCTGCTGGCCGATCCCGGCTTCGAGTTCTTCTGCCTGGTCGATTGTGCCGAGCAGGTCGAGCAGCTGGCCGCCTTTTTTGGCGCAGCGGGCCGGTCCGTGCAGGTGCTGATCGAACTGGGCCCGCCCGGCGGGCGCACGGGCGTTCGCTCCGATGCGCAGATGCAGCCGCTGCTGGACGCGCTGGCCCGGGCCGGTGCCGGCGTGCGACTGGCCGGGATCGAGGTCTACGAGGGCGTGCTCAAGGAAGAAGAACCCATCCGCACCCTGCTGCGGCGCGCCGTGGACTGGCTCCAGCGGCTGGCGGGCGAGGGCCGGCTGCAGCGCAGCCCGGCCGTGCTCACTGGCGCCGGCTCGGCCTGGTATGACGTGGTGGCCCAGGAGTTCGGCAAGGCCGACATCGGCGGTCCGCTGGATCTGGTGCTGCGCCCGGGCTGCTATCTCACGCATGACGCGGGCATCTACCAGGCAGCGCAGCGGCGCATCGACCAGACCAATCCCGTGGCGCAGCAGATGCGTGCCAGCCTGCAGCCTGCGCTGCAGGTCTGGGCCTATGTGCAGTCGCTGCCCGAGCCCGGCCGCGCCATCGTGGCGCTGGGCAAGCGCGATACCTCCTTCGAGGCTGTGCCTCCCCGGCCCGCGCTGCGCTACCGCCCCGGCGATGCCGCGCCCGTGGCGGCGCCACCGCATTGGGAGGTCACGGCCATGATGGACCAGCATGCTTTCCTGAAGGTGGCCGAGGACGATGGCCTGCGCATAGGCGACATGCTGGCCTTCGACATCTCCCACCCCTGCCTGACCTTTGACAAATGGCGGCAGTTGGCCGTCGTCAATGACCGCTATGACGTGGTGGACGTGATTGCCACGTATTTCTGAAGGGGTCAGCCGTGTGTGCGCAGCAGGTTGGCCAGTTCAACGGCCGACTTGACCTGCATCTTGTCGAAGACGCGCGCGCGGTGGACCTCGACGGTGCGCACGCTGATGTCCAGCTGGTCGGCGATGAGCTTGTTGGGAATGCCCTCGACCACCAGGCGCATCACGTCGCGCTCGCGCTCCGTCAGCTCGTTGAAGCGTGCACGCACGGCTTCGCGCGCACGGGTTTCAGCCTGGTGCTGGGCCGACAGTTCCAGCGCCTGTTCGATACGGTCCACGAGGGCATTGTCCGAGAAAGGCTTCTCGCAGAAGTCGAAGGCGCCGCGCTTGACGGTGTCCACGGCCGTGGGCACGTCGGCATGGCCGGTCAGGAAGATCACGGGCATGCCTGCGATCTGGTTGCGTTCCAGCATGAGGTTGAACAGCGCCAGCCCGCTCATGCCGCCCATGCGCATGTCCAGCAGCAGGCAGCAGGGATTGCGTGGCGGTGGGCGCGACTGCAGCATGGCGTCGAAGGCCTCTGCGCTGTCATAGCATTCGCTGAGCAGGCGGCGCGAGCGCAGCAGCCAGGCCAGCGCTTCGCGGACATCGGTGTCGTCGTCGACGATGTAGACGGTGGCGTCGGGTACAGGTTCCATGGGCCTATTGTTCCATTTGTTCCATGGGTGCCATCTATGCCTGCACCTGCGCAGGGCTGTGCGCCGGCAGCGTGAAGGCGAAGACGGTCCCGCGCGGGCTGTGGGGGCTGTGCTGCAGGTGGCCGCCATGCTGCTCGACCACGGTACGGCACAGGCTCAGGCCCAGGCCCATGCCCTCGTTGCGCGTGGTGAAAAAGGGCGTGAACAGTTGCTCCGCCACATGCTGGGGAATGCCGGTGCCGCAGTCGATGACGGCGAACTCCACCCAGCTGCGGCGCGTGCTGGCGGCCGCACGGCGCACGCGCAGCTGCAGCTCGCGCTCCATGGTCTCGGGCGAGTCCATGGCCTGCATGCCGTTGCGCGCCAGGTTGAGCAGCACCTGCTCGATCATGGTCGGATCGCACAGCACGGGCGGGAGGCCGGGCTCGATGTCGGTGGTCACGCGCACGCCCAGGTTGCGTGCCTGCAGGCTGATCAGCGGCAGCACGGCGTCTATGAGTTCGGCGGCGCCTATGACTTCGCGGGACTGGTCGCGCCGCCGCACGAAATCGCGCACGCTCTTGATCACGCGGCCTGCGCGGTCGGCCTGGAAGCTGATGCGCTCCATGGCCATGCGCAGGTCCTGCAGTTGCTGGCGCAGCCGGGCTTCATGGTCCGAGATGGCGCTGCCCGCACCTGCACCTGTGCCCGTGCCATCGTCGCTCCCCAGCATGTTCAGCGATCCCGTGGCGTAGCTGGAGATGGCCACCAGCGGCTGGGTGAGTTCATGGCTCAGCAGCGAGGCCATCTCGCCCACCGTGGCCAGGCGGGCCGTGGCCTGCAGGCGCTCCTGCGAGGCGCGTGAGATCTCTTCCATGCGCTTTTGCTCGCTGATGTCGATGAAGGCACTCATCCAGCCGGTGTGCTGGCCCTGGGCATTGATCAGCGGCGCCTCGAAGATCAATACCGGAAAGCGCGTTCCGTCCTTGCGCATGAAGATGCTTTCATGGCCCTCGCGCGGCGGCGGGGCGTTGCCGGACAGGCGGCTGTCGCGCCGGCGCGCGTAGATCTCGGCGCGCTCGGGCGGCCAGTAGGGCGCAATGCTCAGTCCCAGCAGTTCCTCGGCCGTGAAGCCCACCATGCTGCAGAAGGCCGGGTTCACATAGCTGATGCGGCCCTGCAGATCGCGCGCGCGCAGGCCCGTGACCAGCGAGTCCTCCATGGCCTTGCGAAAGGCCAGCGCATCGCCCAGATCGCGCTCGGCGCGCAGGCGTCGGCGGTTGTCGCGCACCAGCACGGCGACCACGGACACCAGGGCGATGGACATCAGCGTCACCAGGGCCGTGAGCACGTTGGGGAATACGCTGGGCGCGCGGTGCCAACTGTCCATGCGCAGCACCAGGGTGCTGCCCGGCAGGTCCAGCAGCTGCTGCGCCGTGAACATGCGCGTGCCGCGCCAGGAGGCGCCCAGCAGGGCCAGGCGCGTGCCGTCCGGCTCGGTGAAGGACACTTCCTGGGTGCGCGGCAGGTTCTTGCTGACCTGGGTAATCAGCAGGCTTTGCAGGCTGTAGGTGCCGATGACAAAGCCGATGATGTGGCCGCTTTGCGTCAATGGCAGGCAGACCTCCATCATCTCCGTGCCCAGGCCTTCGGCCAGCAGCTGGAAGTAGCTGGGCGAGTAGGCCGGGCCGTTGAGGCGGCGCGCGTGGGTGCAGGTCAGCACGGCCTCCGGATGGGTGTTTTGCGTGCGCAGCTGGTCTTCCCACTGCACGTTGCGGTAGGGCGTCTCGGCATGGGAGCGGATCTGCAGGCCCGCATCGCGCCATTCGATGCGCATCAGCTCGCGGCGCACCTGCAGCAGCTCGGCGGCGCGGGTCTTCCACTCGGCAGGGTCGTTGTCGGGCGCGTTCAGCGCCTGCAGGTCCTGCAGGTTGCGGTTGAGGGCGGCGCGTATGTCGGCCACGGCATTGGCGGTGTCGCGCTCCAGCTTGTCCTGGACCTGGGAGGCCTCATAGCGTCCGGCCAGCCAGACCATGGTGATGAGCATGCTGGCCACCAAAGCGACCAGCAGGCTCCACAGCGACCAGCGCCGCCAGGCAGTGCGCCAGCGGCGCCAGGGCCAGCGGCCTTCGGCAGGGGCGGGCGTGGACAGGTGCAGCGGATTCACAGGACGCGGTGCTCCAGGGCCGGCAACTGGCGGCGCACATGCGCCAGGCGCTCGCGCTTGATCTCGCCCAGCACCACACCGGCACCCTCGGCCTGCTGCGCCAGCACCATGCCCCAGGGGTCGGCCAGCAGGCTGTGGCCCCAGGTGCGGCGGCCGTTCTCATGGTGGCCGCCCTGGGCGGGCGCCAGCAGGTAGGCCTGGTTTTCGATGGCGCGGGCGCGCAGCAGCACCTCCCAGTGGGCCAGGCCCGTGATGTGGGTGAAGGCGGCGGGCACCAGCAGCAGGTCGGCACCCTGCTCGGCCAGTCGGCGGTACAGCTCGGGAAAGCGCAGGTCGTAGCACACGCTCAGGCCCAGGCGCCAGGACTCGCCCTCGCGCGAGGTGATGTCGCAGGTCACGGGCGTGTGGCCGGCCTGGACCACGGCGGCCTCTGTGTAGCGCTCGCGGCCGTTGTCGTAGTGGAACAGGTGGATCTTGTCGTAGCGCGCCACGCATTCGCCCTGGGGCGAGAACACCAGCGAGCTGTTGAGCACGTGGGCATCGTCATCGGCCACCAGGGGCAGGGTGCCGCCGACGATCCACAGCTGCAGCTCGCGCGCGGCGCGGCCCAGGAAGTCCTGGATGGGGCCTTGGCCGAAGCTCTCGCGGTAGGCCAGCTTGTCGGTATCGCGCAGGCCCATGGCACAGAAGTATTCGGGCAGGGCCGCGAGTTCGGCGCCCTGCTCGCGCGCCTGCCGCAGCAGGGCCATGGCCTGGTCGAGGTTGGCGCGCACATCGGGTTCCGACACCATTTGCAGGGCTGCGATTTTCATGGGTTCTCTCCTGAAGGGGCTGACTCGGTGGCGGTGGAGGGCGTGCGCGACGGTGTGTCAGAGGGCGTTGCGGCCCGGCGGCGCGGCAAGGCAGTGACCTGGGGATCATCCCAGCTGCCGTCGATGCGGAATTCCTTGGTGGCTGCCGCAATCAGCGGGCCCCGCAGCAGCACCTGCGCCAGAAAGCTGCCCAGGCCGATCACGGGGTTGATGGCCGTGGCCACCAGGGAGGCGGTCATCGCGTTGATCTCTGGCACCACCACCACGTGCAGATTCTGCGTCTCCTGGACCAGGTCTGCCGTGCCTTCCATCAGCACGGCGGCGTTGACGCCCTTCATCTGCATGTTGTTGGTGCGCGCCACGCCATCGGTGATCTGCACATCACCGCGCATGAAGTCGAAGGCAAAGCCGTTGCTGAAGACATCGCGGAAATCCAGCGTCAGCCGGCGTGGCAGCGCCTGCAGGCTGAGCACGCTCAGCAGCTTGGCCAGGCCCGGTTCGGCCTTGAGGAACTGGCCGGTCTGCACATCCAGGTGCATGGAGCCCGAGAGGCTGCGGAAATCGGGCGTGATGGGCGAGCCCGTCCATCCCGCCGAGCCCTGCAGGCTCCCCTTGCCATTGCCCACCACGCCGGGCATGTCAAAGCGCGTGAGCAGCTTGCCCACGTCGCGCAGGTCCAGCTGGAACTGCAGCTGGCTGCGCCCCGGATGCTCGGACTGCCCCTGGGGCAGGCGCCACTGGCCGTTGGCCGTCAGCGTGGCCTCGGGCGTGGAAATGTTGAAGCGCGACAGCTGCCATTCGCGTGCCGCCGCGTTGCCGGGCACGGGGCGGTTGCGGGCCTCGACCTCCAGGCGGCCCAGCGCATGGCCCGACAGGTGCATGTCGTCCACCACGATCTGCAGCGCCGGCAGCTGGCGCGGCCCTTCGTTGAACAGGGCGTCCACGCGTTCGGACTTGGCCTCCGGCACCGTCAGGCGGGACAGCCGGGCGACCAGTTGCCCTTCGGGCTGGGCGTCCGTGCCTTCGCGAAAGCCTACATAGCCATCCAGCTCCTGGGAAGTGAGGTTGCTGTGCCACGAGCCGCCATCGCGCGAAATGCCCGCCACCACATCGTGCAGCTGCCGCCCCTTGGCCTGCAGCTGCTTGACGCGCAGGCTCAGCCGATCGGGAAGGTATTCGCGCGCAGGGTCCGTGGCGGCGTCGGCGGGCTCTGGCATGGTGCCGCTGGACTGCGGCGCGAGCGCCAGCCAGTCGTCGATATTGAAGAGCGGCAACTGCACATGGGCCTGCACGCCCTGGCCCGAAGTGGGGGCCGTGACCGCTTCCTGGCCGATGAGGATGCTGCCGTGCAGCACGCGGCTGTGCTTGCCACTGATGTCGCGCTCATAGAAGACCGAGCCCGTGTCGCCCAGTTGCACGCTGATCTGGTCGCGCAGCGGGGCATCGGGCGCGGCGAAGCTGGCGGGCGCGAGCTGGTGGCTCACGGCCAACGGCTGGATGGACTCGGCGGCCTTGCCCAGCGGAGCCGGCAGGTTGATGCGCATGCCCTGCAGGCTGGACTGGACCTGGATTTCGGGCGTGCCACGGCGCACCTTCAGCAGCAGGGAATAGGGCGACTGGCCCTCGGCATGGCGGGCCAGGTCGGCCACCCAGCCCAGTTCCCTGGCATCGCGCAGCCCCTGTGCCGTGGCCGTGCCCTGCACCCGCACCTTGACGGACGATTCGGTGGCTGGCGCATTGCGCGCCAGCGCCTGCATGCCGCCATCGGCACGCAGTTCACCGCCCAGGGCCCGCGCCTGCAAGCCCACCAGCGAGAAGCCGGTGTCGGAGAATTTGACGGCGCCACGCAGCTGGCTCAGGTGCGGTGTCTCGTCATCGAGCTGCAGCGAGTTGCCCGCCAGCGTGACCTGCCCGGACACCTTGCTGCGGTCCAGATGGTCGATGGGCAATTGCAGTTGCAGGGCCAGTTGCGCGGCGCCCGTGGCCTCGCTGCCGTCCAGCACGTGCCCGGTCAGCGCCGACAGGGCCGAGGTCTTCACCACCCCCAGCATGTCGGCCAGCGGGCCCTGGCCCTTGGCGGTGACGGCCACCTCGGTGTGGGCCAGGTTGGGAATGCTGGCCTGGATGTCGCGCATCTGCAGCTGCGGATAGCCGGCGAACTGGCCGCGCGCATTGCGCACGACCATGGAGGAGCGGTCAAACACCAGCTCGCCGGACAGATCGACCAGGGCCGGCCAGGGCGCCTCGCCATGCGTGAGCAGATGGGGCGGCACATATTCATAGTGCACGTCATGCAGCTTGGCCGCGATGTGGAACTCGCCCTGGCTGGGCTTGTCGGCCGGTACGTGGTCCAGGTTGCCGCGCACCTTGAAGTTCACCGTGCTCGCGCGCCCGGCGTGTATGGCCTCGCGCACATAGTGGCGCGCGTCGGCGGGAATCTCCAGCGGCAGGTAGCGGTGCACGCGCGTGCCGTCTGCGTTGCGCAACTGGCCCTGCAGGTCCAGCACGCCGGGAAAGCGCGGCTGCCTGTCGCTGCCGTCGCCGGTATGCCATTGCGCGCGGGCCTCGCCTTCGGTGTCGTCGTTGGCAAAGCGCAGGCTGGGCACCTGCACGCTGATGGCCTGGCCGCGCAGTTGCCAGCGCAGGCTGGCCTGCAGGCGGTGCAGCGGGATCTCGGGCTCCTCGAACACGCCGGGGAACGACAGCGACGCCGGCCGCTGCTCTGTGCCCTCCATCTCCAGCTGGGCCTGGCCGCCGTCCTGGTCCAGCGAGAAGCGCGCGTTCAGGCCCTTGAGGCCGGGCATGCCCGGCGCCGCGGGGCCTTCGGACGATGCCACGCCGTTGATCGACAGTTGCTGCAGTTCGCCACTGGCCTTGTACTGCTGCAAGGACTCCAGCGGGCCGCGCCAGCTTCCCTGGAACTGGTGCAGACGGCCGGCCGGTGCCAGATCGGCCAGGTGCTGCTGCACCTGCTCTGGAAGCGGCAGGCGCTGGCCCAGCTGGGCGAGGATGGCCAGGTCAATGCCATCGGCCTGGAACTCGCCGTGCTCACCCAGCGCCCCCTGCGTGCTGGCGCCGGCGGGGTTGTAGCGCGCGCGCAGATTGCCAGCCGGCCAGTGCAGGCCGTCGCCCGTGGAAAATTCCAGGTTCTGCGCAGCGAAGCGCCAGCCGTCCTGGTGTTGCACGCTCAGCCTGCCCGTCAGGGCCTGCAGCTTCAGCGGCTGCAGGTCTTCGCGCCACTGCAGCTGCAGCGCGTTCACGGCCACGTCGGCCATGGCGCCCACGGGCTGGCCCTGGCGCAGGTCTATCCAGGCGCGCAGCGCGCCCCGGCCCTGCTGCAGGCGCAAGCCAGAGATGTCTATGTACTGGCCAAGCTGGGACAGGTCGATCTGCGTGAACATCGCATGGGCCTGGCCGCTCCAGCGGCGCCAGTTGCCCTCGTGCGTGGACAGCAGCGGCTCGCGGAACAGGCCGGTCAGCATGAAGCGCTCGCCCCAGCCCTCGGGCGGCGTGGCATCCAGGCGCAGTCCGTGGCCCCAGCCCTTGTTGCGCAGCACCAGGTCCACATCGCGCAAGGCCAGCGGCGGAGCCTGGCGCAGTTCGTCCAACCACAGCAGGCTGCCGCCGCGCAGCGCCAGTTCGGTCTGCGAAAACAGCCAGTCGGCGGCGGCATTGTCCCCGCCGGCCGAAGGGCTGATCTCGATGCCGGCCACGAAGACTCGGCCATCGGCCGCGCGGCGCACCACGAGTTCAGGACGGTCTATGTAGATCTGTTCCACGCCCAGGCGCATCAGCGAGCGTGCCGAAACGGCGACCACCACGCTGGGCAGGCGCAGGGCGTCTGCCGAATGTTCGGGGTCTTGCACCACCACGTCGCCCAGCTCGAAGCGGGGGACCAATCCCTCGCTGCGGGCCGTGATGCTGCCTATGCGAACCGGTAGGCCCAGCGTGCGTGAGGCCAGGGATTCCAGCTGAGGACGCCATTCGCCGATTCGCGGCACAATCCAGCCATGGAGCACCCCCCACACGGAGGCGAGGACCAGCCAGAAGGCCAGGACCAGCCCCAGTGACCACCGCGCAAGGCCGGCCATCCAACGGGTCAGGCGTGTGGGGTGCGGTTTCGGTTCGATCATCGGCGGCATCAGCTATGACGGGAATTATGACCGGCGCCCTCAGGGCCTGGGCGGTAACCAAGGGTTGCTGCAATCCCTCTGCGCGTGAGTGGCCGCTTCTTTCGCGTTCCGTATGCAATCCTCAGTTCACGCAATGGCAGGTACGGCCTTGAATGTCCCCGCACAGGCCGCCTATTCCCGTTTTCACCAACGGCTGCACCGTCGCTATGGCGACGAGCTGAGCCTTTTGCCGCCGGGTCCGCCCGAGCGCGCGTCCATGGAGCAGGCCCTGGTGGCACTGCTGGAGCGTGGCCTGGACCTGTCGGCTGCGCTGCGTGTGCTGCGCCAGCTGGTCATGGAGCGCACCATGGTGCTCGACTGCGAGCAGCAGGCGCCGCTGGCCGTGGTCACGCGCGCCGTGACCGAACTGGCCGAGCTGGCGCTGGAGCGCGCCTGCATCCAGGCGCGCGCCGAGCTCGACGCGCGCCATGGCGCGCCCCAAGGCCCCGACGGCCGGCCAGTGCAGCTGTGGATCATCGGCATGGGCAAGCTGGGCGCACGCGAGCTCAACGTCTCCAGCGACATCGACCTGATCTACGTCTACGAGCAGGACGGCGACACCGCCGGCCTGCCCGATGGGCGCGGGGTGATCTCCAACCACGAGTACTTCGCGCGCGTGGTCAAGGGCATCTACGGCCTGATCGGCGACACCACCGAGCACGGCTTTGTCTTCCGCGTGGACCTGGCGCTGCGTCCCAACGGGAACTCGGGGCCTTCGGCCGTCTCGCTGGCCTCGCTGGAGGAGTATCTGCAGACCCATGGACGCGAGTGGGAGCGCTTTGCCTGGCTCAAGAGCCGCGTCGTGGCGCCCATGGACTGCGTGCGCTCCCAGCAGGTGCAGGCGCTGCGTGCCGTGGTCCTGCCCTTTGTCTTTCGCCGCTACCTGGACTACGCGGTCTTTGATGCGCTGCGCTCGCTGCACCGCCAGATCCGCGAGCATGCGGCGCGGCGCAGCGCGGGCCATCCGGGCCGCTCCAATGACGTCAAGCTCTCGCGCGGCGGCATCCGCGAGATCGAATTCACCGTGCAGCTGCTGCAGGTGGTGCGTGGCGGCCAGTTCCCCGAACTGCGCTGCCGCCCCACGCTGGAGGCGCTGGGCCGCTTGGCGCGCGCCGGCCTCATGAGCCAGGAAGTGGCCGACGCCCTGGGCTCGGCCTACACCTTTTTGCGCCGTGTCGAGCACCGTATCCAGTACCTGGACGACCAGCAGACCCATGTGCTGCCCACCCGCGACGATGACCTGGAATGGATTGCGCGCACCATGGGCTTTGCCGATGCCTGCGCCTTTTTGCACCAGCTCGATGCCCATCGCGAAAAGGTGGCCGAGGAATTCGACACCCTGCTGGGCGGCTCGGCCCAGCCCCAGTGCGGCTCGGGCCGTTGCAATGGCGCGCGCAGCCCCGCCCAGGGCACGCCGCGCGAGATAGACGGCCTCATGGAGCAGTTGCCGCCAGCCCTGGCCGCCCATGTGGCCGACTGGCGCGGCAATGCCCGCATCGCCAACCTGCGCGACGAGGCGCGCGGCCGGCTGTTTCGACTCGTGCAGCGCACGGCGCAATGGGTGGCTGAGCGCAGCGTGCCCGAAGACGCCGCGCTGCGCTTTCTGAACTGGCTGGAGCCGCTGCTGCGCCGTGAAAGCTATCTGGCCCTGCTGCTGGAGCGCCCCGCCGTGCACGAGCGGCTGCTGGACCTGCTGGGCGCGGCACGCTGGCCCGCGCGCTACCTGCAGCAGCACCCGGGCGTGATCGACGAGCTGGCCAACGAAGCCATGCTGGGCGAGCGTTTCTCGCCCATGGACTTCGAGCATGAGCTGGCCCTGCGCCTGGCCGCGCTGCAGGCCACGGGCGAGGACGATGACGAAACCCTGCTGAACCTGCTGCGCCGCGCCCACCATGCCGAGGTCTTTCGCACGCTGGCGCGCGATATCGAAGGCCGCATCACGGTCGAGCAGGTGGCGGACGATCTCAGCGCACTGGCCGACTGCGTGCTGCGGGTGACGGCCAGCTGGTGCTGGAGCCGGCTCAAGAACCGCCACCGCGAGTCGCCGCAGTTCGCCATCATCGGCTACGGCAAGCTGGGCGGAAAGGAGCTGGGCTACGGCAGCGACCTGGACATCGTCTTCGTCTTCGATGACGAAGACGAACACGCCTCCGAGATCTATGCCGCCTTTGTGCGCAAGCTCATCAACTGGCTGGCCGTCAAGACGGGCGAGGGCGACCTGTTCGAGATCGACACCGCGCTGCGCCCCAACGGCAACTCGGGCCTGCTGGTGACCAGCTTCGCCTCCTATGCCAACTACCAGCAGCAGCGCGGCAGCAACACGGCGTGGACCTGGGAGCACCAGGCCATGACGCGGGCGCGCTTCGTGCTGGGCAGTGACGATCTGCAGGCCCGCTTCGATGCCGTGCGCGAGGCTGTGATCACCGCGCCTCGCGACGCCTCGGCGCTGCGCGACGAAATCGTCGCCATGCGCGAACGCGTGCGCGGCGCCCATCCGGTGCGCGGCGGCCTGTTCGATGTCAAGCACAGCCCGGGCGGCATGGTCGATGTGGAATTCGCGGTCCAGTACCTCGTGCTCTCGCAATCGGCCTCGCACCCGGAACTGATGGCCAACCTCGGCAATATCGCGTTGCTGCAGCGCGCCGAACAGGCAGGATTGATCCCGGCCGGCGTAGGCCAGCAGGCGGCCCGGGCCTACCGCGAGCTGCGCCGCCTGCAGCACGTGGCACGGCTGGATGAGCGCTCGGCACAGCTGGTGCCAGGGCAGGCCGAGCCGCTGAGTGCGCCCGTCAAGGCCTTGTGGGATGCGGTTTTCGCCAACGCCGTTGCGGCTTGACGATGTGAAGCAAAGAAGGCGGCTTGCGGCTGCGAACGCCTTCACTTCAGCATCCGTGGAAATTGGCCTACAGCAGGATCGCGGGCATCCTCAAAATGTTACATTTTTCCTGCCCACGACCCCTGGAACTTCTGCAAAAGTAGCTCATCTATTGAACAGCTTGTTGAGAGAGAGTATCCAGACCGAATTTCACGTTGCGAAGCCTCTGGGGCCACAGTCCTGAACTGTTCCGCCCGAAGCGCTTCTCCTCCCTCCCTCTCTTTATTCGTTTCGGGATGCTTCGCAACTTTTTTATGCCAGCAAAAAGGCCACCTATCGGGTGGCCTTTTTGCATTCCCGGGCTGGTGCGGCGTCAGGGCTGGGGAGGGCGCGTGGCTGCAAAACTGGCACGCTCGGCCAGCTTGGCCTGCAGTGCGGCCAGATTGGGGTGGTCGGCGCGCCAGTCCAGCTCGGGAAAGCGAAAGTCCAGCCAGCCCAGGGCGCAGCCCACGCACACGTCGGCCAGGGTGAAGTGGATGCCGCAGCAATACGGCTTGTCGCCCAGCCCCTGGGACATCACGTTCAGTGCAGCCCGCACCTTGGCAAGCTGGCGGTCTATCCAGGCCTGGCAGCGCTGTTCTTCGCTGCGGCCATCCCAGGTGGCTTCGAGGCGGGCCAGCGCCCCGGCATCCAGCAGGCCATCGGCCAGTGCTTCCCAGGTCTTGATCTCGGCGCGCTCGCGCCCCGTGCCGGGGATCAGCTTGCCTACCGGGGAAAGTGTGTCCAGATATTCGACGATCACGCGCGAGTCGAACATGGCATCGCTGCCGTCCATGACCAGGCGCGGCACCTTGCCCAGCGGGTTGCCGGTGCCGGGCGACAGCTCGCGGCTCCAGGGGTTTTCCTCGACGAACTGATAGTCGAGCCTTTTCTCTGCCAGTACGACGCGTACCTTGCGTACGTAGGCGCTGGTGGAGGAACCTATCAGTTTCATGGCAATTTTCCGTGGCGAAGAGGCGGCCCATGGGCGGGCAGCAGATTCTATGCGCTGCCCGACGATCTCCCCCTCGGCCCCCGTTTTTGCCGCGCGCACCTACAATCACGGCCCATGAATCTGCCGCACATCTCCGCCCTGTCCCCGCTCGACGGCCGCTACGCCGCCAAACTGTCTCCTCTGCGCCCGATCATGAGCGAGATGGGATACATGCACCGCCGCGTGCAGGTGGAGGTGACCTGGTTCATCGCCCTGTCGGATGCCGGCTTTGCCGAGTTCAAGCCCCTGTCCGAAGGCGCGCGCGTCTATCTGCAGGACCTGGTGAAGAACTTCTCCGAGGCCGATGCCGTGGCCATCAAGGACATCGAAAAGACCACCAACCACGACGTCAAGGCCGTGGAGTACTGGATCAAGGGCAAGTTCGACGGCCGTCCCGAGCTGCTCAAGGCCGCCGAATTCGTGCACTTTGCATGCACCAGCGAAGACATCAACAACACCAGCCACGCGCTGCAACTGCGTGCCGGCCGCGACAGCGTGCTGCTGCCCGCAATCTCCGGCATCACGGCCAAGCTGCGCGAGATGGCCCATGCCTATGCTGCCGTGCCCATGCTCAGCCGCACGCACGGCCAGACCGCCAGCCCCACCACCGTGGGCAAGGAAATCGCCAACGTGCTGGTGCGCCTGGAAAAGGCCTCTGCCCGCATCGCCGAGGTCAAGCTCCTGGCCAAGATGAACGGCGCCGTCGGCAACTACAACGCCCACCTTTCCGCCTGGCCCGAGTTCGACTGGGAAGCCTTCAGCAAGAACGTGATCGAGTCGCCCGAGCCCCAGGGTCTGGGCCTGAGCTTCCAGCCCTACTCGATCCAGATCGAACCGCATGACTACATGGCCGAGCTGTTCGACGCCATCGCGCGCGCCAACACCATCCTCATCGACTTCTCGCGCGATGTCTGGGGCTATGTGTCCCTGGGCTACTTCAAGCAGCGCCTGAAGGCCGGCGAGATCGGCTCCTCGACCATGCCGCACAAGGTCAACCCCATCGACTTCGAGAATGCCGAAGGCAACCTGGGCCTGGCCAACGCCCTGCTCAAGCACCTGGCCGAAAAGCTGCCCATCTCGCGCTGGCAGCGTGACCTGACCGATTCGACCGTGCTGCGCAATATCGGCGTGGCCATGGGCTATGCCACGCTGGCCTACAGCTCGCTGATGACCGGCCTGAACAAGCTCGAACTCAACGAAGAGCGCCTGCAGGAAGACCTGGACAACGCCTGGGAAGTCCTGGCCGAGCCCATCCAGACCGTCATGCGCCGCTACGGCGTGCAGGGCGCCTACGAAAAGCTCAAGGAAGTCACGCGCGGCAAGACCGTGCAGGCCGAAGACCTGCACCGCCTGATCAACGGCCTGGAAATCCCCCAGGCCGACAAGGACCGCCTGCTGGCCATGACGCCTGCCTCCTATGTGGGCAAGGCGGCTGAGCTGGCGCGCCGCGTCTGAGTTGGTGCAAGTGGCCCTAGGGGCTGGGACTGCCCTGCGCTCCAATAATTTCGACGCATTCAGGCTGCTGGCAGCCTTGCTGGTCATCTGGAGCCACCAGTTCGCGGTCCTTGGGTTACCGATCCCAAAGCTGCTTTACGACGAGCCTGGGGCCGTGGGCGTCGTCATCTTTTTTGCCATCAGCGGCTATCTGGTGACGCTATCCTGGCTGGCAGATCCCCATCTGGGTCGATTCGCTACTCGCAGGGTGCTGCGTATATGGCCGGGTCTGACCGTGGCTGTGGCCCTGTGTGCCCTGGTGCTGGGGCCGCTGGTGAGTTCGATCCCCTTGAGGGTGTATCTGGAGCAGCCGCTGACCTGGGGATATTTCAGCAATCTCTGGCTGCAGATTCGATATGAGCTGCCTGGCGTATTCGAGATGAATGTGATCCGCGCCGCAGTCAACGGGCCGCTGTGGACCATTCCACTGGAGGTCGGCTGCTATGTGATGCTGGCTGTGGCGGGCGCTCTGGGCTTGCTGCGTTGGCGCTATACCGCACCCTTGGTCTTTGTGGCATTGATGGTGGCGCTGTGGCGGCGTTACAGCATCGAGCCTGGCGAGCCCATTCCTGAATGGTCGTTCGCGCTGCAGTATGCGATGGTGTTCTCGCTTGGCGCCACGCTGGCGTGCTGGCGCCATCTCTGGATCTCCCGGCGGATGCTGGCCCTTGCCTTATTGCTGGCCGGCTGCGTGCTGCTGCATGCCAAAGGACCTCTGATCCTGGTGCTGCAAGCGCCTTTGCTGGCAATGGCCGTGCTCGCGGTGATACTGGGCTCCGCCAGCACACCCCTGCTGCGACAAGCTGGTCGCTTTGGTAATTTGTCTTACGGCCTGTACATTTACGCCTTTCCCGTTCAACAGACAGTGGTCTGGTACTTTTCAGGCCGGATCGGTTTTGGAGCGGCGCTGGCCTGCAGTCTTGTGGGGGCTGGCCTATTGGCGATGCTGTCCTGGCACCTTGTTGAAAAGAAGGCGCTGGTCTTCAAGCCACGCAAGCCGGCTGTCTCATCCTCCCTCGATATTCCTGCGCATCTGTCCTCCTGATGGCCATGCGCTGTCCCTGGTTTTCTCATGGCCCTCAAATCCACCATCTTCAAGGCGAACCTGTCCATCGCCGACATTGACCACGGCTACTACGCCGACCATGCGCTGACCCTGGCTCGCCATCCCAGCGAAACGGACGAGCGCATGATGGTGCGCCTTGTGGCCCTGGCCCTCAATGCCCACCAGCTCAGCGACATGTGCAACGGCGACGGCACGCTGGCCTTTGGCGCGGGCCTGTCCGATCCCGAGGACCCCGATGTCTCGCTGACCGACTTCACGGGAGCCAAGCGCCTGTGGATCGAGGTCGGCCAGCCCGAGGAAAAGCCCATCGCCAAGGCATGCAACAAGTCCGATGCCGTAGTGCTCTACGCCTTCCACCATGCGGCGGAAGTCTGGTGGAAAGGCCTGGAAGGCAAGCTGGCACGACTGAACAAGCTGCAGGTCTGGCGGATTCCCTCCGAAACCTCCCAGTCGCTGGCGGAGCTGGCCGAGCGCAGCATGCAACTGCAGGCCACCATCCAGGAAGGCGCATTGACGCTCAGCAGCAATCTAGGCACGGTCTTCATCGAGCCGCTGCGCTGGAAGTAGCCGGGCACTGGCCCAAGCAAGCCACTGTCTCAGTCAGGCAACTGCATCCGGACGGCCTGGGCGAAGGACTCCACCGTCCAGCCCGCGCCCAGCAGCATGCGGCGAGTGGACAGCCGGTCCATGACATCGTCGGGCACATTGCAGCCCAGATGGATCAGCGACTTGCTCTCCGTGATGCCCACATAGCGGCCGTCATAGCTGCGCGCCAGATGGTTCCACAGGCCGTGGGCACCCGGCGACTGGCGTGCGCCGCTGACGAGGCAGGTGCCCGTATCGAGCACGCTGCGGTAGACGGCGCTGGCGATGCCGCGCCGCTGGTAGTCCGGCGCAAAGCGCGAATGGGGCGAGCGCACGCGGCGGTCGGTGCGCTTGTCCACTTCGACCAGGCGATTGAACACCGTGTAGCCGGCCAGGCAGCGCCGCTCCATATCCTCCACGTAGGCAAACCATTCGCCGTCGGCCTCCCGCCAGTGCAGCTGGAACTGCGGATCGTGAAGCGGACGTCGCTCCAGGCCGTGCAGCTTGTTGCCGGGCTGGTACAGGCGCTCATGAATGGCTTCGAGCTCGCCCTCCACCAGCGGCTGCATCACGTCGATGCGCAGTTCGGTGACGTGGTGCGGCCGCAAGCGGGCCGAGGCGCGATGCGCCACGGCATCACGCAGATGGCGCCAGAGGGAGGAAAACGAGGGCCCGGCTGGGGCAAAGGCTAGACAGGTCACGGCAAAGCTCGCTTTGTCGGCAGGCCTTGTGGCCCGGCAGACGCGTGAAAACCCAACCGCCTTCAGTTTCAAGGTGAAGGCGGCGCAAGAAGAGCGGATTCAGTGAAGCGACGCTGCCCGGTTCCGCGCAGGGCAGCGCATCAAGACCGTGCGGCCTGTCTGGGGCCGATGTTCAGCCGCGCTGCATCGCGCTCGCGCAGGCGAGCGGCCGTGGCAGGCCAGGCCTTGCCGGCCGGCACGCGCGCGCTCCCCGCATCACTTGCCGTGAGGCGCATGCAGGGGCGGGGGCGGCGGTGGCTGGAAGCGGCGGTCTGCAGCATGGGGACTGATGTTAGGCCGCCTGCAACATCGCACTGGTTCGGTGCGATATACGGCAATCAGCCGGGTTTGCGCGATATGTCCGCGCGCTCGGCCGCACGCTCTGCATAGCGGGTAAAGCGCCAGGAGTCGCCTTCTGTCGTGATCCTGCGCCATACGGCACGCTTCTGTGGTGGCTCCATGGCGGTCCACATCTGCACTTCGTCGAAGCTGCGGCCACAACCCTTGCATTTCTCGTCGCCCTGGCTGGTGGAGCAGATGGCGATGCAGGGCGTATCGGGGGTGGTGTCGTACCAGGCCAGCCAGGCTGCCATGGCGTGCGAGGGAAAGCCCTCAACCTGCACTTCGGTCTCATGCCAGAAGATCATCAGCGCGTACACCTCGGCCAGGGCCCGTACTTCGGGCTGCAGCAGCACGCCGTCCGGGGACGGGTGGCGCTCTCGCCAGTAGTTGATGGCGGCTTCGATATCGGTTATGTGCAGTGCGGTCATGGACGGGCAAGGGGAAGGGACAGCGATGATAAGGCGCATGCCAGTCCTCGGCCGGGCACTGCTGCAACACTCCATCAACTTCAGGGTTGCTATGAATAGTGAAGCGTTGGGGGCAGATGTATAAAAGGAGTGCGGGATGTGTTGCTTGTGCTTTCCGTGGAATTGAAGGGTTTTTTCACTTGCGTGCCGCAGCGGCTTTGTGTTGCAATCCGCAGGTTCGAAGGGGAGTAGCTCTCTGCCGGCAGGGGTGGTTGCAAAGCCACCGCGCCGGCATCGGAATGGTCGTCAATACGAAGCGCAAGCTTCCGGCCTTCCGGGCTGCGGTGCATACCGCAGCCGAGCAAGACCTTTGATGGACCTGATGACGGTCGATCAAGGTGTTCTCCCCTGAGCCAGGCATGTCCTTGCCCGGGTAGGCGCTGTGTCGTCGCATCGGTCTTTCTGTGCTGGTGGGTGTTTCTCCAGGAGGGAGGAGTTTCCGCCGGCCGTACTCAACAGCGAGGACCTTATGGACTTGGACTTTCTGACTCACGCCCCGTTCTGGGTGGCCCTGGGCCAAATCATCATCATCGACATCCTGCTGGGCGGGGACAACGCGGTCGTGATCGCGCTGGCCTGCCGCAAGCTGCCGCCCGCGCAGCGCAAGAAGGGCATCATCTGGGGCACGGCTGGCGCCATCATCCTGCGCGTCATCCTGATCGCCTTCGCGATGACGCTGCTGGCGCTGCCCTTCCTGAAGTTTGTCGGCGCACTGCTGCTGGTGTGGATCGGTATCAAGCTGATTGCGCCTGATGAAGATGGCCATGACAACATCCAGGGCAGCGACAAGCTGCTGGCGGCCATCAAGACCATCATCGTCGCCGACCTGGTGATGAGCGTGGACAACGTGATCGCCATCGCCGGCGCCGCACAGAGCTCGGGCGAACACCAGCTGCTGCTGGTCGTGCTGGGTCTGTTGATCTCCATCCCCATCATCGTCTGGGGCTCGCAGCTCGTGATCAAGCTGATGGAGCGCTTCCCCATCATCATCGTGGCCGGCGGCATGCTGCTGGGCTGGATTGCCGGCGGCATGCTGGTCACCGACCCCGTCTTCGCCAATACGGAGAAGTGGGACTGGATGGTCAAGCTGCCCCAGACCGACATGCTCAAGTACGGTGCCAGCGTGTTCGGAGCCCTGCTGGTGCTGGCACTGGGCAAGTACATCGCTTCGCGCCGTCCTGCTCCCAAGGCGGATGCCCACGGAGCTTGATTTCCTGAAAAGTTGAGGTTGGCGCCGGGTTGGCCTGTCTGGCCTCCCGCGCCGATTCGCGACAATCCAGTGCAAGGGCGGCTTTGACCGCCCGCCTGTCCCACCCCGCAAACCCAGTTCGACAAGGACTTGCTTTGAACCCCATCATCGTCTACGTGGATGACGCTTCCTACGCTCTGCCTCTGGTCCAGGCCCTGGCCGCCTCGCCGCAGGCCCAGTCCTCGCACTGGTTGCTGGTGGCCTGCGCACCGCGCATAACCCACCGTGTCAGCAAATGGGTGAGCCACAGCGCACGCGAAAGCTGGCGCGGCAAGTGGGCCGACAAGCTGTTTGCCCAGTTGCTGCCGGTGTTCGGTGACAGTGCAGGCCGAATCACGCCGGTGCTGGCCAAGGGGCCGCTGGCCGAACTGGTGGCCCAGCTCCAGCAGGAGCATGGCGCGGCCCAGATCGTCGATGCGCGCCGCCCCAAGCAGGAAGCCACGGCCCCAGCCGTGGCGCCTGCAGCCCCGCTGGGCCGGCGCTGGAATCTTCCGGGAACGCTGGCGGCCATCGGCGCGCTGATGGGCCTGGTGTTCGAGGAAGCGATGGTCTAAAGGCTGGCATCTGCCTGGCTGCTCTGGTCAGGCGATCACTGTCAGGACGGCATCCCGGAAAACGGGATGCCGTTTTTCATGGAGTTCTCCGGTCCACGGTTCCCAGTGCGCCGCCTCAACCCGGATCTGCTGGCTGCTGCTATGCTGCCCGCATGAAAATCCTGATCAAATGGCTGCTCAGCGCCGGTGCCCTGCTGGTCGTGGCCTATCTCTATGGTGGCGTGCAGGTCAACAGCTTCAGCTCGGCCATGATCGCGGCGCTGGTCATCGGCCTGCTCAACGCGGTGCTGCGGCCCATCCTCGTGGTGCTGACGCTGCCCGTGACCATCGTGACGGTCGGGCTGTTTCTCTTCGTGGTCAACGGACTGATGTTCTGGGCAGCCTCGGGCCTGCTCAGCGGCTTTCATGTCGCGGGCTTTTGGGCGGCCATGCTGGGCGCGCTCATCTACTCGCTGCTGGGCCTGGCCATCGAGTCACTTCTCGCGCGCCTGTTCCCTTAGCAGCTCCTCCACGGCACGCAGCCGCGTGTCCACGATGGAGGCTTCAATGAAATCCACCTTGGGCCCGCCCTTGCGGGCCAGTTCCTGCGCTGCCTTGAAGCGATCCACCGCGGCCGCATAGTCGTAGTGCGCGACCTGGGCCTCGGCCTCGGCGCGCAGCGCGCGCAGCTCCTGGCCCTGAGAGCGCTGAACCTGGGCCAGCAGTTGCCAGGCGCTGGCATCGCGCGGGTGGTCCGTCACCCAGGTCTGCAGCGGGCCTGCCATGCTGGCGGCGCCCTGCTCGCGCAGCAGGATCTGCGTGCGCATCAGCAATTCCGGCCTGCGCACGGCGCGGTTTTCGACCACATTGACGGTGGCCAGGCTGGGGCCGCTTTCCGTTGTCTTGGCGGGGACGGATACCGTGGGACTAGCCTGGGCAGGTGCGGCTGCAGGCAGGTAAAGCGGTGGCAACGCCTGCAACGCGGCGCCGGGCTTGCCGGCTGTCAGCTCCAGTTCGGCCTGCAGCAGCTTGGCCTGCCGCAGGGCGCCGGGATCGGCGGCCGTGGCCGCTTGAAGGCGCTCGGACATTTCCCGCGCCTCGGCCCAATCGCGCAATTGCACGGCGCTCAGCGTGGCGGCATACAACTGTGCCACCTGCTGGGTCGGGGTTTGGCTGCCAAAGCTGGTGGAGCGCGGCAGCTCGGCCCACTGGCGCAGCACGTCCACGCCCGGGCGCGACAGCACGCGGGCCCGTGCGGCCATCATCACGTGTTCCAGGGAAGGGGCGGGCGCGGGCGCAACGCCGCGCGGCAGGCGTGAATGCATGTCGGCCATGCGCTCCGTGGTCAGCGGATGGCTGCGCAGATAGGGCCAGCTGCCGTTGTCATTGAGCCGATTGGCCTGCTGCAGCTTGTCGAACATGGTGACAAAGCCCTGCGGTGCAAAGCCCGCAGGCGCCATCAAGCCATAACCCATGCGATCGGCCTCGCGCTCCATGTCGCGAGAGAAGTTCAGCTGGTTCTGCACGGCCAGCGCCTGGCCGCCCATCATCATCGCCATGGCGGCATCGGGGCTGCGGCTGGCGGCCAGGGCGCCCAGGATCATCGATCCGATCATCAGCGGCGTCTGCTTGCCCTGCTGGGCAATGAGCCGCGCAATGTGGCGCTGCGTGACGTGGCTCAGCTCATGCGCCAGCACCGACGCCAGCTCGTCGCGCGTGCTGACCACTCCGATCAGTCCCAGGTGCACTCCCAGATAGCCGCCGGGCAGCGCAAAGGCGTTGACCGAGCGGTCCCGCCCCAGCAGGATCTCCCAGGCAAAGCGCTCTTCCAGCTCGTCCGACAGCTCGCCCCGCGTGCGCGCCGCATCGACCAGGTGCTGCCAGATGCCTTCCACATACTCCTGCAGTACCGCATCGTCGATGTAGTCCGGATCGCGGTACAGCGAGCGGATGATGCGGTCACCCAGGCGCCGCTCGTCACTGGTAGTCGTGGCTGCGCCATCGCCCAAGGTGGGCAGGCGCAACTGGGCCTGTGCGGGTGCATGCGTTGCGATGGTGAGAGAGGCCGCCAGCAGCTGCAGGCCAACGGCGATACGTGTCTTCAGGCGTGATGGGCGCATGGGCAGGTAAGAACCAAGGGGCCGGGCCCGTGCATAGTCACGGGGCGGTGGAACACCCCACTATGATGCCTCGGTTCGCCGAACGTTCATGGCGGGTTCGACCAGCGTGTCAGGACAGCCGTGGGCCGGCCAGTGCATTTTCAGGAGTTTCCATGTCTTCCCTCACCCACTTCGATGCCCAGGGCCAGGCCCACATGGTCGACGTCGGCGCCAAGCCCGCAACCCACCGCATCGCGGTCGCCGAGGGCCGCATCACCATGCAGCCCGAAACCCTGGCCATCATCCAGAGCGGCACGGCCAAGAAGGGCGACGTGCTGGGCATTGCGCGCATTGCTGGCATCATGGCAGCGAAGAAGACCAGTGACCTGATTCCTCTGTGCCATCCACTGGCACTGACGCGGGTGGCTGTGGAGTTTGAGTTGCTGCCCGAAACGTCGTCCGTCCGCTGTTTTGCCACCGTGGAGACCGTTGGCCCGACCGGGGTGGAGATGGAGGCGCTCACGGCCGTGCAGGTGGCCCTGCTCACGGTCTATGACATGTGCAAGGCGGTGGACAAGGGCATGGTGATGGAGGGGGTGAGGGTGTTGGAGAAGCATGGCGGGAAATCGGGCAGTTTCGTCGCATAGCGAAGCCAGGGCTGCCGAGACCTGATAAATCATCAGATGAGAAAAGGGAGCGGAGTTCATGAATACTGATTTGGCGCGGCAGCCTCATGCGGCCCTGGATATACTGTCAAGACATAAAAAGGCACGAAAAATAGAAGTTCTGCTCAATCTTTCAGATCACAAGGGAGTTCTGAAAGTTCTTGAGATTGGAACGGGTTCGGGATGGATAGCTAATTATTTTGGAAAGCATTCATCTCTGCAGTGTGAAGTGGTGGCTGTTGATATTTTTGATAATCGGCAAATATTTGAAGGTTATGAATATATCCAGGTCCAAGGAGTCAAGCTGCCTTTCGATCCCGAGAACTTCGATCTGGTCATTTCCAATCATGTCATAGAACATGTTGGGGAAGAGAATTTTCAGAAAGAGCATCTTGCGGAAATAGCGCGTGTCTTGCGCAAGAATGGAAAAGCATATATTGCGGTTCCCAATCGCTGGATGCTGAAAGAGCCACATTATCAGTTGAAATTCCTGAGCTGGCTTCCGCGGAGCTGGCGCACACCTTACCTCAGAATGATGGGGAAAGGGGATTTCTATGACTGTGAACCTTTGGAAATGAAGACTCTGGAAAGAATGATTTCTGGCTGTGGGCTATCATTTGAAAACATGTGCATCCAAGCATTGCGGAAAACTTTGGAATTAGAGAGGCCTGGTAAATTGGGAACCCGGATCATGGGCGTAATTCCTGATTGGCTGATAAAGCCATTGGTGCCGGCCATTCCCACCCTGATTTACCAAGTTCACCATGTCAAACTCAATGAGCATTAATTTCTCTTCAACTCTTGGAAGCCTCAAGGAAAAAATCTCCCATGGCTCTGTGCGCGTAGGTGTCTATGGACTGGGCTATGTAGGTCTGCCTCTTGCCCTGCGCTTCGCCGAGGTTGGCATCAAGGTTTTGGGCTTTGACATCGATGAAGCCAAGGTCCTTACCCTTGGCGAAGGCGGCTACATTGAACGCATCACTCCCGAGCAGATCGCACGTGCCCTGGAGCAGGGATTCGAGGCCACCACTGACTTTGCACGGACAGAAGCAATCGATGCCCTGATCATCTGCGTGCCCACGCCCCTGAACGTTCACCGCGAGCCCGACCTGAGCTTCATCATTGACACGGTGGAAGCGGCGCTGCCTCACATGCGTGAAGGTCAGCTGCTGAGCCTGGAGAGCACAACCTGGCCCGGCACGACGGACGAAGTGCTGGCACCGCGCCTTCGCAGCCGTGGACTGGAGCCTGGCGCCAATTGCGCCCTGGTGTTCTCTCCGGAGCGCGAAGACCCTGGCAATCCGCATTACGGCACCAAGGACATCCCCAAGGTGATCGGAGGGTGCACACCCAGTTGCCTGGAACTGGGCATGGCGCTGTACCAACATGCCATCCAGACCATGGTGCCCGTCAGCAGCACCAAGGCGGCTGAAATGACCAAGCTGCTGGAGAACATCCATCGCAGCGTCAACATCGGCTTGGTCAACGAGATGAAGATCGTGGCGGACAAGATGGGCATCAACATCCATGAAGTCATTGATGCAGCTGCCACCAAGCCCTTCGGCTTTGTTCCCTATCGACCCGGCCCCGGCCTCGGCGGCCACTGCATTCCCATCGACCCCTTCTACCTGACATGGAAGGCGCGTGAATATGGCGTGAACACGCGCTTCATTGAACTGGCCGGTGAAATCAACCACTACATGCCGCACTGGGTGGTGGGCAAGGTCGCCGATGCACTCAATGAACGGGGCAAGGCCGTCAAGGGGAGCCGTATATTGGTGCTGGGGCTGGCCTACAAGAAGAATATTGATGACACGCGGGAATCCCCAGCTGTGGAGATCATGGATCTATTGCAGGGCAAGGGGGCGCATGTTGAATACAGCGATCCACACGTTCCGGTGTTCCCGCGCAAGCGGGATTATTATTTCGATCTGAAATCCATACAGCTGACATCAGAGTCCGTGGCCATTTATGACTGTGTGGTGCTGGCTACGGATCATGACGGGTTTGATTATGAAAATCTGCTTGTAAATGCATCGCTGATAGTGGATACGAGGGGGCGGATGAAAGGAGGGGGAGAAACCGTGGTAGTAGCGTGAGGATGGTAAATCTCCATGACTGAAATGCAGTTTGGCTCTTAATTTTCTTCGGAAACTGAAGGATTGGAGGCCGCTGCGGCCTCGATTGTGGTAATTTATAAATTGGAAAGTCCCGGATCTTCTTCTGAATACATGGGAATTATCGTATTCTTTCCAGGCGTATACATCCGTGTCTTGATGCTCCAGGGGAAAAATGAATCATCAAGATAATCGGAGTTGATGGCATGGATACGTAATTGACTGGTATTGCGGCCTCCAGTAAATTCATAGATAAGTAATATAAATGTACAGGCGACCTCCTGAAACCATGCACACGCATAGCTATATGGTTTGGCTTGCTGCAAGATGAGAACAATGCCCCCATCGCCCGATTTAACGCCTCCACCGCGGCCTACCCGCTTCTTGATCGTGACTCGCAATCTTCCTCCGCTGGTGGGCGGTATGGAGCGGCTCAACTGGCATATGGCACAAGAGCTTTCCGGCCGCGGTGAGGTGCATGTGGTTGGACCGCAGGGAGCTGCCGCGCTCTGTCCTCCTGGTGTGCAATGCACGGAGGTACCGCTGCAGCCACTATGGAAATTTCTCGCATGCTCCACCGCCAAAGCCTTGTGCGTGGCCAAGAGCTGGAAGCCGGACAGGATACTGGCCGGCAGCGGCTTGACGGCTCCCGCGGCCTGGCTGTCCGCACGTGCTGTCGGCTCTCTGGCTAGCGTCTACCTGCATGGTTTGGACGCTGCCGTTCGGCACCCCATTTATCAGGCGATCTGGCATCCGGTGATCCGCCGTATGGACAACGTGATCGTCAACAGCAGGCCCACAGCCGATCTGGCACGGGCTATCGGCGTGGATCCACAGCGTGTGTCCGTGGTACATCCCGGGGTCCAGCTGCCGCACGAGCCTCAGCCAAGACACATGCTCTGCGATTTTCGAAAGCGGCATAGTTTGGGAAAGGCAAGAATTCTCATCTCTGTAGGCCGCTTGACTACGAGAAAGGGATTGCGAGAGTTTGTGGAAAAATCTTTGCCAGCGATCATAAAGCAGCAGCCTGATACATTGTTAATGGTAATAGGGGATGCTCCCGATAATTCACTTCACGCTACTGTTCAAACGCGGGAGAGCATTCAGGCAGTTGCTGATGCAGCAGGAATAGGGGAGAAAATAAGATTCTTAGGGATGATTACAGATCCTGTAGAATTGGCCGCCGCTTACGAATGCGCTGCCTTGCATGTATTCCCCGTTCGCAGTTTAGTAGGCGATCCTGAGGGATTTGGAATGGTTGCGGTTGAGGCTGCGGCACATGGCGTGCCCACGGTTGCTTTTGCTACAGGGGGTGTTGTCGATGCAGTTGCTCATGGCTGTTCTGGATATCTAGTCGAATCGGATGATTATGCTTCTTTTTCCAAGAAAGTGCTGGAGATATTGGCCGAATCTTCCAGCTTGTGGGAAGTAAAGGCGAAGTCATTTTCGGAGAGTTTCTCTTGGGAAAAATTTGGAGAAAAAATATACCTTTCACTAACTTCAGAAGTTAGAATCAGTAATAGTCATACTAGGAAATAGTGTGAAATTAAATGATTTTCTTTTTGGTATTATTCGATGGAAGCCGGGAAAATTGGCGTGGCACAGCTCGGTATTGCTGGCGTGGATGTTGTTACGCGCTGCCACTCAGGCAGCGACGGTATTTGCGTTGGCTCATATAATCGGGCCTGTTGACTATGGGAAATTTGTATCAGTATTGGCAGTGGCTGGGTTTTTGTTGCCATTCGTTGGTTTAGGTTTATCAAATTTGGTTTTGAGAAACGGTGCAAGAGATTATCAGAGTTTGCGGTTTTACTTTCGCTATGCAGCTTATTGGTGGCTTTTGACGCTGTTGCCGTTGACGTTGCTTTCAATTATTATTTTTGAGTGGTTGGTGCCTGATGGATTGCCAACTTTTGCCGCATATGCTGCTATTTTTATTGAGATGTGCGCTATCTCGCTTACTGAATTGTGTGCACGCTACAAGCAAGCGGTAAACAAAATTGGAGAATATGGTGCGATTAATGCCGGTTTGCCATTAATTCGCCTGATGCTTCTGTATATTTTATTGGTAATTTTTGAGCCTAATGTTGAAAGTGTCTTGTGGCTATATGCTGCAAGTGGTCTGCTTTATATTTTTCTATTGAAAATATCTTTCAAAATTGAAATTGACAGGAAACTATCGCAAGGATCCGAGCCCATGCCAGTTACTGGCGGGCTACCTCTGAGTCTCTCTGCCTTTGCTATGCGAGTGCAGGGGGAATTTAACAAGCCTGTTCTGGCTCATGTCGGATTTGATTTGGTGGGTTCGTACAATATTGCGCAACGCACGTTGGAAATAGTGGTTATACCAATACAGGCGCTTCAAGAATCGCTGTGGCCACGCCTATATTCCTACTCTGATCCACTATGGTCGTTGAAGTATTTTGGGGCTGGGCTTTTGTTGTTTGCCTTGCTTTGTGGAGGGGGGATATGGTTGTGTGCTCCCTGGTTGAGTGTTGTATTTGGTGTTAAATATGAAGGTGCAATAGAAATTCTGAGGGTTATTGCATGGTTACCGGTGTTCCAGGTGATTCGGGCAATGATGAATTTCTGCGCAATTTACTATGGAATTACACACCAAATAGGTTGGTCTTGTTTGGCTGCAGCATTTGTCAATATCATTGGTGTTTCTCTATTGGTTCCACTCGTCGGTGTAAAAGGTGCGGTGGCGATGGCTTACATTTCAGAGCTTACAATGATAATCTGGTTGAGTTTTGGGGTCTGGAGTTTAATGGAGAGGCGGCGGAGGAGTTATGATTGATTTAATTAGAAATTCAAAAATATTACGTAAGCCTTTGCTGGTGATTACCAGGGCATTGCTTATGCCTTTGAAAGCTGGAATTCCAATCCTTCGCCGGGCTGCCTATGATGTAATGCCTATTCCATATTTGGTTGCAGGCTCACCGGAGAAGTTTATTATTTCAACAGCAGATAAAGTCATCGGACGAGAGATTTTCCTGCATGGTAAATTTGATTTTGAAAAAATGGAGGTGGCCCTCGCTATTCTCAAAAGAGAAAATAGGCCAACACCAAGACATCTGATAGATGTAGGTGCAAACATTGGCACTATTCTGATACCAGCATTGAAACGTGGATACTTCTCTTCGGCGATTGCTATAGAGCCTCATCCTGAGAATTTGTGCCTGCTGAAGGCCAACATTGAACTCAATGAGGTTGCCGAAAAGGTTGAAGTTTTTGAAATGGCCGTTGGAAGCAGGAAAGATGAGGATTTATTCCTGAAAATATCAGATACCAATAGTGGAAATCATTATGTATCTAATGTTGGTATCAGGATACATTCGACAAGGCTTGATGATCTGAATATCAATCTGGATAATGCTCTTCTGTGGATGGATATAGAAGGATATGAGGGGCATGCACTTCAGGGGGCGAGTGCATTGCTCGCAACTGGTGTACCGCTGGTTTCAGAGTTTAATCCGACTTATTTGTCTGCTTCTGGCGGTTTGGAAGTGTTTGTCGAAATTTTGAAAAATCGAAAAATATTCGACTTGAAACATCCTAATGAGATGGTTTCTTTTGAGTATTTGAGAAATCAATATAAAAAGGATTTTACGGATATCCTGGCGATTCCTATGTGAGCTCCAGATGCTTCTTGGCGGAAATGCTCGATAAGAATTCTCTGTACCATTCCGGTGATGGGCGTTCATGATTTATTGAGCCATTAGCGGAATTTATGATGGCATTTGCTATTGAATGGGGGTCATTTACGGGAAGTAATATCCCATATTTTCCATCTTCTAGAATTTCGGAAGGTCCATAGTTACAATCAGTGGATATGATGGTTGTTCCACTGAAAAGTGCTTCGACTAAAACAAGGCCAAATCCCTCATAGCGTGAACTTAGTATGAATGCTGTTGCGGCGCGCAGTTGGTGCAATGGATTTTCAGTGAACCCTGGTAGAGATATGTGGTTTGAAAGTCCGGCAGACTCTATTCTTTCTTCAAGCTGATTTCTCAATCCGCCGTTTCCAAAAATTATTAATCTTGCTTGAATAGTTTCGTTTGCAATCTTGAATCCATCAATGAGTGTGTCGAAACCTTTCTGATGCTCCAGCCGTCCAATGGCGACAAAGGTGGGCAATGAACTGGATGCAAGCCAGGGATGTAACGGTTTTTCTGACTGGGGCCAATCTATGTTATCGAAAACCGGATTTCTGATGGTGATGACTTCATCATCGTGCAATTTCAAATATTGTTTTGTGGCTTGAGATAAAGTTCTGGAGACACAAACGAATTTCGATTGCTTGGCCGACCATCTTGAAAGTGCTGGGCCAATAAGTTGATTTAGTTTGCTGGCATTTTTCCATTCTAACTCCAAATTATTTTCGTTTCTGATAATTAGAGTGGATTTCCATTTGTACATTCTTTGGGATAAGGCGGCGGCGATACCTGTCTGTATTCCGAAGCAAATAATTGCATCTGCTTGAGATGATGCTACTAGTTTTGATAGTGTGCGTATTCCGGATATTGGTTTATTGCAGGCAAAATCAATGATCTTTACGTTTTCCGGAAATGAGTAAGCTAGCTCTCCATTTTTTCTGGCTGTTGCAATTTTGATCTCACATCCAAGACCACTCATGCTTCTTGCTAGTAGTAATGCTACTTTCTCTGCGCCGCCACCTATTAAGGATGGGACAAAGAAGATTATTTTCTTTGGCTTTGCGGGGGGGGTCATTTGGCTGAAGTGGCTATTTAGAGTTCGGAAAATTTTTTTCACCTGAAAAGAAGTCGCTACTAGCTCTAAAAAATCCTTTCAGGGGTAATGTGCTTCTTAATCTGATTGAGCGTAATATTGCGCGAACTGTTAGTGTGAAGATCCTGAAAAATAAAGCTGCGCTGTATTTAATATTCTCTGGAAATAGCTCTCGTGCCAGAAGCCAATGCCCTCTATTTATGTGATATTCATAAAATAGTGAACCATTTTTTGCGCTTCCTGAGCCTTCGTGCACGGCAATACTATTTTTTACAACAGTGAAATTCTTTCTCAGCTGAATCATGGTGGCCCCCAGCATCACATCTTCGCCATAAAAGAAAAACTTCTCATTGAATAACTGTGAGCTAACAACCTTTGATGAAATCATCATACAGGCACCTGTGATATAAGGGAATGATCCTGGGATTCTGTGTCTAGTCAATAGGGCAAAATATCTGTTGTAGTAAAATAAAGGTGGACGAGGCGAGTGACCGGGTTCCGCGACTAGCGGAGCTGCAATATCTGCCCCAGCAGGGAGCGCTGAAATGAGATTTGCAAGTGAATTCGGCATCAGATGAGCATCTGAATTTATTAGTAATACCGAATCTTCCTTTCTTATATATTTGCTTGCAAGAGCAATGTTAACTCCTGCAGAGAATCCAAGGTTTTTACCATTGTCTAGGATTGCAACTGATACTTCTTTTTCTGAAATAGAATCCAGTCCTCGCTGCATCGCTGCTAGCGTAACTCCACCATCTTCTGAATTTTCGACAAGGATAATGCGTGAAATACCTTGATCAACAAGGGTTTCAAGGCATTTCAGGGTTTTCTCTGGTGTTCTGTAATTGAGAATCACTGCCACAATCTTTTTATGATTGTAAGTGCTCGGATCTAATATCTCTGTATATTTTTTCATAAGCATCTGTCATCGTGTTGAGGCTGAAACTGGATGCTATCGTTTTTCTTGAATTCTCGCCAAGTATCTTGCAAAAATCGGGATATAACGCTAGTTTTCTAATGGCAACTACAGCGGAATTTATATCATCTTGAGGAAAGAGAATGCCTGTTACTCCATTTGTCACCAGTTCGGGCAGAGAAGAGGCGTGTGCTGCGACAACGGGGAGACTGTTTACCATTGCTTCCATGACTGTTAGAGGTAGTCCTTCCAGTCGAGATGGGAAGATTAAAGCGTGTGCATTGATATAAGCCTGTTGTAGTTGCTCTTGGTTTAACCGGCCAACGCATTTGCAGTTTGAGGGAAGATTGATTTTCTTGTGGAGGCCATGCGCGTCTTCGGTATAGTAAAGTTCAAAATCCGGACCCAGCATTTGCATGATACCTGGCAGGAGATCGACTCCCTTCCTTTTCGACCAGTTGCCAACATATAGCAGACGGAATGGCTGGTGCGGATCATGGGCTTTAATGGCTGGCGATGGTGATATAGGTATTCCATTGGGGATGACTTGAATTTCTTTGGTCTGGAAGAATTCTTGTGTGCGGCACGCCGTATAGTGGCTGACCGCAATAGTTTTGTCTGCCCGGAGGAGTAGTGACTTCTCTGTTGGGCGGATCCAGTATTGGTGATAGAGGTGCTGAATCAGGCTTTTGTAAGGGCGCAGCGCCAGATCGTGCACACATAGGTGCATAGTTGCGACGATTGGAATGGATTTGGGTATAAACCGATCGTGAGTCCATGTATTTAGGTGGACTATATTGGCCCAGGCTGGTTTTTGCGGGATTTTTACCATCCAAGGAAAATATTCAGCATGGTGCGGCAGCCATGTGATCTCTGCACGGATTCCTCTTGCGTTGAGGGCGGAACAGAGTTGCAATGTGAAAACGTCTGTGCCCGTCCCGGTTTTAATTGCAAGGAACCAGACCCCAAGGTGATTTTGGTTGGTGGATAGGCTCAATCCCGTCCCCTATACATTAAGGCTGTTATTTGCTCAGATATCAAGCCCATGAGAAATACCATTACGCTGCCACTGTAGAGCAAGGCACTCATATTTGTGAAGCGACCATGATGCCACCATGTCCATCCGTACCAGCCGGACGCTAGAGCTAACATTGAAAATGCCACGGGGGCGAAAATCTTAAGAGGTGAAAATAGTGTGCCGATTTTAAATATGATGAGTAAGAATCGCGCGCCATCGCGAATTAGACGAATATGGCTTTTTCCCATACGTTGCGCCGCATGGATTGGTACATACGCTACCGAGTAGCCAGCACGGAAAAATGCCATCGTGCTTGTTGTAGGGTAGGAGAACCCGTTGGGTAAGAGATAAAGAAATTCGCGAAACTTGTCGGCGCGTACCGCTCTGAAGCCGGAAGTCAGATCTTCCACGCGATGGCCCGTCATCCACGATGCCAACCGGTTGTAAAACGCATTCGCGATGCCGCGTCCTAAGCTTGCTTGCGAACCTTTTTGTCTTGCACCTACCACCATATCATGGCCTTGGTGAATTTTCTCAAGCAGCCTTGCGATATCTGCTGGGTCATGCTGGCCATCGGCATCCATGAAAATTATAATTTCACCTTTGGCCGCTCGCGCTCCAGTTTTTATGGCCGCACCATTTCCTTTGCTATACGGGTGCTGCACTACATGGGCACCTGCCTGTTCGGCCAATTGTGCAGTATGATCGGTTGATCCGTCGCTCACGACAATTACTTCGGCATGGGCAACCTCCGATAGGATCTTTCGTACCGTATCGCTTACACTGAGAGCTTCATTCTTGGCTGGTAATACGATGCTGAGCTTCATTTGTGACCTGGCTTTATGGCTTGTATATCGAGGAGCAAGAGTTGGTTGAAGCGCTCGATTTCCTGTTCATAGCTTTCTCTTGATCTCTTAAGCGTTCTATTGGATTGCTGGGCATAGACATCCTTGGCTGCTTGCAATAGTTCCAGAGCTTCCTGAGGACGATTGGAGTTGCCCATGTCTGCCACCATGGGCAGCGCGGCATCAATGTCCTGATACTTCTCTATGGCCTGCTTGAAGCTGGTGGTTGCCTGCGCGTATTCTCCCTGACTCAGTAGCAAGCTGCCACGCAGGTAGGGCTCCAGACGGTTGAACAGTGGTACTGCCGTATAGCGTGGCAGACCGCGCATTACATCCAGCAGCTCAAGCATCTGCCGCCGGTACTCTGGGCGTGTGCCTGTTTCCTGCAAGCTGTCGACAATCATGCGTATGCCCAGCAGAGCCTGGGCGTCGAAACGCTGGTTCGGCAGTTGGCTTCTCACATTGGCAAAGTCCTGGGGAGTGGCTTCTTTGTGTAAGACCTTCTGAAGCAGCCATTGCATCGTCAAAAGCGAGCTTTGAGGGAGCCTCTCCGAGGCTTGTTCTAGGAGCTGGAAGCCTTTTTCTGGCTGATTGGACTTGAACATCTGCATGGCCAGATGGTTCTGAGCCCGCGGCGACAGGGGAGAGGCCACGGCCCAATAGTTCTGCAAGGCCTCTGTGTTTGACCATAGTGTGGCACGCTGCCAAGTCAGCAGGGCCAGCAGGGCCAACATGGCGCACAGCGTCGTGGCCGCGATGAACATGCTTTTCTTTTCAGCCAGCCATAGTAGTCCCATGACGATGGGCAGGAAAAGGAACAGCGCCGCAGCGTAGTTGCGGTGCTCGAAGTACAACTCCAAGCCCACGACCGTGGATTCGATGAGATGGGATACGAAAAAGAACAGTATGGCCAGAGCTACATAAGGCTGCTGTCGACGTAGTAGCAGCCCTGCGAGCAGCAGTATTGCCAACCCGACAAGGCTGGGCAGCGTGGTTGATGGGCTGAGCAGGCTGGTCGAGATTTCATAGCCGTCCTGAAACAGGCCCAGGCCTTCTATACGCGGGATGAACAGATGCTGCAGGTATTCCCAGACGATGCGGGGTTCGGTGAGCAAGCGTTCGACCTGGTTGAAAGGGCGGGCCGGCCACACATCGGGTGAGAAATTGATCTCCTTGCCAAGTGTCCAGAAAACGGCCAAGCTGGGCAGCCATAGAAAAATCAGGCGCCAGCGCCAGTCGGGGCGCTCAGTTTGCGTTGGTCCAGCAGCAACGGTCACGGGCCTGCACCATTCGACCAGCATGGCCAGCATGGGCAGCAAAATACCGTTCTCCTTGCTCAAGGTGGCGAGTAAGGTGCCCAGGCCCAGGGAAGCGCTCATCCAGAGATACCCCCCGATACGCCGGCGCCGCATCAGCAGGCGCCCATGCAGATAGCCCGCCAGTCCGGCTAGGGCGAACAGCGTTGCCAATTGCGCCATGCGCTGTACCACGTACAGCGTGGTGGAGACCATGTAGGGGTGTAGCAGCCAGAAGCCCATATTGAGGACGGCGCCCCAGCGGGCCTGCTCCTCCCGAACCCCATACAGCCGCAGCAGGTTCAGCGTCGTCCAGCACAGAAGCACGCCCGTCAGCAGGTGCAACAGCAAGTTGGTGCGCTTGAACGCAGCGGGGGCACTGGGCCAAAAATTGTCGTCCAGCAGAAAGCTGGCGAGAGAGACTGGGCGGCCCAGGGGGCCTGCGGAACCATGCAACACGAAAGCCCTGAAACTGTCCCAATTCTCCACCCCTCCACGTGCTCCCAACTCGGAGAGGTTCGGCATGTCATCGAATAGGAAACCGCCGTTTAGACCGGGCAGATAGCTTGCCAAGCATAGACCGATGAACAGCCAGAAAGCTAGGCACCATGCATTTCTTCTCAGCAAACTACTTTGTCCTTCTCAAAAAAAACTGCCCGCAATAGCGGGCAGTCGGATGCGCTGATTGCGCTGCTATACCGTCGTCAAAGGCTTAGCCGCGGCAAGAAGCAGGGTAAAACTTGAGAGGAGCGCCACCAGCACCGGGCTTGCACTTCCATTCGATCGAACCCACTCGAGTAATGGGGCTGAGAACCAAGGTCTTGCCCTGAATATCCTTGGTAATGCCAGTGCTCTTCATCCGGGCGGTAATAACGCCATCAGCAACGGAAACGTTGTTCACGTACTTGCCGGTAATGGTGTTTGCGGTTGCCAGTCCAGCGGCGCCATTGGTGGCCGGCCAAGCACCGTTGTTGGAATACGATTCAGTCACAGCACCCTTGGCGCCGCTGGCCAGAGTCATGGCCTCCGACATTTGGGCACGTGCCGTGTAATCCTGATAAGCCGGCAGCGCAACCGCTGCCAAGATGCCGATGATCGCCACAACGATCATCAATTCGATCAAGGTAAAACCTTGCTGGATGGAACGCTTCATGAACTTCTCCTCATAGGGGTTGATTGCATGCTCTACTGAGCAAGAGCCGTGCCAGTCGCTCCAGGGGGCCAAGGTCCAGGTCTATGTATGGTTTGGTTGCAACTGACACGGTTGGACGCCATTCTCTGACAAATTGATCCACTTGTTGTGACGTTTTTGTCAGAGATCGTGCGCTTGCTACAGACGTCACGCGAGGCTTGTCGGCGGGGTCGAGCTGGTTCCTCACGCCACCAGGAACTGCATCTGCGTGCCTGCCAGCTCCACCGTGTCTCCGTGCTGCAGTGGCATGGGGCGGCGGCCGATTTCCTGGCCGTTGAGCTTGAGGCTGAGGGCGTCACCTTCCAGCTGGGCGAGCACGAAGCCGTGGTGCTTCTGGGTGATGGAGGCGACGGCCACGCCGGGCTTGCCCAGGGTAGTGACGACTTTGACCAGCGGGACTTCGCGGCCGGCGGCGTTGCCGTTGAGCATGCGGATGGCAGCCTGGCGTGTGGCCAGGCCGGCCATCGAAGGCGGCAGGGTGTGGTCGAAGCCTGAGGGGGTCTGGGTGCTGAACTGCGATGGCAGGTCTTCCGCCAAGGGGGCTGGGCGGGTTGCCTCCACTGCTGCGGCAATGGCCGCCAGTGCCGAGCGCGAGGAGGCGCTGACCTGCTGCTGCACGAAGCGGATCTTGTACTTGCCGATGTCCAGCAGGTCGCCGTGGTTCAGGGTCTGGCGCAGTATGGGCTGGCCGTTGACATAGGTGCCATTGGTGCTGCGCAGGTCTTCGATGATGACGGCACCGTCGACGATGCTGAGCACGGCATGCTCCCCGCTGACCGCGAGGTTGTCGATGACGATGTCGTTGTAGGGGCGGCGTCCCAGCGTGGTGCGCTCCTTGGTCAGCTGCACTTCCTTGATGACGGCGCCGTCGATGGAGATGACCAGGGTCGGCATGCTCAAAATTCCTTTGTTATGCCCGGCTTGCACTGCACTGGGTGATCCGGAGCTGGGGTCTATCCAACTATTATGTCTGCGGCCCGGGCACGCCGGAGTCCGTCATCGTATTTGATACAGGCTATGGCTTGTCTTTGACCGATTGTTGGGTGCGCAATCATTTTTGACAATTGGAACCTGGGGTTTCTGCGCACGCAAGCGCGTCCATCGGATGGGTTCTGCCGTCGATCCCTGCGCTCTGTCTGGGCTCAATCGATGGCAGCGCAGGCGGCAGAGGGCGGGTTGGCCTGGAGTTCGATGAGCGCTGCGCTGATGTTGTCGTTTCCGCCTGCTTCATTGGCGGCCGTGAGCAGCGAGGTCAGCAGCACGGGCAGCGGGCTGGACTGCTTGAACAGTGCGGCAATGGCGTCGTCATCGAGCATGTCGGTTAGGCCGTCGGAGCACAGCAGGATGCGGTCGCCAGGCTGCAGCGGCCATTCATTGAAGTCGGGTGTGACGTCCTGGGTCACGCCCAGGGCCTGGGTGAGCAGGTGGCCCAGGCCGGACTGCCGGGCTTCGTGGTCCTGGATGCGGCCTGCATCGATTTCTTCCTGGAGCCAAGTGTGGTCCCGGGTCAGGCGCAGCAGTTGGCCATCGCGCCATCCATAGGCCCGCGAGTCGCCGAGGTGGGCCAGCATCAGCAGGCCGGGCAGCAAAGCGGCTGCGATGACGGTGGTGCCCATGCCGCGGCAGCCGGGTGTTTCCTGGGCGGCGGTGAGGATGGCGGCGTTGGCCAGGTTCAGGGCATTGGCAAGTGACTGCTGCAATTCCTGGCGGGCCTGCGGCGTGTTGGCCACGGGCGCCTCGGTGGTGGTGCTTTGCAGCGCCACGGATACCAGGCTGATGGCCATGGCGCTGGCGACTTCGCCGGCGTTGTAGCCGCCCATGCCATCGGCCAGCACGGCAATGGGCCAGGGCTGGGCGCTGGGGTGGATGGTGACGGCGTCCTCGTTGTTGTCACGGCGCCGGCCCACATCGGTGCGTGCAACCATGGCGCAGTACTGGGCAGGAGCTTGCTGCCGGGTGGGTTGGTCCGGGATTTTGGGGGCGCTGGGCATGGTGGCAAAGGACGGATTCGGCGGTGGTGCCATCAGTCCCTGGTGTGCAGATGCAATGGTGAAGACCGGTGCACAGCGTAAATGAAAACAGTGCGCGCAAGTGCCCGGAATGCGCGGGCGCAACGGCTCGTCAGCTTGACGCCACATCAAGATGGGTCCTCACAAAGCAAAAACGCACTGCCGGGGCAGTGCGTTCGTGATGCGGCGAAGGTGCTGCCTGCGGCAGCGTCAGGCCTGGGCTGCGTGCTTTGCGCCTGAGCGCGCCTGCAGGAACTTGCCAATGCCCACGACCAGCACGGCGCCGGCTGCGGCCGCCACATAGTGCAGCCAGGGGTGGCTGATGGCGTAGCCGTGCAGCAGGCGGTCGTTGACGATGGTTTCTCCGCCGACCCAGCCGATCAGGGCGGCGCCCAGCGTGATGATGACGGGGAAGCGCTCCATGAGCTTGATCATCAGCGTGGAGCCGAAGATCACCAGCGGGATGCTGATGGCCAGGCCCAGGATCAGCAGGACCATGTTGCCCTGCGCAGTGGCGGCCACGGCGATCACGTTGTCCAGGCTCATCACCAGATCGGCGATCAGGATGGTGCGGATGGCGACCATCATGCTGCCATGGCCCTTGGATTCGCCTTCATCATCTTCTTCGCCGGTCAGCAGCTGCAGGCCGATCCACAGCAGCAGGCAGCCGCCCACGATCTGCAGGAACGACAGCTCCAGCAGCTTGGCCGCGACCACGGTCAGGATGATCCGCAGCACCACGGCGGCGCCGGAGCCGAACATGACGGCTTTCTTTTGCTGTGCGGGAGGCAGCGAGCGTGCTGCGAGGGCGATGACGACGGCGTTGTCGCCAGACAGGATGATGTTGATCCAGACGATCTTCAACAGGCCGATCCAGAAATCGGCGCTTTGCAGGTATTCCATGGTTTCTCCGCTGTTATGAGTTGAAAAGCGCCAGGGCGGTAGCCTCTGGCGCTTTTTCTTTTTTGGAGTCGTCAGTGTAGGGCGGACTTGCCGCCTTACCGATTCGTAATTCTGCGTAATTTCTTCCTGGAGCGAACCCTGGATGTCACGCAGAACCGGTGCCGCTTAGATCAGGCCCTTGAGCAGGCGGCCCATTTCGGAGGGATTGCGGGTGATGACGAAACCGCACTCTTCCATGATGGCCAGCTTGGCGTCGGCCGTGTCGGCGCCGCCGGAGATCAGCGCGCCGGCGTGGCCCATGCGCTTGCCGGGAGGGGCGGTGACACCAGCGATGAAGCCGACGATGGGCTTCTTCATGTTGTCCTTGCACCAGCGGGCAGCTTCGGCTTCGTCGGGACCGCCGATTTCGCCGATCATGATGACGGCGTCGGTGTCGGGATCGTCGTTGAAGGCCTTCATCACGTCGATGTGCTTGAGGCCGTTGATCGGGTCACCGCCGATGCCCACGGCCGACGACTGGCCAATGCCCAGTTCGGTCAGCTGAGCCACGGCTTCGTAGGTCAGCGTGCCGGAGCGGCTGACCACGCCGACGCGGCCCTTCTTGTGGATGTGGCCGGGCATGATGCCGATCTTGATCTCGTCGGGTGTGATCAGGCCGGGGCAGTTGGGGCCCAGCAGCAGGGTGCGCTTGCCGCCTGCAGCTTCCTTGGCGCGCATCTTGTTGCGCACTTCCAGCATGTCACGGACGGGGATGCCTTCGGTGATGCAGATGGCCAGGTCCAGGTCGGCTTCCACGGCTTCCCAGATCGCGGCGGCAGCGCCTGCGGGGGGAACGTAGATCACGGAGACCGTGGCGCCCGTGCCTTGTGCGGCTTCCTTGACGGAGGCGTAGATTGGCACGTCGAAGATCTTTTCGCCGGCCTTCTTGGGGTTCACACCGGCCACGAAGCAGTTCTTGCCGTTCGCGTACTCGATGCATTTTTCCGTGTGGAACTGGCCCGTCTTGCCCGTGATGCCTTGGGTGATGACCTTGGTGTCTTTATTGATGTAGATAGACATGGTGTGTTCTCCGGGCCTGCTTACTTGACGGCTTCGACGATCTTCGTGGCCGCTTCGGCCATGGTGTCGGCGCTAATGATGGGCAGGCCGGACTCGGCCAGCATCTTCTTGCCCAGTTCTTCGTTCGTGCCCTTCATGCGCACGACCAGGGGCACTTGCAGGTTCACGGCCTTGCAGGCAGTGATCACGCCGGTGGCGATGGTGTCGCACTTCATGATGCCGCCGAAGATGTTGACCAGAATGCCTTCGACCTTGGGGTTCTTCAGCATGATCTTGAAGGCTTCGGTGACCTTCTCGGGGGTGGCGCCGCCGCCCACGTCCAGGAAGTTGGCCGGCTCGCCGCCGAACAGCTTGATGGTGTCCATGGTGGCCATGGCCAGGCCGGCACCGTTGACCAGGCAGCCGATGTTGCCGTCCAGCGAGATGTAGGCCAGATCGAACTTGGAGGCTTCGACTTCGGCGGGATCTTCTTCGTCCAGGTCGCGCAGTGCCACGATTTCGGGCAGGCGGAACAGGGCGTTGGCGTCGAAGTTGAACTTGGCGTCCAGGGCAATGACATTGCCCTTGCTGTCACGGTTCAGGGGGTTGATCTCGACCAGCGAGGCATCCGTGTCCATGTAGCACTTGTAGAGCTTCTGGCAGATGTCGATGAACTGGGCAGTGGAGTCGGCAGGCATGCCGATGCCCTTGGCCAGCTCTTCGCCCTGGGCCTGGGTCAGACCGACCAGGGGATCGACGAAGATGGTGATGATCTTCTCGGGCGTGGAGTGGGCCACTTCCTCGATGTCCATGCCGCCTTCGCTGGAAGCGATGAAGGCCACCTTCTGCGTGGCGCGGTCGGTCACGCACGACAGGTAGTACTCCTTCTGGATGTCGGCGCCGTCTTCGATGTACAGGCGGCGGACCTTCTGGCCTTCGGGGCCGGTCTGGTGCGTGACCAACTGCATGCCCAGGATCTGGCCAGCCAGTGCCTTGACGTCGTCGATGCTCTTGGCAACCTTCACGCCGCCGCCCTTGCCGCGACCACCAGCGTGGATCTGGGCCTTCACGACCCACACGGGGCCGCCGAGCTTCTGGGCGGCCTCGACGGCCTCTTGCACTGTGAACGCAGGGATACCGCGAGGTACAGGCACACCAAACTGACGCAAGATGTCCTTGCCTTGGTATTCATGAATCTTCATGATGTCTCTCTCAAACAAATAGGGGGGGATTGACCCGGTAGCCCTGGGGTGCTGCCTCAAGGCGGAGTGACCTGGCAATCGCCGAATGTACCATGCTGCACTGCGCCATCCGACACGCCCCCATGCGCAGAATCCACAATTTCCTGCGGGCCAAGCAGCATGCCAGGAACTGTGCAATGCATTGATATGTCAGGGAAAAGACGGTTTCCCGACATTTCTTTCAGGCGCCACAGCTCTTTTGTCTTATAGAGGATCTGCAGGCGGCCCTGCCCGCCGTTTGTAACAGGCGCATGTCAGCGGCCCTGGATCGCCGCTGCCAACCGTTTTGCGACAACGGGCGCAGGGGGACCCGGTTTCGGTGAGAATCCGCAGCTGGAACGCGGCAATGGTGCCGCAGCGGCTCCAGGAGGGCCGCGCAGCAGGAGAAATACAGCGATGGCAAAAGTCTTTATCGATGGCGAAGCAGGCACGACAGGGCTGCAGATCCGTGAGCGTCTGGTCGATCTGTCCGGCGTGGAGCTGGTCAGCATTGCGCCCGAGCTGCGAAAGGATCCTACTGCCAAGCGTGCGCTGATCGCCGGCGTGGACCTGGTCATCCTGTGCCTGCATGACGACGCTGCGCGCGAAACCGTGGCCATGGTCGACGCCATCGAGGCCGAGACCGGCCGCGCCATCAAGATCATCGATGCCTCCACCGCCCACCGCGTGGCGCCGGGCTGGGTCTACGGCTTTCCCGAGCTGCGCAAGGGCCAGCTGGACGCCGTCAAGGCTGCCACGCGCGTGGCCAACCCCGGCTGCTATGCCACGGGCGCCATCGCACTGCTGCACCCGCTGGTGGCGGCAGGCCTCATTCCAGCCGACTACGCGCTGAGCCTGCCCTCGGTGTCCGGCTACTCGGGCGGCGGCCGCAGCATGATCGAAGCCTACGAGGCCGGCACGGCCGCGCCTTACGAGGCCTATGCGCTGGGCCTGTCGCACAAGCACATTCCCGAAATCCTGCACTACACGGGCATGACGCGCCGCCCGGTCTTCATTCCTGCCGTGGGCAATTTCCGCCAGGGCATGCTGGTGCAACTGCCCCTGCATCTGGACCTGCTGCCGGGCGCGCCCAAGGCCGCCGATCTGCACGATGCGCTGGCCGCCCACTACGCGGCGACCAACACGCCCGAGCAATGGGTGTCGGTGCTGCCGCCCACCGAAGACATGAAGCTGGCTGCCGATACGCTGACCGACACGAACAAGCTGGAGTTGCGTGTATTCGCCAATGAGCAGTACCGCCAGGCCGTGCTGATCGCCCGTCTGGACAACCTGGGCAAGGGCGCCAGCGGCGCCGCCGTGCAGAACCTGCAGATCATGCTGGGCCTGTGAGGCCCCCCGCGCCCCCGTCCTTGCCGGGCCGGCGCGGTCCGGTCTGGGGCCATGTCCTGGCCCTGGCCGTGCTGTGTCTGCTGATCGTTGTGTTCGCCTGGAAGCTGCGGCCGGCATTGCCTTCCTCATCGCGCCTGCTGCTGAGTCCGCTGCTGGGCAATATGGAAGCCTGCCTGGTGCAGGACGGGCTGCGCGAGGATTTTCCCAAGGAATTCCAGCAGGTGCCTGCCAGTTGCCTGGGCCCTCAGGGCTCGGCCGCGGAAATGGTGAAAGCCACGCTGCAGCGCTTGGGTCGGCCGCAGGGCGAGGGGCTGGAGCTGGGCTATACGCTCAGCGTGCCTCTGCTGCGCTATGTGCAGTGGAACGGCCGGGCCTGGGAAGTCCGGGGCGAGGCGCTGGACCGCGTGGTGCGCACGGTGGCGCAGGCGCAGCGGCCCGTGGTGCTCTACCTGTTCGCCACGCATTTCGAGGTCCACTCCCAGGCCGAGGAGCGCCTGGCCGCCGATCCCGCCAATCTGGCCTGGACGCCCAAGGGACCGCTGCCGCTGGACACCTATCTGGGCGCGCGCATCTTCCCGTGGTCGGTTGCGCGGCAGGACAATGAAATCACGCGCGTGCGCAAGCTGGTGGTCGATGCCCTGGCCGAGCGCATGTGCGCTGCGGGCGATGCCGCCATGCATCCGCTGCGTGCGCTCACCGTGCTGGGCGAGACGCACCAGCTGTTCCCGGGTTTCGAGGCCGGCATGGGGTTCGCGGCCGAAGGCTATGCGGTCACCGACTACAGCCCTGCATCCGTGGCGGGCTTCCATGCATTCCTGCGCCAGCGCTATGGCGACATTGCGCGGCTCAATGCCCATCTGAAGTCGGAGTTCGCCAGCTTCGATGCGGTGGAGCCTCCGTCGCGCAACATCCGCAGCGAGCCGCTGCAGAACTTCTTCCAGCACATCGACAGCTATGCGGCTGGCACGGTCCCGGTGTCCGGCTGGGTCCACTCGCCCGACGCGAAGCTGCAAAAGCAACTGGCCGTGGCCGTCTTCGTGGACGGGCGCCCTTACTCGCACGCCCCCGTGCACATGCACCGCCAGGATGTGGCCCATGCCAAGCCTGATTTCCTCACGCCCGATGTGGGCTGGCGTGCCGACATCCGCTATCCGGCGCTGGGCGAGGGCCTGCACCGCATCGACGTGGTGCTGCAGGCCGGCGGGCGCAGCCTGGGCCTGCTGGCCACGCGCCAGATCGCCGTGATGGACCGCCACCAGGGCGAGCCCAGGCCCCATGCCGCCGAGGCCTTGCCTGACTTCGGCAAGCTGCCGGACGGCGTGGAATTCTGGGTGGACAGCCCGCAGGACCGGCTGGCGCTGTTCTACAACCCGCTGGCGACGGACTGGAACGATTTTCGCGAGCAGCAGGTGGCCGACTACATCCAGGGCTTTTCCGAGCACATCGGGCACGGCTGCCTGGGCCGGGTGCCTCGCTTTGCCCACCAGCTCAACCCCCATGCGAATCCGAGCTGGGACGCCAGCCGCTACGCCGTGGAGCGCAGCCTGCAACGCATGCCGGGGCTGTCCCTGGGTGTCAGCCTGTATGGCGAAGACACCTATGGGCCGCTGGTCGGCCAGATGCTGCGCCGCTATGGCCACACCGCCTATGGCGTGACGGAGTTCCATCCGCTGGTGGCACTGTCGCCGCAGCGGCTGGAGAAAGTGCTGACCATGCACCGCCGCCAGGGCGCGCGCTTCCTGTCCTTCTTCATGGAGGCGCGTCCCGAGGACGCGACCGGCACGCAGTCCAGCAACGAGTTCTCCTTCGATGCGGACAACCGCGCGCACGGCTCGGACGCGCTTTACCGCTCGCTGCGCCAGGTGCTGCAGCCGCACTGACCTGCCGCGCGCAGCCTTTCCCATGTCTTCCGCGCACAGCAGTTCCCCTGCAGCCGCAGGCCGGGCCACCGCCATCGGCCTGCTGGCCGTGGTGGGCTGGAGCTGCACCGTGGGCCTGATGCGCTCAGTGGCCGAGCCGCTGGGCGCCGTGGGCGGCGCTGCCATGCTCTATACGGTCAGCGCCCTGTGCGTGGCCGCCGTGCGCGGCCTGCCCAGGCCTTCGCAATGGCGAACCATGCACCCGGCCTATTTCTGGGGCTGCGGGCTGCTGTTTGCGGTCTATGAAATCTGTCTGTCGCTGGCGATCGGTCTGGCGCAGGACCGCGCTCAGGCACTGGAGCTGGGGCTGATCAACTACCTGTGGCCCAGCCTGACCATCGTCTTGGCGGTGCTGCTGCGCCAGCAGCATGCGCGCTGGTGGCTGTGGCCCGGGGTGCTGCTGTGCCTGTGGGGGCTGACGCGCGTGCTGGGCGGCGAGTCCCTGCAGATGCATGACATGGCAGACCACATGCTGGCCAATCCGCTGGCCTATGGACTCGCCTTTGGCGCGGCCCTGCTGTGGCCCTGCTATTCGCTGGCTGCTCGGCGCTGGGGTGGGGGGCACAATGCCGTGGGGTTGTTCCTGATCTGGACTGCGCTGGCGCTGTGGATCAAGTGGTTGTGGCTGGGTGGCGAAGGCGGCATGCACTGGTCAGGCACCGTGGTGCTGCAGCTGCTGGCCGTGGGCGGGCTCACGGCCATGGGCTACAGCTGCTGGGAGCACGGCATACAGCACGGGCATCTGGCCGTGATGGCGGCGGCCTCGTACTTCACGCCCGTGTTCTCTGCCTTGCTGGCCAGTGCCTGGCTGCAGGTGCAGCCGGGCTGGGGCTTCTGGCAGGGCGTGGCGCTGGTGACCGTGGGGTCGCTGGTGTGCTGGGGCGCAACCCGGCGCGTGGATTAGTTGCCTTCGTCTGCAGCTCCGTCATCCCAGTCTTCGCTGCGCCCGCGCAGCACCTTGCTCGCTATTTCTCCGCCAAAGCCGCGCGCGGCCAGAAAGCGCATCTGCTTGAGGCGTTCCTGTGGGGTGGCCGGCGGTGTGCCGAAGCGCTGGCGCCATACGGCATGGGCGCGCTGCAGTTCGGTGGCGCGCAATTGTTCTGCGGCGGCGCGCACCAGGCCATCGTCCAGCCCCTTGCTGCGCAGCTCCTGCACCACGCGCGATGTGCCAAAGCGCGCGGCCTTGCGATGCAGCACGGACTCGGCCACGCGCTCGGCGCTGATGAAGCCGCGCTGCTCCAGCGCGTCGAGCATGGCGCCCAGGTCCTCGCCTTCCTCCACATGGGGGGCGAGCTTGCGTTCCAGCTCCAGCCGTGAATGTTCGCGCTGGCCCAGCAGCTTGAGCGCCCGGCCCTTGAGCGACAGCTTGGCGAATCCCATGCGGCAATGTCTCCTGAATCGTCCCGAATAAAAAGGGCCCCCACGCTCCCCTTGCTGCGCAAGGTCCGCTGCCCCCCAAGGGGGCCGCTTTTTTGCCTTGGGGCGTCCCGGCGATAAAAAAGGCGCAGACGTGAGCCTGCGCCAAGATGGCAAACACAGTGTGTGCAGGCGCGGCGGCGCCTGCAGTGAGGGGTCTGGGCGCTCAGGCCTCGATCACGCCGTCCTTGTCGGCCTTGGCCTTGCCCGCCTTGGCGGCCTTGGCTTCGGAGGCATCGCCACCGGCCGTGGGCAGCAGGGCGATGCCCAGGCTGTCGCGCACCTTGTTCTCGATCTCCACGGCCAGGCCGCTGTTCTCGCGCAGGAATTCGCGGGCGTTGTCGCGACCCTGGCCGATCTTTTCGCCGTTGTAGGCGTACCAGGCCCCCGACTTGTCGAGGATCTTGGCGTTGACGCCCATGTCCAGGATTTCACCTTCGCGCGAGATGCCTTCGCCGAAGAGGATGTCGAACTCGGCGGTCTTGAACGGGGGCGAGACCTTGTTCTTGACGACCTTGACCTTGGTTTCGTTGCCGATGGCTTCGTCGCCCTTCTTGATGGTGCCGGTGCGGCGGATGTCCAGGCGGACCGAGGCGTAGAACTTCAGCGCATTGCCGCCCGTGGTGGTTTCGGGGCTGCCGAACATCACGCCGATCTTCATGCGGATCTGGTTGATGAAGATGACCATGCAATTGGTCTTCTTGATGGTGGAGGTCAGCTTGCGCAGCGCCTGGCTCATCAGGCGGGCCTGCAGGCCGGGCAGCTGGTCGCCCATCTCGCCTTCGATTTCGGCGCGCGGTGTCAGTGCGGCCACCGAGTCCACGACGATCATGTCCACGGCGCCCGAGCGCACCAGGCTGTCCACGATTTCCAGGGCCTGCTCGCCGGTGTCGGGCTGGCTGATCAGCACTTCGTTGAGGTTCACGCCCAGCTTCTGGGCATAGCTGGTGTCCAGCGCGTGTTCTGCGTCGATGAAGGCGCAGGTGCCGCCCTGCTTTTGCATTTCGGCGATGACCTGCAGCGTCAGCGTGGTCTTGCCCGAGGATTCAGGGCCGTAGATCTCGATCACGCGGCCACGGGGCAGGCCGCCCACACCCAGGGCGATGTCCAGGCCCAGCGAGCCGGTGGAGACGACCTGGATGTCCTGGATGGCTTCGCCTTCACCCAGGCGCATGATCGTGCCCTTGCCGAACTGCTTTTCGATCTGGGCGAGTGCGGCCTGCAGGGCCTTGGCTTTTTCACTGTTGGCGGTGGTGACGGCGGTGTTCATGCGGACTCCTGGGTTGGGTATGGATTCAGCTCTGTATTTGCATTCAGGCTGGATGCTTGAACAGTAGTTTATGGGCTTGCTGCCTTGATTTGTTGGTGTTTTTGGTCAGTTTTCCTGACTTGTTGGATTTGCCTTCACAATGCATCCATGAGTGAGCTTTCCCCTGTCACGCCGCCCGCCGACGCCTGGCGCCAGACCCACCTGGGCCGGTTGCTCGGCCATGCCATGCGGCGGTTCGACGCGCGTGTGCTGCAGCTCATGGCGCGCGATGTGGAGGTGCCGCTGGCACTGTCCAACCTCGCTGCGCGCGACAAGGTGGGGGCGGCCCATATCCACATCACGCGGCATCTGTCGCTGGCTGGCGACCGGCTGACGGACCTGGCAGAGCGCGCAGGCATGACCAAGCAGTCCATGGGCGACCTGGTGACCCAGTGCGAGGCCTGGGGCCTGGTCACGCGCGAGAGCGACGAGCGCGATGCGCGCGCGCGCCGCATCCGCTTCACGCCAGCGGGCCTGGCCTGGCTGCAGGCTTTCCATGACGCCGTCTCCCAGGCCGAGGCCGAATTCCGCGAGGAAGTCGGCGACGACATCGCCACTGTGGTGGCGCTGGGGCTGGAGGCCTACGCGGGCGGCGGCTCACTCGGGTAAGGTCCCTGCCCGCGCTGCGGGGCGCATCCTAGAATCCTGGGAATTAAAGGCGCGCATTTCCAACTCCCAGAGCGCGCCTGCATTACAGGAGACATCCCCCATGCGCATTCTGATTGCCGAAGACGACCAGGTCCTGGCCGATGGCCTGCTGCGCAGCCTGCGCGGCTCGGGCGCCGTGGTCAGCCATGTGGCCAATGGTAGCGAGGCCGACACCGCGCTGATGACCAGCAGCGAATTCGATTTGCTGATCCTGGACCTGGGCCTGCCCAAGATGCACGGTCTCGAAGTGCTCAAGAAGCTGCGCGGCCGCGGCGATGCGCTGCCGGTGCTCATCCTCACGGCGGCCGACAGCGTGGAGGAGCGCGTGCAGGGGCTGGACTACGGTGCCGACGACTACATGGCCAAGCCGTTTGCGCTGTCCGAGCTGGAGGCGCGCGTGCGCGCCCTCACGCGGCGCGGCATGGGCGGCGCCAGCAGCACCATCAAGCACGGCCCGCTGGTCTACGACCAGGCCGGCCGCGTGGCCACCATCGACGGCAAGATGGTCGAGCTGTCGGCGCGCGAGCTGGGCCTGCTGGAAGTGCTGCTGCAGCGGGCCGGCCGGCTGGTCAGCAAGGACCAGTTGGTCGAGCGCCTGTGCGAGTGGGGCGACGAAGTCAGCAACAACGCCATCGAGGTCTACATCCACCGGCTGCGCAAGAAGATAGAGCGCGGCCCCATCCGCATCGCCACCGTGCGCGGCCTGGGCTACTGCCTTGAGAAGATCGCGTCCTGAGGCCGCTGCCGTGGCTGTCAGGCCCGGGTTGGCTTGCCTGCGCATAGTGGTGGTTGCCGCGGGGCCGTGAACCCGTCGTAAGGGGCTGCCCGCCGATGAAAATCTTCCAGCGTGAACAGCGCTCCCTGTTCGGCGAGATCCTTGACTGGATGCTCACGCCGCTGCTGCTGCTGTGGCCCGTGAGCCTGGCGCTGACCTGGCTGGTGGCCCAGGGCCTGGCCAACAAACCCTTCGACCGCGCGCTGGAATACAACGCCCAGGCGCTGGCCCAACTGGTGATGGTGCAGCACGGCAAGGTGCTGTTCAACCTGCCGCAGTCGGCCAGCGAGATCCTGCGTGCCGACGAATCGGACACCGTGTATTTCCAGGTGCTGGGCGTGAAGGGCGAATACCTGGCCGGCGAGCGCGACCTGCCGCCGCCGCCCGAGCCCGACGAGGCTCTGACTGGCGCGGCGCCTCCAGGCTTGCCGTCCGGCGGCACCGTGCAGCTGCGCGATGCGGAATTTCGCGGCATCGATCTGCGCGTGGCCCATGTCTGGGTGCGCATGCCCCTGCCGGGCGAACCGCAGGCCCTGGTCCAGGTGGCCGAGACGCGCGAAAAGCGCAGCGTGCTGGCCACGGAAATCATCAAGGGCGTGATGCTGCCGCAGTTCGTCATCCTGCCGCTGGCCGCGCTGCTGGTGTGGCTGGCGCTGGCGCGCGGCATCAAGCCGCTGCACCGGCTGGAGGAGCGCATCCGCGCGCGCCGGCCCGAGGACCTTTCGCCCATCAACCACAAGGACGTGCCGCTGGAAGTCGTGCCGCTGGTGGATTCGGTCAATGACCTGCTGGGCCGCCTGGGCGACTCGCTGGCCACGCAAAAGCGCTTCCTGGCCGACGCGGCCCACCAGCTCAAGACGCCGCTGGCCGGGCTGCGCATGCAGGCCGAACTGGCCCAGCGCGAGGGCGTGAGTACGGGCGAGCTGCGGCAGTCCCTGGCCCAGATCGCGCGCTCCAGCATCCGTGCCACGCACACCGTCAACCAGTTGCTGGCGCTGGCGCGTGCCGAGAGCGCGGGCCTGGGGCGGGGCCTGGCCATGCAGCCGTGCAACCTGGTGCGCATCGTCACCGACGTGGTGCGCGACTGCCTGCCGCGCGCCATGGACAAGCATGTGGACCTGGGCTATGACGGCGCCGAGTCCTCGGCCGCCGGCGTCTGGCTGCAGGGCAATGCCACGCTGCTGACCGAGCTGGTACGCAACCTCGTGGACAACGCCATCAACTACACGCCTTCCACCAGCAGCCGGCCGGGCATGGTCACCGTGCGTGTGCTGGCCGATCCTTTTGGTCAGGTCCTGCTGCTGCAGGTGGAGGATTCGGGGCCGGGCGTGCCCGAGGCCGAGCGCGAGCTGGTGTTCCAGCCGTTCTACCGCGTGCTGGGTTCGGAGGCCGATGGCTCGGGCCTGGGCCTGCCCATCGTGCTGGAGATTGCGCGCCAGCATGGCGGGCAGGTGGTGCTGGAGGATGCGCATCCGGGCCAGCAGCCACCGGGCGCACGCTTCAGCGTGCGCTTCACGGCACTGCGCTCGCCGCCGCCGCCTAAGCCTGCGGCATAGGTGGCGCCTGACCGGCTGCCGCAGGGGCATCGGGGGCTACAGGGGCCATCGCCACCCGTCCCGGTGTCTGCGCCGCATGGTCCACCAACCAGTTGCGGAAGATGCCCAGCGTGCCATGGTTGGCACGGTCGGCCGGATAGCACAGCCAGTAGCCCAGGGCGCTCTGGTAGCCGTGCTGGGGCAGGGGCTCGTTCACCAGGCCGGCGGCAAGCTCGTCAAGCACCAGGCAGCGTGGCACCAGGGCGATGCCCATGCCCGCCATCACGGCGCGAATGATGGTCTGGAACTGGTCGAACTGCGGGCCCGCCAGCGGGCTGATGCCGTGGATGCCGTGGGCCTCGCTCCAGCGCGCCCAGGCGTCGGCAATGGTCACGTGGCGCAGCCGCGTGCAGCGCGCCACGTCCTGGGGCGTGGTGATGCGCGCCTCGGGGCCCGTGCCATGTGGCGGTGCGATCAGCGCCACCTGGCGGCCCACCAGATAGTGGGCGTGCGCGCCGCTCCAATGCCCGTCCCCGAACAAAATCGCGCAGTCCAGACCCGGACTGTCAAATTGGTAGCTGTGTACGTAGGGTACAAAGTGCAGCGTGATCTGTGGATAGCGCTGCTGAAACTGGGGCAGCCTGGGGATCAGCCACTTGGCCGCGAAAGTCGGCAGCGATGACAGGTGCAGCGCGCCTCGGCTGTCATCGCTGGTGATGAGTTCGAGGGTGGCCGCCTCCAGCTGGCCCAGCAGGGCGCGCACGGCGCGCTCGTAGCGTTCGCCCGCAGGCGTCAGGCTCAAGCGCTTGCGCTCGCGTTCGAACAGCGGCACGCCCACCCACTTCTCCAGCTCCTGGATCTGCTTGCTGACTGCGCTTTGCGTCAAGTGCAAGGCTTCGGCCGCGCGCGAGACACCTCCGAAGCGCACCACGGTGGAGAAGGCGCGCAGCAGATGTATGGGCGGGTTGAGGCGGCGCAAACTCATGACAGGGATATGATGAAACTATTCCTGTTCGGAATATTAACAGGCACAGTATTTGCTTTTTTTGTGAGCAGATTTCTTTTAATCTGACCTTGTTTGTAAGAAAGATCCTATGCAACGACGCCATTTCCTTGCTTCCATCGCCGCTTCTTCTGTCGTTCCTGGAATGTCCTTCGCCCAGGAAACCACCCGTCCCCTGCGCATCGTCGTTCCGTTCCCTGCCGGTGGCTCCACCGACATGGTCCCGCGCAACATGCAGGACGTGCTGCCCAAGTTGCTGGGCGGCCAGGCGGTGGTGATCGAGAACAAGGCCGGCGCCGGCGGCTCCATCGGCATGGCCGAAGTGGCACGTGCCACCGACGGCGTGACCTTCGGCATTGCCACGCTGTCCACCCATGGCGTGAACCCCGCCGTGTTCAAGAAGCTGCCCTATGACGCCATCAACGACTTTGTCGGCGTGACCGAGATCGTCAAGGCGCCCGGCGTGATCGTGATCAACCCCAAGCTGGTGCCTGCCAACAACTTTGCCGAGTTCGTGAAGTACCTGAAGGCCAACCCCGGCAAGGTCAGCTTCGCCACGCCCGGCAACGGCACCATCGGCCACATGTGGGGCGCCCAGTTCATGAAGAGCACGGGCACCGAGATGCAGCACATTCCCTACCGTGGTGCAGGCCCGGCCATCAACGACGTGCTCGGCGGCCAGGTGCCCGTGTATTTCGACCAGGTCGCGTCCTCGCTGCCCCACATCAAGGGCGGCAAGGTCAAGGCCCTGGCCGTGTCCTGGCATGAGCGCCTGGACGTGCTGCCCGATGTGCAGACCTATGCCGAAGCCGGCCACGCCGACCTGAACGATCCTTCCTGGTTCGGCCTCGTGGCCCCCAAGAGCACGCCGCCCGAGCAGATCGCCCGCGTGCAAAAGGCCATCGCGGCCGCGCTCAAGGACCCGGCCGTGCAAAAGCGCATGGCTGCCCAGGGCCTGTACATCTCCGGCACCAGCAGCGATGCTTTCACCAAGCAGATCGCCAGCGAAGTGGCCAAGATGAAGAAGATTGCCGCCACGGCCCAGATCCAGCTGGATTAAAGGCTCCCCCTGAGGCGCCTCGCGCCTTCCCCCTCTCTCGCTTCGCGGGAGGGGGACGACGCCCTCGCTGCGGGGCGGCCCTTGCTCGGCGTCCCTGGCCTGGGACGCGCCAGTTTCATGGCGGGCTGGCCGCAGCGTAGCGGTGCAATGCGTAACCGAGATAGACCACTTCCTCATGCATCCCGTCCTGCGACTGATCAGTCAGAACTTCCTGCAATCCCTGCCCGGCGCGGCAGGCTCCGGCGCGGCCGATGCCGCGCAGCCCATGGTGACCAGCGTGGCCGGCACCAGCGCCGTGGTGCTTGACTCGCCGCACAGCGGCACGGTCTACCCGCAGGACTTCGGCTCCTGCCTGCCGCTGGCCACGCTGCGCCAGGCCGAGGACACGCATGTGGAGAAGATCTATGCCTTTGCGCCAGGCATGGGCGTGGGCTGGGTGGAGGCGCATTTCCCGCGCATCTACCTGGATGCCAACCGCGACACCACCGAGATCGACACCACCATGATCGAAGGCGACTGGCCGCTGCCCGTCACCACCGACCAGGTCGTGCTGCAGAAGGTTCGCCTGGGCAAGGGCCTGATCTGGAAGTTCACCGACGAGGGCGTGCCCATCTACGACCGCCAGTTGCCGGCCTCCGAGCTGCTGCAGCGCATCGAGCGCTGCTGGAAGCCCTACCACGCCGCCGTGGAGCGCGCCATTGACGCCGCCCATGCGCGCCATGGCTACAGCATCCACATCAACTGCCATTCCATGCCTTCCGTCGCCGCCAGCCATGCCACGCTGCACCCGGGCCTGGTGCATGCCGACTTCGTCATCGGCGACCGCGACGGCAGCACGGCCAGCCCCGCGCTGTCCGAGCGCATCTGCGCCTTCCTGCGCGAGCGCGGCTACAGCGTGGACTACAACCATCCCTACAAGGGCGTGGAGCTGGTGCGCCGCTACGGCAAGCCTGCCGAGCACCGCCACAGCATCCAGATCGAGATCAACCGCAAGCTCTACATGAACGAGCAGACCCTGGAACTGGACCAGGCCGGCTACCTGCGCCTGACCACCGATCTGAAGGTATTGGTCGAGCAGCTCATGGCCACCGACCCGCGCGCGCTCTGACCCGCTGCGGCTGAAATGAAAAAGGCCCGCGATCCTGTGATCGCGGGCCTTTTCGCATGGCGTGCCCAACGGGTTCAGCAGGGTTTGAACGGCTTGCCCTCGAAGGCCTTGCCGCCCATGGCCTCGACCTGGCTGCGCAGTGCGGCCGTGGCCTGGGGCAGGCGCAGGGTGTAGAGCGTGATGTCGGGGCGCTCCTGCACCACGCGGGCCGTGCGCACGCCCTGGCGCGCGAAGTTGGTCAGCTCGCGCGTGGCCGCTTCCTCGGTGGAAAAGCGGCCCAGCGACAGGCCCGGCTCCAGCGCGCCGCCCGCACGGTCGAAATCGATCTTGCGGGCGCGCAGTTCGGCGCGCTTGCGTTCCAGGAATTCGGCGTCGGGGAACTTGCCCATGTAGACCATCCAGCGGCCCGGCTGGTGCGTGCTGCTCAGGTCCCATTGGTCGCTGGCGACCTGGGCGATGAGGCCGCGGCGCAGCGCCTCGGCATGGCGGTCTTCGATGCCCGTGGCCACCAGGCAGCTGGTGGGCTGGCCTGCGGCCTGGGCGGGCCTGGGTGCAGGGGCGGGCTCCTCGCCGCCTGCCGGGGTGGCGGCCGGCGCTGGCGTGGACGGGGCGGCGGCGGCCGGCGAGGGCGTGGTGGATGCGTTGTCCACGCTCAGCAGGCTCAGCGCCTCGGGGCGCACCTGCTGGGCCAGGCGCTCGGGCTCGGTCGTGGACGGGGGGGCCAGGCCCAGGGCCTGGAGCTGGCCGTGGCTCCAGAGGTAGTAGCCGGCATTGGCCAGCACCAGCAGCAGAAAGGCAATTCGCAGCATGTCGTTTCTCGGCGGGCCTAGTGCATCAATCGCTCTAGCCTACAGCAGCCGGCCGCACGCTGATTTCCGAGCTGGTGATGGCCTGCAGGCCGCGCGCCGTGCGCACCAGCAGCGCGCCATCGCGGCCCACGCCTTCGGCCATGCCGCTTTCGCCGTCGCTGAGATTGACGGCGCGCCCGCGCAGCAGGTCGCGCTGTGCAAAGCGGTCCACCAGCGGCGCAAAGCCCTGGGCGGCAAAGGCCTGGATGTCGGACACCAGTCCCGGCAGCACGCAGGCCAGGGCGGTGGGCGCGTCCAGGCGCTCGTCCAGTTCCAGCAGGCTGGCCGGCGGCGTGCGCATGCCGTCGCCGGGGCGGGGGCGCACATTCAGGCCGATGCCCACGACCACGTAGCGCGGCGTGCCGGGCTCATGCGCGGCGCTGCCGACAAAGCTGGCGGTCTCGATCAGGATGCCGCCGAGCTTGCGGTCGCCGTCGATCCACAGGTCGTTGGGCCATTTGAGGCCGATGCGCGGGCGCTGCGAGCCCGGGGCGGGCAATTGCGGCTGCAGGCTTTGCGCCACGCTCAGGCCCACGGCCAGCGACAGGCCGGACCAGTCGGCAGGCGCCAGCGGCATGCCCAGCGAGAAGGTCAGCGAATCGCCCACGCCGCTGGTCCACTGGCGGCCCAGCCGGCCCCGGCCGGCGGTCTGCACTTCGGTCACCAGCAGCACGGGTTCGTTGCGGCCATCGCGGGCGCGCGCCATCAGCTCGGTATTGGTCGAGCCGATGCTGGGCACGATCTCCACGGAAAAGCCCGGCAGTTGCGGCTCGATGGCCTGCCACAGCGACTCCGCAGGCCAGTGGATGGGGGACGAAGCCATCATGCGCCCGCCTTTGTCGAGGATGTGCCGGATTTTTTCTTCGGCTCTTGGGTGGGTTTGCCCAAAGGCTTTGGCGCTTGGGCCTGCTGTTTTTGGGGCCGCTTTGCCTTTTCAGACTTTTCCGATTTCGGCTTTGCGCCGGCCGGCAACGCATCGCCGGGCATGGGCGGGCGCCAGCCGCGCTTGGGCGCCAGCAGCGTGCCGCGGCAGGTGGCCGCACCGCACCAGCAGGGATACTCGGCCTTCAGCTTCCTGGTGTAGGGTTCGTCGATGATCAGGCCGTAGTCGTAGCTCAGCTCCTCGCCGGCGGCGATGTTGCGCAGTGCGACGATGAAGATGCGGCCATCGCGCTCGTCGGTGTAGCAGTTGGGCGCGCAGCTGTGGTTGATCCAGCGCGAGGAATTGCCGCCGTAGTTGGCATCGATCACGCGGTCTTCGTCGATGTGGAAGTAGAAGGTATGGTTGGGCTGGCTGGGGTCGTGCGGGTGCCTGTCCTGGGCTTCCTGCCAGCTGACGATTTCCCCTACGTACTCGACAAGGACCTCGCCTTCGGCAAGATCCTGCACGGCGAAGACGCCCTTGCCATGGACACCCGAGCGGCGGGTCTGGATACGGCGGCCGCCGGAAGGGGCCAAAGCTGTGCGGGGCATGTTTTCTCTGATAACTTGAATAGGCACACATGCGCGTGCGCGTACACGTACGTACACGCGTGAGCCATGGATTGTAGAAGCGCAGGCATGCGACATGCAGCTCCTGCGGGGAATGACGAGTACACACAATGACAAAGACCCTGGTGATTGCTGAGAAGCCTTCGGTCGCGCAGGACATCGTCCGCGCGTTGACTCCGGTGGCGGGCAAATTCGACAAGCACGATGAATACTTCGAGAGCGAACACTACGTCGTGACCAGCGCCGTGGGCCACCTGGTGGAAATCCAGGCGCCCGAGGAATTCGACGTCAAGCGCGGCAAATGGAGTTTTGCCAACCTGCCGGTGATCCCGCCGTATTTCGACCTCAAGCCCGTGGACAAGACCAAGAGCCGGCTCAATGCCGTGGTCAAGCTGGCCAAGCGCAAGGACGTCACCGAACTCATCAACGCCTGCGACGCGGGCCGCGAGGGTGAGCTGATCTTCCGCCTGATCGAGCAGTACGCTGCAGGTGCCAAGCCGGACGGCAAGGGTCTGGGCAAGCCGGTCAAGCGCCTGTGGCTGCAGTCCATGACGCCGCAGGCCATCCGCGACGGCTTCCAGAACCTGCGCAGCGACAGCCAGATGCAGGGCCTTGCCAGCGCGGCGCGCAGCCGCTCCGAGGCCGACTGGCTGGTGGGCATCAACGGCACGCGCGCCATGACGGCCTTCAATTCGCGCGACGGCGGCTTCTTCCTGACCACCGTGGGCCGCGTGCAGACGCCCACGCTGTCCCTGGTGGTGGAGCGCGAGGAAAAGATCCGCAAGTTCGTCAGCCGCGACTACTGGGAAGTGCATGCCGCCTTCGACGCGCAGGCCGGCCAGTACCTGGGCAAGTGGTTCGATCCCCAATGGAAGAAGAGCGAGGATGCGGAAGCCCGCGCCGACCGCATCTGGAACCAGCGCGACGCCCAGGCCATCGCCGACGCCGTGCGCGGCAAGCCGGCCCAGGTCACCGAGGAGTCCAAGCCCACGTCCCAGGCCAGCCCGCTGCTGTTCGACCTGACCAGCCTGCAGCGCGAGGCCAACGGCAAGTTCGGCTTCTCGGCCAAGACCACGCTGGCGCTGGCGCAAAGCCTGTACGAGCGCCACAAGGCCCTGACCTACCCGCGTACCGACTCGCGCGCCCTGCCCGAGGACTACGTGCCCGTGGCGCACCAGACCTTCGCCATGCTGGCCGGCAGCGGCATGCGCCACCTGGCGCCCTTTGCCCAGCAGGCGCTGGACGAGAACTATGTGCGCCCGACCAAGCGCATCTTCGACAACAGCAAGGTGTCGGATCACTTTGCCATCATCCCGACCACGCAGGCGCCCAGCGGCCTGTCCGAGGCCGAGCAAAAGCTCTATGACCTCGTCGTGCGCCGCTTCATGGCCGTGTTCTTCCCGAGTGCCGAGCACCAGGTGACCACGCGCATCAGCAAGGTCGAGCAGCACAGCTTCAAGACCGAAGGCAAGATCCTGGTCAAGCCCGGTTGGCTGGCCATCTACGGCAAGGAGGCCGCCAACGAGGTCGAAGGCGGCAAGGACGGCGACAAGGGCCAGCCCCTGGTCGCGGTGCAGCCCGGCGAGCAGCCGCGCGCCGGCCAGGTCGATCCCAAGGGCCTCAAGACCAAGCCGCCCGCGCGCTACTCCGAAGCCACGCTGCTGGGCGCCATGGAAAGCGCGGGCAAGCAGGTGGAGGACGACGAGCTGCGCGAGGCCATGCAGGAAAAGGGCCTGGGCACGCCTGCCACGCGCGCGGCCATCATCGAAGGCCTGCTGACCGAAAAGTACATGCTGCGCGAAGGCCGCGAGCTGATTCCCACGGCCAAGGCCTTCCAGCTCATGACGCTGCTGCGCGGCCTGGGCGTGGAAGAGCTCTCGCGCGCCGACCTCACCGGTGAATGGGAATACAAGCTGGCCCAGATGGAAAAGGGCCAGCTCTCGCGCGATGCCTTCATGCAGCAGATCCAGTCCATGACGGAAAAGCTGGTCAAGAAGGCCAAGGAATACGACCGAGACACCGTGCCCGGCGACTACGCCACCCTGTCCACGCCTTGCCCCAACTGCGGCGGCGTGGTCAAGGAGAACTACCGCCGCTACGGCTGCACGGGCAGCGACGGCCAGGGCGCGGGCTGCGGCTTCTCGTTCACCAAGTCGCCTGCAGGCCGCACCTTCGAGACGGCCGAGGCCGAGCAACTGCTGCGCGACCGCCGCCTGGGCCCTCTGGACGGCTTTCGCTCCAAGGCAGGCTGGCCCTTCGTGGCCGAGGTCACCATCGTGCACGATGAGGAAGGCGGCAACTACAAGCTCGAGTTCGACTTCGGCGACGACGCCGCTTCCGAAGACACGGGCGAGCTGGTGGACTTCGCCAGCCAGCAATCGCTGGGCCCCTGCCCCAAGTGCGGCGCGCCCGTCTTCGAGCACGGCAGCAACTACGTCTGCGCCAAGGCCGTGCCCACGCTGGCCCAGGCCACGCCCAGCTGCGACTTCAAGAGCGGGCAGATCATCCTGCAGCAGCCCATAGAGCGCGAGCAGATGCAAAAGCTGCTGCAGACCGGCAAGACCGACCTGCTGGACAAGTTCGTCTCCAACCGCACGCGGCGCAGCTTCAAGGCCTTCCTGGTGTGGGACGGCGCGGCCGGCAAGGTGAACTTCGAGTTCGAGCAGCGCGACAGCAAATACCCGCCGCGCAAGACAGCGGCCGCCAAGAGCGCGCCGGCCAAGAAGGCACCTGCCAAGAAGGCCGCGGCCAAGACCACGGCAAAGACCGCCACCAAGACTGCGCGCAAGCCGGCCGCCGGCACGTTGCAGCCCAGCGCGGCCCTGGCCGCCGTCATCGGCGAAGGCACGGTGGCGCGAACCGAGGTGGTCAAGAAGCTGTGGGAATACGTCAAGGCCCAGAACCTGCAGGACCCCAAGGACAAGCGTGTCATCCGCGCCGACGACAAGCTGCGGCCCGTCTTCGGCAAGGACAGCGTGAACATGTTCGAGCTGGCCGGCATCGTGGGGAAACATCTCACCCCCTGAGGCGCTTACGCGCCTTCCCCCTCTTTACTCGCTCCGCGAGGGAGGGGGACGACACCCTCGGTGCGGGGCGGCGCGGCCGGCTTAGGCCCTTCCTCGGTGTCCCTGGCTTTGGGGCGCGCCAGTTTTGAGGGCAGTGTTTGAGCTCTACGCCAGCGGGTCGCCGGCCTGACATGGGGGCAACACATGCTTGGGCTAATCTAGCGGGCATGGATACCGAAATGCTCACCCCGGCAGCAGCTGCCGCCGCTGCTTCCTCCCCGGCGCCCTCGCGCTCCATCCGCCTGGACGGCGCCTCCAACTTCCGAGACCTCGGTGGCTACGCGGGCCTGGATGGCCGGCGCGTGCGCTGGCGCACGCTGTTCCGTGCAGACCACCTGGCTGGCCTCAGCGCAGCGGACCTGGACGTGCTGCAGGGCCTGAAGCTCGCGCGCAGCGCGGACTTCCGGGGCAAGATGGAAAGCGCCCACCTGGCCTACGAATGGCCGGGCATTGCCCGCCATGCGCTCATCGTCGAGCCCACCGTGGTGCAGCGCGCCAGTGCCCTGATCGCCGCAGGCAACGACCTCACGGCCGCCCATGCCGAGGAGCTGATGCAGGACACCTACCGCAGCTTCGTGCACGCCTACGCACCGCGCTTTGCACAGTTGTTCCAGCTGCTGCTGGACAGCCAGGATCCGCTGGTCTTCCACTGCACGGCCGGCAAGGACCGCACGGGCTGGGCTGCCGCCTTGCTGCTCACCGCGCTGGGCGTGGACGAGGACACCGTGATGCAGGACTACCTGCTGACCAACCAGCTCTACCAGCGGCCCGCTACCACCTTCGCCCCCATGCCAGCCGAAGTGATGGATGTGCTGTGGCGCGTGCAGGCCTCCTACCTTGCGGCCGCCACCGACATGGTGCGGGCCGACTTCGGGGGGATGGAAGGGTATCTGCGGGATGCGCTGGGCATCGACAGTGCGGCACGCGAGCGGCTGGCCGCGCTTTACCTCGAAGGGTGATTACCTTCGCTCACGGGGCGGCAGGGTGGCGCGGCTAACATGGGCTGTGCCGGTCGGTTGCGCCGGAGTTCAAGGAGATTGCGATGAAATACGGCATGCGTGAGCTGGCCGCGATGGTGCTGGTGGCCCTGAGTGTGGGGCTGGCTGGCTGTGCGGGCGGGGTGCCTGGGGATGTTGCGGGGAGCCAGGCGTCCAGTGGCAGTGGGGTGACGGTGTTTGGGACTGTGGATGCCAATGTGAGTCATACGCGGACTTCGCGGTGACTCTTTGTGCTTTGGTTCTTTCGCTGGATTTGTCCCTGCCGGGTGGTTGTTTTTCGAGGCCGGGTTTCGGCCCGGCGGCCGACCTACTTTCTTATCGCGCGATAAGAAAGTAGGCAAAGAAGCGCGCCCCACTGCCCACGACCCTTCGCTTCGCTGCGGGCGACCTGCGTTGTGCGGGATGCGGGGTGCGCCGTGAAACTCGTTGCGCGCTGCGCGCTTCACTCAAAACTCACGGCGAGCTAGACAACGAAGCAAGCCTGTCCTTCGGCAGGCTTGCCACCCCGCATCCCGCCCAACGCAGGCGTGGGCAGAAGGGGGGGAGGCTGGGGAACAGCCAACAGCCAACAGCCAACAGCCAGCCGGGTCAGGGCTGGATCGGCGTGATCACCACGCCGGTGCCTGCGGGGGCGTCTTCGCCGCCGGGCAGGGCGGGCGTGGCGGGGGTGGCTTCCTGCACTGCGCGCTGGTCCGTGGGGCCCAGCGTGCCCTGGGTGAGGGGGATGTTGGGGGCGGGCAGGGCGGGGGTGCTTTCTATGATTTCCTCGCCGGGCGACAGGCCCGGGCCGGGTGGCTCCGTGGGCTCGGGTGCGGGTTCAGGGGTCGGAGCCGGCTCCGGGGTGGCGGGTTGGCCGGGCTGTGCGGGCGGCTGCTGGTCGGCCCACCAGCCCTGCATGCGTTCGCGCAGGCGGCCGACCATGTCGGACCACCAGTGGCTTTGTTCGGGTGGCTCGAAGCGGGCCTTGGCGTCGATGACGGGGCTGCGCAGGGCGCGGGACATGAAGTCTCCCACCATGGGCAGGGCGCTGCGCGAGCCCTGGCCCCAGCGGTCGCTGCGCAGGGTGATGCGCGCGTCGTTGAAGCCGGCCCAGGCGCCGGTGACGATTTCCGGGTGCATGAGGATGAACCAGCCATCGGCATTGCCCTGGGTGGTGCCGGTCTTGCCGGCCACGTCGGCGTGGATGCCGTAGCGCTGGCGCACGGCCACGGCCGTGCCTTTGTCCACCACGGCGCGCAGCATGTCCACCAGGGCGTAGGCGTGGCCTTCGTCCAGCGCGCGCTCGGGCTTGGGCGGGCTGAACTCGGCGATGACCTTGCCGTCGGCGTCCTCGATGCGCGTGACCATCATGGGTGGCAGCCAGCGGCCACCGTGGGCCAGGCTGGCATAGGCGTTGACCATCTCCAGCAGTGACACCGGGCTGCTGCCCAGGGCCAGGGCGGGAACCTCGTCCAGCGGGCTCTGGCGCACGCCCAGGGCGCGGGCCAGGCGTGCCACGCGGGCGGGACCCACGGACTGCATGACTTCGGCGGTGATGGTGTTCTTGGAGTAGGCCAGGGCGTCGCGCAGCGTCATCTCGCGGCCCGTGGGGGGCGTGGCGTCGGTGGGGCGCCAGACTTCGCCGCCGGCCAGCTGGATTTCCACGGGGCTGTCCACGCGCTTGTCGTCGGGGGTGGCGCCCTGCTGCAGCGCGGCGCCATAGACAAAGGGCTTGAAGGTGGAGCCGGGCTGGCGCCGTGCCTGCTGCACGTGGTCGTAGGCGTCCTGCGTGAAGTCGCGGCTGCCTACCCATGCCAGCACTTCGGAGGTGGCCGGGTTCAGCGCCACGAAGCCTGCCTGCACGCGGGTCTTGTCCTCGCGCAGCTGCTTCATGAAGGCCTTGTCGGCCAGCAGGGCCTTGAGGGTATCTTCCTCGCTGTCCTTGTCCGTTGCCTTGTCCTTGCCTTGGCTGTCCGCGCGTTTGCGCGCGGCACGCCAGGCGGGGGTCTCTCGCACGAGTTGCTGCACCAGCGGGTTGGAGGCGTTCCAGCCGTCGCGCTGGCTCCAGGCGCCATTGGCCACGCCCTGCAGCGTGCGCGTCTGGCGCGCCACGGCCTGGTTGGCCCAGTTCTGCAGGCGCGAGTCGATGGTGGTGTGCACCACCAGGCCATCGGTGTAGATGTTGTAGTCGTTGCGGTCGGCCCAGTCGATCAGCCACTTGCGCAGATGCTGCGCGAAGTGCGGCGCCATGCCCAGGGGCTCTTCCTGGCGCTCGAAGTTGATGCGCATGGGGCGCTTCTTGAGCTGGGCGAACTCGGCCTCCTGCAGCACGCCGCGCTTGACCATTTGCGACAGCACCGTGTTGCGGCGGTACAGCGCGCGGTCGGGGTTGAGCACGGGGTTGTAGTAGCTCGTGCCCTTGAGCATGCCCACCAGCGTGGCGCTTTCCAGCACCGTCAGCCGCGCGGCCGGCTTGTCGAAATAGGTGCGCGCCGCCATCTCTATGCCGAAGGCGTTGTAGAGGAAGGGCACGGTGTTCAGATAGGTCTCGAGGATCTCGTCCTTGGTGTAGAGCGCCTCGATCTTGAAGGCCGTGATCGCCTCCTTGAGCTTGCGGTTGAGCGTGGGCGCGCGGCCGATTTCGGTCGGGTACAGGTTGCGTGCGAGCTGCTGGGTGAGGGTGGAGCCGCCCTGCGGATCGCCGCGCAGCGTGTGCACCACCGAGCCCAGCGTGCGGCGCCAGTCCATGCCGTGGTGCTCGTAGAAGCGGTGGTCCTCGGTGGCGATCAGCGCCTTGATCACCGAGGGCGACATCTCGTCGAGCTTCACCCACTGCCGGTTGCTGCGCTTGAACTGTGCGAGCTGCTTGCCATCCGCGCTCATGATCTGGGCTGGCTGCTCCAGCTTGGCCTTGCGTATGTCGCGGATGCCGGGCGTGAACGGGATCAGGGCCAGCACATACAGCGCGAACAGCAGCGGCAGCGCAGCGGCGAACAGCAGCCATTCGCGCCGGGTGGGCCAGCGGTGCCACCAGGGCAGGGCCGCCACGCGCTGGCCGATGCGGCTGGCCAGCAGCCTTTGCCAGGCTGCGAGCACAGCGTCGGGCAGCTTCAAGTCATTGAAAGAAAAGCGCATATTGCAAGACGGCCCTGATGACAGGACATCAGGGCCGATAGGGCGGGACCATTCCGCGAAGGCTAGAGAATGCCCAAAAAAACGGCACCCCGCTCGCGCGGGGTGCCTTGCCTATGGGCCAAGCCCCGGTATTGTCGGGCTGGCGTGTACTGGCGGGAAGTGCTTATTTCTCCAGCCAGTCGGACAGCTCGTCCGCATGCTCCTGCTCCTGCTCCAGGATGGATTCGATCAGCCGGCGCGTGGTCGGGTCCTTGTCGCCGATCAGGTCGATCATCTGGCTGTAGGCCTCGATGGCCACGCGCTCGGCGATCAGGTTGGTGCGGATCATGGCCTTCAGGTCCGTCTCGCCGTTGTAGTCGGCATGGCTGCGCTGGGTCAGCGTCTGGGGGTTGAAGTCGGGCTCGCCGCCCAGCTGCACGATGCGCTGGGCCAGCTTGTCGGCGTGGGCCATTTCCTCGTTGGCATGGACCAGGAACTCGTCGGCGATGGCCGGCGAGGCCAGGCCCACGGCGGTGAAGTGATGGCGCTTGTAGCGCATCACGCACACCAGCTCGGTGGCCAGCGAGTCATTGAGCAGCTTGATGATGTCCTCGCGCCAGGGCCCGAAATGCGGGGTCACGGCGCCATCGTCCAGGCTGCGCTTGGCAGCCTCCAGGGCCTTGGGGTCCAGCGCCAGGTGGCCGTTGCCGGGGTTGGATTTGGCTTGCTTCGTGGGGGTGCTGTTGGTGTTCATACAGGTGGTCTCTTCATCGTGGGACGGAAACTACGGCAGGCATGCGCCTATGCGGCTTGTAAACACCTGCCAGCGAAACGGGACCAGGCGGGCCGCTGTGCCCGCCTGTTGCCTTCCAAGGTAAGTTTTTGGCCGCCTGCTGTCTGTGAGACAAGTCCGCATCCCCATGCCCGGCCAGCGCGCCCCCGGGTGTCCCGGCGCTACCATGGATGCTCCACTCCAGGAGCACCGCATGAATGACACCGCCGCCGCGCCCCGCTCGGCCTACGACTTCGAGGCCACCTCCATCACGGGCCAGGCCGTCCCCCTGTCGGACTACCGCGGCAAGGTGCTGCTCATCGTCAACACCGCCAGCGCCTGCGGCTTCACTCCGCAGTACGCGGGACTGCAGGCGCTGCATGAGCAGTACGGCGAGCGCGGCCTGGTGGTGCTGGGCTTTCCGTGCAACCAGTTCGGTTCCCAGGAAAAGGGCAGCGAATCGGAAATCGCCAGTTTCTGCGACCTGAACTTTGGCGTGCGCTTCCCGGTCATGGGCAAGATCGACGTCAACGGCGCCAACGCCCACCCGCTGTACCGCTGGCTCACGGCCGAGGCGCCGGGCGTGCTGGGCACCAAGGCCATCAAGTGGAACTTCACCAAATTTCTCGTCGGCCGCGACGGCCAGGTCATCCGCCGCTATGCGCCGCAGGATGCGCCGGCCAAGCTGTCCACGGACATCGAGGCCGCGCTGGCGCTTTGATGCGCTGACCGCGCCTGTCCATCAGGGTTTCACGCAGGGCCGGCAGCGCGGGCCGGCCGCACGCCATGATTAGCATGCTCCTTGACATCACAACAAGGAGACAACACCCGTGAAAGCCTTCCGCCGCACCGCCCTCGCCCTGCTCACTGCCTGCACCCTGCCCATGATTGCTACCAGCGCCGCCGCCCAGGACAAGCCCGTGGTCCAGTTCATCGCCACGGGCGGCACCATCGCCATGAAGATCGACCCGGTCAAGAACGCGCCCGTGCCCGCGATCTCGGGCGACGACCTGCTGGCCACCGTGCCCGACGTGGGCAAGTACGCGCGTATCCAGGTCAACAACCTGTCCAACGTGCCCTCCGACTACATGGACCCGGCCCGCTGGGTGCAGCTCACCCAGGCCGTACAGGCCGCGCTGGCCCGCCCTGAGGTGGCTGGCGCCATCGTCTCGCACGGCACGGACACGCTGGAGGAAACCGCCTTCTGGCTGGACCTGACCGTGCAGTCGTCCAAGCCCGTCGTGCTCATCGGCGCGCAGCGCAATGCCTCGGTGTCCGACTTCGACGGGCCGCGCAACCTGCTCAACGCCGTGCGCATCGCCGTGGACCCCAAGGCGCGCGACAAGGGCGCCATGCTGGCCATGAACAACCAGATCAACGCCGCGCGCTACGTTACCAAGACACACACGGCCAACGTGGAGACCTTCCGCTCGGGTGAATTCGGCTTTCTGGGCGAGGTCTACCCGGACCGCGTCAGCTTCGCCTCCGCCCCCGCGCGCCGCCAGCACCTGCCCATCCAGGCGCAGACCATGCCCGAGGTGGAGATCTTCCCCATGTACGGCGGCGCCAACGGCCAGGCCGTGCGCCAGGCGGTGGACCGTGGCGTCAAGGGCATCGTCATCGACGCCCTGGGCATGGGCAACATGAACGTCGCCATGCTCGATGCCGCCAAGTACGCCATCGGCAAGAACGTGCCCGTGGTCGTCAGCACGCGCGTGCACAACGGCCGCGTCATGCCCAGCTACGGCTTCGAGGGCGGCGGCAAGACCTCGTTCGAGGCCGGCGCCGTCATGGCCGACGACCTGCGCGCGCCCAAGGCGCGGATCCTGCTGATGCTGGCGCTGCAGTCCGGCGTGACGGGGCAGAAGGACCTGCAGGCGGTATTCGATCGATAGTTCGACCGACAGGCCGCCGCAACGCTGCCGCGCAGGCCCTGGCCTTGCGCGGCATTTCTGGCGGGGCACCGAGGTGGCACACTGGCAGCCCCATATGCCAACCAGGGCGCACCATGCAGGATAACGATCTCGAATACGTAGGCTTCTGGGCCCGCACCGGCGCCGCGCTGATCGACACCGTGATCCTGCTCGTGCTCATGCTGCCGGCCCTGATCTCCATCTACGGATGGGAATACCTGGAGTCCGAAAAACTGTTGCACGGCCCGGCCGATTTCGTCATCTCCTGGGTGCTGCCTGCCATTGCCGTCGTCATCTTCTGGATCAAGAAACAGGCCACGCCGGGCAAGATGCTCATCGCCGCCCGGATCGTGGACGCGCAGACCGGCGCGGACATGAGCACACAGCAGGCCGTCATTCGCTATCTGGCCTATTTCGTGTCCATCATCCCGCTGTGCCTGGGGCTGATCTGGGTGGCCTTTGACCCGCGCAAGCAAGGCTGGCACGACAAGATTGCGGGCACCGTGGTGGTCAGGCCCAAGCACCGGGGCGTGCAGCCGGTGAAGTTTCACTGATATCCATATCGCACTGCTCCAGCGCGCTGGCCGTTTGTGCCTCGGCCTGCTTCAACGCCTTCTGGCTGTCTGCCAGGCTGCGAGCAAGGCCCGCCCCGTGGCTCAATCCTCTTCCAACCCCGGCTCGTCCACCACGAAGCCCGAGCCGTCCTCGTCGCAGAACACGCATTGCTGCAAGAAGCTGTCCATGCTGCTGGCGTGGAACCAGATCAGGCCCTGGTCTTCGTCGCAAAGCATGTCGGTCTGCTCGTCCACGCTGGCGGCGGCAAAGCCGTTCAGTTCCATTTCTTCGAGGAACTGCTCCAGGTCCTCGCAGCCCGCAAACAGCTCATGGTCCAGGCTGCCGATGCGGCCCTTGAAGGCGCCGTGCAGCACTTCCACGAAGGGGTTGCCGCCGGGGTCATGGCCAATGACCATGAAGTGCGCGGCAAACAGGTTCTCGCGCTGGTGGTCCTCCACGTCGCAGTGCTCCGAGCCTGCGCGGAAGTGGTGCAGGGTGCGCAGCCAGGCGTGGTTGTCGCCGGTCTCGTCGTCGGCCTGCAGGTAGTCCTCGCGGTCGGGCGCCGCTTCGAGCCGGTCGAAGTCCAGGCCGTTCTGCGTGATCAGGAACTGCGCGTAGGCGTCGGAGAAGCCTTGCTCGGCCTGGTATTCGCGCACCGCCTGGGCGTCGGGCAGGGCCAGGCCGAAGGGATTGGGAAAGCGCACTTGCATGGAACGGTCCTTGAAAAGGAGTGAACGGCGGCCACGCAGGCCGTGCCCGCAGGATGGTGCAGGCGTTGGGAGGCAGTTTGGTGACAGTTCTGTATTGAGCTGCAGAGCAGAGCAAAGCAGTGGCACGCAATGACTTCCCATATGTGCGTTGAACCCAGGCCTGCCTGCTCACAAATTGCACAGGTCTCAGACGTATCCGAAAGCACTCATAGAGGCAAGTACCCGTCCACCAGCGCTTGCACCACGTCCGCTTGCAGTACATCCCGCCTGCGCTTGATGGCCTCTCGCTCGCGCAGGCCGGCCATCCATCGCTTGAACGCGACGAAGGTTGCCGGGTGGACGGTATGCATGCGCGCCATGGCTCCATTGCTGGCGACGATGACGGCTGAAAACGGTGGCGCATCCAGCAGCACGTTGGCACGCCTGGCCTGGGCCACCCAGAAGTCTTCCTCGGCGTCGCTGAGTTTGATGGGGTGGGGATCGTCTGCCACACGTTCGCGACGGATGATGTCCACTTCAAAACCGTCTTTGTTGACGGCCGTGTAGAGCTGGCTTTTGCGCAGGCGGAACGTGCTGTCCACCTTCTTCAGTACGCCGAGCATGGAGCTGTCTACGCGGGCGAGTTGCGTGGCAAATTGCAGCCGCTTGCGGGTATCCCACAACAGGTCCATGTCGCGCGTGGCCAGGGCATCTGCCTGTAGCCGCAAGCCGGCTGCTGCCTCGTACGCGTAAAGCGCATGCGTTCCTACCACGCGAAAGTGCGGACTCAGCCCGGTGATCGACAGACGGTTGAGCAGCTCCACCACCAGCGGGTCCACCCTGCCTACGCGCAGCGCACGATTCAGTCGCTGGTGCTGGGCCAATGCGGCCTTGAGCCCGGCCAAACGCTCGGCGCTTTCCTGTTTGCGCTGCATGAAGCGTTCATAGATGGCTTCGGTTTCCGGCGTGCGAAGACCGAGGCTGGTTTCGGCGCCCGCAGGCGTGGTGCGGATCAGGTAGCTGGATTGAGGAGACGACGCCGGACCCGCATGCCAATACATGCCACCGCGTACTTGAGCCCCTTCATCCCGGGCTTCTTCCAGGGCTTCGAAGGTGGATACGGCGTCTATGTACTGGCGGGCCGCTGATGGCTGGAGGTCTTGCATTTCGGTATTTTTTTGAGAATTTCTCTTTTATACCGAAATTCTTTTAAAAACAACAGCCTAAGAGATTTTGAAACGCTTCGGATCACGAAGAAACCACCAGCCTCGAATGCCCCACGCCACCGCCTTTCTCCACCCGCACCTGCACGGCGATGCGTTCCTTGAGCGCCTCCACGTGGCTGATGATGCCGATCATCTTGCCGCTGTCGTTGAGCCGGTCCAGCGCGGTGAGTGCGATCTCCAGCGTGTCGGCATCGAGCGTGCCGAAGCCTTCGTCGAGGAACAGGGAGTCGATGGAGGTCTTGTGGCTGACCAGGTCGGACAGCGCCAGGGCCAGGGCCAGGCTGACGAGGAAGGCCTCGCCGCCCGATAGCGTGCGCGTGTCGCGCGGGGTGTCGCCCTGCCAGCTGTCGACGATGTCCAGTTCCAGCTCGCCCTCGGGCTTGCGGCGCAGCAGGTAGCGGCCGTGCAGGCGCGACAGGTGGAGGTTGGCCAGGTGCAGCAGGTGGTCCAGCGTGAGGCCTTGGGCAAAGCGCCGGTATTTGTCCCCCTTGGCCGAGCCGATGAGGCCGTCCAGGTGCTGCCACAGCTCGCTGTCGCTGGCCTGGGCCGCAATGCGCTCGAACAGGGCCTGCTGGCCCTGGCGGCGGCCCTGGTCGTCGGCCAGCTGGGTGCGGACGCCGCCCAGTTGTTCGCTGAGTGCGTTGCGGCGTTCCTCCAGCGTTTGCAGGCGGGCCTGGATTTCTTCGGGCGCCGCCTCGGTCAGGGCCTGGGCCTGCAGTTGCGCGTGCTCGCGCTGTGCGGCTTCGAGCAGGGTGGCAGCGCGCTGTTGTGCCGCCTGCAGTTGCTGGCGCAGCGCGACCAGGCGCTGGCGTTCGGGTGCGGGCAGCAGGGCCTGCAGGTAGGCGGGTTCGTCGGCAAAGGGGCTGGTGCTCAGGGCGGCCTGCCATGCGGATTCGGCCTTGGCCGCTTCCTCGCGCTGGCGGGCCAGCGTGGCCTGGGCCTGTTGCTGCTGGCCTTGCAGGGCATCCTGCTGCCGCGTGAGAGCGGCGATGTCGCTGGCGCATTCGGCCAGGGCCTGCGGCAGCTGTTCCAGGGGCGGCAAGGGCAGGGAAGGCGGCTCTGCCACAGCCGTATCGACGGGATGGTGCTGCGCCGTTCTCTGCACCTCGCACTGTGCCTCCCACTGTGTTTCCGACTGCTTTTTCCAGCGCTGCGCATCGGCCTCGGCCGCCTCGCATTCCTTGCGCTGCAAGGCCATCGATTGGGCCAGTTGCTGCAGGTCGTGCCGGGCCTGCTGCCAGTGCTGCCATTCGGCTTCGCGCGCTTCAAGCCAGGGCTGGGCGTCGTCGGGCAGGGTGTGGCCGGCCTCGCCGAGCGAAGCCTGCAACTGCGCGTTCAGCGCCTGGGCTTCGGCCTGCAGGCCGGCGATGGATTGCTGCAGTTCTTCGCGGCGTGCGCTGTGGTCGGCCAGGGCCTGCTGCTGCAGCGCAAGCTGGCCTTGCGCGGTCTGCAGTGTCTGGCGGCTGTGCTGGGCGGCGTCCTTGGCCTGTTGCACGGCCTGCTCGCCTTGCTCGGCGGCCTGCACGGCGCGCTTGAGCGTGTCCAGCTGCCGGGCGCAGGCCTGGGCCGATGCGGCGAGGGTGTCGGCCTGTTGCCAACTGTCTGGCGCGAGTTGCAGGGGTTGCGTGAGGCCCTGCCATGTGTCGTTCCATGTGTCGTGCCAGCGTGCGATGTCCTGTTCCAGTTCGTCGGCCTGGCGCTGGCGCGCCGCCTGCGCGGCCGTGGTGGCGGCCAGCGTGGCGCGGGCGGTTTCGCCCTGGGTTTGCAGGGCGTCGAGTTCCTCCTGCTTGCGGCGCAGCGCGGCTTCGGTGGCCGAGGCGTCCAGCGCTTCGTAGGCGGCCACGGCCGGGTGCTCTTGCGCGCCGCACAGCGGGCAGGGCTGGCCGGGCTGCAGGGCGTGGCGGTGCTCGGACAGGCTTTGGATGCGCTGCTCCTGGGCCAGCAGCTTTTGCTTGTCGCGGACCTGTTCTCGCACGTCTATGTAGCGCGTGCGCAGGGCTTGCCAGGTGTCCGTCTGCTGCTGCGCCAGTGCTGTTCCTTCGCGCAATTCCCGGGCCAGTGTCTGTTGCTGGCGCGCAAGTTCGCGGCGCTGCGCGGCCTGGGTTTCTGCCTGGCGCCACAGGTGCAGGCGGTCCTGCTCTGCCTGCTCGCGCGCGCGCAGCTCGGCCATGCCGCCGCTGCCTTGAAGGCGCTGCGCCTGTTCGTCCTGCGCGTGCTGGAGTGCGGCGCTGGCGCGGGCCTGGGCATCGGTGGCGGCTTGGACCTGGGCCGCGCCGGCTTCGACGCTTTGCGCCATGCGGGCCTGTTCGGCATCCAGCTTGCGCAGGGCCTGCTGCTGGTGGGCCGCCTGCTGTTGCTGGCTGGCGCGCAGCTTGAACTGCTGGCGCCAGCTGCCCAGGCGCTCGCCCAGCAGGGCATGGGCTGCATGGTGGGTGCAGAACTGTTCCAGCGTTTGGTGCTCGGCCTGCTGGCGGGCCAGGGTGTCTTGCGCAGCCTGGGCCAGGCGGGCGGACAGGGCCTGGGCATGGCGGTGCTGCAGCAGCAGGCGTGTCTGGGTCTGCTGTTCGTGCTCGCGCAGTTGCTGCAGTTGCTGGCGGCTGTCATTGCAGGCGGCGGTGCTGCGCTGCCAGGCCTGGTGCAACGGCTGCAGCGCTTGAGCAGGCTCGTCGTTGGCCAGTCTTTCCAGTTCGGGCGTGGCCTGCTCCAGTGCCTGGGCGGCGTCTGCGCAGCCGGTGCGGGCGGACTGCAGTGTCTGGGTGGCCTGGGCCAGTTGCTGCTGCCATTGGTGCTGGGCCTGGGCGCGCAGGTAGTCGGCCTGCAGCGTGGCCTGCTCCGTCACCAGGCTGTCGGCCTGGGCATGCAGGGCATCGCGCGCCTCGGGCGTCAGCAACTCCACGCCATCGGCCTGGGCCTTGAGCTGGTCCAGGCGCTGGCGCGCATCGCGGGCGCGTTCGAAGACTTTCTGCGAGATGAGGCCGTAGATCTCGGTGCCTGTCAGCTCTTCCAGCAGGCCGGCGCGCTCATTGGCATTGGCTTGCAGAAAAGCCGCAAAGCCGCCCTGGGCCAGCAGCATGGACTTGGTGAAGCGATCGAAGTCCAGCCCCGTGATGGCGGCGGTCTGCTCGAGCTTGTCGCGCGTCTGGCTGCTGAGGATGCTGCCGTCGCCCCGGGCCAGTTCCACCTTGGGCGCCTGCAGTGCGCCATCCACCCTGTCGCGTGCGCGGCGCTGGCTCCAGAAGGCGCGGTAGACCTGTCCCTTGACCTCGAATTCGACCTCGGCCAGACAGTCGGCCGTGTGGCGCGTCATGAGGTCGTTGGCGGATGCCGAGATGGTCTTCAGGCGCGGTGTCTCGTGGTACAGCGCCAGGCAGATGGCATCGAGCAGGGTGGACTTGCCCGCGCCCGTGGCCCCGGTGATGGCGAACAGGCCGTTGCCCGCGAACGGTGCCTGCGTGAAGTCGATGCGCCATTCGCCCTTGAGCGAGTTGAGGTTCTTGAGCCGCAGCGTAAGGATCTTCATGCGCGGGCCTCCTCGCCGTGTTCGCCGGCGCCTGGGTGGGGCGCATCAAGCCCGGCCACCACCTCCTGGTAGCGCCGGGTGAGGGCCTGGGCCATGCCAGGCTCCAGTGTTTCCAGCGCCAGGCGGTGCTCGAAGACGTCGGCGGGGCTGATCTCGTGCAGCGACTCGCCAGCGGCGGCGGCCATGCCGGCCACCGCCCGGCCGCGCTGGCGCCGCACGCGCAGCAGTTCCACGGGCAGCTCGTCGGCCAAGGCCTGCACGCGGTCGGTGAGCTGGAGCAGGTAGTCGTCCTGCTCCACCACCACCTCCAACCACACGGGCCGTGCAGGGCTGCCGGCCTGGGCGGTGGCGCGCATCAGATCCGGCAAGGCGGTCAGGCTGCCTGCCACCGAGGCCATGGGCTGAAAGCAGGGAACGGGCAGCGGCGTGACGGCCTGCAGTCCTTCGGGGCCCAGGTCCACCAGCAGCATCTGCTTGGACTGGCGGGCCTCGTCAAAGCTCAGCGCAATGGGTGAGCCGCTGTAGCGGATGTGCTCCAGGCCGCCCACTTTCTGCGGCTGGTGGATGTGGCCCAGGGCCACGTAGTCGGCGGGCGGAAAGGCCGAGGTGGGGAAGGCGTCCAGCGAGCCCACATAGATTTCGCGCACGGACTCGCTGCTGCTGGCGCCCACGGTGGTGAGGTGGCCCGTGGCGACGATGGGCAGGCGCTCGCCGCGTGTGGCAGCCAGCGCATCACGGCGAGCGATGGCGGCGTCGTGCACGTTGCGGTAGCAGGCCTCGATGGCGGCCTGCAGCGCCTGCTGTTTTTGCTCGGCGCTTTGGCCCGCCTGGCTCAGCATCACGTCGCGCGGGCGCATGAAGGGCAGGGCGCAGACGATGCAGCCAGGCATGGCAGGCTGGCCCGGCCGGCGCCGCAGCGGCAACTCCACCACGTGGCTGGCCGCCTCGCCCACGGCGGCCACCACGGTGGTGTCCAGGCAGGCCAGCAGCGCGCGGCTTTCGGCCAGCGTGGCCACGGAGTCATGGTTGCCGCCCAGCAGCAGCAGGGCCACGCCCGCCGCGTGCAGGCGCACCACGAGCTGGCTGTACAGCTCGCGCGCATAGCTGGGCGGCGCGCCGGTGTCGAAGATATCGCCCGCGATGAGCACGGCATCCACCGCCTGGGCATCGACCTGCTCCAGCAGCCAGTCGATGAGCGCGGCATGCTCGGCCTGGCGGCTCTTGCCCATGAAGTGCTGGCCCAGATGCCAGTCGGAAGTGTGAAGAAGGCGCATGGTTTCGGTATCGCGGGGTCCAATGTCCGCCGGCTCTGGCGGGGGCGACAGTATGGTCGCTGGCGCGCATGGGTGACAGCAGGACGGCTTGCCGCAGCTAACATCCCGGTTCGCATCAACCAAGGAGACACAGGCATGTTCAGCCACGTCATGGTCGGGGTCAACGACCTCGAAAAATCCAAGCAGTTCTACGACGCATTCCTGGGCGCGCTCGGCATTGCGCCGGGCATGGCCAACAAGAACCGCTATTTCTACCGCAGCGCGGGCGGCACGTTTGCCATTTCCACACCGATCAACGGCGAGGCCGCCTGCCACGGCAATGGCGCGACCATCGGCTTTGCGACGCAGTCGCCCGAGCAGGCCGACGCGGCCCATGCCGCCGCCGTGGCAGCCGGGGGCGTGACCTGCGAGGATCCGCCCGGCTGGCGCGAGGCTTCGCCCGGTGGCCGGCTGTACCTGGCCTATGTGCGGGATCTGGATGGCAACAAGCTGTGCCTGTTGCATCGGCCGCCGAAGGCCTAAGTTTCTGACCGTGCCGGACGGTGTTTTTTCGGGGCTGGAGCCCTGACGTCGAAACGCCAAAATGCAAATAGCCGATGTGCCATAGCTGCACTCGGCTGTTTTTATTGCGATTGGCCAACGTGGTGCCGCGCCAGAACAATCACCATTGAAATGGCTTGAACTTGCATTTTGGGCAGTGCAATACCGTCTTGTCCCTGCCCTCCAGGAACAGCGCACCGCCCCGGAACTGGTTGATGCTCCAACTTCCACGGCTGCCATCGCTGAATGCGATTTCGCCGCTTGCATAGCAGGGCGACCAGTCTAGCGTGTAGTGTGCGTCGTTTTCGTTGGTGGTTTTTGCCTGTTGAAAATAACGGCGCACCTGGGAGATGGTCAGGACAAAGTTGGCGCAACTCACCGCTGGGTCTTTTTCGACGGGCGATTTGGCCGCGTTTTCCTGGATGGTGATCTGGCTGATCTTGGGAAGTATCAGTGGGCACAGTGGCGGCTCGAACTCTGAGCCTTTTGTGCATTGATTGGCGGCGGAGGCGGTGCTAGCCATAACAACTAGCAGGGGTAAGGTTAATAGTGATCTCACCATTTTGCTGAAATCGCTTCCGTAGGATTTTTTCTAGAGACTTCTGGGTGCCTGAAAACTTCGCTCATAGATATTCTTAGTGTCAGCGTTAATTCCGCGATAATCCACTGTAGTGCATTGTTCTGCTCGCTTGTAACGGCCTGATAAGTTTTCTTTTCGTCTGGTATGTTCCCGCCACGAGGAAGTGCTTCACCTACCAATTCAATGCCAATGCTGTCTTGGTTGGCCGGAAATCGTGCTGGAACCTTTTTCAGCATCTCGCGCTTGTTCTCTTGGGTTGGATTGAAGCGTTGCAACGATTTTAATTCAACTGGCGTGCATCGCTTTTCCAGTAAACAACGCGCTTTTATTTTGCCAATGTGCCATGTTTGTTTGTAAAGGGAAGCGGTTTGATATATTGTTCCATCTTTCTCTATCAGGAAATGTGCTCCATTTGCTGATGGGTTTTTGTAACTATCAATTGAAGACTGTGCTGTCGATCCTCCAGTTTGATGAACAATGATGCCATGAATTTCCTTCATTTCACCACGTTCAATGGTGGGTGCGATGGCTCGCTTTATAAGGGAGTGGATTGCTATTCCATTTCTATCAATTATTAGCATTTTAGTACCAATGATGTAGGCCTGCCGATGGCCCATGGGTGTTAATTTGGTATTTTGCTGGATATCGTAATTGCCGTTGATATGTTATCCATGATGGGTATTGAGTGGTTGGGTTGAATTTGTAAAATTATGCAATCCTGATCTTTTTGTCATATCTCGCAGTTTTTTAGATGTTTGGGCGGCTGTTGTTGTGATCTGATATGCAAATCAGTCTGTCTTGCGGAGTAGCAACTGTCTTGGCTTATGCGGGCGATCAAGAAATTGGTCGACAACCGGACAGGCCCGGCCTCGGAAAAAAGCATCACCCGGCAGGGGCAAAAAACACGCGTTCCCATACCCACTGCCCTCTGCGCCATACTCCCGCCCGAACGCGCCCACCGGGCGCTCACCCCCAAGGAGAATGCGTGCAATCAGCAAGTGACCAGTGGTTCGACGAGGCGTACTACCAGCGCTACTACTTCGACAAGAAGACCAGCGTGGTCGACACCGAGCATGTGAACCGGCTGGGCGCTTTCGTGTGTTCCTATCTGAACTATGTGCGGGTGCCGGTGCGCCGCGTGCTGGATGTGGGCTGCGGCATCGGTCTGTGGCGCGAGGCGGTGCAGCGCCACTTCCCCGGTGCCAGCTACCACGGCGTGGAGTTCAGCGAGTACCTGTGCGGGCGCTTCGGCTGGGAGCGCGGCTCGGTGGTGGACTATGCGGCGCATGATCCTGCAGAGCCCTTCGATCTGGTGATCTGCCAGGGCGTGCTGCCCTATCTGAGCCCGCCGGATCTCAAGCGCGCGCTGGCCAATCTGGGGCGGTTGAGCCGAGGCGGTCTGTATGTGGAGGCAGTGGCGCGCGAGGATTACGAACGCGGCGTGATCGATGAGGATCTGACCGATCCGCGCCTGTTCCGCCACCGGGCCGATCTGTACCGGCGCGGGCTGGCCGAGCATTTCAAGGAACTGGGCGGCGGCGTGTGGCTGAGCCGCCGCGCCGAGCTGCCGCTGTTCGAGCTGGAAAGCGTGGGATGAGCATGGAGCTGCCTGACCAGGCTCCGGCGTCTCCGGTGCCCCTGTCCTATTTGCGTGGCGTGGATTCGGGCGTGGCGCCGCATGCGGTGTCGCGCCTGCGCACGCAGCGGCTGGCGCGCAGCACGCGGCCGTTCCTGTCGCGCGGCGGGCCGCGTGGTGAGCGCTGCGAGGGTTGCCGGCTGCGGCCTTCGCACTGCATCTGCGCGCTGCGGCCCATGCTGCCGACGCGGGCAGGCTTTTGCCTGCTGATGCACGATGCCGAGCCGCTCAAGCCCAGCAACACGGGCTGGCTGATCGCCGATGTGGTGGAGCAGACGCACGCCTTCGGCTGGGCGCGCACCGAGGCCGATGCGGGCCTGCTGGCGCTGCTGGCCGATCCGCAGTGGCAGCCCTATGTGGTGTTTCCGGGCGAGTTCGTACAGCCGCCGCATCGCGTGGTGCACACGCTGCCGGTGCCCCAGGCCGCGGTCGTGCCGGGCCAGGAGCGGCGCCCGCTGTTCATCCTGCTGGATGCGACCTGGCCCGAGGCGCGCAAGATGTTCCGCAAGAGCCCTTACCTGGACCGCTTTCCGGTGCTGAGCCTGCACCCGGATCAGGTCTCGCAGTACCGCCTGCGCCGCTCCCAGCGCGAAGACCACTTCTGCACCAGCGAGGTGGCCGCCCTGTGCCTGGAGCTGACGGGCGATGCGGGCGACCGGCGCGCGGGCCGCGCGCTGGAGAGCTACCTGGCGCTGTTCACCGAGCACTATCTGCGCGCCAAGAACCAGCAGCCGGTGCAGGCAGACAGTGCCGCGCACCGGGGTCTGCAGGACGCCGTCTCATCCCGCTGTACGCCTGAAGAATAAAAACGATAGCGGTAAACGCTTGTGTTCATTGGGATTGGCGTCGTTTTGTTCCAAATTGTTGACGGCACATCCATCGCCCAGGCCCGGTGCGCGCCGGCGGCTTCACGGGGTGGAATGGGCCAGGGTGCAGCGGCGCCAGCACAAACCTCCTGTTACGTTCTGGCTGCAGGGCGCCTCCCATACTCGCGGCGTGCGAAGAAAGGCGGATGGACGGCAGGGCGGGGGCATCGGATCCCGGGCTGAATGTCCATCGAACCTCGTCCCCGGGCGGTGATGGCTAGAATTGGATTTCGCTGAAATTCATCGGCCTGGCCCCGCTCAAGCGGGGCTTGTTCGTGCACGCAGGGCTGCCCGTCGAGGTGGCCCGCATCCTCAGGGCGCGCCGCACCGCGGCACGCGGATTGCTGTTCACCGCATCCGCCGGGAACCTTGGGACGTGCCGTCTCTCTTATCGCGCTGGACCATGCGTTGCACCCTTCGGGGCCGGCTGCGCCATGGCCGCGTGCTCCATTTTCTTGGGGTTTGTTCATGGCTCGGGGCCCATTGCTCCGGCGTTGGAAAGGTGTCCGGTTTTGGTGGTCAAGGATTTCAAACTGCGCTACAACCCCGCCCTTGACGGGCTGAGGGGCGTGGCGATCCTGTTGGTGATCTTGTCGCACTCCCATGCGCCTCTGTTTGATGGCGCGTTCTTCGGGGTCGACCTGTTTTTCGTGCTCAGCGGCTATCTGATCACTTCGCTGCTGCTGATGGAAAACGATTCCGAGGGCCGCATCGGCTTCTGGCGCTTTTACCGCCGCCGCTTCTTCCGCCTGATGCCGGCGCTGGCCCTGTTTCTGGCCGCGTACTGCATCTTCGCGCCCATGCTGTGGCCGGACCTGAACGACATCTACTCCGATGCGCTGGTCTCCATCCTCTATCTGGCCGACTACGGCATCGCCTTCTTCGACAGCCCGGACACGCTGCTGCACATGTGGTCGCTGTCGGTGGAGGAGCACTTCTACCTGATCTGGCCGCCGCTGCTGGTGCTGCTGCTGCGCTTTTCCAAGCCGGGCCGCCTGTGGCGCCCGATTGCCCTGCTGTGGGCGCTGAGCTGGCTGTGGCGCGTGTACTGGGTGGACCAGGGTCAGCACTTCTATGAGATCTTCTTCCGCTTCGACACCCGCGCCTCGGGCCTGTTCGCCGGTGCGCTGCTGGCGGCGCTGATGATCGAGCGCCCGGACTTCATCGCTGCGCTGAAGGCGCGCATGCACCACGCCATGTGGGTGCCGCTGGCCGTGCCGCTGTTGATGGCGCTGCAATGGGACAACCAGGACGCCATGGTCTGGGGCATCACCGTGGTGGAGTGCGCGGCCGTTGTGCTGCTGGTGGCGGTGAGCCAGGGCTCGGGCCTGGTCTACGACATGCTGTCGTCGCCCATGCTGGTGAAGCTGGGACGCCTGTCCTATGGCGTCTATCTCTGGCACTACCCGGTGGTGCGCTATCTGCGCGCCGACTTCTCGTGGCCCGTGGTCGTGGTGCTGGGCCTGGCGATCTCGGTGGTGCTGTCGGCGCTGTCCTTCTACACCATCGAGCGCTGGGCGCTGCGCATGCGCGATGGCGAGCGCAAGGGCGGCGAGCGCCAGCCGCAGGCGCAGCCGGCCTGAATGCCGGCAGGGCGCCGAAAGCAAAAAGGGAACGTTGGCACGTTCCCTTTTTTTGTGGGTGAAGGAGATCTGCTGCGCTCTCAGAACCCTGCGCCGGGCTGGGACAGGTACTGCAGTTCCTCGGGCGTGCTGGTGCGGCCCAGGATGGCATTGCGATGCGGAAAGCGGCCATAGCGCACGATGACGTCGCGGTGCCGGTGGGCGTAGTCCAGCGTGCCGGCCAGGAACTCGCGCACGCCCTCGCCGCCAGTGTCACCGGCCTGGTCGGCCAGTGCCTGGAAGGCGGCCACGCTGCGGTCCTGCAGGGCCAGGTCCTCGGCATGCTCCAGCGGCAGGTAGCAGAAGATGCGGGCCACGGCGGGCAGGTCGGCATGCCGGTCATGGCCCTGGGCGATGCCGTCCAGCGCCAGCTGCAGCGCCTGCGGGTCGCCCGCAAAGCTGCGCGCCGTGCCCCGGAACAGGTTGCGCGTGAACTGGTCCAGCAGCACGATCAGCGCCAGCCTGCCCAGCGCCGTGCCGGCCCAGGCGTCGAGTCGGCCGGCCAGCGCGTCTTCGACCAGGGCACCGAAGCGCTCGCGGATCTGGTTGTCGGTGGCCTCGGACTTGATGAACCACAGGTTCTTGCAGGCCAGGGCGCTTGCATTGTCGGGGCGGGTGGAGCCCAGCCAGTAGCCGAGCACGTCGGCAATGCGGGGGTCTGCGGCGGAGGAGGGTGCAATGCTGGTCATCGGGGGCCCGTGTCTGGTCGGATGAGGAAAGCTTCGATTGTGCAGGCGGTGGCGGGCCGAGGCTGTGGATGGCCGGTTCTACGCAGATGGATAACAGTTTGTGCAGAGGTTTTTCCAGCCAATATGCACAGATTTTTCAAGAGGATTTCTATTGGTTATCAACAGGTGGTGTCATTGATTCCATTGGAGGTGCTTGAAAATCAAGCGGCAAGGGCATCAAGATTGCTTTCGGCAATACTGCGGAATTCCCCGGAGATGCGCGCATCCTGCGCCACGGCCCGCCAGAAGCGCCGCGCCAGTGCCTGGGCGCACGGCCATTCGGCCAGCGTGGCGGCCGTGGGGCGCGGGGGCTGGGCGCTGAAGTCGCGCTCCACGATCTCGCCATTGATGGGCATGTAGAGCATGGGCAGCATGTCGTAGGTGGGCGACAGCGCCCAGTCGCCCTGCGGCTGCGGCAGCACGAAGGAGATGTTGCCGTAGTGCCGGTCGGTGTTGGCGATGAGTTGGCCGTAGGCCTCGAGCAGGCGCAGGCTGCGCGCATCGGTCTCGGTGATGAGGCCACGCGCTGCCAGGCGGCTGGCCGTGGCGGCCCAGTTGTCCACCTCGCCCACGTACTGGGCATTGAGCACCTGCAGGGAGACCATGCCTATGCGTCCGGGGTTGCGGTCCGGCGGCGGTGCGCAGCCCGGCTCGGGCTGGCTGCGATCGAAGCGCTCCGATTCGAGAAAGGCCCGGCCGCCATCAATGAAAAGCCGCGTGCGCGCGGCGGGCAGGCCGTCTTCGGCCAGGGTCTGCAGCGCCAGATGCTCGCAGACCAGCAGGTCGCGTATGCGCTGCTCGGCCGGCGCGTCGCCTGCCGGGGAGAACTTGACGATGACGCTGCGCCCGGCCGTGGTGCAGCAGAACTTGGGCTGCTCGCCGCCCGCCGACGAGCCCGGATGCGTGCCCTGCATGGCCTGCATGGCCAGGCGCGAATACTCGGCCGGCGACTCGGCGCGCAGCGCGCGGGCGGGCAGGGTGTGGAAGCGCTCGAACGCGGCTTCGCCCACGATGAGGTTGCCCGGCAGGTCCTCGCCGAAGCGGGCCAGGGCGCGCAGCACGTCGTCCTCGCCCCATTGGCGCGGGTCGCCGCCCAACTGCAGTTCGGGATGGCTGTGCGCAAAGGTGCGGCCGATGAAGCCCTGGGGCCGCATGTCGTCCAGGAACCAGGGCAGGCCGTCGTGCTGCTCGCTGAGGCCATCGGCCTCGTCCACCCAGAAGCCGCCGCCGTGCAGCGCGATCATGCGGCCGAAGGGCGATGCGTGGCCTTCGGTATCCACGCGCATGATGGCCACCTCGGCGCCCACGCCCGTCACCTGGCGCGGCAGCACATAGCGCTGCGTGCGCGCCGCACCCACCTTGCGCACCTGGCCCGACCGGATCAGCGGCGCCAGCGCGCGCGACACGGTGGGCTGGCTCACGCCCAGCATCTGCTGCAGCTCGCGCGCCGCCAGCGCACCGCCCTGGCGGCGCAGTGCCGCCAGTATCTGGGTGGAGAGGTCTTCCAAGGCCATGGGAATCAATTGATGAATGAATAAAAATAGGGGGTAATTTATTAAAAATCAATGATTTATGCAAATCAATGAATGAATATATGAATAGATTCATGCGCCGGTGGAGGGCCGTGCCCAAGGCCGCGGCAAAGCTGGGCGGGCGGGAGGGCCGGCCAGAAGGATTGGGTGATGTTTCCGTACGGGTGGCGGTACTGCCTATGTCTGATGGGCGCTCGCTGTGAAGCGCCTTCGCGCAGGTGCCGGGCAACACCCACTGCAGGGACAGGGAATAGCCCCTGGCGGGACAATGCCGATCTCAAAAAACATAGCGCCATGCGTATGGCATGCATGGCGCTTCAGGGTTTCGTGTCGGGCTTTCTGGGGCTTGTGCTGTCGTGATGAATCGCCGCTTTTTGTTGATGGTCCTGGCCGCGGGCTGCAGCCTGGCTGCGACCGGATGTTCGGGAAAGTCCGGGCCTGGAAATGTCTCGATTTCGCGGCAAAGGCTGCAGGAGGTGGTGGCCCAGCGCTTTCCACGGCAATTCCCCGTGGCCGGCATGCTGCAGCTCAAGCTGCATTCGCCGGTGCTGGGATTGCTGCCCGAGCGCAACGCGCTCAATGCGGTGTTGCAGGCCGATCTGTCGGGACCCGTACTCAAGCAAGCCTATGGCGGCCATCTGAACCTGGACTTCGCGCTGCGCTACGAGCCCACGGACCGCACGCTGCGCGCCCACCAGATCAAGGTCAACAGCCTGGTCATCAACGACCTGGCCCCCGCCATGAGCGACATGATCACCACCTACGCCAGCGCCCTGGCCGAGCAGGCGCTGGGCCAGCTCGTGCTCTACCAGCTGCAGGACAAGGACCTGGCCCTGATGGACTCTCTGAACATGGAGCCCGGCGCCATCACGGTGACGCCGGACGGCCTGAGCGTGGCCCTGGTCCAGAAGCCCGTCGCGCCGCGCTGAGAGCTGCGCCGGGCGGGCGGTGCACGGTTCAGCCGTGCGCCTCCATCCGAGCGCCTCGGTAGCCGGTGCATGGCGGCGAGCGGGGAGACTGGCCATGCAATCTGCGTGGGTTGTCATGACCCGGCGGCAGGGCCGGGTCCGCCGTTATTTGGCGTGCCAAGCATGGCTGGGCACCGAACGCTACGATGCAGCGGCCATCGATTTCTTGGCGAACCCGTCCAGCCTTCAAGGTGCCCCATGACTCCACAGAATCCGCTTTCCGCCTTTTCCGTCACGCGCAAGTGGCCGGCCATGCAGCCGGACCGCATCCAGCTGTATTCCCTGCCCACGCCCAACGGCGTCAAGGTGTCGATCGCTCTGGAGGAGATGGGCCTGCCGTATGAGGCGCACCGCGTGGGCTTCGAGAGCAATGACCAGCTCTCGCCCGAGTTCGTGGACACCTTTCCCAACAACAAGATCCCGGCCATCCTGGACCCGCAGGGTCCGGGCGGAAAGCCGCTGGCGCTGTTCGAGTCGGGCGCCATCCTGGTCTACCTGGCCGAGAAGTCCGGCAGCCCGCTGCTGCCCGCCGACCCGGCCGCGCGCTATGAAACGCTGCAGTGGCTGATGTTCCAGATGGGTGGCGTCGGCCCCATGTTCGGCCAGCTGGGGTTCTTCCACAAATTCGCGGGCAAGGACTTCGAGGACAAGCGCCCGCGCGACCGCTACGTGAACGAGTCCGTGCGCCTGCTGGGTGTGCTGGAGCGCCGCCTCGCAGGCCGCGCCTGGGTGATGGGCGAGCAGTTCACCATTGCCGACATCGCCCTGTGGCCCTGGGTGCGCAACATGGTGGTGGAGCAGGGCTACAACGCGGCCGAACTGCTGGGCTGGGAGCGCTTTCCCGAGCTGCAGCGCGTGCTGGCCGCCTTCGTGGCGCGCCCGGCCGTGCAAAAGGGCCTGGTGACGCCGCCGCGCAACTGAGCCGGCGGGCGTTGCATTCCTGGGCCGCACTGTCCCAGCCATGGTGGCTTTCAAAACGGGCGCGGGGGCCGCATCTGTCCGAGAATGCAGCGCCCCCTTTTTTCTTGCGGGCGCAGCCTCACAGGAGCCACGATGACCGCAGCCACCACCCCCGTCCTCCAGAGCCAGCCGCTGGGCCCGCTGTGGCCCACCATGGACCCCTTCCTGTTCTGTGCCCACCATGACGATGCCTATCCGCCCAGCGATGGCCGACTGGGCGTGCAGGCCGTGGACCTGGAAGGCCGCCAGATGGGCAGCGACTTCAGCCGCAAGGACGGCTTTTCCATGTACCACGGCGATGGCGTGCCGGGCTTTCCCGGCCACCCGCACCGCGGCTTCGAGACCGTGACCCTGGTGCGCAAGGGCCTGATCGACCATTCCGATTCGCTGGGCGCGGCCGCGCGCTTTGGCGGCGGCGACGTGCAGTGGCTCACGGCCGGCAAGGGAATCCAGCATTCGGAGATGTTCCCGCTGCTCAACAGCGACGCGCCCAATCCGCTGGAGCTGTTCCAGATCTGGCTGAACCTGCCTGCGCGCTCCAAGATGGTGGAGCCGCACTTCACCATGTTCTGGAACGAACGCATCCCCCGCCTGGAGCATGCGGATGCCGCAGGCCGCAGGACCGTGGTCACCGTGGTCGCAGGCAGCCTGCCCGGCACGGCGGCCGCCCTGCCTCCGCCGCCCGAATCCTGGGCCTCGCAACCCGAGGGCGACGTGGCCATCTGGACGCTGCGCCTGGAGCCCGGCGCACGCTGGACGCTGCCGCGCGCAGCCGGTGCGGACACGCAACGCATGCTGTATTTCTTTGCAGGCCAGGCACTGCAGGTCGGGCCCACGGCCCTGGCCCAGCATGCGGCCCTGCATGTGGATGCCACGCAGGACTGGGAGCTGCACAACAGCGGCGCCGACGCCGTGGAATGCCTGGTGCTGCAGGGCCGCCCCATTGGCGAGAGCGTGGCGCAGTACGGCCCCTTCGTGATGAACACGCAGCAGGAAATCATGCAGGCCATGCAGGACTACCGGCGCACCCAGTTCGGCGGATGGCCCTGGGCCGAGCAGGACCCGGTGCATGGCGCAGAGAACCGGCGCTTTGCGCGCTACCCGGGCGCTGCGGCCGAGGAACAGCCGCCGGCCGCCTGAGTCCGGTCAGGCCGCGTCAGGCCGTGTCAGGCCGTGTCTGAGGGTGGATGAAAGCTGGCCGGCGCGGGCGTGCGCCCCAGCTCCTTGAGGATCTTCAGCGTGATGGCCATGCCGGTGTTGCCTGCGGGCACGCCGGCATAGACGGCGGTCTGCAGCAGCACTTCGCGGATGGTGTCCAGGTCCAGCGGCGCGGCCTCGGCATCGGCCGGGTCGGCCAGCAGCCCTGTGCGGATGTGCAGCTCGAACTCTTCCCAGCGGCCCATGGAGGCCGTGATGGCCAGCACCATGATGCGGCGCGTGCGGCGCTCCAGGCCGGGGCGGCTCCAGATGCCGTCCCAGGCATAGGCCGTGATCATGCGCTGGAACTCCACATTCAGTTCGTTGGCGCGCGCCACGGATTGGTCCACCCATTCATCGCCCAGCACGCGGCGGCGGTTGGCAAGGCCGCGCTGCAGGGCGTCGGCGGAAGGTTCGGTCATGGCGGGGGGTCCTGTGTCAGGCATGGGCATGGGCATTGGCGTTGGCGTTGGCGTTGGCGTGGGTCTGCGGCGCTGCCAGCAGCGCCAGGCACGCATCATGCGATGCCTGCACGGCGCGTGCCGGGTCGCAGGCCCGGGCCAGCGCATCTTGCAGCGCTTGCAGGGCTGCTGCGTCCAGCCGGGGCGCGGCCCATTCGGCCAGCAGCAGGCGCAGCTCGCGCCCCTGCTCCAGCGCCTGCGGGGCCAGCAGCTCCACGGCGGCCAGGGCCTCGGGCTTGCCCGTCCAGGGCGCCATGGCGTGCACGCAGGCCTCTGAAAACACCAGTCCGTGCAGGCCCCGCACATGGCCCAGCATGCGCCGCGGAAGCACCTGCAGCGACTGCGCGGCCTGGCGCAATGCGGCGGCGGCGCCATGCACATGGCGCCACAGGTCGGGCCAGTGCGCGACCTCGGCCTGCCACTCGCCCAGCGCGCGTTCATGGGCCTGGGCCATGCAGCCCAGCAGCAGGGCCGCGAGTTGGGGGATGGCCTGGGCCTGTGCCACCGCCTGCATCAGGTGCACGGGATTGCGCTTGTGCGGCATGGCGCTGGAGGTGCTGCCGCGCGGCGCCTCGGCGATCTCGCCCACCTCGTACTGCGCCATCAGCGACCAGTCCCGGGCCAGCTTGGCCAGGCTGCCGCCGCACACAGCCGCTTCCATGGCCAGGCGCATCCAGTCGTCACGCTGCGTATGCCAGCTGCGGCCGCAGGCCGACAGGCCCAGGCGCCGGGCCAGTGCCTGCTCCACCTCGGCACGGTGGCTTCCCAGCACCGCGCCATTGCCCACGGCGCCGCCCAATTGCACGCACAGCGCAGCGGTGGCAAGCCTTTCAAACTGTTCGATGCTGCGGCCCACGGCGGCAGCCGACTGCGCGCACTTGAATCCGAAGCTGGTGATCTGCGCGGGCTGCAGCAGGCTGCGCGCCAGCATGGGCGTGGCCGCGTGCGTGCGGGCCAGGGCCTGCAGTGCGGACTGCAGCGCGTCCAGCTCGGCCAGCAGCGCCTGCAGGGCCTGCTGTGTGAGCAGGGCCTGCGCCGTGTCCACGGCGTCCTGCGTGGTCGCGCCCCAGTGCAGCCAGGGCAAGCCTTCGGGGGCGTGGCCCTGCAGCCACTGCTGCAGCGGCCGCACCACGGCCAGGCCCAGCGCGCCGCTGGCGCGTGCCTGCTTCACCACGCCTTCGCACGTGAGCGGCGCCTGCGCGCAGGCGCGCGCTATGGCCTCGGCGGCCGGGCGCGGCACCAGGCCGCAGTCGGCCTGGGCTTGGGCCAGCGCGCTCTCGAAGCGCAGCAGCGCGTCCAGCCAGCGCGCGTCTGCAAACCATTGGCCGCTGTCGGCCGGGCCCAGATAGTCCTTCACCAATGACATGCTGTCCTTGCCGGTCTCAGGCCGTGGCGCCCGAGGCCTTGATCACGGCGGCCCACTTGGCGCTCTCCACCTGGATGCGGGCCGCGTACTGCGCACCATCGCCCAGCAGCGGCACGGCGCCCTCGATGCCCAGGCGCGACTGGAAGGACTCGGCAGACGCCACCTTGAGGATGTCGCGCCCCAGCGCGCGCACCGTCTCGGCAGGCGTGCCCCTGGGCGCGAGGATGCCGTAGGTCAGCGAGCTCTCGAAGTCGGCCAGTGCACGCACGCCGGACTCGGCCACCGTGGGCACGTCGGGCAGCTGGGGCTGGCGTTTGGCTCCGGTCACGGCCAGGGCGCGCAGCTTGCCGGCCTTCACCAGGGCCATGGCCGCGGGAATCACGCCAAAGCTGAAGTCCACATTGCCGCCCACCAGGTCGGTCAGCGACGGGGCCGTGCCCTTGTACGGCACGTGGATGGCCTTGGCGCCCAGCGCGTGGGCGAACATCTCGCCCGTCAGGTGGCCGCCCGTGCCCGAGCCGCTGGAGGCGTAGTTCATCTCGCCGCTGCGCTTGCGCATCTGCTCGGCCAGGTCGGCCACGCTGCGCACGGGCGAGGAAGCCGGCACCACCAGCAGCAGGGCCGACGAGGCGAACATGGCCACCGGCTGCAGATCGGTGGCCGCATTGAACTTGAGGCCCGGGTACAGCGAGGGATTGATGGACACCGTGCCCGTATGGCCCAGCAGCCAGGTGCCGCCGTCGCCGGCCGCACGCACCACGGCTTCCGTGCCCAGGTTGCCGCCCGCGCCGGCCTTGTTCTCCACGATCATCCCGTAGCCGAAGGACTCGTTGAGGCCGTGCGCCATCTGCCGCGCAAACACATCGTTGCCGCCGCCTGGCGCAAACGGCACCACCAGGCGGCTGCCGCGCTTCTGGGCCCAGGCCGGCAGCGCACAGGCGGCCAGCGCGGCGGCGGCGGACAGCCACATCCGGCGCGGCAAAGAGGTCTGAGAGGCTTGAGCGGTTTGAGAGGTTTGAGAGGTTTGAGCGGTTTGAGCGGTTTGAGCGGTGGGCCGGGAATCCATGCGTCTGTCTCCTGGAAATAGTCGTTGTCACGCAGTGTGGTGCAGCGCAGCCTGGGAAAACAGCAGTTGCATCTGCGTTGTGATTCAAGAAAATGTGTGAAATGGACGTGAGATACATACACAATTTCTTGAGAGTGGTGGACACCGGCTCCATGTCCGAAGCCGCTCGCCAGCTGGATCTGAGCCCCTCGGCCATTGCCCAGCAGATGCGCGTGCTGGAAGGCGAGCTGGGTGCGCCGCTGCTGGTGCGCCATGGCCGCAGCGTGCGCGCCACCGAGGCGGGCGAGCGGCTGTTCGAGCGCGGCCGCCAGCTGCTGCAGGACTTCGAGGGCCTGCGCGAATGGGTGGCCTCGGACGCGGACGGCGGCGAGCTGCGGCTGGGCACCGTGAACACGGCGCTGCACGGCTTTGTGCCCGCCGTGATGCGGGCCTTCGTGGCGCGCCACGCCGAGGTGCGCATCAGCGTGCGCGCCGGCCTCACGCCCGAGCTGTACACGGCCCTGGTCCAGTCCGAGCTGGACGTGCTGATCTGCCTGCAACCCTCGTTCGACCTGCCCAAGACCGTGTGCTGGGCCGAGCTGCGCCAGGAGCCATTGGTCGTGCTGTGCCGCGCCCGGGATGCGCAGCAGGACCCGCTGGCCCTGCTGCGCACCCGGCCCCTGGTGCGCTACGACCGCTCCCTGGCCGGTGGCCGGCTGGCCGACCGCTATCTGCGCTCCCAGGGCATTGCGCCGCTGGAGCGCATGGAGCTGAACTCGGTGCTGGCGGTGGCCATGATGGTGGACCAGGGGCTGGGCGTGGGCCTGGTGCCTGACATCGGCCCCGTGCTCTCCCAGGGCCGCGACGTGCGCGTGCTGGCGCTGCCCGATCAGGCCGGCGGCGAGGGCCCTCGGCCTGCCGACGCGCGCAAGGTCGGCCTGCTGTGGCTGAACACCTCGGCCCGCGCGCGCTGGGCGCGCAGCCTGCTCGAATGCGCGCGCGAGTGCCTGGGCTGAGGCTGGGCAGCCGGTGAACCCCCGGTCCCGACGCTGGAATGCCCCAGGTCGCCGACAATGGCGGCTTTGCGCGGCGCGCCTTTTGCGCTGCGGTTTTCCAAGGCCTTTGCCATGAACATCACCAAAGACACCGCCGTCACCATCAACTACAAGATCACCGACAAGCTGGGCAAGCTGCTCGACAAGGGCGATGTGGCCTATCTGCATGGCGGCTACGACAACATCTTCGCCAAGGTGGAAGCCGCCCTGGACGGCAAGACCGTGGGCGACACGCTGACTGTGGACCTGGCCGTGGAAGACGCCTTCGGCGCGCGCGACGAGAGCCTGACCCGCACCATCCCCAAGGGCGAGTTCCCGCCCGGCGTGAAGGTGGGCGGCCAGCTGCGCGGCACGGATGACCAGGGCCAGCCCCAGATCTACCACGTGGTCAAGATCAAGGGCCCCGTGGTGCTGCTGGACGGCAACCACCCGCTGGCCGGCATGGCGCTGCACTTTGCCTGCAAGGTCACCGAAGTGCGCGCGGCCAAGCCCGAGGAAATCGAGCACCGCCACGTGCACGGCGGCCACGGCCACCACCATTGAGAGGCACGGCCGGGATACACCCGGTCCGCACGGCTACGCAGAGCACAAAGGCCGCCTGGCATGCCCGGCGGCCTTTGTGCTTTGCGACTAGACCGCCTCCAGCGCCAGCAGCGCCGTGGCGGTGTTGGAGATCGGTATGTGGTAGTTGCCGTGCACGCGGCGCACGCCGGGCGCGGCGCTTGACAGGGCGCCGCGCATGGCCAGCCACATCAGCAGTTCCACGCCCTGGGTGCCGGTCTTTTCCACGAGTTCATGCACGCTGAACTGCGTGGCCCATTCGGGATTGGTGGCCATGCTTTCAAGGAACTGCAGGTCGAAGGCCTTGTTGATGAAGCCCGCGCGCTCGCCATCGAGCTGGTGCGACAGGCCCCCTGAGGCAATGACGGCCACGCGCTGGTCGCTGTTCCAGCGCGCAATCGCCCGGCCCACGGACTGGCCCAGCGCATAGCAGCGGCGCGCCGAGGGCAGCGGGAACTGCACGGTGTTGATGCACACCGGCACGACGGCCACAGGGCAGTCGCCCTCGGGCCAGAACAGCTTGAGCGGCAGCGTGCAGGCGTGGTCCACCAGCATCTCCTGGCAGCTGACCACATCGAAGTCCTCGCCCACCAAGGACTCGATCAGGTGCCATGACAGCTCCGCGTGGCCGCGCAGCGGTGCCAGCGTGGGAATGCCCCAGCCTTCGTCGGCGTTGCAGTAGCGCTCGGCCGCGCCCACGGCGAAGGTGGGCATCTTGTCGAGGAAGAAGTTCAGGCCGTGGTCGTTGTAGAACACCACCACCACGTCGGGGCGCTGGGCGGCCAGCCATTCGCGGATGGGCGGGAAGCCGTCGAAGAAGGGCTTCCAGTACGGCTCGTTCTGCAGGCCCTTGTGGATGGCGTTGCCGATGGCGGGAATGTGCGAGGTGCCGAGGCCGCCGATGAGATGTGCCATGGTGGGTGTCTCCTGTACTGTGTCTTGCGTATGGTCTGTGGCGGGGCTCAGGCGTGCGAGCGCAGCAGGGCCTGGAATTCGGCCTTGGTCATGCCGGTCTGCTGGGCGCCTATGTCCTGCATGTCCAGGTGGAAGATGCCGGCCAGCTTGGCCAGGTAGTAGGCGTTGCCGCCGGCCGCGATCATCTGCAGCACGTTGCGCGCGCGCACGGCCTCGGCCTGCTCCTGGTTCAGCCCGTAGCTGCGCATATAGGCCTCCTCGTCGGCCAGGAAGGCCTGGCGGTTGGCCAGCTCGTTGAAGGAAAAGCACATGCTGTTGAGCGCATAGCCCTTGCGGGCCTGCCTGCCGTCGAACAGGGTGGTGCCGGGAATCTGCGGCTGATCGGCCATGTTTTGTCTCCGGTATTTGCGTTGGATCAGCGGCAGTGTCCGGCGCGCGTTGCCAAAGATAAAGCGGCGGCCAATCATGGAATGCATGAGACAAATCGATGGATCGCAGCTCGATGGCAGGCTGCTGCAACTGCTGCTGGCCGTGCTGGAGACCGGCAGCGTCACGGCGGCGGCGCAGCGCCTGGGCGTGACGCAATCGGCCGTCAGCCATCTGCTGGACAAGCTGCGCGCCATCACGGGCGACCGATTGTTCGTGCGGCAGGGGCGGGGCATTGCGCCCACGGCCCATGCACTGGCGCTGCAGGACCCTGCGCGCGAGCTGCTGCGGCAGATGCAGCAGTTCGGCCGAGGGCCCAGCTTTGACCCCGCGCACTGGCGTGCCGAGATCACCATTGCCGCCAACGACCTGCAGCGCGAGCTGCTACTGCCAGCGCTGGCCCGGCGCCTGCGCTCAGCCGCGCCCCGGACGGTGCTGCGCGTGATCGACAGCGGCGCGCCCGATGCCGAACTGCTGCGCTCGGACGCCTGCCTGCTGGCCATCAGCCCGCGCCCGCCCGATGCCACGGACATCGTGCAAAAGCGCCTGTTCAGCGATGAGTACGCCGTCTTCTATGACAGCGCCGTGCGACAGCCGCCGGCCAGCCTGGCCGACTATCTGCAGGCCGACCACGCCACCGTGGCCTATGCCGACCGCCAGGCGCTGGACCTGGACCTGCAACTGCAGGCGCGCGGGCTGGAGCGCCGCTTTGCCGTGCGCGTGCCGGGCTTTGCGGCGCTGGCCGCCTTCGTGCGCGGCACGCCGCTGCTGGCGACGGCGCCATCGCTGCTGGGCCGCACGGCCCTGTCATCGCTGGCCAGCGTTGCGGTGCCCGTGGACTGCCCGCCGCTGCCCATGTTCATGATCTGGCACGCGCGCCACCAGGCCGATCCCGCCCATGCGTGGCTGCGCGGGCAGTTGCAGCAGGTGGTGGCGCAGGCGCTTGGCGGCGCCGGGCCGTCAATGCCTGCGGAGCAAGGCGCGCCGCAGCAGGCGCGCTGCCCGGTTGCGGATCTGGAAGGGGCTGTGGCTCACGGCCGGGCTCACGCGGGCGCGTGAGCAGGCGGCCAGGAAGTCGCGCAGCAGCACGCTGTCATCCAGCGTGCTGGTGTCCGGGTTGCGGAACTGGAATTCGGGGTGCCACTGCGTGGCCGCGATATAGCTCTTGAGCGTGCCGGGCTTGCGGAAGATGGCCTCGGGAATGCGGTCGGGCAGGCTCCAGGCCTCCACATCGAACTCTGGCGCCACGTCCTTGATGCCCTGGTGGTGGATGCTGTTGACGCGTGCGCGGTCCAGCGTGGGGTACAGCGCCTCCAGCCGGCTGCCGGGCACGATGGCGATGTCGTGGTAGTGGCGGTCGTACTCGGTGGGATTGCGGTGCAGCTGCGAGCCGGGCACCTGGGTCTCGATGTCCTGGTACAGCGTTCCGCCGAAGGCTACGTTGATCAGCTGCAGACCGCGGCAGACGCCGAAGATGGGCTTGCCGGCCTGGGAAAACGCCTCGACCACGGCCAGGTCGTAGAGATCGCGCACGCGGTCGCCCAGCCATTCGGGGCGCATGGGTTCCTCGCCATAGCTGCCGGGCCAGACGTCGGCGCCGCCATGCATGACCACCCCATCCAGCCATTCGGCGTAGTGCTCCAGCGTCACGTCGCCGCGTGCGGTCTCGCCTGTGGGGCAGGGCACCATCACCACCATGGCGCCGGCCGACATGATCCAGTGCGCTATCGATTGCTCCACGTACTGCAGCGTCTTGCCCGTGAACAGCGGACGCTGCGGGTCCGCATGGGAGAAACAGGCCGAAAGGCCGATCTTGAGGCGGCGTGAGGCAAGTGGGCTCATGGGGTGGTGGGCAAGGGGAAAGTCCTGATGGTCACGTTGTAAGCCCAATCGTGCCTGCGACCTGTAGGAAGGGGTTGAACGCCCGCGACCGGCGCAGGGCCATCACCGCAAATAGGTGTAGGTGAATGCAAGAGTTGTCTTGAGGCATCTCAAGCTTCTTCAGCGCGCTGAACCCGGCGTCGCCCCTCTGGGTGTAGCCTGTAGGCAGGGTGGGGACTGCGGATGCTGCAGTGCGAAAAACCTGACGACGCAGGGTGCGACTTGCTGTGCAGGCAGCCCGCATGGCGTTACGATGGTTTCGCCAGTTCATCAATGGCCCCGACAACCCCGCCGCGCCGGTGGTGCGGCTTTTGGCGACTAGGAGGATATGCATGCAAGTTCAGGTTCATGCCGACGATTCGATCCAGGGTGGCGAGTCCTTGGCGCAATGGGCGCAGGAAGAAATCAACGCCAAGCTGGCGAGATTGAAGGACTATGTGGTGCGCGTGGAGGTGTTCCTCACGGGTGTCGATGCGCTCAAGACCTCGGGGGCTCCCGGCAAGCGCTGCGTTCTGGAGACCCGGGCCAACGGACGCCCGCCGATCGCCGTGAACGCCGAGGCCGAGAAGGTCAAGGACGCCTTCAATGCCGCCATCGATAAGCTGAAGCGGGCGGTGGAAACCGATCTGGGCAAGCTCAAGGACAAGCATGGCCGCGAGAGCGTGCGCGGCGTGGAAGATGGCACCGAGGTGGATGCGGCCAGCCCGGCCTGACCCTCGAAACTCCCGCAACATCAACGGCAAGGCGCCCCTTTCGGGGCGCCTTTTTGCTGGGGCGGCGATCGCCGCGAAGACTGCGGTACGGCGCGTTTCAGCGCGAGGCGCGCAGCACCACGCCGTCCAGTGAAGGCGCATGCAGCGGCGCCAGGGGCGAAGCCAGCGGCGGTCCGAAGCGGCGCGCCGCAGTGGCGGGCTGCCGGGTCTCGGCCTCCCACTGCGCGCGGGCCTCGGCGATTTCCTCTCCCGTGCGCGCCACGAAGTTCCACCACAGCAAGATGGCTTCATCCATGGGCTCGCCGCCAATGACCAGCAGGCGGCTGCCGGGCGCCGCTTCGATGGCGACCGAGGGCGTGCCCAGGGGCAGGTAGAGCAATTCCTCCACCGGCAGCGGCTGGCCGTTCACGCGCACGTCGCCTTCCAGGCTGAGCACGGCATGCTCGAAATCGGCGCGCAGCGGCAACGTGGCGACGGCATTGGCGCTGCGTGCGCTGTCCGCATGCAGGTCCACGCTCATCAGGGGCGTGTGCACCTCGGCGGGCGACGTCAGGCCCAGCGCCTCGCCGGCCAGCACCGTGGCCGTGAAGTCCCCCACCGTGGTCCTGGGCAGCTCGGGGTAGTGCTGGAAGCGAGGCGGACCGTTGCGGTGCGATTCGGGCAGCGCAATCCACAGCTGGGCGGCGTGGATGTGCGAGGGCGTCTGGCTTTCCTCGGAATGGGCGATGCCGTGGCCTGCCGTCATCAGATTGACCTGTCCGGGCCGGATGATCTGGGTGTTGCCCAGGCTGTCGCGGTGCAGCACTTCGCCGCGGATCATCCAGGTGAAGGTCTGCAGGCCGATATGGGGATGCGGGCCGACCTGCATGCCGGGCGGCGCGGGATCGGCGGGGCCGGCGTGGTCGAGAAAGCACCAGGCACCGACCTTGCGCAGGGCGCGCTGCGGAATGGCGCGCTGGATGGGAATGCCGCCCACGTCAGCGGTGCGGGTGGGAAGGTGCTGGGGCTGGGAGTTGGGTGGGGACGTGTCGGACATGGGCGGATCGGCCTGGTTCGTGGGGGAGGCCACCAGTGTCGTGCAGCTCGGCGCAGCAGGCAAACCAGGATCGCAGATATTGGGCCTGTTCGCTGACAGCGCATTCTCAGGAACATTGTTTACATTCGAGGAACGGCCCGGCGCCCGTCCTTTTGGCGGGCGCCGGCCTCACTCTTACAGGAGAAAACGCCATGAATACATCCGTACAGACGCACGCCGAAGCCGCTGAAGAGGCGGTCCAGAGCGCCGTGGAAGTCCAGCGATTCCCCGAGAAATTCGAAGCCACGGTCACCGGCAATGTGCAGCACCGGGTAGGCGATGGCCAATTGGAAGACATTCCGCGTGGCACCCGTGTGCAGGTGGCCACGGCCATCGGAAGCTATGTGCTGTCCTGGACCCAGGAGGATCAGCCGATCACCGTGTCGCTGGCCAAGCGGGAGTTCGAACTCTATGTCGATACGGGGGAGATCGAGGTCAGCGAAGCCTGACGCCGGCCATGTCCCCGTCCACTCCGAAGGCCCTGCGGCATACCTGCCGCAGGGCCTTTTGCATGGTGGCCAGTCCTTCGCTCAGGCGGGCAGCTGCAGCGCGGTCTGGATGTGCACTTCGCCGGCCAGCAGCTTGTGCACGGGGCAGGCCTCGGCCACCTGCAGCAGGCGCTGGCGCTGTTCGTCGTCCAGGTCGCCTTGCAGGGTGATCTGGCGTTCGATCAGGTTGCCGCTGGCCGGCGTGCCTTCGGGGTTCAGGCGCAATTGCACATCCACCTGCTCCAGCTTCCACTGCTTGCGCGCCGCATACATCTGCAGCGTGACCGTGGTGCAGGCGCCCAGGGCCGACAGCAGCAGCTGCAGGGGGTTGGGCGCCGTGTCGCCGCCGCCCTTGTCCGCGGGCTCGTCCACGTGCCAGCGGTGTCCTTGGGGGTCTGCGAGCGTGACGCGATAGGGGGTGTCCGTGCTGGTGGCATGGGCGCTGTGGATCATGGAAGGTCCTTTGTCCTGGGGGTGTCGCAAGAGGGGTGGGGGAGCCAACGGACGACTCTACGCCTGCTTCGCGTCCGCTGCCTGGGGCCGATGCTTCATGCGCAGCGGAATTTTGAGGTAGTGCACGCCGTTGGCCTCGGCCTCGGGCCAATGGCCTGCGTGCATGTTGACCTGGATGGCGGGCAGCAGCAGGGCTGGCGCGGACAGCGTGGCGTCGCGCCGGTTGCGCATGGCCACGAAGCTGGCCTCGTCCACGCCCGCGTGCACATGCACGTTGCCGGCACGTTGGTCGGCCACGGTGGTTTCCCAGGCGTGGCGGTCGCGGCCCGGCGCCTTGTAGTCATGGCACATGAACAGGCGTGTTGCGGGCGGCAGGGCCAGCAGGCGCTGGATGGAGCGGAACAGCGTGCGCGCATCGCCGCCCGGAAAGTCGGCGCGCGCCGTGCCGTAGTCGGGCATGAACAGCGTATCGCCCACGAAGACCGCATCCTCGATGCGGTAGGACACGCAGGCGGGCGTATGGCCGGGCGTGTGCAGCACCTCGATGCGCAGCCCGCCCAGGGGCAGGCTGTCGCCGTCTGCCAGCAGTCGGTCGAAAGGCGGCTCCCCGGCGGGCGCGGGCAGGTTGAAGACGGGGCGGAAGATGCGCTGCACCTCGCGGATGTGCTCGCCCACGGCGATCGGGGCGCCCGTGCGCTCGCGCAGGTACGGGGCCGCGCTGAGGTGGTCGGCATGCGCATGGGTTTCCAGGATCCAGCGCAGGCGCAGGCCCTGGGCCTGCGCGGCGGCCAGCACGGCATCGGCCGAGCCGGTGTGGGCCTGGCCGCTGGCATGGTCGTAGTCGAGCACGGGGTCGATGGCGGCGGCCTCGCCCGTGTTCGCATCCCAGACCAGGTAGGTCACGGTATGGGTGGCTTCGTCGAAGAATGGCGCGATGCGCAGCGGCGAGGTCATGAAAGCACTCCTTTGTCGATGGCTCCAGTGCAGCCTGCCGGCAAGTATATTAGAATTTGCTAAATTAGATTTTTCTTAATCATGAACCAACCCATCCTCTCCTCCGAACAGGCTTTCCTGCAGCAGGGTGCGGCGCGCGCCGCCGCCCTGCTGCGCGCCGTGGGCAACGAGAGGCGCCTGCTGGTGCTGTGCCTGCTGATCGAGCATGGCGAGCTGTCGGTGGGCGGGCTGCTGGAGCGTATCCCGCTGAGCCAGTCGGCCCTGTCCCAGCATCTGGCGCGCATGCGCGAGGAGGGCCTGGTCGCCTACCGCCGCGAGTCGCAGACCCTGTACTACCGCATCGCCGATCCCGATGCGCAAAAGCTGGTGGCGGCACTCAAGAGCATCTTCTGTCCCTGAAAACCCCCACCCCAGGAGTCGTCCCATGTCCCTTCCCCTCATCTCGGCCCAGGCCGCCCGCCAGTTGCAGGCGCAAGGCGCCTGGCTCATCGACATCCGCGCGCCCGACGAACATGCGCGCGAACGCATGGCAGGCGCCCGCAGCATGCCCATGGAGCGCCTGGGCGCCCAGGCCTGGGGCGATGCGCCGGCCGCCGTGGTCTTTCACTGCCGTTCCGGCAACCGCACGCGGCTCAACGCCCAGGCCCTGGCGGCTGCCTTGCCGCCCGGCTGTGTCGGCCATGTGCTCGACGGCGGCCTGGACGCCTGGAAGGCCGAAGGCCTGCCCGTGCTGCAAGACAGCCGCCAGCCGCTGGAGCTGCAGCGCCAGGTGCAACTGGGTGCGGGCGGGCTGGCTCTGCTGGGCGCCGTGCTCGGTGCCACGGTTTCACCGTGGTGGCACCTGCTTTCGGCCTTCGTGGGCTGCGGTCTGATCGTGGCTGGTGCCACCGGCTTTTGCGGACTGGCGCGCATGCTGATGAAGGCGCCCTGGAATCGGCGCGCCCTGGGGCAGTGACGGTGTCTGCGCTGAAGTCCACCTGACGCCGGCCGGCTGCCCCCCCCTCCTTCCCCTGTTCCGGGGACTGTGGAGAACCCCGGACGGCAGTACGATAGCTGCATGACATCTGTTTATGCCCAACGCCGCGCACGCTTGGCCGCCCAGTTGGGCGCCGGCGGCATCGCCATCATTCCCACCGCTCCCGAGCGCCAGCGCAACCGGGACACCGGCTATCTGTACCGCCACGACAGCTATTTCTATTACCTGACCGGCTTTGCCGAGCCCAATGCCTGCCTGGTACTGGCCGCCGATGGCACCAGCGTGCTGTTTTGCCAGCCCAAGGACCTGGAGCGCGAAATCTGGGACGGCATCCGCCTGGGCCCCGAGGCTGCCGTGGCCACGCTGGGCGTGAGCCAGGCGTTCTCCAGCGCCGAGATCGATACGCGCCTGCCGCGCCTGCTGGAGAACCGGGGCCGCCTCTGGTATCCGTTCGCCACGCATGAAGGGCTGGCCGTGCGCGTGGAAGGCTGGCTGGGCCAGGTGCGCGCACGGGTGCGCTTTGGCGCGCTGTGCCCGTCCGAGCAGGGCGACCTGTGCACGCTGCTGGACGAGATGCGCCTGGTCAAGGACGCCCACGAGCAGGACATCATGCGCCGCGCCGCCGCCATCAGCGCCCAGGCCCATATCCGCGCCATGCAGCGCTCGGCGCGCATGCTGCGCGCAGGCCAGGAAGTGCGTGAATACCACCTGGATGCCGAGCTGCTGCATGAATTCCGCCAGCAGGGCTCGCAGTACGTGGCCTACGGCTCCATCGTGGCCGCCGGCGCCAATGCCTGCGTGCTGCACTACCAGGCCGACAAGGCCCCCGTGCGCGCGGGCGAACTGGTGCTCATCGACGCCGGCTGCGAGCTCGACGGCTACGCCAGCGACATCACGCGCACCTTCCCCGCCGATGGCCGCTTCACCGGCCCGCAGCGCGCGCTCTACGAGCTGGTGCTGGAAAGCCAGAAGGCTGCCGTGGCGGCCACGCGGGCCGGCGCGCGCTTCAACGATCCGCACGACGCCACCGTGGCCGTGCTGGCGCAGGGCATGCTGGATCTGGGCCTGCTGGACAAAAAGGTCTATGGCAATGCCCAGGACGTGATCGAGCAGCGCGCCTTCTTCCAGTTCTACATGCACCGCACCGGCCACTGGCTGGGCATGGACGTGCATGACTGCGGCAGCTATGTGGAGCCTTCGGAGCTGGGCCAGTCGCACGAGCGCAAGGACCCGCTGTCGGGCGAGACCATCACCAACCGCCCCAGCCGCATCCTGCGTCCGGGAATGTGCACCACCATCGAGCCGGGCATCTACGTGCGCCCTGCGGCCGGCGTGCCCGAGCAGTTCCACAACATCGGCATCCGCATCGAGGACGATGCCATCGTCACCGAGACCGGCTGCGAGCTGATCACGCGCGGCGTGCCCGTGGAGCCCGACGAGATAGAAGCCTTGATGCGTGACTGACAACGCCAGCCTGCCCACCACCGGCCCCGTGTCCACTCTCATGCCCGCCCCATCGGCCTATGCCGCACCCGCACTGCCCCGGCTGAGCTGGCGCATCTTCACGGTGCTCTGGCTGCTGGGGCTGCCCGGCGTGGCGGCCATGGCCTGGTTCGTGCTGCCCGACTGGATGCGCATGCTGGGCCTGCCCGTGGAGCCGCTGGTCACGCCGCTCACCGGCATCGGCGTGATGGCCGCGCTGCTGGCCCTGCCCGTGGGCGTGGGCGTGTGGCTGGGGCCGCGGCTGGGCCTGTCCGCACCGCTGCTGACCACCTGGGTGGCCGGGCGTTCGCCCCAGCGCGCCGTGCGCTACCTCACGCTGCCGGGGCTGGCCGGCGGCGTGGTCGGCGCGGCCTGGCTGGTGACCCTGGCCCTGGCCTGGCCCGACGACCTGACCCTGATCGACCCCGTCTACGCCATGCCGCTGGGCGCCAAGATGCTGTACGCGGGCATCACGGCCGAGCTGGTGATGCGGCTGGGCGGCATGACGCTGGTGATGTGGCTGCTGTGGCGGCTGAGCGGGCGCACAGACCGCCGCCCGGGATGGACGCTGGGCTGGTGGTCCGTCATGCTGTCGGCCCTGCTGTGGGGCATGCTGCAGCTGGCCCTGGCCTGGAGCACCTGGGGCGGCCTGTCGGACGCGCTGGTGCTGCAGTTGCTGCTGTTCGAGGTCGTCCACGGCGCCGTGGGCGGCTTCCTGTTCTGGCGCTATGGCCTGGAGGCGGCCATGGTGGCCCATGCCATCACCTACCTGCTCTCGCACGGGCTGGTGTGAGGCCTGGCGTCTGCGCACTGACACCGCCAGGATGAAGCGTCACAGAAGCCTCAGCGAGCCGAACAGGCCCTCGGTCTCGTCCTCGGGGCCGGCGGCGAAGTAGAGCGCGTCGCTGTCGCCCAGGGCCACGCCGTTGCCGAACTGCAGGGCCCACAGGCCGGGGATGGCCACGGGGCGGTGCTGCGCGTCGCGCAGATCGTCCACATAGCGGCCCGTGGACAGGTCGAAGGCACAGATGCGGCCTGCTCCCCCGAAGTTGCCGACCAGCAGGTGCCCCGCCAGTGCGCCGAAGCCGTCAGGAGCGATGGCCACGCCCCAGGGCGCATTCAGGCGTCCATCGTCCTCATACATGCGCAGCAGGCGGCCGTCGAGGTCGAACTCGGCCAGCCTGCCGCGCGCAGGCCGGTTGCCGCTGGCCGCTTCTGCGGCTGCGTCCAGCGCATCCTCCTCGCCGGCATGGAACGCCAGGGGATCGTCCGGGTCGGGCTGGCTGATCGCATAGAGCACGAACACGCGGTCGCGGCGGCCGTCGTTGACGACCTGGATGTTGAAGGGCACCGGATCACCGGGCCGGGCCTCGCCTGCCGCGCCTGATGCGAACGGGTTGGCGAAGCCCTGGGTGGGCACCAGTTGCCACTGCGCGTCCAGCGTGCGGATCTGGGGCCGGGCGCCGAAGTCGGCCATCCACACGCGGTCCCATCGGCCCGTGTGGATGGCGGCCCCGAAGAAAGCCATGCCCTGGTCGGCGCCATTGAACATTTCCACCGCAGGGCCGTCCACCCGGACGATGGCGCCCGTCTGCGCATCGCGCTCCGTCCAGGCGCTGACGCTGCCGCTGTCGGTCACGAAGACGAAGCGGGCCGAGCCCTCGAGCAGGCGTCCGGCGGCAGGCTGCTGCCGGACCCGCAGCAGCTGCGAGTCCAGGGGCGCACCGTTGTAGACCACGCCGGTGACTTTGCCGGCACTGTCATCGCCGGTCAGGGCATCGGAGCGCGGAACGGCCACTTCGCGCAGGCCGTCCTGGTGCAGGGCGCGCATCCCGGGATCGGCCGAGCGAGCCACGTCACCGATGAACTGCCAGGACGTGCCCCCGCCGCCAATCCAGAAATGGCCTCCCGCGCCGGCCGGGCGGATGGCGATGCCCCAGCCGTTGACGAAGCCGGGCTGCGTGAAGCGCGCGCCGTAGCGCGCATGGCTGGCGAGCAGGGGAGTCTGGACATAGCGGTTGGCGGCAACATCGCCACCCGCGCCGCAGGCGGTCAGCGCCGGGGAGGCCAGGGTGGTCAGAACAAAGCGTCTGCGGTCAAGCATGGTGGATTTCCTGGTGGCATGGCAAAGCTGTGGATGGACTGGCTGAGCATGCGAAACCAAGGGGAACCGTATGTTCTGGCTGCGGCCTGCGGGCCGGGTGGACCACAGGAATATGAAGGCGATGCTAGGAAGCAGGGGCGGGCCGCGTCAATGTGGACCAGTCTGATTCTGTGGTGTCCTGCGGCGCGGTGAGCATTGCGAACGCGGCGGGCAAAACTGCTTTCACAGGAGGCCGGCATGGCACAGCGCCTTTGCCGGGAATGCTGCCGTGCAGCATCAAAAGCAATAGCGGCAAAGGCAGTGCACCGCAGTGTTCGGCGATGGCAGCGGCATCCGGCCGCCCCCTTGCGCAGGCTCAGGACGCGGGGTCTTCAGGCCCGCACCGCATGCCGGAATGTTGCCTTCATGTAACCGCATTCGTGTGAGAATTGAAACCCGATTACAAACCCTGAGCGAGAGACATTCCATGCAAGTGAGCCGTGCCACCAAGATCGTCGCCACCCTGGGCCCCGCTTCCAGCGACCCGCAACTGCTGGAACAGATGGTGCGCGAAGGCGTCAACGTGGTGCGCCTGAATTTCAGCCACGGCAAGGCGCAGGACCACATCGACCGCGCCACCATGGTGCGCGAGGCGGCCCAGCGCGCAGGCCGCGAGGTGGCCATCATGGCCGACCTGCAGGGCCCCAAGATCCGCGTCGGCAAGTTCGCCGAAGGCAAGGTCATGCTGGAGCCCGGCGCGCGCTTCGTGCTCGACGCGTCGCGCACCGAGCCCGGCGACATCAACGGCGTGGGCCTGGACTACAAGGAACTGCCGCGCGACGTGAAGCCCGGCGACGTGCTGCTGCTCAACGACGGCCTGATCGTGCTCACCGTGGACCATGTGCGTGGCGACGAGGTGCACACCACCGTCAAGCTCGGCGGCGAGCTGTCCAACAACAAGGGCATCAACAAGCAGGGCGGCGGCCTGACGGCCCCGGCGCTGACGGCCAAGGATATGGAGGACATCAAGACCGCCATGAGCTTCCAGGCCGACTACGTGGCCGTGAGCTTTCCCAAGAACGCCACCGACATGGAGATGGCGCGCCAGCTGTGCAACGTGGCTGCGGCCCAGTACGGCCACAAGCCCGGCCTGATCGCCAAGATCGAGCGCGCCGAGGCCATTCCGCGCCTGGAAGAGATCCTGCATGTCTCCGACGGCATCATGGTGGCGCGCGGCGACCTGGCCGTGGAAGTGGGCAACGCGGCCGTGCCCGCGCTGCAAAAGAAGATGATCCGCATGGCGCGCGACATGGACAAGTTCGTGATCACCGCCACGCAGATGATGGAGAGCATGATCACCAACCCCGTGCCCACGCGCGCCGAGGTCAGCGACGTGGCCAACGCCGTGCTGGACGGCACGGACGCCGTCATGCTCAGCGCCGAGACCGCCGCCGGCAGGTACCCGCTGGAGACCGTGCAGGAAATGGCCAAGATCTGCGCCGCCGCGGAAGCGGCCGAAGACCCGGACAGCGATGCCGAGTTCACCGGCCGCCAGTTCTCGCGCATCGACCAGTCGATCGCCATCGGCGCGCTGTTCACGGCCCACCACCTGGGCGCCAAGGCCATCGTCGCCATGACGGACAGCGGCTCCACCGCGCTGTGGATGAGCCGCCACCGCATCCACATCCCCATCTACGCGCTCACGCCCAAGATCTCCACGCAGCGCAAGATGGCCATGTACCGCAACGTGCGCCCCCTGCTCATGGACACCAGCGCCGACCGCGACACCGCGCTGGACCAGGCCGAAGGCCATCTGCGCGCGCGCAACATCGTGCAAAGCGGCGATGTCTACGCCATCACCTGCGGCGAGCCCATGGGCCAGCCCGGTGGCACGAACATGCTGAAGATATGTCGTGTGAACTAACCCCCTGAGGCGCTTCGCGCCTTCCCCCTCTCGCTACGCGGGGGGGGGGACGACACCCTCGCGGCGGGGCGGCCCTTGCTCGGTGTCCCTCGTTCTGGGGGGCGCCAGTTTTATGTGCCGTGCGCTATGCCTTCGCCATGGTCTATCGGGGCCTGCCTGAGTGGGTTCGTGCGTTGTAGGGCAGCAGGTTGGGCATGACGGCAAGGCGGCGCCACAGCGCAGCATGCCAGACCAGGGTGGCGCTGCAGATGCCCACGATGGCACCGCCGACCACATCGGACGGGAAGTGCACGCCCAGGTGCACGCGGCTCCAGCCCATGCCCAGGGCCAGCGACCAGGCGGACACCATGACCCAGCGGCGGTGGAGCGTGCAGCCCAGGGTCAGCGCCTGGGCCAGGGCAAAGGCGCCCGTGGCGTGCATGCTCGGAAAGCTGGACCGCAGCGCGTGTTCCACCCATTGCACGCCCATGCCCAGCTGGGCAGGACGCGGCGCGGGGAAGCCCCAGCGGACCAGCCGTGCCACGGCCCAGGCGGCCAGCATGGACAGCAGGGCCAGCACCAGCGTGCGGCGCAGGGCGGGCGAGCCGCGCAGCAACCCGGCCATCACGGGAAGGGCGCACAGCGAGGGAAGCCAGGAGGAGATGGCGCGCGCCGCCTCGATCGAGATGGCGGGCGTTTGCGCGTTGGCGTTCAGCAGCGTGAACAGGGCGGGGTCCAGGGGCAGCATGGCAACGCTTGATCAGGGAGTGGAAGGCGGAAGGCTGGCGGCGGGCCACAGGGAGTCAGGCGCGCTGTCCCGGGTGCGCAGCGCACGCGTGACCGCCAGGTCGAAAAGCCAGCCCGCCGTCCAGCACAGCCAGCCGGTCCACAGCGTGTGGCTCATGAAATGGGCGCCGCGCATCTGCTGGGCCAGGCCCATCGACAGGCCTGCGGCCAGCGAGACGGCCAGCCAGATCCAGGCTGCGCGCGGTGCATGGCGGCGCAGCGCGAAATAGCCGGCCAGAAAGGCGAAGCCTGCAGAGGCGTGTCCTGCGGGAAAGCAGCGGCCCGGCCCGCCGTCGGCCAGGCCCAGCGACCAGTGCGAGACATGGCGCGCCACGCCGCCGAACTCGGCCAGGTCCCAGGGGCAACTGGTCGCGCTGGTGTACTTGAGCAGCGAGATCAGGGCCAGCGACAGCAAGATGCCCGCCACCAGCTGCACGCGCCGCCCGTGAGGCAGCAGGCGCAGCGGGCCGATGGGCCGCCAGACGCACAGCGTCAGGCCCAGCACCACCAGCCAGGCCAGGCGGCGTGCGCTTTCGTGGGCGATGTTCACGAAGAACCAGTCCGAACGCAGCGCAAAGCCATCGGCGTCGCCAAACCAGCGGGCCATGGCCAGGTCCAGGGCGCCGGCATCCCAGGCCAGGACCACGGCCAGCGCCGCCAGGGTCCACAGCAGGGTGCTTTTGAAGGAGGGGCCCTGCGCAGGGGCGGCGGAAAAATCTCGGGGTTCAGGTGTCGGCATGGCCGGCAGCATGAGAAGCGCGGCTTAAACCCGTCTTAACGCATGCCCCGGCGTGCGGCCATCGTCTGGCGCCGCAGCCGGCAGCGGCCATTGCACAATGCGCGCATGCGAATACTGGTCGTCGAAGACAATGCGGGCATTGCCGCAGGCCTGCAGGCCAATCTGCAACAGCGCCGCTATGCGGTCGACGTCTGCTCCACCGTGGCCGATGCCTGGCATGCGCTGGAGATGGAGCGCTTCGACGCCGTGCTGCTGGACCTGGGCCTGCCCGACGGCGATGGCAGCGAAATCCTGCGCCGCCTGCGGAGCCCGCGCCGCCCGGGTGGCGACAGCCACGCCCTGCCGGACCCCAACACGCCCGTGCTCATCCTCACCGCGCGCGACCAGGTGCGCGAGCGCATCGCCGGGCTGGACCTGGGTGCCGACGATTACCTGGTCAAGCCCTTCGACATCGACGAGCTGGAGGCGCGGCTGCGCGCCATGCTGCGCCGCGCAGGAGGCCAGGCGGCACCCGTGATCCGCCATGGCGAGCTGGAAGTCGATCCGGCCGCGCGCACCGTGCGCCGCGACGGAAAGCTGGTGGAGATGTCGCCGCGCGAGTTCTCCGTGCTCTGGGTGCTGCTGCAGGCGCGCGGGCGCGTGCTCTCGCGCCAGCAGATCGAGGAACATCTCTACAGCTGGGGCACGGCCGTGGAAAGCAATGCCGTCGAGGTCCATATCCACCACCTGCGCAAGAAACTGGGCAATGCCAGCATCGTCACCATGCGCGGCGTGGGCTACTTTCTTCCTGCGGAGAACCCATGAGCACCGCGCAGCAGCGCCGCCCCTCGCTGATCTGGCATCTGATGGCCTGGATGCTGGGCGCGCTGGTCGTGGTCTGGGCCAGCTTCGTGGCACTGGGCTACCAGACCGGCGTGCACGAGGCAGACGAGCTCACCGACGGCCACCTGGCCGGCGTCGCTGCGCTGGTGCTCAACCTGGAAGTCGCAGGCGCCGTAGGCCAGGGAGCAGCCACGCCCGTGCATGAGCCCCCCGGCCTCATGGCCCACGACTACCAGCAGTCGCTGAGCGTGGCCCTGTGGGATGGCGCGGGGCGGCTGATCTCGCGCACGGGCGATGCGCCCGAGCCCGCCTTCGACACCGAGCAGGGCTTTGCCACCCTGCGCCTGGGTCCCGAGCATCGGGCCTGGCGCAGCTTCACCCAATGGAGCCGCGACCATGCACGCAAGGTCAGCGTGATGATCGAGTTGCAGGAGCGCGACGAACTGGCCGACGACATCGCGGGCCAGATGATCGAGCCGGGCCTGTGGCTTTTGCCTGTGGTCGCGCTGGCGCTGGGGCTGGCCATTCGACGCGGCATGCGGCCGCTCAACGAACTTTCGCGCGAGGTCGAGCGCCTGGACCTGGCCCAGGCCGAGCGCGTCTCGCACCGCCACGCGCTTCGGGAATTCATGCCCGTGGTGAACTCCATCAACACCTTGCTGGACCGCCAGCAGGAGGCGCTGGAGCGAGAGCGCAGCCTGGCCAACGAAGTGGCCCATGAACTGCGCACGCCGCTGGCCTCCATCGCCTTGCAGGCGCGTGCCCTGGGCGATGCGCCGGCCGGCGCCATGGACGCTCCGGCCCAGCGCGCCGCGCTGGCGCGCATAGGCCAGGACGCGCTGCACGCCGGCCATGTGCTCAGCCAGCTGCTGGCACTGGCGCGCGCAGGACGCGCCATGCTGGCCGACCCGCCCGTGCCCGTGGACCTGGCCGCGCTGGCCCGCCAGGTGGTGGCCGCCCATGCGCAGGCGGCCTGGCAGCGCGGCTGCAGCCTGTCCGTGCAGGCGCCTGAGGCACTGGGCGTGATGGGCAATGCCGTGCTGCTGGAGCTGGCGCTGCGCAACCTGGTGGAAAACGCCCTCAAGCACACACCGCACGGCACGCAGATCGAGGTGCAGGCCGGGCAGGGGCCGGATGGCGAGGTCTGGCTGCAGGTCTGCGATGACGGCCGCCGTAGCGACGGCCTCCGTGACGGCGCAGAGCGCGCGGCAGCGCCCGTGGACAGCCTGCACCTGGGCCACGAGATCGTGGCGCGCGTGCTGCGCGCCCACCAGGGAAGCTTTGGCGAGGCCGCGCCGCCCGAAGGCTTCACGACCTGCTACCGCATGGGAATGCCCGGGACAGGGTTGGCGGCAGCTGGTTAAAATCGCCAGTTACCAAGCGGTTACTGCCGCGATCCCCCGGCCGCAGCCCCGCAGCGAACCCATGACGCAGCGGCGGCCGCCATGCGGCAGGGGCATCCCCCTCTCAACAACTTGATACGGACCCTACACATGCCTCTCGTTTCGATGCGCGAACTGCTGGACCACGCTGCCGAAAACGGCTACGGTCTTCCCGCCTTCAACGTCAACAACCTGGAGCAGGTGCAAGCCGTGATGTCGGCCGCCGACGAAGTGGGCGCGCCCGTCATCCTGCAGGCCAGCGCAGGCGCCCGCAAGTACGCCGGCGAGCCCTTCATCAAGCACCTGATCCAGGCCGCCGCCGAGCAGTATCCCCACATCCCCCTGGTCATGCACCAGGACCACGGCACCTCGCCCGCCATCTGCCAGGGCGCGCTGAACCTGGGCTTCGGCTCGGTGATGATGGACGGCTCGCTGATGGAAGACGGCAAGACGCCTTCCTCCTTCGAATACAACGTGGACGTGACCCGCAAGGTCGTGGAAATGGCCCACAAGCTGGGCGCCACCGTCGAAGGTGAACTCGGCTGCCTGGGCTCGCTGGAAACCGGCATGGCCGGCGAGGAAGACGGCGTGGGTGCCGAAGGCGTGCTCGACCACTCGGCCCTGCTGACCGACCCCGAGGAAGCGGCCCAGTTCGTCAAGGCCACGCAACTGGACGCGCTGGCCATTGCCATCGGCACCAGCCACGGCGCCTACAAGTTCACGCGCAAGCCCACGGGCGACATCCTGTCCATCCAGCGCGTCAAGGAAATCCACGCCCGCCTGCCCAACACCCACCTGGTCATGCACGGCTCCTCCTCCGTGCCCCAGGAACTGCTGGAAATCATCCGCCAGTACGGCGGCGCCATGAAGGAAACCTACGGCGTGCCCGTCGAGGAAATCCAGGAAGCCATCAAGCACGGCGTGCGCAAGATCAACATCGACACCGACATCCGCCTGGCGATGACCGGCGCCGTGCGCAAGTTCCTGGCCGAGAACCCCGAGAAGTTCGACGCCCGCGAATGGCTCAAGCCCGCCCGCGAAGCCGCCAAGCAGATCTGCAAGGCCCGCTACATCGAGTTCGGCTGCGAAGGCCAGGGCGCCAAGATCAAGGGCTACACGCTGGAGCAGATGGCCGCCAAGTACGCTGCCGGTTCGCTGCAGCAGGTCGTGAACTGAACGGTTCCTTCCCCTTCAAAAAAGCCCGCCGGTCCGCCTGCGGGCTTTTTTGTTGTCAGCGCGGCGCGGGGGCCGCAGCCTGGGACCGCTGGGGCACGGCCATGGCCATCTCGTCATCGGGCACCACGGGCTGGGGGTGGCTGGCGTTCCAGCCCGACACCAGCAGGCTGGTGCCCGACAGCACCAGCAGCAGGCAGACCATCCATTCGACCAGCCGCTTGGGCAGGGCGGGCGGATGGCGCATGTGCAGCCAGGTCACCACCGTCACCACGGGAAAGGCCAGGGCCGCCGCCAGCAGCACGCTGGCGGTGATCTCGCCCTCCCAGGCCACCATCACCAGGCGCAGCAGCGCGCAGGTAAGGAACATGGCAAACAGGCACTGGCGCACCACCAGGCGGTCCAGCGGCTGGCGGTACAGGTGGTAGACCATGGGCGGGCCTGGCGTGGCAAACAGCCCGCCCAGCAGCCCCGAGGCCACACCGGCCACCCACAGCGACACCGGCCCCGACACCTGCGCGTTGACCTGCTTTTGCAGCAGCAGCAACAGCGCGCAGGCCACGATGGCCAGGCCCAGCAGCATGCGCAGCCCGCTCAGCGCATTGCCGCTGAGCCACTGCAGCAGCAGCACGCCGCCGATCACGCCGATGACGCTGCTGATCAGCATGGGCTTGAGCAGGGACCACTGCGGCACCTGGCGGTGGGCGCGCAGGTAGGCCACGCCGTTGACCACGGACAGCAGGCAGGCCACGTTGGCCGCATCGCCAATGCCCATCAGGTGCGTGGCACCGGCCACGCCCACGAAGATCAGCCCGAAGGCAAAGCCCGTCAGGTTCTGGCAAAACGTGGCCAGGCCCACCAGGGCCAGGAACATCACATACTGGATCACACTCATCGAAACGCTTTCTGGCGCGCCGCTGCGCCGAACCGGCGACGCTAACACGGAGCGCCTTCGCCTGCCCGGGCGCCGAAGTCACCAGCGGGCGCCCCAGGCCAACGTGCCAGGCCGGCGTGTCAGTCCGACGTCTCAGGCGGCTGGCGTGTTGAGCCGCTGCAGCCGCTCGGGCGTGCCCACGTCGGTCCAGCGCCCGGCATACAGGCTGGCGCTCACCTGGCCGGCGGCCATCGCCCGGCGCAGCAGCGCCACCAGCGGCACGCGCCAACCGTCGGGGTTGCCGGGCGGGATGTCGCACCAGGGCGCGGCAAACAGCTCGGCGCGCAGCAGCGCAATGGTGCCGTAGGTCTGGCGCGGACGGGCATCGCCCTCGGGCCAGTCGCAGGCCAGGCCCAGTTCGTCCACGCCGAAGTCGCCACGCGGATGGTGCTCGGGGTTGGGCACCAGCCACAGATGGGCCAGCCGTCCGCTGGCGGCAAATTCGCGGGCCGCCTCGAACGGGAAATCGAAGTCGGGCGCGTAGACATCGCCGGCCGCCAGCCAGAACACCGTGTCCAGAAGCGGCAACGCGCGCGCAATGCCTCCTGCGGTCTCCAGCGCCTGCTCGGGCTCGGGGGAATAGGCCAGATGCAGCGGCTCGCCACCTGTGTCGGGCGCGAAGCGCGCCCCGAAGCGCGCGGGAATCTGCTCGCCCAGCCAGCCCGTGTTGACCACGGCGCGGCGCACGCCGGCCTGCGCAAGGGCCTGCAGGTGGTGCTGCAGCAGTGGCCGGCCCTGCACCTGCAGCAGCGGCTTGGGGCAGGTGTCGGTCAGCGGCCGCATGCGCTCGCCACGGCCTGCGGCCAGCAGCATGGCCGGTGGCTGCTCGGTGAGGAAAAGCGCCTTGGCGGCGGGGAACGGCTGGATGGGCGAGGCGGTCATGGAGCGCAACTGTAGACCATTGCCAGCGGCCATTGCCCCGCGCGCGGGAGCCGAAAACCCGCGTCCTTTAAAATAGCCGGCTTACTCTGATTACCCCCTCCTTCACGGAGCGCCCTGATGGCCAACACTCAACAAATGGCGAATGCGATCCGCGCACTCGCAATGGATGCCGTTCAACAAGCCAACTCCGGCCACCCCGGCGCCCCCATGGGCATGGCCGACATGGCCGTGGCACTGTGGAGCCGTCACCTCAAGCACAACCCCGTCAACCCGCAATGGGCTGACCGTGACCGCTTCATCCTGTCCAACGGCCACGGCTCCATGCTGATCTACGCGCTGCTGCACCTCACGGGCTACGCGCTGCCGATCGACGAGCTCAAGAACTTCCGCCAGCTGCACAGCAAGACGGCCGGCCACCCCGAAGTGGGCATCACCCCCGGCGTGGAAACCACCACCGGCCCGCTGGGCCAGGGCATCACCAATGCCGTGGGCTTCGCGCTGGCCGAAAAGCTGCTGGCCGCCGAGTTCAACCGCGCAGGCCACGCCATCGTCGACCACCACACCTACGTGTTCCTGGGTGACGGCTGCCTGATGGAAGGCATCAGCCACGAGGCCGCGGCCCTGGCCGGCGCCTGGAAGCTGGGCAAGCTGGTGGCGCTGTACGACGACAACGGCATCTCCATCGACGGCAAGGTCGCCCCCTGGTTCATCGACAACACGCCCGCCCGCTTCGAAGCCTATGGCTGGAACGTGGTGCGCGACGTGGACGGCCACAACGTGCAGGCCATCGATGCCGCCATCGCCGCCGCCAAGAAGAGCAGCGACAAGCCCACGCTGATCTGCTGCAAGACCAGCATCGGCAAGGGCTCGCCCAACCGCCAGGACACGGCCAAGGCCCACGGCGAGCCCCTGGGCGCCGAGGAAATCGCACTGACCCGCGCAGCCCTGGGCTGGGAGCACGGCCCCTTCGACATCCCCGCCAGCGTCTACGGCGACTGGGATGCCAAGGCCGCCGGCGCCAAGGCCGAAGCGGCCTGGAACAAGAAGTTCGCCGCCTATGCCAAGGCCTTCCCCGAACTGGCTGCCGAATTCAAGCGCCGCATGGCCGGTGACCTGCCCGCCAACTTCGGCGAGATCGCCGCGCAGATCGCCTCCGACGCGCATGACGCAGGCGCCACCGTGGCCAGCCGCAAGGCCAGCCAGCTGGCCCTGGAAGGCCTGACCGCAGCCCTGCCCGAACTGCTGGGCGGCTCGGCCGACCTGACCGGCTCCAACCTGACCAACACCAAGAGCACGCCTTCGCTGCGCGTGGACGACAAGGGTGCCGTGGTCATGACCGAAGACGGCAAGATCGGCCGCCACATCAACTACGGTGTGCGCGAGTTCGGCATGGCCGCCATCATGAACGGCATCGCCCTGCATGGCGGCTACATCCCCTACGCAGGCACCTTCCTGACCTTCAGCGACTACAGCCGCAACGCCATCCGCATGGCCGCGCTGATGAAGCAGCGCGTGGTCCATGTCTTCACGCACGACTCCATCGGCCTGGGCGAAGACGGCCCGACCCACCAGTCCATCGAGCACGCCGCCTCTCTGCGCCTGATCCCGGGCCTGGATGTCTGGCGCCCTGCCGACACCACGGAAACCGCCGTCGCCTGGACCGTGGCCCTGAGCCAGAAGAACAAGCCCACGGCCCTGCTGCTGTCGCGCCAGAACCTGGCCTACGCAGCCAAGACCGAAGACGCGCTGGACGACATCGCCTGCGGCGCCTACGTGCTGTCCGAGCCCAAGGCCGTCGGCCTGAACAAGAAGGCCCAGGCCGTCATCATCGCCACCGGCTCCGAAGTGCAGCTGGCCCTGGCCGCCCAGAAGCTGCTGGCCGAGCGCAAGGTCGCCGTGCGCGTGGTCTCCATGCCCAGCACCACCACCTTCGACAGGCAGGACGCCAAGTACAAGAGCCAGGTGCTGCCGGCCAACCTGCCGCGCATCGCCGTGGAAATGGGCGTGACCGACTTCTGGTGGAAGTACGGCTGCGCCGCTGTCGTCGGCATCGACACCTACGGCGAATCCGCCCCCGCGCCCGTGCTGTTCAAGCACTTCGGCTTCACGGCAGAGAACGTGGCCGACACCGTGCAGGCTGCGCTCAAGCGTTAAGTCGACAGCCCGCCTCTTCGTAACCAGTGCAATGCAGCCACCACGGACGAGCGAAATGGAAGACAGAAAAACCATCAAGGTGATACGTCTCGTTTTGGTCGGCCTGGTGGCTGCATTTTTACTGTTCTGGGGTTTCGTTTGGTCTACTTTTGATGTGAGCGGTGCTGGTCGATATTCGATTGCTTTACGCGTTGGAGCGCCCGCACATCTTCGATCTGTTGAGCTTGTGGCGGAATGTAGAGATCCCAAGTATCGATGGAAAGGCCGTGATGGTGCGGGTGCCCCATTCAGCTCGGTGACTTATGGCAGCTTGGCGCCAGGTGTTGATATTTTAAAAGAATACGAATCAATATATAAGAATAAATCTTGCAAAAATAATTCTTCCATATCGAATTCAAATTCGTCAATTATATTGAATATGGATTGTGAGAATAGTGATTTTCTGACGGCTAGAGTATTTCTTTCGGGAGATGGTGTGTGCAAGGATGTTACTGTTGAATTCTTAGGTAACGAGTAAACACAGGGGGGAAGGGATGAGTAAGCGCGAAGATATATTGGATGGTTCGCTGGCCGCGAACAGCGTTTATGGGCTTGTCTATACCTGCAACTTTGGATGGCTCGATTTAGGGCATATGAATCCAAAATCCAAGAGAGCTCATACTGGCGCGGAGACTCTTTGGCGCGAAATCAATGCTGGTGGTCCCGATGTTAGACAGTGCCTTGGCTCACATCCGCAGCTTTGTACCCTCCCTTCAAGGGCGAATGCTTACCCATTAGTGACGTTTCCGGACAAGATTTCTACAGGTTTTAGAGTGGTGCACGTTCAAGAAATGTTTGCACTTGGCAATAGAATTTCTTCAGGAGTTAAGCGGGAATATATTGTTCGACACAATTTATCTGTGGCGGAGAAAAAATCGGTTGCATTAGCCATTTTCATGGAGGTGAGTTTGGAATTCGAGGCTCATCAAGAATTATTTCCGAAATTTGTCACTGATAGTGGGTTCAGTCAGGAAGATTTGGTCTCTAATTTGATTGGCTTTCATATAGGTGTCGGAACGGTGACCTTGGCGGAAGTAATCGCAATGGCGAAGCCTGTTTCAAAGGAAACGGCCTTGGCTATATGGGACCGAAATGGCGCAGTGGGCAGTCATAAAAATAGAGGGTTCAAACCGATGTATAGCCCAGATACCTTTATGTTGTCAGACAAATCTTGTATTGATGAATGTCGTGGTATTGTTCCTCGTGCACCCGTTTTTTTCGAAAAAATAAAGCCTGCAAAAAAAGGTGAACTATTTATGAATAATATGCTGGGCGGTATTTGATTAGCAAGGTTCTTGAAACTTTTTTACTGAGGAAATTTCTATGGCAATCAAAATTGGTATCAACGGCTTCGGCCGCATCGGCCGCATGGTGTTCCGCGCTGCCGTGCAGAACTTCAGCGACATCGAAGTCGTGGGCATCAACGACCTGCTCGAGCCCGACTACCTGGCCTACATGCTCAAGTACGACAGCGTGCACGGCCGCTTCAAGGGTGAGGTCTCGGTGGAGGGCTCCAACCTGATCGTCAACGGCAAGACCATCCGCCTGACGCAGGAGCGCGACCCCGCCAACCTGAAGTGGAACGAAGTCGGCGCCGACATCGTGATCGAGGCCACCGGCCTGTTCCTGACCGACGAGACCGCACGCAAGCACCTGGCTGCCGGCGCCAAGAAGGTCATCATGTCCGCGCCTTCCAAGGACAGCACCCCGATGTTCGTCTTCGGCGTGAACTGCAAGACCTACGCTGGCCAGGACGTGATCTCCAACGCCTCCTGCACCACCAACTGCCTGGCTCCCGTGGCCAAGGTGCTCAACGACAAGTGGGGCATCAAGCGCGGCCTGATGACCACCGTGCACGCTGCCACTGCCACGCAAAAGACCGTGGACGGCCCCAGCAACAAGGACTGGCGCGGCGGCCGCGGCATCCTGGAAAACATCATTCCCTCCAGCACGGGCGCAGCCAAGGCCGTGGGCGTGGTGATTCCCGAGCTCAACAAGAAGCTGACCGGCATGTCCTTCCGCGTGCCCACCTCCGACGTGTCGGTGGTGGACCTGACGGTGGAGCTGAACAGCGAAGCCAGCTACGAAGAGATCTGCGCCGAAATGAAGGCCCAGTCGCAAGGCGCGCTCAAGGGCGTGCTGGGCTACACCGAAGACAAGGTCGTGGCCACGGACTTCCGCGGCGAGTCCTGCACCTCGGTGTTCGATGCCGAAGCCGGCATCGCCCTGGACAAGACCTTCGTGAAGGTCGTGTCCTGGTACGACAACGAGTGGGGCTACTCCAACAAGTGCCTGGAAATGGTGCGCGTGGTCGCCGCCAAGTAATCCTGGCGTGAACCGCTGCGGGGCCTGTCGAAGGGCCTCGCACCAGGCCGGCATCGGACGCGATGCCGGCCTTTTTCATGGAGGCTGCGACACTGGCGGCCTGTTCAACTCCCGTGATTCGACCGCCATGCAACCCGCCCTTTGCAGCGTCTGCAACAAGGACCCGACGCAGGAACCCGGCCTGCTGCACGGAGACTGGCTGTGCTTTGCCGACCATTGCGCCGAGCAGGCCGACATGCTGTCCCATCCGCAGGGACTGGCCTATTTCTGCTCTGTGCATCTGCCGGCTGCGAAGGCCCTCACGCATTTGCCGCAGCAGGAAGCGATGGCACGGCTTGCGCATGCCTGCGCGCGTTCGTGAGCCCGCCACTGTTCCGCACTGCAAGCGTTGCTCGACAAAGCCGGCACTGGCGGCGCGGCATCATGGCCGCATGACTACTTCATCCGCATTGCACGAGACCATTGGCTTTGACGACTTCCTCAAGGTGGAGTTGCGCGTGGGCCGCATCGTGGACGCCCAGGTGTTCAAGGAGGCGCGCCGCCCGGCCTATGTGCTGCAGGTCGATTTCGGCCCCGAATTGGGCCTGCGCAAGTCCAGCGCCCAGATCACGGCGCTGTACCGGCCCGAGGAACTGATAGGCCGCCAGGTGGTGGCCGTGCTGAACTTTCCCAGCAAGCAGATCGGTCCCATGCGCTCGGAATGCCTGGTCACGGGATTCCACAACGAGAGCGGCGAGGTCGCGCTGTGCGTGCCCGACCGCGAGGTGCCGCTGGGCACCAAGCTGCTGTGACGGCCTTGCGGACTATTCGATGCGCGCGCCGGCCGCCTTGACGATGCGGCCGGCTGCCTCCCAGTCGTTCCCGGGGCGGCGCCGGAATGCGACGCCACCTCTCAACCTGACGCCATGCGCTGCGCGAGAAAGTCCAGGAAGGCCGTGATGCGCGCGGCCAGCGCCGTGTTGCGGTAGTAGACGGCGTGGATGGGCTGGCGCTGCTGCACGGTCTCGCGCGCCAGCACCTGCACCAGCTCGCCCTGGGCGCGATCGCGCACGGTCATGAAGTCGGCCAGGCAGACCACGCCCTGGCCGGCCAGGGCCAGCTGGCGCATGGTCTCGCCGCTGGAGGCCGTGAGCTGGGGCGCGGCATCCCAGCGGTCGCCGCCCTCGGGCGTGCGCAGCGGCCAGTGGTTCAGGCCCGGCACCTGGCTGTTGCCGATGCGCTGGTGGCGCGCCAGCGCGGCCACGCTCGCCACGGGGCCATGGGCCTGCAGGTAGGCGGGGCTGGCCAGCACGCGCAGCAGGCTGTGGCACAGCAGCCGCGCATGCAGCGTGGAGTCGCGCAGCTCGCCGATGCGGATGGCGATGTCGGTGCGCTGGGCCAGCAGGTCGATGTGCAGGTCATCGGTGTTCAGCTCCAGCGTGATCAGCGGATAGAGCGCGCGGAACTCACCCACCAGCGGCACGATGGCATGCAGCATGAAGGGCGAGGCCGCGTTGACGCGCAGCAGCCCGGCCGGCGCCTCACGGCGCGCGGCCAGTTCCTCCTCGGCCGCGTCCAGGGCCTGCAGCACCTCGCGCGTGCGGGCCAGGAAGCGCGCGCCTTCCTCGGTCAGCTCCAGGCTGCGCGTGGTGCGCCGCACCAAGGTGGTGGCCAGCTTTTTCTCCAGGCGCGACAGGCTGCGGCTGATGCCCGAGGTGGTCTGTCCCAACTGCTCGGCCGCCGCCGTGATGCTGCCGCAGTCGATCACGGCGCGAAAGGCCTGCAGTTCGTCCAGCGTGGTTTTCATGGGATGCCAGCTTGGCGCAATTGTTGCTGCAGCGTCAAATATTTTCTGCCGATACCAGGCTTTATCTGCAAGCGTGAACGCGCCAGACTGCAGTCTTCGAGGCGTTGTTCCGCGCCTTTTTTGCTTTTTTTGAAAGTCCTGCATGACATCGACTGCCTCTCTCGCTTCCGTGGTGCCCGCCTTCGGCCTGGGCACCTTCCGCCTCAAGGATGAGGTGGTGCGCCACTCCGTGGGCCAGGCCCTGGAAGTGGGCTACCGCGCCATCGACACCGCCCAGATCTACGGCAACGAGGCCGATGTGGGGGCCGCCATCGCCGCCAGCGCCGTGCCGCGCGATCAGCTGTTCCTCACCACCAAGATCTGGACCGAGAACCTGTCCGCCGACGCGCTGATCCCCAGCCTGGAGCTCAGCCTTGAAGCCCTGCGCACCGACCATGTGGAGCTGACGCTGATCCACTGGCCTTCGCGCAGCGTGCCGCTGGAGGACAGCCTGGGCGCCCTCATGCGCGCCAGGGAGCAGGGGCTGACGCGCCACATCGGCGTGTCCAACTTCAACATCGCGCTGCTGCAGCAGTCCATCGCCGCCGTGGGCGCCACGAACATCGCCACCAACCAGATCGAGCTCAGCCCCTATCTGCAAAACCGCGCCGTCACCGACTTCGCACGCCAGCAGGGTATCCACACCACCTCGTACATGACGCTGGGCTACGGCAAGCTGCTGGCCGATCCCGTGCTGGCCGACATCGCCGCCGCCCGCGGCGCCACGCCCGCCCAGGTGGCGCTGGCCTGGGCCATGGCCATGGGGTATGCCGTCATTCCCTCGTCCACCCGGCGCGCCCACCTGCAGGCCAACCTGGACAGCTGCCAGCTGGTGCTGGGCGCCGAAGACATGCAGCGCATCGCCGCGCTGGAGCGCGGCGACCGCCAGGTCAGCCCAGACGGGCTGGCTCCGGCCTGGGATTGAACCGCGGTCGTGACGGAGGGCCTGGGTGGCCCGGCGAGCTTTGACCTGGAGCAACGCAATGCGGACCCTAGGGGTAGTACTAGGGTTATCACAGTATCGAACGACCGTGCTTTTTATGAGAATGCACGATTAGTCGAGACAACCAGGAGACAAGCAGCATGAGTGACCGCCCATGGCTGGGTGCCTATCCGGCAGGTGTGCCCGCCGACATCGATCCCTCCCAATACCCTTCGCTGGTGGCCCTGATGGAGGAGGCCTTCAGCCGCTACGCGGACCGTGTGGCCTATTCCTTCATGGGCAAGGAGCTGACCTACTCCCAGGTCGATGCGCAAAGCCGCGCCTTCGCTGCCTATCTGCAGAGCCTGGGCCTGGCCCGCGGCGACCGCGTGGCGCTGATGATGCCCAACGTGCCCCAGTACCCCGTGGCCGTGGCCGCCGTGCTGCGCGCCGGTTTCGTGGTGGTCAACGTCAACCCGCTGTACACGGCGCGCGAGCTGGAGCACCAGCTCAAGGACTCGGGCGCCAAGGCCATCGTCATCATCGAGAACTTCGCCCACACGCTGCAGGCCTGCAAGGCCGCCACGCCCGTGCAGCACATGGTGCTGTGCACCATGGGCGACCAGCTGGGCATGCTCAAGGGCGCCATCGTCAATTACGTGGTGCGCAAGGTCAAGAAGCTGGTGCCGCCGTTCTCGCTGCCAGGGGCCGTGCGCTTCAACGACGCGCTGGCCAAGGGCATGCGCTCGCCCTTCCAGGCGCCGCAGCTGCAGGCCTCCGACATGGCCCTGTTGCAGTACACGGGCGGCACCACGGGCGTGAGCAAGGGCGCGGTGCTGCTGCACAGCAACATCATCGCCAACGTGCTGCAGTCCGAGGCCTGGAACCAGCCCGCCATGGGCAAGGTGCCGGCCGGCGAGCAGCCCACCAGCATCTGCGCGCTGCCGCTGTACCACATCTTCGCCTTCACGGTGAACATGATGCTGTCCATGCGCACGGGCGGCAAAACCATCCTGATTCCCAATCCGCGCGACCTCAAGGCCACGCTCAAGGAGCTGTCCACGCAGCGCTTTCACAGCTTCCCGGCCGTGAGCACGCTGTTCAACGGCCTGGCCAACCACCCGGACTTCAACACCGTGGACTGGTCGCACCTGAAGGTCTCGGTCGGCGGCGGCATGGCGGTGCAAAGCGCCGTGGCCCAGCTGTGGCTGCAAAAGACCGGCTGTCCCATCTGCGAGGGCTACGGCCTGTCGGAGACCAGTCCCTCGGTCAGCTGCAACCCCGTCACCTCCACCGAGTTCTCGGGCACCATCGGCGTGCCCCTGCCCAGCACCTGGATGAAGCTCGTCGATGACGAAGGAAACGACGTGACCACCATCGGCGAGCGCGGCGAGGTCGCCATCAAGGGCCCGCAGGTCATGGCCGCCTACTGGCAGCGCCCCGACGAAACCGCCAAGGTGTTCACCGCCGACGGCTACTTTCGCACCGGCGACATCGGCACCATGGACGAGCGCGGCTACTTCAAGATCGTGGACCGCAAGAAGGACATGGTCCTGGTCAGCGGCTTCAACGTCTATCCCAATGAAGTGGAAGACGTGGTCTCCAACTGCCCCGGCGTGCTCGAATGCGCCGTGGTCGGCGTGCCCGACGAGAAGACCGGCGAGGCCGTCAAGCTGGTCATCGTGCGCAAGGACGACAGCCTCACCGAACAGGCCGTGCGCGACTTCTGCCACGACAACCTCACGGGCTACAAGCGGCCCCGCGTGATCGAGTTCCGCACCGAACTGCCCAAGACCCCGGTTGGCAAGATCCTGCGCCGGGAGCTGCGCGACAGCAAGTAACGCGGGCGGCTTGCCGTGTTTGCAAAGAGGCGCTGCGGCGCCTCTTTTCATTGGGAGGGAACACGTCTTCAGAACACGCCCGGACCCGCCAGGACCAGCGCCGCCAGCGCCACGGCCGCCGCATTGAGGCAGGCCAGCGCAAAGCCGAAGCGCACCAGCTCGCCTTCTTCCTGCGCGGTGGTCCGTGCCAAGCCCAGCACCAGCATCACGATGGACAAAGAGCCCAGCGCCGCATGCCCGGCGGCGCTGTTGTGCACGGCGGCCAGCAGCAGGCGCGAGGACTCGGGCAGCAGGGCGATGGCGGGCATGAAGATCGCGTTGCCGCCCACGTTGGAGCCCGTCATGTAGCCGGCCAGCGCACCGAAGGCGGCCACGATCGGCGCCAGGGCCGCAGGCGCCAGCTCGGCCAGCATCTGCACCAGGCCGGACAGGAAACCGGCCTTGACCATCATCTGGGACATCGCCAGGAAGAAGAAGATGGTCAGCAGCGGGCGCTTGGCGCGGGCGGCCAGTGCACCAGCCAGGGCAACGCCACGGCCGGCCCCGCGCGCCAGCAGCAGGGCCAGCACCAGGGTCAGCGCCACACCCGGCGAGGCCAGCGGCTTCCAGGCCACCTGGGCGCCCTGCACGATCCAGCGCTGGTCCCACTGCGTGGCCAGGGCCAGCAGCTTGAGCAGCACGATGGCAAGGGCCAGCGCCAGATACGGCCAGGCCTGTCGCGGCCAGCCGGGTGCCGCCTGGGCCGTGCCGCGCAGCAGCAGTGCGCGTACCAGCATGCCCAGCGCCACCGCAAAGCCTGCGCCCACGCCCGCCACCTCGGGACCCAGCCAGCGGCTGATGCCATGCAGCACGCCCACGAACAGCAGGCCAAAGCCGCCCAGCAGCAGCCAGGCCCGCGCACCGCGCTCGCCTGCCAGGTGCAGGGACAGGGCGCCCAGCACCAGGAACACCGGCGCGCTGGTCAGCGAGGACACAGCGGCCAGCGCGGCCGCATCCACATGGGCCAGCGAGGCTCCGATCACCGTGGCCAGGCCCAGCGTGCCCCAGGGCATGATGGCCATGCCCGCCAGCGCCATGCGCAGTGCGGCGCGCCGCTCGAACAGGCTCAGCAGCAGCGGCACGGTGGCGATCAGCGACACGCCAAAACCCGTCATCGCCTCCAGCAGCGGCGCCAGGCCCAGCACGATGAACACCACCTGATCGGCCGGCCCCAGGCCCAGCGAGCGCACCCACTGGCTCAGCGCCTGGTTGACACCCATGCGTTCGATGAGGATCACGAAACCCAGGCCCGGCACGATCACGAAGGCCGTGCTCAGGAACAGCACGCCCGTGTCGCGCGCTGCGGCCAGGGCGGCGCCGGAAGCGGCGGTGCCCTTGGCCATCCAGGCATCGACCAGCCACAGCAGGGCGACCAGCGCCGCCCCGGCCATGGCCGCCTGCACAGGCGGGCGGCGCAAAACCATGAGCATGGACATCACAAGAAACACGGGAGACAGGTGGAGCAGGGTGGCCATGGGATGGGCTTTCTCGGCAGGCAGGTCCGCATGCGTTGGATGCGGAAAACGACGAAATACTATTTCGCAGCACCTGTTTTTTGGTCTCTGAATTTAGGGTGTTTGCGAGAAAATTTCTCACCCTCCAAAAATCCTCGCGTCCCATGACCAAGCACACCGCCCACCCTGCACACCTGGCCGACCTCGACGGCTTCGACCGCGCCATCCTGGCCATCGTCCAGCGCGACAGCACGGTGCCGCTGCGCCTGCTGGCCGAGCAGGTCAACCTGTCCACGGCCGCCGTGCAGCGCCGGCTCAAGCGCATGCAGGCCGAAGGCGTGATCACCGGCCAGGCCGCCACCGTGGACCCCACGCGCGTGGGCCGGCCCATCACCATCATCGTGGAGGTCATGACCGAGCGCACCAGCATCGACGCGCTCAACGCCATGAAATCGCACTTCGCCGTGCCCGAGGTCCAGCAGTGCTACTACGTCACGGGCGAGGTGGACTTCGTGCTCGTGCTCACCGTGGCCACCATGCAGGAGTACGAGGCGCTGGCGAGGCGCCTGTTTGCCGAGAACCCCAACGTCAAATGGTTCAAGACCATCGTGGCGCTGGACCGCGTGAAGGTCGGGCTGGAAATTCCCTGCGAGTGAAGGCCCTTTGGCGCAATCTTGACAGCCGCTAAACGGCCGCCTACATTGAATGGAATGATCGTTCCAATTCAATGAGCCACCATGCGCACCAAGGACTTCGACCCCGATGACATTGCAGACGCCGCCATGCAGGTGTTCTGGCAGCGCGGCTACGCGGCCACCTCGGTGCAGGACCTGGTGGACGGCACGGGCCTGTCGCGCAGCAGCCTGTACGGCACCTTCGAGAACAAGCAGGGGCTGTTCCAGCATGCGCTGCGCCGCTATGAGGCCGTGACCACCTCCAACGTGGAACTGCTGTCCGGCCCGGGACGCGCCCGGGACCTGGTGCGGCAACTGCTGCTGCGCATCGTGCAGGACGAATTGAGCGATGCCGGGCGCCGGGGCTGCCTGGTCGCCAATGCCGCGCTGGAGCTGGCCGGCCATGACGAGGCCGTGGCCGAGAGGGTGGCCGGCAACTTCCAGCGCCTGCAAAAGGCGCTGGAAAAGCTCATCCTGCGCGGCCAGCAGGAAGGCGACATCACCGACAGCAAAAAGCCGCGCGCCCTGGCGCGCTTCGTCCTGAACACCGTGCAGGGCCTGCGCGTGCTGGGCAAGGGCAGCAGCGCGCCGCAGCGCCGCCAGTGCCTGATGGACGTGGTCGACGTGGTCGACATGGCGCTGCAGGCGCAATAGCCGGCCACCCGTCACCCGCCGCGCGCATGTCGTGCCGTTGCGGGTTTTTATTTTCCTTGAATTGGAATGATCGTTCCAGTAATGCGGATTTCAGTTTTCCGTGTCTGTTTCACTCTCTCATCACCCAGGAGTTCCCATGCATTCAAACCTTCAAACCACCATTGCGGTGCTCGGCACGGGCCTGATCGGTGCGCCCGTCGCGCGTAACCTGCAACGCAAGGGCTTCACCGTCCGGGCCTGGAACCGGACGGCCGCCAAGGCCCAGGCCCTTGCGGCCGACGGCGTTCAGGCCTGTGGCGACGCGGCCGACGCCGTGCGTGGCGCCCGCATCGTCGTCACTGTGCTCAAGGACGGGCCGGCCGTGCTGCAGGCCATGCAGGCTGCAGCGCCCGCATTGCAGCCGGGCACACTGTGGCTGCAACTGAGCACGGTGGGGGTGGACGCCATCGCGCCGCTGGCGCAGTTCGCCGATCGGCATGGCCTGGCGTTCTACGACTGCCCCGTGCAGGGCACGCGCCAGCCGGCCGAGCAGGGCCAGCTGGTCATCCTGGCCGCAGGCCCGCTGGCGCAGCGCGGCCAGGTGCAGCCGGTGTTCGATGCCATTGGCAAACGCAGCCTGTGGATTGCGCAGCAGGCAGGCGCCGCCAGCCGGCTCAAGCTGGCGCTCAACCACTGGGCCTTCGCACTCACGCATGGCCTGGCCGAAAGCCTGGCGCTGGCCAAGGGGCTGGACATAGAACCGGCCCTGGTGGTCGATGCCGTCACGGGCGGGCCCATGGACAGCGGCTTCTTCCAGGCCAAGGCCGCTGCCATGCTGTCAGGCCGCTACGACGCCAGCTTCACCGTGGCCAATGCCGTCAAGGACGCGCAGCTGGTGGCCGATGCCGCCGCCGGCGCAGGCCTGCTGCTGGATGGCGCCCAGGCCGGGCTGCGCCGCTTCGAGCGCGCGCTGGCCGCCGGGCATGGCGACAAGGACATGGCGGCATCCCACCTGGCATCCCATCCAGCCTCCCATGCCTGAGATGCGCAGCAAGGACAAGGCAATGAATTCGCCCATGGACACCTCCTTCGACACAGGCCTGCCACTGGGCAGGCTGCTGGCCCTGGCGATGGCAGGCTTTCTGGCCATCATGACCGAGGCCCTGCCGGCCGGCCTGCTGCCCCAGATCGGCACGGGACTGGCAGTGTCCGAAGCCATGGCCGGCCAGATGGTCACGCTGTACGCGCTGGGTTCGGTACTGGCCGCCATTCCCGTCGTGGCCGCCACGCGCGGCCTCAGGCGCCGGCCGCTGTTCATGGCGGCGGTGGGCGGGCTGCTGCTGTTCAACAGCCTCACCGCGCTGTCCGGCCACTACGGCCTGACCCTGGTCGCCCGCTTTGCCGCAGGCATGGCTGCGGGCGTGATCTGGGGGCTGGTGGCCGGCTATGCGCGGCGCATGGTGCCGCCGCATCTGCAGGGGCGTGCACTGGCCGTGGCGGGCGTGGGCCAGCCGTTGGCCCTGGCGGCCGGCGTGCCGCTGGGCGCCTGGCTGGGCAGCCTGTTCGACTGGCGCGGCGTGTTCTGGGCGCTGTCGGCGCTGTGCCTGCTGCTGCTGGCCTGGGTGCGGCTGGGTGTGCCGGATTACGCCGGGCAGACGGCGCAGCAGCGCCTGCCCGTGGCGCGCATCCTGCTCATGCCCGGCGTGCGCCCCGTGCTGCTGGCGCTGTTCGGCTGGATGCTGGCCCACAACATGCTCTACACCTTCATCGCGCCCTTCCTGGCTTCGGCGGGTCTGGGGCAAAGGGTGGATGGGGTGCTGCTGCTGTTCGGCCTTGCGGCCATTGCCGGCATCTGGCTCACGGGCCTGCTGGTGGACCGCTGGCTGCGCGCACTCACCGTGCTGAGCCTGGCCTTGTTCGCCGTGTCTGCGTTGGTGCTGGGCCTGGCCGGGCAGTCGGCCGTGGCCGTTCTGATCGGCGTTGCGGCCTGGGGCCTGAGCTTTGGCGGCGCGCCCACGCTGCTTCAGACCGCGCTGGCCGACGCGGCAGGCGAGGGCGCCGACGTGGCCCAGTCCATGCTGGTGACGGTCTTCAACCTGGCCGTGGCGAGCGGCGGCGTGGCCGGCGGACTGCTGCTGGGCTGGCTGGGTGCCCGCGCCTTGCCCTGGGCGCTGGCGGTGTTGGCACTGGCCTGCCTGTCCGTGGTCTGGCCGGCCAGCCATGCGGGCTTTCGGCCTGGGCGGCGCAGCATGGCTGCCTGAGGCACCCGCATCGCTGTTGCACCCGCATCGCTGTTCCCTCAACAGATGGGCAGCAAAGGGGCCACATGCCGCTGCGCATGTGGCCCTTGTTGCGTGCGATCAATCTTCCTATAATTGTTTTACCCCATGAACTGTGATTCATGGATAAAACAAATGGCGCCTTCCCCGCCATGTCCACCGACGTTGATGGAGAGACACATGTCCGAATCCGCTCAGAACACGCCCCGCACCTGGGACCAGCCCGAAGGCTCCAGCTTCGAACAATGGATGGAGTCGCGCGTGGCGCGGTTTTCCACGCGCAAGTACGACTTCGACGCGCTGAAGTTCCAGGCCGACTTCGATCCCAAGTACCGCCGTGGCCAGATGCGCTACATCGGCACGGGCGGCACGGGCGTGGCTGCGGACAGCAACACCATTCCGGCCGAGCACTTCACCTTCTCCACCATGGTCATCCCGGCCGGCAATGAAGGCCCCTCGCACCTGCACACCGATGTGGAGGAAGTCTTCTTCCTGATCCGCGGCAAGCTCAAGCTCGTGCTGGAGAAGGACGGCCAGCGCTTCGAGACCATCCTGACCGACCGCGACGTGGTCTCCGTGCCGCCCGGCGTGTACCGCGAGGAAATCAACATCGGCGACGAAGACGCGCTAATGTGCGTGATGCTGGGTGCCAAGAAGCCCATCACGCCCACCTATCCCCCAGAACACCCCCTGGCAAAAATCAAACGTTGAGTAGCGGGCCTGCCATGACCGCGCAGACGCTGCAACGCATGGAGCAGCGCCTTCAGGCGCAGTTTCCCGAACACCTCATCGCCCTGCCCGGTGGCGCCCAGGTCGCCTGGCGCGAGGCCGGCGACACGGCCTCGGACTTTGCCGTGGTGATGCTGCACGGCATCAGCTCGGGCGCCGCCTCCTGGCTGGACGTGGCCCTGGCGCTGGCGCCGCGCACGCGTGTGCTGGCCTGGGACGCGCCCGGCTATGGCCGCTCCACGCCGCTGGCACCCGCCGCGCCCACGGGCGCCGACTACGCCCGCGTGCTGGAGCAGTCGCTGCAGGCGCTGGGCGTGCGCCGCTGCCTGCTGGTGGGCCACTCGCTGGGTGCGCTCATGGGCACGCCCTGGGCGGTGCAGGCCGGTGCCGGGCGCGTGCAGCAACTGGTGCTGATCAGCCCCGCTGGCGGCTATGGCGCACCCGGCATGGGCGAGCAGCAGGCCAAGGTACGCCAGGGCCGTCTTGCGGCCCTGCAGGAAAAAGGCATCGAAGGCCTGGCCGCCGCCATCGACCAGCGCCTGGTCTCGCCCGCCGCGCCCGAGCCCGTGCGCCAATGGGTGCGCTGGAACACGGCGCGCCTGCATGCCGCAGGCTACGCCCAGGCCGTGGAGCTGCTGTGCGGCAGCGACCTGGGGCAGGCGGAGGGGCACCTTGCCATGCCGGTCGAGGTCTGGGTGGGAGAGCACGACGTCGTCACGCCGCCGGCTGCCTGCGCGGCCTGGGCCGCAAGACTGGGGGCGCGGTACGTTACGCTTGCGGCAGCCGGCCATGCCTCTGTCGTCGAACAACCTGCGGATGTCGCACAGAGGCTGGCCACCCTGCTGACCTGATGGCCTACCTGCCCGAATTGCGATGAGCGATACCTCCGAAACCCTCTCCACCGACAACGACCGCTACACCGTTCCCGCGCTGGAGCGCGGCCTGCGCCTGCTGGCCTGCTTCACGCCTTCGCAGCCCGTGTGGAGCGCGCCCGACCTGGCGCGCACCCTGGCGCTGCCCCGGTCCACGGTGTTCCGGATGCTGACGACGCTGGAGGGCATGGGGTATCTGCAACGCTCGGGCACCGAATACCGGCTGGGCCTGGCCGTGCTGCGCCTGGGCTACGACTACCTGTCCACCCAGCCGCTGGCCCAGCTGGCCGAGCCCGTGCTGCAGTCGCTGTGCGACCGGCTGGGCTTCACCACCAACCTGGCGCTGCTGGACGGCACCTCCGTGGTCTATGTGGCGCGCATCGCGCCGGCCGGCGCCTTCCAGGGCGCCGTGCGCGTGGGCTCGCGGCTGCCGGCCCATGCCACCGTGCTGGGCCGGGCACTGCTGCAGGACATGGACGCGGACCAGCTGCGCGCCCTGTTCGGCGGCAGCGAACTGCCCCAGTTCTCGGAAAGCACGCCGCGCAGCGTGGAACAGTTGCTGCAGTTGCTGCAGCAGGACCATGAACGCGGCTACGCCATGGGCGAGGGCTTCTACGAGCCCGGCGTCTCCAGCATCGCCGCGCCCGTGCGCGATGCGCAGGGGCGCATCGTGGCGGGCCTGGGCATGGCCGTGGCCTTCACCGAAATCGCTCCCGGCCGCATGGCCGACTGGGTGGAGCAGGTACGTGCCGCCGCCGATGAGCTGGCCGGCCACCTGCGCACCCAGCATCCCGGTTTTCTGCGCTGAACGGATGGTGGGCACACCGGCCGCCAGCGCATTCCTTCCCAGAAAGATATGACGATGAAGATTGCTGTGATTGGCTGCGGTGCGATTGGCGCCAGCGTGCTCGAACTGCTCAAGGGACATGCCGCCGTGCAGGTGGGCTGGGTGCTTGTGCCGGAAGTGACCGACGCCGTGCGCGCCACCCTGGCCCTGCATGCGCCCCAGGCGCGTGCCGTGCCTGCGCTGGCGGCCGAAGACCGGCCCGACCTCATCGTGGAGTGCGCGGGCCATGCCGCCATCGAGGAGCATGTGCTGCCCGCCCTGCGGCGCGGCATTCCTGCCGTCGTGGCCTCCATCGGCGCACTCAGCGCCCCGGGCATGGCCGAGGCCGTGCAGGCGGCGGCCGAGGCCGGAGGCACCCAGGTGCAATTGCTGTCGGGTGCCATCGGCGGCGTGGATGCGCTGGCCGCTGCGCGCATCGGCGGCCTGGATGAAGTGGTCTACACCGGCCGCAAGCCGCCCCTGGCCTGGACCGGCACGCCCGCAGAACAGCGCTGCGACCTTGCCAGCCTCAAGGAAGCCTTCTGCATCTTCGAAGGCAGCGCACGCGAGGCCGCCCAGCTCTACCCCAAGAACGCCAACGTGGCCGCCACCCTGTCGCTGGCCGGCATGGGCCTGGACCGCACCACGGTGCGCCTGTACGCCGACCCGGGCGTGGACGAGAACGTGCACCATGTGGCCGCGCGCGGCGCCTTCGGGTCCATGGAATTGACCATGCGCGGCAAGCCGCTGGCGGCCAACCCCAAGACCTCGGCCCTCACCGTGTACAGCGTGGTGCGCGCCGTGCTCAACCAGGCCACGGCCATCGCCATCTGAGTCGCGCCGGGCACAGGCTCGCGGCACAATGGGCGCTTTCGCCCCGCAGGCGGCCCCCGGGCCGCCTTTGCTTTTTCCCTGTGCCGTTGAAAGAGAAGCCACCATGACCATCGCCATCCTCAGTGCCCTGCCGCAGGAACAGGAAGGCCTGGTCCATGCCCTGTCCGACGCCCAGGGCACGGCCCACGCCGGCCGCATGTTCTGGCGCGGGCGCCTGCACGGGCACGACGTGGTCTGCGCGCTGTCGGGCATAGGCAAGGTGGCGGCCGCCACCACGGCCACGGCGCTGATCGAGCGCTTCGGCGTGCGCCGCATCGCCTTCACCGGCGTGGCCGGCGGCCTGGGCGAAGGCGTGCGCGTGGGCGATGTCGTCGTGGCCGACGAATACCTGCAGCACGACCTGGACGCCTCGCCCATCTTCCCGCGCTGGGAAATGCCCGGCTACGGACGCACGCGCCTGCCCTGCGACCCTGAAATGACCGCCGCGCTGCTGGCGGCTGCCCAGGCCTGCGTGGCCGAGGCGGGCGAAGACCTGCGCGCTGCCCACGCCACCACGGCGCCGCGCGCGCACCAGGGGCTGATTGCCAGCGGTGACCAGTTCGTGGGCACGGCGGGCGCTTCTTGCGCCCTGGCGCAGGGCCTGCGTGCTGCAGGGCATGAAGTGCTGGCGGTGGAGATGGAAGGGGCTGCGGTGGCGCAGGCCTGCCTGGACTATGGCGTGCCGTTTGCGGCCATGCGGACTGTTTCCGATCGGGCGGATGACAGTGCGCATGTGGACTTTGCGGAGTTTGTGAGGGTGGTGGCGAGTCGGTATGCGTTGCGGGTGGTGGATGGGTTTTTGCGGCGGCTGTCAGCGCAGCGCTGAGCGGTCGTGCTTTTATGCCGCTGATGCCTGGAGAACCGTCGCATCGTCCAGTTCAAAGTGCAAAGCCGTGCCAAGCGCCACGCTGGCGCGGGCCAACGTGGCCAGGGTGACGCCGGTGTCGTTTTCGTCCAGCAGGCGGTTCACCACCATGCGGCTGGTGCGCATGCGTGTCGCCATCTCGGTCTTGCTGACTTTCTGGGCTTTCATCGCCTGTGCGAATTGCGAGGAAATCACCCGCTTCACTGCGATAGCTGTGGCCTCCTCAAGCAGGCCTTCTTCTTCGAGGAAGTCATCGAAATTGCTGCCTAGATGTTTGTTCATGGGGTATTCCTCAGCTTCTTGAGCCGGTTTCTGGCAGTTGTCAGATCCGGCGCGGGGGTCTTGGCCGACTTCTTGATGAAGCCATGCAGCAGAACCATTTTTCCATTCTGGGCCGTGAATAGGACACGTGCGATGCCATCGCCAATGCTGCACCGCACCTCCCACAGTCCTGGCTCCATCTTGCGTACTACGGGCATGCCCAGAGGCCAGTTGTATTGGACAGTCTTGATATCGGCGCCGATGGCTTTGCGGTCTTCCACCGTAAGTTCAAGAAGCCAGTCACGCACGGGCTCCTTGCCGGCATCGGACCGGTAGAAGACAACGGAAAGAATGGGCTCTTCCATCGGAAAAGTGTATCTAAAAAAGTACTATTTTGCTGCGTATCTTTACTGATGACCGTGTAGCCCGTGTGTCATCGGAGGCCAAAGCCTTGACGCTGGACGCGAGGGGAATTCCTGCTACTGCGATTGCTTGGTTTCGATGCCTGGTTCCTGGCCTGGCAGCCGATGGCCCATCTTGATGCGCCAATAAAGGTCAGGTCAAAGACGGCAACCCGAATGCCCGCGACCCCTTCGCTGCGCTCGGCCGGATGTGGCCGCACTCGTGGCTATGGGCTTTGAGTGGGGTCGCAACCTACGCTTCTGGCTTCGCCTTGCACATAGTCGGCCAGTGACTCAGCGCCATCGCGGATGGCGCGCAGTGCGTGAGCCATGGCTTGCGGACGTCGCAAGTCTTCTGGGGCATGGAGGCTGGCCAATGCAAGTTGGGCCAGGGCCCGTATTTCGTTGCAGCCTTCCTGTACCCATCCATTGGTTTCGGTGATGGTGCGAGCCAGTTGCTCGAAGCTGGCGCGTGTGGGAAGAGCGGTGCGCTGATCGTTCATGTTTTCGTACTCCTGTGCGAGACGGAAACACCCGACCTGCGTTTTCAAGCGCAGAAAGGGTGGATGGGATGTTGAAAACACGCACACAGACGTGCGGGCAGCCTTGCGGGTAGCCCCATCCCATCCAAAACCGTGTGGACGTGCGGGTGCGATGCCCACTGTCCAAGTGTTCAGACGTGACGAGGCCTCACTTTCGGGGAGGCTCTGCCGCTGTGTGTTGATGGTGTTTTCAAGCACCAGCCCCGGAACAGGGGGCCACCGAAATCATAGAGGCATTCCACAACCCCGCCTCAAACCCCAGGCCGAGCGAAGCGACGGCCCGCACCCCACTCCCCGTATGAACGCGCCCGCAGGGCGGGCATGTCCTCGCAAGCCATAAAAACGCCCCCATCCAAAACACACCCAGACACACCTCTGTCATCCATTTCCCACACGTCTCCGTGTTTTCCCCAATCCCCCCCCGCCCCATCAGTCCTAAACTCACGCTTGTTTCAAGAAAAAAGTGTCATTTCAAATTTGAAACAGACACAAACCCCCTTCGATTGAGGTACGCCATGAACACCACGCCCTCCACAGGCCAGCTTGCCGGCCGCCGCATCCTCGTCACAGGCTCGGCGCGCGGCCTGGGCTTTGCGTTCGCCAAGGCCTTTTGCGAGCAGGGCGCGCGTGTCGCCATGGCCGATCTGCGCGAGGAGCTGCTGGCCGAGTCCGTGGCCCGGCTGCGTGCGCAGGGCTTCGAGGCCCATGGCTTCGGGCTGGATGCCGGCAATCCGGAGTCGATAGAGCGCTGCGCGCAGCAGGCCGTGCAGGCGCTGGGCGGGCTGGACGGCCTGGTGAACAACGCGGCCGTGACCGATTCGGGCGGCAAGGGCATGGACGACATCGATCTGGACAAGTGGGACCAGGTGATGAACGTGAACGTGCGCGGCGTGTGGCTGATGACGCGCGCCTGCCGCGCCGCGCTGCGCGACAGCGGCCGGGGTGCCATCGTGAACCTGGCGTCCGATACCGCGATGTGGGGCGCCCCCAACCTGATGGCCTATGTGGCCAGCAAGGGCGCGGTGATGGCCATGACGCGTTCCATGGCGCGCGAGCTGGGCGCCGACGGCATCACCATCAACGCCGTGGCGCCGGGCCTGGTGCTGGTGGAGGCCACGGAATACGTGCCCGAGCACCGCCACCGCCTGTACATCGACCAGCGCGCGTTGCAGCGCGAGCAGCGGCCCGAGGATGTGTCGGGCGCCGTGGCCTATGCGCTGTCCGATGGCGCGCGCTTCGTGACGGGGCAGGTGCTGCCCGTCAACGGCGGCTTCGTCATGAATTGAAGGGGTTTCGCCATGACCGACACCCCCTCTTCCGGGAATGCCGAGAGCGCCGAGAGCGCGGACAACGGCGCCGACAAGTACATGGTGCCCGCGCTGGAGCGCGGCCTGCGCCTGCTGCAGGAGTTCGGGCGCGGCAATGCCACGCTGGGCGCGCCCGAGCTGGCCCGCCGCCTGCAGCTGCCGCGCGCCACGGTGTTCCGCATGCTCAACACGCTGGAGGCCATGGGCTTTCTGCAGCGTGCCGAGGGCAGCAATGACTACCGGCTGGGCCTGTCCGTGCTGCGCCTGGGCTTCGAGTTCCTGTCGTCCATGGACCTGACCGAGCTGGGCCAGCCCGTGATCGCGCGGCTGTGCGGCGAGATTCGCTACCCCTGCAACATCGTGGTGCGCGATGGCCGCTCCATCGTCTATGTGGCCAAGGTCACGCCACCCACGCCGCTGACCAGTTCGGTGCGCGTGGGCACGCGCCTGCCCGCCCATGCCACGGCACTGGGCCGCGTGCTGCTGGCCGACCTGTCCCTGCCCGAGCTGCGCGCGCTCTACCCCGAGGAGCACCTGGAAGCGCACACGCCCAAGACGCCGCGCACGGTGCTGGACCTGTTCAACCTGGTCGAGGCCGACCGCGAGCGCGGCCATGTGTTCAGCGAAGGCTTCTACGAAAGCTCCATCTGCACCATCGCCGCCCCCGTGCGCGACCACAGCGGCCGCGTGGTGGCGGCGCTGGGCACGACGGTCCCCGCGCCCCATGTGGAGGAGGGCCGTGCCGAGACCCTGATCGCCGGCGTCTGCGACGCGGCGGCCGAGCTGTCCGAGCTGCTGAACTACCGACCGCAAGCGCAGACGCAGACGCAGACGGCACAGCTGCTTTCCCTCAATTCCCGGCGCGCAGGAGGCGGCCATGTTTGATTCCCAACTCAAGGACACCACGGCCGTCGTCACCGGCGGCTCTTCGGGCATTGGCCTGGCCACGGTCGATCTGCTGCTGTCGCAGGGCGCGCGTGTCGCCCTGTGCGGGCGCAGCGCCGAACGCCTGGATCAGGCCGTGCAGCAACTGCGCGGACGCCATCCCGAGGCCCGCCTGTTCGCCCAGGCCTGCGACGTGCTCGACGCCGCCCAGGTGCAGCAATTCGCGCGCGACAGCGAGGCTGCGCTGGGTCCGGCCTCCATCCTCGTGAACAACGCGGGCCAGGGCCGGGTCTCGACGTTTGCCAGCACCGACGATGCGGCCTGGACCGAGGAGCTGCACCTGAAGTTCTTCTCGGTGCTGCATCCCACGCGCGCCTTTTTGCCGCAGCTCGAGCGCACGGCTGAGCCGGCCATCGTCTGCGTCAATTCGCTGCTGGCCTCGCAGCCCGAGCCGCACATGGTGGCCACCTCGGCCGCGCGCGCCGGCCTCAAGAACCTGGTGCGCTCCATGGCCACCGAGTTCGCGCCCAAGGGCGTGCGCGTCAACGGCATCCTGGTCGGCCTGATCGAGTCCGGCCAGTGGCGCCGCCGCTTCGAGGCGCGCGAGGACCGCAGCCAGGACTGGAACGCCTGGAGCGCCGACCTCGCCCGCAAGAAGTCCATTCCGCTGGGCCGCCTGGGCTCGCCCGACGAGGCCGCGCGCGCCATCTTCTATCTCGCCACGCCCCTGTCCTCCTACACGACCGGCAGCCACATCGACGTCTCCGGTGGTCTTGCACGGCAAGCGTAGTGCTTCAGCCCCTTCACCCGATTCAAAGCAGAACATGACTTCTTCCGCATCCAAAATCACCGTCGGCGCCGTTGTGGCCCAGTTCCTCGAACACTGCGGCGTGCAGGCCGCGTTCGGGGTGATCTCCATCCACAACATGCCCATCCTGGACGCGATGCATGCGCGCGGCAGGGTCCGCTTCGTGATGGCGCGCGGCGAGGCCGGCGCCGGCAACATGGCCGATGCCTGCGCGCGTTCCACCTCCAGCCTGGGCGTGTGCATCACCAGCACCGGCCCGGCCGCCGGCAACATTGCGGGCAGCCTGGTGGAGGCCTATACGGCCGGCACGCCGCTGCTGCACATCACGGGGCAGATCGAGACGCAGTACCTGGACCAGAAGCTGTCGTACATCCACGAGGCTCCCGACCAGCTGACCATGCTGGGCGCCGTGTCCAAGGCGGCGTTCCGCGTGCGCAGCGCCGAGACCTGCCTGTCCACCCTGAAGGCCGCCGTGCAGGCCGCCATGACCGCGCCGACCGGTCCGGTGAGCGTTGAGATTCCCATCGACATCCAGCAGACCGTGATCGACATGCCGGCCGACCTGTCGCCGCTGCCGGTGGCCGTGCTGGCCCCCAGCGAGGCATCGCTGGATGCGCTGGCCGACACGCTGGCCAAGGCACGCCGCCCGCTGCTGTGGCTGGGTGGCGGCGCACGCCACGCAGTCGCTGCCGTGCAGCGCCTGAAGGCGCTGGGCTTCGGCATCGTCAGCACGGGCCAGGGCCGCGGCATCGTGGCCGAGGACGATCCGGCCTCGCTGGGCGCCTACAACATCCAAAAGCCCGTGGAGGCCTTCTACCAGCGCTGCGACGCCATGCTGGCCGTGGGCACGCGCCTGCGCAGCAATGAGACGCTGAAGTACGAACTGAAGCTGCCGCGCCCGCTGCTGCGCATCGATGTGGACGCCGCCCAGCAGGGCCGCTGCTACGCCGACGACGGCTTTGTCTGCGGCGACTCGGCCCTGGCGCTGACGGGCCTGGCCGACCGGCTGGAGGCACGCGGCTACAAGGCCGACCCCGAGCTGCTGGCCGACCTGCGCCAGGTGCACGACGAGGCCGTGGCCACCATGCGCGACGGCCTGGGCCCGTACAGCGTGCTGGTGCAGGAGCTGCAAAAGGCCGTGGGCCGCAACTTCAACTGGGTGCGCGACGTGACCGTCTCCAACAGCACCTGGGGCAACCGCGAGCTGCGCTTTTTCGAGCCCAACGCGGGTGTGCACGCCACGGGCGGCGGCATCGGCATGGGCATGCCCATGGCCATCGGCGCAGCCGTGGGCGCGGCCGTCAGCGGCTCGGGCCGCAAGACGCTGGGCCTGGCGGGCGATGGCGGCTTCATCCTGAACCTGGGCGAGCTGGCCACGCTGGTGCAGGAAGAGTGCGACACCCTGATCGTGCTGATGAACGACCAGCGCTACGGCGTGATCCAGAACATCCAGGACGCCTCCTACGGCGGCCGCCGCTGCTATGTGGAGCTGCACACGCCCGACTACGCGCAGCTGTGCGCCTCCATCCAGCTGCCCCATGCCCGCGTTCAAGACCTCAAGGAGCTGCCGGCGGTGCTGCAGTCGGCCTGGACGAAGAAGGGCCCCTTCCTGCTGGAGATCGACATGCGCGCCATCGGCAATTTCAAGGCCACGTTCTCTGGCCCGCCCGTGAACAAGCTGGACCAGATCCCGGCCACCACCACGGCCACCAAGGCCGCCTGAGGCGGCTGGATTCGAACGAACGAGAGAGGCTCACCATGTCGAACCTGGAACTGCTCCCCATCAACATCGCCGGCGAATGGCGCCTGGGCGGCGGTGGCGAATCCACCACGCTCTATCCCGCCACCGGCGAAGTGGTGGGCCGCCTGCGCGCGCCCAGCCTGGAGGATGTGGAGGAGGCCATCCAGAAGGCCGACCACGCCTTCCGCACCAGCGGCTGGGCCCAGAAAAAGCCCCATGAACGCGCGGCCGTGCTGCACCGCGTGGCCCAGCTGATCCGCGAGCGCGCCGAGCCCCTGGCCCAGCTGCAGCGCCTGGACAACGGCAAGCCCATCAAGGAAACACGCATGCTGGTGGCCAGCGCCGCCGCCACCTTCCAGTTCTTTGCAGCCGCCTGCGAGACCATGGAGGAAACCATCACGCCCTCGCGCGGCGACTTCATGACCATGAGCGTGTACGAGCCCATGGGCGTGGTGGCGGCCATCACGCCGTGGAACTCGCCGATCGCCAGCGAGGCGCAAAAGCTCGCTCCGGCGCTGGCCGCCGGCAACGCCGTGGTCGTCAAGCCCGCCGAGGCCACGCCGCTGCTGGCGCTGGAGCTGGCGAAGATCTGCGAAGAGGCCGGCGTGCCCAAGGGCCTGGTCAGCGTGCTGCCGGGCCGGGGCTCGGTGATCGGCGACGCCATCACCAAGCACCCGCTGGTCAAGCGCGTGTCGTTCACGGGCGGCACGTCCACGGGCAAGCACATCGCCCACATCGCGGCCGACAAGATGATGCCGGTCTCGCTGGAGCTGGGCGGCAAGTCGGCCACCATGGTGCTGGCCGATGCCGACATCGACCATGCCGTCAACGGCGTGCTCTACGGCATCTTCAGCTCCTCGGGCGAGTCGTGCATCGCGGGCTCGCGCCTGTTCGTGGCGCGCAGCCTGCATGCCGAATTCATGCAGCGCCTGACGGCCAAGGCCGCCGCGCTGCAGGTGGGCGACCCGGCCGACGAGCGTACGCAGATGGGGCCGCTGATCACCGCCAAGCACCGCGAATCCATAGAGAGCTATGTGGCCCTGGGCCTGTCCGAGGGCGGCCGGCTGCTCACGGGCGGCCAGCGGCCCGAGGGCGCGCAGTTCGAGCGCGGCTACTACTACCGCCCCACCATCATCGACGGCGTGAAGAACGACTGGCAGATCTGCCAGCAGGAAATCTTCGGCCCCGTGCTCGTGGCCATGCCCTTCGACAACGAGGACGACCTGCTCGCCCAGGCCAACGACAGCGTCTACGCGCTGGCCGCCGGCATCTGGACGCGCGACTACAAGAGCGCCTGGCGCATTGGCCGCGCCGTGCAGGCCGGCACCGTCTGGATCAACACCTACAAGCAGTTCTCCATCTCCACGCCCTTCGGCGGCTGGCGCGACAGCGGCCTGGGCCGCGAGAAGGGACGGCTGGGCATACAGCAGTACATGGAGCAGAAGAGCATGTACTGGGGCTTGAACGACCAGCCTTTGGCCTGGGCGAACTGAAAGGGAATCGACATGAGCGTACTGGGCATAGACGAAATCACCTACGGAGCGGACGACCTGGCCACCTGCCGCCGCTTCTTCCTGGACTGGGGCCTGGCGCTGGTGCAGGAAGCGGACGACCGGCTGGTGTTCGAGACCCTCAACGGCTGCCGCGTGATCGTGGCCACCGTGGACCATCCCGATCTGCCGCCTGCCATCGAGGCCGGCCCCACGCTGCGCGAGGTGGTCTGGGGTGTGGAAAGCGAGGCGGACCTTGCGCTGTACGCCAGCCGCATTGCCGCGCTGCCGGGCTTCACACAGGGCCAGGGGCGCATAGGCTGCACCGACCCCAACGGCCTGTCCGTGCGCCTGCAGGTCACGCAAAAGCGTGATGTGGATGTGCAAGGCGCCGCCTACAACACCTGGGACCGCAAGGACCGCGTCAACCAGGCCAGCCCGGCCTACGAGCGCGCCCAGCCCATCGAGGTCGGCCATGTGGTGTTCTTCGTCAAGGACGTGCAGGCCTGCGAGCGCTTCTACGTGGACAACTTCGGCTTCGCGGCCTCGGACCGCTACCCCGAGCGCGGCGCCTTCCTGCGCTGCGCACCCGACGGCGGCCACCACGACATCTTCCTGCTGCAGCGCCCCGCCAAGGACGCTGGCCTGAACCACGTGGCCTTCACGGTGCGCGACATCCACGAGGTCTTCGGCGGCGGCATGCACATCTCGCGCTGCGGCTGGGACACCCAGCTGGGCCCGGGCCGCCATCCCGTGTCCTCGGCCTATTTCTGGTACTTCCGCAATCCGGCCGGCGCCCTGGTCGAGTACTACGCCGACGAGGACCAGCTCACCGCCGACTGGCAGCCCCGCGAGTTCGAGCCCGGCCCCACGGTGTTTGCCGAATGGGCCATCGATGGCGGCATCGACGGCAACACCCGGCGCCAAAAGGGCGTGGGTACCAGCGACGGGAAATTCATCACCGACAAGCGGCATTGAGACCGCGCCTGACGGCCTACCCCCACAACCCAACCACCCCACGGCCCCCACCATGAACAAGACACGTCGCCAGGTTTCTCTTGCCGCTGCATTCCTGGCTGCAGCCACGCTGTCCGGCACCGCGATGGCCCAGGCCTATCCGGCCAAGCCCATCACCATCATCGTGGCCTATCCGGCCGGTGGCGACACCGATGCCATGGCGCGCCTGTATGCCGAGAAGCTGTCCACGCGCCTGGGCCAGCCCGTGCTGGTGGACAACCGCCCCGGCGCCAGCGGCACCATCGGCAGCGTGCATGTGGCCAAGGCCTCGCCGGACGGCTACACGCTGCTGCTGGCGCCCAATACCTTCGCCATCGCGCAGTTCGTACTCAAGACGGCCTCGGGCTCCAGCTACGACGTGCTGCACGGCTTCACGCCCATCGTGCAGACCAGCGTGCAGCCCATGTTCGTGGCCACCAACCAGGCCTCGGGCATCAAGGACATGAAGACCCTGATCGCCCAGGGCAAGCGCGACGGCCTGACCTACGCCAGCCCCGGCAGCGGCTCGCCCATGCACATCCTGGGCGAGATGTTCAACCGCGCAGCCGGCACGCGCATCGCCCACATTCCCTACAAGGGCGTGGCACCTGCCGTCAACGACCTGATCGGCGGCCATGTGCCCACGACCTTCATGACCTGGGGACCGATCGCGCCCTACGTCGGCGGCAAGGTCACCGCCCTGGCCGTGGCCGACAGCCAGCGCAGCGCGCTGGCCCCCAATGTGCCCACCCTGGCCGAGCTGGGCGTCAAGGATGTGGAAGTGTCCGCATGGCAGGGCCTGTTCGGCCCCAAGGGCATGTCGCCCGAGACCGTGAAGCTGCTGAACACGCACCTCAACGAGATCCTGAAGATGCCCGACGTGGTCTCCAAGATGGCCACCTTCGGCGCGCTGCCCGCAGGCGGCGAGCCCGCGCGCCTGGAAAAGACGAATGCCGCCGATTTCAATCGCTTCGGCAAGCTCATCAAAGACCTGGATATCAGGGCTGATTGAGCACCCCCCACACAAGACAGTTTTCGAAGGAGAGAACCATGGCCGCTGATCGCTATCTCGAGCCGCACCAGGCGCGCGAACGTGCCCCCACCCTGATGGAAGACCTGCTGGGCGATTCCATCGAACGCGCCTTCGGCGAAGGCGTGCAGACCCTGCCCGAACTGGTGGCCTACCTCAACCGCAGCGGCCCCTCCGGCGAGAACGGCGAGGCCTGGACCGAAGACAGCTTCCAGGCGCTGATGGCGCGGCTGGGCTATTGATACCGAGCAGGACTGGAGAGCCCCATGAACGTACAAACCATCACCATCGATCCGGTGGACGGCCTGCTCAACAAAGGCCTGAAGAACCTCTGGTACGCGGTCTGCCCCTCGGACTTCGTGAAGACTCAGCCCGTGTCCGTGCGCCGCTTCGGCCGCAAGATCGCGCTGTGGCGCGATGCCGCCGGCCAGGTCCACGCGCTGGAAGACCATTGCCCGCACCGCGGCGCGCCGCTGTCGCAGGGCGTGATCCTGGGCGACCGCCTGGCCTGCCCCTACCACGGCGTGGAAGTGCGCTGCGACGGCACCGTGACCAAGGTGCCCGGCAGCCCCGGCTGCAAGCTCGAAGGCTCGCGCGCGGCGCTGGCCTTCCATGCGCGCGAGGCGCATGGCGCCATCTTTCTCTACAACAGCGACAAGGCCGTTGACGAGGCGCCCGAGTTCACGCTGCCCGAGGAGCTGACCTCGCCCGAGTACTCCAACTTCCTGTGCTATGCCGAGTGGCGCAGCGACTACCGCTATGCGCTGGACAACGTCATGGACCCCATGCACGGCACCTTCCTGCACAAGCAGTCGCACTCCATGGCCGAGGGTGACAGCAAGGCCACGTTCCAGGTGCGCGAGACCGATGACGGCTTCGTCTTCGAGAAGGTGGGCCAGCGCGGCGTGAACTTCGACTGGACCGAGTGGGGCAGCACGGGCGTGCACTGGATGCGCCTGGAGATTCCGTACCCCAAGACCGGCGGCCCCGGCGGCAACTTCGCCATCGTGGCCTGCGTCACGCCCATCAGCGCCGACCTGTGCGCCGTGTTCTTCTGGCGCTGCCGCAAGGTGCAGGGCTGGATGCGCGACACCTGGCGCTTCCTGTACCGTAACCGCCTGGAGGCGCGCCACTGGGCCGTGCTGGAGCAGGACCGGATCATGATGGAGCAGATGGAGCTGGACGCCAACGAGCGCGAGAACCTCTACCAGCACGACATCGGCCTGGTGCGCCTGCGCCGCCACCTGCGCCGCCTGGCCCAGGAGCAGATCGACGAAGGCGCCGCATCATGAGCACCAACCTCCAGGCCTTCGTGCACACGCTGCGCTTCGAGGCCCAGGACACCATCAGCGTGGACCTGCGGCCCGTGGCGGGCGGGGAGCTTCCCGCCTTCACGCCGGGCTCGCACATCGATCTGCACCTGCCCAACGGCCTGGTGCGCAGCTACTCGCTGAGCAACCCCAGCGAGGAGCGCCACCGCTACGTGGTCGGCGTGCTGCGCGACCGCGCCAGCCGCGGTGGCTCGCGCTGCGTGCACGAGTCGCTGCGCGTGGGAATGCCCATCACCATCTCCGAGCCGCGCAACCATTTCGCGCTGGACGAAAGCGCCGCGCACACCGTGCTGGTGGCCGGCGGCATCGGCATCACGCCGCTGCTGTGCATGGCACGCCGCCTCAAGGGCCAGGGCCGCTCGTTCGAGATGCTGTACTTCGCCCGCGAGCGCAAGGGCGCGGCCTTCCTGGAAGAGCTGCAGGCGCTGGGCATGCCGCTGCACCTGCACTTCGACAGCGAGGCCGGCGGCCCGCCCGACCTGCGCGCGCTGCTGGCCCAACGCCAGCCCGACGCGGGCACGCACCACTACGCCTGCGGCCCCACGCCCATGCTGGACGCCTTCGAGAAGTTCTGCGCCGAGCTGGGCCACGCCAACGCCCACATCGAGCGCTTCACGCCCGTGGAGGTCAAGGCCGCCGACGATGCGCGCAGCAACTACACGGTGGAACTCAAGCGCAGCGGCCGCTTCATCGAGATCACGCCCGAGAAGTCGCTGCTCGACACCCTGCTGGATGCCGGCATCCAGATGGACCACAGCTGCTGCGAAGGTGTCTGCGGCTCCTGCGAGACGCGCGTGCTCGAAGGCATTCCGGACCACCGCGACTCGGTGCTCAGCCCCAAGGAAAAGGCCAGCAACAAAGTGATGATGGTCTGCGTTTCCGGCTGCAAGAGCGAACGTTTAGTGCTCGATATCTGAGCAGGCAATCAGACCTGCACGGCAACAACCCACCACCCCCAAGCCCCCCAAGCCACCACCCCAGAGGAGACAACCCCATGAAAACCATCCATACGCCCATGCTGGGCGTGGCGCTAGCCTGCCTGGCGTCCTTGCCCGGTGCCGCTTCGGCGCAGTCCAAGGTCGAGATCTTCGGCGTCGTCGATGTCGGCGTCACGCACCTGAACGGCTCCGGCCCCTCCAAGACCGGCCTGTCCACGGGCGGCGCCAACATCAGTCGCCTCGGCTTTCGCGGCACGGAAGAGCTGGGCGGCGGCCTGCGCGCTGGCTTCTGGCTGGAGGCGGGCATGGACGTGGACAGCGGCTCGGGCAAGGCCAGCGGTGGCGGCCTGAGCTTCAACCGCCGCTCCACCGTGAGCCTGTCGGGCGACTTCGGCGAAGTGCGCCTGGGCCGCGATGACTCGGCCACCTTCCTGAGCACGCTGATCTTCGACCCCTTCCTCACCAACGGCGTGGGCGGCACCATGGGCTTCACCATGCTGGGCATTCCCGGTACGGGCACGGCCACGGGCGGCGCGCCCATCCAGATCAGCAACGCGGTCAGCTACTTCCTGCCGCAGAACCTGGGCGGCTTCTACGGCCAGGTGCAGGTGGCCATGGGCGAGCAGGCGCGCAGCGCACCCAACAAGAACCAGGGCGACTACCGCGGCCTGCGCTTCGGCTACCGCCAGGGCCCCTTCAACGGCGCACTGGCCACGGGCAAGTTCTATGGCGACAGCGATGCGACCAACCTCACGGCCAGCAACGTGGGCCTGAGCTGGGACTTCGGCGTGGCCAAGCCCATGCTGCTGTGGGCCAGCGAAAAGCGCGGCGCCCTCAAGGTCACCGCCCTGCAGCTGGGCGTGACCGCGCCCGTGGGCATGGGCGAGTTCAAGGCCTCCTACGGCCACTACAACACCGACGGCAGCAATGCCGACTGGAACAAGATCAGCGTGGGCTACGGGCACAACCTGTCCAAGCGCACCCAGGTCTACGGCACGGTGGCCTTCCTCAAGAACAAGGACGGCGCGGCCAAGTCCATCGGCGTGCAGGGCCTGTCGGCCCCGGGCACCACGCTGGGCGGCCGCTCCTCCGGCTTCGAGGTGGGCGTGCGCCACTTCTTCTGATACAGCCCATCGGGCGATAGAGACTTGCCATGAAAGATATGCGTGCGGCCCGCTGGTGGGGGGTGATCAGCCTCTTCATCATCGTCGCCATCTCCTATGTGGACCGGATCAACCTTTCGATCCTCATCCTCGACCAGGGATTTCTGGACCACATCGGGCTGACGCACGACGACCGCACGCGCCAGGGCCTGCTGGCCACGGCCTTCATGGTGGGCTACGGCGTTTCTTCCTTCGTGTTGACGCCGTTTTGCGCGGCGCTCTTCGGCGTGCGCCGAAGCCTGGTGGTCGGCCTGCTGCTGTGGGGCGCCGTGTCCTTTCTGTCCCCGGCCATGAACAGCTATGGCCTGCTGCTGGCCTCGCGCATCCTGCTGGGCATCTCCGAAGGGCCTCTGTACTCGCTGGCGGGCAGCTACATCAAGGCGCATTTCCAGAGCCACGAGAACGGCCTGCCCAACTCCTTCGTGAACATGGGCACGGGACTGGGGCTGGCGGTGGGCTATCCGCTGATCGGCTACCTGGTGGCCGGCCATGACTGGCAGACCTCGTTCCACGTGCTGGGCCTGATCAATGTGGCCATCGGCATTCCGCTGGTGCTGGCCTTCATCCGCATGCCCCGCGTGGACACCGGCATGCCGCGCCCGCGCTCGCTGGGCGAGGCGGTGGGGCAGGTCGGGCAGATCGTGCGCGGCGCCATGCACACGCGCTATCTGGTGCTGGTGGCCGTGCTGTCGGCGGCCTTCTTCTCCTACCTCTGGGGCAGCAGCAACTGGCTGCCGGCCTACCTGGAGTCGCGCGGCTTTTCGCTGCGCGAGATGGGCTGGCTGGCCTCGCTGCCCCAGTACGCCACGGTGCTGGCCGTGCTGGTCGGTGGCATCGTCATCGACCGCCTGCCGCGCCGCCAGGTGCCGCTGATCTTCGTCGGCGGCAGCCTGGGCCTGGCGCTGGCCATATGGCTGGCCATCCACATGGAAGACCGCTACGCGGCGGCCTACTGCCTGATCGCCGCCAACTTCTGCTGGGGCCTGATGAGCCCGGCCATCCCCAGCACCGTGCAGTACTGCGCGCGGCCCGAGCATGTGGCCAGCGCCTATGGCGTCGTCAACGGCACGGCGACCCTGGTGGCGGGCTTCATGCCTGCGCTCATGGGGGCGGTCATCGGCTGGACATCGCATTCGGCCGGCGGCGGTTTCGTTGCCGGCTTCGGCCTGCTGGTGGGCACGCAGCTGGTGGTCATGGTCTGCGGCCTGGTGCTGTGGCTGCGCGAGCGCGGCCAGGGCACCCACGGTGCCAGCGATGCCCGGGATACGTCCGCGCGCACGGCCTGACCGGCACTACAGCGCGCCCGCTGCGGCGCACTGCTCCAGAAACGTCACCAGGGCCTGCACGCGCGCCGTGCGGCCCTTGCGCGTGGGCACCAGCAGGGTGACGGGCGCGCTGCCGAAATGCCAGTCGGGCAGCACGCGCACCAGCCGGCCCTCGGCAATGGCCGGTGCCATGTCCCATTGCGAACGCAGCACCAGGCCCAGGCCCTGTTCGGCCCAGTGGCGGGCCACGCCGCCATCGTTGGTCACATAGGACGGCGTCACACGCAGGGTCTGGCCGTCCACGGCACGCCGGTTGGCGGCCGGGCGCAGGTGCCACAGCGTCACATCCTCCTCGTTCTCGCGGATGCAGATGCAGGCGTGCTCCAGCAATTCGCGCGGCGTGGCGGGCGTGCCATGGCGGCGCAGGTAGCCGGGGCTGGCGCACAGCCAGCGGTCGTTGGCAGCCAGCTCGCGCGCCACCCAGGAGGAGTCGCGCACCGTGCCGATGTGGACCACGGCATCGGCATCGTGGCGGTCGGGGAAAGGCGTTTCGCGCAGGTCCAGCTGCAGTTTCAGTTGCGGGTGCTGGCGCGTGAAGGGCACCAGGGCCGGGGCCAGCCGGCTGCGCCCGTAGCCAAAGGGCGCGGCCAAGCGCAGCGTGCCGCCCAGCTGGCGGGCATCGCCGTGCAGCGAGTCGCGCAGCTCCTCGATCTGGCCCAGCAGCCGCACGGCCTCGCGGGCAAAGCGCTCGCCCTCGGGCGTCAGCGCCAGGCGCCGCGCGCTGCGGTTGGCCAGGGACAGGCCCAGTTCGGCCTCCAGCCGGCGCAGGCGCATGGACAGTGCAGGCGGTGTCACGTCAAGCGCACGGGCCGCCGCGCTCAGCGAGCTTTCGCGTAGCAAGGCGGCGGCAAGCTGCAGGTCTTCGATGGCAATCATTCAATTTGCCTTAACGATTGATGACGGCGGATTTAACCACGACCATGGTCTTGGTCCGTACAGTGCCAAGGCATGAACACCCCATACCCCACCTCTGCCGCATGGCCCCGGGCCGTGCTCTTCGACCTGCTGACCGCCTTGCTGGACTCCTGGACCGTCTGGAATGCGGCCGCCGGCAGCGAGGCTGCCGGGCGCGACTGGCGCGCCGAATACCTTCGCCTGACCTATGGCTGCGGCGCCTACCAGCCCTATGAGGACCTGGTGCGCACGGCGGCCCGCAACCGGGGCCTGCCCGAGGCGGTGGCCGACAGGCTGGAGGCGCAATGGGAGCAGCTGCAGCCCTGGGATGGCGCACGCGAGCTGCTGGCCGCCCTGCGCCCGCACTGCCGCCTGGCCGTGGTGACCAATTGCTCCGAGCGCCTGGGTCAACGTGCCGCCGCGCTGCTGGGCGTGGATTGGGATGTGGTGGTGACCTCGGAAGCAGCAGGCTTCTACAAGCCCGACCCCCGGCCCTACCAGCTGGCGCTGGACCGGCTGGGGCTGCCTGCGGGCCAGGCCGCCTTCGTGGCCGGATCGGGCTATGACCTGTTCGGCACCTCGGCCGTGGGCCTGCGTACCTTCTGGCACAACCGCGTGGGCCTGTCGCGGCCCACGGGCGCGCCGCAGGCCGAGGCCGAAGCACCCACGCTGGCGCCGGCACTGCCCTGGCTCAGGGACTTTTCCCTGCAGCAGGGTTGAACCCCGAGGGTGCAGCCGGTGCTGTGCCCGCCCTCCTATCCTGTCCACCCTTGTGAGGATCCTGCCATGCAGCTGCGTCCAGCCCTGCCGTTGTCCCTTGTGTCCGCATTCCCGGTCCTGTCCATCGTCTGTGCCATGGCGTGGAGCCAGGGAGCCCTGGCGCAGGCCGGCGCTGCCTTTCCGGCCAGGCCGGTCACGCTGGTCGTGCCGTTTCCCCCGGGAGGCCCCAGCGATGCGCTGGCCCGTGCCGTGGCTCAGAAGATGGGGGAGCATCTGGGCCAACCCCTGGTGATCGAGAACCTGGGTGGCGCCAATGGAACCATCGGCCTGAACCAGGCGCGCAAGGCTGCCGCCGACGGCTACACCCTGTCCTTTGGCGGCATAGGCACGCATGTGGTCAATGTGGCCTTGTACCGCAAGCTGCCCTATGACCCCGTGGCCGACTTCGCCCCTGTGGGACCTGCGGGCGCGGCGCCCATGCTGCTGCTGGCGCGTGCCAATCTGCCGGCCTCCGACCTGCGCCAGTTCGCCGACTGGCTCAAGCGCAACCAGGCCGCAGCCTCCTATGGCAGTGCCGGCGTGGGCTCGATATCGCACTATGGGTGCGTGCTGCTGCTGTCGGCGCTGGGCCAAAGCCCCACCCATGTTCCCTATCGCGGGATCGCGCCTGCCATGAACGATCTCATGGGCGGACAGACCGATTTCATGTGCGACCAGACGACGACGGCGCTGCCGCAGATCGCGGGCGGCCGCATCAAGGCGATTGCGGTGCTGGGAACACAGCGCCTGGCTCAGCTGCCGGGCACGGCGGCCAGCGCCGAGGCCGGCCACCCCCTGCAGGCGCGCTCATGGAACGCGATCTTCGCACCACGCGGCACGCCGCCGGCGGTGCTCGCGCGGCTGACGCGGTCGCTGCAGCACGCCATGGGCGATGCGGGCCTGCGCGCACAGATGGCCGCGCTGGGGGTGGAGCTGCCGTCGCCCGAGCAGGCCGTGCCGGCCACGGTCTCCGCCTTGATCGAACAGGGACTGCGCAACGACGTGCCTGCCCTCAAGGCCAAAGGCCAATACCTGGATTGACGATGGAGAGAGAAACACCATGCAAGACACACTTCTGACCCTGGACACGCCCGCTGCCGTGATCGACCTCGCACGCATGCAGCGCAACATCCACCGCATGCAGCAGCGCATGGACGCGCAGGGCGTGCGCCTGCGCCCCCATGTGAAGACCAGCAAGAGCGTGCCCGTGGCCGCCGCGCAGCGCGCGGCCGGGGCCTCGGGCATCACGGTCTCCACCCTGAAGGAGGCCGAGCAGTTCTTTGCCGCTGGCACCACCGACATCCTCTATGCAGTCAGCATGGCGCCGCACCGCCTGCCGCACGCCCTGCAACTGCGCCGGCGCGGCTGCGATCTCAAGCTCATCGTGGACAGCGTGGCGGCGGCCCAGGCCATTGCCGCGTTCGGCCGCGAACAGGGCGAGGCCTTCGAGGTATGGATAGAGATCGACACCGACGGCCACCGCTCCGGCGTGGGCGCCGAAGATGCGCCGCTGCTGCTGGCCATTGGCCGCACGCTGCACGACGGCGGCATGCGCCTGGGCGGCGTGCTCACGCATGCCGGCTCCAGCTACGAGCTGGACACGCCCGAGGCGCTGCAGGCGCTGGCCGAGCGCGAGCGCGCCGGCTGCGTGCAGGCCGCCGAAGCCCTGCGCGCGGCTGGCCTGCCGTGCCCCGTGGTCAGCGTGGGCTCCACGCCCACCGCGCTGGCGGCATGCCGGCTGGACGGCGTGACCGAGGTGCGCGCAGGCGTCTATGTGTTCTTCGACCTGGTGATGCGCAACATCGGCGTGTGCACGGCCGAGGACGTGGCGCTGTCGGTGCTGGCCACCGTGATCGGCCACCAGGCCGACAAGGGCTGGGCCATCGTGGACGCAGGCTGGATGGCCATGAGCCGCGACCGGGGCACGGCGAAACAGCGGCAGGACTTCGGCTACGGCCAGGTCTGCGACCTGCATGGCGAGGTGATGCCGGGCTTCGTGCTGACCGGCGCCAACCAGGAGCACGGCATCCTGGCGCGCGCTGATGGCGCGATAGTGGCCGACATCGCCGCCCGCTTTCCCCTGGGCACGCGGCTGCGCATCCTGCCCAACCATGCCTGCGCCACGGGCGCGCAGTTCCCGGCCTACCAGGCGCTGGCGGCAGATGGCTCGGTGCAAACCTGGGAGCGGCTCCATGGCTGGTGAAAACGGGATCGATCTGCGCCATGCATCGCCGCAGCTGCCTGCGCCGGGCGGCCACTACAGCCACACGGCCATGGGCCAGGGGCTGGTCTTCGTGTCAGGGCAGCTGCCCATACGGCCCGACGGCACGCGCCTGGTGGACGCCAGCTTCGAGGACCAGGCGCGCCAGGCGCTGGCCAATCTGGCGGCGGCGCTGGAGCTGGCCGGCAGCGGCGTGCCTCGCCTGCTGCAGGTGCGCGTGTACCTGGACGACATGGCGCACTGGCCGGCCTTCGACCGCATCTACGCGGACTGGGCCGGCGCACACCGGCCCGCGCGCGCCGTGGTGCCCACCGGGGCGCTGCATTTCGGGTTGAAGGTGGAAATCGAGGCCGTGGCGCTGGCCTGAAGAAAGCCCGGCCCGAGGAGGGGGCCGGCTGCCGCTACTTCAGCCAGCCGCGCTTGCGGAAATACAGCATGGGCCCGACGGCACTGAGCACCATGAGCGCGATGACGTAGACGTAGCCGAACTCCCACTCCAGCTCGGGCATGAAGCGGAAGTTCATGCCGTAGACGCTGGCGATCAGCGTGGGCGGCAGCAGGGCCACGCTGGCCACCGAGAAGATCTTGATGATCTTGTTCTGGTTGATGTTGATGAAGCCGACCGTGGCATCCATCAGGAAGTTGATCTTGTCGAAGAGGAAGGCCGTGTGGCTGTCCAGCGATTCGATGTCGCGCAGGATCTGGCGCGCTTCCTCGAACTGCTCGGCATTGAGCATCTTGGAACGCATCATGAAGCTGACGGCGCGGCGCGTGTCCATGACGTTGCGGCGGATGCGGCCGTTCAGGTCTTCCTGGCGCGCGATGGCGCCCAGCACTTCGCGGGCCACGTCGTCGGTCACGTCGCCGGACAGCACCATCTTGCTGGCCTTCTCCAGGTCGTCGTAGATGCCTTCGAGCGTATCGGCCGAGTACTCGGCGTCGGCGTCGAACAGCTTGAGCAGCACGTCCTTGGCCTCGTCGATCAGGCCCGGCGCGCGGCGCGCGCGCATGCGCAGCAGCCGGAAGACCGGCACGTCCTCGTCATGGATGGAGAACAGCACGCCGCAGCTGCGCAGGTTCTTGTTGTGCTCGTTGACGATGAAGGCCACGCGCACGGAGCGGGGGTCCTCGTCATCGTCGATCAGGAAGTCGCTGCGGATGTGCAGCTCGCCGTTGTCTTCTTCGTAGAAGCGGGCCGATTCCTCGATGTCGTCGTCCATCGCATCTTCGGGGATGGACAACTCGTAGTGCTGCTTGATCCAGCGCTTTTCCTCGACCGTGGGCGACTCCAGGTCCACCCAGATCGGCTTGAAGCGGGACAGCTCCTCCAGCGACTCGATCTCTTCTTGAACCAGGCGGCCATTGGCCAGCGTAAAGATGTTGAGCATAGGCTCACTCCAGGTGTTCTTCTCAGGCGTGCGGGGTATCGGGGGTGCTTTCAACCCCACAGGCCAACCGGGAGTTGAAAGCTACCAACTGGGGTAGGTTTCCACGGAGCTTTCTCCAAGATGCAAAGCATCGGATTATGCAGCGTTGCGCTGCAGCATGCGGGCCGGCCGCGCTATTCGGAAGCGGCTCCAGGGGGCATCTGGCGGCCTGTCACAAAAGCCTGGGCATGGCACAGGTCGGCCCAGGCGCCGGCCTTGGCCTGGGGGGCGCGCAGCAGGTAGTTGGGGTCGTAGCTGACCACGGCCGGCACACCGGCGATGCGGTGCGGCTCGGCGCGCAGGCGGCCCAGGGCCTCCTGGCGCCCCAGCACGGCGCGCGCCGTGGCCAGGCCCAGCACCAGCACGCAGGCCGGGCGCAGATCGCGCAGCAGTGCCTCCAGCGACGGTTGCAGGGCCGGGACCTCGGGCGCCTCCTGGCCTTCGGCCGGAGGCTGCACGCGGTGCAGGGCGGCGCTGTACAGGCGCGGATGGTCCTGCAGGTTCAGCGCGCGCAGCATGTTGTCCAGCAGCCGGGCCGCGTCGCCTTCCAGCGCGGTGCGCGCGCAGTCGGGGCCGGGGCGCCGGGCGGGCGGCAGCGGCAGGGAGTTGGCCGGCGGCTCCAGCAGGATCAGCCAGCCTCCTTCGCCGCCATCACCGGCCGGCGGCGTTGCCGCATACACGGGACGCACGGGGCCCAGCCGCCAGCCCAGGCCCGGTGCGCCGGCCACGGGCTGCTGCACGTAGCGGCGCGGCGGGCGTTCGCGCTCGGGGGTGACGGGTGCGGGAGAGGCGTGCACGGGTGCGGGAGGCGGTGGCGCCTGGACCGGCGCCTGAACAGGCACCTGGACGCGTGCGGGCGTTGGCGCGGCGACAGGCGACGATGCATCAGGCGCCGGTGCAGCAGACGCCGGGGAGGGCGCCTCCTGCACGGGCGGCGGAACGGGGCGGGCCACCAGCGGATCCGCCAGGTGCGCCGCTGCAGGCGCATCGGCGGGCGCAGCCAGGGCCTCGGACAGCACGGCGGGCGCGGTCTCGGGTTCGGGCAGCCAGACAGTGATGCCCATGGCATGCAGCATGGCCCGCTGGCGGGTGTCTAGATTCAGGGCCATAGCTTGAGGCTCATGAGCACGGCATGCTCGCGCGGGCCGTCGTGCATGGGGTAGTAGTTCTTGCGCAGGCCCACCTCCTGGTAGCCATGCGCGGCGTAGATGCTGCGTGCGCGGACATTGCTCTCGCGCACTTCCAGCCAGATCCATTGGGCCTGGCGCTGGCGCGACCACAGGGCCAGGGCGTCCAGCAGGATGCGGGCCCAGCCCTGGCGCTGGCGCGCCGGGGCCACGGTGATGTTGAGCAGGTGCACCTCGTCGAGCACGATCATGGCGACGAAGTAGCCGACCAGCCCGCCCTGGGCATCCACCAGCAGCTGGGTTTCATAGCCGGCCGCCATGGCGTCGATGAAGTTGCCGCGCGTCCAGGGATGGGAATAGGCCTGCTGCTCCACGGGCAGCAGCGTGTCCAGCCACAGCACGTTCAGCGGCTCGAAGCGCACGCTGTCCCGCTCCGACGCCAAGGCGTCGGTCAGGGGCGGCAGCGGCCGCGAGGGCTGTGGCGTGTGCGTGCTCATGCCTGGGCAGGAGGGGTCTCTGTGGTCTGCACGGGTGAAGCAAGCGCGGCTGCCGCCTTGGCAGCCTCGCGCTCGGCCGTGGTCTGCGCGACTTTATCGCGGATGTAGCGCGGCAGGGCCTGGTCGGCCGGCAGGGCGCGGTCGGCCGCCAGCATCGCAGGGGCCAGGCGCAGCATGGCGGCGGCCGTGGGCAGCGCAGCCACATGGCTGGCCTGGGGCGCCAGGCGCTCGCCATAGGCGGCCAGGGCGTTGCCGGCCACCACGGTGCCGGGCGGCAGCTGCAGGGCCTCGGGCGCGCACAGGCCGAAGTCGCCGCTTTGCTCGCCGATGTCGTTCCAGCGGCCATCGGCCCAGTGGTAGGCGGCGTGGTAGACCTCGTTCATGCGCGCATCGATCACGGCGATGAGGTCGGTGCAGCCGTATTGCATGCGCGCCTGCTCGGCCACGGCCAGCAGGCTGTCCATGGGCAGCACGGGCACGCGGGCGGCAAAGGCCAGGCCCTGGGCCACGGAGCACGCCGTGCGCAGGCCCGTGAACGAGCCCGGACCCCTGCCGAAGACGATGGCCCGCAGCTCGGCGAACTCCAGTCCGGCCTGGGCCATGAGGGCCAGGATGGCGGGGATCAGCTCGGTCGAGGTCTGCGGGCCGCCGGGGCCGCTGTGTTCCCAGACGGCATCGCCGCGCTGCACGGCGATGGAGAGGGTGTCGGTACTGGTGTCTAGGGCAAGAAGATTCATGGCGTGGGGCAGGCGGCGGTGCCGCAGCAAGCCCTGGATTATCGGTGCCCCGCCCGGCCCGCGCGCGGCATGGCCGCAATGACCGGCGTAGACTTGCCGGCCATGTTGCATCTTTCGCTGTCTTCTTTCCTTATTTCCTCGATTTCCTCCGCCTTCTCACTCGGAACGCCGCGTTCACACCGGGGCCTGGCAGCCGCGCTGCTGGCGGCGGCTGCCCTGCCCGGCATGGCCATTGCCCAGGCCGATGCGCCCACGTCACCGGCGGCCCTTTCCACCAAGACTGCGCGCGAAAGCCGGCTGCCGCCTCCCGTGGAAGCCGCCCTGGCGCGCGCCAAGCTGCCGCGCGAGGCGGTCTCCGCCCTGGTGGTGGAGGTCGATGGCCGGGCCGCTCCGCGCCTGGACTGGCAAAGCCATGTGGCCATGAACCCGGCCTCGGTGATGAAGCTGGTCACCACCTATGCGGCGCTGGACCAGCTGGGTCCTGCCCATGTCTGGCGCACGCCCGTCTTCCTGGGCGGGCCGGTGCAGGACGGCGTGCTGCGCGGGCCGCTTTACATCCAGGGCCAGGGCGATCCCAAGCTCGTGATGGAGCGGCTGTGGCTGATGCTGCGCCGCCTGCAGGGCATGGGCATCAAGGTCATCGTGGGCGACATCGTGCTGGACCGCAGCGCGTTCTCCGTCCCCGCCCACGATCCCTCCACCTTCGACAACGAGCCCTGGCGCCCCTACAACGTCGCGCCCGACGCCCTGCTGGTCAACTACAAGGCCGTGACGGTCGGCTTTGTGCCCGACGCCGCGGCGGGCGTGGCGCGGCTGCAATACGATCCGCCGCTGGCCGGAATCCAGCAACAGGAAACCGTGCCCCTGGCGCCGGCAGGCAGCGAGTGCGGCGACTGGCGCGCCCGGCTGCAGCTGGACATGGCCGACCCGTTGCGCATCGCCTTTGCCGGCACGTTCCCGGCCAGCTGCGGCGACAAGAGCTGGTCGCTGGCGCCGGCCCAGCCCGAGGCCTTCGCGGCGCGCGCCATCGAGGGCATGTGGCGCGAGCTGGGCGGCAAGCTCACGGGCACCGTGCGCGACGGCCGCGTGCCGGCCGGCCTGCAGCCGGCCTTCCAGAGCGAATCGCCCTCGCTGGCCGAGGTGGTGCGGGACATCAACAAATACAGCAACAACGTCATGGCCCAGCAGGTGTTCCTGACCATGGGCATGCAGCGCACCGGCGTGGCCAGCTTCGAGGCCTCGCGCCAGGCGCTGGGCCAGTGGTGGCAGGCGCGCTGGGGTGCGGCCGAGCAGCCCGTGGCCGACAACGGCGCGGGCCTGAGCCGCGAGGCGCGCATCACGGCCTCCGGCCTGGGCCGCATGCTGCAGCAGGCCTGGGCCTCGCCCGTGATGCCGGAGTTCGTGGCCTCCATGCCCATCGTCGGCGTCGATGGCACGCTGCGCCGCAGCCTCAGCCGCGTCCAGGGCATGGCGCACCTGAAGACCGGCACGCTGCGCGATGCCTCGGCCCTGGCCGGCTATGTGGATGGCGCCAGCGGCCGCCGATACGTGCTGGTGGCCATGGCCAACCACGCCAATGCGGCCGCCGCGCGCGCGGCCTGGGATGCGCTGGTGGACTGGACGGCGCACGACCGCTGATACGCCGCCTGCGCTCCTGTTCCAGGGCCTGCTTTTGCAGGCCCTTTCCGTTGTGTTTCCGCCTCCTGCCCGGCAAGGGCCTTGTCCTGCCTGCGGGCGCCAGACCGGTATTTATCGTCTATTCGCCCGCGTGCGAAATGCCCGGTCGGCCCGCGATTCCTATCGGTACTTGCCCGGTGTCGCCAAGGTGCGACTGTCGCTACGATGGCAATCACCAAAAAAAGCACGGTCGTGCTATTCACAACACTTCACGGAGATCACACCTTGGCAAATCGTTATCGAATCCTCGCGGCCTCCCTGGCCACGGCCGGCCTGCTGGCCGCTTGCGGTGGCGGCAGCGGCGCCGACACCACCCCCCGTGCCAAGATCACCTCCGTCAAGGTGATGGGCGACAGCCTCTCCGACAGCGGCACCTTCGGCTACAAGTTCACCGTGCAGAACGCCACGCTGACAGGCGCCGGCTCCAACCAGGTCTGGGCCGAGCGCGTGGCGGGCCTGTACAACATCTCCCTGTGCCCGCGCTTCAACGGCACGGCCTTCACGCCCAACACCTCGTGCAACAACTACGCCGTGGGCGGCGGCCGCATCAACTACACCAGCGCGCCCACGGCGCCCATCTCCATCACGCAGCAGATCCTGCTGGCCGGCGCGGCTGGCTTCACGGCCGATGACCTGGCCGTGATCGACGGCGGCGCCAATGACGCGGCCGACGTGATCGGCGCCTTCCTGGCCGCTTCCAGGGACCAGGGCGCCAACTTCAAGGCACTGCTGTCCACCAAGATCGACGCGGCCACGCTGGGTGCGCTGCTGCAGCAGGGCCAGGCCGGCATGGCCCAGGCCGGCGGCCTGTACATGCAGAACCTGGCCAAGGGCTATGTGTCCACCATCCAGGCGAATGTGCTGGGCAAGGGCGCCACGCGCGTGGCCATCCTCAACGTGCCGGCCATCACGCTGACGCCGCGCTTCCAGCTGGTACTGCAGTCGGTGGCCCAGCAGCAGGGCTCGGCCGCCGCCGCCCAGCTGGAGACCGTGTTCGACGGCTGGGTCAAGGCCTTCAACCAGCAGGTTGCCACCGGCTTCGCGGGCGAGAGCCGCGTGGCCATCATCGATTTCTACAGCGAGTTCCGCCAGCAGATGGCCGACCCCGCCCAGTACGCCTACACCAACGTGAAAAAGGCGGCCTGCCCTGCCACCGGCGTGGGCGCCGACGGCCTGCCCACCTACAGCTTCCCGACCTGCACCGAGGCCGCGCTGTCCGCCTCCATTCCCGTGGGCGAGACCAGCGCCAACTGGTGGAAGAGCTATGCTTTTGCCGACAGCTTCCACCCCACGCCCTATGGCCATCAGCAGATGAGCCAGCTGGCCTCCCGCACCCTGGCCCGTGCCGGCTGGCTGTGATCGCAGTCATGCAGCACGAGGAGACACATCCATGAAGACATTCCTGCGCATCACCGCCGCCGTGGCCATGGCCACGGCCTGCATGGCCGCCACCGCCCAGTCCGCCGGCACCTGGAGCGTGCGCCTGGGCGCCACGCGCATCGATCCCCAGACCAGCAGCGGCTGGCTGAGCACACCCAGCTTCCCCGACACCCGCGTGGACGTGAAGGCCAACAGCCAGCTCACGGGCGGCGTGACCTACATGGTCACCAACAACTGGGCCATCGACGTGCCCATGGGCCTGCCGTTCAAGCATGACTTCGTGGGCAATGGCGCCATCTCCGGCACGGGCAAGCTCGGCCGCACCAAGGTGCTGCCCGCCACCGTGTTCGCGCAGTACCGCTTCGGCGAGGCCAACTCCGCCTTCCGCCCCTACCTGGGCCTGGGCGTGACCTATGCCAAGTTCTTCGGCGAGCGCACCACGGCCTCCCTCAACGGCCTGACCGGCGGCACGCTGGCCAACCCGACCACGGCCTCGGTGGACAGCAAATGGGGCCTGACGCCCCAGATCGGCTTCGTCTACAACTTCAACGAGCGCTGGTTCCTGGACGTGGCCTACTACAAGAGCTTCCTGAAGACCACGGCGCACCTGTCCTCGGGCCAGAGCGTGTCGCTCAAGCTCAATCCGAACGTCTACGCCATCGGCATCGGATACCGCTTCTGACAGGTCGCAGTCCCCAAAGAAAAACCAGCCCGCGGGCTGGTTTTTTCATGGAGGGGGACTGCGCCTACTTGGCCGTGGGCATCACGAATTCCGCGCCCTTGGGCGTGCTCTCGGGCCAGCGCTGCATGATGCTCTTTTGGCGGGTATAGAAGCGCACGCCTTCCTCGCCATAGGCGTGCATGTCGCCGAACAGGCTGCGCTTCCAGCCGCCGAAGCCGTGCCAGGCCATGGGAACGGGAATCGGCACGTTGATGCCGACCATGCCGACCTCGATGCGGCGGCCGAACTCGCGCGCCACATTGCCGTCGCGCGTGAAGCAGGCCACGCCGTTGCCGAACTCATGGTCGTTGACCAGCTGCACGGCCTCGGCGAAGTCCTTGGCGCGCACCACGGCCAGCACGGGGCCGAAGATCTCTTCCTTGTAGATGCGCATGTCGGGCGTGACATGGTCGAACAGCGTGCCGCCCAGCCAGAAGCCGCCCGAGGTGTCCGTGCCTGTGGAGGCGCCGGCCGCCTTGCCGTCGAAGCCCCGGCCATCGACCAGCAACTGCGCGCCTTCCTTGACGCCCAGGTCGATGTAGCCGCTGATGCGCTCGTGTGCGGCGCGGGTCACGATGGGGCCCATTTCCGCGGCCAGGTCCTCGCCGTCCAGCACCTTCAGCGCCTTGGTGCGCTCGATCAGGCGCGGCAGCAGCTGGTCGGCCACGTCGCCCACGAGCACGGCCACGCTGATGGCCATGCAGCGCTCGCCGGCCGAGCCGTAGCCGGCGCCGATCAGCGCGTCCACGGCCTGCTCGATATCGGCATCGGGCATGACCACCATGTGGTTCTTGGCGCCGCCCAGGGCCTGCACGCGCTTGCCGTGGCGCGCGCCCGTCTCGTAGATGTAGTTGGCAATGGGCGTGGAGCCCACGAAGCTCACGGCCTTCACGTCGGGATGCTCGATCAGCGCGTCCACCGCCTCCTTGTCGCCCTGCACCACGTTGAACACGCCGTCAGGCAAGCCCGCCTGCTTGAGCAGGTCGGCGATCAGCAGCGACGGCGTGGGATCGATGGGGCTGGGCTTGAGCACGAAGGTATTTCCCGCCGCAATGGCCACCGGGAACATCCACATCGGCACCATCACCGGGAAATTGAAGGGCGTGATGCCCGTGACCACGCCCAGGGGCTGGCGCAGCGTCCAGTTGTCGATGCCGGTGGAGACCTGGTCGGTGAAATCGCCCTTGAGCAGCTGCGGAATGCCGCAGGCGAATTCCACGATGTCGATGCCGCGGCTGACTTCGCCCTGCGCATCGGTGAAGACCTTGCCGTGCTCGGCCGTGATCGCATGGGCCAGCTCGTCCTTGTGCTGGTTGAGCAACTCCAGGAAGCGCAGCAGCACGCGTGCACGGCGGATGGGCGGCGTATCGGCCCACTTCGGGAAGGCCGCCTTGGCCGCCGCCACGGCGGCATCGACATCGGCGCGCGAGGCCAGGGCCACGCGGCCCGTGACCTGGCCGGTGGCCGGGTTGGTCACGTCCTGCCCGCGGTCGCTGGCACCTGCCGTGCGCTGGCCGTTGACGTAGTGGACGATGGAAGCGAAGGAGGTGTTTGCGGTGTTCATGCCAGGCAGTCTAGAAGTGCGCTTTCTGCCTGCCTAGGCGCTGCGCTTGAATTGATTGTTCAATTTGCTGAACAATCCATGCATGGCAAATGAAAAACCCGATGCCAAGGCCGAGGCCTTGTGGAGCCACCTGCACTGGCTGGTCGTGCTGGAGCAGCAGGGCAGCTTCACCTCGGCCGCCGCGCGCCTGGGCGTGAGCAAGGCGGCCATGAGCCAGCGCGTGGCAGAGCTGGAGCGCGCGGCCGGCATCGCCCTGGTCACCCGCACCACGCGCAGCGTGCGCCTGACCGAAGCGGGCCAGCGCCTGGTGGACGACACGCGCGGTGCCTTCGAGCACATTGCCCACAGCTTCTCCGGCGTGCGCGACCTGGCTGCCGCACCGCGCGGCCTGCTGCGCGTGACGGCGCCGCTGGCCTTTTCGCGCCAGCAACTCATGCCGCGCCTGCCGGCCTTCCTGCGCGCACATCCGCAGATCCGGCTGGAGCTGGACCTGTCGGACCAGATACGCTCGCTGGCGCTGGAAGGGTTTGATCTGGCCATACGCCACGTCACGGCGCCGCCCGAAACCCATGTGGCCTGGGCGCTGGCGCCCACGCGCTCGCTGCTCGTGGCCAGCGCGGACTACCTGGCCGCGCACGGCACCCCGTCCACGCCGCAGGACCTGGCCGCGCACCACTGCCTGCACTATCCGCGCACCCAGGGTGCCCCGGCCTGGAGCTTCGTTCCCCGCGACGCCAGCGTGGACGGCGTGCGCGTCGTCGTTCCCGTGACCGGCGGCTTTGCCGCCAACAACAGCGAAATCCTGCGCGACGCGGCACTGGCCGGCCTGGGCATCGCCCTGGTTCCGGACTTCAGCGCGCAATCGGGCCTGGCCTCCGGCCACCTGAGCGAAGTCCTGCCCGGCTGGCGGCCCGTCGACGCCTTCGGCGAACAGCTGTTCGCCATCCGCCCCTACGCCAGCCATGTCCCGCGCGCGGTGGCGGTGTTCGTGGACTTTCTGCGGGAGTCGTTTGCGGCAGGGTTCATCCGCTGAGGGCGAGCCCTCAGGCCTTGATCCCCAGCTTGTCCACCAATTGCTTGAACACCGCGTTGTCGCGGTCGATCACGGCCTTGAATTCGGGCTGGTCCAGGTAGCCCTCGCCCATGTTCTGCTTGGCCATTGTTTCGCGCAGGACGGGGTCCTTGAGGGTCTGGGCCATGGCCTTGCGCAGGGTCTGGACCACGGCGTCGGGCGTATTGCGGGGCACGGCCAGGCCGCGCCAGCCGCCGATGAGCAGGTCGATGCCGCGCTCCTTGAGCGTGGGCACGGCTTCCCAGCCGGCCTGTATGCGCTGCTCGGCCATGATGGCCAGCGGGCGGATCTTGCCGGCCGCCACATAGGTGGCCACCTCCACGGGCGTGACGGCCACGGCCTCGATGTGGCCGCCCAGCAGGTCGAGCACGGCGGGGTTGGCGCCGCGGTAGGGCGCGTGGTTGAACTTCACGCCCGCCTTGTCCTGCAGCGCGGCGGCGGCCAGGTGGCCCAGCGAGCCCGGGCCGGCATTGCCGATGCGCACCGCTGCCTCGTCCTTGCGCGCGGCGGCGATCAGTTCCTCGATGCTGCGATAGGGCGAGTCGGCACGCACGGCGATGGTGGCGGGGTCGGCGTTCAGGCGGGCCACGGGCAGCAGGGCGTCGGAGCTGATCTTGGTCAGCCCCATGTGCGGGATCATGGTCAGCTCGACGGTGATGATGCCGATCTTGTAGCCGTCCGGCCGGGCATTGGCCAGTTCGGTCCAGCCCACGGCGCCGCTGGCGCCTGCGCGGTTGAGCACGATCAGGTCCTGCGGCAGGTGCTTGCGCGCCACCTCGGCCAGCGCGCGTGCCAGCACGTCGGTGCCGCCGCCTGCAGCGAAGGGCACGATGAGTTCGATGGGGCGCTGGGGCCAGGCGCCGGCAGGCGCTTGTGCCACGGCGGGCAGGACGGGCGCTGCGGCCAGGGCGCCGAGTGAGCGGATGAAATAGCGGCGGGATGCGGTGGTCATGTTGTCTCCGGAATCTGTTCTAAGTGTCTTTTGTCGCTGCTGCGCTTCAATCCATTTTGATTTGGGCCGCCTTGATCACGCCGCTCCACAGCGCCTGTTCCGAGCGCACGAAGCCTGCGAACTGCTGCGGCGTCATCTCCATGGGCTGTATGCCGATCTCTTCGAGCTTTGCACGCGTCTCGGGGTGGCGCAGGGCGGTGGCCAGGCTCTTGTTCAGGCGCTCGGTGAGCGCAGGGCTCAGGTGGGCGGGGCCGACAAAGCCCTGCCAGGCATAGGCTTCGAAGCCGGGCACGCCGGCCTCGGCCATGGTGGGTATGTCGGGCAGGATGGGCAGGCGCTGGGGCGTGGCCACGGCCAGCACGCGCAGCTTGCCCGCGCGGATGGCCGAGATGCTGGGCGGCAGGTCCACGAACATGGACTGGATCTGGCCGGCCATGAGGTCCTGCAGCGCCGGGGCCGAGCCCTTGTAGGCCACGTGCAGGATCTGGGTGCCCGTGCGCTGCTTGAACAGCTCCAGCGCCACGTGCAGCGGCGAGCCCGGCCCCGACGAGGCCGAGGAGATGCCGCCCGGCTCCTTGCGCGCCATGGCCAGGAATTCCTGCACGTTCTTCGCGGGGAAGGACGGATGCACGGCCAGCACCAGCGGCATGCGGCCCAGGCCGCCGATGTAGCTGAAATCCTTGCCCGCGTCATAGCTCAGGCGCGCATACATGGCGGGGTTGAAGGCCAGCGTGCCCGAGTCGGCCGTGCCCAGCGTGTAGCCATCGGCCGGGGCGCGTGCGATCAGCGTGGCGCCGATGATGCTGGCCGCGCCGGGACGGTTGTCCACGACCACGGGCTGGCCCAGGTCCTTGCCCATCTGCACGGCCAGCTGGCGCGCGATCACGTCTGTGGTGCCGCCCGGTGCGTAGGGCACCACCCATTTGACGGGCTGGGTGGGCCAGGCTGGCGCACCCTGGGAGGACGGGGCTGGGGTGGATTGCGCCTGGGCGGTGCCCATGCCCAGCGTCAGCAGGGCGCAGGAAAGCCAGGCCTGGCGGTGCAGGGCCATTGGGTTGAACAGCATTTTTTGTCTCCGGTGGTTTTTATGGGTGTCTGTTGCGCCGTGCGTCAGCGCGGCCGCAGCATCCATTCATGCGCGGGGTCGTTGCGAAAGGCCCAGCGCCGCTCGGGCCCGGCCATGGTGTTGAGGTAGTAGAGGTCGTAGCCGTGCGGGGCCACGCAGGGGTGGTAGCCGCGCGGCACCATCACGGTGTCGCGATGCTCCACCGCCATGGCCTGGTCGATGCTGCGGTCATCGGTGTAGACGCGCTGGAAGGCAAAGCCCTGGCTGGGGTTGAGCAGGTGGAAGTAGGTTTCCTCCAGCACGGTCTCGGCGTCCGGCGCGGCGGGGTCGGCGCTGTCGTGCTTGTGCGGCGGGTAGCTGGACGAGTTGCCCGCCGGCGTGATGACCTCGACCACCAGCAGGGACTCGGCCGCCTCGGTCTCGGGCAGGATGTCGCAGACATGGCGCGTGTTGCTGCCCTGGCCGCGCACGCTGCGGCGCATGCTTTCGGGCGCGATCACGCGCGTGGCATGGCGGCCCGTGGCGGGTGCGGCGCTCAAGGCAACGTCGGCTGGGCTGCGCGCCGTGATGCGCAGGCTTTGGCCGGGCGGCACGTACACGGCCGTGGGCGCACTCTCCTCGAACACGCTGGCGCGGCTGCCCAGGGCGCTGAACGCCTGGCTGCCGACCTGCACATCCACCTGGCCGGTGAGCACGGTGATGCAGTATTCAAGCGGTCCCGTGGAAAACTCCTCCTGCTCGCCTGCCTGCAGCCTCAGGGCCTTGAAGTGGATGTGCTTCCAGCCCGCACTGGCCGGCGTGATGTCGGTGACGATGCGGCCGGGCGCGGCCTTGACGAGCAGGCTCATGCTGCAGCTCCTTCGGTGATGTCCTGGGAGGTTTCCACGCGGCTGGCATCCCAGCCGGCGATCAGCGCACGGAAGTTGGCGGCGACGGCATCGCGCAGGCCGGCATCGTCCAGCTCGTTGCGCAGCCACTGCAGCGCGGGTCCAGCCCAGACGCTGCGGCCGATCATGAAACCCTTGACCACGGGCGCCTGCGCCTGGGCAAAGCCCTGCACCAGTTGCTCCACGGGCTGGGACAGGCCCAGGATCACGGCGCCCCGGCACCAGGGGTCGCGTTCGTTCACCAGGGCGTCCAGCGCCTCCCAGTTTTCGCGCGCCATGGTGCCGACCTTCCACCATTCGGGCCTGAGGCCGAGGTCGTAGAAGTGGCGTATGGCACGCAGCACGGCCTCGCCCCGGTCGTCGGGCGCCAGCGTGTCCTTTGGCGGGATCACTTCCAGCAGCAGCTCATGGCCGCTGGCGCGCGTGGCGGTCCAGACCTGCTGCAGCCAGGCATCCTGCTCGGCGCGCAGTGCGGGCGTGTCGTCGGGGTGGTAGAAAACCAGGCATTTGACGGTATGGCTTTGCGGCCAGTGCAGCAGTTCGGAGGCCAGCGAGTCCGTGCCGTCGAAGCGCAGCGGGCGCGAGCCCGGCAGCTCGATGGGCCGGCCTATCCACCAGCCGCGTCCCGTGGCGTCGTGCAGCGCGGCCTCGCCCAGGTCGTGCCGGCCGTCGATCAGCACGCCCATGCGGCCCGCGTTGCCCGGATCGCGCTCGACCTGGGCCACCACCTCGTTGATCAGCCGCTTGAGCGGGCGCAGCCGCGCGGGCGCTGCGCCGGCCTCGCGCGCCAGATCGTCGAACTGGCTGCGGTGGTCATAGGCCAGCACGCACAGCGCGGGCCACTGCGGCCGCGCGCGGCTGACGCGGTGCAGGTGGGACAGCTCGGGGTCCTGGTCGGGACGCGGATGGCGGTGGCCCGAGAACCAGTGCGCCAGCTCGGCCTGCGTGGGCATGGCCGGCGCGCAGCCATGGCGCGAGACCACGATGGCGCCGCAGGCGTTGGCAATCGCCGCAGATTCGGCCAGGCTCTTGCCGCGCAGCAGCCCCGAAAGAAGGCCGGAGGCAAAGGCATCGCCCGCGCCCAGCACATTGAGCACTTCCACGCGTTCGCCCGGCACCGTGGGCGCCTGGTCGATGGCATCGGGCACCGCGCCTTCGATCAGCGAGCAGCCCAGCGGCCCGCGCTTGACCACGAAGACGGCGCGGCTGCATTCGCGCACGCGGCGCAGGCTGGCGATCAGGTCACCCTCCACGCCGCCGGCGATCAGCCATTCCTCTTCGGTGCCGATGATGAGTTCGAACGGGCCCAGCTCGGCCTGCAGCCTGCGGCTGACCTCGGCGCTGGCGACATAGCGTGTCTCGCCGTCGCCCCGTCCGGTCAGGCCCCACAGCACGGGCCGGTAGTCGATGTCCAGCACGCGCACCAGTCCGTGGCGGCCCGCGATCTCCAGCGCCCTGCGGCTGGCGGCCAGCACGCCGGGCGCGCTCAGGTGGGTGCCCGTGATGGCCAGGCAGCGGCAGCGGGCCAGGAATTCCTCGCTGATGGCTGCGGCGTCCAGCGCCATGTCGGCGCAGTCCTCGCGGGCGAACAGCAGGGGGAAGGTCTCCTGGTCCTTGATGCCCAGCAGCACCATGCCGGTCAGGCGCCGGGCATCGACCTGCACCTGGCTGGTGTCGCAGCCCTCGCGCTGCAGCGTCTCGACCAGGAAGCGGCCGTTGTGCTCATTGCCCACGCGCGAAATCATGGCCGAGCGCAGCCCCAGGCGCGCCGTGCCGAAGGCCATGTTGCCGGAGGAGCCGCCCAGGTACTTGGCAAAGCTGCCGGCCTCCTCCAGGCTGCAGCCTATCTGCTGCGCGTAAAGGTCCACGGCCAGACGGCCCAGGCAGGCCACGTCCAGCGGACGGTCGGAGGGAAAGTTCAGCATGCTCATGGTCATAGGCCCGTGCGTTGCGAGGGGCCCGGGGCGTGCGGGCCTCCCCATAATCGTTGCGTTCGTGAGATCATAGATCGAAATAGAAAATATTTTCCACAAATATGAAAAATAGAAAAACACTGGCCGATGCGGGCGCCACTGCGGCCTGCGGCCCTTACGCCGACCGCGCTGCCTTCCTGGACGTGCTGCGCCAGGGCTTCGAGGCGCTGAGCCGCCAGCTCAAGGCCATAGGCCGGCATGTGGAGATGCAGGGCGACCGCCTGGCCTTCGACGGCATCCAGGCCACGGCCGAACAGTGCGGTGTGCAGCCTTCTGCCGTGGTGCGCTTTGCCAAGCATTTCGGGTTCTCGGGGTACTCGGAACTGCAGGCGCTGTTCCGCGCCGATGCGGCGCGCCAGCTCTCGGCCCAGCATGACTACCAGGACCGCATCCGGGGCCTGATCGCCTCGGGCAACGAGCCACGCAGCAGCGCGCGCCTGGCGCACGAGGTCATCGAAGGCAGCATCGAAAGCCTGCAGGCCCTGCAGCGTGGCCTGCCGCCCGAGCAGTTCGAGGCGGCGGTGGACCTCATGCTGGATGCCCCCTCGCTGTGGCTGGCCGCCTCGCGCCGGGCCTTCCCCGTGGGCGCCTACCTGGCCTATGCGCTGCAGCACACCGAAAAGCCCGTGCACTGGCTGCACGGCCTGGGCGCCATGCAAAAGGGCGAGCTGCGCGCGCTGTCGCCCGGCGACGTGATGCTGGCCGTCTCCTTCGAGCCCTATGCGCCCGAAACGCTGGAGGTGGTGGACGCGGCCCTGGCACGCGGCGCGCGCCTGCTGGCGCTGACCGACAGCCAGCTCAGCCCCCTGGCATCCCGCGCCACCGTCACCCTGCTGGCCCAGGACGCAGCCACCTTCGGCTTTCGCTCCCTGACCAGCACGCTGACCCTGGCGCAGTCGCTGTTCCTGGCGCTGGCCTACCGGATGGAGCTGGCGTACGAGCCGTCGGTAAAGAGGTCTTAGGCGGCAGCGTTCCGCCCAGGGCCGCTTTGTGGGGGTTCACCAATGCGCAGGCTTGCCGGCTGGTTTTTTCCGCGTCTGCACGTTCAGCGGCAACTGCGATTGCGCCAGCTCGTCGTCCCTGATGTGATGGCGAACCCAGTGCGCCAACGCCGTCAAGCGCTTGTTGGGCACTTTGCCGTCTGCTGCGGTCCTGTCGCGCAATGGCATGACCAGCCCCAGCCTGGCGGCGGGCACGTCCTCGCGCAGCATGCGCAGTGCGGGTTCCACGTCACTGTCGTTGGAGCAGATCACCAACTGGTCGCATTCGCCACGTACTGCATCACGGTAGGCGTGCAGCGCAAGGTTCACGTCGGTCTGCTTTTCTTCGATCATCCAGACGCGCGACACGTTGTTCTTGCTCGGGTTGGCGCCCGCTTGGTAGCTCGGCAGGGATGTGGGTTCGAAGACGTGGAAGCCGTTGACGATCTGGATCAGGCCAGGGTCTCGTGCCCGCAGGGCGCGAAGGTACTGGGTCTGTGCCTGGACCGATGCCTCGCCATGCCGGGCGTACGAGGCTTTGACGGGGGCCGTGAAGTACTTGATGGCGACAACCTCTGCGCCAGGGTCTTGCGGCAGCAGGATGCGATCACGAAACAGCGCAGCAATGTCCAGCCACTTGTACGGCGTGCCCTTGAGCCGCGAGTAGTAGAGGTTGTAGCCGTCGATGTAGATGGTTGTTCTGGTCAATGTCCAAGCCACCAATGAAAAGACCACCTTGCGGTGGCCTTTTCGCCCTAAGCCTGAGCCAACTGAATGACACCGCGAAGGGATTGTGTAGCGCGATTCTAGCAACTCCTGCCATTCAAAGGCCTGGAACTGCGCCTGTTCCTGCGCCGCACGCCGTTGGACAGGCGCGCGGGTTGATGCCCGATGCGGCACTGCAGTCCCGGGGGGACCTCTTCTACCCCGCAGCCGCCGCGCGCAGCAGCCGGTCGCGCACGCCTTCCCAGTCCGGCGTGTCGGGCGGGGTCTCGATCCAGATCAGCTGGGCGCCGACTTCATCGAAGTCGCGCAGGGCGCCGAACAGCTCGCGCGCGGTGGCGGCGGCGTCGGCGGGCATGGCGCGCAGCGTGACGGCGCGCGAGGCGGTGCGCAGCGGTGTGCGGTGGTAGACGGCCAGGTTCCGGGCGTCGGCGCCCAGCACGTCCAGCCCGGCCTGCAGCTGCCTTGCATCCATGAGCCGGACCTTGGCGTTGGGCGCGTAGTGGGCCAGCAGCGTGCCGGAGGCGCGTGGCGTGTTCTCCAGCAGCTCGTCCTTGGACAGGGGACGCTGGCCGCAGGCGCGCTCGATGTCGTCGCGCGTGATGGCGCCGGGGCGCAGCAGCACGGGCACGCCGCGCGTGCAGTCCACGATGGTCGATTCAATCCCCACTTCGCAGGCGCCGCCGTCCAGCACCAGCAGCGCGTCACCAAACTCGTCGGCCACATGGGCCGCCGTGGTGGGGCTGACGCGGCCGAACTTGTTGGCGCTGGGCGCCGACACGCCCCAGACGGGCGGCTGCAACTGCTGGCAGGCGGCCAGCACGGCATGGGCGACGGGGTGGGAGGGGCAGCGCAGGCCCACGCTGTCCTGGCCGCCGGTCGAGGCCCGGGCGGCCTGGGGCAGGCGCGGCAGGATGAGGGTCAGCGGGCCGGGCCAGAAGGCGTCGATCAGCTGCTGCGCGAACAGCGGCACTTCACGTGCGTAGCGCGTGATGGCGCCGCTGTCGGCCACATGCACGATGAGCGGATGGTTGGGCGGCCGGCCCTTGGCAGTGAAGATCTGCGCGACGGCCGCGTCGTTGTCGGCATCGGCCGCCAGGCCGTAGACGGTTTCCGTGGGCAGGCCCAGCAGTTCGCCGCGCTGCAGCGCCTGTGCGGCGGCCTGGACAGAGGCCGCCAGCGTTCCATCAAGAATCATCGCGCGGGCCTTCAGAACGGCTCTATACCCAGGATGGCAGCGGCCTGCAGGGCGGTGGAGCGCACGGCCTCGGGCGTGGGGCCGGTGACGTTCAGGTGGCCCATCTTGCGGCCGCGCTTGGCGTCGTGCTTGCCGTACAGGTGCAGGTGGCAGCCGGGCAGGGCCAGGACCTGGTCCCAGGCCGGCGCCTGGGCCTGTTCGCCGTCCTTGAACCACAGGTCGCCCAGCAGGTTCAGCATGATGGATGGGCTGTGCTGGCGCGGCTGTGTCAGCGGCAGGCCGGTCATGCAGCGCACCTGCAGCTCGAACTGCGAGACATCGCAGGCGTTCTGGCTGTAGTGGCCGCTGTTGTGCGGGCGCGGCGCGATCTCGTTGACCACGAGCATGCCGTCCTGCAGCACGAAGAATTCGACGCAGAGCACGCCCACGTAGTCCAGGCCGTCGGCCACGGAACGTGCGGCGGCCAGCGCCTGCTCGACCTGTGCCTGGGGCAGGTTGCCTTCGTAGACCTCGGTGACGGAGAGGATACCCTCGCGGTGCAGGTTGCGCTGCACGGGCAGGTTGACCATGGAGCCGTCACGGCCGCGCGCCACGATGACCGAGCATTCATGGGCCAGCGGCAGCATTTTTTCCAGCACGCAGGCCACGCGGCCCAGTTGCTCCCAGGCGGTGGCCAGCTCGGCGGCGTTCTTCACGCGCACCTGGCCCTTGCCGTCGTAGCCCATGCGCGCGGTCTTGAGGATGCCGGGCAGCAGGCTGGCGTGCACGGCGGCCAGCTGGGCCGGCGTCTCGATCACCGCGTAGGGCGCGCAGGGCACGCCGCAGCGCACGAAGTGGGCCTTCTCCTGGGCGCGGTCCTGGGCAATGGCCACGGACGAGCCGGCCGGCGAGACCGGCCGCTGGGCGGCCAGCAGGTTCAGCGCCGCAGCGGGCACGTTCTCGAATTCGGTGGTGACGGCGGCCGACAGGCGCGCCAGCTCGGCCAGACCCTGCGGGTCCTCGTAGGCGGTGCGTATGTGGTGGTGGCTTACCAGGCCCGCGGGGCTGGTCGGGTCGGCGTCGAGCACGGCCGTGAAATAGCCCATGGCCTGGGCCGACTGCACGAACATGCGGCCGAGCTGGCCGCCGCCCAGAACGCCCAGGGTGGCGCCGGGCAGGATCACTTCAGCGGCGCTCATGCGGCCACCGAGGGAAGCGTCATGGCACGCGCGGCGGCGGTCTGCTCGGCGCGGAAGGCTTCGAGCTTCGCCCGCAGGGCCGGGTCCTCATTGGCCAGCAGGGCCACGGCGAACAGGGCCGCATTGGCCGCGCCGGCCGCGCCGATGGCAAAGGTGGCCACGGGCACGCCCTTGGGCATCTGCACGATGGAGTGCAGCGAGTCCACGCCCTGCAGGTGGCGGCTGGCCACCGGCACGCCGAGCACGGGCACCACGGTCTTGGCGGCGATCATGCCGGGCAGGTGGGCGGCGCCGCCGGCGCCCGCGATGATGGCCTTCAGGCCCCGGCCTGCGGCGGCCTCGGCATAGGCGAACATGTCGTCGGGCATGCGGTGGGCCGAGACGACCTGGGCTTCATGGGCGATGCCAAATTGCTGAAGAATGGCAACTGCGTGCTGCATGGTCTCCCAGTCGCTGCTGGAGCCCATGACCACACCGATCTGGATGGAGTTCATGTCGTGAGGGCGCCTGCGGCCCGGCCTAGTGGAACCCGCGATTTTACTTTTTTAGTCCGGATCGGCCCGCATCCCCCTGCAAATCACCGCACAGCCGTGTGCTGCTCGCGCGCAAAACCCAGCACACGCTGGCGAAACACATGGGCCAGCCAGGCCAGGGCCACCGCCACCTGCGCGGCCAGCGACAGCCACATGCCGCTGGTGACGGGCTTGGTCAGGCCGGCTGCCAGCGGCTGGGCCAGCATGGCGGCATCGGCCCCGGCCAGGCCAAAGGCCAGCAGCGGCAGCACGATGTTGACCAGCAGCCAGGTGACGGCGAACGCGGCCAGCGGCGACTTGATGCGCCCGGCCAGCAGGGAAAAGCCCGTGGCCAGCGCGGCATCACGCAGCAACTGCGCCGTTGCCAGTGCCGCCAACTGGGCTATACCGGGCAGGATGGGCTGGCCGCCTGCGGGCCACAGCAGCCACAGCGCACAGGCCAGCACGGCCAGCAGCCAGCTCACAGGCCACAGCGGCAGGGCCTCGAGCGCGCCACGCCAGCGCCCCTGCAACACGCACCATTGCACCTGGCGCCAGCTGCGCAGGCCTTCGTCCATGCCGTGCAGGCAGACATAGGCCGTGCCCGCCAGCGCCAGCCCCGTGGTCCATGCGAAGAAGGAGGCCGGACCGGGGCCCTGCAACTGCATTGCATCGAGGTGCATGCCGCCAAAGGCCAGGCCCGCCACGCACAGGCCCAGCGGCCAGGCCCAGGGCAGGGTGCGCACATCCAGCCGCGTGCACAGCAGCCGCCACAGGGCCAGCAGGCCCAGCCCCAGCGCGATGGCGCCGAACAGGTAGATGGCGCCGCGCCCGTGCAGCGGCACGGACCACCACAGCACAGGGCGGCCTTCCTCGCGGCCCAGCTGCTCGGTCAACCGGCCCAGGATGGGGCCGGGCAGCACCATCACGAACAGCAGCGGCACCAGCACGAAGCGGATGCGGCGCGCGGGCTGCTCCTTCGGCCCCCAGCCCATGAGCACGGAGTGCATGCTCCAGGCCTGCAGGGCCAGGCCCCACAGCACGGCCTGCAGCACGGCGTGCACGCCCCAGGCCAGCCCGCCCGGCTGGCCTGCCGAGGTGGCCAGCACGGCCAGCGCGCACCACAGCATGTACAGCCAGGCCGGCAGCGGGGCGCCCAGCAGCTTGCCCCAGGCCATCTGCCAGGGCGTGAGGGCCGACAGGCGCTGCCAGTCCCAGGTGTGCTGGCGCGCTTCCTCGTTGAGGCCGCGGCCGGCCAGCACGCTGCCCAGGCCGGCCGCGGCGATCCACATGCCGACCAGGGCGGCGATCAGCAGCGTGTGCAGGCGGCGGTCGGGCTGGACCAGGGCCATTGGCGTGGCCAGCAGCAAGGCGGTGAGCAGCAGGCTCCAGCCCAGCTGGGACGGCCGCCAGTTGAGCCAGAGCTGGCGCTGGAATTCGGGGTTGTGCGTCATGGCTGTTCCGCAGGGGTGGGGGGTGCTGCGTTCTGCAGGCCGCGCGCATAGCGGTCCTGCAGGCGCTCGCGCACCGGGGCCAGGCTGGCCACGGGCAGGCCGGTACCGACCAGGCGGGCCAGCAGATCGGCGCGCTCGCGCGGCAGGGTGGGCAGCCACAGCTGCAGATGCACCAGGCCCTGGTCATCGGGCGGCGGCACAGGGGTGTCGGGAAGGACCAGATGCAGCTGCCGTGCCAGCGACCCGGCCGAGGCACCCGGGGGCGGCGCCAGCTCCAGCGCGTACAGTGCCAGCGGGGCATCGTCGCCGGCGGCAGGTGCCTGAATGCCGCCGTGCAGGGCCTCGTGGCTTTCCACGCGGCCGCCGCGCAGGCTCAGGATGTGGGTGCAGTACTCGTCCAGTTCGCTGAGGATGTGGCTGGAGACGATCAGGGTCATGCCCTGGGCCTGCAGCGCACGCATCAGCCGGGACAGGCTGGCGCGTGCCTCGGGGTCCAGGCCGCTGGCCGGCTCGTCCAGCAGCAGCACGCGCGGCTGGTGGACGATGGCCTGGCCGATGGCCACGCGCTGGCGCTGGCCGCGAGACAGCTCGGTGGGCAGGCGCTCCAGCAGGTCGGCCAGGCCCAGCTGCCCGGCCACGTGCGCCACGCGCTGCGGCGCCTCGGACGGGGGCACGCCCATGGACAGGGCTGCGTACTGCAGGCAGCGCCGCACGCTCAGGCGGTCATAGAGGCCGAAGAAATCCGACAGATAGCCCAGGTGCCGGTGCACTTCGCGGGGCTGCTCCTGCACGGCAATGCCATGCACCTCGACCTGGCCCGACAGCGGCTGGTCCAGCCCGGCGATGCAGCGCATCAGCGTGGATTTTCCGGCGCCGTTGGGGCCTACCAGGGCCGTAACGGTGCCTGCGGCGATATGGACGCTGACGCCGTCCAGCGCGCGGTGGCCCGGGTACTCGAACACCAGCTGCGAAACCTTGATCAAGGCGAGCCCTCCCTCATTGTGTTGATGGCAGGCCGCAATGGCGGCTCAGCGCGCCAATATAGCCCAGCGCTGCCGCGCCTCGTCCCCGGCCGGGCGGCTTGAAATGCACGCAGCCGGCTCCCAACTAGGGTGGTTGCCGTCCATGGCGCCCACGCCATGGAATTGCTGGAGAATCACACGGTCCGCATCGGAGGCATCCGGCCGCCGAACTCCGAACCGCCACAGTTCGCGCGCCCTGGCCGCGCGCCTTGCCACAGGGTCTGATCACATGATTGATGTCACCATTGAGAATTTCGAAGCCGAAGTCGTCGCCGCCTCCATGCAGGTGCCGGTGCTCGTCGACTTCTGGGCGCCCTGGTGCGGCCCGTGCAAGACGCTGGGCCCCATCCTGGAAAAGCTGGAAGTGGCCTACGAAGGCCGCTTCAAGCTGGTCAAGATCGATTCCGACCAGGAGCAGCAGCTGGCCGGCATGTTCGGCATCCGCTCCATCCCGACCTGCATCCTGATGATGGGCGGCCGGCCCGTGGACGGCTTCATGGGCGCCCAGCCCGAAGGCAAGCTGCGCGAGTTCCTGGACAAGCACCTGCCCTCCGAAGGCGAGCTGGCGGCCGAGGCCGAAGCCGACGAGGCCCACCAGCTGCTGGAAGCCGGCGACACGCAGGCCGCCCTGCAAAAGCTGGCCGATGCGCTGGCCGCCGACCCGGCCAACGACGATGCGCGCTTCGACTACGTGCGCCTGCTGATCGCCACGGGCGGCTACGAAGAGGCCGGCGCCCTGCTGACCGAGCCGCTCAAGCGCATTCCCCAGCCCACGCGCTTCGAGGCGCTCAACCAATGGCTGCAGTGCATGCTCTTCGTGCACAACGACGATCGCGGCAACTGGGAGTTTGCCCAGTTCGATGCCGTCATCGCACAGAACAAGCGCGACTTCGACACCCGCTTCGGCAAGGCCCAGGCCCTGGCCGCCGAAGGCCAGTGGGCAGCCAGCATGGACGAGCTGCTGGAAATCATCATGCGCGACAAGGAATGGAACGGCCAGGCCGCGCGCAAGCTCTATGTGGGCATCCTGGAACTGCTCACACCCCCGAAGCCCAAGAAGCAGGACGCCATCCCCGGCAAGAGCAGCGGCGGCATCGAACTGCTGGGCAAGGGCGCGGCCGAGCAGGACGAGGCCACGCAGCTGGTCAACGGCTACCGCCGCAAGCTCAGCATGGCGCTGAACTGAGTCCTGCCGCACGCCGGTGAAGAGACGGGGAGCCTTGCGGCTCCCTTTTTTCATGGCGAGGGCTCAGGGTGCAACCGGCTCCTCGGCCGCATGCGCGCGGTGCAGCAACTGCACGAAGCCGGGCGCATCCGGCAGATGCACATCGGCCAGGCGCCTGACAGCAATGCCGGGGGACCATGAATTCATCACCACGGCGCCGGCCATGTCGGGCAGGTCGGCCAGGGTCAGCACGGCCTCGCGCTGCGCCACGCCCAGGCGCTGCAACTGGCGCCGCAGCATGGACTCGGTCGTGCCCTGCAGCACCTGGGCGCGCGGCCAGACCACGGCATCTCCATCCCAGAAGGCCAGGTTCCAGATGGAGGCCTCGCCAATACGGCCGTGGCGATCGGCAAAGGCGGCATCGTCAAAGCCCTGGGCTACGGCGCGACGCAGCAGATGCGTCTTCGCCACCTCGCCCACATGCTTGAGGTGGGGCAGCATGCGTTCATGCTCGAACAGCGCCAGGCTCAAGGGCCCGGTAGGGCCCGAGGCGGGTGCCGAGGTCCGCACCAGCATGCGCGGCCGCGCATCGGCGGCCGTGAATTCCCCGGCAGGCGAGTACACCGTGGCGGTCAGCGAAACATCCTGCGGGCCGTTGGCAAGCGCCGCCCGCAGCTGTGCCTGGACATGGTCATCGGACAAGGCCTGGCCGAACAGCTCCAGCGAGGCCTGGCGCAAGCGCTGCAGATGCAGGTCCAGCCCGCGCAGCCTGCCGCCGCGCACCTGCATGGCCGTGAAATGGGCATGGCCGGCAAAGGCCAGGGCGGCGAGTTCGGCCGCCGTAGCGGGCTGCCCATCGATAAGGCTGGTGAAGAAAGAGGCGGTTTCCATGGATTCATCCATCAACAAGTTTTCTTGATTGTTCGATGGCGGATCCAAAAGAGGAAGCAAGTAGTATTCGATGCTCCATCAAGAAAAATTTGAAGATCCATGCGCCAGCTTCCACCCGGCACGCGCGCCCTGCGCAGCTTCGAGGCCGCAGGGCGCCACCTGAACTTCACGCGTGCGGCCGACGAACTGGGACTGACCCCGGCGGCGGTCAGCCACCAGATCAAGGAGATGGAGGAACAGCTGGGCCTCGTCCTCTTCACGCGCAACAGCCGCAGCATGCAGCTCACGCCCGCAGGCAGCGTGCTGCTGGAGGCCACGGCCGAGGCGCTGGGCCTGCTGCGGCGCGCCACCGCCCGGGCGCGCCAGCTGGCCCGGGGCGAGACGCGGCTGCGCCTGTCGCTGGGCGCGCGCTTTGCCACGCAGTGGCTGCTGCCCCGGCTGCCGCGCTTTCGCGCCGCGCATCCGCAGATCGAACTGAGCTTTGACATCAGCGACGAGGTGCGCGACTTCGACGCCGATGACATTGATGCCGGCATCCGCTTCGGCACCGGCCGTGATCCGCACACCCTGGCGGTGCGCCTGTTCGACGCCAGGGTCATCCCCGTCTGCAGCCCGGCCCTGCTGCAGTCCGGCCCGCCGCTGGCGCGGCCCGTTGACCTGCTGGCGCACACGCTGTGCCATGTCGATTGCAGGGTGGACGGCCAGGTCTGGCCGAACTGGCCGATGTGGATGGCGGCGGCCGGCGTGGAGGGCCTGGACGCAGGCCGCTGCATCGCCTTCACCGACTCCAGCCATGTCGTGCAGGCCGTGCTGGACGGCGGCGCCGTGGGCCTGGTCGAGCAGGACCTGGTGGCCGAAGACCTGGCCCGCGGCCGCCTGGTGCGCCTGTTCGACATCGCCGTAGGCCTGGGCCCGGCCTATGCCTACCACCTGCTCTACCCCCGGCGCAGCCAGGGCCAGCCGGCCATCGAGGCGCTGCGTGCGTGGGTGCTCGATGAGGCTGGGCTCTAGCGCCTACTGTCGTACGGGATCGGCAAATCGCATCAACCCGCGCACCACGGCCTGCACGGCCGGGTCTTGCTGCGAGGCGCTGCGGCAGGCCAGACCCAGCGGGCGTGTCAGGGCGGGACTCAGCCCGCGCTGCTGAAGGGTGCGGCTGACGGCGTCCATGGGCTCCTCGCGTGGCAGGACGGTGGGACCGTGGCCTGCGGCGACCAGGGCGCGTATGCCTTCGGGATAACTCATCTCCATGCGCGGCTGGGGCAGCAGGCCGGCCTGGGCAAACCATTGCGACAGCAGGCGGTGCATCTGGGTGCCGGCGGCAAAGCCTATCCAGGGCTGGGCGTTGAGCCATTCGGGCGTGATCTGGTCGGGCAGCGGCATCTGCGGCGGCGCGAACAGCTCCATGGGGTCGTTGCGCCAGGCCAGCACCTCGAGCCCCGCAGCCACGGGCTGGGGCAGACCGACCAGGGCCAGGTCCAGGCTGCCGGCCGCCAGGCGCTGCATGGCCTGGGCCGAGCTCACGACTTCCAGGCGCAGCTCCACGCTCGGTGCGTGCTCGGCCAGCCATTGCAGCAGTTCGGGCAGCAGCAGGGGGCTGACGCCGGCCGAGGCGCCTATGCGCACGCTGGCGCCAAAGCCCTCGGCACGCTTGCGCACCTGGCGCAGCAGGGATTCGCTGTCTGCCAGCAGGCGGCGTCCGCCTTCGGCCAGCAGTTCGCCCGCAGGCGTCAGCTGCGCCTGGCGCTTGCCGCGCACCAGCAGCGGTGTGTCCAGGCGCGCTTCCAGCTCCTGGATGTGCAGGCTGACGGCAGGCGGCGACAGGTGCAGGGCCTGGGCGGCGGCGGCCAGGGTACCCAGGTCGGCCACGGCCACCAGGGTCTGGAGCTGGTCGAGGTTCAGGCGTCGCATCAGGTTTCCTGAAGATAAGGTTCCGAAGATTCGACTTTATCTAATCTGGGTGCGAATCCATCATCCCGTCCCGTATCAGGAACGAGGCCATGGAATGGAATTGAGCAATGCGGTGCTGGCCGCGGCCCTGGGGGCCGCGCTGATGAATGCGAGATGGAACAGCGCCATCAAGGTGGGCGGCGACAAGATGGTCGCCATGGCGCTGACCACGGGGCTGGCCAGCCTGTGGTCGCTGCTGGTGCTGCCCTGGCTGGACTGGCGTGCGGCGGCGCTGTGGGACGCATCGGTGTGGTGGTGGCTGGCGGCCTCGGTGGCCGTGCACACCGTCTACCACTTCGTGCTGCCGCGCGCCTACCAGCATGGCGAGTTCGGCGTGGTCTACCCGGTGGCGCGGGGCAGTGCGCCGCTGTTCGTCACGCTGGGCGCGGCGCTGCTGGCCGGTGAGTGGCCGGGCGCGACCGGGCTGGCCGGCGTGCTGTGCCTGTCGCTGGGCGTGCTGGCGCTGTCGTTGCACAGCGGCGCGGCCAGCGGTTATGGCGGCAGCGGCTATGCGCTGGCCACGGGCGCCATGATTGCCTGCTACACGGTCATCGACGGGCTGGGTGCGCGCGCATCCGGTTCCGCGCTGCTCTATGCGGCCCTGCTCACGCTGGGCGATGGCCTGGCCACGGTGCTGATCGTTGCCTGGCGGCGCGGTCCTGCCGTGCTGCGCGCCGATGCACGCACCTGGCGCCTGTGCGCCCTGGCCGCCGCCATGCAGCTGAGCGCCAGCTGAATGGCGACCTGGGCGCTGTCGCAGGCGCCCATGGGGCTTGTGTCTGCACTGCGTGAAAGCAGCGTGCTGTTTGCAGGCTGGATTGCCGCCTGGCTGATGCGCGAGCGCCTGGGCCGCGTGCGCATGCTGGCCTCGGCCCTGGTGTTCGGCGGCATCGTGCTGGTGCGCTGGGGCGGTTGATCCGCCCGGCGCCAACGGCGGCTGCGTGCTCAGCCGTGGCTGATGCGCGTGCCCAGCAGGGACAGGAACTGTGCGATCCAGGCCGGATGGGCCGGCCAGGCGGGGGCGCTGACCAGGTTGCCTTCGGTGTGCGCCTGGTCCACGCCGATGTCGGCGTAGGTGCCGCCGGCCAGTTCGACCTCGGCACGGCAGGCCGGGTAGGCCGAGCAGGTGCGGCCCTTGAGCACGCCGGCGCCGGCCAGCAGCTGGGCGCCATGGCAGACGGCGGCCACGGGCTTGTTGTTGTCGAAGAAGTGGCGCACGGCGGCGCGCACGGCATCGTAGTTGCGCAGGTATTCGGGGCCGCGTCCGCCGGGGATCACCAGGGCGTCGTACTGCTCGGGCTTGATGTCGGCGAAGCTGGCGTTGAGCGTGAAGTTGTGGCCGGGCTTTTCGCTGTAGGTCTGGGCGCCCTCGAAATCATGGATGGCCGTCTTGATGTGGTCCCCCGCCTTCTTGTCGGGGCAGACCGCGTGCACCGTGTGTCCCACGGCCTGCAGGGCCTGGAACGGGACCATGGTTTCGTAGTCCTCGCAGTAGTCTCCGCAGATCATCAGAATCTTCTTGCCGGCCATGTGCTTGCTCCTTCGAAAAAAGTCAGAGGGAACAAGCATTGTGGCAGTGTCGGTGACGCCGGCGTGACCGGCTGCAGAAACGGGCCCGCGCAATGAAAAAGAGAGCCGAAGCTCTCTTTTGCGGGGACAGGCAGGCGGCAGCTCAGGCCGTCAGGCGCTGCAGCGCTTCGCGGTACTTGGCGGCCGTCTTCTCGGTCACCTCCTGGGGCAGGCGGGGCGCCGGGGCGCTCTTGTCCCAGGGCTTGCCGTTGACCTGGGCCTGCTCCAGCCAGTCGCGCACGAACTGCTTGTCGTAGCTGGGCGGGTTCTCGCCCTTGGCCAGCGCCTGGGCATAGCCTTCCACGGGCCAGTAGCGCGAGCTGTCGGGCGTGAGCACCTCGTCCATCAGCACCAGTTCGCCGTTTTCGTCCAGGCCGAATTCGAACTTGGTGTCGGCAATGATCATGCCCTTTTCGAGGGCGATGGCCGCAGCTTCCTTGTAGATGCGGATGGCTGTATCGCGGATCTGGGAGGCCAGCTTCTCGCCGACCATCTCCACCGTGCGCTCGTAGGTGATGTTCTCGTCATGGTCGCCCATCTCGGCCTTGGCGGCCGGCGTGTAGATGGGCTCGGGCAGCTTGGCGGCGTTGGTCAGGCCTTCGGGCAGGGGAACGCCGCAGACCGAGCGCGATTCCTGGTATTCCTTCCACCCGCTGCCGGCCAGGTAGCCGCGCACCACGGCCTCGATCAGCACGGGCTTGAGGCGCTTGACCAGCATGGAGCGGCCCGTGACCTGGGGCACTTCGGCGGGCGTGACCACGGATTCGGGCGCTTCGCCGGTCAGGTGGTTGGGGCAGATGTGGCCGAGTTTGTCGAACCAGAACAGCGCCATCTGCGTCAGCAGCTCGCCCTTGCCGGGGATGGGCTCGCCCATGATCACGTCAAAGGCCGAGAGGCGGTCCGAGGCCACCATCAGGATGCGGTCATCGCCCACGGCATAGTTGTCGCGCACCTTGCCGCGCGCGAGCAGCGGCAGCGAGGCAATGTTGGAAGTGTGCAGGGCGGAGGGACGGGACTGGGTGGTCATGTGAGGCAAGGGGCAATCTGGCAAAGAGGCTGCAGGGGCCGGAGGGCTGCAAGCGGCACGCGCAGGAGCGCGATTCTACCCAACGGCGCCTCACGGTGACGGACGGCCTGTGGCCACCCCCACCCCAGGGGCGCAGCCTGGCAAACCCGCCGATTGTGCGCCCAATCGCATGGCGCGCAAAACCCGCCTCCAAGGCCCTGCACCGTCCTGCGCTATCGGCTTGCGGCGTTGCTTTTGACCCGACCCGGGCGCATAGTGGATTCGCAAGCAAACGAATGCGCATTCCGGCCTGCAAGCACCTGTCCCGGCGGATCGTCCCCCGGTGGACCGGGCTGTTTCCATCCAGAGCAAGGAGTGTTTAGATATGAATCTGACGATTAGTGGGCATCACCTGGAGGTCACTCCCTCGCTGCGCAGTTACGTCATGGCCAAGCTCGAACGCATTCTTCGACACTTTGACCAGGTGGTGGATGTCAAGGTCTTGCTGACCGTTCATAACCAGAAGGAGAAGGAAAAGCGCCAACGTGCCGGTTGCACGCTGCGCGTCAAGGGCCAGGATCTCTTTGTCGAAACCTCTCACTTCGACCTTTATGCCGCCGTTGACGCGCTGGCTGACAAGCTGGACCGTCTCGTGGTGCGCTACAAGACCCGCCAGCAGGGCAGCCGCTACGGCACGGCCAAGCGGCTCGATGATGCTGGACTGACCCTGGCGTCAGTCGGGTGACAGGTAAGGCGCCGGCCCTGTGCGGGCGCTTACAATACCTGCGTTTTTGTGGCTGATGTGCCACGCACGACCACCGCCCTTCGGGGCGGTTTTTGATGGGGGTCAGGGTTTCCCCACGGTTTCCGGCACTGCGGTGCATAATTGTTTCCCGAACCATGAACCGTCTTGCCTCCATCCTGCCCGCCGCTCAAGTGCTCGTGAGCGTCGACGTCACCAGCAAAAAGCGCGCTTTCGAAGAAGCAGGTCTGCTATTCGAGAGCCTGCATGGCCTGTCCCGCGCACTCATCACCGACAGCCTCTTCGCGCGTGAACGCCTGGGCTCGACGGGGCTGGGCCATGGCGTGGCCATTCCCCACGGTCGCATCAAGGGGCTGACCGCTCCGATGGCAGCCGTGTTCCAGCTGGACCATCCCATTGGCTTCGATGCGCCCGATGAGCAGCCCGTAGGCCTGCTGATCTTTTTGCTGGTGCCCGAAGCGGCGACGCAAAAGCATCTGGAAATCCTTTCTGAAATCGCCGAACTGCTCAGCGACAGCCAGCTGCGCGAGCGGCTGAAGTCCTGCGGCGATGCGGCCCGGCTGCATGGAATGATTGCCGGCTGGCAGTCTTCCGCCGCTCCGCTGGTCTAGACTTTCGTCTTCCCCTTTTCACGGGCCTTGCCATGAGACCCAGTGCCATCAGCGCCGACGTCCTTTTCGAGGAGTTCCGCTCCAGCCTGCGCTGGGAGTGGGTGGCGGGCCTGGGGGCCTCGGAGCGCCGTTTCGACGAGATGGCCGTGCGCTCGGCGCGCTCGGGCGCCGATCTCGTCGGCTACCTGAACTACATCCATCCCTACCGGCTGCAGGTGCTGGGCGAGCGTGAGATCGCCTATCTGACCAACGCCACGCCGCAGGACTGCCAGCGCCGCGTGGCACGCATCGTCACGCTGGAGCCGCCCGTGCTGGTGCTGGCCGATGGCCAGACGGCGCCCGAGGCGCTGCTGTCCATGTGCGAGCGCGCCCACATTCCCATGTTCGCCACGCGCGAGCAGTCGGCCTTCGTGATCGATGTGCTGCGTGCCTACCTGGCCAAGCATTTCGCCGACCGCACGACCATGCATGGCGTGTTCATGGACATCCTGGGCATGGGCGTGCTGATCACGGGCGAATCGGGCCTGGGCAAGAGCGAGCTGGGGCTGGAGCTGGTGACGCGCGGCAACGGCCTGGTGGCCGACGATGCCGTGGACCTGTACCGCATCAACCAGACCACGATCGAAGGCAAGTGCCCCGAGCTGCTGCAGAACCTGCTGGAGGTGCGCGGCATCGGCCTGCTCGATATCCGCGCCATCTTTGGCGAGACGGCCGTGCGCCGCAAGATGCGTCTCAAGCTCATCGTGCACCTGGTGCGCAAGGAAACCATGGAGCGCGAATACGAGCGGCTGCCAGCCGAGCCGCTGACGCAGGACGTGCTCGGCGTGCCCGTGCGCAAGGTGGTGATCCAGGTGGTGGCGGGCCGCAACATCGCCGTGCTGGTGGAGGCGGCCGTGCGCAATGCCATCTTGCAGCTGCGCGGCATCGACACCTACCAGGAATTCGTGCAGCGCCACCGCCGCGCCATGGAACGCGGCGACACCTTCTAGCGGTCTGCGCCGTCGTGGCGTCCGGCTGCCTGTTGCCGGCGGCCTGTTGCCTGGGCCCCACTGTTTTCCCCGGGATTGTTTGCGGACCGTGCGCCCATGTTTGCGCGCGGTGCGTTGTCGTTGTTTTCTCAAATAAGAATAATTCTCATTTTCTATAATTCGGGCAGATGCCGTATCCGGCCTGTGTCCCGACGGGCTGCGGGCCTGGATGCGGCGCATTTTCTTCCGCCTTGAAAGCCCTCCCGGATGTCCTCTCGTTCCCGCACCGGCCTGCCGCGCGCAGGCGCTGTCAGCCCCTTCGCCCCCGTTTTACCGTTCCACGGCCTGGGCACCATCGCCCGTGTCTGCGCCATGGTTGCCGCTGCCGCTTTGCCCGCCGCCTCCTGGGCGGCCGACGCCGAACTGGGCGAGATCACGGTGCGCAGCACCACCGATCCCCAGGCACTGCCCACCGTGGCGCCGGGCGGCCAGGTGGCCAAGGGCGCGGGCCTGGGCGTGCTGGGCCAGCGCGATGTGATGGATACGCCGTTCAACATCACCTCCTACACGGCCGAAGGCATTGCCGACCAGCACGCGACCACGCTGATGTCGGTGCTGGAAAACGACCCCTCCGTGCGCTTCACCACCAACACCGGCCACGCCTACGAGAACTTCACCATCCGCGGCCTGGGTGTGAATGCCTCGGAACTGGGCTTCAACGGCCTGTACGGCCTGGCGCCCGATGGCCATGTGCCCACCGAGATGATCGAGCGCGTGGAAGTGCTCAAGGGCCCGGGTGCGCTGCTGAGCGGCATGACGCCGGGCGGCGCCGTGGGCGGCACCATCAACCTGGTGACCAAGCGCCCGCTGGCCCGGGACCTCACGCGCGTGACCACCATGCTCAGCAGCTCCTCGCAGCTGGGCCTGCAGGCCGATGTGTCGCGCCGCTTCGGCCCGGAACGCCGCCTGGGCATACGCATCAACGGCAGCACCTCGGGCGGCGATACCGAGATCGACGGCCAGAACCGCCGCCATGGCCTGGGCGCACTGGCGCTCGACTACCAGGGCGACGGTTTCACGCTGGGGCTGGATGCCTACAGCTACCGCTCCAACATCCGTGACGGCAGCCCGATGATGGTCAGCATGCAGAACCTCAAGCAGGTGATTGCAGCGCCCGACGCCAAGACCAATCTCTTCCCGGGCATACGTGCCCAGCAGCAAAGCGATGCGCTGATGCTGCGCGGCTCGGTGGACCTGGGGGCGGACTGGACGCTGTTCGGCTCGGTGGGCAGCGGCAAGCATTCCTATGACGGCATGCTCAACGGCACGCGCGTGGTGCTGCGCGCCCAGGGCGACGGCTCGGCCGTGGGCCAGACCTACAACCAGTACGGCTACACCGACAGCATGGCGGCCGAGTTCGGCGTGCGCGGGCGCCTGCGCACGGGTAGCGTGAACCATCTGCTGGTCGCCTCCGTGAACTGGATGAACCAGAAGGGCGGCCGCGCGGCCGTGGCCACCAGCGCCAGCTACATCACCAACATCTACGACCCTGCGCCCATCACGCTGGCCGGCCCCTACGGCGCCATCAAGCAGGAGCGCGACGACGTGCTCAGCAGCCTGGCCCTGGCCGACACGCTGAGCTGGGGTGGCGACACCGTACAGCTCACCGTGGGCGCGCGCCTGCAGCGCGTGAACCAGAAGATGGCGCGCTATGACGAACATGCCATCTCGCCCGCGCTGGGCCTGGTGGTCAAGCCCTGGGGCGATACGGTCTCGCTGTACGCCAACCATGTGCAGGGCCTGAGCGCGGGCTCCATCGTCGGCGCCACCTACGCCAATGCCGGCGAAGTGTTCGCGCCCTACAAGACCAAGCAGTTCGAGATCGGCGCCAAGTGGCGCACGGGTGATTTCACGCAGACGGTCTCGCTGTTTCAGATCGAGCGGCCTTCGTCCGTGGTGGAGACCGCGACCAACCGCCTGCTGATGGATGGCGAGCAGCGCAACCGGGGCCTGGAGTGGAATGTGTTCGGCGAGCCGTTGCGCGGCACGCGCGTGCTGGGCGGCCTGGCCTATACGCAGGCCATCCAGAGCAAGACCCAGGGCGGCGCGCGCGACGGCTACGGCGTCTACGGCGTGCCGCGCTGGACGGCCAACCTGGGCGGCGAGTGGGATGTGCCCGCGCTGCCGGGCGCCACGCTCACCGGCCGCCTGATCTACACGGGCGCGCAATGGGTGAATTCGGCCAACACGCTGAAGATGCCCAGCTGGACCCGCGTGGACGTGGGCGCGCGCTATGCCACCCGCATCGCGGCCAAACCCGTCACCTTCCGCGCCACGGTGGAGAACCTGTTCGACAAGTCCTACTGGGCCGGCAGTTTCAACGACAACTTCGCCACCACGGGCGGCCCGCGCACGGTGCGTGTCTCGGCCACGGTGGACTTCTGACGCCATGGCGCAAGCTGCACGACAAGGCCTGTGCGTGGCCGCCTCGCTGCTGTGCCTGCTGGGCGCAGCCGTCCATGCCGGTGAAGACATGACGGCAGCCGCATCGCGGCAGGCCCTGGCCGCACGGCCGGGCACGCTGGCGCCGGGCCAGGCGGCCACAGGGGTCCTGGCTGCCGGTGGGCGCGAGTTCTGGCGCGTCGATCTGCCTGCCGGCCACGTGGTCCAGGGTGAATTCGAGGGGCAGGGCGTGGCCCTGGACCTGGAGGATGCCCAGGGCCGGCACCTGCGCCGCCTGGCCAGGCCTGATGGCGGCGCCCAGTCGCTGATGTGGGTCACGGAGGGAGCCGGACGGCAGCGGCTGGTGGCCAGGCGCGTGGCCCTGGCTGACCCCGGTTCCGGCGGTGAGGCGCAAGAAGCGGGGCGCTTCGCGCTGCGGCTGACCTCCAGCCTGGCGCCTGCCGGCAACAAGGCCTCGGCCACCTCCGAGCCTCCGGCACTGCAAAGCCCGCGGCTGAGGGCTCTGGCGCAGGCAATCCAGCGCGGCGCGGGGGCTGGTGTGGCTGCCGACGCCTTCTGGCGGCGCGTGCAGGAGGAAGGAACACCCATGGTCGAGCCTCTGTCCGAGGGGCACTCCCTGGTCACCTTCCTGTGGCGCGGCCAGCCGCGTGCGGGCATGCAGGGCGTGCGCCTGTTCGGCAGCCCGGCCGGCAACCATGATCCGCTGCAGCATCTGCCCGGCAGCGATGTGTGGTGGGCCAGCTTCCGCATGGCGGACAACGCCAGGCTCAGCTACCGGCTGGCGCCCGATGTGCCGCTGATCGAAGGCTCGGCCATGGAGCAGCGCCGCGCCCTGCTGGCCACGGCGCAGCGCGATCCGCTCAATCCCAAGACCTTCCCGCAGCCGCCCGAGGGCGGCTTCATCGATGTCTTCCAGGGCGCCTCCGTGCTGGAGCTGCACAAGGCCCCACCCCAGCCCTGGATGGCGCCGCGCGCGGGCGTGGCCCAGGGGGCGCTGGTGCAGCACCGCCTGTCCAGTCGCGTGCTGGGCAACAGCCGCGATGTCTGGACCTACCTTCCCGCAGGCGGCCAGGCGCCCGAGGCGCTGCTGGTGCTGTTCGACGGCAATGCCTATGCAAAGCAGGTGTCCACGCCCACCCTCATCGACAACCTCATGGCCGACGGCCTGATCCCGCCCACGGCCGTGGTCCTGGTGGACAACGCCAGCCCGCAGGCACGCGGCAGGGAATTGCCGCCCAACACCGCCTTCGCGCGCTTTCTGGATGAGGAGCTGATGCCCTGGGTGGGGGAGCAGGGCCTGGGCCAGCCTGCGGTGCGCACGGTGATCGGCGGCTCCAGCTTCGGCGGCCTGGCCTCGGCCTATGCGGGCCTGGTCAATGCGCGCTGGTTCGGCAACGTGCTGAGCATGTCGGGATCGTTCTGGTGGTCGCCGGCCGGCGAGGTGCCGGGCTGGGTGCAGCGCCGCTATGCCCAGGAGCCGCGCCAGCCCGTGCGCTTCTATCTGGATGCAGGCCGCTACGAGCGTGCACGCGGCGGGCAGGACGGCATCCTGGAAACCAACCGCCACCTGGCCGACGTGCTGCGCGCCAAGGGCTACGAGGTCACGCAGGCCGAGCATGAAACCAGCCATGACTACCTGCAATGGCAGGGATCGCTGGCCTGCGGCCTGGTGGCCCTGCTCAACCCCGGGCGCTTTGCCCAGGGCCTGCCGGCCTGCGAGCGCATGCCGGACAGCACGTCCGCACTTCCCTGAGGCCGCCAAGGCCAATGTTTGAACTTCCTGGCGATACAGCAATCATTGAAAGAATGAACACCTTGAATGCAAATCATTCCCGGCGCCACATCCTGGCGACGATGGGCCAGGGCGCGGGCATGCTGGTCACGCTGCCTCTGGCACTGTCCATGGCCCATGCACAGACGGCAGCGGTCGGCAAGACCGTGACCGTGCCGCACGCCAAGGGCGAGGTCCAGGTGCCATTCAAGCCCGTGCGCGTGCTGGTGTTCGAGCTGGCGGCGCTGGACACGCTGCAGGCGCTGGGCGGCGAGGTGCGTGGCGTGCCCGAGTTCAAGATGCCGCCGCTGCTGGCCCGCTATGCCGATGCCAGGTATGCGCGCATCGGCAGCCTGTTCGAGCCCGACTACGAGGCCGTCAAGGCGCTGTCGCCCGACCTCATCATCGTGGGCGGCCGCTCCGAGGCCAAGTACAAGGAGCTGTCGCGCTTCGCCCCCGTGCTGGACCTGAGCGTCAGCGACCAGCACCAGATGGCCGATATCTACCGCAACATCCGCACGCTGGGCGCCGTCTACGGCCTGCAGGACAAGGCCGAGGCCGAGGTCCGGGCCGTGGAGCAGGCCATCGCCGCGCTGCATGGCAAGGCGCAGAACGCGGGCAAGGGGCTGGTGCTGCTGACCTCGGGCGGCAAGCTCAGCGCCTACGGTCCGGGCTCGCGCTTCGGCATGCTGCACGATGTGTTTGGCGTGAAACCGGCCATCGACAACCTGACGGTGGCGCGCCATGGGCAGGTGGTCTCCTTCGAGTTCCTGCTCAAGACCAATCCCGACTGGCTGTTCGTCATCGACCGCGACGTGGCCATCGGCCAGGATGGCAAGACCGCCCAGCAACTGCTGGACAACCCGCTGGTGCGCGCCACCAAGGCCTGGCGCGGTAAGCAGGTGGTCTATCTGAACGCAGCCAACTGGTACACCCTGTCCAACGCCGGGCCAGGCGCGCTGAAGGCCAATATCCAGCAACTGTCGGATGCCTTTGCCCGCACATGACGCCAAAGCGTTGAGCCCGCCTGTCGCCACCGCGCACGCCGTGCCCATGTCACGCCCCTCTCGCCAGGCCCTTGCCTGGCTTTTCGCGCTGGGCCTGCTGCTGGCGCTGTCGCTGGCCAGCCTGATGGTGGGCGCGGGCGACATGCACTGGAGCGTGCTGTGGTCGCGCAGCGAGGACGACCTGGCCAGCCAGGTGCTGGTCTACAGCCGCGTGCCGCGCACCCTGGCCCTGTTGCTGGCCGGCGCGTCCATGGCGGTCTGCGGACTGCTCATGCAGATGCTGGCACGCAACCACTTCGTGGAGCCTTCCACCGTGGGCACGGTGGAGTCGGCCAGCCTGGGCATGCTGGCTGCGTTCCTCTGGGTGCCGCACTGGCCGGTGATGGCCAAGATGGGAATTTCGGCCGTGGCGGCACTGCTGGGCACGGCGCTGTTCCTGGCCGTGCTCTCGCGCATCCGGCTGCGCTCGTCGTGGATGGTGCCCCTGGTCGGCCTGGTGCTGGCCGGCGTGCTGGAGGCAGCCGCCAGCTTTCTGGCGCTGCAGTTCGACATGATGCAGGCGCTCAAGTCCTGGTCCAACGGCGATTTCTCGCTGGTGGTCCAGGGCCGCTACGAGTTGCTGTGGCTGTCGCTGGGCGTCACCGCCCTGGCCTGCCTGGCGGCCGACCGCTTCACCGTCGCCGGCCTGGGCGAGAGCTTTGCCACCAATCTGGGCCTGAACTACCGGCGCCTGGTCTGGCAGGGGCTGGTGGTGGTGGCCGTGGCCACTTCCGCCGTGGTGGTCACGGCCGGCAGCCTGCCCTTCGTGGGCTTGATCGTGCCCAACGTGGTGCGCCTGGTCCTGGGTGACAACGTCCGCCGCAGCGTGCTGTGGGTGGCGCTGATCGGCGCGGGCCTGACTCTGCTGTGCGATCTGGTCGGGCGGCTGCTGATCGCGCCCTATGAAATCCCCGTGGGCACCGTGCTGGGCGTGCTGGGCAGTGCCCTGTTCCTGGCGCTCATCCTGCGCCGCCGCAAGGACCGTGCATGAGCAGCCTGCCGCAATCCGTTGCTTGCGCCGATCCGTCTGCGCGCAGTTGGGGCCGGGGCCGACGCCTGGCGCTGCTGGGAGGGCTGGCGCTGCTGTGCCTGCTGGCCTTCATGACCGTGGGCGTCAGGACCGACTGGGCCTTCGTGCTGGAGCACCGGGGCGCCAAGGTGCTGACCATGGCCCTGGTGGCCTGCGCCATCGGCCTGTCCACCGTGGTGTTCCAGACCGTGTCGCACAACACCATCCTCACGCCTTCGGTGATGGGGCTGGATGCGCTGTACCTGTTCGTGCAGGCGGCCATGGTGCTGATGCTGGGCGCGGCAGGCGTGTCCGCCATGGGCGAGGTCGGGCGCTATGCGCTCAACATCGTGCTGATGGTGGGCTTCAGCGTGCTGCTGATGCGCTGGCTCTTCGTGGGCCATGCCAGCAGCCTGCACCTGATGCTGCTGGTGGGCATGGTGGGTGGCATCTTCTTTCGCAGCCTGGCGGGGCTGGCCATGCGCGTGCTCGATCCCAATGAGTTCACGGCGCTGCAGGACCGCATGTTCGCCAACTTCAACGCGGTGAACCTGCAGCTGCTGGTGCCGTCGCTGCTGCTGATCGCGCTGGGCAGCGCCTGGATCTGGCGCCAGCGCCACGTGCTGGACGTGATCTCGCTGGGGCGCGATGCCGCCATCGGCCTGGGCCTGGACTACGATGGCCGCGTGCTGCGGCTGCTGGCCGTGGTGGCCTGCATGGTGGCCGTGTCCACGGCCCTGGTCGGGCCTGTCATCTTCTTCGGTCTGCTGGTCAGCAACATGGCGTATCACGCCATGGGCACGCGCCGCCATGCCTGGGTGCTGCCTGCGGCCGTGCTCTGGGGCTGCGTGCTGCTCATGGGCGGCCAGGTGCTGCTGGAGCAGCTTTTTCAATTCAATACCGTGCTGAGCATCGTGGTGGAGTTCCTGGGTGGAATCGTCTTCATCGTGCTGCTCATGCGCAAGGGGACCCAATGATCGAGGTGCGTGATCTGCTCAAGCGCCATGGCGGCACGACCGTGCTGCAGGAGCTCAACTTCAACGTGCCCGAGCGGGCGCTGACGGCCATCATCGGCCCCAACGGGGCCGGCAAATCCACGCTGCTGTCCCTGGTCAGCCGCCTCATGCCGATCACGGAAGGCCAGGTGCTGGTGGCTGGCCGCGACGTGGCCACCACGCCCACCGAGGCGCTGGCGCGCATCATGGCCATCCTGCGCCAGGACAACCAGAGCACGCTGCGCCTGACGGTGCGCGACCTGGTGGGCTTCGGCCGCTTTCCGCACAGCAAGGGCCGGCTGGGCCCCGAGGATGTGCGCCATGTGGACGAGGCGCTGGAGTACCTGCAGCTCACGCCGCTGGCCGAGCGCTTTCTCGACGAGTTGTCAGGCGGCCAGCGCCAGCGCGCCTACATCGCCATGGTGCTGTGCCAGGACACGCCTTTCATCCTGCTGGACGAGCCGCTGAACAACCTGGACATGGCCCATGCCGTCAGCATGATGGGCCTGCTGCGCCGCGCCGTCACCGAACGCGGCAAGACCGTGGTCATGGTGCTGCACGACATCAACTTCGCCTCCTGCTACGCCGACCACATCATCGCGCTCAAGGACGGCCGCCTGGCCGTGGCGGGCACGCCGGCCGAGGTCGTGCAGGACGAGGTCCTCAGCACCCTCTACGGCATCCCCGTCAGCGTGCACGAGGTCAAGGGCCGCAGGCTCTGCCATTACTTTGGCTGAACATGCGGCGTTTCGGGCTTGGCGCGGCCTGAGGCGAGGGACACCAAGCAAGGGCCTAAGCCAGCCGCTCAGGGGGTGCTTTTCTTCTTCAACAGCATGGAGTCGCCATAGCTGAAGAAGCGGTACTCCTGCGCGATCGCATGGCGGTACAGCGCCATCACCTGCTCGTAGCCGGCGAAGGCGCTGACCAGCATCATCAGCGTGCTCTTGGGCAGGTGGAAGTTGGTGATCAGCAGATCGACCACCTGGTACTCGAAGCCCGGTGTGATGAAGATGCGCGTATCGCCTGAGAAGTTGCCCGTCTGGGCCCAGGACTCCAGCGTGCGCACCGTGGTCGTGCCCACGGCGATGATGCGGCCGCCGCGCTGGCGGCAGCGTTCCAGCGCGGCCAGGGTGGCCAGCGGGATTTCGTACCACTCGCTGTGCATCTGGTGGTCGGCCAGGTTCTCGGTCTTCACGGGCTGGAAGGTGCCGGCGCCCACGTGCAGCGTGACGCTGGCGCGTTCGATGCCGCGCTCGGCCAGGCGGGCCAGCACGGCGTCGTCGAAGTGCAGGGCGGCCGTGGGTGCGGCCACGGCGCCGGGGCGGGCCGCGAAGACGGTCTGGTAGCGCTCGCTGTCTTCGGCGGCATCGGGGTCGTTGCCGGTTTCCTGGTGGCGCTCGATGTAGGGCGGCAGCGGCAGATGGCCGAAGCGCTCCATCAGCTCATGGGGCGTCTCGCCGCGCGGGCCTTCAAAGCTCAGGTGGAACAGCGGGCCGTTCTCGTCGGGCCAGCGGCCACGCAGCACGGCGTCGAAGCCGCCACCGTTCTTGCCGCCGCACAGGTGGATGCGCGAGCCGGGCAGGGGTTTCTTGCTGACGCGCATGTGGGCCACGACGTCGTTGCCTTCCAGTACGCGCTCGACCAGCAGCTCCAGCCGGCCGCCGCTGGCCTTCTCGCCGAAGATGCGCGCCTTGATCACGCGCGTGTCGTTGAACACCAGCAGGTCGCCGGGCTGCAGCAGATCGGGCAGCTCGTGGAAGATGCGGTCGGCGGGCGGGTTGGCATCGTCGCGGCCGTCGAGCAGGCGCGAGGCACTGCGCTGGGCGGCAGGATGCTGGGCAATCAGCTTCTCGGGAAGCTCGAAGTCGAAATCGCTGAGCGAGAACACACGGGACAGGGAGGACATGCAGTGCTTGAGGGCCGGACATGGCCCGTTCCAAGTTCGTTGAACGGAAGCTGGCAATTGTCGCAAACCCTGGGGTCATCCCCGGAATTGCCGGCGATCACCTGGCCATGGCGGCCTGGGGCTGGCGCTCGAACTCCAGCCACAGCGATTCCAGATCGGGGAAGTCCCAGTCCGCAGGGTCTTCGCGCGCGATGATGCGGTCGTTGCCCTGGCTTTCGGACAGGTCCTCGATCTCCGGCGTGATGCGGCAGGACTGGCGCAGCGAATAGAAGACCTTGACGCGCGGCGCCAGCAGGCTGGCCGGCGAGGCATCGACCACCACCGCCAGACGCTGCGAATGCAGGCGCACCAGCGAGCCCAGCGGGTAGATGCCCACGGTCTGCACGAACTGCTCGAACAGCCGCTTGTCGAAATGGCGCGGACTCCACTCGGCCATGCGACGCAGCGCCTCCGAAGGCGGCCAGCCCTTCTTGTAGGGCCGGTCCGAGGTGATGGCATCGTAGACGTCGCAGATCGCCGTCATGCGCGCCAGCAGGCCGATGTCGCCCTGCTGCAGCCCGTCGGGGTAGCCGCTGCCGTCCACCTTTTCATGGTGGTGCAGGCAGGCATCGATGACCTCGTCGTCCAGGCCCAGCGGGCGCAGCAGCTGCTCGCCGTGGCGTGGATGGGCGCGCATCAGCGCCCATTCGGCGTCGTCCAGCGGGCCGGGCTTGTTGAGCACGGTCACCGGAATGGCGGTCTTGCCCAGATCGTGCATGAGGCCGGCCATGCCGGCCTTGCGCAGGCTGTGGTCGTCCAGGCCCATGCGCTTGGCCAGGGCCACCATCAGCGCGCACACGGCCAGACTGTGCATGTAGGTGTAGTCGTCGGCGGTCTTCAGGCGGGCCAGGCCGATCAGCGCATGGGGATTGCGTGCCACGGAGGCTGTCACATCGTCCACCAGCTGTCCGGCGGCCGAGGCGTCCACGGGCCGGCCCAGCCGCGCATCGCTGAACAGGCGGCTCAGCAATTGCCTGGCCTGGGCGCAGGTCTGGGCCGCGCGGCGCAGCTCGGTGGCGGTGGAGATGGGGGCCGTGCTCTGCTCGGACGCAGGGCGGGCGTTGTCGGGGATCTGGTGGCGAAGCTCGTCCTGCGGGTCGAAGCGCAGGCAGGGCACCTGCACGCCCACGTCCAGGCCTTTGCGCACATCGATCCAGACCTCCTGGATGGAGGTGGCGCGCAGACGCTGGAGATCGGCCTCGGAGCGAAGCAGGAAACGGGTTCGCCAAAAGGGATGCTCCATCCAGGAGCCGCAGAACTCGTGCAGGAACATGCCCAGAGTGACATGCTGGACATTGATACGCTTCAACATGGCATTCGGTGGCGGGGTAACACTACGTAACGTCAGCGTGCATGGTAGCGGCTTCCCCAGAGACCCGGGGCGTCAAGGGTGCTTTGGGCAGGGCCGGCCGGCATGAACGTGGCGTGTTGCCTACACCTGTATATTCATACACTATGCTGCCAGCCAACGCGCATGTTCTGAAACAGGAAAGCCCATGCCCCTGAACGTCTCCTCTGCCTTTCCCGACCTGGGGCGCGACGCCCCTGGTGGCAAGGCCGCGCGCGCCAGCAAGGCAAAGGCTGGCGCAGGCAAGGGCGGCGCCAGGAAGGCCGGCAAGGCCTCGGCCACTTCGGGCGACAAGGCCGCCACGCCTGCACAGCCCGCCGCCAGGCCTGCCGCCAGTCCCGCGCAGAAGGCGCTGCAGAAAATGGGACTGGTGCGCGACATCGACCTGGCGCTGCACCTGCCGCTGCGCTATGAGGACGAGACCCGCATCACCGCGCTGCGCAATGCGCGCGAAGGCGATACGGTGCAGATCGAGGCCACGGTCACCCACAGCGAAGTGCAGCTGCGCCCTCGCCGCATGCTCAAGGTCACGGTGGACGACGGCACGGCCGAATGCGTGCTGACCTTCTTCAGCTTCTACCCTTCGCACCAGAAAACCCTGTCCGTGGGCGCGCGGCTGCGCATACGCGGCGAGGTCAAGGGCGGCTTCTGGGGACGGCAGATGCTGCACCCCGCGTTCCGCGCGGCCGGGGGGGATCTGCCCACGGCGCTCACGCCCGTCTATCCGGTGGCGGCAGGACTGCCCCAGGCCTATATCCGCCGCGCAGCGGCCACGGCGATGCTGCGGGCCGACCTCTCCGATACGCTGCCCGCAGGAGAGCACCCGCCCGTGGCCCATTTCCACGGCAACGGCGGGCTGCCGCCGCTGTTCAGCCTGCGTGACGCGCTGCAGTTCCTGCACCATCCCACGCCCGATGTGGCCCTGGCCACGCTGGAAGACCATTCGCATCCGGCCTGGCAGCGCCTGAAGGCCGAGGAACTGCTGGCCCAGCAACTGTCGCAATACGAGGCCAAGCGCGAGCGCGCGCGGCTCAGGGCGCCCGTGCTGCGCGCATTGCCCATGGACAGCGCCCAGGGACTGGCGCGCCAGTTTCTCGACCAGTTGCCCTTTGGCCTGACCGGTGCCCAGCAGCGCGTGGTGGGCGAGATCCTCGCCGACATGGAGCGCCGCATGCCCATGCACCGGCTGCTGCAGGGCGATGTGGGATCGGGCAAGACGGTGGTGGCGGCGCTGTCGGCCGTGGCCTGCATCGAGGCCGGCTGGCAGTGCGCGCTGATGGCGCCCACCGAAATCCTGGCCGAGCAGCATTTCGGCAAGCTGGTCGGCTGGCTGGAGCCGCTGCTGGCCCCGCTGGGCAAGCGCGTGGCCTGGCTGGCCGGCGCGCAGAAGAAGAAGGAGCGCACCGCCATGCTGGAGCTGGTCCGCAGCGGCGAGGCGGCCCTGGTGGTGGGCACGCATGCCGTCATCCAGGACCAGGTGGAGTTCAAGAACCTGGCGCTGGCCGTCATCGACGAGCAGCACCGCTTCGGCGTGGCCCAGCGGCTGGCGCTGCGCCAGAAACTCGCAGCCTCGGGCATGGAGCCCCATCTGCTGATGATGAGCGCCACCCCGATCCCGCGCACCCTGGCCATGAGCTACTACGCCGACCTGGATGTCTCCACCATCGACGAGCTGCCGCCTGGGCGTACGCCCATCGTCACCAAGCTCATTGCCGACAGCCGCAAGGACGAAGTCATCGAACGCATCGGCGCCCAGGTCGCCCAGGGGCGCCAGGTCTACTGGGTGTGTCCGCTGATCGAGGAAAGCGAGGCGCTGGACCTGTCCAACGCCACGGCCACCCACGCCTACCTCAGCGAGATGCTGCCCGATGTCATGGTCGGCCTGCTGCATTCGCGCATGCCCACGGCCGAGAAGAAGGCGGTGATGGAGCTGTTCTCGGCCGGCGTCATGGGCGTGCTGGTCTCCACCACGGTGATCGAAGTGGGCGTGGATGTGCCCAACGCTTCGCTCATGGTGATCGAGCATGCGGAGCGCTTTGGCCTGTCGCAGCTGCACCAGCTGCGCGGGCGCGTGGGACGGGGCGCTGCAGCTTCGGCCTGCGTGCTGCTGTATTCGGTGGGAGACAGCGGCCGCCTGGGCGAGACGGCCAAGGACCGGCTGCGTGCCATGGCCGAAACCAACGACGGCTTCGAGATCGCGCGGCGCGACCTGGAGATTCGCGGTCCGGGCGAATTCCTGGGTGCGCGCCAATCAGGCGCTCCCATGCTGCGCTTTGCCGATCTGGAGCAGGACCTGATGCTGCTCGACTGGGCCCGCGAGCTGGCGCCTCGCATGCTGGAGCAGCACCCGCAACTGGCCCAGCGGCATGTGGACCGCTGGTTGGGCGGCAAGGCCGAATTCCTCAAGGCCTGATGGGCCGGCACCTGCTTGCGGGATGTTCCTGTTACGTATTTTTACGCGCACGGGCGCTGCCCGGTGGCGGCCTGCTCCGCAGGCCTGCAGCCCGCGCCAGGCAAGGTTTGCGTGTGCGTTGTAGCTGTCGGTAGGGAGCGCTTCATGCGGTCCTGGCGGTGACATCTGCGCGCGGCGACGGCATTGAGTATTTGTGACATTTTGGTACATTGAGTCGCAAAAAACAGGGTAGGTCCATCCGGGAGGGGATGGCCTGCCACTCCTCCCCACGCTTCCCCACGGGGAGGACGGCCGTGATCACTCTTGTGTTGTCCCATCTTTCTGAGAATGAGGAGCCGTCCACATGAATGAAGCCGTTCAAGCGAATGAACTCGTCGAGACCTCCTGGCGCATGGGCCTGGTGGCCCTGTCCTATGGCATTGCCGTGCTGGGCTCCTTCGTGGCCCTCACGGCGGCGCAGCGCATCCGCGGGCGCACGGGAATCAGCTGGCTGAATCTGCTGGCGGCCGGCACGGCGCTGGGCGGCATAGGCGTGTGGTCCATGCATTTCACGGGCATGCTGGCGCTGAACCTGGGCATGGGCTCGGGCTACTCCATGGTCGAAACCCTGGTGTCCCTGGTGGCTGCCGTCGCTGCGACCTCGGTGGCGCTGGCCTTTGTCGCGCGGCGGCCCGAAAGCGGGTTGCGCGTGCTGGGCGCCGGCACCCTGCTGGGCCTGGGCGTGGCCTTCATGCATTACCTGGGCATGTACGGCATGCGCTTTCCGGGCTTCATCGTCTGGTCCGTTCCCACCGTGGTGCTGTCCGTGGCCATTGCCGTGGTGGCGGCCAGCGCCGCTCTTTGGCTGTCGTTTCGCACCGGCTCGCTGGGCATGCGGGCGCTGGCGGCTGCCGTGATGGGGGCGGCAGTATGCTCCATGCATTACACGGGCATGGCCGCAGCAGACTTTGTATGCATTTCCGAGACACAGCGGTATGCTCGGCCGCAAGGTTTTGCCGTGATCAGCGCTTTGGACCTTCCCGTCTTTACCGTGATCGTGGCCATAGGCCTGGCAGCATTGATAGGCATGGACCAGCTCATGCAGCAGCGCGACCGGATGCGCCGGCCGCTGCACTAGGTGGATAAATGCAAAAAGCCGGCAGGTCGGGGAGCGCGCAGTGGTCATGCGTGGACGAGGACTGGCACAATCGAAATAGGACAAATCCTAGAGTCTGCACAGGAACTTTTGAGGGGAGCACCCCGGCAACCGGGCCGCAAGGCCTGGTTGCACAAAGGTTTCGGCCCAGGTTCCAGGTCTAAGACCATCGTATTTCCCGAGGTTCCCTCCCAGACACAGCTCGCCAATGACACTTACCGAACTCAAATACATCGTGGCCGTGGCACGTGAAAAGCATTTTGGCCGCGCCGCCGAAGCCTGTTATGTGTCCCAGCCCACGTTGTCCGTGGCGATCAAAAAGCTGGAGGAGGAGCTCGATGTCAAGCTCTTCGAGCGCAGCGCCGGCGAAGTGTCGGTCACGTCGCTGGGAGAGGAGATCATCCGGCAGGCGCAAAGCGTGCTGGAGCAGGCCGCCGAGATCAAGGAAATCGCCAAGCGCGGCAAGGACCCGCTGTCGGGCGTGCTCACGCTGGGCGTGATCTACACCATCGGCCCCTACCTGCTGCCCGATCTGGTGCGCAACTCCATTCTGCGCACGCCGCAGATGCCGCTGATGCTGCAGGAGAACTACACCATCAAGCTGCTGGAGATGCTGCGCACGGGCGAGATCGACTGCGCCATCGTCGCCGAGCCCTTCCCCGACACCGGTCTGGCGCTGGCGCCGCTGTATGACGAGCCCTTCATGGCTGCCGTGCCCAGCACCCATGCGCTGGCCCAGAAGGACCATGTCTCCACCAGCGATCTCAAGAACGAGACCATGCTGCTGCTGGGCTCGGGCCACTGCTTCCGCGACCATGTGCTCCAGGTCTGCCCCGAGTTCGCACGCTATGCCAGCAATGCCGAAGGCATTCGCCGCACCTTCGAGGGTTCGTCGCTGGAGACCATCAAGCACATGGTGGCCGCCGGCATGGGCGTGACCCTGGTGCCGCGCCTGTCCGTGCCCGCCGATGCGCTGGAGACCACGGCGCGCCGCCGCAAGACCGACGAGCCGCACATCCGCTACCTGCCCATCCTCGAGGACGACGGCTCGGCCCCGCCCACGCGCCGCGTGGTCCTGGCCTGGCGCCGCAGCTTCACGCGCTACGAGGCCATCGCCGCCCTGCGCAACGCGGTCTACGCCTGCGCCTTGCCCGGCGTCAAACGCCTGTCCTGATGACTGCACCGCTGCGCGGGCCGTGCCTCCAGGGCCACCGCGCTTGCGTTATCGTTGCTTTCGGTCTCCGGGCGGTCTGCCCGGGGCATATTCCATCCGTACGAAGTTGAAAGGGATCCCATGGCCAAAAATGCCAGCAAAGACAAGTCCGGTGCAAAGAAGCCAGAGGCCGTGCAGGCCGCCAAGACCGTGCAGGCAGCGACGGCCGATGTCGCACCGGTGTCCGTGCGCTCCAGCGCCATCCACATCGGCATCAGCGACAAGGACCGTGCCGCCATCTCCAAGGGCCTGTCGGCCCTGCTGGCCGACACCTACACGCTCTATCTGACAACGCACAACTTCCACTGGAACGTCACGGGCCCGATGTTCAACACACTGCACACCATGTTCATGGGGCAGTACACGGAACTGTGGAACGCCGTTGATCCCATCGCCGAGCGCATCCGCGCCCTGGGCCATTTCGCACCGGGCTCCTATGCCGACTTCGGCAAGCTCACCAGCCTGGCCGACGTGCCCCACGATCCGCCCAAGGCCCTGGAGATGGTGCGCATCCTGGTGGCAGGCCATGAAGCCGTGGCACGCACGGCGCGCAGCCTCTTCCCGCTGGCCGACAAGGCCAGCGACGAGCCCACGGCCGACCTGCTGACCCAGCGCCTGACCGTGCATGAGCAGACCGCCTGGATGCTGCGTGCCCTGCTTGAAGAGTGATGCTGCACATGTCCCAAGCACCTGCCACGGCCCGGGAGTGATGACCGCGCATGCTCCGGACCTGGATTGACGCACACGCCGCCACGAGCGGCCTGTGCCTGGTACTGGCCGCCTTGGGCGGCCTTTTTTTCTACCTGCGCCTGCCCGCCGCCGCGCGGCTGCGCCATGCAGGCCTGCCGATGCCACGCGCCGCATGGCAGGGCCTGGTGGCGGCGGGCCTGCTGGCCGCGCTGGCCCTGGGCGTGATGGTGCGCGACATGCTGGGCCTGGGCCAGCCCGCAGGCTGCGACTCCTGCACCGACTGGCCGGTGCTGGACGATGCCCTGCACCAGTGGCTTGCTGGCCATGCCACCGATGCCTGGGTGCGCCCCGTGGTCGCCTTCACCCAGCTGGGCCATGTGGGCTGGATGGTGTCGCTGTCTGTTGCCGTGCTGGCGCTGCTGCTGTGGCGCCGCGACTGGCTGCATGCGGCCGCCTGGGTGGTGGCCACGGCGGGAGTCGGCCTGTGGATACGCGCCATCAAGACCAGCGTGGGCCGCCCGCGCCCCGTGGGCGGCTGGGTGCCCGAGGGCGGCTTCAGCTTCCCCAGCGGCCACAGCGCCGGCACCTTCGTGCTCTATCTGATGCTGGCCTGGCTGCTGCTGCCGTACCTGCGGCCTGCCTGGCGCTGGTGCGTGGGCCTGGCGGCCCTGGCCGTTGCCCTGGGCGTGGGGGCCAGCCGCGTCGTGCTGCGCGTGCACTATGCCAGCGATGTGCTGGCTGGCTGGCTGCTGGGCCTGGCCTGGATGGCGCTGGTGATCTGTGCCGTGGAGTGGGCGCAAACCCGCGTTGCCGGCAGGCGCGGCTGAGGCGCGCCGCCGAGCCCGCCCGCCCAGCGGCGACAATGCGGGCATTTTCGAATGTGATGCGTGCGATGGTCGGCCCACGGCCGCCATCGGCGCCCAGACGCCATGCCTACCTCCTCCTCTACGCCCATGCCTGCGCCCCGGCGCAGCAAACTGTCGCTCTACCTGGACCTGGTCCGCTTCAACCGGCCGGCCGGCTGGCTGGTCCTGGTCTGGCCCACGCTGGCCGCACTGTGGGTGGCGGCGGGCGGCTTTCCGGGCTGGCATCTGCTGGTGGTCTTCGTGCTGGGCACGGTGCTGATGCGCAGCGCCGGCTGCTGCATCAACGACATCGCCGACCGCGACTTCGACCGCCACGTCAAGCGCACCACGCAGCGCCCCATCACCTCGGGACTGGTCTCGGTGAAGGAGGCCGCGCTGCTGGGCGCGGCCCTGGCCCTGGTTTCGCTGGGCCTGGTGCTGACCACTCGCTGGGAGGCCGTGGCCTGGTCCGTGCCCGCCGTGCTGTTCACCATCCTCTACCCGTTCACCAAGCGCTTCTTCGCCATGCCCCAGGCCTTCCTGGGCATTGCCTTCAATTTCGGCATCGTCATCGCCTTCGCCGCCGTGCAGGGGCAGGTGCCGGCCACGGCCTGGATTCTGTGGCTGGCCAACATGTTCCTGGTGCTTGCCTATGACACCGAATACGCCATGGTGGACCGCGACGATGACCTCAAGATCGGCATGAAGACCTCGGCCATCACCCTGGGCCGCTTCGACGTGGTGGCCGTCATGGGTTTCTTCGTGCTCTGCGGCCTGCTCACGGTCTGGGCGTTAGCACCCTTCGGCCTGGCCTGGCCTTTCTGGCTGGGCCTGGCCGTGGCTGCGGCCCAGGTGATCTGGCACTTCACCCTGATCCGCCACCGCACGCGCGAAGGCTGCTTCGTGGCATTCAGCAAGAGCCACTGGATCGGTGCCAGTCTGTTCGCGGGTGTGGCGCTGGGGTTTGCGCTGCGCTGAGGGCTCAGCGCTGAAAAAAGAAGGGAGGCCGGTGCCTCCCTTTTGCATGGTGCCTGGGGCGCGCTGCGCCTGGCTCAGCGGCCGAATTCGGCGGCCAGCTCCTTGGCCCGTGTTTCCGCCGCCCGCATGGCGGCCACGAAATGCTCGGGCACCTGCTGCGCCTGCAGGTGCGTGATGGCGGCGTGGGTGGTGCCTCCCTTGCTGGTGACGCGCTGGCGCAGCACCTCGGCGCTTTCGCTGGAGCGGGCGGCCAGCTCCGAGGCGCCCTGGAAGGTGGCCACGCCCAGGCGGTAGGACTGCTCGGCCGTGAGGCCCATGTCCACGCCAGCCTGTGTCATGGCTTCGAGGAACAGGAAGACATAGGCCGGGCCCGAGCCCGACAGGGCGGTCACGGCGTCCAGGTGCGCTTCCTGGTCGACCCAGACGAACTGGCCCGTGGTGGCCACCACCTGCTCGATGGCGCTCTTGCCTGCGGCATCGACCTGGGCGCATGCGAACAGGCCCGTCATGCCCTTGCCCACCAGGGCGGGCGTGTTGGGCATGGCGCGCACGATACGGCCCGTGCCCAGCCACTGGGCGATGGCGTCCGTGGGAATGCCGGCGGCCACGCTCAGGTGCAGGGCCTGGGCGGTATGCGGCGCCACGGCCTGGGCGGCTTCCTTGAAGGTCTGGGGCTTGACGGCCCAGACCACGATGCCGGCACCGTCCAGCGCGCTGGCGGCGGCCGCGGCATCGGCATGTGCCGTGATGCCGAAGTTCGTGCGCAGCGCGTCGCGTGCAGCCTCGAAGGGTTCGACGACGACGATGCGGTCTGCGGATTGGCCCTGGCCGATCAGTCCGCCGATGATGGCGCTGGCCATGTTGCCGCCACCGATGAAGGCGATGACAGGGGAGGCTGTGGAAACGGTGTTCATGCTGGTGGCGGTGGAGAAGGAAAACGAAGAGTTTAGAGCGTGTTCCCACCGTGCCAGCGCATGTCCACGCCATGGCTGGCGGCCAGGTCCAGGGGCTGTGCCGGGGCGCCGGGCCGCTGGCGCAGGGTGAGCGCGCAAGGGCCCTCTCCGCGCGTGGCAAGGCGCTGGCGCAGTGCGTCGCAGGCCGCCAGTGCCTGCGCACCTTGCAGCAGCAGGTCGAACCCCGGCAATGCCAGCCGCGCGCCCTGGTTGTCCAGCTTCTCCAGCGGCAGGCCCGGGCCCAGCAGCGCCCGGTAGCGGTCCAGGCTGGCGTCCAGATCGTGCACGGCGACGGTCAGCGAGGCCACACCCAGCGCGCCGTTGGGATGCTCGCGCACGCTGCCTTCGGGCACGCGCAGCGCGCGCGGCGTGACGTCGCCGCACAGGAAGGGCAGGTCGGGCGTGGCGTGGCGCGCCGTCTGCCACAGCAGTTGCGCGCCGTCGGGGCGTACGCGGCCTCCATCCACGGGGCCGACCAGGGTGTCCAGCCCCCGCCCGCGCGCCTCGGCCAGGGCCTGGGAGGTGCTGCCGGGCAGCAGGGCGAAGTCCACCAGCCCTTCGCCATGGTCGCGCAGCGTGCGGTACCAGCGCTCTTCGGGGGCCGGTGCGGTCCAGGCAATGATCTCCAGGTAGGCGCCATCGGCAAAGACGACCAGCGCGTTGTGCGAGGTGCGGCCCGGATGGCGGCCGCCGATGGCGACCTGGAAGCCCAGCGCGCGGTAGTCCGCCACGGCGGCCTCGAGGTCCTGCACGGCGATGACGATGTGGTCCAGCGGAAGTGCCATGAATGCTCCTGTGTTGTAAGGGGGTGCCGTCCGGATTCTCAGTCTTCGAGCTGGATCTTGTTGTCCCGCACGAAGCGGCCCCAGCGCTCATATTCCTGGCGCACCCAGCGGTCGAGGGCGGGTCCGTCCGTGGCCATGACTTCGAAGCCCGACTGCATGAGCTTGCTGCGGATGTCGGGCGTGTTCAGCGTGGCCTGGAAGTCTTCGGTGAGCTTGTGCACCGTGGCGGCCGGCGTGGCGGAAGGCGCGAACACGCCGATCCACGAATAGGCCTCGAAGCCCGCAAAGCCCGATTCGGCCACGGTGGGCACGTCGGGCAGCTCGGGCAGGCGCTTGAGGCCGGTCACCGCCAGCGGCTTGATCTTGCCCGCCGAAATCTGGCCGCGCAGCGCCGCGTAGCTGAGCAGGGTGAGGTCGGACACATTGCCGAGCACGGCCTGCACGGCCGGGCCGCCGCCGCCGTAGGGCACGTGCAGCACGTAGGTGCCCGAGCGGCGCTTGATGTCTTCCATCACCAGGTGGTTCATGGACCCCAGGCCGGTCGATGCGTAGCTGTATTTGCCCGGGTTGCGGCGCCAGCTCCAGGAAGCCGGCCAGGTCCTTGGCGGGCACCGAGGCCGAAGCGCCGATCACCAGCGGAAAGCGCAGCGCCAGCGACACGCCCGTGAAGTCCTTGAAGGTGTCGTAGGGCAGCCGGGACTTGGCGATGGGATTGATGGCATGGGTGTCGAAGCTGAACAGCAGGGTGTTGCCGTCCGGGGCGGACTTGGCCACGTACTGGGTGGCGATCTGGCTGGCGGCGCCGGGGCGGTTCTCGACGATCACCGACCGCCCGGCCACCTCGCCCAGGCGCGGCTGCAGTATGCGCGCGGCGATGTCGGTGCTGCCCCCTGGCGGGAAGGTGATGACCAGCTTGAGCGGGGCGGCACCCTGCGCGAACGCCGTGCCCGCCGGCCCCAGCAGGGATGCGGCGGCCATGGCCAGCAGCAGCTGGCGGCGGTAGAGGTGGCGTGAAGGGCTGCGTGAAGGGCTGCGTGAAGGGCGGCAGGGCATGGAAACTCCTTTTCAAGCGCATTGACGGGCAGAGGGGAGAGGGGGTCTGTGCGTGGGGCCTGGCGTCAACCCATCCATTGGCTCACCGGCACGGCCGTGTCCTGGAGCTCTTGCGAGATCACATCCACCAGCGCCGGGCCGTCGTGCATCAGCGCAGCCTTGAGCGCGGCTTCGAGGTCTGCCGGGTCCTCCACGCGCCACGCCTTGACGCCGAAGGCCTCGGCCACGCGGGCATGGTGGGTGCGGTTGAAGTCGACGGAGAAGTAGCGTTCATCGTAGCCGGACTTCTGGCTGGCCTTGATCCAGCCGAACACGCTGTTGGAGAACACGATCATCTTCAGCGGCACGTTGCGGCGCACGATGGTTTCCAGCTCGCCGCAGGTGAAGCCGAAACTGCCGTCGCCCATGACCGCGACGACCACGGAATCGGGCTGGCCGATGGCTGCGCCAAAGCCGGCGGACATGGCAAATCCCAGCGCCCCGTGCGCGCGGTTGGTGATGAAGTGCCGGCCGGCCTGGGGCGCGTCGAAATAGGCCGTGAAGTAGGGGCAGGGCGTGCCGGGGTCGGCCACCACGATGGCGCGCGCGGGCAGCAGGCGGTTGAGCGTGTCCACCACGCGCTCGGGCTTGATGGGGCGCTCCAGCGAGGCCGCCAGCGGCGCGAAGAAGGCCTGCTTGGCGGCGCGCGCGGTGGCCGCCAGCGCGGCGCCGTCCGCGGCATCGGCGGGGCGGCGGGCGATGCGCTGCTGCACGGCCGCGTGCAGCGCCTGCAGGCCCAGCAGGGCGTCGCCCACCAGGGCCACGTCGGTGCGGTAGTTGGTGCCTATGGTCATGGCGTCCACGTCCAGATGGACGATGGTCACCTTGCGCGAGGGCATCTGCCAGTGCTCGGTGGTGGTGGAGCCGGCCCGGGCGCCGATGAACATCACCAGATCGGCCTGCGCCACCACGGCGCGCGTGGCCTCCACGCCACCATTGGTGCCCACCACGCCGGCATTGAGCGGATGGCTGCCCGCCAGGCTGCCCTGGCCGCTGACGCTGGAGCACACGGGCGCATTGAGCAGGGTGGCCAGCGCATCCAGTGCGGCGCTGGCGCCCGCGATCAGCACGCCGCCGCCGCAGATCAGCACGGGGCAGCGTGCCGCCACCAGGCGGTCGGCAGCCTCGGCCACGGCTGCCGGATCGGGCGTGGACCGGTAGGCCGGATAGTGGCCATGCCCTGGCTGGGCCCAGACATCGGCCGGATCCAGCGCGTGCTTTTGCACGTCGTAGGGCAGGCAGATATGGGTGGCGCCGGGCCGGCCCGTGGTCATGGCGCGAAAGGCGCTGCGCACGGCATGCGGAATCTGGTCCACGCGGTCGATGGTGGTATTCCACTTGGTCAGCGGCCTGTACAGCGCCTGCTGGTCCAGTTCGGTCAGCGGGAACTTGCCACGCGCGCCCACGGAAACGTCCGAGGTGATGCCCAGCACGGGCACCGAGGACTCGTTGGCCTCGGCCAGGCCGGGCAGCAGGTAGGTGGCGCCGCCGCCGCTGGGGCCTTCGCACACGCCCACCTTGCCGGTGACGCGCGCATACGCGTCGGCCATGTAGCCGGCGCTGCGCTCGTCCCGCGTGAGGATGTGGTCCATGCCGTGGTCCAGCCGCGCCATGGCGTCGTAGAAGGGCAGGCTGGTGTCGCCGCACAGGCCGAAGATGTGCTTGACGCCGTTGAGCTGAAGCATGCGGACCATGGCGTCGGCGCCATTGAAAGCGGTGGTCATGTCGGGAGTCTCCGGGCAGGTTGGCTGAGGGGTTTTTAAGAATCCATTTCAGTATACTTAAAAGTATCCAAAGCGCCAGAGGGCACAATGGCGCCATGAAAATCTCCAACATCCGCCACGAACGGGGCTCCAGCGTCTACAGCACGCTGCGTGACATGGCCATTTCCTACGAGTTCAAACCGGGCGAGCGCCTGAGCGAGAGCGAACTGGCGCTGCGCCTGGGCGTGAGCCGCACGCCCGTGCGCGAGGCACTGACGCGGCTGGTGGCCGACGGTTTTCTGCTGCCCGCCAGCCGCGGCTACATGCGGCGCGAGCTGGACGTGAAGGAGTCACTGGACCTGTACGAGGCCCGCGTGGCCGTGGAGCGCGAATGCGTGCGCTTGGCCGTGGAGCGCGCCACCGATGCCCAGATCGACGAGGCGCGGGCCTATCTGGAGCAGAGCCAGCGCGTGGCCTCCGATACGCCGGTGCGGCAGTTGGTGGACCTGGACGAGGGATTCCATCTGCGCATTGCCGACATGGCCGGCAATGCCGAGCTGCGGCGCATGCTGGTGAGCCTGAACGAGCGCATCCGCTTCATCCGGTGGATCGACATGGAGAACGTGGGGCGCGCCTCCACCCAGCACGAGCACCTGGAAATCCTGCAGGCCTTGAGCGACCGCGACGCCCAGGCCAGCGAACGCCTGATGGCCGAGCACATCGGCCTGCGGCGCGAGCAGATCGTGGAGGCGATTGCGCGCGGTCTGACGCGCATCTACCTGCCGCAGGAGCAGGTGCAGGCCACGCCCTGAAGCGCCTTCAGGGGGCGCAGGGCGTCGAGGGCCGGTAGGCGGTGACCAGGATCTGGTTGGCCTGCGCCGGGTTGAAGTTGTCGTCGCTGGCGAACACCAGCACGCGCGTGCCATCGGGCAGCGGCGGGCCCCAGGACATGGCCTCCATGTTGTCCAGCCGGCCGCGCTGAACCGTGGACAGGTCGGCAATCAGCTGCTTGGCTGCCACCTGCGGCGGGTTGCGCATGAAGCTGTCCATGGCCAGCGTATCGGGCGCTTGCAGGCCGATGCGGTACAGCCGCGCGCCAAAGCCGTGGCCCGGGCTGTAGGAGCGCTCCAGTACCAGCAGATGGTCGGGACCGTCCGGCAGGATTTCGCTGATGCCGTTGACCTCGCGCTGGGGCAGGGCCCAGCTGGCGGCCGGCACGGCATCGGGCTGGTAGGCGATCTGGCGCAGCAGCCGGCCGTCGTCCAGGCTGACCAGGCTGATGCGCACGGGCGCGCCTGCCGTGGCGGCGCTGGCGCGCGGGCCGTCCTGGCGCAGCGGCGCCTCCAGGGCCAGCCAGGCCTGCTGTCCGTCCGGCGTGACGGCCAGCCCCTCGAAGCCGAAGTTCGAGCGCAGGCCCGGCCTGCCGTCCTTGTCCTTGAATGCGTAGAACCACCGCGCGATCTGGCGGCCCGTGGCGTCGGTCCTCACCAGCGAGGTGCCAAAGCCCCGGCCCGGGTCGCCTTCGTCGGTCCACAGCAGGCCGCCGTCCGGCAGCAGGCGGATGGCTTCGGGGTCGGGCACGGGCTGGGTGGCGGGCGCGGCATGGCGCGGGCGCAGCCAGTGGCCTTCGGTATCCCGCAGCGGGTGCACCTCGGTGACCTGCGCCTGCCAGGGGTTGGGGCCGGCGCGCTGGCCGGCGTCCAGCGGCTCTATGCGCAGCCGCATCCAGCGTGCGGGCCCGCGGGCCGAGCGGTCATCGCTGATGGCCACGTAGTCGCCGCGCTGCGTGTCGTAGTCCAGGCCCGAGATGCCGCCGGTGGTGGCGCCATGGATGGGCTCATCGCGCGCAATCGTGGTGCTGCCCAGCCATTGCAGGCGTGCGCAGGCGGTGGGCTGCGGGACCGGCAGCGCCTGCGGTGGCGCGGCACAGCCTGCCAGCCACAGGCCGCAAGCAACCAGGCTGGCAAGCCGGCGCAAGACAGTCAGCCTCAGGCCGCCAGCGCGGTCTGGGCCACCGCATGCTCCCAGCGCGCCATCAGCTCGTCGGCGCGGTGCTTGTCCAGCGTGGGCACGAAGCGGCGCTCGGCCTTCCACAGCGCCGACAGTTCCTCGGTGCTCTGGTACACGCCGGAGGACAGGCCCGCCAGGTAGGCAGCGCCCAGGGCCGTGGTCTCCACGCAGGCCGGGCGCACGACGGGAATGCCCAGCAGGTCGGCCTGGAACTGCATGAGCAGGTTGTTGACGCAGGCGCCGCCGTCCACGCGCAGTTCGCTCACCGGCGCGCCGCCGCTGGCCACCGCATCGCGGCTCATGGCCAGCAGCAGGGCGGCGCTCTGGAAGGCGATGGATTCCAGCGCGGCCCGCGCAATGTGGGCCATGGTGGTGCCGCGCGTCAGGCCCGTGATGGTGCCGCGCGCATCGGGCTTCCAGTAGGGGGCGCCCAGTCCGGTGAAGGCCGGCACCATCATCACGCCGCCCGAGTCGGGCACGCTCTCGGCCAGTTGCTGCACCTGGCCGCTGTGCTCGATGGCGCGCAGCCCGTCGCGCAGCCACTGGACCACGGCGCCGCCCACGAAGACGCTGCCTTCCAGCGCATAGGCCGGCGCAGCGCTGGGCTGTGCCGCAGCGGTGGTCAGCAGGCCGTTGGCGGAGGTCTGGAACACGCCGCCCGTGTGCATGAGCATGAAGCAGCCCGTGCCATAGGTGTTCTTGGCCATGCCGGCGGAAAAGCAGGCCTGGCCGAAGAGGGCGCTTTGCTGGTCGCCGGCCACGCCGCCGATGGCGATCTCGCCGCCCAGCACCTCGGCTGCCGTGCGGCCGAAATCGGCGGCGGAAGGCAGCACCTCGGGCATCAGCGCGCGCGGAATCTCCAGCAGCGCCAGCAGATCGTCGTCCCACTGGTTGGTGTGGACGTTGAACAGCATGGTGCGGCTGGCGTTGGAGACATCGGTCACATGGCGGCGTCCTCCCGTGAGCTGCCAGATCAGCCAGCTGTCCACGGTGCCGAAGGCCAGCTCGCCGCGCTCGGCGGCGGCGCGTGCGCCATTGACGTTGTCCAGGATCCAGCGCAGCTTGGTGCCCGAGAAATAGGCGTCGATCAGCAGGCCGGTCTTGCGCTGGATGGTGTCGGCATGGCCGGCCTCGCGCAGCTGGGCGCACAGCGGCTCGGCGCGGCGGTCCTGCCAGACGATGGCGTGGTGCAGGGGCTGGCCCGTGGCGCGGTTCCAGACCACGGTGGTCTCGCGCTGGTTGGTGATGCCCAGGGCGCGGATGTCGGCCGCCGCCAGCCCGGCCTTGGTCAGGGCCTCGCGCGCCGTGGCCAGCTGGGTGCGCCAGATCTCGCGCGGATCGTGCTCCACCCAGCCGGGGCGCGGATAGATCTGCGGCAGCTCCAGTTGGGCAGAGGCCACGATGCGGCCCTGGGTGTCGAAGACGATGCTGCGCGAGCTGGAGGTGCCCTGGTCCAGGGCAAGCAGATAGGTCATGGTGCGGTATCCAGGAAAAGCAGGGCCGGTGCGCGTGTCCTGTGCGGGCGGTGGCGCAGCGGCTGCGGAAAACTTATTGCGCCACCACGCATTGCACCTCGGCTTCGCGAAGCAGTGCGTCGAAGGGCGCAGGGGGCGCGGTATCGGTGAACAGGCGGTCGATCTGGTCCAGGCGTGCCAGCTCCACCATGGCCTGGCGGTGGAACTTGCTGTGGTCGGCGGCCAGCCAGACCTCGCGCGACTGGGCAATGATGGTCTGGGCCACCTTGACCTCGCGCATGTCGAAGTCGCGCAGGCTGCCATCGGGCTCGATGGCCGAGATGCCGATCAGGGCGATGTCCACCTTGAACTGGCGTATGAAATCCACGGCGGCCTCGCCCACGATGCCCCGGTCGCGCGTGCGCACCACGCCGCCGGCCACGATGACTTCGCAGTCGGCGTTGGAGCTGAGGATGGCCGCCACGTTGAGGTTGTTGGTGATCACGCGCAGGCCCCGGTGCTTGAGCAGGGCCTGGGCCACGGCCTCGGTGGTGGTGCCGATGTTCAGGATCAGCGAGCAGCCGTTGGGAATGGCCTCGGCCACGGCGCGCGCAATGCGCGACTTGCCTTCGGCATGCAGCACCTGGCGCTGGGGGTGGCCCAGGTTCTCGACCGTGGCGCTGGGCACGCGCACGCCGCCGTGAAAGCGCACCATCAGCCCGGCATCTGCCAGCTTCTGAATGTCGCGGCGCACGGTCTGAAGCGTCACGCCCAGGATCTCGGCCAGCTGCTCCACCGTGGTGGACTGGCGGCTGCGGACTTCGTCCAGCAGCTGTAGTTGGCGGGGGTTGGTGTTCACGGCAAATCCATCGGAGGGGCGATCGGGGGGGCGGGTGGATGGTCGGGCAGTCAATCGGGCCGGGCGACGGGTTTATAGCGCATTTGACGCGGCCAGCCGTGGGCTGGGGAACTTTAAAACGAAGAAAAAGGAACAGCACCTAGGGTATGTGTTGATGGGCTGCGATCCGGAAAGAACAAAAATGAAGACGTTCGGGCCTTCAAACGCGCTTTGGAGGCCCGCCTTTCTCCTTGTTCAAATGCTGCCCCGGTGGCGGCCTCGCCAAAAAGAGGGCAGTCGTGGAACTGGTGTTGGAGAGAATCAGCAAGCGTGTGGGCGGCCAGACCTGGCTGCACCCCATGCACCTGGAACTGGAAAGCCGCGCGGTGACCGTGCTGCTGGGCGCCACGCAGGCCGGCAAGACCAGCCTGATGCGCATCATGGCCGGCCTGGACGTGCCCACCGAAGGCCGGGTGCGCGTCGATGGCGTCGATGTGACCGGCATGCCCGTGCGCGAGCGCAATGTGGCCATGGTCTACCAGCAGTTCATCAACTATCCCTCGCTCACGGTGGCGGACAACATCGCCTCGCCGCTGAAGCTGCGCGGCGATCGCGACGTGGCGCAGCGCGTGCGCGCCCTGGCCGAGCGGCTGCACATCGAGATGTTCCTGGACCGCTATCCGGCCGAGCTGTCGGGTGGCCAGCAGCAGCGCGTGGCCCTGGCGAGGGCGCTGGCCAAGGGCGCTCCGCTGATGCTGCTGGACGAGCCGCTGGTCAACCTCGACTACAAGCTGCGCGAGGAACTGCGCGAGGAGCTGACCCAGCTGTTCGCCACCGGCAGCTCCACCGTGGTCTACGCCACCACCGAGCCCGGCGAGGCCCTGCTGCTGGGCGGCCACACGGCCGTGCTGCACGAGGGGGAGCTGCTGCAGTACGGCCCCACGGCGGAGGTGTTCCACCGACCCAATTCGCTGCGCGTGGCGCGGGCCTTCAGCGATCCGCCCATGAACCTGGTGCCCGCGCAGGCCGTGGACACCGGGTTGGAGCTGCCCGGCGGCGCGCGGCTGCCCATGGCACTGCCGGTGGGCCTGGCCGCTGCCGGCCCCCTGACCCTGGGCCTGCGCGCCAGCGCGCTGCGCCTGCAGGCCCGGCCCGGGGATGTGGCGCTGCAAGGCGTGGTGGAACTGGCCGAGATCTCGGGGTCGGACACTTTCGTGCATGCCACCACGCCCTGGGGCGAGCTGGTGGCCCAGGTCACGGGCGTGCACCACCTGGACCTGGGCAGCGCGGTCACGCTGCACCTGGACCCGGCCCATGCCTACGTGTTCGGCACGGACGGCGCGCTGCTGCTGGCGCCGGCGCGGCCCGGAGGACGATGAGATGGCCCGCATAGAACTCGATCTGGCCCACTCCTACAAGCCGAACCCGCAGCAGGACAGCGACTATGCGCTGCTGCCGCTGAGCATGGTCTTCGAGGACGGCGGCGCCTATGCGCTGCTCGGCCCCTCGGGCTGCGGCAAGACCACCATGCTCAACATCATGTCGGGCCTGCTGGTCCCCTCGCAGGGCAAGGTGCTGTTCGACGGCCGCGACATGACGCGCGCCACGCCCCAGGAACGCAACATTGCCCAGGTGTTCCAGTTCCCGGTGATCTACGACACCATGACCGTGGCCGAGAACCTGGCCTTTCCGCTGAAGAACCGCCGCATGCCTGCCGACCGCATCCGCGCCCGCGTGGGCCAGATCGCCGAGATGCTGGAGATGAGCGGCCAGCTCGACCAGCGCGCGGCGGGCCTGTCGGCCGACGCCAAGCAGAAGATCTCGCTGGGCCGGGGCCTGGTGCGGCCCGATGTCTCGGCCGTGCTGTTCGACGAGCCGCTCACGGTGATCGACCCCCAGCTCAAGTGGCAGCTGCGCCGCAAGCTCAAGCAGATCCACCACGAGCTGCGGCTCACGCTGATCTATGTGACGCACGACCAGGTGGAGGCCCTGACCTTTGCCGATCAGGTCGTGGTCATGACGCGTGGCCGTGCCGTGCAGGTGGGCACGCCCGCCCAGCTTTTCGAGCGGCCCAGCCACGCCTTCGTCGGCCACTTCATCGGCTCGCCGGGCATGAACTTCGTGCCGCTGCAGCAGGACGGCGGCCGGCTGCTGGCCGAGGGCCAGTACCTGTCCCTGCCCGCCGCACTGGCCAGCGTGGCGCCCGGCCTGCCCCTGAGCCTGGGCATACGCCCCGAGTACCTGGCACTGGCCTCGGCCGACGCGCCCGGTGCCGTGGCCTGCACGGTGGAGCGCGTGCAGGATGTGGGCACGCACCAGCTGCTGGTGGCGCGCCTGGGCGAGCGGCTTCTCAAGCTGCGCTGCGGCGCCGACGCCTTCCTGCCCGCCGCAGGGCAGACCGTCTGGGTGCAATTGCAGGGCCCCCACACCTGCTACTACGTCAACGAGGAGCTGCAGGCATGAGCCAGACCATCAAGCCCGTCAACCAGAAGGCCTGGCTGCTGATCCTGCCGGTCATCATCTGCGTGGCCTTCTCGGCCATCATCCCGCTGATGACGGTGGTGAACTACTCGGTGCAGGACATCATCAGTCCCGACCGGCGCGTGTTCGTGGGCACGGAATGGTTTGCCCAGGTCATGCGCGACGAGGAACTGCACTCGGCCCTGCTGCGCCAGATCGGCTTTTCGCTGGCCGTGCTGGTGGTGGAGATTCCGCTGGGCATCGCGCTGGCCCTGTCCATGCCGGCCCAGGGCTGGAAGGCCTCGGCGGTGCTGGTCGTGGTCTCGCTGTCGCTGCTGATTCCGTGGAACGTGGTCGGCACCATCTGGCAGATCTACGGCCGCGCCGATATCGGACTGCTGGGCGCGGCGCTCAACGCGCTGGGCGTGGACTACAACTACACGGGCAATGCCACCCATGCCTGGCTCACCGTGCTGGTCATGGATGTCTGGCACTGGACGCCGCTGGTGGCCCTGCTGTGCTACGCGGGCCTGCGCTCCATTCCCGACGCCTACTACCAGGCCGCGCGCATCGACGGCGCAAGCAAGTTCGCGGTGTTCCGCTACATCCAGCTGCCCAAGATGCGCGGCGTGCTGATGATCGCCGTGCTGCTGCGCTTCATGGACAGCTTCATGATCTACACCGAGCCCTTCGTGCTCACGGGCGGCGGGCCCGGCAATGCGACCACCTTCCTGTCGCAGTACCTGACGCAAAAGGCCGTGGGCCAGTTCGACCTCGGGCCGGCGGCGGCCTTCTCGCTGATCTATTTCCTCATCATCCTGCTGCTGTGCTTCATCCTCTACAACTGGATGCAGCGCGTGGGCACGGCAGACAAGGAAGGGGCAAGAGAATGACCCCCACGCTCCCTTCGTTCACTGCCCCCCGAGGGGGCTCGGCCTGCCTTGGGGTGGCCCTGCGGGAGGCCGGACATGACTGAAGACCGCCGTTTCCACAAGCGCACGCTGTTCCTCGTCGCCTACCTGCTGTTCGCCGTGCTGCCCATCTACTGGATGGTCAACATGAGCTTCAAGACCAACGAGGAGATCCTGTCGAGCTTCTCGCTGTGGCCTCAGCATTTCACCTGGGCCAACTACCAAACCATCTTCACTGACGCCTCCTGGTACTCGGGCTACATCAACAGCCTGATCTACGTGGCCATCAACACCGTGATTTCGCTCACGGTGGCGCTGCCGGCGGCCTATGCGTTCTCGCGCTACCAGTTCCTGGGCGACAAGCATGTGTTCTTCTGGCTGCTGACCAACCGCATGACGCCGCCGGCCGTCTTCCTGCTGCCCTTCTTCCAGCTCTACACCACGGTGGGCCTGATGGACACGCACATCGCCGTGGCCCTGGCCCACCTGCTGTTCAACGTGCCGCTGGCCGTCTGGATCCTGGAGGGCTTCATGAGCGGCATCCCGCGCGAGATCGACGAGACGGCCTATATCGACGGCTACTCCTTCCCGCGCTTTTTCCTCACCATCTTCCTGCCGCTGATCAAGGCCGGCGTGGGCGTGGCGGCCTTCTTCTGCTTCATGTTCAGCTGGGTGGAACTGCTGCTGGCGCGCACGCTGACCAGCGTGAACGCCAAGCCCATCGTGGCGACCATGACGCGCACCGTCTCGGCCTCGGGCATGGACTGGGCGACGCTGGCGGCGGCCGGCGTGCTGACCATCGTGCCGGGCGCCATCGTGATCTGGTTCGTGCGGCATTACATCGCCAAGGGGTTCGCAATGGGGAGGGTGTGAGGCACCCCCTGAGCGGCTTACGCCGCTTCCCCCTCTCTACCCGCTTGCGCGGGGGAGGGGGACGACACCCTCGGGGCGGGGCGGCCCTTCCTCGGTGTCCCTGGGCTGGGCTCTGCCGGTTTCGAGAAGCTGCGGTATTGATGCTGGATTTCTGAAAGGACTCGTCAATGTTTTCCTGGATGGCCTGGACGCTGCCGGTGGCGGTGTTCTTCAGTTGCATCGTGCTGATGCTGGTGGGCATGACGCTGTGGGAGTTGCGCAGCCCGACCGTGATGCGCAAGGGCTGGCTGCCGATGGCGACGACGCGCGGGGACCGGCTGTTCATCGGGCTGCTGCTGGCGGCCTATGTCAATCTGGCCTGGGTGGGGCTGGGCGAGAAGATGGCGCAGTGGTTCTCGCTGGAGGCCGAGCCTTCGGTGTGGATCAGTTTCGTGCTGTCCATGCTCGTGCTGGCCGTCGTGATGCGCAAAGGCTGATCACTTCATTCCATTTATCGACAGCCGGGTCCGAAGCTCCCCCGGGACCCGCTGGTGCATGTGCATGTCGGGGAGACAGCAAGAATCTAGGAGACGGCAGATGAAACAACGACTTCACACCATCGCCCTCGCGGCGGCCCTGCTGGCGGCGGGGCAAGCGGCCTGGGCCGGAGAGGCGGAAGCCAAGAAGTGGATCGACGCGGAGTTCCAGCCCAGCACGCTGTCCAAGGACCAGCAGATGGCCGAGATGAAGTGGTTCATCGAGGCGGCCAAGAAGCTGCAGGCCAAGGGCGTCAAGGAGATCGCCGTGGTCTCCGAGACCATCACCACGCACGAGTACGAGAGCAAGACGCTGGCCAAGGCCTTCACCGAGATCACGGGCATCACCGTCAAGCACGACCTGATCCAGGAAGGCGACGTGGTCGAGAAGCTGCAGACCTCGATGCAGTCGGGCAAGTCCATCTATGACGGCTGGATCTCCGACTCCGACCTGATCGGCACGCACTACCGCTACGGCCGCATCATGAGCCTGACCGACTACATGGCCGGCGCCGGCAAGGACTTCACCAATCCGGGCCTGGACATCAAGGACTTCATCGGCACCAGCTTCACCACCGCGCCCGACGGCAAGCTCTACCAGCTGCCCGACCAGCAGTTCGCCAATCTCTACTGGTTCCGCGCCGACCTGTTCGAGCGCAAGGACCTCAAGGACAAGTTCAAGGCCAAGTACGGCTACGAGCTGGGCGTGCCGCTGAACTGGAGCGCCTACGAGGACATCGCCGAGTTCTTCACCAACGACGTCAAGCAGATCGACGGCAAGCCTGTCTACGGCCACATGGACTACGGCAAGAAGGACCCCTCGCTGGGCTGGCGCTTCACCGATGCCTGGCTGTCCATGGCCGGCGCGGCCGACAAGGGCATTCCCAACGGTATGCCCGTGGACGAGTGGGGCATCCGCGTGGCCGACGACAAGTGCACGCCCGTGGGCGCCTCGGTCTCGCGCGGGGGCGCCACCAACTCGCCGGCCGCCGTGTTCGCGCTCACCAAGTACGTGGACTGGATGAAGAAGTACGCGCCCAAGGAAGCCATGGGCATGACCTTCGGCGAGTCCGGCCCCGTGCCGGCCCAGGGCCATATCGCGCAGCAGATCTTCTGGTACACCGCCTTCACGGCCGACATGACCAAGCCCGGCCTGCCCGTGGTCAATGCCGACGGCACGCCCAAATGGCGCATGGCGCCCGGCCCCAACGGCCCCTACTGGAAGGACGGCATGCAAAACGGCTACCAGGACGTGGGCAGCTGGACCTTCTTCAAGGACCATGACGCCAACCGCACGGCCGCCGCCTGGCTCTACGCGCAGTTCGTCACCGCCAAGACCACCAGCCTCAAGAAGACCATCGTCGGCCTGACGCCCATCCGCGAAAGCGACATCCGCTCCAAGGCCATGACGGACATGGCGCCCAAGCTCGGCGGCCTAGTCGAGTTCTACCGCAGCCCCGCCCGCGTGGCCTGGACGCCCACCGGCAACAACGTGCCCGACTATCCCAAGCTGGCACAGCTGTGGTGGAAGAACGTGGCCCAGGCCGTCACCGGCGAGAAGACGCCCCAGGGCGCCATGGACAACCTGGCCGAGGAAATGGACCAGGTCATGGCCCGCCTGCAGCGCGCAGGCATGGCGCACTGCGCGCCCAAGCTCAACCCCAAGGGCGACCCGGCCAAGTGGCTCAGCGACAAGCAGGCGCCGTGGAAGAAGCTGGCCAATGAAAAGCCCAAGGGCGAGACGATTGCGTATGACACGCTGCTCAATGCCTGGAAAAACGGCAAGGTGCGTTAGCACCCCCTGAGGCGCTTGCGCGCCTTCCCCCTCTCTACTTGCTTCGCAAGGGAGGGGGACGACGCCCTCGCCGCGAGGCGGCTCTTGCTCGGCGTCCCTGAGTTGGGCCGTGTCGGCTTTGGACAACATGCCCTGTGCTGGTCTCCCGGCCTATCGCCAAATTCGTTGACTGCAAAAAACACGAAACGAAAGATAGCGAAGAAAAAAATACAAAAACGAGCGAAAATAGCGGAAAACCCGATTCCGTCCCCTTCGCATTGGGCGCAGGCGTGGCGTCCCGGGTGCTGACATGGCGGCTACATGGCGCCCTGTTAACTTGCCCCACATTCCTTCGTCGAAGATCCATGTCCCTCGCTGCTTCCCCTCTGCCCACCGGCCGCGCCGCCCTGCTGGAACGCCTGGCCCAGCCTGAAACCTACGATCTGGCCATCATCGGCGGCGGTGCCACCGGCCTGGGCGTGGCCCTGGACGCGGCGGCGCGCGGGTTCAAGGTCGTGCTGGTGGAGTCGCATGACTTCGCCAAGGGCACGTCCTCGCGTGCCACCAAGCTGGTCCATGGCGGCGTGCGCTACCTGGCGCAGGGCAACATCGCCCTGGTGCGGGAAGCGCTGCATGAGCGCACCACGCTGCTGCACAACGCGCCCCACCTGGCGCAGCCGCTGGCCTTCGTCATGCCGTCCTACAAGCTGCTGGACACGCCGTTCTACGGCATCGGCCTCAAGATGTATGACGCGCTGGCCGGCAAGGCAGGCCTGGGCGCCACGGAATTCCTCTCGCGCTCCAGCACCGTGAAGTGCCTGCCCACCGTGCGGCAGCAGGGCCTCAAGGGCGGCGTCAAATACTGGGACGGCCAGTTCGACGATGCCCGCCTGGCGCTGGCGCTGGCCCGCACGGCCGCTGCCAAGGGCGCGCTGCTGGTCAACTACTGCCCCGCACGTGAACTGCTGCACGAAGGCGGCAAGGTTGCCGGCCTGATCTGCGAAGACTCGGAATCCGGCCAGCGCTTCACGCTGCGCGCCAAGTGCGTGGTCAACGCCACCGGCCCCTGGGTGGACCTGTTCCGCCAGCAGGACGCCGAGGCCCAGGGCCGTCCCGTCAAGCCCATGGTCGCGCCCAGCCAGGGCGTGCACGTGGTCGTGGACCGCGACTTCCTGCCCAGCGACCATGCCCTGCTCGTGCCCAAGACGGCCGATGGCCGCGTGCTCTTTGCCGTGCCCTGGCTGGGCAAGGTCATCCTGGGCACCACCGACACGCCGCGCAACGACCTGGCGCGCGAGCCCCTGCCTTTCCCCGAAGAACTGGACTTCATCCTCACCGAGGCAGGCCGCTACCTCACGCGCCAGCCCACGCTGGCCGACGTGCGCAGCATGTGGGTGGGCCTGCGCCCGCTGGTCAAGCCCCAGGACGACGATGGCGAAAACACCAAGAAGATCAGCCGCGAGCACACCGTCATGTCCAGCCGCACCGGCCTGGTGACCGTCACGGGCGGCAAGTGGACCACCTACCGCGCCATGGCCGAAGACGTGCTCTCCGAATGCTTTGCCATCGGCCGCCTGCCGCACCGCCCCGGTGGTGTCACGGCCCGCCTGCCGCTGGCCGGCGCCCCGGGCGAGTCCGCCGTGCACCACCGCATGAACCAGATCCAGGGCCTGCATTCCTACGGCACGGAAGCCTCGGCGGTGCAGGCGTTGCCGGGCAACGACGAATGGCTGGCCGACGGCCTGAACGAAGCCATGGTGCGCTTTGCCGCGCGCTTCGAATACGCGCGCACCGTGGAAGACGTGCTGGCGCGCCGCAGCCGCCTGCTGTTCCTCGACGCGCGCAAGGCCGCCGAGGTGGCGCCGCGCGTGGCCGCCATCCTCCAGGAGGAGCTGGGACACGACGCCGGCCTGGCGGACTTCATGCCGCTGGCGGCGCAGTACCTGCCTGCCTGATCCTGTCCATCTCCATGCACAACGCCCTGCAACGCAGGGCGTTGTGCTTTCTGCGTAAGACGATTGCGCCACGCATGATTGTCAAAATTGATGAATATATGTACTCGATTGGTTTTATGAATGAGAATGCGGTTCATGGCGCCCAGCTTCAGTGCCAGTGAACAGCAGCCAGCACAAGGCTGACGAGGGAGGGAAGCAAGAAAGAAAGCGCTTGAAAGTGCGTTTTCCGCAGGGCAAGGGCCGCGCCCAAGCCCGACGCGGTGGCCCCAAAGCCGCTGCGCGGTCTGTGCCGTCGTCGGCGCGGTCCGTCCGCAGCCAACAATTGCGTTGAGTCTGCCACCCTTTGCCGAGCCCGCGTGGCTCGGCTTTTTTATGGGCGTCTCCGGTGGCATGGGCCGATCGGGAGGCCCGGGCGGCCCCTCGGTTGCCGGCGCCCTTGTGGGCGTTGCGCAACGCTGCCGGGCAGGGGCGGGAAAAGTCGCTAAGGGTTTGACGCGCAAAGGAATTTCTGGGACAATCCCATGCTTCACGTGAAAATCGTGAAGTTATCTGCCCAGTGGAAGCGCCGAGAAATGGTTTTCGGTGTGGACGACGGGCCCAAGACTGACTGGCTGCTCGCGGCCCTTGAGAAGACTCTGGGGCTGTCGGGTGTTTGCTGGAGCAAGTTGGGAATATTGAAATGATCCAAACAGAATCTCGGTTAGAGGTTGCCGACAACACCGGCGCGAAGTCTGTTCAGTGCATCAAGGTGCTGGGCGGTTCTCATCGTCGCTATGCGAGTGTTGGTGACATCATCAAGGTGAGCATCAAGGAAGCTGCACCGCGTGGACGCGTCAAAAAAGGCGAGGTCTACAGCGCGGTCGTGGTGCGCACGGCGAAGGGTATTCGCCGTGCTGATGGCTCGCTCGTCAAGTTCGACGGCAATGCCGCCGTGCTGCTGAACGCCAAGCTGGAGCCTATCGGCACCCGCATCTTTGGCCCCGTGACTCGTGAACTGCGCAACGAAAAGTTCATGAAGATCGTGTCCCTGGCACCTGAAGTTCTCTAAAGGAAGCACCATGAACAAGATTCGCAAGGGCGACCAAGTCATCGTGCTGACCGGCCGTGACAAGGGCAAGCAAGGCGTGGTCTCGGCTCGCAAGGACGACTCCCACCTGCTGATCGACGGCATCAACCTGGTGAAGAAGCACGTCAAGCCGAACCCCATGAAGGGCACCACCGGCGGCATCGTGGAAAAGGCCATGCCTATCCACCAATCCAACGTGGCCATCTTCAATGCAGCGACCGGCAAGGCCGATCGCGTGGGCATCAAGGTGCAAGCCGACGGCACGCGCGTTCGCGTGTTCAAGTCCAACGGCGCCGAAATCAAGGCGGCCTAAGGGGTAACACATGGCACGACTGCAAAAACTGTATCGCGAAAAGATCGCGGCTGAACTGAAGGAAAAGTTCGGCTACACCTCCACCATGGAAGTGCCCCGCCTGACCAAGATCACCCTGAACATGGGTGTGAGCGAAGCCGTGGCCGACAAGAAGGTGATGGACAACGCCGTGGCCGACCTGACCAAGATTGCTGGTCAGAAGCCCGTGGTGACCAAGGCCAAGAAGGCTATCGCCGGCTTCAAGATCCGCGAAGGCCAGGCCATCGGCTGCATGGTGACCCTGCGTGGCGTTCAGATGTATGAATTCCTGGACCGTTTCGTCACCGTGGCTCTGCCCCGCGTGCGTGACTTCCGTGGTATCTCCGGCCGTTCGTTCGACGGTCGCGGCAACTACAACGTCGGCGTCAAGGAACAGATCATCTTCCCCGAAATCGAGTACGACAAGGTGGACGCTCTGCGTGGTCTGAACATCAGCATCACGACTACGGCAAAGACCGACGACGAGTGCAAGGCACTGCTCGCCGCTTTCCGTTTCCCCTTCAAGAACTGAGGTGGCGCATGGCTAAAGTTGCATTGATTCAGCGCGAACTCAAGCGCGAAAAGCTGGCGGCCAAGTACGCTGCCAAGTACGCAGAACTGAAGGCAATCGCCGCTGACGCAAAGCGCAGCGACGAAGAGCGCGACGCCGCTCGCCTGGGCCTGCAGAAGCTGCCCCGTAACGCGAACCCCACTCGCCAGCGCAACCGCTGCGAGATCACGGGTCGTCCCCGTGGCACCTTCCGTCAATTCGGTCTGGGCCGCGCCAAGATCCGTGAACTGGCCTTCGCTGGCGACATCCCCGGTGTCACCAAGGCCAGCTGGTAAGCAAGCAGGAGAGATTAAACATGAGCATGAGTGATCCCATCGCTGACTTGCTGACCCGCATCCGCAATGCACAAATGGTCTCCAAGACCACCGTGACGGCTCCTTCCTCCAAGGTCAAGGTTGCCATCGCCCAGGTGCTGAAGGATGAAGGCTACATCGACGGCTTCCAAGTGAAGACCGACGCTGGCAAGTCCGAACTCGAAATTACCCTGAAGTACTACGCCGGCCGTCCGGTGATCGAGCGCATCGAGCGCGTGAGCCGTCCCGGCCTGCGCGTGTACAAGGGCCGCGACGCAATCCCCCAGGTCATGAACGGTCTGGGCGTGGCCATCGTCACCACTCCCAAGGGCGTGATGACGGATCGCAAGGCACGCGCCACCGGCGTGGGCGGCGAAGTGCTGTGCTACGTGGCCTAACGGACATTAAGGAGAAATACTGAAATGTCTCGCGTAGCAAAGACTCCCGTGGCCATCCCCGCAGGCGTGGATGTGTCCATCAAGGCTGACCAGATCAATGTGAAGGGCACCGGCGGCACGCTGTCGCTGGCCCAGAACGTTCTGGTGAAGATCTCCAACAACGAAGGCAAGCTGTCTTTCGAGCCCGTCAACGACTCGCGCGAAGCCAACGCCATGAGCGGCACCATGCGTCAGCTGGTGAACAACATGGTGGTGGGCGTGAGCAAGGGCTTCGAGAAGAAGCTGTCGCTGGTCGGCGTGGGCTTCAAGGCTTCGGCCTCTGGCGCCAAGCTGAACCTCGCGATCGGCTATTCGCACCCGGTGAACTTCGAAATGCCGGCCGGCATCACTGTTGCCACCCCCACGCCCACGGAAATCGTGGTCAAGGGTGCTGACCGCCAGGCCGTTGGCCAACTGGCTGCTGAGATCCGTGCCGTTCGTCCTCCCGAGCCCTACAAGGGCAAGGGCATCCGTTACTCGGATGAGAAGGTCGTGATCAAAGAGACCAAGAAGAAGTAAGGAGCTGCATTATGTTGACCAAGAAAGAGCAGCGTCTCCGTCGTGCCCGCCAGACCCGCATCCGCATTGCACAGCAAGGCGTGGCACGTCTGAGCGTGAACCGTACGAACCTCCACATCTACGCAAGCGTGGTGTCGGAAGACGGCACCAAGGTGCTGGCTTCGGCCTCGACTGCCGAAGCCGAAGTGCGCACCCAACTGGGCGCCATCGGCAAGGGTGGCAACGTGGCTGCCGCTACGCTGATCGGCAAGCGCATTGCCGAGAAGGCCAAGGCTGCAGGCGTGGAGAAAGTGGCTTTCGATCGCGCTGGTTTCGCATACCACGGCCGCGTGAAGGCTTTGGCAGAAGCCGCTCGTGAAGCCGGCCTGCAGTTCTAAGCGGAGCGGATAGAAATGGCAAAGTTTTCTCCCAAGGTGCAAGACGAAGGTCGTGACGACGGTCTGCGCGAAAAAATGATCGCGGTGAACCGCGTCACCAAGGTTGTGAAGGGCGGTCGTATCCTCGGCTTCGCTGCACTGACCGTGGTTGGCGACGGTGATGGCCGTGTTGGCATGGGCAAGGGCAAGTCCAAGGAAGTGCCTGCAGCCGTGCAAAAGGCGATGGAAGAATCCCGTCGCAACATGATCAAGGTGTCCCTGAAGAACGGCTCGATCCATCACACCGTGATGGGTCAGCATGGCGCAGCATCCGTGATGCTGAACCCCGCTCCCAAGGGTACCGGCATCATCGCCGGCGGCCCGATGCGCGCCGTCTTCGAAGTGCTGGGCATCACCGACATCGTGGCCAAGAGCCATGGCTCGTCGAATCCCTACAACATGGTCCGCGCGACTTTTGACGCTCTGAAGAACTCCACGACCCCTTCGGAAGTGGCAGCCAAGCGCGGCAAGTCGGTTGAAGACATCTTCACCGCCTGATCGGAGTCAATCACATGACAACGCAACAAACCGTGAAGGTGCAACTGGTGCGCAGCCCCATTGGCACCAAGGAATCGCACCGCGCCACCGTCCGTGGCCTGGGCCTGCGCAAGCTGAATAGCATCAGCGAACTGCAGGACACGCCTGCTGTGCGCGGCATGATCAACAAGATCAGCTATCTGGTCAAAGTCCTCTGAAAGGATTGATGATGGAACTCAATAGCATCAAGCCTGCAGCAGGTGCCAAGCATGCCAAGCGCCGTGTCGGCCGCGGCATCGGCTCCGGCCTGGGCAAGACTGCCGGCCGTGGTCACAAGGGCCAGAAGTCGCGTTCGGGTGGCTACCACAAGGTGGGCTTCGAAGGCGGTCAAATGCCTCTGCAGCGCCGTCTGCCCAAGCGTGGCTTCAAGTCGCATCTGCTGAAGTTCAACGCAGAAGTGACCCTGTCCGCTCTGGAACAGCTGGGCCTGGCCGAAGTCGATCTGGCAGCTCTGAAGCAAGCCGGTCTGGTTGGTGAAATCGCAAAGGTGGTCAAGATCATCAAGAGCGGTGAAATCAGCAAGGCTGTCAAGCTCAACGGCATCGGCGCTACCGCCGGCGCCAAGGCTGCCATCGAAGCTGCCGGCGGCAGCATCGCCTGATTAATGATCTGAAAGAAGACATCCGTGGCTACTAGCGCAGCTCAAATTGCAAAAACCGGAAAATTCGGCGATCTTCGCCGCCGTCTGGTTTTTCTGTTGCTCGCGCTGGTCGTTTACCGCATCGGGGCTCATATCCCCGTGCCGGGCATCGATCCAGCGCAGCTGCAGCAGCTGTTCAATGGCCAGCAGGGCGGCATTCTCAATCTGTTCAACATGTTCTCGGGTGGGGCGCTGTCGCGCTTCACGGTGTTCGCACTGGGGATCATGCCGTACATCTCGGCATCGATCATCATGCAGCTCATGACCTATGTGGTCCCTACATTCGAGCAGCTGAAAAAGGAAGGTGAATCGGGTCGTCGCAAGATCACCCAGTACACCCGCTATGGCACTCTGGGCCTGGCGATTTTTCAGTCCCTGGGAATTGCCGTGGCTCTGGAAAGCTCCGCAGGTCTGGTTCTGAGCCCCGGTTTCGGCTTCCGCCTCACGGCGGTGGTCAGCCTGACGGCCGGCACCATGTTCCTGATGTGGCTCGGTGAACAGATCACGGAACGTGGTCTGGGCAACGGCATTTCGATCCTCATCTTTGGAGGTATCGCCGCAGGTCTGCCGAGCTCCATCGGTGGTCTGCTGGAGCTGGTGCGCACCGGTGCCATGAGCATCCTGGCCGCGATCTTCATCGTTCTCGTGGTGGCAGCCGTGACGTACTTCGTCGTGTTTGTCGAGCGGGGACAGCGCAAGATCCTGGTGAACTATGCGCGTCGTCAGGTGGGTAACAAGGTGTATGGCGGTCAGTCTTCGCACTTGCCGCTGAAGCTGAACATGGCGGGGGTCATTCCTCCCATCTTCGCTTCCTCGATCATCTTGCTGCCGGCGACCGTTGTGAACTGGTTCAGTGCAGGGGAATCCATGCGCTGGCTGAAGGACATTGCTAGCACGCTGACCCCCGGTCAGCCGATCTATGTGATGCTCTACGCCACCGCCATCATCTTCTTCTGCTTCTTCTACACGGCCCTGGTGTTCAACAGCCGGGAAACCGCCGACAACCTGAAGAAGAGTGGTGCCTTCATCCCCGGGATCCGTCCCGGTGACCAGACGGCCCGCTACATTGACAAGATCCTGGTTCGCCTGACCCTGGCTGGTGCGGTGTACATCACATTCGTGTGCTTGTTGCCCGAGTTCCTGATCCTGAAGTACAACGTCCCGTTCTACTTCGGTGGTACATCACTGCTGATTATTGTGGTGGTGACCATGGACTTCATGGCCCAGGTGCAGAACTACATGATGTCGCAACAGTACGAATCGCTCCTCAAAAAGGCGAACTTCAAAGCGACACTTGGCAATTGAACTAAGTGATGGGCCTGGCCGGCGGTGCCGGCGGGTCCAGTAAGAGTTAGTAGACGCCCATTCGATCTATCCATCGCGGGCATGTTTCCCGGTCGATAGGCCGTAACGGATGTAGAGTTTTAGGAGAATGAAATGAGAGTTTCGGCTTCGGTCAAAAAAATCTGCCGTAACTGCAAGATCATCCGCCGCAAGGGTGTGGTGCGAGTGATCTGCACGGACCAGCGCCACAAGCAGCGCCAGGGTTGATAGGAAAGTTTGAGGACGAATAATGGCACGTATCGCTGGCATTAACATCCCGCCGCATCAGCACGCTGAAATCGGCCTGACCGCTATCTATGGGATCGGTCGCACCACTGCACGCAAGATCTGCGAAGCCGCTGGCATCGCATATTCCAAGAAAATCAAGGAACTGACTGACGGCGATCTGGAAAAGATCCGCGATCAGCTGACTTCCCTGACGCTGGAAGGTGATCTGCGTCGCGAAACAACGATGAACATCAAGCGTTTGATGGACATCGGTTGCTATCGCGGTTTCCGTCATCGTCGTGGCCTGCCCATGCGTGGTCAGCGTACCCGCACGAATGCACGTACCCGCAAGGGTCCGCGCAAGGGTGCCGCGGCTTTGAAGAAATAAAGAGATTGAAAGATCACTATGGCTAAGTCTCCCGCAAACAACGCTGCACAGCGCGTTCGCAAGAAAGTCCGTAAGAACATTTCGGACGGCATTGCCCACGTGCACGCTTCGTTCAACAACACGATCATCACCATCACCGACCGCCAAGGCAACGCTCTGTCGTGGGCCTCGTCGGGTGGCCAGGGCTTCAAGGGTTCGCGCAAGTCGACTCCCTTCGCTGCCCAGGTGGCTTCGGAAGTGGCTGGTCGTGCTGCCATCGAACAGGGCATCAAGAACCTGGACGTCGAAATCAAGGGTCCCGGTCCTGGCCGTGAATCCTCGGTTCGCGCCCTGGGCGCCCTGGGCATCCGCATCACTTCCATCGCGGACGTGACGCCGGTTCCCCACAACGGCTGCCGCCCTCAAAAGCGCCGTCGTATCTAAGCTTTTTCACCAAGCCCACCGCCGCCCAGATGTGTAACATCGCGGGCGGCTCCCGTGCTTGTGCACGGCAGATGACACAAAGGAAATCAAGTGGCACGCTATATCGGCCCCAAGGCCAAACTCTCCCGCCGTGAAGGCACTGACCTGTTCCTGAAGAGCGCACGTCGCTCGATCGCCGACAAGTCCAAGTTCGACACCAAGCCCGGCCAACACGGCCGCACTTCCGGTCAGCGTACTTCCGACTTCGGCCTGCAGCTGCGTGAAAAGCAGAAGGTCAAGCGCATGTACGGCGTGCTGGAAAAGCAATTCCGCCGCTACTTCGAAGCCGCCGACAAGAAGAAGGGCAACACCGGTGCCAATCTGCTGTCGCTGCTGGAGTCGCGTCTGGACAACGTGGTGTACCGCATGGGCTTCGGCTCGACCCGCTCGGAAGCGCGTCAGCTGGTGTCGCACAAGGCCATCACGGTCAACGGCCAATCCGTCAACATCCCTTCCTACATGGTGAAGGTGGGTGACGTGGTCGCCGTGCGTGAAAAGTCCAAGAAGCAGGCCCGCATCGTCGAAGCCCTGCAACTGGCTGGTCAAGTCGGTTTCCCCGCATGGGTGGAAGTGTCGGCCGACAAGGCTGAAGGCACGTTCAAGAAGTCGCCTGACCGCGACGAGTTCGGTGCAGACATCAACGAATCCCTGATCGTTGAGTTGTACTCGCGTTAATTCCGCGCAGCGACATTTCTGTAAAACCGTCCCCCAGCCGCGAGGCATCGCGCTGGGGTGCTTCACCAGCCTTACCGGTGTAACGAGCCGGGGGTATTGAGAGGAAGTCTGCATGCAAACCAATTTGCTGAAGCCCAAGACGATCAATGTCGAGCAGCTTGGCCACAATCGCGCCAAAGTTGTTCTGGAGCCGTTTGAGCGTGGCTACGGCCATACGCTGGGCAATGCCCTGCGCCGTGTCCTGCTCTCGTCCATGGTGGGTTACGCAGCGACGGAAGTGACGATTGCTGGTGTGTTGCACGAGTACTCGTCCATTGACGGTGTCCAGGAAGATGTGGTCAACATCCTGCTGAACCTCAAGGGTGTGGTGTTCAAGCTGCACAACCGCGACGAGGTCACGCTCTCCCTGCGCAAGGATGGCGAAGGCGTCGTGACGGCGCGCGACATCCAGACGCCCCACGACGTGGAAATCATCAACCCTGATCATGTCATCGCCAACCTGTCGCAAGGCGGCAAGCTGGACATGCAGATCAAGGTCGAGAAGGGCCGCGGCTATGTGCCCGGCAATGTGCGCCGCTATGGCGACGAGTCCACGAAGTCGATCGGCCGTATCGTGCTGGACGCTTCGTTCTCGCCCGTCAAGCGCGTGAGCTACGCCGTCGAATCGGCCCGCGTTGAACAACGCACCGACCTCGACAAGCTGGTGGTGGAGATCGAAACCAATGGTGCGATCACTGCCGAGGACGCCGTGCGCGCCTCCGCCAAGATCCTGGTGGAACAGCTCGCCGTGTTCGCTCAGCTGGACGGCGGCGATATCGCCAGCGTCTTCGATGCTCCGGCCGGTGGCCGTGGTGCCGCAACCGCCTTTGATCCCATCTTGCTGCGTCCCGTGGACGAGCTGGAACTCACCGTGCGTTCGGCCAACTGCCTCAAGGCAGAGAACATCTACTACATCGGCGACCTGATCCAGCGTACCGAAAACGAGCTGCTCAAGACCCCCAACCTGGGTCGCAAGTCGCTCAACGAGATCAAGGAAGTCCTGGCTTCCCGCGGTCTGACGCTGGGCATGAAGCTGGAGAACTGGCCGCCTGCTGGCCTGGAAAAGCGCTAAGCACTATAATTGCGGGCTCTCCTTTTTGGAGAGCCTCAGTGCCTCGGGCAGTACCTGATACGGCTGCCCGAATTAATCAACAACTTGCGCAAATTCGGTTGAGGCAAGCTGCAGATCCGGTAACGGGTCCAGGCTTGCATCCTTGTTTGCGCAAGCCCTAATTACATATTTTAGGAATAAAGCACCATGCGTCACGGTCACGGCCTCCGCAAACTCAATCGCACCTCTTCGCACCGCCTGGCGATGCTGAAGAACATGATGAATTCGCTCATCGAGCACGAAGCCATCAAGACCACCGTTCCCAAGGCCAAGGAACTGCGCCGCGTGATCGAGCCCATGATCACCCTGGCCAAGGTCGACACCGTTGCCAACCGCCGCCTGGCATTCGACCGCCTGCGCGACCGCGACAGCGTGACCAAGCTCTTCAACGAGCTGGGCCCCCGCTTCGCAAAGCGTCCTGGTGGCTACACCCGTATCCTGAAGATGGGCTTCCGCGTGGGCGACAACGCCCCCATGGCCTTCGTGGAACTGGTCGAGCGCGCTGAAGAAGGCGCCGCCGAAGCCAAGGCAGCTGAATAATCTGCTATAATTTTGGAATACCGCGCGATGGAGCAGTCTGGTAGCTCGTTGGGCTCATAACCCAAAGGTCGGAGGTTCAAATCCTTCTCGCGCAACCAAATTGAAAAGGGCTACGACAACTGTCGTAGCCCTTTTTTCATGCCCTCGCGCCAGGGCAAAGGCCAGGCAGACAGCCCGGCATCAGCCGCCCAGCTGGTTGCCGATGCGCTGGCCCAGCCGCAGGCGCACGCGGTGGGCGATTTCCTGGGCGGCATCGGGGCTGAGCACCTCGCTGATGTGCAGCAGCTCGGTGTAGTGCATGTACAAGAGGCCGCGCAGGGTCTTGAAAGCGGCCTCGTGGTCGCCGCCGCAGACGCTGGCGTCATCGGCCAGCACGCGCTCCACCACGCCGGCCTGCAGCAGCGGGATCTTGCAGATGACGGCGTGGCGGGCGATCTCCAGGTCGATCTCCTGGAGCCGGCATTCCCATTCCTCGGGCAAGAATCGGTTGGCTGGCATGTCGGCTTTTCTCCTTTTTTCACTGCATGGGTACACCGGGGCGAAAGGCACCCGGTCTGGGGATGCTGTCATGTGAGCGGGGCTCGGTGGCCTGGGTCGCCAGGTTTACTGGCCCGGCCTTGATGCCTGTCAAACTTCGGTGGCGCAGGCGCCCGCTGGAAGCCGGGCTCATGCTGCACTGCATCATGATGTCAGTCATGCGGCGCGGCCGCCAGTGCCCGTGCAGGCTGGTGGGCTTTTGCTCCCGGCAGGCCATGCTCTCTCGGCGCCGCTCCGGCAACGCAAAGGATCCACATGCTCGAGAAGATTGCCTCGCTGTTCCGCTACTTCAAGTCGGCCGTGCCGTTCCGGCTGGTGCCGGCGCTGATCGCCACCGCCGTGCTGTTCGGGCTGCTGCTGGTGCCCGTGCCCGAGGGGCTGACGCCCAAGGCCTGGCAGCTGGTGGCCATTTTCCTGACCACCATCGTGGCCATCATCCTCAAGGTCATGCCCATTGGCGTGATGGCCTTGATGGCCATCGTGATCGTCTCGCTGTCCCAGGTCACGTCAGGCTCGTCCAAGGGCGCAGTCACCGATGCGCTGAGCAGCTTTTCCAGCCCGCTGATCTGGCTGATCGTGGTGGCCATCCTGATCTCGCGCGGCCTCAAGAAGACGGGGCTGGGCAACCGCATCGGACTGATGTTCATCGCGCTGCTGGGCAAGCGGACCATCGGCATCGGCTACGGCCTGGCGATCTGCGAGCTGGTGCTGGCACCGTTCACGCCCAGCAACACGGCGCGCGGCGGCGGTATCGTGCACCCCATCATGAAGTCCATCGCCAATGCCTTCGAGTCGGACCCGGCCAAGGGTACGCAGGGCAAGGTGGGCACCTATCTGGCCCTGGTCAACTACCACGCCAATCCCATCACCTCGGCCATGTTCCTGACCGCCACGGCGCCCAATCCGCTGGTGGTGGACTTCGTGGCCCAGGCCACGGGCCAGGCGCTGCACCTGAGCTGGACCACCTGGGCGCTGTACATGCTGCTGCCGGGCCTGCTGTGCCTGCTGCTGATGCCGCTGGTGATCTACCTGCTGTCGCCTCCCGAACTCAAGGCCACGCCCAATGCCGTGGAGTACGCGCGCAGCGAGATGGCCCGCATGGGGCCGCTGTCGGGCAAGGAGCGCGTGATGCTGGGCACCTTCGGCCTGATGCTGCTGCTGTGGGCCAACGTGCCGCAGATGCTGTTCGGGCCTGCTTTCACGCTGGACCCGACGGTGGTCGCCTTCCTGGGCCTGTTCGTGCTGATCATCACGGGCACCATCGACTGGGATGACGTGCTGTCCGAGAAAAGCGCCTGGGACACGCTGGTGTGGTTCGGCGCCCTGGTCATGCTGGCCGAGCAGCTCAACAAGCTGGGCGTGGTGTCCTGGTTTGCCGTGGGCATGAAGAACGCCATCGTCGCCAGCGGCCTGGACTGGCTGCCGGTGGCGGCCATCCTGGTGGGCGTGTTCGTGTTCTCGCACTACCTGTTCGCCAGCACCACGGCCCACATCAGCGCCATGATGCTGGCCTTCCTGACCGTGGGCGCCCAGCTGATTCCTGCCGACTATGTCGTGCCCTTCATGCTGATGATGACGGCCGGCTCGGCCATCATGATGACGCTGACCCACTACGCCACCGGCACTTCGCCCATCATCTTCGGAAGCGGCTATGTCACGCTGGGCAACTGGTGGCGCGTGGGCGCGGCCATGTGCGTGATCGAGCTGCTGGTCTTTGCCGTGGTCGGCAGCGCCTGGTGGAAGCTGCTGGGCCTGTGGTGAGGGCGAAAGCCCTCATGCGGTGGTCCGTGGCTCGCCCAGCGACAGCATGAGCCGGTTGGCCCAGTTGAAGAAGGCCGTGCCGTGCAGCACATCGGAGATGGCGGCATCGTCCAGGCCGGCGGCGCGCAGCGCATCGATGTGGGCGGGCTCCAGCGCAGGCGGCGTCTGGGTCAGCGCCACGGCCGCCGTGACGATGGCGTTCCAGCGCGGCCCCAGGTCCGTGCCCGGACCCTCGTCGAGCAGGCGCTGCACGTCGCCGCCCCGGCGCGAGAAGTGCGTGGCAAAGCGCGCATGGACCGAGGCGCAGTAGATGCAGCCATTGGCGCGCGAAGTGGCAGCGGCCGCCAGCTCCCGCTCGGCACGCGGCAGGCCGGCGTCGGGGTTGTAGAAGATGTCCTTGTCGGTGCGCGTGCGTGCGCCCAGCGTGTCGGGGTCGCGCGCCAGCAGGCGGAAGTAGGGGGACTGCGCGCGTGAGGCATCGACCAGGCCTGCATGGTGGCGTTCGGTCAGCTCGCTTTCGTCCAGCGGCTCAATCCATGGCAGCCAGTCGAGCTGTTCCTGGGTGAAGACCTGGGGAGCGGCGGAGTTCGTTGAGGTCATGGCTGGGCTTGCAGGGTGGGTTGATGGGCTGCCGGGGACGCGGGGCGTGCAGCCAGCACGCGCAACCCCGCCACCACGCGGATCTGGAAGGACAGGAAGGACGCCAGCTGGGACACGATGACGATGTCCGTCTCGCTCCAGCCCGCCTGTTGCAGCGCCTGCAGGGCCCCGGCGCTGGCGTCGCGCGGGTGGTAGGCCAGCAGGTGCGCATGGGCCAGCGCCGCGGCCAGGCGCGCGCCCAGCAGCGCGGCATGGGCCGGGTCCACGGCATAGGCGGGGCCGCTCTGGTCTTCGCGGCTCAGCGGGCCTGCCGGGTAGCGGCCGTACGGCCCGTGCGGGCCGCTGCCGGGCTGAAGGCTTTGTGCACGGCCCCGCACGACTTCGGATGCCACGGCGGCAGCCAGTTCCGCCTCTTCGGCCGCCAGCGCCTTCGCATAGAAGACGGCGCTGCGCGGCTCGCCATGCAGCCCGGCCGTGAAGGCTGCCAGGGCCAGCCGCTCGCGCAGCGAGACCGTGCCGGGCACGGGCTCGGCGGGCGTGAACAGGGCGGCAAAACTCTGCTGGGCCTGCGTGCGCGCCTCGGTGCGGTGGCGGCGCACGCGGTCCAGGGCGCTGCCGGGGGTGATGCCGGCGAGGTGGTCGATGACGTCGTCCGGAAAACGGGGCTGTACGGTGGTGTTCATGGTCATGCGGCTTGCAGCAGTCCGGCCCGGGCTGCGGGGAGGGAAGAGGGTGCCTGCAGATCTGCACGGCGCCAGCCCAGGGCTGGTGCCACATGGGCGGCCGTCAGCTCGATGGAGCGCAGGATGGCGTCGTGCGGCGGGTCGATGGAATGCACCTGGAAGACGATGTCGCTCACGCGCGCCAGCGCCGTGTCGGCGCGCAGCGAGGCGATGACCTCGTCGGGCGTGCCCACATGCACGTCGTAGGCGGCGATGAGATCGGCCAGCGGCGCCTGCGGATCGACGCGGGCCGCCCACTGCGAGGGCTGGGCGGCATGGCGCCGGGCCACGCGGCGCAGGCCGGCCTCGGCCCAGCGCAGCGCCTCGTCTCGGCGGTCGGCCACGAACAGCGTGCGCGAGCCCAGGATGCGCGGCGCCCGCCCCGCGGGCAGGCGGGCAAGGTAGGCGTCGATGATGGGGTTCTGGATCTCGGACAGCGTGGCCTGCGGCGCGCCTTCGGGCCGTGGCTGGGTGCGCGACAGCATCAGGCCGTCGCCGTTGGCCCCGGCCCGCGCGCCGCCCTCGGCCGAGAACGTGGCCTGCCAGACGCGCTCCAGCAGCTGCGGCGCGGCCGGGTACAGGTGGACGCCACCGGCCAGCGCGCGCCCGGCCCAGGCGTCCTGCAGCACGCCGAAGTTGCGCGCGAAGACGGCGCCGCGCTCGGCGCCCTGCACGCCAAAGGCCTCGAAGGATTCGGCCGTGCCGCCCGTGCCCAGGCCCACCTCCAGGCGGCCGCCGGTCAGCAGGTCCAGCACGGCCGCATCCTCGGCCACGCGCAGCGCGTTTTCCAGCGGCAGCGTGATCACGCCCGTTCCGATGCGGATGCGCCGCGTGCGCGCCGCCACATGGGCCAGGAAGACGAAGGGCGAGGGCAGGCCGCCCTCGCTTTCATGGAAATGGTGCTGGGCTACCCAGGCCGAGTCGAAGCCCTGGGCCTCGGCATGGGCGATCTGCTCGGCCACCAGGCGGTAGCGCTCGCCGGCCGGCGCATCGTCGAGCAGGCGGCTGAAGAAGCCCAGGCGCGGGCCGGTGCGGGAGCCGTGGCCACGGTTGGTATCAGGCGGGGTGAGGGACAAAATCAATGCTCCTTTTGCCGGGAATGGCGTCCATGAGTTCACGCGTGTAGTCGCTGGTGGGGCGCTGGAACACCTCCTCCACGCTGCCCGCGTCCACCACCTGGCCCGCGCGCAGCACCGATACCGTGTCGGCGATCTGGCGCACCACGGCAAGGTCGTGCGAGATGAAGAGATAGGTCAGCCCCAGGTCCTGCTGCAGCTGGGCGAGCAGGGCCAGGATCTGCGCCTGCACCGTCACGTCCAGGGCCGATACGGCCTCGTCCAGCACCAGCACCTGCGGCTGCAGCACCAGGGCGCGCGCAATCGCCACGCGCTGGCGCTGGCCGCCCGACAGCGCATGCGGGCGCCGCTGCAGCACGGCGGCCGGCAGGCCCACGCGCTCCAGCATGTCGTGCACGCGCCGGCGGCGCTCATCGGCCGGCAGCGGGTCGAAGTTCAGCAGGGGCTCCTCGATGATGTCGAACACGCTCTGGCGCGGGTCCAGAGAGCTGAACGGGTTCTGGTAGACCAGCTGCACGCGGCGGCGCAGCTGGCGCAGGGCCTCGCCGCGCAGGCCCGTGACCTCGGTGCCTTCGATGCTGATGCGGCCCGCCGTGGGCCGGCCCAGGCCCACGATGGCGCGGATGGTGGTGGTCTTGCCCGAGCCCGACTCGCCCACGATGGCATGCGTGCTGCCCCGGCGCACGCGCAGCGACACGCCGTCCACGGCGCGGAAGATGCCGCGCCCGTGGGCCGAGGCATGGCCGGGGGCCGCGAACTCGTGCACCAGGTCCTCGACCTCGATGGCCCAGTCATCGGTGGTGGCGGGCCTGGGCGTGCGGCGCGGTGCGGGCGCCAGCGAAGGCGCATCGGCCAGCAGCCGCCGCGTATAGGCGCTTTGCGGATTGCGCAGCAGCTCCAGCGTGGGGCCCTGCTCCTGGATGCGGCCGCCCTGCATGACGACCAGGCGGTGCGAGCGGTCGGCCGCCACGCCCAGGTCATGCGTGACCAGCAGCACGGCCGTGCCGGTCTCGCGGCGCAGCGCGTCGATCAGGTCCAGGATGCGCCGCTGCACGGTCACGTCCAGCGCGCTGGTGGGCTCGTCGGCAATGATGAGGGCGGGCCGCAGCGCAATCGCAATGGCGATCAGCACGCGCTGGCGCATGCCGCCCGACAGTTCGTGCGGATACTGGCGTGCGCGCAGCGCGGGCTGGGACAGCCCCACGCGGGCCAGCAGCTCCAGCACGCGCGCCTGCACGGCCGTGCGGTCGCGCAGTCCGTGGATGCGCAGGATCTCGCCCACCTGGTCGCCCACCGTGCGCACGGGGTTCAGCGACATGGTGGGGTCTTGCGGCACCAGGCTGACCACGCGGCCGCGGATGGCGTTCCAGCGTGCGGCCGGCCAGCCCGAGACCTCGGTGCCCTGCAGGCGGATGCTGCCGTGCTCGCGCCGGCCGTTGTCGGCCAAAAGGCCGATCACGGCCTGCGCCGTGGTGGTCTTGCCCGAGCCCGACTCGCCGACCAGGGCCACCACCTCGCCTGGCGCCACGGAAAACGACACGCCGTGCACCACGCGCTGCGCCTGGCCTGCGGCATCGCGGTAGGCCACGGCCAGGTCCTGCACTTCGAGCACGGGGGCGGTGGTTGCCACCGCTGGTGCGGCGTGGATGCGTTCCTCGATGGCGGCGCTCATGCAGGCCTCCGTGCGAAGGCCGTGGCGATGCGGTTGGCCGCCAGCACCACGGCCACCACGATCAGGCCCGGCGCCGTGGTCAGCCACCAGGCGGTGGCGATGTAGTTGCGGCCCTCGGCGATCAGCAGCCCCCATTCGGGCGTGGGCGGCGGCGCGCCGTAGCCCAGAAAACCCAGGGTGGAAATCGCAAGGATCGCCGAGCCGAACTGCAGCGCCGCCATGGCGATGACCGAGGTCAGCGAGTTGGGCAGCACATGGCGCCACAGGACGGCGGCAAAGCGCCCGCCGCTGCCGAAAGCGGCCTCCACGTAGTCGGAGCGGTGCACGCGCACCACCTCCGAGCGCACCAGGCGCGCGAAGCTGGCCACCGAGACCACGCCCACGGCAATGGCCGCGTTGATGGTGCCAAAGCCCAGCACGATGATGATGGTCAGCGACAGCAGCAGCGAAGGCACGGCCAGCAGCACATCGACCAGGCGCATCAGCGCATCTTCCGTGCGCCCGCCCGTGGCCCCGGCCAGCAGGCCGATCAGCGTGCCCACGGCCAGGCCCACGCCCACGGCCACGAAGGCGCCCGACAGCGAATGTACGGCGCCATGCACCACGCGCGCCCACAGGTCGCGTCCCAGCGCGTCCGTGCCCAGCCAGTGCGCGGCGCCGGGCGCCAGCAACTGCTGGCCGGCCTGGCCCGCGATCGGGTTCTGGTGGGCGAACCAGCCGGGCGCCAGCGCCCACAGCGCGGCCACGGCAATCACCAGCCAGGCCAGGGCCAGCGTGGGCGGCAGGCGCTTCAGGGATTGCAGGCGGGCCGGCAAGGCGAAGCTGCGGCGCGGGGCGGCTGGCGCAGGGGCCAGGGACGACGCTGGCAGCGCCGTGGGAATGGGAGTGGGAGTGGGAGTGGCGGGCGCGGCCTGGGCATCCAGGGCCGGGGAAAGAGCGCTTGAGACGGCAGTGTTCATGGCCGGTTCTCCACGGAATGGCGCAGGCGCGGATCAAGCAGCGGGTACAGCAGGTCCACGGCGAGGTTGATGAGTACGAAGGCGGCGGCCGAGACGACCACCACGGCCTGGAGCACGGCCGTGTCCTGGTTGCCCACGGCCTGCTGGGTCAGCGTGCCCAGGCCGTTGAGGCCGAACACGGCCTCCGTCACCACGGCGCCGGCCAGCAGCTCGCCGAACAGCACGCCGGCAATGGTCAGCGTGGGCAGCAGGGCATTGCGTGCCACATGGCGCAGCAGCACCCAGCGGCGCGAGGCGCCCTTGGCCCGTGCCACGGCCACGAAGGGCTGGGCCAGCACGGCGTCGATATTGCGCAGCAGCACCTGGGCCAGCGGCGCCGAGATCGGCACGGCCAGGGTCAGCGTGGGCAGCACCAGTCCTTCCCAGGGGCCGGGATTGATCACGGCGATCCAGCCCAGGCGGAACGACACCACCTGGATCAGCATGATCCCCAGCCAGAACACGGGCACCGAGACAAAGACCGAAGGCAGCGAATACAGCGCGTTGCGCAGCCAGACAAAGGGCGCCAGGCTGGCAGCCGCCGCCAGCGCCACGGCCAGCAGCGCGGCTGCGGCAAAGCCCAGGGCCGCGAGCTTGAGCGTGGGCGGCAGGCTGGTGGCCAGGCCCTGGCTCACCGGCACGCCGGCCTGCAGCGAATAGCCGAAATGGCCCGTGAGGAACTGGCCCAGCGTGTGCAGGTACTGCTGCCACACGGGCTGGTCCGAGCCGTAGGCGGCGCGGATGTCGGCGATCTCCTGCGGGCCCAGGCCCAGCTCGGGGTTCAGGAACTTGATCAGCACGGCATCGCCCGGCAGCAGCTGCAGCAGGATGAACGAGACCGTGAAGGCCGCCCACAGCACCAGGGCGGCCTGGGCGATGCGGCTGAGCAGATAGCGGCGCGGCATGGGAGCGGTTCCTCAGGAAGCGTTCCGGTCAGCGCCTGGCCAGCCAGGTGCTGTAGAAGCTGGGCCGGCCCACGGCCTCGAAGCCCACGTCACGCACCCAGCCTGCGCCCGCAAAGGCCTGGGGTTCCTCGAAGATGGGGATCACATAGGCCTGGTCGATCAGGTAGTTCTGCACCTCGCCGGCCAGCGCCAGGCGCCTGGCGGCATCGGTCTCGGCCGCGATGGCGTCGAACAGGCCGTTGAGCCTGGTGTCCTCGAAGGACTTGACCTTCTGGCTCACGCCGCCTTTTTGCAGCAGCACGTTGCGGTTGGTCGGGTAGTAGTTGCTCTTGATCACGTCGGGATCGGCGCGGCCCACCATGCCGGGCAGCACGCCGGTCTTGTCGGGGTCCAGCGTGTCCACCGCGCGGCTGCCCGCGTCGCCCGACAGCACGTTGAGCTTGATGCCCAGGCGGGCCCACTGCTGGGCCACCAGCTGCAGCGTCTCCTTGTTCTGCGGCTGGGGCAGGGACTCGTAGGTGGAGAGCACGAAATCGCGGCCGTCCTTCTGGCGCAGGCCGTTGGCGCCCAGCGTCCAGCCGGCCTCGTCCAGCAGCTGTTTCGCCTTGGCCTCGTCATAGGCCAGCTTGGCCGACAGGTCCACGAAGCCGGCCGCCGTGGAGGCAATCACCGAGCGTGCCTGCGGATAGCGCGGCGAAAACAGCGTCTCCACGATCTCCTTGGCGTTGGTGCCATGCAGCAGGGCCTGGCGCACCCTGAGGTCGGCCACCAGGGCGTTGTCGGGGCGGATGGCCACGCTGTTGTTCACGCCGCGCGTGGGCGGGGCGTAGATGTTGAACTTCTGGTCCTCGACGCGCTTTTCGTCATAGGCCTGGATCTGGCGGATCAGCCCGGCCTGGCCGGCCAGCAGCGCGCCGATGCGCACGCTGTCCTCGGGCGTGACGATGAACTTCACCTCGTCCAGCCGCGCGCGGCCCTGGTGGGCCAGCTTGGCGGGACCCCAGGCGTAGTCCTTGCGCACCTTGAGCACCAGCTCCTTGCCCAGCGTCTCGCTGGCCACCACGAAGGGGCCGGAGCCGATGATGCGCGTGGCGTCGCCCAGCTCCTCGAAGGGGCGGTCCAGCGTGGCCGGCGAGACCAGGCCCGAGCCGATCACCGAAGTGCCCTGCAGAAAGCCCGGCGAAGGCTTCCTGAAGAAGAACTTCACCGTCAGCGGGTCGACCACCTCGCTGCGCTCGTAGTTGTTGATCACCTCGGACACCGGCTGCTTGAGCGCCTTGTTGCCCAGGCCATAGGTGTCGAAGTTGCGCGCCACGGCCGCCGCGTCCAGCGGCGTGCCGTCCGAGAAGGTGACGCCGGGCCGCAGCTTGAAGCGGTACTCGGTGGCGTCGGCATTCACGGTCCAGGACTCGGCGATCCAGGGCTGGATCTCCAGCGTCTTCGGGTCCTGGTAGGTCAGCTTGTCGGTGATCTGGTTGAGCACGCCGCCGTTGGGATAGAAGCCCCCGGCCGGCGGATAGAGGTTGGTATGGGCCTGCTGCTCCAGGTAGACCAGGGTGCCGCCTTCCACGGGGCCAGCAGCCGCGCCTGCCTGGGCCGTATCGGCCTGCCTGGAGCACGCCGCCAGCAGCAGGCTGCTGCCCGCCAATACCGCTATCGCGGCCTTCCATGCCGCCTGACCCGCCTTCGATTGGGAAAACACGTTCGTACCTCGCCGCCGCTGGGGCGCTGAAAAACAAGACTGCCGGCCACAGGACCGGCTCCATGTTTTTCATGCTATCGATGGCAAATATTTGCGCTCATATATCGAGTTGCATCGTTATTTGGAAAACGACTAAGGGATGGGGGCACCGCATATCTGCCCAGTGCATAAGCGCAGACGGATTCGTTTGTTTGCCGCGCATGCGGCGGTCCCAACAATGGGCTGGTACTTCTTCACCGAAAGCCAGTCCATGAGCCATCTCAACGAATACCTCGCCGAAAAACGCGCCGCCGTGCTCGCCCGCAGCGCCGCCGTCGCGGCCGGCACGGCCCAGCCCGCCCACCTCAAGGCCCATGTGCGTGCCGAGGGCCGCAGCGGCGTGCGCCGCCTGCGCATACGCGAGCACCAGGTCATCAGCGACAGCCCGCCCGACTTCGCGGGCTACAACCTCGGCCCCAGCTCGCCCGAGCTGCAGTTGGGCGTGCTGGGCACCTGCGTGACCCACATCTTTCTGATCCAGGCGGCCGAGCGCCAGGTGCCCGTGGAGAGCCTGGAGGTCGAAGTCACGGGCATCATCGATCCGCGCGGCGGCAGGCCCGGCCACGAGGCCACGCCCATCTGGCCGCATGAGATCGGCTACACCGTGCACATCGACTCGCCCGCCAGCCGCGCCGAGATCGATGCGCTGTTCGAGGCCGTGGAGCGCACCTGCCCCATCCTCAACCTGCTGCGCAATCCGCAGAACATCCGCGCCGAAGTGCGCCACACCGACTCCAGCGCCGCCGCGCGCCTGGCGGCCTGAACACCGTGCGGAAAGCACCCCTGCCATGACCCTGCCACTCGACCACATCGTCATCGCGGTCCAGGACCTGGAACGCTCCATTGCCGACTACACCGCGCTGGGCTTCAACGTGCTGCGCGGCGGCGAGCACCCGGGCCGTTCCACGCACAACGCCCTGGTGGTGTTTGCCGACGGCGCCTATTTCGAACTCATCGCCTGGCGCGCACCCGCGCCCGAGGAACGCTGGTGGCAGCAGCTGCAGCGCCATGGCGAGGGCATTGTCGATTTCGCGCTGCTGCCCACCGAGACCGGCGCCGTGGTCGCCGCAGCCCAGGCGCGCGGGCTGGACTACGAGGCGCCCTACGAAGGCGGCCGCCTGCGCCCCGACGGCGCGCAGCTGCGCTGGCGCAACGCACGCGCCCGCAGCCAGGACCTGCCCTTTCTCTGCGGCGACCTCACGCCGCGCGCCCTGCGCGTGCCTGAGGGCGATGCGCGCGTGCATGCCAACGGCGCCACCGGCGTGGCCCGGCTGCACGTGGCCGTGCATGACCTGCGGGCCAGCCTGGCGCGCTGGCGCGCGCTGCTGGGCGAGGGCGCCGACATCGGCGAGGCCCGCCTGTCGGCCGATGGCGGCGCCTATCGCGCCTCGCTGAAGCTGGGGGGCACGGGGCCGGGCGCCACCGAGCTGGTGCTGTCTGCCCCAGCCCAGGGCGTGGCCACGGGCGCCCTGGGCCACCGGCTGGCCACGCGCGGCGAAGGCCCTTATGCGATCGGGCTGGACGTGCGGCGGCCTGCGCCTGCACGGGCACTGGACGAGGCCGCCACGCATGGCGTGCGCATCGTGCTCGCCCAGGATTCCCTGCCCCGGGAAACCGCTGCCGCCTAGGCGCAATGCGCGGGCGATAGAATGGCGCCCCGCTGACACCCATGCCCACTCCGGTGGGCGTTTTCGTTGCAGCCACTGCAGCCTTCGCAGGCTGCCGTGGCGCGGCGCCGCTTGCCATGACGACTGCTTCCTCTCCTGCCACGCTGGGCATAGATTTCGGTACCTCCAACTCCGCCATGGCCTGGCGCGTGCCCGGCCAGCCCGCACGCCTGCTGCCGCTGGAAGGCGATGCCTGCGGCATGCCCACGGCGCTGTTCTTCCATACGGATGAGCACAGCACGCATTTCGGGCGCGACGCCATGGCCCAGTACCTGGATGGCGAGCCGGGCCGGCTCATGCGCTCGCTCAAGAGCCTGCTGGGCAGCGCGCTGCTGCAGGAAAAGACGGCCGTGCACGACCAGCTGGTCAGCTACCAGGATGTGATCGGACTGTTCCTTCGCCGCGTGGCCGACCGGGCGCGTGCCTCGCTGGACGGGCGCCTGCCCGAGCGCGTGGTGCTGGGCCGGCCCGTGCACTTCGTGGATGACCATCCCGAGCGCGACCGCCAGGCCCAGCAGGCCCTGGCCGACGCCGCGCGCGCCGCCGGCCTGGGCGAAGTGGATTTCCAGATGGAGCCCATCGCCGCCGCGCTGGACTACGAGCAGCGCCTCACGCAGGAATCCGTGGTGCTGGTGGTGGACATCGGTGGCGGTACCTCCGACTTCACCGTCGTGCGCCTGGGGCCCGAGCAGGCCGGCCGCCGCGACCGCCGCGACGACATCCTGGCCACCAGCGGCGTGCACATCGGCGGCACGGACTTCGACCACCGGCTCAACCTGGCCCAGATCATGCCGCTGCTGGGCTACCGCCACACCGGCCCCAGCGGCCGCGAAGTGCCCAGCCGCGTGTTCTTCGACCTCTCGACCTGGCACCTGATCCAGTGGCTGTACTCGCCCAAGGCCCTGGCCGAGGCGCGCAACCTGCGCACCGACTACAGCGACCAGCGCCTGCACAAGCGCCTGATGGACGTGCTGGAACTGCGCGAAGGCCACCGCCTGGCCGCCGTCGTGGAGCAGGCCAAGATCGAGGCTTCCACGCGCCATGCCGAGTCGCCCATCGAGCTGGGCTGGCTGGAATCGGGCCTGTCCGCCGCCATCTCGCCCGAGGTGCTGCACGAGCAGCTGCAAGGCCCGCTGCAGCAGGTCGTTGCCTGTGCCCAGGATTGCCTGCGCTTGGCCGGCGTGGCGCCCCAGGCGCTGGACGCCATCTACCTCACGGGCGGCTCGTCGGCCCTGCGCACGCTGCGCGATGCGCTGCGCGAGGCCTTCCCCGGCGTGCCGCAGGTCGAGGGCGACCTGTTCGGTGGCGTGGCCACCGGCCTGGCGTACGCATAAGTCCCCCTGAGCGGCTGCGCCGCTTCCCGTTGCACGGCGCCCCCTCTCGCTACGCGGGGGGCGTACGGGCAACCGGCGACACCCTCGCGGCGGGGCGGCGCGGCCGGCGTAGGCCCTTGCTCGGTGTCCCTGAGGGTGAAGGCCACTGTGGTGCTGCCGCCTTGGGCTTAATCCTCTATCGGGTCCTCCTCGGCGGCCTGCTTGATCGCCAGCGCGGCGTCATAGAGGCGGTTGCGCGGTGCGCCCGTGATCTCGGCGGCCAGGCGCACGGCGGTCTTGGTGGGCAGCTCGGCCAGCAGCAGGCGCAGCACGCGCAGGGCGTCGGCGTCGGCCTCATCGCCGCCCAGGGCCACCGGGTGCAGCACCACGGCGAATTCGCCCTTGCTGCGCTGGGGCACGGCCTGCAGCCAGTCCGGCAGCGCGCTGGCGGGCATGGTGGCAATGTCCTCGAACTGCTTGGTGAGCTCGCGTGCCAGCGTCACCGGGCGCTCGCCCAGCGTGGCCAGCGCGGCGGCCAGGTCGGCAATGCGGTGGGGGGCCTCCAGCAGCACGGTGCAGCGCGGCTGCAGGGCCAGTTGCTGCACGGCGGCCAGGCGCTCGGCCGACTTGGTGGGCAGAAAGCCTGCGAAGACGAAACCTCCCTCGCCCTGCGAAGGCGTGACCGCACCGGCCACGCTGATGGCGGCCGTGATGCTGCTGGCGCCGGGCAGCGGAATGCAGCGAAGGCCCGCGGCCTGCACGGCGGCGCACAGGCGTGCGCCAGGGTCGCTGACGCCGGGCGTGCCCGCATCGCTGACATAGGCGATGCGCTGGCCCTGCTGCAGCCGCGCCACGATCTGCTGGGCCGCCTCGGCCTCGTTGTGCTGGTGCACGGCCAGCAGCTGGCTGCCGGGCCGGTCCAGTCCATAGGAGCGCAGCAGGCCCTGCGTGTGGCGCGTGTCCTCGCAGGCCACGCAGTCCACCAGCTGCAGCACATGCAGGGCGCGCAGGCTGATGTCGGCCAGGTTGCCGATGGGAGTGGCCACCACGTAGAGGGCGCCCTGCGGATAATGCTGGGATGCCGCAGCATCCTTGGCTGCGCCCAGCGCGGTGGCGAAAGAGGTAGTCAATGGGTTTCCTTGCGAAAAAGCCGGCAGGCGCGGGGCCGTCTGCCCTCACGACCCGGCATCGGGGCCAGCAGGCCGAGGATGCGGCGCTGGCCCATCTGCAGGCGGCCGGCCTGCGTCTGGTCGAGCGCAATTATCGGACGCCTGGCCGCGGCGGCGGCGAGATCGACCTCATCGTGCAGGCGCGCGACGGCACCGTGGTCTTCGTCGAGGTGCGCAGCCGCGGCACGCGCGCCTTCGGCGGTGCCGGCGCCAGCATCGGTGCCACCAAGCAGCGGCGCATCGTATTTGCGGCGCGCCACTACCTGATGCGCTGGTCCGCGCCGCCGCCATGCCGCTTCGACGTGGTGCTGGTCGAGCCCGGCGCCGGGCCCTCCGTGCAGTGGCTGCAGGCCGCCTTTGACGCCGAAGGCGCCTGATCCGTTACCGCTGCAGCACAAATAACGCCTGGCTACGAAAGACTTCAAGGGCGGCAGTTATCATCGGGCCTCCATGCTTGAGCAACGTATCCAACAGCATTTCATCGACAGCGCCGACCTGAAATACCAGGCCGCCCAGGCGCTGAGCCAGCCCATTGCGTCAGCGGTACAGGCCATGCTGGCCTGCGTGACCAGCGGCGGCAAGGTCCTGGCCTGCGGCGCTGGCGCCTCGGCCAGCGACGCCCAGCTCTTCGCCGCCCTGTGCGTGGCCGGTTTCGAGCGCGACCGGCCCGAGCTGGCCGCCGTGGCCCTGGTGTCCGACGGCGGCCTGCTGGGCACCGTGGGCGCCACGGGCTCGGGCGGCAACGCCACCCAGTACCTGGCGCGCCAGATACGCGCCCTGGGCCAGCCCGGCGACCTGCTGCTGGTGCTGTCCGCCACGGGCAACGACGTGGCCGTGCTGGAGGCCCTGGATGCCGCCCATGAGCGCGACATGATGGCCGTGGTGCTGACCGGCCGCACGGGCGGCTCCCTGGCCGGCCGCGTGCGCGAGACCGATGTTCTGATCTGCGTGCCGCACGACCGTGCGGCGCGCGTGCGCGAAACCCATACGCTGGTGCTGCACTGCCTGTGCGACGGCGTGGATGCCCAGTTACTTGGTGAACAGGAGATGCCTCTATGAAGTTCCGTTGGTCCCGCGCCGCCTGCGGTGTGCTCGCTGTTGCGTCCCTGGGCGCCGCCCTGTCGGGCTGCGTCGCCCTGGTGGGCGGCAGCGCCGTGATGGCCGGCATGTCGGTGGCGGACCGCCGCACCACCGGCACCCAGGTGGAAGACCAGGGCATCGAGCTGCGCGCCAACAACCGCATCTCCGAAGTGCTGGGCGACAAGGCCCATGTCAACGTCACCAGCTACAACCGCCAGGTGCTGCTGACCGGCGAGGCCGGCAACGAGGCCGACCGCCAGACCATCGAGAAGCTCGTGCGCGAGCAGCCCACGGTGCGCAATGTCTTCAACGAAGTGGTGGTGGCGCCCTTCACTTCCACGCTGAGCCAGCGTTCCAAGGACACCCTGATCACCACCCAGGTCAAGGCCAGCCTGCTGGACGCCAAGGACATCCAGGCCTCGGCCTTCAAGGTCGTGACCGAGAACAAGGTCGTCTTCCTGATGGGCATCGTCACCCCGCGCGAAGCCAAGCGCGGCGCCGAGATCGCCCGCGGCATCAACGACGTGACCAAGGTCGTGCGCGTGGTGGAAGTCATCTCCGAGGACGAACTGGCCCGCATGCAGCCGCAGTCCGCCCCCGTGGTCACCGACGACTCCGGCAAGGCCGCCGCAGCCAGCGCTCCCACCAGCCTCTCGGAAAGCAGCCTGTCCACCCCCGCAGGCGCCACCGCCACCCCGGTGAAGTGATCACCGCCGCCTGAAAGCAAAAGCCGGAACATGTTCCGGCTTTTTGTTTTGGACATAGGAAGATCTCGTTCCTCAGGGCATAGCACTTGAATCTGGCAGGGCCTAAAGCCAGGGACACCAAGCAAGGGCCGCCCCGCAGCGATGGTGTCGTCCCCCTCCCTTGCGAAACAAGTAGAGAGGGGGAAGCGGCGTAAGCCGCTCAGGGGGTGAGCCTCTTGATGAGGCTGGAGGTATCCCAGCGCCTGCCCCCCATCTGCTGCACATCGGCATAGAACTGGTCCACCAGGGCCGTGACGGGCAGGCGGGCGCCGTTGCGCTGGGCCTCGGCCAGCACCAGGCCCAGGTCCTTGCGCATCCAGTCCACGGCAAAGCCGAAGTCGAACTTGCCTTCGGCCATGGTGCGGCCGCGATTGTCCATCTGCCAGCTCTGGGCTGCGCCCTTGCCGATGACGTCGAGCACGGCGGGAATGTCCAGGCCCGCGTGCTGGCCGAAGGCGATGGCCTCGGACAGGCCCTGGACCAGGCCTGCGATGCAGATCTGGTTGACCATCTTGGTGAGCTGGCCGGCGCCGCTGTCGCCCATCAGCGTGCAGGCGCGCGAGAAGGCCATGGCCACGGGCTGCATGGTGGCGAAGGCGGCCTCGTCACCGCCGCACATCACGGTGAGCTGGCCGTTCTGGGCGCCTGCCTGGCCGCCCGAGACGGGTGCGTCGATGAACTGCAGGCCCAGCTCCAGCCCGGCCGCATGCAGCTCGCGCGCCACTTCGGCCGATGCCGTCGTGTGGTCGGCAAAGATGGCGCCGCGGCGCATGCCCGCGAAGGCGCCGTCCGGCCCCAGCACGACCGAGCGCAGGTCATCGTCATTGCCCACGCAGCTGAACACGATGTCGGCGCCGGCCACGGCCTCGCGCGGCGTGGCCGCATGGCCGCCGTTGAACTCCTCGCACCAGGCGCGGGCCTTGGCCTGCGTGCGGTTGTAGACCGTGACGCGGTGGCCTGCCGTGGCCAGGTGGCCGGCCATGGGATAGCCCATGACGCCCAGCCCCAGGAAGGCTACGGAGAGGGGAGCGATGGCCGCATAGCTGCGGGCGGCGATGGAGGAGTCGGACATGGGGGATTCCTGAGAGGTGGTGGGAGCGGGTGGCGCAGGGGCGCGCGGTGTGCGGCCCTGGAAGGAGCCGGTGTCCCGGCTCGGCGCGCTGAAGGCGCGTTCAGACGATGGCGAAATGCTCGGTGCCCGCCGCCAGGTCCAGCGACTTGGCGCGCTGGCTGCCCAGCTTGATCTGCAGCCGCAGGTCGTTGACCGAGTCCGCATTGCGCAGGGCATCCTCGTAGGTGATGAGGTTGGACTCGAACAGGTCGAACAGCGCCTGGTCGAAGGTCTGCATGCCCAGGTTGCGGCTTTTCTTCATGATCTCCTTGATCTCGGTGACTTCGCCCTTGAAGATCAGGTCGGAGATCAGCGGCGAGTTGAGCATCACCTCGATGGCGGCCACGCGTCCCTTGCTGTCCTGCTTGGGCAGCAGGCGCTGGGAGACCATGGCGCGCAGGTTCAGCGACAGGTCCATCAGCAGTTGCGGGCGGCGCTCTTCGGGGAAGAAGTTGACGATGCGGTCCAGCGCCTGGTTGGCGCTGTTGGCGTGCAGCGTGGCCAGGCACAGGTGGCCGGTTTCCGAGAAGGCGATGGCGTGCTCCATGGTCTCGCGGTCCCGGATTTCGCCCATGAGGATCACGTCCGGTGCCTGGCGCAGGGAGTTCTTGAGCGCTGCTTCCCAGCTGTCCGTGTCCAGGCCCACCTCGCGCTGCGTGACCACGCAGTTCTTGTGCGGGTGCACGAATTCGATGGGGTCCTCGATGGTCACGATGTGGCCGTAGGAATTCTCGTTGCGCCAGTCCACCATGGCGGCCAGCGTGGTGGACTTGCCCGAGCCCGTGGCGCCGACCAGGATGCACAGGCCGCGCTTGGTCATGGTCACTTCCTTGAGCACCTGGGGCACGCCCAGGCTGTCGATGGTGGGCAGGGCCAGCGGAATCGTCCGCATCACCATGCCCACGCGGCCCTGCTGGATGAAGGCGTTGACGCGAAAGCGCCCGATGCCCGGCGGCGAGATGGCGAAGTTGCACTCCTTGGTGCGCTCGAAATCGGCGATCTGCTTGTCGCTCATGACGGAGCGCGCCAGCGTCAGCGTGTGCACCGGCGACAGCGGCTGCGGCGACACCTTGGTGATGCGCCCGTCGATCTTGATCGCCGGCGGGAATTCCGCCGTGATGAACAAGTCGCTGCCGTTGCGGCTGACCATGAGCTTGAGCAGGTCGTTGATGAACTTGGTGGCCTGATCTCTTTCCATTGCCGTATTCCCCCGGGCATTGCGCGCCGTCGTGGCGCGCAGGTTGTTTTGTTATGTGCAGGTGGTCCGGTCCGGCCCGGATGGGCCAGGCGTCCTCATATTCGACTCATTCGCCGACTCATTCGCCATCTAAGTGTGCTGCTCCTCGCCCAGGCGCACGCTGATGGCACGCAGCCGGAACGAGAGCTTGCGCGCCAGCAGCGCCATCAGCTTGGCGGCCAGCGCGGCATCCTTGACCATCATTTCGTCCAGCGCCTCGGCGCTGAGCACGCCGATCTCGCAGTCGGTCAGCGTGGTGCAGCTGGAAAAGCGCGGCCCGCCGTCGAGCAGCGACATCTCGCCGAGGATGTCGCCGGGCCGTGTCTGCGCCAGGCGCATGCGCTCGCCCCAGGGCTGCTGGCGCTCCACGGCGATCTGGCCGGACAGCACCACCGCCATGAAGCTGCCGTTCTCCTCCTGGCGGATCACGTCGCGCTGCGGCGCCACGGCCGCGTAGATGAAGTATTCGCTCAGCCGGTGCAGGCTGGCGGCGTCAAGCTGGCCCAGGTAACGGTCGCGCGACCACAGCTGCTCCAGCTGGGTGACGCTGCCGCGCGGCAGCCGCGTGGCGCCCACCTCGATGGCGCGCGCCTCCCAGGGAACGGGAGGCGTGTGCGGGTCCATGAAGCCATGCGCCGCCAGCGTGGTCGTGAAGAAGGCCGACTCGGAGGCCGGGGCCGAAGGGTCCTGGCCGCTTCGCAGCTTGCGGAAAATGCTTTTCATGGCGCGTGGCGAGAGGCTGGGCCGGTGGCGGTCAGCCCGGGAAGTTGTCCGGTATCTTGGCCTTGGCGCGCGCTTCGGCCGGGCTGATCAGGTTGCGCCGCACCAGATCGGTCAGGTTCTGGTCCAGCGTCTGCATGCCCACATTCTGACTCGTCTGGATGGTGGAGTACATCTGGGCCACCTTGGCCTCGCGGATCAGGTTGCGGATGGCGCTGGTGCCCAGCATGATCTCGTGGGCCGCGATGCGGCCCTGGCCGTCCTTGGTCTTGCACAGCGTCTGCGAGATCACGGCCTGCAGCGATTCGGAAAGCATGGCGCGCACCATCTCCTTTTCCTCGGCCGGGAAGACGTCGATGATGCGGTCGATGGTCTTGGCGGCGCTGGAGGTGTGCAGGGTGCCGAAGACCAGGTGGCCCGTCTCGGCCGCGGTCATGGCCAGGCGAATGGTTTCGAGGTCACGCATTTCGCCCACCAGGATGGCGTCCGGGTCCTCGCGCAGCGCCGAGCGCAGGGCGGCCGAGAACGACTGTGTCATCGGCCCGACCTCGCGCTGGTTGATCAGGCACTTCTTGGAGTCGTGCACGAATTCGATGGGGTCCTCCACCGTCAGGATGTGGCCGTACTCGGTCTCGTTGAGGTGGTTGACCATGCCGGCCAGCGTGGTGGACTTGCCCGAGCCCGTGGGGCCGGTCACCAGCACCAGGCCGCGCGGCTTCAGGGCCAGGTCGGCGAAGATGCGCGGCGCGTTGAGCTGCTCCAGCGTCAGGATCTTGCTGGGAATGGTACGGAAGACGGCGGCCGCGCCCCGGTACTGGTTGAAGGCGTTGACACGAAAGCGCGCCAGGCCCTCGATCTCGAACGAGAAGTCCACCTCCAGGAACTCCTCGTAGGCCTTGCGCTGGGAGTCGCTCATGATGTCGTAGACCATGGCGTGGACCGTCTTGTGGTCCAGCGGATCGACATTGATGCGGCGCACATCGCCGTGCACGCGGATCATCGGCGGAAGCCCCGCGGACAGGTGCAGGTCGGAGGCCTTGTTCTTGACGCTGAAAGCCAGCAATTGGGTGATGTCCACGGAGTTCGCTCCCTCGTTTGGTACGCTGGCGGCAATTATGACGACGATTGAAAACAAGCTTCAACAGATTCACGAACGGATTGCCTCGGCCTGCGCGCAGGCGGGCCGGGCGGCCGGCTCGGTGCAGTTGCTGTCCGTCTCCAAGACCTTCGGCGCCGACGCCGTGCGCCAGGCCGTGCTGGCCGGCGAGCGCAGCTTTGGCGAGAACTACATCCAGGAAGGCGTGGACAAGATCGCCGCCGTGCGCGCCATGGGCCTGCCGGGCGGCGAGGCCCTGCAATGGCATTGCATAGGCCCCATCCAGAGCAACAAGACGCGCCTGGTGGCCGAGCATTTCGACTGGGCCCAGACCGTGGACCGCCTGAAGATCGCCGAACGCCTGTCGGCCCAGCGCCCCGAAGGCCTGGCGCCGCTGCAGGTCTGCATCCAGCTGAACGTGGATGGCGGCGAGACCAAGGCCGGCGTGGCGCCCCAGCAGGCGCTGGAGCTGGCCGCCGCCATCGTGCAGCTGCCGCGCCTGGTGCTGCGCGGCGTGATGAGCATTCCCGACGATGTGCCGGGCTTCGAGGCCCAGCGCGAGGTGCATGCCCGCGCCACGGCCGTGTTCACGCAGATCCGCGCCAGCGGCCTGCCGGGGCTGGAGCGCTTCGACACGGTGTCCATGGGGATGACGGGCGACCTGGAAGCGGCCGTGGCCGCCGGATCGACCATGGTGCGCGTGGGCAGCGGCATCTTCGGCCAACGAAACTACGCCCCGCGCTGAGCGGGGCGTAGCTGGCGGGATACTCAGCCTCAGCCTCAGCCTCAGCCTCAGCCTCAGCCTCAGCGGCTGCCGGGCCGCTTCATCTGGCAGTCCGTGGGCAGCTCCACCTGCTCGGGCGTGTAGACGGCGTCGGTGCGAAAGCCGTAGTTCGTGCCTTCCCAGCCGGTCTTGACCAGTTTGCCATCCACGGGCGCGATGGTGTTGACCACCTGGGGCAGCAGCAACTGGTGGTCCTTGCCGCGCATGCGCACGGGGCCGACCACGGTGTCCATCTGCAGGTCCTCCAGGGCCAGCGCGATCTTCACAGGTTCGGTGGACTGTGCCTTGGCCATGGCGGCGGCCAGCATGCGCGGCACCAGGTCCATGCGCGGGGCCAGGAAGTCCTTGCCCATGCGGGCCTTGTATTCCTGGGCGCGGGCGTCGGCCAGCGGGCGGCCGGCCTGGCCCGGGTGCCATTCGGCCACCCAGGTCAGCTGGCCGATGCGGGTCTGGGCGAAGGATGTCACCGTGCCCGGCATGCCGCCGGCGCTGTGGTTGAAGTAGCGCAGGTCATAGCCCGAGTCGGCCGCTGACTTGAGCAGCAGGGTCAGGTCCTGCCCCCAGTTGCCCGTGATCACCGAGTCCGCACCCGTTTCCTTGATCTTGGCCACGTAGGGCGCGAAGTCCTTGACGCGGCCTATGGGGTGCAGCATCTCGCCCGTGAACTGGATATCGGGCCGGGCCGCGCTCACCATCTGGCGCCCGTAGGCCGCCCACTGCTTGCCGTGGGCGTAGTCCTGGTTGAGCAGGTAGACCTTGCGGATGCCCGGCTGGGTCTTGATGTAGCTGGCAATCGCCTGCATGCGCATGGCGGTGTTGGCATCGAACATGAAATGCCAGAAGCTGCAGGCCTTGCCCGTCAGCTCGGGGTCGATGGAGGAGTGGTTGAGCACCAGCACCTCCTTGCCCGGATTGCGCTGGTTGTGGCGCGAGGCCGCCTGCACCAGGGCTGCCACCACCGACGAGCCCGATCCCCCGGTCACCACCACGCGCGCGCCCTGGTCTAGGGCCGCCTGCAGCGCGGCCTGGCTTTCCTGGGCCGAGAGCTTGCTGTCGAACTGCAGCAGCTGCAGCTTCGCCCCGTTGAACAGACCGCCCTTGGCGTTCACGTCCTCGACCGCGTACTGCACGTGGTCGCGCATCAGCTCGCCCGTGCTGACGAAGGGGCCGGACAGCGGGTCGATGAAGGCGATCTTGAAGCTGTCGGTTCCCTGGGCGTGGGCGGCCGTGTTGCACAGCAGGGCGGCGGCGAGTGCCATGGATGGCTGGGAATATCGTCGGATGCAATGGCGGCGGATCGGCATGTCTTGTCTCCTCGAAGGAATGGTCGTCAGTCCTTGCCGGGCGGCTCGGCCCGGGGCCGGCTGCGCCGTGCAGGCGTCTTTTTCGCGGGGGATGCGGCAATGGCTTCGGGCGCGGTGGCTGGCGCCGTGCGCAGGCCCAGCACGCGGCTGGCCAGCTCGGTCAGCTCGGCCACCATCTCGGCCGTGCCCAGGCGGCCGCCGGGGCGGTACCAGTTGTAGAGAAAGCCCGGCAGGCTGCAGGCGGCCTGGGCGGTGATGCGTGTCTCGCGAAAGTCCAGGTGGCCGCTGGCGCGGCCTTCTTCGAGCAGCGCGCAGAACTGGCGGTAGAACTGGCGCGCCAGCGTGCGCGAGGCCTTCATGTATGCAGGGCTGAACGCCTGGGGCTCGCGGTAGGGAAAGAAGGCCGCCGGATAGTGGGCAATGGTGGCCGCGATCAGGCGCTGCAGGCCGTCCACGGCCTTCTCGTGCGCGGCGCGCGGATCGTCGGCTGCGAAGTCCAGCACCGTGAAGCAGGCCTCGGTGGGCGCCCAGCACAGGGTCTCGAAGATCTCCTGCTTGTTGCGGAAGTAGTAGTAGACGAAGGGCTTGGTTACGCCCAGGGCCTGGACGATCTGCTCCATCGTGGTGTTGGCGTAGCCGTTGCGGTCGAACAGGGCCTCGGCCGCCTTGAGGATGCGTTCGCGCTTTTCATCGGAGCCGGCCGTGGGAAGGCGCTGGCGGCCGCGCGGGGTGACAGGGGGCTTGGGCATGCGGGAAATCTCGTGTCGCGTCGGTGGCTGCGATGGTTATACCGGTGGGTAGCAATGTTCTACCAGCGGGTATATATTGGCAAGACGCCGATCCAAAAATCAGATCAAGGCTATCCCTTAGGACTGGTTCCGGGGTGGCCAGACACCCAGGAGACAAGCATGGCGGATTCCGAGACCCTCATTCCCCTGCATGAGGCCCTGCGCCGCAATGCGCGCAACCACCCCGGCCGCGACGCCTACATCTGGTATGGCCGCCACATCAGCTGGGCCGAGATGGATGCGGCCAGCGACGCCTTTGCCGCGCGGCTGCAGGCGCTGGGCGTGGGCCGGGGAGAGCCCGTGGCGCTGTTCATGAACAACTGCCCGCAGTACATCGTGGCGCACTACGGCATCCAGAAGATCGGCGCCATCGTCTGCCCTTGCGGGCCGCTGAACAAGGAGCATGAGCTGCAGTACCAGCTCGATGACCTCCAGGCCCGCGTCATCGTCGCGGCCGATGTGCTGCTGCCCGTGGTGGACAAGGTGCGCGCCAGCACGGCGCTCAGGCATGTGCTGGCCGTGCGTTATGGCGACTGGCTTCCTGAATCGGCCACGCTGGCGCTGCCGCCCGAACTGCAGGCCCCCGTGCAGCCGCTGCCCGAGGGCGTGGAATCGTTCTGGGATGTCATGCACAGCGGCGCCAAGCCCGTGCCCGTCGATGTCGCCATGGACGATGTCTCGCTGATGACCTATACCTCGGGCACGACGGGCCTGCCCAAGGGCGCCATGCTCAGCTACGGCAACGCGGCCAGCAAGACGGCCGGCGCCTCCAGCGCCACGGGCGTGAACGCCGGCGACATGCTGCTGGCCGTGGCGCCGCTCTATCACATTGCCGGCATGTCCATGGGCGTGAACATGCCCGTGCACAGCGGCGCCACCTGCGTGCTGCTGCACCGCTTCGACCCGCTGGCCGTGGCCCAGGCGCTGGAGCGCTACCGCGTGACCTGGTGGTACAGCATCGCGCCCATGAACGTGGCCGTGATGCAGCTGCCGGGCGTGGAGGCCATGGACTTTTCCGCGCTGCGCCGCAACACGGTGACCAGCTTCGGGATTGCCTACACCGAGGAGCTGGCGCGGCAGTGGAGGCGCTTCACCCCGAACTGCATCTCCAGCGAGGCGGCCTACGGCCTCAGCGAGACCCACACCATGGACACCACCATGCCCGGCGATGCCATCCGCTGGGGCACGCACGGCAAGCCGCTGCCCGGCAACGAGGTGCGCATCATCGACCCCGAGACCGGCGAGCCGCTGCCGGCCGGCGAAGTGGGCGAGATCACTATCCGCGGCCCCGGCAACTTCAAGGGCTACTGGAACAAGCCCGAGGCCACGGCCAGGACCCTGAAGAACGGCTGGGTCCACACGGGCGACATGGGCCGCTTGGACGCCGATGGCTACCTGACCTTCATCGGCCGCTTCAAGGAAATGATCAAGGTCTCGGGCTACAGCGTCTTCCCCGAGGAGGTGGAGGCCATCCTCATCAAGCATCCGGCCGTGGCCCAGGCCGCCGTGATCGGCGTGCCCGACCCGCAAAAGGGCGAGGTCGTGCGCGCCTTCATCGTCACGCGGCCGGGCCAGCAGATCGCGGCGGAGGACCTGGTGCAGTGGTCGCGCGAGAACATGGCCAGCTACAAGGCGCCGCGCGAGGTGCGTTTCATCGAGGCGCTGCCTGCCACCGGCGCAGGCAAGGTGCTGCGTCGCTTGCTGCGCGATCAATGAGAAAGACCGAAGTCCCATGTTCCAGAAGATCCTGATAGCCAACCGCGGCGAGATCGCGCTGCGCATCGTGCGCGCGCTGCGCGAGCTGGGTGTGCCGAGCCTGGCCGTCTTTGCCGCAGACGATGCGCAGGCGCCCCATGTATCCGCTGCCGATGCAGCCGTGCCCCTCGGCGCCAGCGGCCCCTCGGCCTACCTGGACGGCGCCCACCTGCTGCGCATTGCGCGCGAGCACGGCTGCGACGGCATCCATCCGGGCTACGGCTTTCTCAGCGAGAACGCCGGCTTTGCCCACGCCTGCGCCGACGCGGGACTGCGCTTCATCGGCCCTGCACCCGCCCATCTGGCGCTGCTGGGCGACAAGGCCCGCGCACGCGATCTGGCGCGCCGCTGCGGCGTGCCGCTGATGCCGGGCAGCAGCGAGGCCGTCACGCTGGAACAGGCCCAGGCCTTCTTCGAGGCGCAGCAGGCCGGGGGCGCCAGCGGCATCATGGTCAAGGCCATCGGCGGCGGCGGCGGGCGCGGCATGCGCGCCGTGGCGCGCGCCGAGGACCTGCCCGCTGCCTACGAGCGCTGCCGCAGCGAGGCGCGCGCCGCCTTCGGCGTGGACGGTGTCTATGTGGAGCGTCTGATGACGGGCGCACGCCATATCGAGGTGCAGATCCTGGGCGACGGCGGCGCAGGCCCCATCGCGCTGGGCGAGCGCGAATGCACGCTGCAGCGGCGCTTCCAGAAGCTGGTGGAGATCGCGCCCAGCCCCAGCCTGGCGCAGCCGCTGCGCGAGCGCATCACGCGCGACGCGCTGCGCATGGCCGCCGAGATCGGCTACGAGAGCCTGGGCACCTTCGAATTCCTGGTCGATGCCGCCTCCGACTCCCTGCCCTATGTGTTCATCGAGGCCAACCCGCGCCTGCAGGTCGAGCACACCATCACCGAGGAAGTCTTCGGCATCGACCTGGTGCAGGCCCAGATCCGCATTGCGGCGGGCGATCACCTGCGCGAGCTGAGCCTGGATGCCAGGACACCCCCCGCGCCGCGCGGCTATGCCATGCAGTGGCGCATCAATGCCGAGACGCTGGATGCCGCAGGCCATTCGCGCCCCGGCAGCGGACGCATAGGCGCATTGCAGTGGCCGGCCGGCCCCGGCATCCGCATCGACACGCATGCGGTGGCGGGCGCCAGCCCCTCGCCGCACTACGACACGCTGCTGGCCAAGCTCATCGTGCACAGCAGCGGGCCGCGCTTCGAAGACGTGCTGCGCCGCGCACGCCGCGCACTGGACGAATGCCGCATCGACGGGCTGGCCACCAACCTGCCGCTGCTGCAGGCGCTGGCCGGCCGGCCCGAGATGGCATCGCAGGCCGTGCACACACGCTGGCTTGAAGAGGCCCTTCCAGAATTGGTGGCGGACGCCCAGGCGCTGGCCGAAGGCGCGCGCCGCACGGCCGTGGCCGCCGAGGTTCCGGCGGCGGCCGAGGCTGCTGGCGCGCCCGTCCCCCAAGGCGCCATCACGGCCCCCATGCCCGCGCGCATCGTGCAGTGGAGCGTGGCCGTGGGCGATGTCGTAGCCGCAGGCACCGAACTGGGCGTGCTCGAAGCCATGAAGATGGAGCATGTTCTGCTGGCGCCGCAGGCCGGCACCATCACCCAACGGCTGGCCGAGGCCGGTGCCTATGTGGCCCAGGACCAGCCCCTGCTGGTGCTGGCCGCCGCCGAAGGCGTGCAGGCCGACGCACGCGCGCAGCAGATCGCCCAGGACCCGGACCACATCCGCGCCGACCTGCGCCGCGTCATCGACCGCCATGCCTTCACGCTGGACACCGCCCGCCCCGAGGCCATGGCCAAACGCCATGCCCAGGGCGGCCGCAGCGCGCGCGAGAACATCGCCGATCTTTGCGATGAGGGCAGCTTCATCGAGTACGGCGCGCTGGCCATTGCCGCGCAGACGCGCCGACGCAGCATGGACGACCTGATCGCCAACACGCCGGCCGACGGCATGGTCACGGGCATGGGCTCCATCAACGGCGCGCAGTTCGGCCAAGAGCGCTCGCGCGCCGTCGTCATGGCCTATGACGCCACCGTGCTGGCCGGCACCCAGGGCGCGCGCAACCATGCCAAGACCGACCGCATGCTGGGCATTGCGCTGGCCCAGAAGCTGCCCGTGGTGCTGTTCGCCGAAGGCGGGGGCGGGCGGCCCGGCGATACCGACACGCCCGTGGTCGCCGGCCTGCATGTGCACACCTTCGCCGCCTATGCGGCGCTGTCGGGCCAGGTGCCGGTGATCGGCATTGCACACGGCCGCTGCTTTGCGGGCAATGCAGCCCTGCTGGGCTGCAGCGACGTCATCATCGCCACGCGCGCCAGCACCATCGGCATGGGCGGGCCAGCCATGATCGAGGGCGGCGGCCTGGGCGTGTTCCGCCCTGAAGAGATAGGACCCAGCGGCATCCAGCATGCCAATGGCGTGATCGACGTGCTGGTCGAGGACGAGGCCCAGGCCGTGGCCGCCGCGCGCCACTATCTTTCGTTCTTCCAGGGCCGCACCACGGAGTGGACCGCGCCCGACACGCGCGCCCTGCGCCATGTGGTGCCCGAGAACCGGCTGCGTGCCTATGACACGCGTGCGGCCATGGCGCATCTGGTGGACGAAGGCAGCCTGCTGCTGCTGCGCACGGGCTTTGGCGCAGGCATCCACACGGCGCTGGCGCGCATCGAAGGCCGGCCCGTGGGGCTGATGGCCAACAACCCCTCCCACCTGGGCGGCGCCATCGACGCCGATGCGGCCGACAAGGCCGCGCGCTTCATGCAGCTGTGCAACGCCCATGGCCTGCCCATCGTGAGCCTGGTGGACACGCCGGGCTTCATGGTCGGCCCCGAGATCGAGAAGACCGCCCAGGTGCGCCATGTCAGCCGCCTGTTCGTCACGGCGGCCAAGCTGCGCGTGCCGTATTTCAGCGTGGTGCTGCGCAAGGGCTACGGCCTGGGGGCCATGGGCATGACGGCGGGCAGCTTCCATGCGCCGGTGTTCAACGTGGCCTGGCCCACGGGCGAGTTCGGCGCCATGGGTCTGGAAGGCGCCGTGCGCCTGGGCTTTCGCAAGGAACTGCAGGCCCTGCCCGAGGGCGCCGAACGCAACGCCCTGTTCGACCGGCTGCTGGCCCAGCAGTACGCCCACGGCGAGGCCATGCACATGGCCGGCACGCTGGAGATCGACGCCGTCATCGACCCCGCCGACACGCGCGCCTGGCTGTCGCGCGGCCTGGCGGGGGCGCGCGTGGCACCCGCCCAGGCGGGCTTCGTGGACACCTGGTAGGCCCTGAAAACGCGGCAGGCGGCGTGCTAAGCTGATCCTCTTTTCGACGAACACGATGGCGGGCCCGCTCAAGCGGGCCCCGCTGCCTTTGGAGACCTTCCCATGCCCGGACTTCTGCCCGATATCGATCCCGACGGCCTGCTCGAATTCTCGGTGGTCTACACCGACCGCGCGCTCAACCACATGTCCAAGCGCTTCGCGGGCGTGATGCAGGACATCCTCACCACGCTGCAGGAGGTGTACCACGCCCACACGGCCGTGCTGGTGCCGGGCAGCGGCACCTTCGGCATGGAGGCCGTGGCGCGCCAGTTCGCCAACCGCGAAAAGGTGCTCATCGTGCGCAACGGCTGGTTCAGCTACCGCTGGACGCAGATCTTCGAGGAAGGCGGCCTGGGCGGTGGCGCCGTGGTCTGCAAGGCCCGCCGCCAGGGCCCGGGCAGCCAGGACCCCTGGGCGCCCTGCGCGGCCGAGGACGTGGCCGCCGCCATCCGCACCGAGAAGCCCAAGGTCGTGTTCGCGCCCCATGTGGAGACGGCCAGCGGCATCATCCTCAGCGACAGCTACCTGCGCGCCGTGGCCGATGCCGCGCACGAGGTGGGTGCGCTCTTCGTGCTGGACTGCGTGGCCTCGGGCGCCATGTGGGTGGACATGGAAAAGACCGGCGTGGACGTGCTGATCAGCGCGCCGCAAAAGGGCTGGAGCAGCTCGCCGTGCTGCGCCATGGTCATGCTCTCGCAGCGCGCGCGCGAAGCCATCGAGCACACGCAAAGCTCCAGCTTCTCCTGCGACCTCAAGAAGTGGATGCAGATCGCCGAGGGCTACGAAAAAGGCCAGCACGCCTACCACACCACCATGCCCACCGACGCCCTGGTCCGCCTGCGCGACGTGATGCTGGAGACGCGCGCCTACGGCTTCGCCAAGGTGCGCGACGAGCAGATCGCCCTGGGCGCCAAGGTGCGCGCCCTGCTGGAGTCGCGCGGCTTTCCCAGCGTGGCGGCCGAAGGCTGGAAGGCCCCTGGCGTGGTCGTCAGCTACACCACCGACCCCGGCATCCAGAGCGGCAAGAAGTTCATGGAAGCCGGCCTGCAGACCGCCTCGGGCGTGCCCCTGCAGTGCGACGAAGGCCCGGACTTCAAGACCTTCCGCATCGGCCTGTTCGGCCTGGAAAAATGGCACAACGTGGACCGCACCGTCGGCCACATCGCCAAAGCGCTGGACGACATCGGTGTCCCCGCCAAGGCGTGAACCGAACCCGCTGCAAACATTGCATTGAAAGAGCCCTCATGAACAAGACCCTCACCACCCTGGCCGCCTCCTGCGGCCTGATGCTCGCCGCACTGACCGGCGTGGCGGCCCATGCGGCCCAGCCCGTCACCACGGCCAGCGGCCTGGTCTATGAAAGCCTCAAGGAAGGCACAGGCGCCAGCCCCAAGGCCAGCGACACGGTGCGCGTGCACTACCGCGGCTACTTCCCCGACACGGGCAAGGACTTCGACAGCTCCATCACGCGCGGCCAGCCCATCGAGTTCCCCCTGACCGGCGTGATTCCCTGCTGGACCGAAGGCGTGCAGAAGATGAAGGTCGGCGGCAAGGCCAAGCTGACCTGCCCGCCCTCCATCGCCTACGGCAGCCGTGGCGCGGGCAGCGTGATCCCGCCCAACGCCACGCTGAACTTCGAGGTGGAACTGCTGGGCATCAAGTGATGGCCGGCCCGCTGGCCGGGCCATCCCCCGCCTGATGCGAAGCCGGCCTGCGGGCCGGCTTTTTCACGGTCGCTGAAAGGAAGACGTCGTGGACCCACGCAAACCGCTGGACGCGCGCGCCGCCGCGCTGATGCTCATGCTGTGCCTGATCTGGAGCCTGCAGCAGATCCTGCTCAAGGCCACGGCCGATGCCATTGCGCCCACGCTGCAGATCGCGCTGCGCTCGGGCGTGGGCGCCGTGCTGGTGTGGCTGTTCATGCGCTGGCGCGGCATGCGCGTGCAGTGGGGCGACGGCAGCTGGCGCCCGGGCCTGGCCGTGGGCACGCTGTTTGCGCTGGAATTCCTGCTGGTGGGCGAGAGCATCAACCACACCTCGGCCGCCCATGTGGTGGTCTTCCTGTATTCCGCTCCCGTGTTCGCGGCGCTGGGCCTGCACTGGAAGCTGCCCTCGGAGCGCCTGGCGCCGCTGCAATGGCTGGGCATCGCACTGGCCTTTGCCGGCATAGCGCTGGCCTTCCTGGGCGGCGGCAAGCCTTCGAAGGCAGCCGGCGCCGCCATGCTGCTGGGCGACCTGCTGGCGCTGGCCGCCGGCGTGGCCTGGGGCGCCACCACGGTGGCCATCCGCACCACGCGGCTGGCATCGCTGCCCGCCGCGCAGACCCTGCTCTACCAGCTGGCCGCCGGCTTTGCGCTGCTGCTGCCCGCCGCCTTCCTGCTGGGCCAGACCCGCTTCGAGCCCACGCCCCTGGCCTGGGCCGGCCTGGCCTTCCAGTCCGTGCTGGTCTGCTTCGTGAGCTTCCTGGTCTGGTTCTGGCTGCTCACGCAATACCTGGCCTCGCGCCTGGGCGTGTTCTCTTTCATGACGCCCATCTTCGGCGTGGTCTTCGGGGCCTGGCTGCTCAGCGAGCCCATCGAGCCCAACTTCCTGGCCGGGGCACTGATGGTGCTGGCCGGGGTGCTGCTGGTGAGCGGGTATGGGTGGCTGAAGTCGCTCAGGCGGTGAGGCCGGGGATCAGGCCGGCCGGGGTAGCGGATCCGTGCCCTCGTTGAGCACGGAAAGATAGCGCTGATAGCTGAAGACCCGGCCTCGCTTGCGGCCGGTCACTTCCTCGATGATGCCCAGGCGCTGCAAGTCGGCGAGCGCCGTGTTGACGGTGGGCGAGGACAGTCCCGTCTGCCGGACCAGCTGGTTGGACGTCAGGAAGGGGTTGAGCTGGAACAGGTCGTGGATGCGCAGCGTGGAGCTGGCGCGTTCGCCTTCGGTCGCGATGCGTTCGCGGTCCTGCCTGAACAGATCGACGATATGCGTGGCGGCCTCGAAGGCCTGGTTCGCGGTCTGTGCCACGCCGGTGAGAAAGAAGTCGAGCCAGGCTTCCCAATTGCCGTTCTCGCGCACTTCCTGGAGCAGCCGGTAGTACTCGGTCCGGTGCGTCTTGAGAAAGAGGCTGAGGTAGAGCAGCGGCTTGTTCAGCACGCCGTTGATGCAGAGATACAGCGTGACCAGCAGGCGGCCGATACGGCCATTGCCATCGAGGAACGGATGCAGTGTCTCGAACTGCACGTGCAGCAGGCCGGCCTTGATGAGGGCGGGCAGGCGGGAGGCATCTTCGTGCATGAAGCGTTCAAAGGCGTCGAGGCAGGGGCCGAGTTCGTTGACAGGCGGCGGCACAAACAAGGCATTGCCTGGACGCGTGCCGCCAATCCAGTTCTGCGAGCGCCGGAACTCGCCGGGGCTCTTGGTGCCGCCGCGTCCGCTTTGCAGCAGCCGGCCATGCATCTCGCGGATCAGGCGCAGTGACAGCGGCAGGTCCCGCAGGCGCTCCAGTCCGTACATCATCGCGTCCACATAGTTCGAAACTTCGCGGATGTCGTCGATGGGCTGGCCCGCCTGGACCTCGGCTTCGAAGCGCAGCAGGTCCGACAGCGTCGATTGCGTGCCCTCGATCTGCGAAGAAAGCACGGCCTCCTTGCGCACGTACATGTAGAGGAACAGCTCTTGGCGGGGCAGCAGCATGGTGATGCCATCGAGCCGTCCCAGCGCACGCTCGGCAAGGCTGAGCTTTTCCAGGAGGACGAGCACATCGATGGCCGGCTCCGGCGGCAGCGGTGGCGGCACGAAGGCGCGCACCTTTTCGCCTGCTGCGGATGTCTCGATGAAGCGGCCAAGCCGCTGGCTGGTAGGGGAATCGGGCATGGGGCTGACTATGGCTTTGGACGCTTATTTAAGCAAATGCGGTTTTTCTTAAATAACGAGAGCGCCAAGTTAAGCTGACTTAAATAAGCCTTCGTCTCAAGGCGGCGGGCCGGCCGCATGACCCCTCATGCCAGTCCCAGCCGCCGCGCCAGCCGCTGCAGGTTGGCGCGGTCCATCTGCAGCTCGCGTGCGGCGGCGGCCCAGCTGCCGTGGTGGCGCTGCAGGCTGGCCTCGATCAGCTGGCGCTCGTAGCTCTCCACGGCATTGCGCAGGCCTTGGGGGCTGGCGCCGGGCGATGCGACCTGTGGGACGGGCAGGGTCGGGGTGGCCGTCGCCGGGGGCTGCGCGTCATCCCAGAGATCGGCCTGCCCCAGCGTGACCATGCGTGCCCGGCCACCGGCCGGAGTGCCGGAGGGCGCACGGCTGAGCGCCCGCAGCACGCCGCGGCTGATGAGGTGCTCCAGTTCCCGGACATTGCCGGGCCAGTCCTGGGCGAGCAAGGCCGATTGCGCAGCGGGGTGCAGGCGCAGTCCGCCCAGGCCCAGGCGCGAACGGTTTTCCTCGAGGAAGAAGCCGGCCAGCATCAGCACGTCGCTGTCGCGCTCGCGCAGCGCGGGCACGCGCAGCGGGTAGACGCTCAGGCGGTGGAAGAAATCGGCGCGCATGCGGCCTGCCGCCACCTCGGCGGCCAGGTCGCGGTTGGTGGCGGCGATCACGCGCACGTCCACATGGTGCTCGCGGTCCGAACCCAGGCGCTGCAGCTGGCCGCTTTGCAGCACGCGCAGCAGCTTGGCCTGCACGGGCAGGGACAGCTCGCCCACTTCGTCCAGGAACAGCGTGCCCTGGTCGGCCTGCTCGAACTTGCCGCTGCGCTCGGACAGCGCGCCCGTGAAGGCGCCGCGCACATGGCCGAACAGCTCGCTTTCGACCAGGTTGTCGGGCAGGGCCGCGCAGTTGATGCTGACCAGCGCCCGGCCTGCACGCTCCGACTGCGCATGCACGGCCTGGGCCACCAGTTCCTTGCCCGTGCCGGTCTCGCCCGTGATCAGCACGTTGAGGTCGCTGGCCGCGACCAGGGCGATGTCCTTTTGCAGCGCGCGCATGGCCGGGCTCTGGCCGATCAGCGGACGCGATGAATCGCCCCCCGGGGCGGCGCCGGGTGCGGGCAGGGCGCGCGCACTGCGCGCCAACCGGCGCAGCCGCTCGGCCGTGGTCACGGTGGCCGCCGCCAGGTTGCTGAAAGCCTGCAGCGCCGCCAGCGCGGCCGGGTCGGCAAAGCGCCCCGGGTCCAGCGCGTCCAGCGTGAGCAGGCCCCAGGGCAGGCCGCCGGTCTGCAGCACGCAGCCCATGCAGTCGTGCACCTCCAGCGGCCCGTGGCCCTGGGCCACCAGGCCGTCATAGGGATCGGGCAGCGGGCTGTCTGGCGCAAAGCGCATGGCCTGGCCCGCGGCCAGCAGCTGGGCGAAGCGCGGGTGCTCGGCAATGCGAAAGCGCCGGCCCAGCGCATCGGGCACCAGGCCATCGATGGCCACGGGCCGCAGCCACTCGCCTTCCAGGCGCAGCAGGGCGGCGGCATCGGCCGGCAGCACGGCGCGCAGGGCTGCCAGCAGGCGGCGAAAGCGCTCGCGCTCAGGCAGGTCCTGGGCCAGGTCGGCCACCAGAGGGGTGAGGGCGTGCAGGGCGGTGGATGTGGTCATAAAGACTGCGATGGCTGTCAAAAGGACTCGATTTGACGGGAGTCATATTGACGCATGAAACGCCAAGCCCTTGTTCTTCAAGGGTCGCGGGACTGGCACGGCCCTTGCCTTTGCCAAGGCATGTCCGGCATCGCACCGGGCATGTCCGTCCCCGTACCCAAGGAGTTTCCCGTGCTGACCGACCGCCAACGTGCCATCGTCCAATCCACCGTTCCGCTGCTTGAAACCGGCGGCGAAGCGCTGATCACGCATTTCTACCAAACCATGCTGGGCGAGTACCCCGAGGTGCGCGCCCTGTTCAACATGGCCCACCAGCAAAGCGGCGCCCAGCCGCGTGCCCTGGCCTACAGCGTGCTCATGTACGCCAGGCACATCGACCGGCTGGACGCCCTGGGCGACCTGCCCGCGCAGATCATCAACAAGCACGTTGCGCTGCAGGTGCAGCCCGAGCACTACCCCATCGTCGGCACCTGCCTGCTGCGCGCCATCCGCGAAGTGCTGGGCGCCGAGATTGCCACCGACGAGGTCATAGCCGCCTGGGGCGCCGCCTACCAGCAACTGGCCGACATCCTGATCGGCGCCGAGCGCCAGGCCTATGACCGCACGGCGGCGGCCGAAGGCGGCTGGCGCGGCGAGCGCGCCTTCGTGGTCGAGGACAAGGTGCAGGAAAGCGCCGAGATCACGTCCTTCTACCTGGTGCCCGCCGACGGCGGCCCCGTGATCGCCCACCAGCCCGGCCAGTACATCGGCCTGCGCCTGGTGGTGGACGGCCAGGAGCAGCGGCGCAACTATTCCCTATCCGCTCCCGCAGACGGGCGCAGCCTGCGCATCAGCGTCAAGCGCGAGGCGGGTGGCAAGGTCTCCAACTTCCTGCACGACCGGGTCCGGGTCGGCGACACGCTGCAGCTGTTCCCGCCCGCAGGCCACTTCACGCTGCAGCCCGGCGAGCGCCCGCTGGTGCTGATCAGCGGCGGCGTGGGCATCACGCCGACCCTGCCCATGCTGGACGCGGCCTTGCCGACCCGGCGGCCCGTGGTCTTCATCCACTGCGCACGCGAGCGCGGGGTGCATGCCTTCCGCGAGCATGTGGATGCGCTGGCTGCCGTGCATCCGCAGCTCACCCGTTACTACTGCTATGACCGGGCGGAGGAGGGCGATGGGGTCGATGCGCAGGGCCTGCTGACCGCCCGCCAGCTGGGTGAATGGCTGCCCGCCGTGGATGCCGATGTCTACTTCCTGGGGCCTCGGCCGTTCATGCGGTCGGTGAAGGAATCGTTGAAGGCCCTGGGGGTGCCGCAGGAGCAGGTGCGGTATGAGTTTTTTGGGCCGGCCGAGGCGCTCCAGTAGGCTTTGCCGGAGCCTGCCCTGGGTGGTTCCTGGCTCTGCCGCACCCCTGGCATGCCTTTGTCGCGCCCTTGTCGCGCCCCTTGTAGCACCTCTGTGGCAAGAGGTGCGACAAGGTCCGAAGGCTCAGCGGTAGAAGGCTTGCACGGTGCCCTTGAGCTTGATCAGCAAGGGCCTGCCCTTGCGATCCACCGTCTTGCCCGCGGGCACCTTGATCCATCCCTCGCTCACGCAATACTCCTCCACGTCGAACCGCTCCTTGCCGTTGAAGCGGATGCCGATGTCGTGCTCGAACACGGCCGCCACGTGGTGCGGGCTGCGCGGGTCGATGGACAGGTGGTCGGGCAGGGCGGGGCGCTCGGCGGATGCGTTGGCGTCGGTCATGGTCTTGTTCTCGCAAGAGGGTTCTGAAGAAAGCCGGTATTGTCCGCGCAATCCGGGGTCAGGCGCTGGCTGACAGGCATTGGCGGCAGGCATCGCCACGCGGGGCCCGGCGGGCGTCGTATGCTGCGCTCCATGCTGTCGCCAGAGCAACGTCAAACATTGAAGTCGGCCAAGCGCCTGCCGTTGGCGTTGCTGCTGCTCATGGCGCTGGGCTTCGTGGCCTCGTCGGTGGCGGCAGCGCACTGGCAGCAGGTGCCGCTGTGGCTGGCCTGCATCAAGGCCGTGACCGAGGCCTCGCTGGTCGGCGCGCTGGCCGACTGGTTTGCGGTGTCTGCCCTGTTCCGGCACATTCCGCTGCCCGTGGTCGGGCGCCACACGGCCATCATTCCGCGCAACAAGGACCGCATCGGGCTGAACCTGGCGAATTTCGTGCGCGACAAGTTCCTGGACGGGCCTTCGCTGGTGGCGCTGATCGAGCGCCATGATCCCGCGCGCGTGCTGGCGGGCTGGCTGACCTCACCGGCCAACAGCACGCTGCTGGGGCGGCAGGTGGCGCGGCTGGCGCTGGCGGCGCTGGAGATGGTGCAGGACCGGCAGGTGGAGCGCTTTCTCTCGCACTCGTTCAAGGCCTTGCTGGAGCATCTGGACCTGCCGCGCGCGGCGGCGGACCTGCTGTCGGGCCTGACCCAGGACGGGCGCCACCAGGCCGTGCTCGACGATGTGCTGGCGCGCGTCAGCGGCGTGCTGCGCGAATCCGAGACCCATGTGCTGATCGCCCGGACCATCGTGCTGTGGCTCAAGCGCGAGCATCCGCTCAAGGAAAAGATGCTGCCCACGGACTGGCTCGGCGACAAGGGTGCCACGGCCATCGCCGGGGCGCTGGACAGCCTGCTGCAGGACATCGCCAACGATCCCGGGCACCACATGCGCAAGGCGTTCGATGCCTCCGTGCAGCGGCTGATTGACCGGCTGCAGTCCGACCCGGCCATGGCCGATCGCGCCGAGCGCCTGCGCGACTACCTGCTGCACGACGAGAAGCTGGCCGGCTACCTGCGGGCGCTGTGGCTGGGCCTGCGCGCCAGGCTGCAGGCGGACCTGGCCAACGAGCATTCGCAGGTGGCGCGCAAGACCGCGGCCATGGGCCGCTGGCTGGGCCAGTCGCTGGCGCACGACGAGGCGCTGCGCCACTCCATGAACGAACGCCTCAAGCGCTGGGCCCAGGCGCTGGCGCCCGATGTCTCGCAGTTCCTGGCCCAGCACATCGCCGACACCGTGCGGCGCTGGGATGCGCGCGAGCTGTCCGAGCTGATCGAGCTGCACATCGGCAAGGACCTGCAGTACATCCGCATCAATGGCACCGTGGTCGGCGGTGCCGTGGGGCTGCTGCTGTTCCTGGTCTCCAATGCGGGGCGGCTGTGGTCCTGATCTTCGTATCAGGATGTTGCCTGCCGGCCACATCGGGCCAACTTTACAAAGCCGCCGTGCTCGCCGGAACGCCGTGAATCGGGCCGGGCGCTGCACGTGCCCGGGCACTGGCGGCCCTGCATGTCATTGATGAACAAGGCAACATTCAGCATCCTGAATGAATTGCTCACAGATCGGCCCGCTTGTAAAGAAAAACAGCAGCTGCGCTGCCGTCGGCCAGGCCGTTGTCGGCGGGAAAATAAAATAAGAACGATTCGCACTCATCAAAAACAACAGAGCGGATGCGCACCCCGGTCGTTCGACCGTCCGTGATTCTTCTTGCGAGCTTTCCCATGCACAACTGCACAGCCCCCGCGGCGGGCCGTGGCTTTGCCCTGTCCGCCCTTTGCACCTCCCTGCGTGCTTCGTTTCCCTCCACCGTCGTTCCCCTGCGCCGCACCGCGCTGGGCGCCTGCCTGGGCCTGCTGGCCTCGGGCAGCGCGCTGGCCCAGGCAGCAGGCGGGGCGACGCTGGAAACCCTGGTCGTGACGGCCAGCGGCTTCGAGCAGGAGATCAGCCAGGCGCCGGCCTCGATCTCGGTGATCACGCGCCAGGAACTGGAGCAGGGCGCCTACCGCAACCTGCACGATGCCCTGCGCGATGTGCCCGGCGTGATCCTCACGCCCTCGGACAACAACTCCAACGACATCTCGTTGCGCGGCATGGGCGCCAACTACACCCTGATCCTGGTGGACGGCAAGCGCATGAGCACGCGCGAGACCCAGACCAACGGCAGCACGGGCACGGACCAGAGCTGGATTCCGCCGCTGGAGGCCATCGAGCGCATCGAGGTGGTGCGCGGCCCCATGTCCTCGCTGTACGGCTCGGACGCCATGGGCGGCGTGATCAACGTCATCACGCGCAAGGTGGCGAAGAACTGGCATGGCTCGGTGCGCGCCGACGCCACGCTGCAGGAGCGCTCCACCTCGGGCGATGCCTACCAGACCAACTTCTACCTGTCAGGCCCGATCAAGACCGACCTGCTGGGCCTGAGCCTGTACGGCAACTACGGCAAGCGCGACCAGGACCGCATCTACCAGGGCTACAACAAGAGCGACAACCGTTCGCTGAACCTGCGCCTGGCGCTGACCCCCAGCAAGGACCACGACCTGATCGCCGAGATCGGCACTTCGCGCCAGCACTTCGTTTCGTCGCCTGGCATGACCCTGCTGCCCACCGATGCGCCCAGCGACCGCAAGTTCGAGCGCGAGAACTACTCGCTGCAGCACAAGGGCCGCTGGGGCTGGGCTTCCTCCGACACCTATCTGCAGCGCGAGGAAACGCGCAACCTGTCGCGCGACATGACCATCAGGAACACGGTGTTCAACAGCAGCTGGGTGGCGCCGCTGGGCCGCCAGCACCTGCTGACCACGGGCGTGTACTACAACCAGCAGGACCTGCGCGACACGACGACCAATACGCTGCCGGGCTCGGCGCGCACCACGGCCGATCGCACGCAGTACGCCTGGTTCGCCGAGGACGAGTGGCGCCTGCGCGAGAACTTCGCCCTGACCGGCGGCCTGCGCTACGACCACGACAGCAAGGGCGGATCGCAATGGAGCCCGCGCTTGTACGGCGTGTGGAACCTCGACGCGCAATGGACCGTCAAGGGCGGCGTGTCCACCGGCTTTCGCGCGCCCTCGCTGCGCCAGACCCTGGGCGACTGGGGCCAGTCCAGCCGCGGCGGCAACATCTACGGCAACCCCGACCTGAAGCCCGAAACCTCGCTGAGCAAGGAACTGGGCGTGCTCTACAACAACGGCGCCGGCCTGTCGGCAGGCCTGACGGTGTTCGACAACGAGTTCAACGACAAGATCACGCGCATCGCCTGCCCGGAGTGCGGACCGGCCAATTCCTCGGGCAACACGCCCACCACCAACGTCAATATCGACAAGGCCATCACGCGCGGCGTCGAAGCCACGTTCAAGGCCCCGCTGGCGCGCACGCTGGACCTGAGCAGCAGCTACACCTTCACCAAGTCCGAGCAAAAGAGCGGCGAGTTCGCGGGGCAGCCGCTGAGCCAGCTGCCGCGCCACATGCTCAACCTGGCGCTGAACTGGAAGCCTTCGCAGCAATGGGCGGGCTGGGCCAAGCTGTCCTACCGGGGCAAGGAAAGCCAGCCCACGGGCGGCCGTTCGGCGCGCACCTGGGTGGCCGGCAGCTATGCCATGTTCGACATGGGCGGCTCCTACAACTACAGCAAGGACGTGACCTTCTACGCAGGCATCTACAACCTGTTCGACAAGGACGTGTACTACGAGGACTACGCCACGGTGCAGGACGGCCGGCGCTACTGGATCGGCATGAACGTGAAGTTCTAGGCATCCCGGCCGCAAGGGCGGCCGCTGCCCGTGGCCTGCGGATCGGGCCGCGCCGCTTCCCGGCGCGGCACCCGCCTCCGGAGGCCGGAACTCCTTTCATTTTTTCCTGGGATTCTTTGCCATGACCTTCGATATCACGCGCCGCGCGGCGGCGCTGGCCCTGCCGGCCTTGTTCCTGGGGACTGCGGTGGCGGCCCCGCTGTCCGTGCGGCATGCCGGGGGAGTGGCCAGCCTGCCCGGCGCACCCCGGCGCGCGGTGGTTTATGACCTGGGGGCGCTGGATGCACTGCATGCGCTGGGCGTGCCCGCGTCGGCGGTCGCAGGCGTGCCCCGGGCGCAGCTGCCCCGGTACCTGGACAGCTTCGCGCAGCGGCCTGCGGCGGGCGGGCTGTTCGAGCCCGACTACGAGGCGCTGAGCCGGCTGGCGCCCGACCTGATCATCGTGGGCGGGCGCTCGGCCGGCAAGGCCGAGGTGCTGGGACGCATCGCGCCCACGCTGGACCTGAGCGTCAGCGGCAAGCACATGCTGGCCGATATCGAACGCAACATCGCCACGCTGGCGCTGCTGTTCGGCCGCCAGGCGCAGGGCCGTGCGCTGGTGCAGCGCATCCACGCCGAGCTGCAGGGCCTGCGTGCCCAGGCCTCGCAGGCCGCGCCGGGCCTGCTGCTGATGGCCGTGAACGACAAGCTCCTGCCGCAGGCGCCGGGATCGCGCTTCGGCTTTCTGTTCGATGTGTTCGGCGCGCGCTCGGCGCTATCGGCCGCGCAACTGCCAGCCCGCGGCACCGCCTACGGCTTCGATGATGTGGCGCGGCTGGACCCCGCGTGGATCTACGTCATCGACCGCAACACGGCCACGGGCCAGGCGGCAGGCGGCGGCGAGATCATGGCTTCGCGCAAGGTGTTCGACAACACGCGGATCCACGCCACGGCGGCCGGCCGCAAGGGGCAGGTCGTCTTCCTCGATCCCAAGGGCTGGTACCTGATGGGCAGCGCCGGGCCGACGGCGCTGCTGGACAACATGGCGCAGCTGCGCCAGGCCTATGGCGCGGCGTCATCGCGTTGACCGCGGGCCAGGGCCGGCTCCCGGTCCTGGCCCCACAGCGCAATCACGCGCACATAGGCCAGCTCGGCCAGCAGCTCCACCAGCGTCTGCGTGACGATGACGGCCGGCAGCACGGGAATGGCGCCAGGCACGGCCAGGGCCAGCGGCAGCACGACCAGCGAATTGCGCGTGCCCGCGCTGAACGCGACCGCGCGGCCTGCGGGCGCAGGCAGCCGGAAGGCGCGCGCCACCAGCCAGCCCAGCGCGGGTGCCGCCACCGCAAAGGCCGCATAGACGGGCACCATGCTCCAGGCGGCCTGCGTGGCCGGGCCCAATTGGGGCAGCACGGAGGCGATCACCACGAACAGCGCCAGCGCGGTGGCCGGCACGGGCAGCAGGCCCAGCCATGCCGAGGCGCTGGCCCCGCGACGGCTGCGGGCCGCCCACCACTGGGTGGCGGCGGCCAGGGCCAGCGGCACGGCGATCAGCCACACGAACGCATGCAGGAAAGGCCCTGCCTGCACGAGCCGCGCCGCATCGTCGCCCAGGAACAGGCCCAGGTAGCCGGGCAGGGCCAGCATCTGCGCGATCAGCAGGGCCGGCGTGGCTGCCAGCAGCAGGCGCGCATCGGCGCGTCCCAGGTGGGAGAAGGTGACCACGTAGTCGATGCAGGGCGCCAGCAGCACCAGCAGCGCGCCCAGGCGCAGCAGGGGGGCGGCGGGCAGGAACTGCAGCAGCGCCCAGACCAGCAGCGGCACCACGATGAAGTTGGCCGTCATCAGCGCCGCCAGGAAGCGCACCTGGCCGAAGGCGCGCCGCAGCTCGGCCAAGGGCACCTGCAAGAAGGTCACATAGAGCATCAGTGCCAGCGCGGGGTTGATGGCGCGCTCCAGCACGCCCGTGCCGGGCAGCGCCCAGGCGGCAACTGCGGCCAGGGCCACGGCGGCGAAGTAGATGGGGATCTGGCGCTGTTCGAGCGCGTCTCGGGTGTCTTGCATTCAGGAGGCCGATGGCGGCGGGTACGGGGCGGGTACGCGGATGTGGGGCGGATGTGGGGCGCCTAGTATGGCAACGGCACAGCCGGCCCGCTGCTTCATTCCCCTGCAGGCCCTGGGCCCGCAGGGATCAGCCCTGGTTTGCCGCGCCCAGCACCTTGTACAGATAGGAGCGCGAGATGCCCAGCTCCTGCGCGGCCAGCTTCTTGTTGCCGCCGCAGCGTGCAATGGCGTCGAGGATGGCGTTGCGCTCCTGGTCCTTGAGCGGGGCCACGGCGCCGGTGGCGGGCAGGCCGGGCTCGGCAACGGGCGAAGGCCGTGCGCCGGCCAGCGGGTCCTCGTGGCGCGCGAAGTTGTCCACGCCCAGCAGGTGGCCGTCGCAGAACACCAGGGCCTCTTCCACGCGCTGGCGCAGCTGGCGCACATTGCCGGGCCAGGCCTGCCGGGCCAGGTAGGGCATGACGCCGGGCGCGATGCGGGGCAGCGCAATGCCGTTGCGCTCGCAGAACGACTGGGCAAAGCGCTGCACCAGGGCCGGGATGTCCTCCAGGCGCTGGCGCAGGGCCGGCACATGCAGCACCACGCCGCTGAGGCGGTAGAACAGGTCCAGCCGGAAGCGCCCGCTGTCGATGAGGCCGCGCAGGTCGCGGTGCGTGGCGGCCACGATGCGGAAGTTCACCTGCCGGCCGCTGTGCGCGCCCAGGCGCTGCACCTGGCGGTCCTCCAGCACGCGCAGCAGCTTGACCTGGATCTCCATGGGAATGTCGGCCACTTCGTCGAGGAAGAGGGTGCCGCCCTCGGCCTGCTCCAGCTTGCCTGGCTGGCCCTGCCTGCGCCCGCCCGTGAAGGCGCCGGCCTCGTAGCCGAACAGCTCGGACTCGATCAGCGTGGCCGGCAGCGCCGCGAGGTTGAGGCTGACCAGGGGCGCGTCGGCATCGCGCCCGCGCGCATGCAGGGCCTGGGCCACCAGTTCCTTGCCGCTGCCGCTCTCGCCCAGGATGAGCACGGGCACGTCCAGCCGCGCCACGGCGTCGATCTCGCGGGCCAGCCTTTGCATGGGGGCACTGGCGCCCACCATCTGCGCCGTGGGCGTGCCGCCGCGCAACTGGCTCAGTTCGCGCTTGTAGTGCTGCACCTCGTCATGCAGCTGGTTCAGCCGCTGCTGCATGCGGTTGAGTGCCTCCACGCCGCTGAAGCTGACCTGGCCCACGGCGCCCACCACGGCGCCGCCCTCGTAGACCGGCATGCGGTTGACGATGCGGCTCACGCCCGGCCCCAGCTGCTGCAGGTCGCCGATCTCGGCGCGGCCGCTGCGTGCCACATGGGGCAGGCGCGAGTTGGGGATCACGTCCTCCGCGCGCCGGCCTGCGGCCGTGCCTGGCGCCAGGCCGAAGAACTTCTCGTGCACGGGGCTGATGTAGCGCATCAGCCCTTCATGGTCGGCCACCGTGATCGCCTGGTACGGGTTGGTCAGGAACATGTTGAGGATGGCGAAGGCGAAGGGCACGCTGGCCACCATGTCGAACAGCGCCGCCGCCTCGTCGGCCGGGCGCAGCAGGGCGACCTCGCCCTCGGCATCGGCCAGCACCACGGCCACATGGCGGGCCACCGTGCCGCGCGGGCCCGGTGTTTCCACGTGCAGCAACTGGCCATGGCCGATGGGGTTGTGCCCGTCGCCGTGCGCGCGGGCCAGGGCCTCGGTGACGGCTGCATGCAGCAGCGGCTCCTGCGCCAGGCCCAGCCGCGCCACGGGCTCGGGCGAGTCGCGCCGCCAGACGAGAACGCCGAATCGGTGGTCGGGGGAGCTGGGCATGGGCAGGGCGGGCAGTGGCTGGGGTGAACGCACTCTAGCGGCGCGCAGGCCACGGGTCTGTCCCCGTGGTGTCTCCATTGAAGACAGTGCCCAACCCGTGTCTTCGAGGTTGTCCTTGTTGTGGACACGTGAAGGTCGAATGTGAAAAAAGTCCTTTGAATTCAACGCGCTGCAGTCTGGCACGCCTTGTGCATCTCCACAGGCACAAGGAGACACGACGACATGAGCTGGCAACCCGAAGTGGACGAGATCGCATACCGCCGCGCGCTGGCGGCCAAACTGGGCGGAGAGGACAAGGTGGCGCGGCACAAGGCCGCCGGCAAGCTCACGGTGCGCGAGCGCATCGATGCCTGCACGGACGCGCAGTCCTTCGTGGAGGTGGGCTCGCTCACCGGCTCGGGCCAGTACGACGGCCTGGGCAGGCTGACGGACTTCACGCCCTCCAACCTCATCATGGGCCGGGCGCGCGTGGGCGGGCGGCCCGTGGTCGTGGTGGGCGACGATTTCACGGTGCGCGGCGGCGCCAACGACGGCGCCGTGGGCGACAAGCTGATCTTTGCCGAGAAGATGGCGCACGACCTGCGCCTGCCCATGGTGCGCCTGGTGGACGGCACGGGCGGCGGCGGCTCGGTGCGCAACATCGAGACCAAGGGCTACACCAGCGTGCCCACCATGAAGGTCTGGAGCCAGGTGGTGCAGAACCTGTCCACCGTGCCCGTGGTCTCGCTGGCCCTGGGCTCGGTGGCCGGCATGGGCGCAGCGCGCGTGGCCTCCAGCCACTACTCGGTGATGGTCAAGGAGACCGCCCAGCTGTTCAATGCCGGCCCGCCCGTGGTGGCGCGCATCGGCCAGAACGTGACCAAGAACGAGCTGGGCGGCAGCCAGGTGCACACGCGCAACGGCGTGGTCGATGACGAAGTGGCCACCGAGCAGGAGGCCTTCGAGCGCGTGCGCCGCTTCCTGTCCTACCTGCCATCGTCGGTGTACGAGCTGCCTGCGCGCACCGCGCCGCAGGACGATCCGCGGCGGCGCGACGAATGGCTGCTGTCGGCCATTCCGCGTGATGGCCGCAAGGTCTACAAGATCCGGCCCATCGTCGAATGCCTGGTCGATGAGGGCTCCTTCCTGGAGACGGGCCGCCACTGGGGCCGGGCCATCGTCACGGGGCTGGCGCGCATCGACGGCTGGCCCGTGGCCGTGGTGGCCAGCGACCCGTACTTCTACGGTGGCGGCTGGGACGGCCCCTCGGCCGAGAAGTTCACGCGCTTCGTGGACATGGCCCAGACCTTCCACCTGCCCGTGGTCAACCTGGTGGACATCGCGGGCTTCCAGATCGGCGTGGAGGCCGAGAAGGCCGGCGTCATGCGCTACGGCGTGCGCGCCCTGGCCGCCGTCTACCAGGCCACCGTGCCCTGGTGCAGCATCCTCATCCGCCGCGCCTACGGCGTGGCGGCGGCGGGCCACCAGCACATGGGCCGCTTCAACTTCCGCTATGCCTGGCCCTCGGCCAACTGGGGCTCGCTGCCCATCGAGGGCGGGCTGGAGGTGGCCTACAAGGCCGAGATCGAAGGCGCCGACGACCCCGTGCAAAAGCGCGCCGAGATCGAGCAGCGCGTGCGCAGCCTGACCTCGCCCTTCCGCACGGCCGAGGCCTTCGGCATCGACGAGGTGATCGATCCGCGCGACACGCGCGCCCTGCTCAGCGAATTCGTGGAACTGGCCGCGCCGCTGCGCGAGGCCGGAGCGCCGCAGTTCGGCCTGCGGCCCTGAACGCATAAAAACCCAAGGAGACAAAGCAATGGCAACCAGACAACCGCGCGCGCCCTCGCGCCGCACCGCCCTGGCCCTGTGCCTGGCGCCGTGCCTGACCATCTGCGCCGCGACGGCGGCCCAGGCCCAGGCCCCCCAGGAGGACAAGTGGCCCACGCGCCCCGTGCGCATCGTGGTCGGCTTCCCTGCAGGCTCGTTCACCGACACCATTGCACGTGCGCTGTCCGAGCCGCTGAGCAAGTCGCTGGGCCAGCCCGTGGTGGTGGAGAACAAGCCCGGCGCCAACGGCGCCATCGGCGTGGGCGAGGTGGCGCGCGCCGCGCCCGACGGCTACACCCTGCTGGTCACCAACTCCAGCAGCATCACCATCAACCCCCAGATCTACAAGAAGATCACCTACCGCGCCAAGGACTTCGCGCCCATCACCATGGTGCTGGATGCGCCCTTCATCCTCACCGTCAACCCCGAGTGGGCGCAGAAGCACCAGATCCGCTCGGCCAAGGATGTGATCGCCTTCGCCAAGGGCCATCCCGACAAGCTCAGCTACGGCTCGGCCGGCCCCGGCAACATCGCCCACCTGGCCTATGCGGCCTGGAGCAACCGCACGGGCGTGAAGACCACGCATGTGCCCTACAAGAGCGCATCGCAGGCGCAGATGGCTGTGCTCAGCGGCGAGCTGGACACGCAGTTCGACACCTGGAGCGCGCTGCCCCACATCGCCAGCGGCAAGCTCGTGGCGCTGGCCGTCACCGCGCCCCGGCGCATGCAGCAGCTGCCCGAGGTGCCCACCATGGCCGAGGCCGGCTATGCCGATTTCGACGTCACCTTCTGGGCCGGCCTGCTGGCGCCCGCGGGCACGCCGCCGGCCATCGTCAACCGGCTCTACGAGGCCTCCAGGGGCGTGCTGCAGGACGCCCGCATCCGCGCCGTGCTCAGCAGCCAGGGCGAGCCCGTGATGATGCCGCCCGCGCCGTTCGGCCAGCGCATCGCCAAGGAAGTGGCCGACTGGGGCCAAGTCATCCAGCGCGAAGCCTTGTCTTTGGATTGATGAGGTACGCATGTCTCTGTTGCAAGCACTGAACCCCCGCTCCGTCGCCATCCTCGGCGCATCCGACAACCCCATCAAGGCCGGTGGCCGGCCCATCGACTACCTGCGGCGCCATGGTTTCGCAGGCCGCATCCTGCCCGTCAATCCCAAGCGCGCCGAGGTCCAGGGCCTGGCTGCCTACCCCTCGCTGCGCGCGCTGCCCGAGGCGCCCGATGCCGTGGTCATCAGCCTGCCCGGCGAGGACGTGGCCGCCGCCATCGACGACTGCGTGGCCGTGGGTGCGCGCCTGGGCGTGATCTATTCGTCCGGCTTTGCGGAGCTGGGCGAGGAGGGTCGCCGGCAGCAGGCCGACCTGGTGGCGCGGGCGCGCCGGGCGCCAGGCGGCGGGCTGCGCCTGTTCGGCCCCAATTGCCAGGGCGTGGCCAACTTCGCCACGGGCGCCATCCTCAACTTCTCGACCATGATCAACGAGAACGCGCCGGCCGACGGCCCCGTGGCCATCGTCAGCCAGAGCGGTGCGGGCGCGGCCATTCTCTACGGCGGCCTGCGCCGCGCGGGCATCGGCGTGCGCTACATGCTGTCCACGGGCAACGAGGCCGATGTCTGCGCGGCCGAAGCCGTGCGCGCCGTGGTCGAGGACGAAGGCATCCGCCTGGTCGTGCTCTACATCGAGACGCTGCGGCAAAGCGCCTGGCTGAGCGAAGCCGCGCGCCTGGCCCATGCGCGCGGCGTCACCATCCTGGCCGTGAAGGCCGGCCGCACGCGCGCAGGCCAGGCCACGGCCAGCTCGCACACGGGCGCGCTGGCGGCCGAGGACGCGCTGGCCGATGCCTTCCTGCGCCAGCACGGCATACCGCGCCTGGCCGACTTCCGCGAGCTGATCGACTACGCGCCGCTGTTCCTGTCCCAGCCTGCGCCGCGCGGTCGCCGCGTGGTCAGCATCAGCAATTCGGGCGCCACCTGCGTGCTGTCGGCCGACGCGGCCGAGGAATACGGCCTGGCCCTGGAGCCGTTCGATGCCGCCACGCTGGACGGCCTGTCCCAGGCCCTGCCGTCCTATGTCACGGCGCGCAATCCCATCGACATGACCACGGCCCTGCTGGGCAGGCCGCAGACCTTTGGCGACACGCTGCGGGCCTTGTCGGGCAGCGGTGCGGCGGACCTCGTTCACGTGGGCTTCCCGATCGGCGGCGAGGGCTATGACTTCGCCGACTTCGCGGGCCAGGCCAGCCGCTTTGCGCGCGATACCGGCGTGCCCATTGCGGTCAGCGTCAACCAGGACTGGGTGGCCCAGGCCTTCCAGGACCAGGGCGTGCCCACCTTCTGGAGCGAACGCGCCGCCATGCGCGGCCTGGCGCTGCTGGCCGAGCAGGCCGGTGGCAGGCAGGCACAGGTGCCGTCTGCCGAGGCATCGGTGCCGGTGGCGGCCTCCCGCTCCCTCACGCTGGACGAGCCCTCCAGCCTGTCCGAACTCGCCCGCGCCGGCCTGCCGGTGATGCGCCATCTGGTCTGCAGGAGCGAGGACGAGGTGCGCGCCGCCATCGAGTCCCTGCCACGGCCCCTGGTGGCCAAGGGCGTGTCCGCCGATCTCTCGCACAAGTCCGAGCATGGCCTGGTGCGGCTCAACATCCACGAGGCGGAGCAGGCGCTGCAGGCCTTTGGCGACTTCGCCGCCACGCTGGCCCGCCTGGGCGCGGCCGATGGCGGCCTGCTGCTGGGCGCCCAGCACAGGGCCGACTTCGAGCTGGCGCTGGGTGCCCATGTCGATGCCGAGTTCGGCGTGGTGGTCATGGTCGGCCAGGGCGGCGTGCTGGTGGAGGCGCTCAGGGACGTGCAGTTCCTCGTGGCTCCCTTCAGTGCGCGGCAGGCGCTGGATGCTCTTGCGCGCCTGGCCGTCGCCCCGGCCTTTGCGGCCGTGCGCGGCATGCCGGCCGTGGAGCTGGATGCCGTGGCCGCCATGATGGTGCGGCTGGGCGACTGGATGCTGGCCCAGGGCGGGCGCGTGCAGTCGGTCGACGCCAATCCCGTGCTCGTGGCGCGCGGCGCGCAGGCGCCGGTGATCGTCGATGCGGTGGTGGCCGTGGCCGCCACGCCAGCGGCGTCCTCGGAGGCGGCATGAGCGGCGCCCCGCACCCCATCGGCCGCGTGCTGGTCGCCAACCGGGGCGCCGTGGCCGCGCGCGTGATCCGCACGCTGCGGCGCATGGGCCTTGAATCCGTGGCCGTGTACTCCGAGGCCGATGCCAGCCTGCCCTATGTGCGCGCGGCCGACCAGGCCGTGTGCATAGGCCCTGCGCCCGCCGCGCAAAGCTATCTGGACCAGGCGCGGCTGCTGCAGGTGGCGCGCGAGACCGGCGCCGATGCCGTGCACCCGGGCTACGGCTTTCTCTCCGAGAACGCGGACTTCGCCGAGGCCGTGCAGCGCCAGGGCCTGTGCTTCATCGGCCCCTCGCCGCACTGGATACGCACGCTGGGCCACAAGACCCAGGCGCGGGCCTTCATGGCCGCCCAGGGCATGCCGCACGCGGCCAGCTCGGCCGTGCTGCACAGCGTGCAGGAGGCGCAGGCGGAGGCGGCGCGCATCGGCTTTCCCGTGCTGGTCAAGCCCGCAGGCGGGGGCGGCGGCATCGGCATGCTGCCCGCGCACGATGCACCGCAGCTGGAGGCCGCCTGGTCCAAGGCCAGCGGCATGGCCGCCAAGTACTTCGGCACGGCCGAGCTGTACCTGGAAAAGCTGATCGAGGCGCCGCGCCACATCGAGTTCCAGGTGCTGGCCGACCGCCATGGCGAGGTGCGCGTGCTGTTCGAGCGCGACTGCTCGGTGCAGCGCCGCCACCAGAAGGTGGTGGAAGAGGCCCGCCCCGCAGGCATTCCCGCGCAGGCCCTGGCCGACATGCGGCAACTGCTGGCCGGCCTGCTGGCGCGCACGGGCTATGACGTGATCGGCACCGTGGAGATGCTCTACACGCCGCAGCACGGCTTTGTCTTCCTGGAGATGAACACGCGGCTGCAGGTCGAGCATGCGGTGACCGAGGAGATCACGGGCATCGACATCGTCGAGGCCCAGATCCGCCTGGCCGCCGGCGAGCGCATGCGGGAGGTGCTGCCCGCCGAACCCGTGGCCCGCGGCCATGCCATCGAGGCGCGCATCTATGCCGAGGACCCCGTGCGCTTCCTGCCCTCGCCGGGGCGCCTGGACCGCTTCGAGATGCCCCGGGGCGAAGGCCTGCGCGTGGAGACCGGCTATGCCCAGGGCTGCAGCGTCACGCCCTTCTACGACCCCATGGTCGCCAAGCTCGTGGCCCATGGCAGCGACCGCACCCAGGCCATCGCACGGCTGCGCCAGGCACTGGCGCAGACCCGCATCGAGGGCGTGAAGACCAACATCCCCTTCATCGAACGCATCCTGGGCCACGCCGATTTCCTGGACCTGCGCATCGACACCGGCATCGCCCAGCGCGTGCTGGCCCCCCTTTGAAAGCCCTACCCATGACCACCACCCCGAACATGATCACAAGCCCCATCGCCGGCCTCGTGGCCGCTGTGGAAGCCGCCGAAGGCGGCACCGTCGCCCTGGGCGACACCCTCATCATCGTGGAGTCCATGAAGATGGAGATTCCCGTGGAAAGCGAGGTGGCAGGCGTCGTGCGCCGCATGCTCGTGGCCGTGGGCGAGCCGGTGGCCGAAGGCCAGGCGATTGCGGAGATCGGATGAACGCCGTTGGAATCTCCACCACCCCGGACCTGGAGGCCGCCGCGCTGGCGCGCGGCTACTTCGGCATCGACGTGCCCTTCATGTCCCACATCGGCCTGGAGCCCGTGAGCCTGGCGCCCGGCCTGGCGCGCACGCGGCTGCCCATGCGCCCGCACCTGGCCAACAGCCGGGGGCATGGCCATGGCGGCGCGCTGATGAGCGCGCTGGACTTCACGCTGAGCGCGGCCGCGCGCTCGTCCAACCCGCTGGGGCTGGGCGTGGTGACCATCGAGATGAGCACGCATTTCCTGGCATCGGCCACCACCGACCTGCTGATCGAGGCCCGCGTGCTGCGCGCAGGCGCGCGCACCGTGTTCTGCGAGGGCAATGTGCTGGACAGCGCGGGCCAGGCCGTGTGCACGGCGCGGGCCGTGTTCAAGCTGATCGCGCTGTAGCCTGGCTTCAGGCGCCGTCGCCTTCGGGCGCCGGCGGCAGCAGATGCTGGCCGATCTGCTGCCAGGCCTTGGCCGCGTCATGCTGGCCGCCGAACATGTGGCAGCTGGCGGCCGTCATGGCCAGGCGGCCGTTCTCGGGCTCCAGGTCGAACGCCAGCTCGCATTGCGCTGCGGCGTTGCGCCACATCACCACGGCGTCTGGCGAGTCTTCCTTTTGCAGCGCATGGGCTTCGGCCATCCAGGCCTGGGCCAGGCGAAACGCGCCCTCGGCCTGGTCGGGGTCGGCCTTATGGGCCAGATAGAAATGCTTGCCGGCCTGCTGCCACAGCGCCCGGGCCTGGGCGAAATCCTGGGTGGCGGCCCGCTGCGCCTGGGCCACCAGGGCATTGCCTTCGGCCAGCAGCGTTGCGTAGGAGGAGGGGGCGTCTTGCGTCATGGGGCGCCATTGTGCCGCCGCTCCGGTGCCTGTGTTCAGGCCGGGGAATCGCGCGGCGGGCTCGGGCTGTCGGGCAGTTCCAGGCCGATGCGCGTGAAGCCGCCCTCGGACTCGGCAAAGCAGCGCCCGCCGTGCATGCGCGCGATGGCGGCCACGATGGCCAGGCCCAGGCCATGGTTGCGGTCGGCCTGGCTGCGCGCGGCGTCGGCGCGGTAGAAGCGGTCGAACAGGCGCGGCAGGTGGACGGGATCGATGGCCGGGCCCCGGTTGAGCACCGCCAGCGCCACATCGCCGGCGCCCCCGTGGTGGGTACAGGGCCGCGCGCCGATCTGCACGGTGATGGTGGAGCCGCGCTGTGCATAGCGTGTGGCATTGCCCAGCAGGTTGGACAGCGCCCGGCGCAGCAGCCGCGCATCGACCTCGGCGGCCGCGTCGCCCTGGACGACGACCTGCAGGTCGGCCTCCTGCAGCGCGGCCTCGTGGAAGTCGATGACCTCGTGGGCCAGCGCGGCCAGGCTGGCCCAGGGCGCCAGGCGCGCGCCCTGGCCCCGGTCGGCCTGGGAGAGAAACAGCATGTCGGCCACGATGCCGGCCATGCGCCGCAGGTCCTCCAGGTTGGAAGCCAGCACCTCGCGCAGCTCGGCCTCGCTGCGCGGCTTGCGCAGGGCCAGCTCGCAGCTGCTGATCAGCGTGGTCAGCGGCGTGTTCAGCTCATGGGCCACGTCGGCGTTGAAGGCCTCCATCTGCCGGTAGGCCACGGACAGCCGCTCCAGCAGGGCGTTGAACTGTGCGATCAGCGGCCGCAGCTCCTGCGGCTGCCCGCTGTCGTCCAGGCGCCGCTGCAGGTCCTGGGCCGACAGCTGGCGCGTCTGCTCGGTCAGCTGTCGCAGCGGCGCCAGGCCCAGGCGCACCAGCCAGATGCCGGTCAGCGACACCAGCAGCGCGCCGCCCACGGCAGCCAGGGCCAGCGTCCAGGCCAGCAGGGACAGTTGCCGGTCGTCTTCGGCCCGGTCCAGCGTGAGCTGGGCACGGGCCTGCTGGCCGGAGTCGGCCAGCACGACCTCGAAGCTGCGCTGCAGCGTGCGGCCGGGATTCTTGGGCGTGCGCAGGCGTTCGTAGAGCACGCGGCCCTGCAGGTCGGTGATGCGCAGCGACATCTCGTCCAGGCCCGTGAGAAAGTCGTCCAGCATGTGGGCCAGCCCGGCTTCGTTGTGGGCGCTGCGGCTTTCGGTCATCAGGTGCAGCACGGCCTGCTGCTTGAGGTCCAGCGTCTCGTGCTGGTGCTGCTCCAGCGTCATCGATGCCACCCCGTAGACGGCCGCGCACACCAGGCCCAGGCCCAGCATGGTCTGCAGGGCCAGCCAGCGCGACAGGCGCCGGCCCAGATGGGGAATGTCGGCAGGGGCAACGCTCACGGTGCGCGCGACTCCAGCACATAGCCCATGCCGCGCACCGTGTGCAGCAGCGGCTGCGCGAAGGGCTGGTCCAGCTTCAGGCGCAGGCGGCGCACGGCCACCTCGACCACATTGGTCTCGCTGTCGAAATTCATGTCCCAGACCTGGGAGGCCAGCTCGGTGCGCGACAGCACCTCGCCCTGGCGGCGCAGCAGCAGGCTCAGCAGGTTGAATTCCTTGGCCGTCAGGTCCAGGCGCTGGCCGGCGCGCGTGGCGCGGCGGCGTATCAGGTCCAGCTCCAGGTCGGCCATGCGCAGCGTGGTGGCCTCGGCCGCAGGCTGGGCCGTGCCGCCGCCACGGCGCAGCAGCACATGCATGCGCGCCACCAGTTCGGAGAACGCGAAGGGCTTGACCAGGTAGTCGTCGGCGCCGCCTTGCAGGCCGCGCACGCGGTCCTCCACCTGGCCGCGCGCCGTCAGCATCAGCACCGGCGTCTGGCGCGATTGGCGCAGCGCCGCCAGCACGGCCAGGCCGTCGATGCCGGGCAGCATGCCGTCGAGCACGATGAGGTCGTAGGCCAGCTCGGTGGCCAGGTGCAGTCCGTCGATGCCGTTGTGCGCGACATCGACCACGAACCCCTCCTCGGTCAGGCCCTTGCGGAGGTAGTCGGCCAGCTTGGTTTCGTCTTCGATGACCAGGACTTTCATGCCGAGCATTGTCGGGGCAGGCAAGGGTTTTCGGAGATGACAAATTTGTCATGTGCCCGACAGCGCCGGGTCGCTGCGCCGCCCTAGACTCGCCGGCATGGGGCAGTCGCGATTGGGGTCAAACGCCATGCCCGACAATCCCGCACTTCTGCCATGCCCTCTTCCATGACCCGGCCCCGTCTTGCCGCCCTTGCCATCCTCGTGATCGCGCTGCTGTTCCAGTGGACCTGGATGGCGGCCGCTGCGCTGTGCCGCCACGACGGGCATGAGACCCGGCACTTCGGCCACCATGTCCATGGCGTGAGCCTGCACGGCATGGGCGCCGAGCGCCATGCGGGCACGGGCACGGATGCCGAGTCCGGCCCGCCTGCGCAAAAGGCCGACCAGGGCCTGCAGTCCTCGCTCAGCGTGGACTGCTCCATGTGCCACGCCTGGGTGGCCGCTGCCACACAGCACTGGCAGGCGGCGCCGGTGGCCCCGCCGCCCGCGCAATTCGCCGAGCCGCTGCGCCGGCATGCCTCGGCCGTGCTGCTGCGCCCCGACCGGCCCCGCTGGCAGGGCTGACGCTCCTGCAGCCGCCGGCCGGGCATTCGGCGTTCATCGCCCTGTTTCGCCCCGGACCGGCATTTTCCAGAAATCCCTTCGCGCGCAGCGGCCCTCGTCCGTGCGCGCCCTGTGGCGTGGGGCCTGATCGACCAAGCGATCACGCCTGATCCGCGCTGCGGGCAAGGAGCCCGTGTATGTCTTTTCCTTCGTCCTTTCCGTCGAGGACAGCCTTCGCACCGTGGGTGCTGGCGGCGCTGGCCGCCTGTGGCGTCGTGCAGGCCGCCGAGCCACCGGCCGATTCCGTGGCGCCACCCGCCTTTGCAGGCGCATCCCTTCCTGATGGCCCGCCGCTGGACCTGCAGCAGGCACTGGCCCTGGCGCTGGACGGCAATCCCGGCCTGCGCGCGGCCCGCCAGGCGCTGGCCGCCACGGAGGGGGCCGTGCTGCAAAGCCAGGCCCGGCCCAATCCCGAGCTGGCCTGGTCGCAGGAGGACACGCGCCGCAGCACCCGCACGCTGACCGTGCAGCTGAACCAGACCCTGGAAGTGGGCGGCAAGCGCGAGGCCCGCATGCGCGTGGCCGAGCGCGGCCGCGACCTGGCCCGCGCCGAACTGGCAGGGACCGAGGCCGCGCTGCGCGCCGATGTGGGCGCGGCCTTTTTCGGCGTGCTGGCCGCGCAGCAGCGCGTGGTCCTGGCCGGGCAGACGCTGGAGATCGCCAGCAGCGCGCGCGAGGCGGCGGCCCGGCGCGTGGCGGCCGGCAAGGTGGCGCCGCTGGAGGAGACCCGGGCCCGCGTGGCCGAGTCCGGCGCCCTGCTGGAGCAGGCCCGGGCCCGCTCTGCCCTGCGCGTGGCGCGCGGCCAGCTGCAGGCGCTGTGGGGCGAGAGCGTGCGCCCCTTCGGCCAGGCCGAGGGCGCCGTGGACGCGCTGCCCCAGCTGCCGGAACTGGCGGCCCTGCAGCAGCGCATCGAACAGGCTCCCGCCGTGCTGCGTGCGCGCCAGGCGCTGGAGCAAAGCCGCGCCACGGCCGAGCTGGAGCGTGCGCGCCGCCTGCCCGATCCCACCGTCAGCCTGGGCGTCAAGCGCGCCACCGAGGTCGGGCGCAACCAGCTCGTGGTCGGCGTCTCCGTGCCCCTGCCCGTGCTCGACAGCAACCGGGGCAACCAGCTGCAGGCCCTGCGCCTGGCCGACCAGGCCGAGGAGCAGTTGCTGGCCACGCGCGTTCAGCTGCAGGCCCAGCTGTTCGAGGCGCGCGAGCTGCTGCAGTCCAGCCGCGAGCAGGCGCGCCAGCTGGCCGAGGAGGTGCTGCCCACGGCGCGCACGGCCTACGAGCTGGCCTCGCGCGGCTTTGCGCTGGGCAAGTTCGCCTACCTCGACGTGCTGGACGCGCAGCGCACCTGGTCCGAGGCGCGCAGCCAGTACCTGGACCAACTGCTGGCCACGCACCGCGCCGCCGCCGACATCGACCGCCTGCTCGGCACAGAAGCCGGCCTCTGACCCCGATAGCCACCTGATTGCATCCAGACCATGAACACCAAGCCCTCCTCCTCCCCCCTCGGACCGCGCCGCACCCTTGTGGCCATTGCCGTCATCCTGGCCCTGGGCGCGCTGGCCGCCACGCTGATCCTGCGCAGCGGCCCGCCGGGTGCCGCCAAGGCCGACAGCCATGGCCACGGCCACAGCGAGGCCGCAGGCCATGCCGATGGCGAGCACCACGGCGCTGCAGCCGCAGCCGCAGCCGATGGCCACAAGCACGACGAAGGCCATGCCGACGATGAGCACCATGAAGATTCCAAGGCGGAAAAAGCCGAGGCCAAGCCCGCCGCCAAACCCGCAGCCGCCGCCGAAGCCGGCCATGGCGACGACGAAGGCCTGATCGCCATGGACGCCCAGCGCATGCAGGCGGCCGGCGTGCGCCTGGCCGAGGCCGGCCCGGCCACCGTGCGCTCCGTGCTGCAGCTGCCCGGGGAGATCCGCTTCAACGAAGACCGCACGGCCCACGTCGTCCCGCGCGTGGCCGGCATTGCCGAGAGCGTTCCCGCCAACCTGGGCCAGAACGTGAAGAAGGGCCAGCTGCTGGCCGTGCTCAGCAGCGCCGCAGTGTCCGAGCAGCGCAGCGAACTGCTGGCCGCCAGCAAGCGCCTGGAGCTGGCCCGCACCACCTATGCGCGTGAAAAGCAGCTGTGGGAGGAAAAGGTCTCGGCCGAGCAGGACTACCTGCAGGCGCGCCAGGCGCTGCGCGAGGCCGAGATCGCCGTCTCCAACGCCCAGCAGAAGCTGGCCGCCACGGGCGCCGGTGCCGGCGGTGGTGCGGGCGGGCTCAACCGCTTCGAGCTGCGCGCGCCGTTTGACGGCGTGATCGTGGAAAAGCACCTGTCCGTGGGCGAGGCCGTGCAGGACACCACCCAGGTCTTCACCATCTCCGACCTGCGCAGCGTCTGGGCCGAGATGCGCGTGGCCGCGCCCGACCTGCCCGCCGTGCGCGTGGGCGAGAAGGCCACGGTGCGCGCCACGGCCTTCGACTCCTCGGCCACGGGCGAAGTGGCCTATGTGGGCGCACTGATCGGCCAGGACACGCGCACGGCCCCCGCGCGCATCACCCTGCCCAACCCCGACGGCGTGTGGCGCCCGGGCCTGTTCGTGAATGTGGAGCTGACGGCATCGTCCCGGCAGGCGCCGCTGGCCGTGGCCACGCAGGCACTGCAGAAGATGGAGCAGCAGACCGTGGTCTTCGTGCCCGTGCAGGGGGGCTTTCGCGCCCAGCCGGTACGCGTGGGCCGCGCCGACGGCAAGACCACCGAGGTGCTGGAAGGCCTGAAACCCGGCCAATCCTACGTGGCCGAGGGCAGCTTCATGCTCAAGGCCGAGCTGGGCAAGGCCACGGCCGAGCACTCCCATTGATGCGGGCATGAACGGAGAACTCCATGTTTGAACGCATCATCCGATTCGCCATAGAGCAGCGCTGGCTGGTCCTGCTGGCCGTGCTGGCCATGGCGGGCCTGGGCATCTACAACTACCAGCGCCTGCCCATCGACGCCGTGCCCGACATCACCAATGTCCAGGTGCAGATCAACACCCAGGCCAGCGGCTACTCGCCGCTGGAGACCGAGCAGCGCGTCACCTATCCCATAGAGACGGTGATGGCCGGCCTGCCCCACCTGGAGCAGACGCGCTCGCTGTCGCGCTACGGCCTGTCCCAGGTCACCGTGGTGTTCAAGGACGGCACGGACATCTACTTCGCGCGGCAGCTGGTGGGCGAGCGCATACAGCAGGCGCGCGACAGCCTGCCTGCGGGCATCACGCCCACGCTGGGCCCCATCTCCACGGGCCTGGGCGAGATCTACCTGTGGACCGTGGAGGCCGAGGACGGTGCGAAAAAGCCCGACGGCACGCCCTACACGCCCATGGACCTGCGCGAGATCCAGGACTGGGTCATCAAGCCGCAGCTGCGCAACGTGCCCGGCGTCACCGAGATCAACTCCATCGGCGGCTACGCCAAGGAGTACCTGGTGGCGCCCGCGCCCGAGAAGCTGGCCGCCTACGGCTTCACGCTGGCCGACATCGTCACCGCCCTGCAGCGCAACAACGCCAACGTGGGCGCCGGCTACATCGAGCGCCAGGGCGAGCAGTACCTGATCCGCGCGCCGGGCCAGGTCGGCGGCATCGCCGACATCCGCGAGGTCATCGTGGGCTCGGCCCAGGGCCAGCCCATCCGCATCCGCGACCTGGCCGAGGTGGGGCTGGGCCAGGAGCTGCGCACGGGCGCGGCCACCGACAACGGCCGCGAGGTGGTGCTGGGCACGGTGTTCATGCTGATCGGCGAGAACAGCCGAACCGTCTCGCGCGCCGTGGACCAGCGCATGGCCGAGATCAACCGGGGCCTGCCCCCGGGCGTCAAGGCCATCACCGTCTACGACCGCACCAACCTGGTGGACAAGGCCATCGCCACGGTCAAGAAGAACCTGGTGGAGGGCGCGGCCCTGGTGGTGGTCATCCTCTTCCTGTTCCTGGGCAACCTGCGCGCGGCGCTGATCACGGCGCTGATCATCCCGCTGTCCATGCTGTTCACCTTCACGGGCATGGTGCACTACAAGGTCAGCGCCAACCTCATGAGCCTGGGGGCGCTGGACTTCGGCATCATCATCGACGGCGCCGTGGTCATCGTGGAGAACTGCGTGCGCCGCCTGGCGCATGCGCAGGAGGCGCGAGGACGGTCGCTGACGCGCAGCGAACGCTTCCATGAAGTCTTCGCCGCCGCGAAGGAGGCGCGCCGCCCGCTGCTGTTCGGCCAGCTCATCATCATGGTGGTCTACCTGCCCATCTTCGCGCTCACGGGTGTGGAGGGGAAGATGTTCCATCCCATGGCGCTCACGGTGGTCATCGCGCTGGCCGGCGCCATGCTGCTGTCCATCACCTTCATCCCGGCGGCGATTGCGCTGTTCATGGGCGACAAGGTGGCCGAGAAGGAAAACCGCCTCATGGGCTGGGCACGCCGCGGCTATGCGCCCGTGCTGGCGCGCGTCATGGCCGCGCCCGCCGTGGTGCTCACGGCCGCCGCCGTGGCCGTGGCGCTGAGCCTGCTGCTGGCCACGCGCCTGGGCAGCGAGTTCGCGCCCAACCTCAACGAGGGGGACTTCGCCATCCAGGCGCTGCGCATCCCGGGCACCAGCCTTACGCAGTCGCTGCAAATGCAGATGCAGATCGAGAAGGCGCTCAAGAAGGAGTTCCCCGAGATCGACCGCGTGTTCGCGCGCACCGGCACGGCCGAGATCGCCTCCGACCCCATGCCGCCCAACATCTCCGACGGCTACATCATGCTGAAAGCCCGCAGCGAGTGGCCCGACCCGGCGCGCCCGCGCGATGAGCTGCTGGCCGCCGTACAGGCATCGGTGGACCGCATCCCGGGCAACAACTACGAGTTCTCCCAACCCATCCAGCTGCGCTTCAACGAGCTGATCTCGGGCGTGCGCAGCGACGTGGCCGTGAAGATCTTCGGCGACGACATGGCCGTGCTGGAAAAAAGCGCCCAGACCGTGGCCGGCATGCTGCAGCAGATCGCGGGCGCCTCCGAGGTCAAGGTCGAGCAGACCACGGGCCTGCCCATGCTCACCGTGCAGATCGACCGCGAAAAGGCCTCGCGCTACGGCCTGAACATGGGCGATGTGCAGGACGCCATCAGCACCGCCATGGGCGGCACCGAGGCCGGCACGGTGTTCGAGGGCGACAAGCGCTTCGACATCCAGGTGCGCCTGCCGGACGCCGTGCGCAACGACCTGCAGGCCCTGAGCCGCCTGCCCATCGCCCTGCCGCGCGGGGCGGACGGGCGCATCGGCTTCGTGCCGCTGTCGGCCGTGGCCACGTTCGAGACCGCGCCCGGCCCCAACCAGGTCAGCCGCGAAGACGGCAAGCGCCGCATCGTGGTCAGCGCCAATGTGCGCGGGCGCGACATGGGCTCCTTCGTGGGCGAGGCACAGCAGAAGCTGCAGGGCCTGTCGCTGCCGCCCGGCTACTGGACGCGCTGGGGCGGCACCTTCGAGAACCTGGAGTCGGCCACGCGCCGCCTGCAGATCGTGGTGCCCGTGGCCTTGCTGATGGTCTTCGTGCTGCTGTTCGCCATGTTCGGCAATGTGCGCGACGGGCTGGTGGTCTTCACGGGCATTCCGTTCGCGCTCACGGGCGGCATCCTGGCGCTGTGGCTGCGCGACATACCGCTGTCCATCTCGGCGGCGGTGGGCTTCATCGCGCTGTCGGGCGTGGCCGTGCTCAACGGCCTGGTCATGATCTCCTGGATCAGAACCTTGCGCGAACAGGGCGCCAGCGTGCCCGACGCCGTGACCGAAGGCGCGCTCACCCGGCTGCGCCCCGTGCTGATGACGGCCCTGGTGGCCTCGCTGGGCTTCGTGCCCATGGCCATTGCCACGGGCACGGGCGCCGAGGTGCAGCGGCCGCTGGCCACGGTGGTGATCGGCGGCATCCTGTCATCCACGCTGCTGACCCTGCTGGTGCTGCCGCTGCTGTACCGGCTGGTGCATCGCAATGATCCGTCGGAGGCCAGCGGCACAGACCCCGCGCCCGCCGCGCCGGCACCTGCCGTGTGACGCGGCGCCCGGGCAGCACCCGGGCGGCCACTTTGGAACCCGCTGCAGCCTGGCTGCCGCGGGTTTCTTCATGCCCGGGATATCCCGGGCCACACATCTTCTTTCATCGATGTGAACCTCGCGCATTTGGCATGGAGCGGCTGCGAGCCCCTGCCTAGAATTCGTCCCACAACAGCAAGGACAACGGGAGGGACAAGGCCATGAACAGCCCCGCCAGCGGACAGCACGGCCGTGCCCGCATCGCATTGGAGAGCCGGTCCATCGACTGCATTCCCGACAGCGAGCGCCATGCGCGGCTCGCCGACCAGGGGCCGTTCTGGTTCCTGGGCAACTTCCACTTCTTCACGCTTTCCATCGGCTTCGTCGGCCCGTCGCTGGGGCTGTCGGCGCCCTGGAGCGCCCTGGCCGGGACGCTGGGCATCATGTTCGGCACGCTGTTCATGGCGTTGCACGGCGCGCAGGGGCCGCAGCTGGGGCTGCCACAGATGATCCAGTCGCGCGCCCAGTTCGGCTTTCGTGGCGTCACCCTGGCCCTTTGCGCCACGCTGCTGGTGTTCACGGGGTTCAACGTCGTCAACGTCTCGCTCATCATGCAGGGCATGCAGGCCGTGTTCGGCCTGCCGCCAGCGCCCACGGCCTGCGTGGCCGTGGCGGCAGGCGCCTTGCTGGCGGTCTGCGGCCACGATGTGATGCACAAGGCCTTTCGCCATGCACTGGTGCTGGCACTGCCCCTGTATGCGCTGGCCACGCTGGCGTTGCTGGCAGGCGTGGGCGAGCCCGCCTTGCACGTTCGGTCGGAGCCATTGCCAGGATTCGCATGGAGCGCCTTTGCCGCGCAGTTCACCATCGCGGCCAGCTACAACATCTCCTATGCGCCCTATGTGTCCGACTATTCGCGCTACCTGCCGCGCCACACTGAGCCCCGGCGCCTGATCGCGGCCATCTTCCTGGGTGCCTCGCTGTCCGGGGCCTGGATGATCGGCCTGGGCGCATGGATGGCGCAGCGGCTGCAGGCCGGGGACGCGCTGGCGGCGCTGGGACGGATCGGCACCGGCCTGTTCCCGGGCGCGGACCGGCTGCTGCCTGCCCTGGCCGTCGTGGCCTTCCTGCCCATCATCGCGTTGAACACGTACAGCGCGGCACTGACCGTGCTCACGGCGGCGGATTCGCTGGGCGGCCTGCGCCCCACGCGCGCCGCCCGTATTTTTGCCATCGCGGCGATCAGCGTCGGCATCCTCGCGTGCGTGCTGTCCATCCAGGGCAGCGGCGTGGCTTTGCTGCATTCCTTCCTGGCGCTGCTGCTGTACTTCCTGGTGCCGTGGACGGCGGTCAACCTCGTGGACTACTTCCTGGTGCGCAAGGGCCGCTACGCCATCGCTGATTTCTTCACGCCACAGGGCATCTACGGCGCCTGGGGCTGGCGCGGCATCTGCGCCTATCTGGGCGGCTTTGCAGCCATGGTGCCGTTCATGCACATCCACGACGCCACCGATGGCCATGCGGTCTTCATCGGCTGGGCTGCGCAGCGGCTGGGCGGCGTGGACTTCGCCTGGCTGCCGGGCATTCTCGTCGCCGGCAGCCTTTACTGGGGGCTGGCCCGCAACCTGGATCTGCAGGCCGAGGAGGCCGCCCGTTGCCAGCCGCGGCAGGACAGCCACCCTTTGCATCCCAAGGAGCGCACACCATGACGGAGCACCGCATCCGCATCATCCAGCCCCGTCTGCGTGACGGCGACATTGCCGGCAACCTGGCGATGACGCTGAAGACGATCAAGGCCAGCGCGGGGCAGGCCGACCTGCTGGTCTTTCCCGAAACCTGCATCAGCGGATTTCCCCGGCCCGACAACGTGGCGCAGCTGGCCGAGCCGCTGGACGGCCCCTCGGCCACCGCGCTGCGCGAGGCCGCGCGGCAAGCCGGCGTGGCTGTCGCCATCGGCCTGGCCGAAGCAGACCAGGGCCGCCGCTTCAATGCCGGCCTGCTGATCGATGCCGACGGGCAGGTGCTGCTGCACTACCGCAAGACCATGCTCTACGACTCGGACCAGGGCGTGTTCGAGGCAGGTGAGCGCTGGCCCACATGCGAATGGCGCGGCCTGCGGCTGGGAATGCTGATCTGCTTCGACATCGAGTTTGCGGCACCGGCCCGCGCGCTGGGTGCGCAGGGCGTGGACCTGATCGTGCTGATGGACGGGATGATGCACCCCCACGGCCACATCCATCGCCACGCCGTGCCCGTGCGTGCGATGGACAACCAGTGCTACATCGCCATGGCCAACCGCGTGGGCCCTGGCGACAGCTACGCTTTCAGCGGAGGCAGCCAGTTCGCCGATCCCTTCGGCCAGACGCTGGCGCGCATCGCGGGCGATGCCGAGGGCCTGCTGGACGTGCGCCTGGACCCTCTGGCGCCCGGCCGCGCGCGTGCGCAGTACCGGGGCTGACGAGCGCCGAGGCGCCGCAGTGTCTCGGTCATCGCGGTCATCTGTGTCGGTTGTATGACAGCAATGTCACCATCCTGTGGGGGTGGCGTGGGGGGGCGATTTCTACATTGGAGTCCTCTCCCCGGCGTTCCGCCTTGCGGGGCGTGGGGAGAACGAATCACCAACGTTCTTTGAAAGGGACACACCATGTCGCAACGCCGTTTCACCCCCGCTACCCTGATCGCCGGCCTGGTCGCATCGGCAGCGCTGCTGCTGCCGGGCATGGCATCGGCGGCCGGTTACATCCACCCGGCCAACAACGAGGCGGGTGCCGTCGTCCATCCCGAACATTTCAAGAGCAGCAAGACGCGCGCCCAGGTGACGGCCGAGGCCGAGGCGGCCGTGCGCCAGGGCGGCACCTCGCGCTTCAATGCCGGCGTCTACCCGGCGCCTGCACCGCAGACCGGTGGCGGCAAGACGCGGCAGGAAGTGATCAATGAACTGATCAACGAAACGCCTGCCCAGCGCGATGCACGCCAGCGTGCCATGGGTGGTTGATGCACGTGCGGGGCGATGCAGTGCTGCCCCGCAGCAGCCGTATCAGGGGATGATCGACGCGCCGCGCGGCTACGAGCCTGCGGCGCGTTCCGCTTCCTCGGCCTCATGGGCGCGTGCGATGGCCAGGATCACGTCGCGCGCCAGGCGGCGCTTGGGTACGGGAAGGCGCAGGTAGATCTTGAACAGCTCGTTGTCCTCGTAGCCCAGGCCGGCGGACCAGCTGCCCTTGGGCTCACGCACCTCACGCGCCGGCTGCGGCGCGCGCAGGAACTCCTCCAGCGGCACCTGCAGCCAGTCGGCCAGCGCAGCAAGTTTCTTGGTGTTGGGCATGGTCTTGCCCAGCAGCCACAGACGCACGCCGTGCTGCGACATGGGCTTGCCCCAGAAGCGTGTGTTGAATTCGCGCTCCAGCACCGAGGGCTTGGCTTCATAGCCACGGGCCTCCAGGGAATCACGTAATTTCTGCGCAAACCGCTGCTTCGCATCCTGCATGCGGGCACGCTATGGGATAAGTCTGATTGTGCAGTGAGTATTGTGAAAAATCACATATCCGATGTGATTGATAGTTAACATCAAAGACTCAACCAGAAATCACAAGCACAGGAGGGCCCATGCGCTGGCAAGGAGTGTGGCTGCTGCCTGCGGGCCTGGCCCTGCTGCTGGGCGGTTGCGGCGGTGACGATGGCGAGGTGCTGACCGTGCGGGCTGCGCCCTGGGGCGCCGCCTCGGGCGTGTCGATAGGGCAGGTGCTGCAGGACAGGTCGGCCTGCGCGCGCAGCAGCTGGCGCAGCGTGGGAGACGGCAGCGGCGGGCGCATCGTCGAGTACGCCTGCGAGCGCGCAGGCGTGCGTGACTACCTGCAGGCCAGTCTGCGCCAGGAGGTCGGGCCACTGCAGCGCGCCGCCGAAAGCGAACAGGCCCGGTTCGAGGCGCGGTTGCGTGGCGAATGGCGTGAGCTGCTCGTGCTGGAGCGGCAGCGGCAGGAGATGCTGCGGCGCCACGCGCAGGAGGCGCAAAGGGATGCCGACCACAGGCAGCGGCACCTGGAGGATCTGCGTGTGCTGGGGGACATGAAGGAGTGCGGCAGCTTCCGTCCGCAAAGCCTCAGTGCCGAGGCCGCGCCGCAGCGCCTGGTGCTGGCAGCCCAGGCCTGTGCGCAGGCCGGGCGCGCGGCCGGGCATGTCTATGCGCGCGAGCGGGAGCGGACGCTGGTGCGGCTGCGCGCGGCCCTGCCGCGCTACGACGAGGCCCGGCTGGGCCGCGAGGCGGCCTTGCAGGCGATGGATCGCACCCTGGAGCAGCAGGAGGCGGCGCTGCGCCGGCTGGAGGAAGACCGCCCCGAGGCGGGCGAGCGCATACGCCGCTCATTGGCCGCGCGCATGGAGGCCATGCGCCTGCGGCTGGGCCAGGTGGGCCGCGTGCGCGAGCTCACGCGCTGGAGCGTGGCCGGCGCACGCGTGGTCTACCTGGACACGGCCCTGGCCATGGAGTGCGGCGTGCGCACGCTGACCGAAGCCATGCCGCTGGACACCCTGGTCGAAGACCTGGGCGAGGGCCAGGCCGTGCCCCGCCAGGGAGGCGCATTGGCCCGGGCGCTTGACGGACTGTGGGCGCGCTGCCTGCAGCAGCCCTGATGGCGGGAAGGACTGCACGGCGCCGGTTGCACGCCGCACGTCGCCGGTTGCACCACGCCTCAGAATCTCGGCAGGTCCGGGTGTGAGATCTGGCCGCCGCGCACCAGCATCTTTCCGTATTCGGCACAGCGGTTGAGCGTGGGAATCACCTTGCCGGGGTTGAGCAGGGCCTGCGGGTCGAAGGCGGCCTTGAGCGCGAACATCTGGTCGTTCTCGGCCGTGGTGAACTGGGTGCACATGGAGTTGAGCTTTTCCACGCCCACGCCATGCTCGCCCGTGACCGTGCCGCCCATGGCCACGCTGGTCTCCAGAATGTCGGCGCCGAACAGCTCGCAGCGGTGCAGCTCGTCGGGGTCGTTGGCATCGAACAGGATCAGCGGGTGCAGGTTGCCGTCGCCCGCGTGGAAGACGTTGGCGCAGCGCAGGCCGTATTTCTTTTCCATTTCCTGGATGGCCAGCAGGATGTCTGCCAGGCGCTTGCGCGGGATGGTGGAGTCCATGCACATGTAGTCGGGGCTGATGCGCCCGCTGGCGGGAAAGGCGTTCTTGCGCCCGCTCCAGAAGCGCAGGCGCTCGGCCTCGCTTTCACTCACCGTGATGGCCGTGGCCCCGGCGCCGCGCAGCACCTCGCTCATGTGGGCGATCTCTTCCTCGACTTCCTCGGGCGTGCCGTCGCTCTCGCACAGCAGGATGGCCTCGGCCGTGAGGTCGTAGCCGGCCTTGACGAAGTCCTCGACGGCGGCCGTCATGGGCTTGTCCATCATCTCCAGCCCGGCCGGGATGATGCCGGCCGCGATCACGGCGGCCACGGCGTCGCCGGCCTTGCGCACGTCGTCGAAGCTGGCCATGATGCAGCGCGCCAGCTGGGGCTTGGGAATCAGGCGCACGGTGACTTCGGTGGTCACGGCCAGCATGCCTTCGCTGCCGACCAGGATGGCCAGCAGGTCGAAGCCCGGCGTGTCCAGTGCCGTGGAGCCGAACTCCACCGGCTCGCCCGCCACCGTGAAGCCGCGCACCTTGAGCACGTTGTGTACGGTCAGCCCGTACTTGAGGCAGTGCACGCCGCCCGAGTTCTCGGCCACGTTGCCGCCGATGGTGCAGGCGATCTGGCTGCTGGGATCGGGCGCGTAGTACAGGCCCAGGGGCGCGGCGGCCTCGCTGATGGCCAGGTTGCGCACGCCGCACTGCACCACGGCCGTGCGGCTGGCGGCATCGACCTGGAGGATCTTGTTGAACTTGGCCAGCGACAGCGTCACGCCCATGGGATGGGGCAGGGCGCCGCCCGACAGCCCGGTGCCCGCGCCGCGTGCGATCACGGGCACCTGGATGGCGTGGCAGGCGCGCAGCACGGCCTGGACCTGGGCCTCGGTCTCGGGCAGGCAGACCACCAGGGGGCGCTGGCGGTAGGCCGTGAGTCCGTCGCATTCATAGGGGGTGGTGTCCTCGGCGTTCCACAGCAGGGCATGCGCGGGCACATGGCGGGCCAGCGCGGCCACGACCTCGGCCTGGCGCCGTGCACGTTCGGAGGCCGTGGGCTGCTGGTAGGCGGCATCGGCGGCGGCCGACGCCATGGCGCCGGGGGCAGGGCTGGCTGGGGAGCTGGCGGAAGTCATGGGGCCTGACTTTAGGCGATGCCGCCGTCTTTGTGCAGCGGGACTGCGCTGATGTTTATTGCAACGGCGCGTGAAATCCGCGAAATCCGTGAATTCCGTTGTGGGCGCCTCAGCAGGCCATCGCCCTCTTCAACCATTCAGCAAAGGCCGCGCATTCCCAGCGGTCCATGGTGCCGGTGCGCCAGCACAGGTAGTGAGCATGGGGGCTGGCCGTGTCCAGGTCGAACAGGCGCACCAGGGTGCCGTTGTCCATCCAGGGTGCGCCCAGCTTGTGGCGCACCAGGGCAATGCCCATGCCGGCCGAGGCCGCGTCGCACATCAGGCCGATGTCGTTGAACTGCGAGCCCTCGTGCGGCTCGGGCCAGTCCAGGCCGGTGGCGCCGAACCAGGTGCGCCAGGGCTCCAGCGGGCTGCGCAGCAGGGGCATGCCTTCCAGGTCCTGGGGCTGCTCGAAGGGGCCGTGCTCGCGGATGAAGGCCGGCGATGCCAGCGGCGTGACCACGTCGCGCGCCAGCTCGATGTGCTCCACGTCGGCGTAGTGGCCGGGGCCGAAGCGCACCATCAGGTCGGCATCCTCGGCCACCACGTCCAGCAGCGGGATGGAGACCTGCAGGGCGATGTCGATCTCGGGATAGGTTTCCGTGAACTGGCGCAGGCGCGGGATCAGGATCACGCGCGCAAAGGTGGGCGTGACGGCCAGCTTGAGCCTGCGGCGGCCTGGCGCCGTGACCTCGCCCGGGAAGCGCTGCAGCGCGCCCAGGCCCTCGCGCACGTGGGACAGGTAGGCGCTGCCTTCGGTGGTGAGCGAAAAGTCCGAGCGGCCGAACAGCCGCGTGCCCAGGATCTGCTCGAGCTGGCGCACGCGGTGGCTGACGGCGCTGGGCGTGACGCACAGCTCCTCGGCCGTCTGCGTCACGCTGCGCAGCCGCGCCAGCGCCTCGAAAGTGAGCAGGCACTGTATGGGCGGGATGCGGCGGGCGCCGCTGCCGGGCGGGGCAAAGCCGCTGCCGGCGGCAAGGGTCACGTTCGCCATGGGCGGCCGGGAGCCGGCTTCAGCGGAAGACCACGGTCTTGTGGCCGTTGAGGATGACGCGGTGCTCGCTGTGCCACTTGACGGCGCGGGCCAGCACCTGGCTCTCGGTGTCGCGGCCGCGGGCCGTGAGGTCCTCCACGGTGTCGGTGTGGTCGGCGCGGGCCACGTCCTGCTCGATGATCGGGCCTTCGTCCAGGTCGGCCGTCACATAGTGGGCCGTGGCGCCGATCAGCTTCACGCCGCGGTCATGGGCCTGGTAGTAGGGCTTGGCGCCCTTGAAGCTGGGCAGGAAGCTGTGGTGGATGTTGATCGCGCGGCCGGCCAGCTTGGTGCACAGGTCGTTGGACAGCACCTGCATGTAGCGCGCCAGCACCACGAGTTCGGCGCCTTCGGCCTCGATGATCTCGAACTGCTTTGCCTCGGCCTGGGCCTTGGTGGCAGCCGTGACGGGGATGTGGTGGAAGGGGATGTTGTAGCTGGCCGCCAGCTGGTAGAACTCGCGGTGGTTGCTGATGATGGCGCGGATGTCCACCGGCAGCAGGCCGCTCTTCCAGCGAAACAGCAGGTCGTTGAGGCAGTGGCCTTCCTTGCTGACCATGAGCACGGTCTTCATGGCTTCTGCCTTGGTGTGCAGGCGCCACTTCATCTGGTACTGGCCGCCCAGGTCGGCCAGGGCCGCCCTCAGAGCCGCGGGATCGCAGCCGTTGCAGGCAAATTGCACGCGCATGAAGAACAGTCCGGTGGCCGGGTCGTTATACTGCGCGGCCTCTTCGATGTTGCCGCCTTGCTCGAGCAGAAAGCCCGAGACGGCATGTACCAGACCGAGCCGGTCGGGGCACGAAAGGGTAAGAATATAGGCTTGGGTCATAGCGGCGCAATTGTCGCAGCATGCACACGACCCTGCGCAAGTCACACGTTCTGGGAACGTTCTGAGGAATCACATGCAAGATCAGGGAGAGCAGCCCCGAATACCGCTCTGGGGCGCATTGACCCTGTATGTGTGCGCAGGTCTGCTGTGGCTCTGGGGCGTGGAATGGCTGCTGGCGCACCTGCAGATACCGCCCGGGCCGGCAGCGCAGCGGCGCATGCTGTCCTCGGTGGCCCTGGTGCTGGTCACGGCCGTGGGCGGCGGCTGGCTGCTGTGGCGCATGCGCCGTGGAGAGCGCACTGCCCATGCCGCGATGGCCGCCGGGCGGGAGGCCGACGAACGCCAGCGCCTGGCCGCCGCCGTGGTGGACAACACCATGGAGGGCGTGGTCGTCACCGATGCGCGCAGCCGCATCCTCTCGGTCAACAGCGCCTTCACGCGGCTGCTGGGCTATACCGAGCAGGAGATGCTGGGCAAGACCCCGCGCATGTTCAAGTCCGGCCGCCACGACAAGGCCTTCTACGAGGCCATGTGGGACAGCATGCAGGCCACGGGCCACTGGCAGGGCGAAATCTGGAACCGCCGCAAGAACGGCGAGGTCTTTCCCGAGCGCATGTCGCTCAGCGCCGTCAAGGACGCACAGGGCAAGGTCACGCACTACGTGTGCATGTTCACCGACATCTCGGCCGAGAAGGCGCGCGAGGCCCAGCTCGAATTCCTGGCCCACCGCGACATGCTCACCGGCCTGCCCAACAGCGTGCGCTTCACAGCGCTGCTGGAAGACGCCGTGGCCGAGGCGGCCGCCGAGCAGGGCACGCTGGCCGTGATGCTGCTGAACATCGATCGCTTCAAGGACGTCAATGACAGCTACGGCCACGCCATCGGCGACCAGGTGCTGCGCCACATCGCCGCCCGTGTGCACGACTCCCTGGGTCCCCAGGACCTCATAGGTCGCATGGCCGGTGACGAACTGGCCGTGCTGTGCAAGGGCATGAGCGAGCGCGGCGACGCCATCGCCCGCGCACGGCAACTGATCGCGGCGGCCGGCCAGCCCTGGAGCTCGCCGGACGGCCTGTCCGTCATGGCCGGCGTCAGCGTGGGCATCTGCATGTACCCCTCCCACGCCGGCAATGCCCAGGACCTGCTGCAGGGCGCGCATGCGGCCGTCTACGGCGCCAAGTCGCGCAGCGGCCGTGCCTGGTGCTTCTTCGAGGAAGACATGACCTCGGCCGCGCGCGAGCGCCTGGCCATGGAGGCACGGCTGCGGCAGGCCATAGACCTGGGCCACCTGCGCCTGTACTTCCAGCCCCAGATCGACCTGGCCACTGGCCGCCTGGTGGGCGCCGAGGCCCTGGTGCGCTGGCTGGACCCGGACGAGGGCCTCATCTCCCCGGCCCGCTTCATTCCCGTGGCCGAAAGCTCGGGCGTCATCGGCGCGCTGGGCCTGTGGGTGCTGCGCGAGGCCTGCGCCCAGGGCCAGCGCTGGCGCGATCAGGGCCTGCCCGAGATGACCATCGCGGTCAATGTCTCGCTGCACCAGTTCCTGCTGACCGACATTGCCGGTGCCACCGCCGACGCGCTGGCCGCCACGGGCTTCGCTCCGCACTGCCTGGAGCTGGAGATCACCGAAAGCGCCCTGGCCGAGCGCCCCGAGGAGGCCCTGGCCGTCATGCGCCGCCTGCGCGCCCAGGGCCTGCGGCTGGCCATCGACGACTTCGGCACCGGCTATTCCTCGCTGGCCCACCTCAAGCGCTTCCCGCTGGACCTGCTCAAGATCGACCAGGGCTTCATCCGCGACATCCCGCACAGCGCCGACGACATGGCCATCAGCGGGTCGGTGATCGCGCTGGGGCATGCCATGGGGCTGAAGGTGCTGGCCGAGGGCGTGGAGACGGCCGAGCAGCTGGCATTCCTGCGCGGCAAGGGGTGCGACTTCTTCCAGGGCTATCTGTGCAGCAAGCCCATGCCTGCGCAGGCGTTCGGCGAGTGGGTCTCGGGCAACGAGGGGATGTGGGCCGTGCAGGGGTGAAGCTCAGTCCACCCGACCCGCATCCGCCCGCGGTGCCGGCGGGTTCCTGAACTTCTCCCGCAGCTCGGCGCAGTGGTCCTTGGCGGGCAGGGCATCCGTCTTCTGCAGCCAATCCACATCCGAGGCCTGCGCCACCGATGTCTCCCCCGCCTGCGCCACGGCCACCTTGGCGCCTGCGGCCTCGGGCAGCCAGGTGGGAATGCCCACGCCGCGCAGCACGTGGCCGCGCCCGGCCACCAACAGCACGGTCTTGCCGGGCTTGACTGCGGCCCTGGCCACCTCGGCCATGCTGGCGTCGCGGGCCAGCTGGATGCGGGCCATGGGCGCCAGCTGGGTGTCGGGCAGCAGGCCGCAGTGGCCTTCGCGGATGGCGTCGAGCTGGCGCTGCCAGGCTTCGGGCGGCAGGTGGGTGTCCAGGTTTTCGTTGCGCATGGCCTGCTTCATGTCGGCGCGGGGCAGGTTGCCGCCCAGCACGGGCACGCCTGCGCGCACGGCGGCCATGACCACGCCGCGGTAGCGCGGCCAGGGCCAGGCGGCGTCCTGCCATTGCAGGGCCTGCTGCACAGCGTCCTCGGAGGCATCGCGCGCCAGGCTGGCCGTGGAGCCCGTGCGCGGCGCCATCTCGATCACCAGCGCGGCCAGGCGCTCCTGCGTGGCCAGCTGCTGCACCGTGGCCTGTTGCCAGGCCTGGTGGGCCGCCGCATCGTGCTGCTCGCCCAGCAGCACCAGGGGTGCGTCGGACCAGCGCTGCAGCTGCTGCGTCCAGTCCCGCGCCGGTGTGGAGGAGCTGGCGCAGCCGGCAAGGGCTGCCGCCAGCCATGCGGCCGCAGCCAGGCCGGCAAGGCGCGGGGTGCGGATGAAGGGGCGGGGGATGGAGCGGACTTGCATGGCCCCATGCTAAACACTGGCCTTGCCCGGGGCCCCCATAGGCCCTGTGGGCATTGGGGGCAGTTGAAAGGATCCTAGGAATCGGGGCGGGGGCACGGCGCAAACGGGTGGCGCTTGATTCAGGTCAAGACGCGCAAATGTGCCGTGGCTACAGTGCGACCATGCATGGCAAGCCCTCGCTTTCGACCAAGCTGCTGCTCATGGGCGCGGCCTGCCTGCTGGCGGCCGTGGCATCGATCGGCTTCACGCTGTGGGTGGCCTGGCAGCTGGAGGGCGGCGCGGCCGCCGTGAACGAGGCCGGGCGGCTGCGCATGAGCATGGTGCGCATGGCCATGGCGCGCCAGAACGAGGCGCCTGCGCAGTGGCAGGCGCGCGCGCAGCAGTTCGACGCCAGCCTGGACCTGCTGCGCAGCGGCGACATGTCGCGCCCGCTGTTCGTGCCCTGGAGCGACGAGGTCAGGGCGCGCTACGAGCGCATACGCCGCGACTGGAGCGCGCTGCGCACGCAGTGGCAGGCCGAGGACCAGGCCGATGCGCAGGCCATCATGGGCAGCGCCGATGCCTTCGTGCGCGAGGTGGACGGCTTTGTCGAAGCCATCGAGGACCGGCTCTCGCGCTGGACGGCCATCCTGCACCTGTTTCAGATGTGTCTGATGGCGCTGGCCATCATCGCGGCCGTGAGTTTCATGGCCACCAGCTACTGGCTGGTGCTGCATCCCGTGGGCCAGCTGCGCTCGGCGCTGGAGCGCATGCGGCGCGGACACCTGGACACGCGCATGAGCGTGGAGGTGGACGACGAGTTCGGCCAGCTGGCGGCCGGCTTCAACCTGATGGCCCAGTCGCTGCAAAGCTCTCACGCCGAGCTGGAGGACAAGGTGCGCGAGAAGACCGCCAGCCTCAACGTGCAGCACCAGCAGCTGCAGGCGCTGTACGCGGTCAGCGTGCAGGCGTCGGAGGCGGCCAGCCTCCAGGCCCTGGCCGAAGGGTTCGTGCGCCAGATCCGTGTGGCAGCCCAGGCCGATGCGGCCACGGTGCGCTGGTCCGACGAGGCCAACGAGCGCTACGTGCTGCTGGCCGGCGACGGCCTGCCCCAGTCCATGTCGGTGCAGGAGCACTGCCTGCACACGGGCGCCTGCCTGTGCGGCCAGCCGCGCGAGCAGGCGCGGCTGCGCGTGATCCCCATCACCCCGGCCAGCGACCTGCAACTGCCCCACTGCCGCGAGGCCGGCTTCGAGACCGTGGTCAGCATCCCCGTGCAACTGCAGCAGCGCCTGCTGGGCGAGGTCAACCTGTTCTTTCGCTCCACCGTGGTGCTCACGGACGACATGCGCGACCTGCTGTCCGCCATGGCGCGCCACCTGGCCAGCGCCATGGAAAGCCTGCGCGCCACGGCGCTGGAGCGCGAAGCCGCCGTGGCCGAGGAGCGCGGCCTGATCGCGCGCGAGCTGCATGACTCCATTGCCCAGTCGCTGGCCTTTCTCAAGATACAGACCCAGCTGCTGCGCGACGCCGTGGCCAAGGGCCGCGACGAGGCGCGCGACCGCAGCCTGGGCGAGCTGGAAGTGGGCGTGCGCGAATGCTATGCCGACGTGCGCGAGCTGCTGGTGCATTTCCGCACGCGCACCAGCGCCGAGGACATCGAGGCCGCGCTGCGCGCCACGCTGTCCAAGTTCGAGCACCAGACGGGCATTGCCACCTCGCTGAGCATGTCGGGCCAGGGCCTGCCGCTGGCGCCCGACGTGCAGATCCAGGTGCTGCACATGGTGCAGGAGGCGCTGTCCAACGTGCGCAAGCACGCGGGTGCCAGGCATGTGGAGCTGCGCGTGGGGCGCCACCCCTGGCGCTTCGAAGTCTGCGACGACGGCTGCGGCTTCATCCCCGCCGCCGTGGCGCCGGACTCGCTGCATGTGGGCCTGGGCATCATGCGCGAGCGCGCCCTGCTGGCGCAGGCGCTGGTACATGTCCACTCCCGCCCAGGCGAGGGCACGCGCGTGCTCATCGAGCTGCCGCCGTCGGCCTCGGCCGGCGCGCCGGCGCAGGCCCTCCCCTCGAACGCGTGACACGCTCCCGGAAGAAAAAAGCCGCCCCATGTCCTTCTCCAGCCCCATCTCCGTCTTCGTCATCGACGACCACACGCTGTTCCGGCGCGGGCTGATCGCCCTCATCGCCCAGGACGCAGGCCTGCGCGTGGTCGGCGAGGCCGGCGACGCGGGCGAGGCCCTGCGCCTGGTGCCCGCGCTGGCGCCCCAGGTCATCCTGCTGGACAACCACCTGCCCGGCGTGTTGGGCGTCGATGCCATCGCGGGCCTGCGGGCCGCATCGCCCGGCAGTCGCGTCGTCATGCTCACCGTGAGCGAGGACGGCCAGGACCTGGCGGCCGCGCTGCGCAACGGCGCCCAGGGCTATCTGCTCAAGACCATCGACGGCGACCTGCTGTCCGAGGCCCTGCGCCGCGCCGCGCGCGGCGAGCCCGTGGTCAGCCCCGAGATGATGGGCAAGCTGGTGGCCGCCTTCCAGTCCCAGGGCGCGCCCGAGCCCCAGGCGCCCGAGCCGGACGAGGCCCCGGCCTCGCCGCTGTCCCCGCGCGAGGAAGAGGTGCTGGTCCAGATCGCCCGAGGCGCCAGCAACAAGGAAATCGCCCGCACGCTGGACATTGCCGAGACCACGGTCAAGATCCACGTCCAGCACATCCTGCGCAAGCTGGGCCTGAGCTCGCGCGTGCAGGCGGCGGTGTATGCGTCGGAGCGGCAGCGGGATTAGCGGCCTACGCTGTGGCTGAAGCCCAACCATCCCCCGCACACCGCATCGCCCACACCCAGGCCAGCGCGGCTGCCACGGTCAGCCCGGTGAGCATGGCCGCTGCGCCCATGGCGTCCAGCGCCACGCCGGCCGCCAGCGGCACCAGCATGCGGCTGGCGGCGAACAGGCTGGCCTGCAGGCCGTAGTCGAAGGCCTGCCAGCGCGGGCGGGCGAATTGCATCATCAGTCCGAAGACGCAGGCCGAGGAGGCGCCCATGGCTGCTGCCACGCAGGCCACGGCCGCGACCAGGCCCGGGGCCGGGGCGCCGGCTGCGATGACGGCGGCCAGCAGGGCCAGCGCCGCCACGTTGCAGCCCGCATACAGGGGCAGGGCGCGCCGGGTGCCCAGGCGGCGCGTGAGCAGGGGCGAGGCCGCGCCCGCCAGCGCAGCCACCACGCCGCCGCCCATGCCGGCCAGCAGGGCGGCCTGGGCGGGCGCGAAGCCATGGTCCAGCATCAGCGGCTTCAGGTAGAACCAGGCCGCGCCGATGAAGGGGAAGTAGCTGACCAGCACCAGGGTCCAGCGCCAGGCGCCGGGCTGGGCGCCATAGCCGCTGACCATGGCGGCCAGTCCAGCTTTGGGCGCAGGCAGCAGCAGGGGTGAGGGCGCATCTCCCGGCTCATGGCGCACCACCCAGGCCAGCAGCAGGGCGCCCAGGGCCAGCGCGCCGGCCAGGCAGAGGAAGGGCGCGCGCCAGCCCCATTTCGCCTGCATGAGCAGCATCATCCCGCCGCCCACGATGGCGCCCAGCGACAGCGCCGCTGCGCGCACGCCCCCGGCGCGCATGCGCTCGGACGCGGGCAGCAGGCGGATGGCCAGGGCGCTGACGGGAATGTCGGCCCAGGTGGCGGCCAGCGCGGCCGCGAAGGCCAGGCCGAACAGCCACAGGCGCTCGGCCAGCAACTGCTGCCAGCCCAGGGCCAGCAGCACGGCCGCATAAGCCAGGCACAGGGCCAGCGCCCAGGCGCGGTAGCGCGGCTGGCCGTTCGCGCTGCGCGCTTCCACGGGCGCGGCCAACGCGAACTTGATCAGCGCGGGCAGCCCCGCCAGCTGGAACAGGCCGATGGCCGTGCCCGACCAGCCATGCTGGCGCATGACCAGGGGCAGGCCCAGCCAGAGGTAGACGCTGGGCGCGGTGAGCGCCAGGTGCAGCCAGCCGAAAAGTGCCTGGAGCAGCCAGACAGGTCGGGGAGCTGCGGCCTTCATGGCGCGGCCTTGCGCGCCACGAGCACGGCCAGCGGCGCCATCGGAAACTCGCGCGACTCGATGCGTTCTATGCGCTCGAAACCCGCCTGCGCCAGCAGCGCCTGCAGCTCGCCGCGCCGGGTCACGCTGCGGCCCAGCAGGCGCATGGGCAGGTAGTAGGGCAGGGTGCGCAGGGCGGCTTCGGGCGTCTCATCCACCTCGGCATGGGCGCAGACGAAGACGCCGCCGGGCGCCAGCGCGTCGAACACCTTGGCGACCACGGCTGCCGCATCGGGCACGAAATGCAGCACGGACGAGCACCAGACCAGGTCGTATCCGCTGCCTATGCCGTCCGTGGCCAGGTTGCCGCCCAGGGCGGTGAAGCGGTCGGACAGGCGGGACTGGCGGGCGTTGTCCGCCGCCACGGCCACGGCCTCGGGCCAGTCGAAGACGCTGGCCTGCAGCGCGGGCTGCTGGCGCAGCAGGGCCAGCGCGATCCAGCCGGGGCCGCCGCCCAGGTCCAGCATGCGGCGCGCGGTACCCGCACCGGCAGCGGCCTCGGGCACCTGGTCCAGCACCTGCAGCGCGGCAGGCACGCTGACGGCGCGCTGCTCCTGGCCGATCTGGGCGCGCGCGGCGGCGGCCCAGCCTTCGGCATTGCCCGTGGCCAAGGGGGCGCTGCAGGCCATGCCGTCCCCGGCAGGGCCGTGCTCGACCAGGCCGCGCAGCAGCGTGGCGGAGTGGCGCAGCGAGCGCAGGCGGAACAGCCAGGCCGCGCCGCAGGACTCGGGCGATGCGCTGTGCAGGTAGCGCAGCGCATCGGTGGCCAACAGGTAGCTCACGGGCTCGTGCTGGCCGCGCCGCAGGAGGCCCATGCTCCACAGCAATTCCAGCCAGTGGGAGGTATTGGCCTCGTTCCAGCCCTGGGCCAGGGCCAGCTCGGCCGGCGTCTGGGGCGTGGCCAGCCGGTCCAGTGCCCCCGATTCGAGCGCCAGCACCAGGGCCTCGGCCTGGACCTGGGCGGCGGCCAGGTCCCACAGCGGCTGCAGGGCGTGGGAGGGGGCGTGGGTAGGGGATTCACAGCGGGGTGTATTCATCGGAAGGTCCTTTTCACGAAAGGGAGTCACATGCGCCAGGTCAGCCGCACGCCGAACTCGCGCGGCGGGCTGTAGACCACGACCTGGCCGTTGAGGTAGCCCACGGCGTCGTAGCGGCGGTTGGCGGCATTGCGCAGGTAGGCGGCGATTTCCCAGGACGCCTGGGCATAGCCGGCCGCCAGGTTGAGCAGCCCGTAGCCGGGGCGGCGGTAGGCGTTGGCGGCGTCCAGGTAGACCTTGCCCGTGCCCTGCACGGCGGCCTGCGCCCACCAGCGGCCGGGCGCGTCGTAGCGCAGCGCCACATGGGCCGTCATGTCGGGCGCAAACGGGTTGCGGTGGCCGTCGTAGACGGCGCCGCCGTCGCGGAAGCTTCCGAAGCGCGTGCGGTTCAGGCCCAGGGCGGTCTGCAGCTGCCAGCCGCCGCCGAACACATAGTCCAGCTCGAAGTCCGCGCCCGTGGAGCGTGCCCGCGCCGCATTGGTGATGTAGACCACACCCGGCAGGCCCATCTGCTGCACCTGCATGTCGCGCACCTGCTGGGTGTAGACCGAGGCCGCATAGCGCAGGCGCTGCCCCAGCAGCCGGCCCTTGGTGCCGATCTCCCAGGCGCGCACGGTCTCTGGCTCGTAGGCCGCATAGCCCATGGCCGGAGAGAACACGTTGAAGCCGCCCGCGCGGTAGCCCTCGCTGAGGCTGGTGTAGACCTGGCCCTGGGGCGACCACTGGTATTGCAGCGAGAGCTTGGGGCTCAAGCGCGACCAGTCGTCGCTGCGCGCCGCCGCGCCCACGGGGGCCAGTTCCACGCGGTTGCGCTCCACGCGCGCGCCGGCCGCCAGCGTCCAGCGCTCGGACAGCGGGACGGTCCAGTGCGTGAACAGCGCCGCCGTGCTGCCCTTGAGCCCGGCCGTGGGCCGCATCAGTGCGGCGGGCAGCTTTTGCTCGTAGCGCAGGTCATGGTCGTCGCGGTCCAGGTACAGGCCGGCCAGCCAGCGCGCGTTCCACAGGCCTGCGGCCTCGCCCTCCAGGCGCAGTTCCTGCGAGGTCGTGGCCAGGCGGTAGTCGCGCCGCACGTGGAGCAGGTCGGCGCGCTGGAAGTCCGTGTCCTGCAGCACGCGGTCGTCGAAGACATTGCGCGCGGTGATGGAGCGCAGCCGCAGGCCCGAGGCAAAGCGGTGCGAGACATCGAGCGACAGCGTCTGCCCGCGCGAGCGGTTCCAGCTGTCCGTGCCCGAGTTCACCGTGGCGCGCGGCGCGGCAATGCTGCCCCATTGCGCGGCGCCGTCGTCCCAGCGCTGCCGGGCGTAGCGCAGCGTGGCCTCGGTCTCGGCCGTGGGCGTCCAGCGCAGGGCCAGGCGGCCGCTGGCGCGCTCGCGGTCGTCCACGCGCGCTCCCGTCGCCTGCTGGCGTATGAAACCGTCCTGCGCGCGCCACTCGCCCGACAGGCCGATGTAGAGCTGGCCCGGCACCAGGGCGCGGCCCAGCTCGAAGCTGCCCGCGCGCTGGCCGTGGTTGCCGGCCTCGGCGCTGATCGATGCATAGGGCGTGTCGCCGGGCTGGCGCGTGACGATGCTGACCACGCCCGCTTCGGCATTGCGGCCGTACAAGGTCGATTGCGGGCCGCGCAGCACCTCCACGCGGTCCACGCCCTGCAGGTTGTGCTCGAAGCCCTGGGCCATCAGCGTGGGCACGCCATCGACCAGCAGCAGTGTGGACGAGGAGAACGACACGAAGTTGGCCGTCAGTCCGCGCATCACGGGCGGCTGCACGCCCGACTGGCCGAAGGCCTGGAACACAAAGCCCGGCACCTGGGCGGACAGCGCGTCCAGCCCGCGCACGCCGGCCGCCTCCAGCGCCGCGCCGTCGAAGACGGAGACGCTGGCGGGCACGGCGTCCAGGCTCTCGGCCTGCTTGTTCACCGTGACCGTGATCTCGGGCAGGGCCGCTTCGGGCGCCTGGCCCTGGGCCGCCACCGTGAAGGGGACCAGGGCCAGCGCGGCCGGCCAGCGAAGGGGGAATGCCATGGTTTTCTCGTCCTCTCCAAAAGGGAATCTCGTTGGAGACCGATGCTATGGAAGATGAGAATCGCTATCATTTGAAAACGTATGCGCGCCGGAGCGTTTCCTATGCGAAGCGCGCATCCATCCCTCTCACATGACCTCCCGCATCCCTTCCTCGCTTGCCTTGCCCCAGCCCTGTGCGCCGGGCTGGACGCGGCATGCCCTGCCCGCCGAGCTGGGCGACTGCCATGCGGAGCGCTTCACGCTGGGCGACGGCATCGTGCTGGCGCGCTCGCACTACTGCCCGCTGCGCGACCTGGTGGAGGACAGCGTGCAGGCCGATGCCTCGGACCAGGGCCGCACCCTGGTCATCACGCTGGGGCTGGCCGGGCAATCGGGCTTTGTGGCGCGCACGGGCGCGGCGCTGCGCTTCGGCGCAGGGCGGACCACGCTGGCAGCCTTTCGCGGCAGCCAGGGCGAGCGCCGCTATGCGGCAGGCCAGACCGTGCGCCAGCTGCGCCTGCTGCTGTCGGGCGCGGCGCTGGACCGCTATCTGGGGCCTGAACTCTCGCAGCGCCTGACCCAGGTGGACGGCGCGGCCGGCGTGCGGCCCTTGGACCACCGTGCCAGCCTGCCGGCCAGCCTGGCGCTGGCGCGGCGCCTGGCCCAGCCGCCCGGACACCAGCCCACCGATGCGCTGGACCGCCACATCGCCATGCTGAGCCTGGCCGCGCTGGAGCTGCGGCATCTCGCGCCTGCGCCGCAGCCGGCCAAGGCGGCACCGCGCTGGTCGGCCGACGAACTGGCCCGGCTGGAGCAGGCGCGCGAACTGCTGTCCACCCAGATGGACCGCGCGCTGACCCTGGCCTACCTGAGCGCCGCCGTGGGCCTGGGCGAGCACCGGCTCAAGCAGGGATTTAGCGCCGTCTTCGGCACCACGCCCCAGGCCCTGCTGCTGGAGCTGCGCATGCGCCGCGCCTGGGCGTTGCTGGAGACCGGCTGCCAGGTCGCCCAGGCCGGCTGGCAGGTGGGCTATGCCCATCCGTCGAACTTCAGTGCCGCGTTCACGCGGTTCTACGGGCGCAGCCCGAAATCGGTCTTCGGCCGCCGCTCCTGATCTGCGTCAAGCCTTTTTGTCCTCGATAGTTCTTTGGAACTAGGCCCGCCTGCGCGCTCCTAGTTCTTCCGCCTTGTCCGAGCGTACGGCTGGCGGATGTGCGGCGCGGCCCTCGCGCGGGACCATGGATGCCATAGCCCCCACGAGGAAAACAAAATGGCAAACACAGCGCCCACCGCACAGGGCGACCCCCGAAAGAGCACCAGCACAGGCACACGCCACGACCGCCAGGCCTGGTCGGTCCTGGCCGTCAGCACCCTGGCCTTCACGGTCTGCTTCATGGTCTGGATGATGTTCGGCATCATCGGCATCCCCATCAAGAAGATGCTGGATCTGAACGCCACGCAGTTCGGCCTGCTCACGGCCATGCCCGTGCTCACGGGCTCGCTGGTGCGCGTGCCGCTGGGCATCTGGACCGACCGCTTCGGCGGGCGCATCGTGATGGCGGTGCTGATGGCCGTCACCGTGCCCGCGATCTGGGTGATGGGCTATGCCACCGAGTACTGGCACTTCCTGACCATCGGCCTGTTCGTGGGCCTGGCGGGCGGCTCGTTCTCGGTGGGCACGCCCTATGTGGCGCGCTGGTTTCCCAAGGAGCGCCAGGGCATGGCCATGGGCATCTACGGCGCGGGCAACTCGGGCGCGGCGGTCAACAAGTTCGTGGCGCCGGTGATCCTGGTGGCCTTCGGCTGGGCCGCCGTGCCGCATGCCTATGCGGCCATCATGCTGGGCGCGCTGGTGCTGTTCTGGCTGTTCAGCCACAGCGACCCGGCCCACCTGGTGCCCAGCAACGTGCGCTTCAGCGACCAGTTGAAGGCGCTCAAGGACCCGCGCGTGCTCAAGTACTGCCAGTACTACAGCATCGTCTTCGGCGGCTATGTGGCGCTGAGCCTGTGGATGGTGCAGTACTACGTGGGCGAGTACGGCCTGGACATCCGCGTGGCGGCCCTGCTGGCGGCCTGCTTTTCGCTGCCGGGCGGCGTGCTGCGCGCCATCGGCGGCTGGCTGTCGGACAAGTACGGCGCGCACAGCGTGACCTGGTGGGTGCTGTGGGTGTGCTGGATCTGCCTGTTCCTGCTGTCCTATCCGCAGACGGATTTCACGGTACTCACCACCGAGGGCAGCACCCGCTTTCACCTGGGCCTGAACGTCTATGCCTTCACCGCGCTGATGTTCGTGCTGGGCATTGCCATGGCCTTCGGCAAGGCCAGCGTCTTCAAGTACATCAGCGACGACTACCCCGGAAACATCGGCGCCATCAGCGGCATCGTGGGCCTGGCCGGCGGCCTGGGCGGCTTCATCCTGCCCATCCTGTTCGGCGTGCTGCTGGACTGGACGGGCATCCGCTCCAGCGCCTTCATGCTGCTGTACGGCGTGGTCTGGGTGTCGCTGATCTGGATGTATTTCACCGAGGTGCGCCGCACCGACGTGCTCAACAGCCACGGCGGCCACAGCGATGTGCAGCCGACCGCGCGCTGAACCGCAGGAGTTGCACATGCATGCGAACACCAAGACCGCCGCAAAGGCATCCGCGCGCAGCCGCCCCGGCAGCGTGCTGACCCTCTGGCGCCCCGAGGACAAACAGTTCTGGGAGCGCGAGGGCGAGGCCATCGCCAGGATCAACCTCTGGATCTCGGTGCCCGCCCTGTTCCTGGCCTTTGCCATCTGGCAGGTCTGGAGCGTGGTGGCCGTGAACCTGCCCGCGCTGGGCTTCACCTACTCCACCAACCAGCTGTTCTGGCTGGCGGCGGCGCCTGCGCTGTCGGGCGCCACGCTGCGCATCTTCTATTCCTTCATGGTGCCGCTGATGGGCGGGCGCCGCTGGACGGCGCTGTCCACGGCCTCGCTGCTGATCCCGGCCATCGGCATCGGCTACGCCGTGCAGGACGCCAGCACCGGCTATCCGACCATGCTGATTCTGGCCCTGCTGTGCGGCCTGGGCGGGGGCAACTTCAGCTCCAGCATGGCCAACATCAGCTTCTTCTTTCCCAAGGAGCGCAAGGGCTCGGCCCTGGGCGTGAACGCGGGCCTGGGCAACCTGGGCGTGTCGGTGGTGCAGTTCCTGAGCCCGCTGGTGATCACGGCCGGCATCTTCGGCGTCTTCGGCGGCGATGCGCAGACCATCACCAAGGCCGGCGAGACCACCCGGGTGTGGGCGCAGAACGCGGCCTTCATCTGGGTGCCGTGGATCGCCATCGCCTCGCTGGCCGCCTGGTTCGGCATGAACGACATCGCCGACGCCAAGGCCAGCTTCGCGGCCCAGGCCGCCATCTTCCGGCGCAAGCACAACTGGGTGATGTGCCTGCTGTACCTGGGCACCTTCGGCTCGTTCATCGGCTTTGCCGCCGGCTTTCCGCTGCTGATCAAGAGCCAGTTCCCGGCGGTCAATCCGCTGGCCTATGCCTGGCTGGGCCCGCTGCTGGGCGCGCTGTCGCGGCCCTTTGGCGGCTGGCTGGCCGACAAGGCGGGCGGCGCGCGCGTGACGTTCTGGAACTTCCTCGTCATGGCCGTGGCCGTGGTGGGCGTGCTGTATTTCCTGCCCAAGGGCAGCGGCGGCTACGCGCTGGGCTTCGGTCCCGCCGAGGGCAGCTTCATGGGCTTCTTCCTGATGTTCCTGGTGCTGTTCCTGACCACGGGCATCGGCAACGGATCGACCTTCAGCATGATCCCGGCGATTTTCCTGGCCCTCAAGCAGCGCGAGCTCGGCGCCCATCCCAGCGAGGAAGCCCAGGCCCATGCCCTCAAGGAGGGCAATACCGAAGGCGCGGCCGCCCTGGGCTTTGCGGGCGCGCTGGGAGCCTACGGCGGCTTCTTCATCCCCAAGAGCTACGGCAGCTCCATCGCCGCCACGGGCGGGCCCGAGCTGGCGCTGTGGGTGTTTGCCGCCTTCTATGTGCTGTGCGTGGGCGTGACCTGGTGGTACTACGCGCGCAGGAACGCCGAGATGCCCTGCTGAGCCTTGGGCCGCAGACCGCACCGCAACGAACAACAAGGAGTCCCGCGATGAGCCATTTTCTGGACAAGCTTTCCTACTTCTCCCTGCCCCGGCAGGAATTCTCCAACGGCCATGGCCAGGTGACGGGCGAGGACCGCACCTGGGAAGACGCCTACCGCGACCGCTGGGCGCATGACAAGGTGGTGCGCTCCACGCACGGCGTGAACTGCACGGGCTCGTGCTCGTGGAAGATCTACGTCAAGGGCGGCATCGTGACCTGGGAGACCCAGCAGACCGACTACCCGCGCACGCGCGCCGACCTGCCCAACCACGAGCCGCGCGGCTGCGCGCGCGGCGCCAGCTACAGCTGGTACCTGTACAGCGCCAACCGCGTCAAATACCCCATGGTGCGCGGCCGGCTGCTCAAGCACTGGCGCGCTGCCCTGGCCGTGGCCAGGAGCCCGGTCGATGCCTGGGCCGCCATCGTCGAGAACGAGGATGCGCGCAGCGAGTGGCAAAAGCAGCGCGGCCTGGGCGGCTTCGTGCGCAGCAGCTGGGACGAGGTCAACCGCATGATCGCGGCGGCCAACGTCTACACCATCAAGAAGCACGGGCCGGACCGCATCATCGGCTTCTCGCCGATTCCGGCCATGTCCATGATCTCGTATGCCGCAGGCAGCCGCTACCTGAGCCTGATCGGCGGCGTGTGCATGAGCTTCTACGACTGGTACTGCGACCTGCCGCCGGCCAGCCCCCAGACCTGGGGCGAGCAGACCGACGTGCCGGAGAGCGCGGACTGGTACAACTCCAACTTCATCATCGCCTGGGGCTCCAACGTGCCCCAGACGCGCACCCCCGACGCCCACTTCTTCACCGAGGTCCGCTACAAGGGCGCCAAGGTCGTGGCCGTCACGCCCGACTACTCCGAGGTCGCCAAGCTGGCCGACCTGTGGATGCACCCCAAGCAGGGCACGGACGCGGCCGTGGCCATGGCCATGGGCCACGTCATCCTCAAGGAGTTCTACTTCGGCGAGCGCGGCCGCCCGGCCTATTTCGAGGACTATGCGCGCCGCTACACCGACCTGCCGCTGCTGATCCGCCTCAAGCGCCAGCAACTGCCCGACGGCCGCACGGCCCTGGTTCCCGAGCGCTATGTGCGCGCCAGCGACTTCGACGGCCACCTGGGCCAGGACAGCAACCCCGAGTGGAAGACCGTGGCCTACGGCGAGGACGGCGGCGTGGCCCTGCCCAACGGCTCCATCGGCTTTCGCTGGGGCGAGGCCGGCCGCGCCGACGAGGGCCTGTGGAACCTCGAATCCAAGGAGGCGCGCACGGGCAACGACGTGCAGCTCAAGCTCTCGGTGCTGGACGGCCAGGGCGTGGACAGTGAAGTGGCCGACGTGGCCTTCCCCTACTTCGGCGGCCTGCAGTCGCCGGGGTTCGACGCCAACGAGCAGGGCACGGATGTGCTGCTGCGCCGCGTGCCCGTCTCGCGCATGGTGCTGGACGGCGAGGAGGCCATCGTGGCCACCGTGTTCGACCTGCTGGCGGGCAACTACGGCATCCACCGTGGCCTGGAAGGCGAGGGCGCTGATGGCGGCTATGACGCCGATGCGCCCTACACCCCGGCCTGGCAGGAAAAGATCACCGGCGTGCCGCGTGACCAGGTGATCGCCATTGCGCGCCAGTTCGCCGACAACGCCGAGAAGACGCGCGGCAAGTCCATGGTCATCATCGGCGCGGCCATGAACCACTGGTACCACTGCGACATGAACTACCGCGGCATCATCAACATGCTGATGCTGTGCGGCTGCATAGGCCAGAGCGGCGGCGGCTGGGCGCACTACGTGGGCCAGGAAAAGCTGCGCCCGCAGACCGGCTGGACCGCGCTGGCCTTTGCGCTGGACTGGCTGCGCCCGCCGCGCCAGATGAACTCCACCAGCTTCTTCTACGCCCACACCGACCAGTGGCGCTACGAGAAGCTGGGCGTGGAAGAGGTGCTGTCCCCGCTGGCCGACCGCAGCCAGTACGGCGGCGCCATGATCGACTACAACGTGCGCGCCGAGCGCATGGGCTGGCTGCCCAGCGCCCCGCAGCTGCAGGCCAACCCGCTGCAGCTGGTGCGCGACGCCCAGGCCCAGGGCCTGGACGTGAAGGACCACGTGGTGCAGTCCCTGCAGGACGGCTCGCTGTCCATGAGCTGCGAGGACCCCGACCACCCGGCCAACTGGCCGCGCAACATGTTCGTGTGGCGCTCCAACATCCTGGGCAGCTCGGGCAAGGGCCATGAGTACTTCCTCAAGCACCTGCTGGGCACCACCCATGGCGTGCAAGGAAAAGACCTTGGAGAACAAGACCCCCCCGATGCGCTGCGCGCCTCCCCCCAGGGGGCGGCCGGCTTGGGGCGGCCCGGCGCCGGCCATTCGGCCAAGCCGCAGGAAGTGCGCTGGCACGACAAGGCGCCCGAAGGCAAGCTGGACCTGCTGGTCACGCTGGACTTCCGCATGAGCACCACCTGCCTGTACTCGGACATCGTCCTGCCCACGGCCACCTGGTATGAGAAGAACGACCTCAACACCAGCGACATGCACCCCTTCATCCATCCGCTGTCGGCGGCCGTGGACCCGGCCTGGCAGGCCAGGAGCGACTGGGAGATCTACAAGGGCTTCGCCAAGTCCTTCAGCGAGGTCTGCGTGGGCCACCTGGGCGTGGAAAAGGACGTGGTGCTCACGCCGCTGATGCACGACACCCCCGCCGAGCTGGCCCAGCCCGATGGCGTGCGCGACTGGAAGAAGGGCGAGTGCGCCCTGATCCCCGGCAAGACCGCGCCGCAGATTGCCGTGGTCGAGCGCGACTATCCCAACCTCTACAAGCGCTTCACGGCCCTGGGCCCGCTGATGGACAGGCTGGGCAACGGCGGCAAGGGCATCGGCTGGAACACCGAGACCGAGGTGGAGCAGCTGGGCGAGCTCAACGGCCTGGTGCGCGAGGAAGGCGTGAGCCAGGGCCGCCCGCGCATCGTCACCGACATCGACGCCACCGAGGTGGTGATGATGCTGGCGCCCGAGACCAACGGCCACGTGGCCGTCAAGGCCTGGGAGGCGCTGTCGAAGCAGACGGGGCGCGAGCACGCCCACCTGGCCCTGCACCGCGAGGACGAGAAGATCCGCTTTCGCGACATCCAGGCCCAGCCGCGCAAGATCATCAGCTCGCCCACCTGGTCGGGCCTGGAAAGCGAGAAGGTCAGCTACAACGCCTGCTACACCAACGTGCATGAGCTGATCCCATGGCGCACCCTCACCGGCCGCCAGCAGTTCTACCAGGACCATCCGTGGATGCGCGACTTCGGCGAGGGCTTCGTCAGCTACCGCCCGCCCGTGCACATGAAGGCGCTGCAGGAAGTGCAGGGCCAAAAGCCCAACGGCCACCCCGAGATCGCGCTGAACTTCATCACGCCGCACCAGAAGTGGGGCATCCACTCCACCTATGGCGACAACCTGATGATGCTCACGCTGGCGCGTGGCGGCCCCATCGTCTGGCTCAGCGAGGACGACGCCAAGAGCGCCGGCATCGCCGACAACGACTGGGTGGAGCTGTACAACGCCAACGGCGCCATCGCGGCGCGGGCCGTGGTCAGCCAGCGCGTCAAGCCGGGCATGGTGATGATGTACCACGCGCAGGAGAAGACCATCAACACGCCGGGCTCGGAGATCACCGGCACGCGCGGCGGCATCCACAACTCGGTCACGCGCATCGTGCTCAAGCCCACCCACATGATCGGCGGCTACGCGCAGTACAGCTACGGCTTCAACTACTACGGAACCATCGGCACCAACCGCGACGAGTTCGTCCTGGTCCGAAAGATGCGCCGCATCGACTGGCTGGATGACGAAGCCGAGGCCGGCGCAGCCGCCCATGCCTGAACAACAAGGAGAAACACGATGAAAATCCGCGCACAGATCGGCATGGTGCTGAACCTGGACAAGTGCATCGGCTGCCACACCTGCTCCGTCACCTGCAAGAACGTCTGGACCAGCCGCCCCGGCGTCGAATACGCCTGGTTCAACAACGTCGAGACCAAGCCCGGCATCGGCTACCCGCGCGAGTGGGAAAACCAGGCCAAGTGGAACGGCGGCTGGATGCGCCGCACGGACGGCTCCATCGCGCCCCGCCAGGGCGGCAAGTGGAGCCTGTTGATGCGCATCTTCGCCAACCCCAACCTGCCCCAGATCGACAACTACTACGAACCCTTCACCTACGACTACGAGCACCTGCAGTCGGCCAGGGAAAGCAAGGCCGCGCCCACGGCGCGCGCGCGCAGCCTGATCTCGGGCCAGCGCATGGAGAAGATCGAATGGGGTCCGAACTGGGAGGAAATCCTGGGCGGCGAATTCAGCAAGCGCAGCCATGACGTGAACTTCGAGCAGATCCAGAAGGACATCTACGGCCAGTTCGAGAACACCTTCATGATGTACCTGCCGCGCCTGTGCGAGCACTGCCTGAACCCGGCCTGCGTGGCGTCCTGCCCCTCGGGCTCGATCTACAAGCGCGAGGAGGACGGCATCGTCCTCATCGACCAGGACAAGTGCCGCGGCTGGCGCATGTGCGTCTCGGGCTGCCCCTACAAGAAGATCTACTACAACTGGCAAAGCGGCAAGGCCGAAAAATGCATCTTCTGCTACCCGCGCATCGAGGCCGGCCAGCCCACCGTCTGCTCCGAAACCTGCGTGGGCCGCATCCGCTACCTGGGCGTGCTGCTGTACGACGCCGACCGCATCGAGGAAGCGGCCAGCGTGGAGCGCGACCGCGACCTCTACCAGGCGCAGCTGGACATCTTCCTGGACCCCAATGACCCCGAGGTCATCCGCCAGGCCCGCATCGACGGCATCCCCGACGCCTGGATCGAGGCCGCGCAGTCCAGCCCCGTCTACAAGATGGCCGTGGACTGGAAGGTGGCCCTGCCGCTGCACCCCGAGTACCGCACCCTGCCCATGGTCTGGTATGTGCCGCCGCTGTCGCCCATCACCTCGGCGGCGAACGCCGGGCATCTCGACAGTGTCGGCCGCAGCCCCATCAATGGCGACCTGCCCGATGTCTCGCAGCTGCGCATCCCCGTGCAGTACCTGGCCAACCTGCTCACCGCCGGCGACACCACGCCCGTGGTGCGCGCGCTCGAGCGCATGCTGGCCATGCGCGCGTACCAGCGCAGCAAGCACGTGGACCAGGAACAGAACCTGGCCGTGCTCCAGTACGCGGGACTGACGGTGCACGAGGTCGAGGACATGTACCAGACCATGGCAATCGCCAACTACGAGGACCGCTTCGTCATCCCCTCGGCCCACCGCGAATACGCCGAAAGCGCGTTCGATTTGCGCGGCGGCTGCGGCTTCTCGTTCGGCAACGGCTGCTCCGACGGCAGCACCGACGCCAGCCTGTTCGGCGGCAAGAAGCCGCGCACCATCCCCATCCGCGCGCAAATGTGAGGACTGCCGCCATGTTCAATCACAACACTTCCACCCCCGTGCGCCTGACGCTGCGCGCGCTGGCCTGCCTCATCGGCTACCCCGGCGCCGAGCTGCGCGCCCTGCTGCCGGGCCTGATCGACGCCCTGCGCCTGGAGCAATCCGTGGCGCCCGCGCGGCTGCGCGAGTTGCAGCAGCTGGCCGAGCAGCTGCAGGCCATGGACCCCTTCGAGGCCGAGGCCCGCTACGTGGACACCTTCGACCGGGGCCACCAGACCTCGCTGCACCTGTTCGAGCATGTGCACGGCGACTCGGCCGACCGGGGCCCGGCGCTGATCGACCTGCAGCAGACCTACGAGCGCGCGGGCCTGGCCTTCGAGGCCGACGAACTGCCCGACCACCTGGCCGTGGTGCTGGAGTTCGCCTCCACCCAGCCGCCGGCCATCGCCCGTGAATTCCTGGGCGAGATGGCCCACATCCTCAACGCCCTGTTCACGGCGCTGGCGCGGCGCGACAGCCCCTACGCCAGCGTGATCGCGGCCGTGCTGGAGATCACCGGCCACAGGGCCGAGCGCGTGGAAATCCGCCCCGAGCCCGCCATGGACGAGGCCTGGGCCGAACCCGCCGCCTTCGACGGCTGCAGCAGCCAGGGCAAATCCCGTCCCGGCGCCGAGCAGCCCGTGCATTTCGTGCGCCGCACGGCGGCGCCCCAAGCCCAAGTACCCCGCCAAAGGAGCCTGACATGACCCCCTCCTGGATAGACCACCTGCTCTTCGGCCTCTACCCCTACATCTGCCTGGCCGTGTTCTTCATCGGCAGCTGGCTGCGATTCGACCGCGACCAGTACACCTGGAAGAGCGATTCATCGCAGCTGCTGCGCAGCGGCAGCCTGCGCTGGGGCAGCAACCTGTTCCACATCGGCGTGCTGTTCCTGTTCTTCGGCCACACCGTGGGCATGCTCACGCCGCACTTCGTCTACGAGCCATTCATGGCCGCAGGCGCCAAGCAGCTGCTGGCCATGGTCAGCGGCGGCATCGCGGGCACGCTGGGCTTCATCGGCCTCACCATCTTGCTGCACCGCCGGCTGTCGGACGTGCGCATCCGCGCCCACTCCAGGTTCAGCGACATCGCCATCCTCTGGCTGCTGTGGCTGCAGCTGCTGCTGGGCCTGGCCACCATCCCGCTGTCGGCAAGGCACATGGACGGCTCCATGATGATGGCCCTGGCCGAATGGGCGCAGCGCATCGTCACCTTCCGTGGCGGCGCGGCCGAACTGCTGGCCGAGGCCGGCTGGGTGTTCAAGGCCCACATGTTCCTGGGCATGAGCATCTTCCTGGTCTTCCCCTTCACGCGCCTGGTCCACGTCTGGAGCGGCTTCGGCACCCTGGTCTACCTGCTGCGCCCCTACCAGCTGGTGCGCTCGCGCCGCCTGGGCCTGCCCGCATCGTCGGCACGCCGTGACGCCAAGCCCGGCCATTGAGGAGATCGACATGGAACATGGATGCAACGGATCGGGCGGCGGCCACTGCGGCTGCGCGTCTTCAACCCCTTCTTCTTCTTCTTCTTCTTCTTCTTCTTCTTCTTCTGCCCCGATGGGGGATCTCCCGGCGATTCCCGAAGTGCCGGCCTTCCAGCCCGTGGGCGAGGCCGGTGCCGAGGTGGCCCGCATCAACCACACGCCGCTGCACGCACCCGGACAGCGTCCGCCCGAGCGCGAACTGCGCCAGCGCGCCTGCACCGAGCTGCTGCGCCAGGCGGCCCAGCGCGAAGGCCTGCTGGGCGCCGATGATGCGGCCGGCGACGACGGCGTCATCAGCGAGCGCGCCTCCCAGGCCATAGAGCAGCTGCTGGAGCAATCGCTGCACCTGCCCGAGCCCGGCGAGGACGCCTGCCGCCGCCACTTCGATGCCAACCCCGCGCGCTTCGCCCAGGGCGAGCGCGTGCGCCTGAGCCACGTGCTGTTTGCCGTCACGCCCGGCGTGGACGTGCGTGCCCTCACCCAGCGGGCCGAGGCCCTGCTGATCGAGCTGCGCTGTGCCGACGACGCCGGCCTGCGCTTTGCCGAGGCCGCGCGCCAATGGTCCAACTGCCCCAGCGGCCAGCACGGCGGCGAACTGGGCTGGCTGGGCCGCAGCGATTGCGCGCCCGAATTCGCGCGCGATGTCTTTGCCTCCCAGGAAATCGGCGTGCTGTCGCGCCTGGTGCTCAGCCGCTTCGGCCTGCACGTGGTCGAGGTCTGCGCGCGCGAGACGGGCGTTCTGCCCGACTGGCAGCAGGCGCGCCCGGCCGTCGCCCAGGCCCTGCACCAGCAGACCTGGGTGAGCGCGCTCCACCAGTACCTGCAGCTGCTGGCCGGCCAGTCCGAGGTGGTGGGCGTGCGCATCGCTGCGGCCGACTCGCCGCTGGTGCAATAGCGGGGGACGTGCCCATGCCCGACGACGAACTGCTGCAGCGCCTGCGGCGCTTCCACGAGCACGCCTTCCCGCAGTACCGCGCGCAGTTCCGCACCCTGGTCGAAGAGGGCCAGCATCCGACCACGCTGTTCATCGGCTGCTCGGACTCGCGCCTGGTTCCCTACCTGCTCACGGGGGCGCCGCCGGGCGAGCTGTTCCTGGTGCGCAACGTGGGCGCCTTCGTGCCGCCGTACGACGGATCGCACGGCCACCACGGCACGGCGGCGGCCATCGAATTTGCCGTGCTCAACCTGCAGGTCAGCCGCATCGTGGTCTGCGGCCACAGCCACTGCGGGGCCATCAAGGCCCTGTATGGAGAAGTCTCGCCCGAGGCACGCAACCTGCAGCGCTGGCTGGACCTGGGCCGCGAGGCCGTGCTGCCCGTGCAGGCTGGCCCCGAGGCGCTGCGCCGCACCGAGCAGCGCGCCGTCGTGCTGCAGCTCGAACGGTTGATGGACTATCCCATGGTGCGATCGCGGGTAGAGGCCAGGCAGCTCAGCCTGCACGGATGGCACTATGTCATCGAAGATGGCGAAGTCCATGTCTTCGATGTCCAGACCGGCCGCTTTGTTGCGGCATCTCAAGCTCCGCACAGCGGCACCGGGCCGTACCCGCCCTACGTGGAGCATGATGGACAAGTGCTTGTCGACTGAGGCCCGAGCAAGTGCCAGGGACGGCGGCAGGCAAGTCAACACGGGAGCCATGCCAATGCATCGCGAAAACCTGGGCCGCGCGCAGGACGCGGCGGATCTGCAGCCCATCAGCCTCGATGTGCTGCGCGAGAAATACCTCAAGGACGGCGAGACCGGCGTGGGCGAGCTCTACGCCCGCGTGGCCCGCGCCCTGGCCTCGGTCGAGCCCGAGGCGCGCCGCGCCGAATGCGAGGCCCTGTTCCTGGCCAACCTGCAGGCCGGCGCCATAGGCGCGGGGCGCATCATGAGCGCGGCCGGCACCGACTTGCAGGCCACGCTGATCAACTGCTTCGTGCAGCCCGTGGGCGACTGCATCCAGGGCGTGGACGACGGCGGCTACCCCGGCATCTACGAAGCCCTGCGCGAAGCCGCCGAAACCATGCGCCGTGGCGGCGGCGTGGGCTACGACTTCTCGCGCATCCGCCCCCGCGGCGCCGAGGTGCGCGCCACCGCCTCGCTGGCCTCGGGCCCGTGCAGCTACATCAACGTCTTCGACCAGTCCTGCGCCACCGTGGAAAGCGCGGGCGCGCGGCGCGGCGCCCAGATGGGCGTGCTGCGCATCGACCACCCCGACGTGCTCGAATTCATCACCGCCAAGCGCACGCCGGGCCGCTGGAACAACTTCAACGTCTCGGTCGGCGTCAGCGACGCCTTCATGCAGGCCGTGGCCGAAGACCAGCCCTGGCACCTGGTGCACAGAGCCCGCCCCGGCACCGCCTTGCTGGAGCAGGGTGCCCACCAGCGCGCCGACGGCCAGTGGGTCTACCAGACCCTGCCCGCACGCACGCTGTGGGACACCATCATGCGCTCGGCCTACGACTTCGCCGAGCCCGGCATCCTCTTCCTGGACCACATCAACGACGACAACAACCTGCGCTACTGCGAGGAGATCGCGGCGACGAATCCTTGCGTCACGGCAGATACCTGGGTACTCACCGAGTCGGGACCAGCCCAGGTTGCAGACCTCGTCGGAAAGACATTTGGCGCCGTGGTCGACGGCCAGGTTTATGCCACCGAAAGCGCGGGCTTCTTTGCCACCGGCCGCAAGCCGGTGCTGCGGCTGACCACACGCGAGGGCCAGGTGCTGCGCCTGACCGCAGACCATCTGGTGCGGCGTGTCGCTCGCCGTACGCGCTATGCGTTGCAGGCTGAATGGACTCCGGCCGCCCAACTGCAGGCAGGCGATGAGGTACTGCTGCACAACCACCGTGCGTTTCAAGGCTGGGATGGGCAGGGCACCGAGGCCGAAGGCTACCTGTTGGGCCTGCTGATAGGCGATGGAACCCTCAAGGCCGACAAGGCCGTGATCAGCGTATGGGCGCCCGAGCTGCGCCAGGTTGCAGGCAACGCCGGCAGTGCGGTGGCCTATGCCGCCACGGGCGCGGCAGGCATCATGCAGGCCGCTGAGGCTGCAGCAGCCAGCTTGCGCCACCGCGCGGATTTCCGTGGATTCCAGCGGCCAGTGGCGGGACGTGGCGAGTCGCGCATGGCCAGTGCCGCATTGCGCGATCTGGCGCTTGGCATGGGGATGGAGCCAGGGCGCAAGTGCATCACCAAGTCCATGGAAGCGGCCTCTTCTGCATTTTCCGCAGGGCTGCTGCGCGGCCTGTTTGATGCCGATGGATCGGTCCAGGGCACACAGGACAAGGGCGTGAGCCTGCGCCTGTCCCAGAGCGATTCTGAGTTGCTGCGTACCGTGCAGCGCATGCTGCTGCGCCAGGGCATGGCGTCGACGATTTATGAGAACCGTCGGCCAGCCCAACTGCGCGCCATGCCCGACGGCAAAGGCGGCCAGCGCGACTATGCAACCCAGGCACAGCATGAACTGGTCATCAGCGGCGACAACCTTGGCATCTTTGCCGACCGCATAGGCCTTGCGGATACCGACAAGGCCGAACGGCTGGAGCAGGCCCTGGCCCAGTACCGGCGCACCCCGAACCGTGAGCGCTTCACTGCCACCGTCCAGGCGTTGGAGAGCGACGGCGAGGAAATGGTCTATGACGTCACGGTGGCAGACTGCCACGCCTTCGACGCCAATGGCCTGTATGTGCACAACTGCGGCGAACAGCCGCTTCCCTCCTACGGATGCTGCGACCTCGGCCCCGTCATCCTCACGCGCTTCGTGCGCCATCCGTTCGGCTTCGCGGGCGAGCCTGTGTTCGACTTCGAGGCCTTCGAGCGCGCCGTGGGCGTGCAGGTGCGTGCGCTGGACAACGTGCTGGAGCTGACCTGGTGGCCGCTGCCGCAGCAGCGCGAGGAAAGCGAGGCCAAGCGGCGCATCGGCGTGGGCTTCACCGGCATGGGCAATGCGCTGGCCATGCTGCGCCTGCGCTACGACGCGCCCGAGGGCCGGGCCATGGCCGCGCGCATTGCCGAGCGCATGCGCGATGCGGCCTATGGCGCCTCGGTGGAACTGGCGCGCGAGAAGGGGGCCTTCCCCAAGTTCGACGCCGATGGCTACCTGGCCGAAGGCACCTTCGCCAGCCGCCTGCCCGATGCGCTGCGCCAGCGCATACGCACGCACGGCATACGCAACAGCCACCTGCTGTCCATCGCGCCCACGGGCACGGTCAGCCTGGCCTTTGCCGACAACGCCTCCAACGGCATAGAGCCGCCGTTCTCCTGGACCTACAAGCGCAAGAAACGCACGGCCGATGGCGGCAGCGCCGAGTACGCGGTCGAGGACCATGCTTGGCGCCTGTACCGCTCGCTGGGCGGCGACGTGCAGCAGCTGCCCGAGTACTTCGTCAGCGCGCTGCAGATGCCTGCGGCCTGCCACATCGCCATGATGCAGGCCGTGCAGCCCTTCGTGGACACGGCGATCTCCAAGACCGTCAACGTGGCCGCCGACTATCCCTACGAGGACTTCAAGGACCTGTACCGCCAGGCCTGGAAGGCCGGCCTCAAGGGCCTGGCCACCTACCGGCCCAACACCATCCTGGGCGCCGTGCTCGAGACCCATGCGCCCGAATCTGCTGAAAAGCCGGCCTCCCCCGCGCCGGCGGGAGCGGCGGCTTCCGCACCCGACCCGCTGCGCACCGTGATAGAAAGCCGCCCGCAGGGCGCGCTGGACGCCGTGGCCGAGAAGATCGAGTACTGGACCCAGCAAGGCCCCAAGCGCCTGTACCTGGTCGTCTCCTTCCTGCCCGTGGTGGTGCCCGATGGCCGCACGGTGGACCGCGCCATCGAATTCTTCATGCCCGTGGGCCAGAGCGGCGAATCCCAGCAGTGGGTGACCTCCAGCATGCGCCTGCTGTCACTGGCCGCGCGCGGCGGCTTCCTGGAGCGCGCCCTCAGCGACATGCGCAAGGTGGCCTGGGACCGGGGTCCCGTGCGCCTGGGCACCCACCAGCGCGAAGACGGCGCGCGCGTGCCCATGTGGCACGACTCCGAGGTGGCCGCCATCGCCTATGCGGTGCAGAACATCCTGGCCCGGCGCGGCAGCGGCGCACCGCCCGCCCCATCGCCGCTGCCCGAGCCCGAGGCCCTGGCCACCGACCCCATGGTCATGGCCGGCCGCAAATGCGAGGAATGCGGCGCCCATGCCGTGATCCGCAAGGACGGCTGCGAGTACTGCACGGCCTGCGGCAACCTGGGGAGCTGCGGGTGAAAGTTACCGTGGCCCCGTGCACCATAATCTGCAGTCCTTTGTGGAATGGCTTGCACAGGTCGCCGTGGCGGTGATGTCGCATTCGCGGGAGAGGTTGTTGAGATGGCACAGATCGAAGGTTTCAGGGTCCGCAATTACAAGGCGCTGCGTGACATCACGCTGGGCAAGCTTTCGACCGATCAAAAAGGTGATCCGCTGACCCCTTTCACGGTGGTCATCGGCAAGAACGGGGTGGGCAAAAGCACGCTGTTCGATGCCTTTGGCTTTGTGGCTGACTGCCTGAACACGGATGTGGAGACCGCCTGTGACGACAAGCTGCGCGGTGGCTTCGAGCGCATGCGCGCTCTTGGCGTCAATGAAGCGATTCAGTTCGACATCTACTACCGCGAGGGGCCGGGCGAGCGCCCCATCACCTACGAGCTGGCCATCAACATGGATGCGAGCGGCCGGCCGTTTGTGGAATCCGAAGTCCTGAAACAGCGCCGCAAAGGCCAGAAGCACGGCAGGCCTTATCCGTTTCTGCGCTTGAATCACGGGATTGGCAAGGTCTGGGCCGGGGAAGAGGCAGTCGAGGCAGAGAGCGACGAAGAAGACCGTGCCCAGGAAGACGTTGAGCTGACAGATCTGCGCCAACTTGGCATTGCCACGCTGGGAACCCTGAAAGAGCACCCGCGCATCAAGCGCTTTCGGGACTTCCTCAAGGGCTGGTACCTGTCCTATTTCCACCCCGATGCCGCGCGGACCATCCAGCCGGCGGGAGTGCAGCGCCACCTCAATGTGCATGGCGACAACATCGGTAACGTGGTCCAGTACATGGAGCGCGAGCACAAGGCGCGCTTCCAGGTCATCCTGGACCGCATCGCCACCAAGATCCCCGGGGTGACGAGCATCGACACCAAGGTCACGGACGACAAGCGCGTGCTGCTGAGATTCAACGACGGTGCGTTTGCCGATCCGTTCTATGCGTCCCAGATGTCCGATGGCACCTTGAAAATCTTCGCCTACCTGCTGTTGATGGAAGACCCCGAGCCGCCACCGTTCATCTGCATAGAAGAACCGGAGAACGGCCTGTATCACCGCTTGCTGGAAGCCTTGGCCAACGAACTGCGCAGCCACGCCACCGGCAAGAAAGGGGCTCCGCAGGTCTTTGTCACCACGCACCAGCCTTACTTTGTGGATGCGCTCTCGCCCAAGGAGGTCTGGATTCTGGAGAAGGGTGAGGACGGCTTCTCTGCCATCCGCCGCGCCTCCGACATTGAACTGGTTCGCAACCTCGTGGAAGAGGGCCTGCCTCTGGGGGGGCTCTGGTACAGCGACTACCTGGACGCGAGGTGAGCATGCATATCGAGGTGCTGGTGGAGGATGGTTCAGGCGCACGGCTGGTCGAAACGTTGCTGCCGCAGATCATTGGCGAACAAGGCCAGCCGCACACCTGGCGAATCCACGATTTCAAGGGGATCGGCCGCATCCCCAAAGGACTCGGCAAGAAAGGCGATCCCGTCAAGATGACCTTGCTTGACAGGCTGCCGGGGATTCTGCGAGCGCATGGCAAGACGCACGGCATTGATGCCGTCGTGGTGGTTCTTGACAGCGACACACGCGACTGCAGGCAATTTCTTGGCGAACTGGACGCGATACTCCAGCAATGTGACCCCGCGCCCCGAACCCTGTTTCGCCTCGCCATCGAGGAGATGGAGGCTTGGTACCTCGGCGATCGCCAGGCGCTGATTGCCGCCTACCCCAAAGCAAAAAAGGATGTGCTGGCCCGCTACCGGCAAGACAGCGTTTGCGGCACCTGGGAACTGCTGGCCGACGCAATCCATCCGGGCGGCCACGCCGCCATCAAACATGCCGGCTGGCCGTTGCCGGGGCAGATCAAGCATGAGTGGGCCAGGAACATAGGCCCGCACCTGGATGTGGAGCGCAATGAATCGCCAAGCTTTGGCAAATTCCGCGATGGCTTGCGGCGGCTGACTGCCGGGCAGGGATGAAGCGCAGGCGTTGCGCTACCCTGTCTTTGTCGAGAGTCTTGCTGGACAAAAAATGAACCACGATCCTGCACAGCGAACCTCCACGCTTCCAGGCTGGAGCGCACCGGCCGTGGGCTTCGACCAGCCCTTCGAGATGCTCGAAGCCTGCCACGAGCGCGTGCTGCGCATGCTGGCGCTGCTGGACCGGCTGTGCGTGCATCTCCGGACCAAAGGTTGCGACGACAGCGCACGCCAGGCGGCGCGCGACATCCTGCGCTACTTCGACCAGGCGGCGCCGCTGCACCATGAGGACGAGGAGCTGCATGTCTTCCCGCCGCTGCTGGAGCAGGGCGATGCGCAGACCGTGGCCCTGGTGCAGCGCCTGCAGCACGAGCACGGCCTGATGAGCGCCGACTGGGCGCTGGCGCGCCAGCCACTGCTGGACATGGCCGAGGGGCGGTCCCAGGGCTTTGGCGCGGCTGACGAGGCGGTGTTCGAACGCTTCGCGGCCTGCTATGCCAGCCATGTCGAGAATGAAGAGCGGCTGGCCTACCCGCCGGCGCGCGGCCTGCTGCCAGAGGCAGCGCAGGCGGACATGGGCCGCGAGATGGCGGTGCGGCGGGGCGCGGACCTGTCACGGAGATAGCGCCGCCGGCAGCGCGCGGGAGCCGGCGCGGCGATACTCGCAGGCTTTGGACCTGACCCCGCCTCGCCTGTCATGCCCGAGCGCCGCCCCATTTTCCTGCTTCGCATCGCACTGACCCTGCTGGGCGCCCTTGCCGCCGCCCAGCTGTGCCTGTGGCTGCGCACGCCGCTGCCCTGGATGCTGGGGCCGCTGATCGCCACCTCGCTGGCCTCCATCCTGGGCGCGCCCACGGCCAGTTCGGGCCGGCTGCGCAACGGCGGGCAGTGGATCATCGGCGCCTCGCTGGGCCTGTACTTCACGCCGGCCGTGGTGCAGTTGATCGCGGGGCTGTGGTGGGCGATTGCCGTGGCCATCGTCTGGGCGCTGCTGCTGGGCTGGGGCTTCGGCGCCTGGCTGTACCGCGTGCATGCGCCGCGCATGCCGCAGATACCGGCGGGCGAGATGCGCGCCACCACCTATTTCGCTGGCGCCATTGGCGCGGCGTCGGAGATGACGCTGCTGGCCGAGCGCGAGAACGCGCGCACCGACCTGGTGGCGGCCAGCCACAGCCTGCGCCTGGTCATCGTCACCGTGAGCATTCCGTTCGCGCTGCAGTGGAGCGGCCTGCACGGGCTGGAGGGGCTGACGCCGCCCAGCATCCGCATCGTCGAATGGCCGGGGCTGGCGCTGCTGGCCGTGCTCACGGGCCTGGGCGCCTGGGCCATGGACCGGCTAAGGCGCGCCAACCCCTGGTTCCTGGGAGCGCTGCTGGTGTCCATGCTGCTGACCATGTGCGGCCAGGAACTGTCGGCCGTGCCCCAGGCCCTGGTCAATGCGGCGCAGCTGGTGATCGGCATCAGCCTGGGCGTGCGCTTCAAGCGCGAATTCCTGCACACCGCGCCGCGCTGGCTGGGCTCCGTGGCCGTGGGCACCGTGGGGCTCATGGCGATCTGCGCGAGCTTCGCCTGGCTGCTGCACCTGGCCGTGGACCTGCCCTGGGTCACGCTGCTGCTGGGTACTTCGCCGGGCGGCATCACCGAGATGGCCATCACCGCCAAGGTGCTGCAGCTGGGCGTGCCCGTGGTCACGGCCTTCCAGGTCTGCCGGCTGATCGCCGTGCTGCTGCTGGTGGCGCCGCTGTTCCGCTGGGTGGAGGCGCGCGGGCCGGCCGCGTCGCGCACGGCCTAGGGCCCACCTCACCACAGCCCACTGTCGCTGGTCGATACCGCAATCGCCCCACCGGCCAACGCCTGCTGGACCTGCTCCTGGCTGCAGACGAAGCCCGAGGCCACGAGCGGCGGCAGGATGCGGCGCTCGGCCTCGGTGATGTGGGCCAGCATGGGGGCGGGCATGATCTGCACGAGGTTGGGGTCGCTCTGCTCCACGGCCTTGATGCTGCGCGGCCAGGTGGAGCGGTCGGTGACGAAGACCTTTTGCATGGTCAGCAGCCCGGCCTTGTTGGCGCGCTGGATGGTGGCCACGCGCGTGGACAGCAGGCTGCTGGCGCCCAGGTCCACAAGGTAGTCCACGCCGCCCTTGTCGGGCGAGATGCCGTCGCAGCTGTCGATATTGACGATGGCGATCTTGCCCGCCCCGGTGATGGTGGAGATCACCGAGCGCAGGCGGCGCAGTTCGATGTTGGCGACGATGGCGACCTCGGCCTGGCTGGCCAGCAGCGCGTCCATCTGCTCGGCCCCGTACAAGGTGGCGATGACGGGGCGGCGCGCCAGCCGCGCGCCCAGGGAGTTGTCCGGGCGGCCCATGTCAGAGGTCCAGGCCCAGCTTGCCGGGGTTGAGCAGGTTCTTGGGGTCCAGCATGCGCTTGGTGGCCTCCAGCAGGGCAAAGGCCGGGCCCAGCGATTGCCGCATGTAGGGTGCGCGCAGCAGGCCCACGCCGTGGTGGTGGCTGAGCGTGGCGCCGTGGCGCAGCAGCACGGCGTTGGCCGCGTCCCAGGCCGCGCGGTACCACTGGGCACGCTGGTCCACGGCCACCTCGCCGCGCAGCGAAAAGTACAGGCAGGCGCCATCCACATAGGCATGCGACTGGTGGGCCGAGCCGGCCAGGGTGCCGGGGATGGCCTGCAGGGCGGCGACCACTTCCTCGTAGATGGCCGGCAGGTCTTTCCAGGGGCCGCACATCTCCAGCGTGTCGGCGACGAAGCCCGGGCCTTTCTTGAAGCCCTCGGCGCTCTTGCCAGTCAGGTAGCGCGTGTCCAGCCAGCGCTCCAGGGTGGCGGCACCGTCCAGCCGTTCTCCCAAGGGTGCGCACACACGTTCGCAGATGGCCATGACGGCATCGACGATCTCGGGTGCGCCTTCGTCTGCGATCAGCAGCACGTTGAGGTCGCTGCGGCCGAATTGCACGCCGCTTTCCAGCGCGTCATACAGCCGCAGCGCGGCGGGGTTGGCGCCTTGCTGCAGGATCTGTCGGCAGGCCTCCAGGCCCTGGGCAAAGCTGGCAAAGCCATAGGCGATGGCGCGGCCGTGGTCGGGCAGGCGGTGCAGCTTGAAGCGGATGCGCACGATCACGCCCAGCGTGCCTTCCGAGCCGATGAACAGCTGCTGCAGGTCCGGCCCGATGGCCGCGCGCGCGTAGCCGCCCACGGTGACGAGGCGGCCATCGGCCAGCACCACGTCCATGCCGTGGACCATGTCCTCGATCTTTCCGTAGCGCGTGGACAGCTGGCCCGCGCCCCGGCAGGCCACCCAGCCGCCCACGGTGCTGATGCCGAAGGACGAGGGCCAGTGGCCCATGGTCATGCCGTGGCGGCGCTGGATGGTTTCCTCGAACACGTCGCCGAACATGCCGGCCTCGACCTCGACGATCTGGCTTTGCTCGTCCATGGCGATGAAGCGATTGAGTTCGCACAGGTCCAGCACGATGCCGCCGCGCAGGGGCAGGGCCGCGCCCGTGACGTTGCTGCGCCCGGCCGAGACGGTGACGGGAATGGCGTGTTCATCGGCAATGCGCATCACGGCCTGCACCTGCTCCACGGTGGATGCATGGGCGATGACGGCCTGCGGCGTGGCCGGGTGGCCCGAGGTCTCGGCCACCATGGTGCGCGCCCACCAGTCGCGCGTGCCGGCGACGATGTCGGCGCGCTCGGTCTGCACGCGGTCGCAGGCGGCGCGCAGCGCGGCGAGCGCGGCCTCGGGCACGGCCACGGGCTCGTGCTGCAGGCCGCAGGCAGGACCTTCGGAGGCAGGGCGGTCGGCTGCGGGTGCGGTCTGCGCCGCCCAGCCCGGGGTCGTGGGGGCGCCCACCACGTAGTTGCGGCGGTTGTAGCCGCGGGCGATTGCGTCTTTGCTCAGCATTGGATGTCTCCCATCAAAATCTGTTTCTCGCGCTCCATGGCGCGGCGGTAGTCGTGGATCTGCTGCGCTATCTGCGCAGGTGCCAGCCCCAGTTCCTGGGCCAGGATGTCGCCCACGCGCGCTGCGGCGCGGGCCGACGCATCGCGCGCCATGAGCCGGGCGCGCATGCGGCGCGAGAGCACGTCTTCCACCGTGCGCGCCATTTCGTGGCGCGCGGCGTAGAGGACTTCGGCCTCGGTGTGGGGCAGTCCCTCGACGATGGGCCGGGCCAGCGCGGGATGCGCGTCGAGGATGTCGCTGACGAAGCGCGCCTCCGTGCCGTAGCGCTCGCCCAGGTGGGCCGACAGTCCGCCCGTGGCCGTGATGGCCTGGGCGTCGTAGCCGGCCGCGCCCAGCAGGAAGGCCGAGGCGGTGGTGCAGCGCGTGCGCCGGCCCAGCAGCTTTTCCACGGCGTCCACGGTCTGCTCGGCCATGTGGCGCGAGGTGGTGAGCTTGCCGCCGACGATGGTGACCAGGCCGTCGGCTGCCACATGGATCTCGTGGTTGCGCTTCATCTCCACGGTCTTGCCGCCGGGCGGGCCGACCAGGGGGCGGCAGCCGGCGATGGAGCCGACCACGTCCTCGGGCGACAGGTCCACCTTGAGCGCCGATCGGGCGCCTTCGAGCAGGAAGTCCAGCTCGGCGCGCGTGCAGTGCACGTCGTCCAGGCTGCCCGCATAGTCCTCGTCGGTGGTGCCCAGGTAGGAAACATCGCCCCAGCGCGTGATGGTGGCGCGCCGGCTGCGGCCCGGCACGGGGATGGTGACGGTGCAGTCGTTGCGTATGCGCAGCCAGGGAATGGCCACGTGCACGCCCTTGGCGGGGCGCACGTGCAGCTGCGCCTGCTGGTCGGGCCTGCGGCCATCCCAGTCGCGCAGCCAGACGCCCGTGGCCATGACCACGCTGCGCGCGCGCACCGTGATCTCGCGGCCATCGGCCTGGACGATGGCGCCGTCCACGCCGCCGTGGGCGTTGCGCGTGATGGCGGTGGCCCGGGCATGGTTGAGCACGGCCGCGCCATGGAAGGCCGCCGTGCGCGCCACGGCCAGCGTGAGCCGCGCATCGTCCACGCGCGCATCGAAGTACATGTAGCCGCCCAGGAGCTGCTCTTCGCGGAAGGTCGGGCAGTGCGACAGCACCTCGGCCTTGCCGAGCTTGCGGTGCAGGATGCCTTCGCGCCAGCCGCCGGCCAGGTCGTAGGTCCACAGCAGGCTGCCGAAGGCCTTGGCCAGGCGGGCGTCGAAGACGCCGTCGCGCTCCATCACGGGAAACAGGAAGGGCAGGCGCTGCACCAGGTGCCGCGCATTGCGGCGCAGGCGCTGGCGCTCCAGCAGCGAGTGCCGCACCAGTCCCAGGTTGCCCTGCTCGATGTAGCGCAGGCCGCCGTGCACCATCTTGGAGGACTTGGACGAGGTGCCCGAGGCGAAGTCGTCCTTCTCCACCAGCGCCACGCGCAGGCCGCGCAGGCTGGCGTCCAGCGCCGCATAGGCGCCGGTGATGCCGCCGCCGATGACCAGCAGGTCGAAGGCCTCGTCGCCCAGCCGAGCCAGCTGGTCCGCGCGCTGCAGCTGCAGCGGCGCGGTCTGGGTCAGCATGGCGCTGTCCCTGCGCTCCTTACCAAAGGGCCATTGCATCATGCGCAGCCCTCCAGGGCGGCGCTGCGCCCGGGGGCCCGGGCGCGGGCCAGTTCGTCGCCCACGCGGGCGCGCCAGATGCGGCGGCGCTCGCCGCGCTCGTCGGCGGCCATGCGTGGGGTGAAGACCGCTTCGGTGCGCAGCGTGGCGCAGGCCTGCTCCAGCCCGTCCCACAGCAGGCCTGCGCTGCCGGCCATGAAGGCGATGCCGCGCAGGCTGGCCTTGTCGGTATCGGCCAGGCGGCGCACGGGCAGGCCGCCCAGGTCGGCCTGGATCTGCAGCAGCGCATCGCTGCCCGACAGGCCGCCGCCCACCAGCAGCTCGCCCACCTCGGTGCCTGCGGCCGCCTCGTCCGCCTGCACGCAGGAGGCCACGGAATGCGCAATGCCTTCGAGGATGGAGCGCGCCAGCTGCGGCCGCGAGGTGGCCATGGACACGCCCGAGATCGAGGCCCGCGCGCCCGGCTCCATGGCCGGCAGGCGCAGGCCGGTGAGCGCGGGGATGAAGACCAGGTCGGTCGGCGTTTTGGCCTCGCGGGCCAGGGTGCTGATCTGCTGCGGGTTGTCGAACCACTGCAGCTTCTCGCAGATCCAGTTGAGCGCCGATCCCGTGGTGGGCACATAGGTCTCGATGGCATAGCGCGAGACACCGTCCATGCGCCGCGCCGTCATGGTCAGCGAGCTTTCATGGGCCGCGTCATGCGCGGGCAGCTTTGTTCCCGTGAGCACATCGACGAAGCTGCCCGTGCCATGCACGCACAGCGCCTGGCCCCGCTCCAGGCAGCCCAGGCCCACGGCGGCCGCATGCTGGTCGCCCGCGCAGGCCAGGATGGGCACGGCCAGGCCCAGCAGCTCGGTGCGCGTGCGGCCGAAGTCCTGCACGTCCTCGCACAGGCGGGGCAGCAGTTCGGCGGGAAACTCCAGCGCGTCCAGCCAGTCCTGCAGGTAGCGGTGATCGCCCAGCGCATAGGCGTTGCCCGAGGTCACATTGGTGGGCGTGGTGACCACGGCGCGCGCATCCGACAGATGCCACAGCAGCCAGGAGTCGATGGTGCCGAAGGCCAGGCGGCGCTGCTGCCAGGCACGGGCCACGGCCGTATCCTCACGCAGCTTGCGCGCGGCCCACAGGTAGGGCGAACGCACGCCCACGGGCCGGCCCGCGTGGCGGATCAGCCGCGCATCCCAGTCGCCGGCCAGCAGGGCCAGTTCGTCGCGGTGGCGCGAGTCCTGCCAGACCATGATGGGCGCCAGCGACCGGCCTGTGACCGTATCCCAGAGCACGGCCGAGCAGCGCTGGTTGGCTATGGCCAGGGCCACGATCTGCTGGCCGCAGCCCTGGGCGCGGGCGATGGCGCGGCGGCACACGTCCAGCGTGCGCTCCAGCAGCAGGTCGGCGTCCTGCTCGACCACGCCGGGGCGCGGGCAGTGGATTTCCAGCGGCAGATAGTCCTGGGCGGACACCTGCCCGTCGCGCCCCACGACGGCGGCGCGCGTGCCCGAGGTGCCTTCGTCGATGCAAAGGATCACGGCTTCATGGTGCATGGGGTGGTCTCTTTCAGGCGGTGGTTTGAGCGATCTTGGCGGGCGGGGCGGCGGCGTCCGCGAACTGGGGCGCGCCGGGCTCGTCGTCGGGGTTCACCGTGGTGCGCGTGGGGTCCCAGCGGATGGAAAAGCAGACGATGCTGGCCAGCAGCGGCACCACGGACAGGATGAGGAAGGTGTTCTCCAGCCCGTACTGCTGGCGGAACAGCGGGAACACCAGCAGCCCCAGCGCCGCGCCCATGGCGCCCAGCGCGCCGATCACGCCGTTGGCGCCCGCGCGCAGCTCGCTGCGGAACGACAGCGTGGACAGGCTCTTGCCGTTGGCGCCGGGCCCGCCCGAATGAAAGAGGATGAACAGCGAGGGCACGGCCACGGCCAGCCAGATCGGCATGCGGCCGTTGAACAGGCCCAGCACCAGCAGCATCAGGAACACCAGCGCAAAGCCGAAGGCCGAGGCCCGCCGCAGGCCCAGCCTGCGCCCGATGACGGGCGACAGGAAGCCGCCGACGATGCCGAACACGTTGAACACCAGCGCGCCCAGCGTGGCCTCGCGGAAGTCCTTGCCGAACAGCGAGGCGCTGATCAGCGGCAGGTACCAGCCCACGGCAAAGTACTGGATGGACTGGCCTATCTGCACCGTGGCCGCCAGCAGCGTGCGCGGCAGGTAGATGCCGCGAAAGATCAGCAGCACATTGGCCAGCCCGCGCCGCGCCGGGTTGAGCACGGGAAGGCGTTCGGCGGGCGGCGCGGCCTCGAAGCGCTGGCCGTGTGCGCCGTAGATGCGCGTCATGGCGCGGGCGGCGTCATCCAGCCGCTCCTTGCGTGCCAGCCAGGTCGGGCTTTCCACCAGCAGCGCGGCCTGCATGCCCAGGATGAACAGGCCGAACACCGCCGTGGCGGCCACCGAATAGCGCCACAGCGAATCGCCCACATCCCAGGAATGGAACCACAGCGCCAGCACCAGGTTGCTGCACACGGCCATGTACCACATGCCCTGCCAGACATTGAGCCGGCTCTTGAGGCGGGCGGGCGTGAATTCAGCCAGCACCGCCATGGCGATGGCGAAGTCGATGCCATAGGCCGCGCCCACGAAGAAGCGTCCGAAGAGGATGGTGGCGTAGTCGGGCGCCATGCTGACCAGCAGCGCGCCGGCCACGGCCAGCACCTTGGCGATGACCAGCGGGCGCATGCGGCCCCAGCGGTCGGCCATCCAGCCGCCGATGGGATTGAAGGCGATGGACACCCAGGAGGCCAGCGACGTCATCCAGGCCACTTCGGCCGGCGTCAGCTGCTGGTCGCGCGTCATGGGGCCCAGGCCCACGCTGAGTGCGGAGTTGGAGAATGCGTCGAGGAAAAGTCCGCCGAGGGCCAGCCACCAGATGGTGCCGGCGCGGCCTGAAATGCCCTGGCGTGCGTCGATGTAGGCGATGACATCCTGAACGCCGCGAACCCTGTGGATGCTGGTCTGCATGCTGGCCTCCTGTGTTTCTGCAAGAGGCCGGCAAACCGTACAGGCGCGACAAGACCATCTCACAGATGGTCTTCAAATCTTGAACCTGTGCGGCGATTCTAGGCAGCAGGCGCAGCCTGCGGATCGGTGAAAGCACCAGGGTGCGCGCAATGGCCGCGCCCAAAGAAAAGGCCCGCCGCAGAGAACCTGCGGCGGGCCTGGCGCGAAGTCCCTTCACGGGACCGTGCGCTGTGTGCTGTCAGTGGACCACGACAGGCTGCTGGGCCAGGCCGGCGTAGCGCTCCAGGGCGTCCTCGACCTCTTCCTCGGTGGGGGCGTCCTGCTGCCAGGCGATGATCTGCTTCTGGAACATCTCGGCCCAGGATCCATCCAGGTAGACCTCCTTGCCCGAGCGCTTGTCCACGATTTCGAAGCCGTGGCGTGGCAGCTGCCGGGCGGCATCGACCGCAGCTTCGCCGGCCGCTGCATCCGGATCCATGTCGGGACGCAGATGGAGCACCACAAAAGATTCGGAGTCGTAAAGCATTTGCATGGTGTTCCCTTTCTGGCCCGTTGCCGGGCGTCGCACAGCCTACATGGCTGCGAAGCGCCGGATTTCAAGGACCGTGGGGGTCCCGATCTATCGCAGGCACTTGCATGCAGTATTCCACGGATTGGCATGCGCTGCGGCGTGTGCCGCAGGCCGCGCTGTGGTAGGCGGGCGGTGGCGGTGGCTGCAAGTGCAGGACTACCGGGAAATCACCGGTGTCCCACCGGTGTCCCGTGTGTCAAGGCGCCTGGCGGCTCTTGAGCTGCAGATCGGCGAAGTCGCCGTTGTCCTGCGCCAGCCGGATGCGCACGGGCAGGTATTGCATGGACGGCGCCAGCCACAGCGAGGCCTGCTGGTCATCGCCGGCCGCCGCGATCTTGTCCAGCCGCAGCGCCTGCGTGCTGCCCGAGGGCAGGTCCAGCGTCTCGGTCTCGCCCACGCGGAAGGTCCAGCGGTCGGCGCGCCGCGCGCTGACGGTGATGAAGCTGATCTGCGTGCCCGCCGGGTAGCGCTGCGGCGCCGCCGCCAGCAGGGCCGACAGCTGCAGGAACACGCTGAGCCGGTCCTGGGCGCCGGGCGCGATGGGCGCGTCGGGCGCGCCCGTGCTGAAGCGCGCCAGGTTCTGGTCGAACGCCAGCTGCGCCGATTGCTCCTTGCGCGCCTTGTCATTGAAGCGGCTGGGCTCCAGGCCCCTGTCGGTGATGCGGCCCTCGCTGGTCTGCGAGCGCGAGCCCAGCAGGAACAGGCTGACTTCCTGGCTGGCCTGGTACTGGCCGTTGGCATGGCGCCAGACCAGCTCGGCATTGGCCGAATAGTTGAAGCGCTTTGCCTGGCCGGTGACGGCGAACGACAGCCGCGCGGGATCGGGCAGTTGCACGGGAACGGGGGCGTCGGAGGCCAGCGGCGTGCCGTCGGGCGAGGTGATGGCCATGCCCTGGGCCGGTCCGGCCGAGGGCGTGGGCGGTGTTTCGGGTTCGGGCTTGGGAGCGGGCGGCGCCGGCGGTGTGGCCGGAGTTGGCTCGCTGCCGGCACCCGTATCGGCAGCAGCACGGGCGGTTTCCGAGGCGTCCGATGCAGCAGGCTCCTGCGCTGCGGCCATCGGCAAGGGCTCCACGGTTTCGCGGATGGGCGTGTCCAGCGGCTCGGCCACGGGTGCGGTGGGCGCGGCGGGTGTCGGGCGCTGGACCTTGGGGCGAGGGCGGGGTTGCGGCTTGGGTACGGGCGCAGGTGTCTCGGGCGCGGCGGCAGGCGGGGGAGCGGGTGGCTCGGGCAGGGACAGCGCCCGTGTCTGCATGGCCGCCACCTCGGTGTGCGGCGCTGACACCTGGCTCCACAGCGGCAGGCCCAGCAGGGCCAGGGCGTGCACGCCCAGCACCACGGCGGTGAGGGCGGGCAGGGCGCGCTGGCGCAGGTGCATTTCAGGCATTCCAGCCCAGGTCCTGGGACAGCTGCACGCAGGCCTCGCGCAGGGGCGCATCGATGGCGCCGCCGTATTCGGGGTCGAAAGTGGCAATCGAGCCCAGCGTGGTCAGGCCCAGCACGATATGGCCCGAGGAGTCGAAGACCGGCGTGCAAAACGCCACGATGCCGGGCAGCACGGTATCGACCACGCGGGCGGTGCCGCGCTCGCGCACCTCGGCCAGCATGGCGTCTATGGCCTCGGGGGTGAGCGGCAGGTCCTTGCGCTGGATGCGGCGGGCCTTGTCCACCTCGGGCTCCAGCAGCGGGGCCGTGACCTCGCGCGGCAGCCAGGCCGCGAAGCAGCGCCCGGTGGCCGAGGCCAGCATGGGCATGACGTCGCCCAGGCGCAGGTTGGCGGTGACCGACTGCGCGCTTTCCTCCCAGTGCACGATGGTCGGCCCGTGGTTGCCCCAGACGGCGATGGCCGCCGTGTGTTGGATGCGCTCCATGAGCGCGGGCATGCGTTCGCGCGCCAGCCGCACGGGGTCCAGACGCGCCAGCGAGGCCAGGCCCAGCTTGAGCGAGGCCGGGCCCAGGTCGTAGCGGGAGGTGCGCGCGTCCTGGGTGACCAGTCCGATGCGCTGGAAGCTCACGAGGTAGCGGTGCGCCTTGGCGGCGCTCATGCCGGCGTCGGACGCCAGGTCCTTGAGCATCTGCGGGCCCCGGGCGCGCGTCAGCGCCTCCAGCAATGTAAAACCGACCTCGACCGATTGAATCCCTGCGCGTTCCTTGTCCATTGCAATAGAATTTGGTTTTGTTTAGTTAAATCAATTTAACTTATCGTAATTCGTGGCTGCGTCGCCATGGGTATCCAGGCCGCTGCCCGGATGCCGTGGCGCGCGGCGGCGGCACGGGGGAGCAGCATGAAACTTGCCACATACAAGGACGGATCGCGGGACGGGCAACTGGTCGTGGTGTCACGCGACCTGAGCCAGGCCCATTATGCGACCGGCATAGCGAGCCGCATGCAGCAGGTGCTCGACGACTGGAGCTACATGGCGCCCCAGCTGCAGGACCTTTACCACCTGCTCAACAGCGGCAAGGCGGTCCATGCCTTTGCCTTCGATCCGCGCCAGTGCATGGCGCCGCTGCCGCGCGCCTACCAGTGGGCCGACGGCTCGGCCTACATCAACCATGTGGAGCTGGTGCGCCAGGCGCGCGGCGCCGAGGTGCCCGCCAATTTCTACACCGACCCGCTGATGTACCAGGGCGGCAGCGACGATTTCCTGGGCCCCTGCGACGACGTGGTGGTGCCCAGCGAGTCCATGGGCATCGACTTCGAGGCCGAGATCGCCGTCATCACCGCCGACGTGCCCATGGGCGCCACGCCCGAGCGTGCGCTGGGCGGCGTGCGCCTGGTCATGCTGGCCAACGACGTGAGCCTGCGCAACCTGATCCCCAATGAGCTGTCCAAGGGCTTCGGCTTCTTCCAGTCCAAGCCTGCCACCTCCTTCAGCCCCGTGGCCGTGACGCTGGACGAGCTGGGCGACGCCTGGAAGGGCGGCCGCCTGCACCTGACGCTGCAGTCCACCTGGAACGGCCGCAAGGTCGGCATGTGCGATGCGGGCGAGGACATGAGCTTTCATTTCGGCCAGCTCATCGCCCATATCTGCAAGACGCGCAATGTGCGCGCCGGCTCCATCGTGGGCAGCGGCACCGTGAGCAACAAGGGTGTGGAAAGCGGCAAGGGCAAGAACCGGCGCATGGAGTGGCCCAAGGGCTACAGCTGCATCGCAGAGAAGCGCTGCATAGAGACCATCCAGGACGGCGCGCCCAAGACCGAGTTCATGCGCTTTGGCGACACCATCCGCATCGAGATGAAGGGCAAGGACGGCCAGAGCATCTTCGGCGCCATCGACCAGAACATCGTCGAGCCTGCCGAATGAGCCGCGTCTGCGCACCCTGGTGGCGCCTGGCGGGCAGGTCGCTGCGCACCGGCCTGGCCGCGCTGGCGCTGTCGCCGCTGGCGGGGGCATTCGCGGCGCCCCCGGCCGCGGACCCCGTCACCTGCCCGCCCGAGGCGCGCATGCCCGGCACGGACGAGATCCGCGCCATGCAGCGCAAGGCGCAGGACCGTGGACTGCTGTGGCGCATCGAGCACCGGGGCCGCACCAGCTGGCTCTACGGGACCATGCACGCGGCCAAGCTCGACTGGAGCGTGCCCGGCCCCACGGTGGCGGACGCGCTGCGCGCCTCCGACAGCCTGGCGCTGGAGCTGAACATCCTCGATCCCGATGTCATGAAGGTCTTGTTCGCCGGCATGCAGGCGCGGCCCGATGCGCCGCCGCTGCGCGGCGATCTCCAGCGCCGGCTTGAGGAGCAAAGGCGCCTGGCCTGCGCCGGCCCCGAGCTGGCCCTGCTGCGCCCCGACGCCCAGGTGATCTCCCTGTTGTCGCTGGCCGGCCGCAGCGAGGGGCTGGACGCGTCCTATGGCATCGATTTCTCGCTGGCCGGCGTGGCGCTGGCCCTGGGCAAGCCCGTGCTGTCGCTGGAGACACCCGAGCTGCAACTGCGCGAGCTGGTCTCGGACGACCCCGCGCGCGTGGCCGAGACGGTGGAGTCCGGCCTGCGCCAGCTCGAAAGCGGCACCGCGTCCCAGAAACTGGGGCTGATCGCAGGCGTCTGGGCCGATGGCCGCATCCACCTGCTGGAAAGCCTGCCCGACTGGTGCGACTGCATGGCCAATGCCGCCGAGCGTGCCGACTACGACCGCATGGTCTATGGCCGCAACCCCGGCCTGGCGCGCGAAGTGGCGCGGCAGATCCGTTCCGGCCGCAGCGTGTTCGCCGCCGTGGGCGCCCTGCACATGGTGGGCACGCGCGGCCTGCCGGCGCTGCTGGCGGCCCAGGGCTTCAAGGTGCAGCGCGTGGAGTTCCCCGCAGCCAGCCCGCCCTGAAACATACGGCCGCCGCCTCCATGAACAAAAGCAACAGGGCGCGGCCAGGACCCATCCACACCCATCCCACAGGAGACAACAATGGACCGTAGACAATTCCTGGCCGCCGTGGCGGCCTCATCCGCCGGCATGGCCGCGCCTTTTGCACAGGCGCAGGACTGGCCCGCCAGCAACATCCGCTGGGTCGTGCCCTATCCGCCCGGCGGCGGCACCGACGTGCTGGCGCGCACCGTGGCCGAGGCCATGCGCCAGACGCTGAACCAGACCATCGTGGTGGACAACCGCCCCGGCGCCTCCACCAACATCGGCGCCCAGATCGTGGCCACGGCCAAGCCCGACGGCTACACCATCATGTCGGCCGACAACGCCGTGCTGGCCTACAACGAGCACCTGTTCAGCAAGCTGTCCTTCAATCCTGAAAAGGACTTCACCTACATCGGCGGCATCAGCCGCTTCCCGATGGCGCTGGTGGTGAACCCGAACTTCGAGGCCAAGACCTTCAAGGAATTCCTGGCCTACGTGAAGGCGCATCCGGGCCAGGTCAACTACGCCTCTCCCGGCAACGGCTCGCCCCACCACCTGGCCATGGAGATGTTCAAGAACCGCACGGGCACCTTCCTGACGCACATCCCCTACCGTGGCGCGGCGCCCGCGCTGGCCGACGTGATGGGCGGCCAGGTGCCCTGCATGTTCCTGGACCTGGCCTCGGGCCTGCCCGTGATCCAGTCGGGCAAGGTGCGCGCCCTGGCCATCGGCACGGGCAAGCGCGTGCCCAGCCTGCCCGAGCTGCCCACGCTGGCCGAGGTCGGCGTGCCCGATACCGAGGTCTATGCCTTCCAGGGCATCCTGGGCCCGGCCAAGATGCCCCCGGCCGTGGTGCAGCGCCTGAACGCCGAGCTCAACAAGGCCCTGGCCAACCCCGCCGTGGTCAAGCGCATGCAGGACTTCGGCATGGAGGCGCTGCCCGGCACGCCCGAGCAGTTCCTGGCCATGTCGCGCGCGGAATCCAAGCGCTGGGGGGCGATCATCAAGAGCGCGGGCGTCAAATTGGACTGACCCCCTGAGCGGCTGCGCCGCTTCCCCCTTCTCGCTTCGCGGAGGGGGACGACACCCTCGGTGCGGGGCGGCCCTTCCTCGGTGTCTCTGGGTTGGGCCGTGGCGGTTTTGGGGGCGGCGCCCGGCTTTGATCTGATGCGCTGGTGCTGCTTTTTTTTGGCGTTCCTGATCGCCAATCCAGCGATCAATCCAGCCATCAATCCAGCGCCTTCTGCCTGCGCATGGTGGTGAAAAGAACGGCCAGGCTGGCGGCGGCGCCGGCCACGCCCAGGGCGGCGAAGAGGTGGATGCCCCACAGGCGCGGGCCCATGGTCAGCAGGCCGGGGGCCAGGCCCAGGATGAAGGCGCCGGAGACCACGGCCAGGGCCAGGCGGGTGGCGGCGCGTTCCAGGGCCTGGGAGAGGCGGTCGATATGGCGTATGTCCAGGTCGGCCTGCAGCCGGCCGGAGCGCAATCGTTGCATGACCAGCCGCAGGGTGTGCGGCGCGTCGTCGGCCAGGTCCATCCATTGCGCCATGGCGGCGCGGCGCTGGCGCGCCAGGCTGCGCAGGGAGTAGCGCTGCAGCAGCTGGGCCTTGACCAGGGGCGTGGCCGTCTGCACCACGTCGAATTGCGGGTCCAGCTGCAGCAGCACCTGGTCGGCCGTGATCAGGGCCTTGAGCAGCAGCGCCATGTCGGCGGGCAGGGCCACGCCGGTTTCGCGGGCCAGGGCCATGAAGTCCTGCAGGGCGCGGGACATCACCAGGCGGCCGTTGCTGGCGCCGGGGCCATGGCGGGTCACGAAGCGGTCCACGGCAGCCTCGATGCGCGCGGCCGAGGGCGGGGCGCGGCCGGGCATTTCGCTTTCGGCGGCCCAGTCCAGCAGCACGCCCGAGAGGCTGCGGCCCTGGCCCTCGACCAGGGCGCGCATCAGGCCCAGCACCTGGCGGCGGCGCTGGGGAGACAGCCGCCCGACCATGCCGAAGTCGATGAAGCCGACGCGGTTGCCGGGCAGGGCCAGCAGGTTGCCGGGGTGCGGGTCGGCGTGGAACAGGCCGTCGCGCAGCACCATCTGCAAAAACGCGCAGGCGCCACGGCGCGCCAGCAGCGGGCCGTCCAGCGCGGGGTCCGCGCCCACGGCCGAGGCTTGCACGCCCGGCACGAAGTCCTGCACCAGCAGGCGCGGCCCGCTCAATGCCCAGTGGATGGCCGGCACGACGATCTCGGGCTGGGCCGCGAAGTGCCGCGCCACGGCGTCGCCGTTGTGGGCTTCGACGGTGAAATCCAGTTCCTCGCGCAGCGCCTGGCCCAGCTGACGCGTGACCTCGCGCGGGCGGTAGCGTGCCAGCTGCGGCCATTGTTCCTGGGCCAGCAGCGCCAGGTGCTCGAGCAGGCGCAGGTCGGCCTCGATCTGGGGGCGCAGGCCGGGGCGCTGGACCTTGACCACGACTTCGATGTCGGCAGCGCGGGCCGCAGGGGGGCTGTCGCTGCCGCTGCCGTCCTCCCGGCCTTCCCGGTCATCCCGGTCATCCCGGTCATCCCGGTCTTCGGCCGCAGGCAGCCGCGCGCGGTACACCTGGGCCATGGAGGCCGAGGCCAGCGGCACGGGGTCGAAATGCGTGAACACCTGCTCCACGGGCAGGCCCAGCGACTGCTCGATCAATGGCTGGGCCGTCTCCCAGGGCAGCGGGGCGGCGTGGCTGTGCAGTTGCTGCAGGGCGGCCGTCCATTCGGGCGCGAGCAGGTCCGAGCGCGTGGCCATGATCTGGCCCAGCTTGACGAAGCTGGGGCCCAGGTGTTCGAGGGCCATGCGCAGGCGCTCGGGGCGGCTGGCATCCAGCGGATGCTCGGGATGGGGCTGGCTGCCGCGCGGCGCGAAGCGGGCCAGGCCCAGCGTGTCGACCAGGTCGGCCAGCCCGAAGCGCAGCAGCACGCCGACGATTTCCTGCAGCCGGGCACGGTCGCGCACGGCGACCACGGCGGTTTGCAGCATGGGCATCTCCTGTCGGTGGTGGCAATGCGGTCCATTGTGCCGATGCGCCAGACGCCATTGCGCAGGAATCGCCCGCCTCCGGGGCGGGGCTCAGGCCAGCCGCTGCACCTGCACCGCGCAGTCGTAGAAGCTGGGCGCGCGGCCCAGGTCGGTCAGGCGCTGGTGGGTGAGCTCGTTGACATTGGTGCCGTTGTCGCCATGCTTGCGCCACCAGATGCCCAGGCCGTTGACCACGCCACGGCGCGCGCGGCCGTTGAGGGTGGCGTGGCATTCGTAGCTGCCCCGGTCGTTGAAGACGCGCACGCGGTCGCCCTCGGCCACGCCGCGCGTGGCGGCGTCGTCGGGGTGCAGTTCCACCAGCGGGCGGCCTTCCATGGTGCGCAGGCTCTTGACGTTGACGAAGCTGCTGTTGAGAAAGTTGCGTGCCGGCGGCGAGATCATGGCCAGCGGGTAGCGCGCATCCGTTTCGGCGGTTTCGTAGTTGGGCAGGTAGTCGGGCAGCGGGTCCATGCCGCGCCGCGCCAGCTCGGCGCTGGTGAATTCGCAGCGGCCCGAGGGCGTGGCGAAGCCGCCCTCGGCAAAGGGGGCCTCGGGCAGGGCCAGGGTGGCAAAGCCCTTGTCCAGCAGCTCGTCGAAGTCCACGCCGCGGCCCTCGAACGCCTCGCGGCACAGTTGCTCGTCTCCCGTCTGGAAATGGGCAGCGGCAAAGGCGTCGTCATGCCGCGCCATGTGCGCGGCCAGGTCGCGGAAGATCTGGCCGTTGCTGCGCGCCTGGCCCAGCGGCGCGATGGCGGGGCGGTTGAGCAGCACGTCGGTATGGCCGTAGCTGCCGTGGATGTCCCAGTGCTCGATCTGCGTGGTGGCCGGCAGCACGTAGTCGGCCAGGTCGGCCGTGTCGGTCATGAAATGCTCCAGCACCACGGTGAACAGGTTCTCGCGCGCAAAGCCGGCCACGACCTTGGCCGACTCGGGCGCCACGGCCACGGGATTGCTGTTGTAGACCACGATGGCGTCCACGCGCGGTCCGAAGCCATTGCCGCCTTCGTGCAGCAAGGCGTCGCCGATGGTGCTCATGTTGATGGTGCGCGGGCGGCGCTCGCCCAGCAGGTGCGGCATCTGCAGTCGGGCGCGCTGCGCGGGCAGGGCGCCCGAGGCGGACAGCAGCAGGCCGCCGGCACGGTGGCGCCAGGCGCCCACCAGGGCCGGCAGGCAGGCGATGGCGCGCACGGCATTGCCGCCGCCGCGCGCGCGCTGCACGCCGTAGTTCAGGCGGATGGCGGTGGGCGTGGTGGTGCCGTAGTCGCGCGCCAGCTGGCGGATCTGCTCCACGGGCAGGCCGCAGACCTGGGCCGCGCGCTCGGGCGGCCACTGCAGGGCGCGGGCCTTGAGTTCCTCCCAGCCCAGCGTGTGGCGCGCGATGTAGTCATGGTCCAGCCAGCCGTGCGTGATCAGCTCGTGCATCAGGGCCAGCGCCAGGGCGGCATCGGTGCCGGGCAGCAGTTGCAGGTGCTCGTGGCATTTGTCGGCGGTCTCGGTCTTGCGCGGGTCTATGCACACCAGGCGCGCGCCGTTGCGCTTTGCCTCCAGCGCATAGCGCCAGAAATGCAGGCTGCTGCCGATGCTGTTGCTGCCCCAGATGAGGATGAGCCGGCTTTCGGTGAAATGCTCCACGCGCATGCCCAGCTTGCCGCCGTAGGTCAGGTTCAGGGCCTCGCCCCCGGCGCTGGAGCAGATGGTGCGGTCCAGCAGCGAGGCGCCGAGCTGGTGGAAGAAGCGCCGGTCCATGCTCTCGCCCTGCACCAGTCCCATGGTGCCTGCGTAGCTGTAGGGCAGGATGGTTTCGGGATCGCGCGCCGCCAGGGACTGCAGGCGTGCGGCCATGTCGGCCAGCGCCTCGTCCCAGCCCACGGGCTCGAACTGCCCGGAGCCCTTGGGGCCCACGCGGCGCAGCGGGGTGAGCACACGCTCGGGGTGGTAGCTGCGCTCGGTGTATTTGCTGACCTTGGCGCAGAGCACGCCGCCCGTGTGCGGATGGTCGGGGTTGCCCTGGACTCTTTTGGCGATGCCGTCTTCGACCGTGGTCACCAGCGAGCAGGTATCGGGGCAGTCATGGGGGCAGGCGCCCAGGACCTGTGAGGTGGCCTGGAGTGGGGGCGTGGCGGAGGACATGGTGGCAGCGGTCTCGGACAGGGTGGGGACTTTGCGAAAGAACCGTAAAAGCCGGAAAAACAGGAAAAGGCCGTCACGGGCAAGGGGCGGTGCCGGTCTTGCATGCCGCAATCGCCGCTTGTCTTTATTATGCGGACCCTTGCAGCCGGCTGCACGCAGCAACGGCGCCGATTCCAGTGACAAAAACAGGCAAGTTCATGCTCCGACCCAAGACGGCGTTCAGCCGCAGACAGTTCATCGCAGCCAGCACGGCGGCTGCCGCCACCTGGACCGGCGCAGTGCGCGCCCAGGACGCGGGAGGCACCATCGTGCTGGGCCAGTCCTGCCCGATGACGGGCCCCGCGGCACAGATCGGCCAGCCCTTCCATGAAGGCGCCAAGCTGTACTTCGAGCAGCTCAACGCGCAGGGGGGCATTGCCCGGCGCAACATCGAACTGCGCGTGATGGACGACGGCTACGAGCCCGAGCGCTGCGCGGCCAATACCCAGCGCTTCCTGTCCGACGACGTGTTCGCGCTGTTCGGCTACGTGGGCACCTCCACCAGCATGGCCGCGCTGCCGCTGCTGCAAAAGGCGCGCGTGCCCCTGTTCGCGCCGCTGTCGGGCGCCGACGCGCTGCGCCAGCCCCAGCTGGCCCAACTGGTCTTCAACGTGCGCGCCTCCTATGCCGACGAGACGGCGCTGATGGTGCGGCACCTCACGGGCCTGGGCCTGAAGAAGGTGGCCGTGCTGCACCAGAACGATGCCTATGGCGAGTCGGGCCTGGCTGGCGTCAAGGCGGCGCTGGCCGCCAAGGGGCTGGAGCCCGTGGGCGCGGCCACGGTGGAGCGCAACTCGAACAACGTGGCCGCCGCCGTCAAGACGCTGGTGCCGCTGGGCGCCGATGTGATCGTGCAGATCGTCACCTACTCGGCCAGCGCGGCCTTTGTGCGCGCCGCGCGCCAGGCGGGCTTTGGCGGGCAGTTCTACAACGTCTCCTTCGTCGGCTCGCAGGCTCTGGCGCAGACGCTGGGCAAGGATGCCGAAGGGGTGGTCGTCACCCAGGTCGTGCCCTCGCCCTTCCAGACCTCGCGCCAGATCACGCGCGATTTCCTGGCGGCCATCCAGAAGGGCGGCGGCAAGCTGACGCCCAACTACTCCAGCATGGAAGGCTATCTGGCGGCACGCGTGTTCGCCGATGCGCTGCGCCAGGCCTCGGCCTCGGGCAAGCCCACGCGCGACGGCCTGGTGGCCGCGCTCGACGCCATGCACGGCCAGCAGGTGGCCGGCTTCCCGCTGGCCTTCAAGCCGCAATCGGCCAAGCCGCGCTTCGTGGAGTTGTCCATGCTGACCGGCGACGGCAAGGTCCGGGTGTAGGCTTGCAGCTCTAGAAGGAGAACCCCATGGCCTTGCTGCAGGAACTGCTGGACAGCGCACCCGAGATCACCGCGCTGCGCCGCGACATACATGCCCATCCCGAACTGTGCTTCGAGGAACTGCGCACCGCCGACCTGGTGGCCCGGCAGCTCGAAGGCTGGGGCATTGCCGTGCACCGCGGCCTGGGCCGCACGGGCGTGGTGGGCACCATCCACGGCCGTGACGGCGGCGCCAGCGGCCGCGCCGTCGGCCTGCGCGCCGACATGGACGCCCTGCCCATGCAGGAGTTCAACACCTTCGAGCACGCCAGCCGCCACGCCGGGAAAATGCATGCCTGCGGGCATGACGGCCACGTGGCCATGCTGCTGGCCGCCGCGCAGTACCTGGCCGCGCACCGCGACAGCTTCGAGGGCACGGTGCACCTGATCTTCCAGCCGGCCGAAGAGGGCGGCGGCGGGGCGCGCGAGATGGTCGAGGACGGCCTGTTCACCCAGTTCCCCATGCAGGCCGTGTTCGGCATGCACAACTGGCCGGGCATGAAGGCCGGCACCATGGCCGTGGGCCCGGGCCCGGCCATGGCGTCCAGCAACGAGTTCCGCATCGTCGTGCGCGGCAAGGGCGGCCACGCGGCCATGCCGCACATGGTGATCGACCCGCTGCCCGTGGCGGCCCAGCTCATCCTGGGCCTGCAGACCATCGTCAGCCGCAACGTCAAGCCCATCGAGGCGGGCGTGGTCTCGGTGACCATGGTCCACGCGGGCGAGGCCACGAACGTGGTGCCCGACAGCGTGGAGCTGCAGGGCACGGTGCGCACCTTCACGCTGGAGGTGCTGGACCTGATCGAGCGGCGCATGAAGGCCCTGGCCGAGAGCATCTGTGCGGCGCATGACACGCGCTGCGAGTTCGAGTTCGTGCGCAACTACCCGCCCACCATCAACTCCGCGCCCGAGGCCGAGTTCGCACGCCGCGTCATGGCCGAGGTCGTGGGCGAAGCCAATGTGCTGCCCCAGGAGCCGTCCATGGGCGCCGAGGACTTCGCCTTCATGCTGCTGGAAAAGCCCGGCGCCTACTGCTTCATCGCCAATGGCGACGGCGACCACCGCGCCATCGGCCACGGCGGCGGTCCCTGCACGCTGCACAACCCCAGCTACGACTTCAACGACCAGCTGATCCCGCAGGGCGCCACGTTCTGGGTGAAGCTGGCGCAGCGCTGGCTGAGCGAGCCCACGCGCTGAGGCCCTTGCAGGGTCCGGCCGACACCGGCATGTCACACACCGCACCTAGCATGCGGTCCCTGTGATCTCCATCGAATCCTCCACGGCCGCCGCGCAGGGCGTGGCCGTCCAAGCCCGGCAGCTCAAGCGCATCCACGGCGGGCGCGCCGTGCTCCAGGACATCAGCCTGCAGATCGCCCCCGGCGAGGTGCTGGCCCTGCTGGGGCCTTCGGGCTGCGGCAAGACCACCCTGCTCAAGATCCTGGCCGGGCTGGAGCAGCCCAGCCGCGGCGAAGTCTGGATGGGCGGGCAGTGCGTGGCCAGCGCCTCGCAGTCCCTGCCGCCCGAGCGGCGCGAGCTGGGCCTGGTGCCCCAGGGCCATGCGCTCTGGCCCCATATGAGCCTGCAGGCCAACGTGGCCTTCCCATTGGAAATGCGCGGCCTGCCTCGCGCGCAGATCCACGAGCGGGTGCAGCAGACCCTGGGCCTGGTCGGGCTGCAGGGCATGGGCGAGCGCCTTCCCGGCAGCCTGTCGGGCGGCCAGCAGCAGCGTGCGGCGCTGGCCTGCGCCGTGGTGGAGCGCCCGCGCCTGGTGCTGCTGGACGAACCCCTGTCCGGCCTCGACGGCAACCTGCGCGAGCGCCTGTGCGAGGAAATTCCCCAGCTGCTGCGCAGCCTGGGTTGTACGGCCGTCTATGCGACGCAAGACCGCCAGCAGGCCTTCGCCGTCGCCGACCGCGTGGTCGTGATGGAGCACGGCCGCATCCTGCAACCGGGCAGCGCCCGGGACCAGGCGCCGGCCCCCGTGCCTTGCGAGGCCGACCGATGGCCCGTGGCCGGGCACCTGTGCAGCGCAGCGTAGGAGCGGCATAGGGGCGGCGTGGCCGGTCTCGGTGCGGTTGACGGCGAAAAAAGCACGGTCGTTCTAAATTCCTGCTTTTTTGGCTACACTGTGCCGCTACACGAACCGCCCACCAGGAGACCCGCCATGTCCGATCTGAACGCCGCCTTCGAGGCCGCCGTCAAGAACTCCACCTCGATCAGCGAGCGCCCCGACAACGCCACGCTGCTCAAGCTCTACGCGCTGTACAAGCAGGCCACCGAAGGCGACAACGAGGCCAAGAAGCCCAGCTTCACCGACATGGTCGGCCGCGCCAAGTGGGACGCCTGGGAAAAGCTCAAGGACACCTCGGCTGACGACGCCAAGCAGCAGTACATCGACCTGATCGAATCGCTGCGCTGATCAACACCACCACCGATCGCAGACACAGGCAAGGCCCCGGACTCCGGGGCCTTGTCGTTTCCGGCCAGGCCACACCACACTATGTCAAAGAGTGGAGCGCTGGAAACTGGCGCGGCCCCACTCAGGGACGCCGAGCAAGAGCCACCTCGCGGCGGGGGCGCCCAGCCGAAGGCGTCGTCCCCCTCCGCGAAGCGAGAAGGGGGAAGCGGCGCAGCCGCTCAGGGGGATCAATATTTGTTCGAGAAGTTGGCGCTGATGCGCTGGCGCAGATATTCCGCGCCCGTGATGGGCGGGTACTTCTTTTGCGGGCCCTCGATCACCGCGTCCTCGTTGGCCTGGCAGAAGAAGGCCAGGCTGTAGCGCGCGCCCTGGTATTCATGGGGCAGGGGATTGCGCACGCGGTGGAAGTTGCTGGGCAGCTGGTCGTCGCTCCAGCGCGTGAGCATGTCGCCGATGTTGCAGGTGATCACGCCCTCCACGGGGTCCACGGGCGTCCATTGCTGGCCCTCCATCTCCTTGCCCGGCAGCACCTGCAGGCCGCCCTGGCCCGCGCGCTGGAACAGCAGGGTCAGGCAGTCGAAGTCGGTGTGGGCGCCTGCGCGCCACAGGCCCAGCTCATCCTTGAGCGCGGGGTCGACCGCAAAGTAATGCAGCATGCGCAGCGTGCTCTGGTAGGCGGGCACCGAAGGGTCGTGGGCGCGCGTGAAGAAGTCCGCATCGAAGCCCAGCTTGTGCGCAAAGCACGACAGCAGCTGCATGCCCACCTGCCAGCACTGGCGCTCAAAGTCCAACGTGGCCTGCTGAAAGCCCGGCAGCTCCTGCTGCGTGGGCCACAGGCCGGCCATGCGCGGGCGCGTCACCTGGTAGGACTCCTTCTGGTCGGGCGTGCGCGTGGAAGGCCGGATCTGCGCCTTGTGCTCCCAGCCCGCATTGCGCGACAGCGGCCACTGCGCCTTCACCTCGCGCGGCAGCGCGAACAACTGCTCGGCACGCCCGAAGGCCGCATCGATATCGGGCTGGGGAATACCGTGGCCCGACACCTGGAAGAAGCCGATCTCCACCGAGGCCTGCCAGATCGCATCGGCGATCTCGGCCTTGCGGCGGTCGAAGTCGGAGATGTCGATCACCCGCACCTCCCGTGCGCGCGTCTCCTGCCCCTGGCCGCCCATGCGGGCCTCCTTGGCGAGTTCACCCAGCGCGTAATCTGACGCCGGTGCCGAAGGCAGGGTGGGGTTGGCAAGCATGTTCATGGTCTGTTTCCTTTGCCGCAAAGGCAGTGGCAAGGCACGCGGCGGCCGGCGCAAAAAGACACCGATCCCGCCCGTCGCTCTTGAAGTGGCTGACAGGGCACAGGTCGCAGCCACGCCGCTCCCGCACCCGCTTCAAGAGCAATGACCCGCGCCGGCACAGACCGGCAAGCTGAACGCTTCTACTCTTGCCAACCACCCAAGCAAACAGCGCGCCAGCCCGCGAAGGCCGGTTCATGGCCGCCTGCGTTCCATCGTGGTGCAAGAGGGCCGGGCAGCTTGGTGCACGCGCCGCATCGGAACCGTCTGGCACCAATCTGATGCATGCCCGCCGCGTCGAAAACCGGCGCCGCCCAGCCCAGTGACGCCGAGGAAGGGCCGCCCCGCACCGAGGGTGTCGTCCCCCTCCCGCGCAGCGAGAGAGGGGGAAGGCGCGAAGCGACTCAGGGGGTGGTACGCACTTTGCATACAAGCATCACTGAGTAGAAGCGTTCAGCACGCGCCCAGTGCGCGTTGCCCGGAAATTGCTCATGTCACGCCAGCCGCCCGGCCCCATGCCAGCGGCCGGTCCCCATGTTGATAGCGACTGAGAGTTCCACCATGCAACGCCGCCATTTCCTTGCCGCCGCCGCCCTTCCCGCTGCCAGTGCCGTGATGCCCGGTGCCTTCGCCCAGGGCAAGGCGCTGACACCGCTGAAGTTCACGCTGGACTTTCGCGTGACCTCGCAGACCGCGCCCTTTTTCGTGGCGCTGCAAAAGGGCTACTACCGCGACGAGGGGCTGGACGTGAGCATCGACGTGGGCTCGGGCTCGGTGGCATCCATCACGCGGGTGGCCAGCGGCGCCTACCAGCTGGGCCTGGGCGACATCAGCTCGCTGATCGAGTTCAATGCGCAGAACGCAGGCGCGGCGCGCGTGCAGGCCGTCTACCAGTACTACAACCGCGCGCCGTTCGCCATCATCGGCCGCAAGGACCGGGGCATCACGGGCGAGTTCGCCAGCCTCAAGGGCAAGAAGGTGGCCGCCGCCGCCGTGGAGTCCACGCGCCGCGTCTGGCCCCTGGTCGCGCAGCGCCAGAACCTGCCGGCCGACCTGTTCGCCTGGACCACGACGGAGTTCTCGGCGCGCGACAACGTGGTGGTGCGCGGCGATGTGGATGCGGCCACCTATTTCCATGACTCGGCCGTGTCGCTGTTCGCACGCATCAAGCCCGAGGAGCTGTCGGTGCTGCGCTACACCGATGCGGGCGTGCAGCTGTACGGCAATGCCATCCTGGCCTCCAGCGCTCTGGTGGCCGAGCAGCCGGCGCTGGTGGCGGGATTCCTGCGTGCCAGCAACCGCGCCCTCATCGAATGCCTGGCCCAGCCTGCGCTGGCCGTGGCCGCCGTGCGCCAGCGCGAGCCCATCCTGGATGAAAAGCTGGAACTGGCGCGCTGGGCCATCACCTCGCAATACCTGGCCGCGCCCGATACGCAGCGCCACGGCCTGGGCGACATCGACCCGCAGCTGCTGGCCCGACAGGCCGAGCAGGTCAGCCAGGCCTTCGGCCTCAAGGCACCCGTGTCGGCCGATGCGCTGTTCAACCGCAGCCTGCTGCCGCCGCTGGCCGCGCGCATGGCCAAGGCCTGAGGGAGTGCACATGGACCACGCCACCGTTTCACTGCCCCTTGAGGCCTCGCTCGACGAGCGCGACGGCCTGTACCTGCGCCGCGCCATCGCCATGGCCGACCGCGCGCGCCAGCGCGGCAACCGCCCTTTCGGCGCACTCATCGTGGCCGCCGATGGCCGCGTGCTGGCCGAGGCCTCCAACGCCAATGGCGAGAGCGGCGACTGCACGGCCCATGCCGAGCTGTCGGCCATCCGCCTGGCCAGCCCCCTGCATGACCGCGAGGCGCTGTCCGCAGCCACCTTGTATTCATCGGCCGAGCCCTGCGTGATGTGCGCGGGCGCCATCTTCTGGTCGGCCATAGGCCGCGTGGTCTACGGCATAGACGCCGTGCGCCTGCGCGAATTCCGCGGCGAGCGCCTGGACCAGAAGGATGCCGAGCTGTCCTGCCGCGATGTGTTCGCCGCCTCGTCCCACGCCATCGAATGCATAGGCCCGGCGCTGATCGGCGAGGCCGCCGCATCGCACCAGGGCGCCTGGAAAAGCTGACCCGGCCCCGTTCCGTCCCCACCGTTTCTTTTGACCACCAGAGAGGAAGCCCACCATGCAAAAACGACTGTTCCTGCACACCGTCCTGGCCCTGTCCGCCAGCGCGGGCCTGGCAATGGCCCAGACACAGGCCCACGCGGCCACGCCGCTGAAGTTCCAGCTGGACTGGCGCTTCGAGGGGCCGGCCGCCTTCTTCCTGCAGCCGGTGGCCAAGGGCTACTTCAAGGACGCGGGCCTGGATGTCACGGTCGATGCCGGCAGCGGCTCGGGCGGCGTGGTGCAGCGCGTGGCCTCGGGCGCCTATGACCTGGGCTTTGCCGACATCGCGGCGCTGATGGAGTTCCAGGCCAACAACCCGGACATGCCCAACAAGCCCGTGGCCGTGATGATGGTCTACAACAACACGCCGGCCTCGGTGATGGCGCTCAAGAAAAGCGGCATCGCCAAGACGGCCGACCTCACCGGCAAGAAGCTGGGCGCGCCCGTGTTCGATGCGGGCCGCCGCGCCTTCCCGCTGTTCGCCAAGGCCAACCAGGTCGGCACCGTGCAGTGGACGGCCATGGACCCGCCGCTGCGCGAGACCATGCTGGTGCGCGGCGACGTGGATGCCATCACGGGCTTCACCTTCACCTCGCTGCTGAACCTGGAGGCGCGCGGCATCAAGGCCGCCGATGTGGTGGTCATGCCCTATGCGGACTTCGGCGTGAAGCTGTACGGCAACGCCATCATCGCCAGCCCGAAGCTGATCAAGGAGAACCCGGCCGCCATCAAGGCCTTCCTGCAGGCCTTCGCCAAGGGGGCCAAGGAAGTCATCGCCAACCCGAGCGCGGCCATTGCCTACGTGAAGGAGCGCGACGGCATCGTCAACACCCAGCTGGAGACGCGCCGCCTGCAGCTGGCCATCGACACCGTGGTCAACAGCGCCGACGCGCGTGCCGAAGGCTTTGGCCAGGTCGTGCCCACACGCCTGTCGCTGATGGCGTCGCAGGTCTCCGATGTCTACGCCACCAAGACGCGCGTGAACCCGGCCGAGGTCTGGAACGGCAGCTTCCTGCCGTCTGCGGCCGAGCTGAACATCCTGCCCAAGAAGTGACGACAAAGTGATTGACACCGTGCGCGTGCGCCAGCGGGTGGCGTGCACGGCCCTTGCCTGCTGCCTGACATGAATTCCTCCACATCCCACGGCGATGACGACGCCTTCTTCGTCGAGTTCCGCGACGTCTGGCTTGCCTACAACGAGGAGCTGCTGCGCGCCAACCACTTCGCGGTCGAGGCCATCGACCTGCAGGTGCGGCGCGGCGAGTTCATCGCCATCGTCGGCCCCTCGGGCTGCGGCAAGTCCACCTTCATGAAGCTGACCACGGGGCTGAAGATGCCCTCCATGGGCCGTGTCATGGTCAACGGCGAGCGTGTGACCGGGCCGCTGAAGATCTCGGGCATGGCCTTCCAGGCGCCGTCGCTGCTGCCCTGGCGCACCACGGTGGACAACGTTCTGCTGCCGCTGGAGATCGTGGAGCCGCACCGCTCGCTGTTCCGCCAAAAGCGCAAGGAGTACGAGGCGCGTGCGCGCGCCCTGCTGCAGAAGGTGGGCCTGGGCGGCTACGAGGACAAGTACCCCTGGCAGCTGTCGGGCGGCATGCAGCAGCGCGCCAGCATCTGCCGCGCGCTGATCCACGAGCCCCAGATGCTGCTGCTGGACGAACCCTTCGGCGCGCTGGACGCCTTCACGCGCGAGGAGCTGTGGTGCGTGCTGCGCGACCTGCAGGCCGAGCAGCGCTTCAACGTCATCCTGGTCACGCACGACCTGCGCGAAAGCGTCTTCCTGGCCGACACCGTGTACGTGATGAGCAAGAGCCCGGGCCGCTTCGTGGTGCGCCGCGACATCGAGCTGCCGCGCCCGCGCGAGCTGGAGCTGACCTACACGCGCGAATTCACCGACATCGTGCACGAGCTGCGCGGCCACATCGGCGCCATGCGCAAGACCGGCGCGGCCATCCAACAATAGAACGGGGGAGATTCACATGCACAAGAAATACGCGGAACGCTGGGCGCCCTGGGTGCTGCTGCTGGCGGTCATCCTGCTGTGGCAGGTCATCTGCTCGGCCTTCGAGGTCTCGGAATTCATCTTCCCCAGCCCCTGGGCCATCGGCCGGCAGCTGGCCGAGTTCAGCGGCATCATCGCCGCCCATGCCTGGCGCACCTACTGGGTGACGATGGCGGGCTTTGGCATCGCCATCGTGGTGGGCGTGCTGCTGGGCTTTCTGATCGGCTCCTCGCGCCTGGCCTATGCGGCGTTCTATCCGCTGATGACGGCCTTCAACGCGCTGCCCAAGGCGGCCTTCGTGCCCATCCTGGTGGTCTGGTTCGGCATCGGCGCGGGGCCGGCCATCCTCACGGCCTTCCTGATCAGCTTCTTTCCCATCATGGTCAACATCGCCACCGGCCTGGCCACGCTGGAGCCCGAGCTGGAGGATGTGCTGCGCGTGCTGGGCGCCCGGCGCTGGGACGTGCTGATCAAGGTCGGCCTGCCGCGCTCCATGCCGTACTTCTACGGCTCGCTGAAGGTGGCGATCACCCTGGCCTTCGTGGGCACCACGGTCAGCGAGATGACGGCGGCCAACGAAGGCATCGGCTACCTGCTGGTGTCGGCCGGCTCGTCCATGCAGATGGGCCTGGCCTTTGCCGGCCTGATCGTGGTGGGCGCCATGGCCATGGTGATGTACGAGTTGTTCAGCGCCATCGAAAAGCGCACCACGGGCTGGGCCCGGCGCGGCTCGCAGGGCGAGTGAGGGAGAATCCGGCCATGACGCCCGCACCCGCGACGACACCTTCCATGACGCCCCTGACCGACGAACAGGCGGCCCGCCAGCTGCGCCGCGCAGGCGCCGTGGCCGAGCGGGCCATGGCCATGGGCCGCCATCCCTTTGGCGCGCTGCTGCTGGCGCCCGATGGCGAGACCGTGCTGGCCGAGCAGGGCAACATCGACACGGTGAACCATGCCGAGTCCACGCTGGCGCGCACGGCCGCCGCCAACTATCCGGGCGCCTACCTGGCGCAGTGCACCCTGGTCACCACCTTCGAGCCCTGCGCCATGTGCGCCGGAACCATCTACTGGGCCGGCATAGGCCGCGTGCTCTACGGCGCCGAGGAAACGGCGCTGCTGGCGCTGACGGGCGACCATCCCGAAAATCCCACGCTGTCCCTGCCCTGCCGCGAGGTCTTCGCGCGCGGGCAGCGCAGCGTGCAGGTCGTGGGGCCCGTGCCTGCGCTGCAGGAGGAGATGCTGGCGCCGCACCGGGGCTTCTGGCAACAGGGCTGAGCCGCCTGCGCGGGCGGCTCAACTGCGGCAGCCGGCCAGCGCGTCCAGGGGCTTCTGGTAGGTGGGGCTGGTCACGTCCAGCAGGCCCAGGGTGGTGTGGTAGAGGTTGTCGTGCGACAGCGGCGCGTCCAGCTGGCCGCGCACGCAGCGTTCGGACACGCCGGTGCGCTCGCCCAGGTTGCCCAGCCAGGCAATCATGGGAATGTGCTTTTGCTCGTCGGGCGCCATGGCGTAGGGCATGCCGTGCAGGTAGATGCCCATCTCGCCCAGCGACTCGCCGTGGTCGGACATGTAGACCATGCCGGTCTGGTAGCGCGATTGCTGGCGCGTCAGCCAGTCGATGGTCTGCGACAGGAAATGGTCGTTGTAGCGGATGGAGTTGTCGTAGACATTGACCACCTGCTCGCGCGTGCAGCTGGACAGCGCATTGGTCAGGCATTCGGGCTGGAAGACCTTGGTCTCCGGCGTGGAGCGCTTGTAGTAGGCTGGCCCGTGGCTGCCCATCTGGTGCATGACCAGCACCACGCCGCGCTCGCGGCGCTCGCGCGGCAGCGCGGCGATGCGTTCGTCGATGCCGCTGAGCAGGATGCCGTCCAGGCATTCTCCATCGCTGGAACACAGCGCCTTGCCGTCGGGCGTGTCCAGGCGGTCGGCGGTGCTGGCGTTGGGAATGCGGTCGCACACGCCCTTGCAGCCGGCCTGGTTGTCCAGCCACAGCACGGCCAGGCCGGCGCTGTACAGCACGTCCACGAGGTTGTCGTAGTCCACCTTGCTCTTGTAGAAGCCGGTGCGGCCCAGGTGCGAGAACATGCAGGGCACGGATTCGCGCGTGCTGGTGCCGCAGGAGGTCACGTTGCTCCAGTTGAGCACCTGGCGCCTGGCCAGCTCGGGCGTGGTGTCGCGCGCATAGCCGTTCAGGCCCCAGTTGGCGGCGCGCGCCGTCTCGCCCACGACGATGACGAACAGCGGCGGCTTGCGCTCGGCCGCATAGGTGGCCCCCAGCGTGGCGCCGGCCGCGATGCTGGCGAACGGGCGCTTGGGCCGCAGGATGGGCTTGAGCACCGCGTCCAGCGAGGCCAGCACCGGGCTGACCGGATTGAGCATGTGGCGCATCCACAGGTTGTTGCGGACCACGGGCGCCAGCTCGCGGTACGAGACAAAGACCGAGGCCGCCAGCAGCAGCACCGAGGCGGCCAGCAGCGCCAGCGTGCGCAGCACGGTCTGCATGCTGCGGCGCGGGCGGATGACGCGCAGCCGCAGCAGCCAGGCCGTGGGCAGTCCGGCCACCAGCAGCAGCTGCAGCAGCAGCTGGGGGTTGAACAGGTCGCTGCTCTCGCGCAGGTCGGTCTGCAGGATGTTGTTGATCATGCCGCCGTCCATCACCGTGCCGTAGGCGGTCATGAAGTACTGGGCCGCGCCGGCAATCCAGGGCAGGGCAATCCACAGCGGCTTCATGCCGCGCGGCCAGGCCGTCAGCGACAGCAGCAGCAGCAGGCCGCCCAGGCCCAGGGGCAGCAGCCGCAGCACCAGGGCGGCCAGGCTGCCGTCATAGCCTTCCAGGTGGGGCAGGCGCCGCCACAGCGCCCAGTTGGCGGTGGCCAGCAGCCACAGCGCCAGCACCAGGGCCACGGCCTGGGGCGAGCGCGGTGCGGTCCAGGCCATGCGCAGCCGTGCCGCGAGGCTGGCGGGGGCCGCCTGGGCAGGCTGGGCAGAAGATGGGGCCGGGGCTTGGCCGGTGCCGGAGGAGCCGGCAAAGGGGGGGCGGGCGAGCAGGCGTTCTGACATGGCCGCGAGCGTAGAATTCGCAGCTTAAGAACATCTGAACCCCGCGTTCAGACTCCGTTCAGCTTGAACCCCTGCCGCCCCCCCTCTTGCGCCACGCTTGTTCCGTCCGTATCCGGTGCGCATCCTGATGTGCGAAGGCCCAACCTCCCATGCGAATCCTGCTGGTCGAAGACGATGAGGCCCTGGCCCAGGCGGTGGGCAGCTATCTGCGCTCCAAGGCCTTTCTGATCGACAGCGTGCCCTCGCTGGCCCAGGCGCGCGCCTGCCTGGCCGGTGCCAGCTACGCGGCCGTGCTGCTGGACCTGCACCTGGCCGACGGTGACGGCCTGGCGCTCATGCCCACGCTGCGCCGGCTGGCGCAGCCTCCCGTCACCATCGTGCTGACGGCCCGCGACCAGGTCAGCGACCGCATCCGCGGGCTGGACGCGGGCGCCGACGACTATCTGGTCAAGCCCTACGACCCCGAGGAACTGCTGGCCCGCCTGCGCGCCGTGAGCCGGCGCGGCGGCGGCATGCAGGCCGGGCAGGACGCCGTGCTGCGCATGGGCACGCTGGAGATCGACCTGGCCCGTGAAATGGTGCGCGACGCCGGCCGCACCCTGCTGCTCACGCCCAAGGAATGGGCGCTGCTGCGCGTGCTCACGGCCCAGCCGCAGCGTGTGCACGCGCGCGAGCATCTGCTCGATGCGCTCTACGGCTTCGATGCCGAGGCCGACAGCAACACGCTGGAAGTGTTCATCAGCCGGCTGCGCCGCAAGCTCGGGCGCGACCGCATCCTGACCGTGCGCGGCACCGGCTACCGCCTGGCCCTCGAGCATGGATGAGCCGCAGCGCTACAGCCTGGCGCTGCCGCCCCGTCTGGCAGACCAGCTGGCCCGCGAGCTGACACTGGCCCTGGCCGCCGTCTGGCTGGCCTGCGTGCTGGCGCTGGCCTGGTATGTCAGCCACATCGTGCACCACAACTTCGACCAGGAAATGATCGACAGCGGCCACCGCCTGCTGGAGGTGGCCGTGCACCAGCTGGAACAGGAAGACCACTCGCGCGAGGGCGTGCAGCGCCCGCATGTGGCCTCGCAGCCGGGCGACGAGGCCGAGGATCTGGTCTACCAACTGCAGGACGGCCGCGGCAACGTGCTGCTGCGCACCCAGGCCGCCCCCGTGGCGGCCTTTGCCGTGCCCATGCGCGAGGGCTTCTACGAGCGCGAGGGCTGGCGCATCTATGTGGTGGCCCATCCCCGGCAGCCGCTGTTCCTGATGCTGGCCGATCCCATGGTCGAGCGCAGCGAGGCGCTGCAGCGGGCGCTGCTGGCGCTGGGCTCGGTGATGCTGGTCATGCTCGCCCTCATGGGCTGGGCGCTGCGCGTGACCGCGCGGCGGCGCCTGCGCGTGCTGCGCGACATGCAGCTGCAGCTGAGCGAGCGCGGCGGCTCCAACCTGGAGCCGCTGGACCTGGACGCCATGCCGCGCGAGCTGTGGCGGCTGGGCCGGGGCATCAACCACCTGATGCAGCGCCTGTCGCATGCGCTGCAGGTGGAGCGCTCCATGGCCGCCAATGCGGCCCACGAGCTGCGCACGCCGCTGGCCGTGGCCACGCTGCGCCTGCAGACGGCCCTGGACCGTGGCGTGGACAACGCCGACGTGCGGGCCGCGCACGAGGCGCTGGAGCGGCTGAGCCAGCGCACGGAAAAGCTGCTGCAGCTGTCGCGCGCGGCCTCGGGCTCGGCGCTGGCGCAGGACGATGTGCGGCTGGACACGCTGGCCAGCATGGTGGCCTCCGAGTTCTGGCAGCAGGACGAATCCACCCAGCTGCGGCTGGATGTGGTGCTGCCCGAGCAGCCCTGCGGGCCGGTGGCGGGCGACGTGGACACGCTGGCCATTGCCTTGCGCAACCTGGTGGAGAACGCGCTGCGCTACAGCGATGGCTCGGAGGTGCTGCTCGAAGTCTGCGACAGCCATACCGTCCAGGTGCGCGACGAGGGGCCGGGCATGGACGCCGTGGCGCTGGGCACCGCGCGCGAGCGCCATGTGCGCCATGTGGACGATCTGCGCCTGCCCCAGGGCGCCGTGCGCGAACTGGCATCGCCGGGCTATGGCCTGGGCCTGTCCATCGTGTCCATGATCGTGGCCCAGCACGGCGGCAGCCTGCAGCTGCAGTCGCCACCGCCTGGCAGCTCCAGCGGCCTGCTGGCACGCATTCAGTTGCCGGGGCGCGATCCGTCCGCGGATTCCGACGCCCCGGCCTGAGCCGGGTCGCAGGCAGACGGCAGGGGCGCATCGGCCGGCATGTGCCTGCACAGCCTGGCGTTGCGCTGCGCTGCGGGCAGGGCGGCCAGCTGCCGCACCTCGGCATAGAAACGCTGCCAGCCCTGGATTGCCTCGTTGCCGGACTGGGCCTGGGCCGGAGCTTGGGTCTTTGCTTGGGCCTGGGCCTGGTGCCACAGCGCGGTGAAGGCCGGCACCCAGTCGTCATAGGCGGCCAGCGCGCCGAAGCTGGCGTTGTTGGCATCGGCCACCCACTGGTCCAGCCGCGCCTGGTGGCGGTCGTAGAGCTGGCGCTGCGCGTCGGTGGTCAGCAAGGCTGCATCGGCGCTGCGCCATTGCGCGCGCAGCGCAGCGTAGTCGCTGCGCAGCTGCTGGTAGATCTGCGCCTTGGCCTGCTGCATGGCGGGGCCGCGCTGCTGCGGGTCCTGGTACAGCTGCTGCAGCGCCTGGCGCGTGTGGCCGGTCAGCGCCCGCCACTGCGCGCGCCGCAGCTGGCCTGCATCCCAGCGTGCGCGGGCGGCGGGGCCGGCCTCGGTGGCCAGCCACAGCGGCGTGCCCAGGCGCTCCACGGTGGTGGCAAAGGATTCGTTGAAGGCGGTATCGCCGGCCACGTAGACCACCTGGTGGGCCAGCTCATGGAACAGCAGGCCGGCGAACTCGCCCTCGCCCCAGCCCACGAAGGTGTTGAGCAGCGGATCGCCCCCCAGCCAGTTCAGGTAGCCCAGCGTGGAATAGGCGGGCACGCCGTAGCTGCCGGACTCCAGGCCCTGGTCGGCCAGCAGCCGGGCCTGGGCCACGGCGTCTGCCTCGGAAAAGTAGCCCCGGTAGCCCACGCAGCCGGCCACGGGAAAGCACCAGCGGTGCAGCTCCAGGCTGTCGGGCGGCGCGGCCACCACGTTCCACACGGCAAAGGGCCGCTGCAGATCGGCGTAGCGGCGGTAGCTGGCGTTGTCGGGCAGGCCCAGCCGTTGCACGGCGAAGCTGCGCATGCGCTGGGCCGCAAGCAGGCGCTCGCGCAGCGCGGGTGCCAGGTTGTCGTCCTGCAGCCAGTCGTCAATGGGGCGGCTGGCCTGCAGCAGGTGTATCTGGCCGCGCAGGCTCTGCCAGTAATAGCCCAGGCCGTCGCCGCCGGCCCCCGTGCTGGCACAGCCGCCCAGCAGCAGGCCTATGCCCGCCAAAATCGCGGGCAGGCCGCGCCTGACTACACTCAAGCCTTCACGCACCCTTGGCCCCCTTGCTGCTTTCATGGACTTCTTCACGCTGGCGATCATTGTCTTCATCGCAATCTACCTTCTCAAGACGCAGGAGCAGCGCCGGCATACCCTGCTGCTGGCCCAGTATCTGGGGCGTTTCCAGATAGAGAAGCTGATGGGCGGCCTGATCGAAGGCTATCTGCGCGCCCTGGGCGAGAACGACGAGCAGCGCCGCGCCCAGATCTGGACCGTGCTGGACAACACCGAAACCAGCCTGGTCGAGCAGTTCCAGCGCTTTGCCAAGGAAATGGCCTCGGCCGATCCGCAGCTCACGCGCGTGAGCACGCTGCCCGTGGCGCTGCCCTATCTGGACCGGCTGTTCCCGTCGTCCGGCTTCGATCTGCGCGAAGCCATGCAGCTGCATGCGCGCGGCATTGCCTCCGTGCGCGTGGCCGACAGCGCCACCGAGGAAGAACGCCGTGCGCGCGCCTTCATGATGACGGCCGAGCTGTTGCTCATGCAGTACACCTGTCATTGGTTTTGCAAATCGCGCGCCGTGGCATCCCTGCGGCTGGTCGCACGGCACAAGACGCCCTTCGAGCAAGTGCTTGCTTCGGTGAGTGACCAGACACGGCGCGACTACAGGCAGCTGATCGCCTGATCGCCACCTCTGTGGCGGGGCGCCATGCCCCGCCATGCACAGCCCAGGCTGCGATTGACGCAGTGCGGCTTGCTGTCAAAAATGAACGCCATGACACAAGTGCTGAGCTCCATCGAGGCGCGGCTGGCGTCTCTCCCTGTTCCCGTGGCCGTGATCCTGCCGTCCGGCCAGCGCGCCGGTCCTGCGGATGCGCAGGTGGTGCTGCATTTCCAGTCCATGGCGGCCATGGCCAGCCTGGCGGCCGGGCAGATAGGGACACTGGGCAGTGCCATCGTGGAGGGGCTGGTACGCATCGATGGCCGCATGCGCGACGTGATGGCGGTGGCCGCCAGCCTGCTGCAATCCGATCCGGTGCGCGGCACATCGCACTGGTGGGTGCATGCCATGGCCCGCATGCGCTCCATGGCCGCGCACACGCTGGCGCGCGACGCCCAGCAGATCCAGTTCCACTACGACATCTCCGACGACTTCTACGGCCTGTGGCTGGACCCGCGCCGCGTCTATTCCTGCGCCTACTTCCGCGATCCGCAGATGACGCTGGCCCAGGCCCAGGAGGCCAAGCTCGACCACATCTGCCGCAAGCTGGACCTGCGGCCCGGCGAGCGTTTCCTGGACATCGGCGCGGGCTGGGGCGCGCTGCTGCTGTGGGCGGCCGAGCATTACGGTGTCACGGCCACGGGCATCACGCTCTCGCACAACCAGCACCGCCATGTGCAGCAGCTGATTGCCGAGCGCGGCCTGCAGGGCAGGGTGGACATGCAACTGCTGGACTACCGCGCGCTGGCGCCCGGCCAGCCCTTCGACAAGATAGGCTCGGTGGGCATGTTCGAGCATGTGGGCCAGGCCCAGCTGCCCGAGTACTTCCAGACCGTGCACCGCCTGCTGCGCCCGGGCGGCATGGCGCTGATCCACGGCATCACCGCGGGCGGCGTGGACAACACCCAGCTGGGCGCGGGCATGGGCGAGTTCATCGACCGCTACATCTTCCCCGGCGGCGAGCTGATGCATGTGAGCCGCGTGCTGCACGACATGGGCCACAGCGGGCTGGAAATGGTGGACACGGAGAACCTGCGGCCCCACTACGCACGCACGCTGTGGAACTGGTCCGACGCATTGGAGGCCCAGCTGCCGCAGGCGCAGCGTATCCTTGAGCAGCATGCCGATGCCGAAGGTGCCGCCAAGGTGCTGCGCGCCTACCGGCTCTATCTGGCGGGTTGCGCCATGGGCTTCGAGCGCGGCTGGATCGCCCTGCACCAGATGCTGTGCACGCATCCCGACGGACGGCTGCAGTCGGGGTCCATGGTGGGAGCCCAATCGGACTATGCTTTCAACCGCGAGTACATGTACCGCTGAGTGCATGACACGCCACACAGAAAAAGGATAGCCATGCTCTACAAGTTCAAGTCCCGTGCCACGGCCGACGTCATCATGCTCGAATCCAACGGCCGCCAGGTCCTGGAGATCGTCGGCAAGACGCCCGGCGCCAGCGGCATCATCACCGTCCAGCAGATCCCGGCCGCCATCGATGCGCTGGAAGCCGCCGTGGCCGATGACGATGCCCGCCGCAAGGCCAACCAGGAAGAGGATGCGCAGGATGGCGACCAGGACAATGCCGCACCGGGCGCACGCGATGCCGTCAGCCTGCGCCAGCGCGCTGCGCCCATGATCGACATGCTGCGCCGCAGCGCCGCCGAGAACAGCGACGTCACCTGGTAAGCCGGCGGCCCCCGCTGGCCCGTCAGGCGTTGATGCCCTTCATGCCTTCCTCCGTATAGCGCCGCCCGGCCACGGGCAGCTCGTCGCTGGCGCGCCGCAGCTCGTCCAGCTCGCCGGGCGTCAGTGTCACGGACAGCGCGCCCAGGTTGTCCTGCAGATGGGCGATGCGCCGGGTGCCCGGAATGGGCACCACGTCAGGCCCCTGGGCCAGCAGCCAGGCCAGGGCGATCTGCGCGGGCGTGCTGCCCTTGCGCTGCGCCAGGGCCGATACGGCGCCCACCAGGGCCTGGTTGGTGTCGATGTTGCCGGGCTGAAAGCGCGGCAGGCTGGCGCGGAAATCGCCCTGCTCGAAGGCCGTGCCGCCATGAAAGCGTCCCGTGAGAAAGCCGCGCCCCAGCGGCGAATAGGCCACCAGCCCCACGCCCAGCTCGCGGCAGGCGGGCAGCACCTCGTCCTCCACCTCGCGCGTCCACAGCGAATACTCGGTCTGCACCGCCGCCACCGGGTGCACGGCATGGGCGCGGCGCAGCGTGGCTGCGCTGACCTCGCACAGCCCGATGCGGGCGATCTTGCCTTCCTGCACCAGGCGCGCCAGGCCTTGCATGGTCTCTTCGATGGGCCGCGTGGCATCGACGCGGTGCACGTAGTACAGGTCGATGCGCTCCACGCCCAGGCGCCGCAGCGAGTCCTCGCAGCTTTGCCGCGCGTACTGCGCGCTGTTGTCGATGCTGCGCCGGTACTCCCCGGCCTTGCGCACGATGCCGAACTTGGTGGCGATCTTCACGCGCGGGCGGCGCGATGCCAGGAAGCGGCCGATCAGCTCCTCGTTGTGGTGCGGCCCGTAGACATCGGCCGTGTCCAGGAAGTCGATGCCGGCCTCCACGGCATGGTCCAGTGCCTGCAGCGCCAGGGCGTCGTCGCGCGGGCCATAGAACTCGCTCATGCCCATGCAGCCCAGGCCCAGGGCGGATACCTGCAGATCGTGGCCAAGTGTGCGTTGTTGCATTGCATATCCTCTTGCTGAAACAAGGGGCCAGTATGGTTTTCCGGGGTGGGCTTGCCTACTGAGAAAATCGCGCTTCGATCTTCCATTTCCGGAAAACATTTCCGCAAAGGCTCTGCGCAAGGGCTTTCCAGGAAAACCAAGGAGCACTTCATTGCAGTGGGACGACGCCCGCATCTTCCTGGCCATTGCCCGCGCCGGCAGCCTGAGCGGCGCCTCGGCCGCGCTGGGGCTGGGCGTGGCCACGGTCTCGCGCCGGCTGGACCGGCTGGAGTCCGCGCTGGCCATGCCGCTGTTCAGCCGCCACCAGAGCGGCTATCGGCTCACGGCCGACGGCCAGGCGCTGCTGGCCCCGGCCGAGACGCTGGAGCAGGCGGCCCAGGCCCTGGGCGATGCAGCGCACAGCCAGGCACAGGTGGCGGGCGTGGTGCGGCTGGCCACGGCGGAGAACCTGGCCAACCCGCTGATCGTGCCCTCGCTGGCGCAGTTGTTCGCGCGCCATCCGGGGCTGCGCGTGCAGCTGGTCAGCGGCGTGCAGACGCTGAACCTGCACCGGCGCGATGCCGACCTGGCCGTGCGCATGACCCAGCCCGAGGCCGGCCACGTCACGATCCGGCGCCTGGGAACGCTGGGTTTCGGCTTGTACGGATCGGCCGGCCATGTTGCTGGCCGCGCTGGCCGAAGCGGCCCGGACCCCTTCGAAGGCGACGCCTTCATCGGCTGGGACGACAGCCATGCCCACCTGCCCGCCGCACGCTGGATGGCGCGCGCCCTGCGCGGGCGTCCCTGCCGGCTGGAGACCAACACCCTGTCCGCGCAGCTGGCCGCGGCCCAGGCGGGCCTGGGCCTGGCCGTGCTGCCGCATTTCCTGGCGCGGCAGGCGGGGCTGGTCTGCGTGGAGCCGCAGCTGGGCGCCGATCAGCCCATCTGGCTTGCCATGCATGCCGACCTTGCCCATTCGCGGCGGGTGCGGGCCGTGGCGGACCACCTCATTGAACTGTTCGAGCGGCGGCATGCCGAACTCGAAGGCCCGGCCTGAGCCGCAGCAGGGGCCGCGCGCCGTGTTAAACACGCACGCAGATTGCGAGAAAGAAAGGACTTCCATGCACCGCCTCCGTCATTCCTCCCGATTCCTGCCCTGGCTGGGCGCGCTGGCCGCCACGCTGGCGCTGGCCGCCTGCGCCGACAGGCCCAAGGCGCCCACCGGCCCGCAGGCGCCCCCGGGAGCGGCGGCGGCCGTGTATTCGCTGCTGTTTCTGGACAACGCCTCCAACCTCGGCCCCAAGGCGGCGGCCTACTGCATAGGCAACGGCCGGGGCTGGGCGCTGCTGGACCCCGATGCCGGCACGCTGGCCCTGCTCAGCGGCCAGAGCCAGGTGCGGCCGGCTTCGGCCTGCGACGTGGGCAAGGGCGGCGAGCAGGTGCTGGACCGGGCCAGCGGCCGGCCGGCGCTGATGTTCGGCGTCGAGCTTGTGCACTGCACGGCCTCGGGATCGCAATGCCTGATGCGCGGCAGCTACTACGAAGGTCCCGGCAACACGCAGAGCAACCTCTACAACGCAAGCCAGCGCGGCGGCAGCTGGCAGGCCGTGATGGCGCTGCGCGGGCCGGCGCCCTGAACCCTGCATCGCCGCTGTCGCGCCGTCCCCGCCAACGAAAAAGCCCGGCCGAAGCCGGGCTTGATCGTGGTTGCAACTGGGCGATCCGTCGCGGTGGTGGTCCTCGGGATCAGTCGGCGTAGGTGCCGGCTGCCTTGATGACCTTGCCCCACTTCTCGATCTCGGCCTGGACGAACTTCTTGTGGCCTTCGGGTTCGATGCGGCCGTCGCTGGCGATCACGGCGCCCAGGGCTTCCTGGCGCTTGATGAACTCGGGGTCCTTGAGGGCGGCCTTCATGGCCTCGTTGACCTTCTTGACGACGTCGGCCGGCGTGCCCTTGGGCGCGTACAGGCCATGCCAGATGGTGACCTGGAAGTCAGGCACGCCCACTTCGGCCAGCGTCGGCAGGTCCTTCAGTGCGGGCATGACCAGGCGCTTGGGCGTGGTCACGGCATAGGCCTGGACCTTCTTGGCAGTGATCTGGCCCGTGGTGTTGGTGGTCTGGTCGCACAGCAGGTCGACCTGGTTGCCGATCAGGTCGGCGATGGCCGGCGCGGCGCCCTTGTAGGGCACGGGCGTCATTTCGGTCTTCATGGCCGCCTGCAGCATCAGGCCGCACAGGTGGGAGGCGGAACCGATGCCGGCATTGGCCAGGTTGACCTTGCCCTGGTTCTTGCCGATCCAGTCCTTGACCTCGGCGAAGTTCTTGGCCGGCAGGCTGGGGCGGCCGATGAGGGTCATGGGCACGTCGTTGATGATGCCGGCGTACTCGAAGTCGTTGAGCACGTTGAACGACAGCTTGCGGTACAGCGACGGGATCGTGGACATGCCGATGTGGTTGATCAGCAGCGTGTAGCCGTCAGGGCGGGCACGTGCAGCCTTGGCCGTGCCGATGGTGCTGCCGGCGCCGTCGGCGTTGTCCACCACGATGGTGGCATTGTTCAGATGCTTGCGCATGGACTCGGCCAGATCGCGGGCCACCTTGTCGGTCGGGCCGCCTGCGGTGAACGGCACGATGAGGGTGATCGTCTTGCCTGCGGCAGGATAGTCCTGCGCATGAGCGCCAATGGCTGCGCCGGCTGCCAGGGCGATGGCTGCGATCTTGAACAATGCTTTCATAGTGTCTCCAGGTGAATGGCGTGCAAATGATAGGGGGCGATGCGTTTTCGCCCTAAAGGGCAAACACGCAAAAGAAACCGAATGCACGAGGAGACGAATTTTAAGAATTGTTTCTATTGCGCCTCAGCAGATTCCCTTGCCATTGATCTAGTGCAAACCCTTGGAGGCTTGACAGGCGTCATGTTTTCAGGAATTGCGCCGGCTGCGCGGCGGCGCGGCCACCGTCCCCCGCGCCTCGGTGGCTACTTGTACGACCTCGCGTCTTCGATCACCTTGCCGTCATTGGGCAGCGTGCCCGGCAGCACCATCTGCACGTCGCCGCGCAGCTTGGTCACTTCGCGCACCGCGTCGGACAGCTGCTGGGCCAGGCCCGGCGAGGTCTCGCGGGTTTCGACCAGCAGCTGCATCTGGTCATTGGCCATCTCGCCCGTGACCACCAGCCTTGCGCGCCCCACCTGCGGAAAGCGGCGCACGACGTCGGCAATCTGGCCCGGGTGCACGAACATGCCGCGCACCTTGGTGGTCTGGTCGGCGCGTCCCATCCAGCCCTTGATGCGTGCGTTGGTGCGGCCCGTGGGGCACTGGCCGGGCAGCACGGCAGAGAGGTCGCCCGTGCCGAAGCGGATCAGCGGGTAGTCGGGGTTGAAGGTGGTGATCACCAGTTCGCCCACCTCGCCGGGCGCCACGGGGTCGCCCGTGCCGGGGCGCACGATCTCGACGATGACCTGCTCGTCCAGCACCAGGCCTTCGCGCGCCTCGGTCTCGTAGGCGATCAGGCCCAGGTCGGCCGTGGCGTAGCACTGGTAGCCCGCGATGCCGCGCTCGGCCAGCCAGTCGCGCAGCGAGGGCGGAAAGGCCTCTCCGGAGACCATGGCCTTGGTCACGGACGGGATGGGCAGGCCCATCTCCACGGACTTTTCCACAATGATCTTGAGGAAGCTGGGCGTGCCCACGTAGCCGGCGGGACGCAGGTCGGCCATGGCCTGCACCTGCTGCTCGGTCTGGCCCGTGCCGCCTGCGAACACCGTGCAGCCCAGCGCATGGGCGCCGCTTTCCATCATCGAGCCCGCGGGCACGAAGTGGTAGCTGAAGCAGTTGTGCACCAGCTCGCCGGGCCGAAAGCCAGAGGCATGCAGCGCGCGCGCCATGCGCCAGTAGTCGGGGCGGCGGCTCTCGGGCTCGTAGATGGGGCCGGGGCTGCAGAACAGGCGCGGCATGGGCTGGCCCAGGCCGATGGCGTTGAAGCCGCCGAAGATCTGCGCGGGCCGCTGCTCGGCCTGGCGCTGCAGCAGCTCGTACTTGCGCGTCACCGGCAGGCGGGCCAGGGCCTCGCGGCTGGTGATCTGCGCGGCGTCGACGCCGTCCAGGATCCGGGCGAAGGCAGCCGACTGTTGCTGCGCATGGGCGATCTGTCGGGGCAGGGCGGCCAGCAGCGCCGCTTCGCGTTCGTCAGGGGTGCGCGTCTCCAGCGCGTCGTAGAAGGCACTCATGGCTAGTCCTGTATGTGGAAAAGGGCAGATGGAGTCCGGCCAGCGGTGAAAGAAAGATTCCAACAATCCTTGTGCCGCCCCTGGCCCGCGAAACCGGCGCGGCCCAACCCCAGGGACACCGAGGAAGGGCCGCCCCCGCACCGAGGGTGTCGTCCCCCTTTCAGGGGGAAGGCGCGAAGCGACTCAGGGGGTATTCATGCAAGCCAACGTTTTCTGCGCTTGTAGCTTTTCACGTCCTTGAAGCTTTTCCGCTCGCCGCCGCCCACGCCCAGGTAGAACTCCTTGACGTCCTCGTTGCTGGCCAGGTCCGAGGCCGCGCCGTCCATGACGATGCGGCCGCTTTCCATGATGTAGCCGTAGTCCGAGTACTTGAGCGCCATGTTGGTGTTCTGCTCGGCCAGCAGGAAGGTGACCTTTTCCTTGCTGTTGAGGTCGCGGACGATGTTGAACACCTCCTCGACGATCTGCGGGGCCAGGCCCATCGAGGGTTCGTCCAGCAGCACCATGCGCGGGTTGGCCATCAGCGCGCGGCCGATGGCGCACATCTGCTGCTCGCCGCCCGAGGTGTAGGCGGCCTGCGAGGTGCGGCGCGTCTTCAGGCGCGGAAAGTAGTTGTAGACCTTCTCGAGGTTGGCCGCGATCTCGCCCTTGTCGGTGCGCGTGTAGCTGCCGGTCATGAGGTTTTCCTCGATGGTCAGGTGGGCGAAGCAGTGCCGCCCCTCCATGACCTGGACCACGCCGCGCTGCACCAGCTCGGAGGGCGTGAGGCTTTCGATGCGCTCGCCCTCCAGCTCGATCGTGCCCTTGGTCACCTCGCCGCGCTCGCCCTTGAGCAGGTTGGAGATGGCGCGCAGCGTCGTGGTCTTGCCCGCGCCGTTGCCGCCCAGAATGGCCACGATGCTCTCGCGCGGCACCTGGAGCGAAACGCCCTTGAGCACCAGGATCACATGGTTGTAGATGACTTCGATGCCATTGACCACGAGCAGCGGATCGCTGGCGGCCGGGGCGGAGGTGGGTGCGGTGGTCATGGCGTCGTCCATGGGCGTTGATACGAAAGCGGAGTGCGGGGCCGCAACTCTCGAAGCATCTCTGCGCGGGGCATGCCCCAACTCAGGGACACCGAGGAAGGGCCGCCCCGCACCGAGGGTGTCGTCCCCCTCCCCCGCGAAGCGGGTAGAGAGGGCGAAGGCGCGCAAGCGCCTCAGGGGGTGCAAGTTCTAGCTTTTACGTTCTTTTCCTTGGCGTACTTGTCCGCGTACTCCTTGACCAGCGGTTCGACCATGGACTTGTCGGCCTGGTACCAGTCGGAGACCACCTTCCACTTGGCGCCATCCCACTGGGCGATGCGCGACCAGTCGGTGCCCAGGTGGTTGTCGCAGCTGGTCTTGACGGGGCGGATGATCTTGCCGAAGCCCAGCTCGTTGAGGCGCTCCTGCGTGAGGTTCAGGTTCTCCAGGCCCCAGCGCACCTGCTCGGAGGTCATGACCTTGCCCTTGCCGTATTTTTCCTGTGCCGTGCGGATGGCCTCCACCTGCAGCATGGAGATCACCATGCCGCGCGTATGGGCCATGGCGCCCAGTTCCTTGGCGTCGGTGGCCGTGCCCTGGCCCTTGTCGTAGACCATGGCCTTGACCTCGTCGTGCACCTTGTCGTGCTCGGCCGTGTTGTGGATGGTCACGGTGTTGTAGCCCTTGGCGCCGGCGCCGATGTCCTTCACGTCATGGTCCGAGCCGGCCCACCAGATGGAGTACATCTTCTCGCGCGGGTAGCCGGTGGCCTGCGCCTCGCGCACGGCCGTGGGCGTCATCACGCCGGCCGACCACAGCAGCACGTAGTCGGGGCGCTGCTGGCGGATCTGCAGCCAGGTGGACTTCTGCTCCACGCCGGGCGCCGTCACGGGCAGCAGCGTCAGGTCGAAGCCTTCCTTGGCGGCGCGCTTTTGCAGCAGCGGAATGGGTTCCTTGCCATAGGGCGAGTCGTGGTAGACCAGGGCGATCTTCTTGCCCTTGAGGCTGCCCTTTTCCTTCTTGAGGATGTCCTGGATGATGGAGTCGGCCGCCGTCCAGTAGTTGCCCAGCAGCGGGAAGTTCCACTCGAAGACCTTGCCGTCGGCCGACTGCGACAGGCCGTAGCCCGTGGTGATGATGGGCATCTTGTCGCCGGGCGCCTTGTCCGTCACGGCGAACGTGATGCCGGTGGACTGCGGATCGAAGCCCGCCGCGCCGCCGCCCTTGCCCTTCAGGCGCTCATAGCACTCCACGCCCTTGGCCGTGTCGTAGGCCGTCTCGCATTCCTCGTAGGCGATCTTCACGCCATTGATGCCGCCCTTGGCGTTGACCAGCTTGATGTAGTCCTGCTTGCCATCGGCCCATGGAATGCCCAGCGGAGCGAACTGGCCCGTGCGGTAGACCAGCAGCGGCACGAACTGGTCCTGGGCCTGGACGGCGGGGGCGGCCACGAGGCCGCCGATTCCGGCTGCGACGGTGGCGGCGGCGATGGCGACTTTCTTGAACATCATGACGTTGTCTCCTAGTTGGCTGGGGAAGATTCCCCGGTTATCCGGCACTCTGTGGCGCCCTGTCTCGATCAGAATCAAACATTCCATGTTTCCTGGCGCCATCTGTGGAACTGGCGAGCCCCAGGTCAGGGACACCGAGGAAGGGCCGCCCCGCACCGAGGGTGTCGTCCCCCTCCCTCGCGTAGCGAGTAGAGAGGGGGAAGGCGCGAAGCGACTCAGGGGGTGTCATATCAATGCGGGAAGGGCCAGACGCGAAGCTTTTGCCTTGCCGTTGCCCACAGCTTCGCGAGTCCGTGCGGCTCCACGATCAGGAAGAACACGATCAGCGCACCGAAGATCATGTGCTCCAGGTAGGTCGCCGTGGCCGTGGACAGCGGCAGGCCCAGCCAGTGAGGCACCTGGGTGAGCAGCAGCGGCAGCAGCACGAAGAAGGCCGCGCCGAAGATGCTGCCGACCACCGAACCCAGGCCGCCGATGATGATCATGAACAGCAGCTGCAGCGAGCGGTCCAGACTGAAGGCCGCAGGCTCCCAGGCACCCAGGTGTACGAAGCCCCACAGCGCGCCGGCCACGCCGACGATGAAGCTGCTCACGGCAAAGGCGCTGAGCTTGGCGTAGGTCGGGCGGATGCCGATCACGCTGGCGGCCACGTCCATGTCGCGCATGGCCATCCACTCGCGGCCGATGGCGCCGCGCACCAGGTTCTTGGCCGCCAGGCCCAGCAGGCACAGGATGCCCAGGCACAGCAGGTACTTCTCCATGGGCGTGTCGATCTTCCAGCCCATGATGGACAGCGGGCCCGCGCTCACCGAGCCCGAGGAGGAGTTGTTCGTCACCCAGGCGGCGCGGCTGGTCAGCCAGTCCACGAAGAACTGGGCGGCCAGCGTGGCCACGGCCAGGTACAGGCCGCGGATGCGCAGGCTGGGCAGGCCGAAGATCACGCCGAAGACCATGGCCAGCACGCCGCCACCGATCAGGGCCACCAGCAGCGGCATGCCCTCGAAACGCACCTGCAGGTTGTAGGCCGCATAGGCGCCCACAGCCATGAAGGCGCCCGTTCCCAGAGAGATCTGGCCGCAGTAGCCGACCAGGATGTTCAGCCCCAGCGCCGCCAGCGACATGATCAGGAAGGGGATCAGCACGGCCTGGAAGGTGTAGTCGCTGACGCTGAAGGGAATCACCAGGAAGGCGACGGCCAGCAGCGCCACGATGGCCCAGCGGTCCTGGGCGACGCCGAAGATCTGCTGGTCGGATGCGTAGGTCGTCTTGAATTGACCGTTCTCACGATAAAACATGGTGCAAGTTCTCCGTATACGGTCTCAGACGCGGTCGATGATCTTGTCGCCGAACAGCCCCTGGGGCCGCACGAGCAGGAAGCACAGGGCCAGGCCGTAGGCGAACCAGGTCTCGATGCCGCCGCCGACCATGGGGCCCAGGTAGACCTCGGAGAGCTTCTCGCCCACGCCGATGATCAGGCCGCCGATGATGGCGCCGGGCAGCGAGGTCAGGCCGCCCAGGATCACCACGGGCAGGGCCTTCAGGGCCACCAGCGACAGCGAGTACTGCACGCCCAGCTTGGAGCCCCAGATGATGCCCACCACCAGGGCCACGCCGCCGGCCACCGACCAGACGATGACCCAGATGCGCGACAGCGGGATGCCGATGGACTGCGCCGCCTGGTGGTCGTCGGCCACGGCGCGCAGCGCGCGGCCGGTCTTGGTCTTCTGGAAGAACACGCTGAGCGCGGCCACCAGCAGCGCGGCGATGCAGGCCGCATACAGGTCTTCCTGGCTCAGCAGCACGCCGCCCTCGAACAGGCCGTCGAGGATGAACATGGGGTCCTTGGGCATGCCCACGTTGATGCTGTAGACGGCGCTGCCGAAGATCATCGGGCCCAGTCCGTCGAGCAGGTAGGCGATGCCCAGCGTGGCCATCAAGAGCGTGATGGGCTCCTGGTTGACCAGGTGGCGCAGCGCCAGCCGCTCGATCACCCAGGCCACGACCACCATGATGGCCAGCGACACGCAGATGGCCAGCAGGTTGGTGAACCAGCCCGGCTCCATGCCGATCCACTTCGGGATCCACTCGGAAAAGCGCGCCATGGCCAGGGCCGAGAACAGCACCATCGCGCCCTGGGCGAAGTTGAACACGCCCGAGGCCTTGAAGATCAGCACGAAGCCGATGGCGATCAGCGCGTACAGCGTGCCCACCATGAGGCCGCCGAACAAGGTTTCCAGAAAAAATCCCATGTCAGTCCCCTCAATGGCCTGTGCCAAGGTAAGCGCGGATCACGTCTTCGTTCTGGCGCACCTCGTCGGGTGCGCCGTCGCCGATCTTCTTGCCGTAGTCCAGCACCACGACGCGGTCGCTGATGTCCATGACCACGCCCATGTCGTGCTCGATCAGCACGATGGTGGAGCCGAACTCGTCGTTCACATCGAGGATGAAGCGGCACATGTCCTGCTTTTCCTCCACGTTCATGCCGGCCATGGGCTCGTCCAGCAGCAGCACCTGCGGCTGCATGGCCAGGGCGCGGCCCAGGTCCACGCGCTTTTGCAGACCGTAGGGCAGCTGGCCCACGGGGGTCTTGCGGTAGGCCTGGATCTCCAGGAAGTCGATGATGTGCTCGACGAACTCGCGGTGGCGGATCTCCTCGCGCTGGGCCGGGCCCAGGCGCAGGGCCTGCATCAGGATGCCGCTTTTGATCTGCAGGTTGCGGCCGGTCATGATGTTGTCGATCACGCTCATGCCCTTGAACAGCGCCAGGTTCTGGAAGGTGCGCGCCACGCCCATCTCGGCCACCTGGCGGCTGTTCATGTGGCTGAAGGTCTTGCCCCGGAAGGTGATCGATCCCTCGGACGGGGTGTACACGCCGTTGATGCAGTTGAGCATCGAACTCTTGCCTGCGCCGTTGGGGCCGATGATGGAGCGGATCTCGTGCTCGCGCACATCGAACGAGATGTCCGTCAGCGCCTTCACCCCGCCGAAGCGCAGGCTGATGTTCTTGATGTCGAGGATGACATCGCCGATCTTCTTGTGGGTCATGTCAGCGGCTCCGGTCAGGCCCTGGCGGTGGCAGCCACCGAATGGGTTTTGGCATCGATGATGGACAGCGTGGCGCTGACGCTGCCGGTGCGGCCGTCCTCGAACTTGACCTGGGTCTCGATGAACTGCTCGCGCTTGCCCGTGTACAGCGCATCGACCAGCACGCCGTACTTGTCGGCGATGAAGCCTCGGCGCACCTTGCGCGTGCGGGTCAGCTCGTCGTCGTCGGGGTCCAGCTCCTTGTGCAGCACCAGGAAGCGCGCCACCTGCGTGTCGGCCATGCCGGCTTCGGCGGCCAGGTCGGCGTTCACCTGGGCCACGCAGTCGGCCACCATCTCCAGCACCTTGGCCTTCGATGCCAGGTCCACATAGCCGCCGTAGGGCAGGCCCTGGCGCTCGGCCCAGTTGCCCACGGCCTCGTAGTCGATGTTGATGAAGGCGCAGACCTGGTCGCGACCGTGGCCGAAGCACACGGCCTCCTTGATCTGGGGGAAGAACTTGAGCTTGTTCTCGATGTAGTTGGGCGCGAACATGGCACCCCGGCTGGTCTTGCCCACGTCCTTGGCGCGGTCGATGATGCGCAGCTGCCCGCTGGCGTCGATCACGCCGGCATCGCCCGTGTGGAACCAGCCGTCGGCATCCACCACCTCGGCCGTGGCGTCGGGGCGCTTGTAGTACTCCTTGAGCACGGACACGCCCTTGAGCAGCACCTCGCCGTTGTCGGCGATCTTCAGCTCGATGCCCGGTGCGGCCTGGCCCACGCTGCTCAGTTCCACCTGCCCGTCGCGCTGTATGCACACATAGGCGCAGGTCTCGGTCTGGCCGTAGAGCTGCTTGAGATTGATGCCGATGGAGCGGAAGAAGCGGAACAGCTCGGGCCCGATGGCCGCGCCCGCCGTATAGGCCACGCGGATGCGCGACAGGCCCATGGCATTGCGCAGCGGGCCGTAGATGCACAGGTCGCCCAGCGCGTACTTCAGGCGGTCCAGCGCGCCCACCTTCTTGCCGTCCAGGATGTCCGATCCCACGCGCCGCGCCACGGCCATGGCGCGGCCGTACATCCACTGCTTGAACGGCGCGGCATCCTCCATGCGGATGGACACCGAAGTCAGCATGCCCTCGAAGATGCGCGGCGGCGCGAAGTAGTAGCTGGGGCCGATCTCGCGCAGGTCGATGGACACGGTCGAGGCCGACTCCGGGCAGTTGATGGTGAAGCCCGCCACCAGCCACTGCGCGAAGGAAAACAGGTGGTCGCCCACCCAGGCCGGAGGCAGGTAGGAGATCACGTTGTCGCCAGGGCCCAGGCGGTCCACCTGCACACCGCCGCGTGCCGACTCGCCAAAGCTGCGGTGGGTCTGGCACACGCCCTTGGGCTTGCCCGTCGTGCCCGAGGTGTAGAGGATGACGGACACGTCGTCGGGCGACAGCGCCGCCAGCATGGCATCCCAGGCGCCCGGGTGGGCGGCCTCCCATTCCTTGCCCTTTTGCAGCAGCGCCTCGGTGCTGATCAGCCCCGGCTGGTCGTAGTGGCGCAGGCCGCGCGGGTCGTCATAGATGATGTGGCCCAGGCCGCGGACGCTCTCGCGCACCTCCAGCAGCTTGTCCACCTGCTCCTGGTTCTCGGCGAAGGCGAAGTCGATCTCGGCATCCTCGATGACGAAGCGCATCTCGGCCGCCACCGCGTCCTGGTACAGCGGGATCGGCACGGCGCCCAGCGCCTGCACGGCCAGGAAGCCCATGTAGACATGGGGCCGGTTGTCGCTGATGAAGGCCAGATTCTGGCCGCGTGCCAGGCCCAGCGCCGCCAGGCCGCAGGCCATGTGGCGCACGGTCTGCGCGGCCTCGCTCCAGCTCCAGGTCTGCCAGATGCCGTATTCCTTCTCGCGCAGCGCCGGTGCCTGTGGGCGCTGGGCAGCATGCTGGAGCAGCAGGTGCGGGAACGTGGTCGTCATTCCATGTCCTTGGTTGTTCGTGGATGGTGGCCGCGTGGTGCAAATGCCCAGGCTGAGACCCACCGGCTTGGACTGCATCGTAGGACTGGCTTTGACGCCGCGGTGTCTGTTTGACGACAATCTTCGGGAAACTCATCATCGGGAAAACGCGCCGTAACAAATGGTGCCAAAACGGTCTCATTGCCCGTTGGGGGGCTTGCGCTCCAGCCCGTTCGCAGCGGGTCGCCGTCCTTCTGGAAATCCCGCTCACGCCAGCCACTGGCCTCGGGCAATGCTTGGGTGGTTTTGTTGATTCATCCGCGCACCCTCGCCGCGACTCCATGAGCCAAGAACTGTCACTGCACCAGCGCCGCCGTGCGCCCCGACCCGAGGAACTCGATGGCATTCCCTGGCTGGCCCTGCTCCAGCCCGCCGAGCGCGAGCGCGCGCACAAGGCGCTGGTCGTCGGCGACGCACAGTCCGGCGACTACGTCTGCCGCACCGGCCGCGCGCCCACCTACTGGTTCGGCGTGGTCGAAGGCCTGCTCAAGATGAACACCGATGGCGCCGATGGCGCCAGCATGACGCTGGCCGGCCTGCCTCCGGGCGGCTGGTTCGGCGAGGGCACGGCCGTCAAGCGCGAGCCCTACCGCTACAACGTGCAGGCCATCCGAAAAAGCGTGGTCGCCGGCCTGCCCATCGACACCTTCCACTGGCTGCTGGACCACTCCATCGGCTTCAACCGCTTCGTCATGAGCCAGCTCAACGAGCGCCTGGGCCAGTTCATCTCGGCCCGCGAAATCGACCGCCTCACCAACCCCGACCTGCGCGTGGCCCGCAGCCTGGCCGCGCTCTTTCACCCGCTGCTGTACCCGGGCGTGGGCGAGGTGCTGCGCATCACCCAGCAGGAGCTGGCCTACCTGGTGGGCCTGTCGCGCCAGCGCGTCAACGAGGCGCTGTCCGTGCTGCAGCGCGAAAACGCCATCGTCGTGGAGTACGGCGGCCTGCGCGTGCTCGACCTGGAAGCGCTGCGCAGCGGGCTGTTTGCGACGGCGCGGCGGGCGGCCTGAGCATGCGCGGCGTCCGCTTTGGCGCCGTACCCATCGGCATGGACCAGTACCGATGCATGTCGCCATGAAATTTTGAAAAGTATTGAAAATCGTAGTAGAACTACGATTGGAAGGAAATATCAAAGTTGCCCGTGTTTGGAATAAGTGCTTGAATCGCAGCATGACTACGACCGGGGCAAGCAAATTAAACGCGCTCTACACGCAGCTGCCTGCGGGCACACCCATCACCTCGCAGGATCTGGCAGGGCTGGGCATCTCCGCAGACCTGGCTGTCCACTACGTGCGCGCGGGCTGGCTGAAGCGCCTGATGCGGGGGGTCTTCTGCCGGCCCAACGACAGTCTGGCCCTGCATCCGAGCCTGGGCGTGCTGCAGCGCCGCCTGGAGGGCCTGCATGTGGGGGGCAAGTCGGCGCTGGACTGGTACGGCATGCGCCAGTATGTGGCGCAGCAGCCGGTGCTGCAGCTGTATGGCTGGGCCGCCGGGCAGCTGCCGCCATGGTTCACCGAGCGTTTTCCCGCTGAATACCACCGCAAGAGGCTGTTCGACGAGCAACCCGGTGCCTTGCTGCATGTCGGGCCCTTCGAACAACGCAGCGGTGCCGCCCAGGTCTCGGCGCCGGAGCGTGCACTGCTGGAGCTTCTGAGCGATGTGGGCGTGCGCCAGCCGCTGCAGGAAGCCAGGGAGCTGGTGGAGAGCGCGTACAGCCTGCGCGCCGATGTGCTGCGTGAACTTCTGCAGCGCTGCACCAGCGTCAAGACCGTGCGCCTGTGCCTTCAACTCGGGCGCGAGGGGGCGCTGCCCTGGGTCGCCAGGCTGGAGACGGCCTCGCTGCCGACGGGAAGCGACAGGCCCTGGGTGTCCCGGTCGGCCGAGGGCCTGTTGGTGCTCAAGCCATGAACCAGACCTATCTCGATACCGCGCGCCTGTTGACACAGGTCGCGCCGCTGGTGTTTGTGGATGACACGTTCGCGCTGAAGGGCGGAACCGCGATCAACCTGTTCGTGCGCGATATGCCGCGTCTGTCCGTTGATCTGGACCTGGTGTTTCCCGACCACAGGCCGTCGCGCGACGAGGCGCTACAACGGATCAATGAGGCCATCCGGCAAGCGGCTATACGCCTGACGAAGCGGGGCTTCCAGACCCATGCGCCGGTGGCTGCAGCGGGCCAGACCAAGCTGCTGGTGCGCCGTGGTTCCGTGCAGGTCAAGATCGAAGTGAACTATGTCATGCGGGGCACGGTGCTGCCGGTACGGCGGGCATCGCTTACGCCCGCTGCGCGCGATGTGCTGATGGCCGACCTGGAGATTCCCGTGGTCTCGGCAGAGGACGTGTACGGCGGCAAGCTTGTGGCCGCCCTGGACCGGCAGCACCCGCGTGATCTGTTCGATGTGATGCAGCTGTTCGCGCACGGCGGCATCACTCCTGGCATCCGGCGCGCGTTCGTGGTCTATCTGGCCTGCAGCAACCGGCCGTTGCACGAAGTGCTGTTTCCTCCCTTGCGTGATGTCCGGCACGATTTCGAAAACAACTTCCGGGGCATGACGGCCGAGCCTGTGTCGCTGCAATCTCTGCTCGCAGCACGCGAGCGGTTGCTGCGGGAGCTTCAGCAAGGGCTGGATGCCAGTGAGCGGCGCTTTTTGCTGTCGCTGGCCGCTGGAGCGCCCGACTGGCCGGCGCTGGACATCGCCCATCTCGAACACCTGCCCGGCGTGCGATGGAAGGTGCAGAACCTGGCGCAACTGCGCACGTCCCATCCCCGCAAGTTCGCCGAGCAGGCGGACCTGCTGGCCGCATGGCTGGCCATCTGACGCCAGCACTGCACACCTTCAGATCACGCCCTCGCGCCGCAGCCTCTCCTGCTGCTGCGCATCCAGCCCCAACGCCGCATAGATGCATGCATTGTCCTGGCCTGTGGCCGGGCCGCTGCGGGGCGAAGGGGCCTGGCGGCCCGTGAAGCGTGGCACGGGGGCGGGGGCGGCGAGGGGGCCCAGGTCGGGGTCGGGCAGGGTGATGAAGCTGCCGCGTGACGCGAAATGCGGGTCCTGCAGCACGTCCTGGGCCGAACAGACCTTGCTGAACGGGATGTCGTGCGCGGCCAGCGCGGCCATGGCCTGGGTGCAGTCCAGGCCTGCGCACCATTGCACGATCAGCGCATCCAGTGCCTGCAGGTGGCGGATGCGCGCGGCGTTGTCCGCAAAGCGCGGGTCGGCGGCCAGGTCGGCGCGGTCCATGGTCTGGCACAGGCGCGCGAAGATGGCATCGCCCGTGGCGACCACGGTGAGCCAGGCGCCGTCGCGCGTGCGGTAGACGTTGGAGGGCGCCGTGTAGCCCGCGCACGATCCCGTGCGGCTGCGCGCCTGTCCGCCCAGCTGGAATTCGGCCGCCAGCGGGTCCAGCAGGCGCAGCATGGCTTCGGTGGCCGACAGGTCGATCTCCAGGCCGCGCCGTTCGCCTGGAGGCTGTGCATTGCGCTCGGCCAGTGCGGCCGCGATGGAGAAGGCGCCGAACAGCCCGGCCACGGCATCGCCCAGCGGGTAGTTCATGTGCTGGGGCGGGCCGCCCGCCTCGCCCGTGAGGTGGGCGAAGCCGCTCATGGCCTCGAAGATGCGCGCAAAGCCCGGCCGGCGCGCATAGGGGCCGGTCTGGCCGAAGCCCGTCAGGCGCAGCACGATGAGGCGCGGGTTGCGGGCATGCAAGGTGGCCAGGTCCAGCCCCCAGCGGTCCAGCGTGCCGGTGCGGAAGTTTTCCACGAGCACGTCGAAATCCTCGATCAGCCGCAGGAACAGCGTGCGGCCCTCGGCCTTGCGCACGTCCAGCGAGATGCCCTGCTTGCCCCGGTTGGCGGTTTTCCAGAACACGGCGTGGCCGTCGTGCACGGGGGCCAGGCTGCGCAGCGTGTCGCCGCCGCCGGGCAGCTCCAGCTTGACGACGTCGGCGCCCAGGTCGCCGCACAGGGTGGCCGAGAAGGGGGCGGCCAGCACCGTGGCCATGTCGAGGATGCGCACACCCTCCAGCGGATAGCCTTGGCGCTGCATCAGTTGCCTTTCAGGTCCACGTTCTTCAGCACGGGCTCCCAGGCGCGGCGGTCTTCGGCCACGCGCTGGTGGAAGTCCGCCGCCTGCGTGGGCAGCGGCGTGGCGCCCAGGCGCGCCAGCTTGTCTCGTGTCTTGGGCAAGGCCATGGCCTTGGCCAGCGCCTGGTTGAGCGTGGCCACGATCTGCTGCGGCGTGCCCTTGGGCGCGGCCAGGCCCACCCACAGGCCGGTGTCCAGCCCGGCCACGCCCAGCTCGGCAAAGGTGGGAATGTCGGGCGCGGCGGGCGAGCGGCTCTTGCCGGTCTGCGCCAGGATGCGGATCTGCCCGCCCTGCATGTAGGGCAGGGTGCCGCCCAGGTTGTTGCACATCACCGGGATGTGGCCGGCCATGAGGTCGTTGACGGCCGGGGCGTTGCCCTTGTAGGGCAGGTGCTGCATCTTGGTGCCGAGCCGGTGGTTGACCATCTCGCAGACCAGGTGCGAGGGCGTGGCCGTGCCGGCCGAGCCGAAGGACAGCGTGCCGGGCCTGGCCTTGTCGGCCGCCACCAGTTCGGCCAGCGTGCGGTAGGGGGTCTTGGCGTTGACGGCGATGACGTTGGGCAGGTCCGCCACCAGGCCGATGTACTCGTAGTCGGTCAGCGGATTCCACTTGAGGTTGGCGTGCACATGGGGCAGGAAGACATTGCTCAGGCCTGCCATGAGCAGGGTGTAGCCGTCGGGCGCGGCGCGGGCCACGAGTTCCGAGCCGACCAGGCTGCCCGCGCCCGGCTTGTTCTCCACCACCACGGGCTGTCCCAGGGCCTTGCCCAGTTCCACCGACAGCGCTCGGGCCACGAGGTCGGTGCTGCCGCCTGCGGGAAAGGGAACGATCACGCGCACGGGCCGATCGGGAAAAGCCGCTTGGGCCGTCTGTGCCGCTTGGGCAGCCTGCGCGCAGGCACACAGCGCGGCCAGCAGGCCCAGGGTGGCCAGGTGCTTCGAGGTGAGGGGGCGTGTCATGGGGGCCTCCGGTGTCAGGCACTCTCGCGCAGCATGAGCTTGGCGATGTTGAGCTGGTGGATCTGGCTGGTGCCTTCGTAGAGGCGGAACAGGCGCACGTCGCGGAAGTAGCGCTCGATGGGGCTGAAGTCGGCCACATAGCCCGCGCCGCCGAACATCTGCACGGCGCGGTCGGCCACGCGGCCGCACATCTCGGAGGCGAAGTACTTGCACATGGAGGCGGACAGCGCCACGTCCTCGCCCCGGTCGCGGGCGCGGGCGGCCTCCAGGATCATGGATTGCGCCGCGAAGATCTCGGTGCGGCTGTCGGCCAGCATGGCCTGCACCAGCTGGAAGTTCGCCACCGGCTGGCCGAACTGCTCGCGCTGGCGCACATGGGCCAGCGCCAGGTCCAGCATGCGGATCGCCGGCCCCGTGCACAGCGCGGCCAGGTGCAGGCGCTGCTTGTTGAGCACCTTCATCACGGTCTTGAAGCCCTGGCCCTCGCGCCCGCCGATGATCTGGTCGGCCGGCACGCGGCAGTCCTGGAAATGCACGTCCGACACGGGCGAGCCCGCCTGGCCCATCTTGCGATAGGGCTGGCCTGTCACCAGGCCCGGCGAGCGCTCCACGAAGAAGGCCGTCAGCCCCTCGCTGCCCGTGCTGCCTTCGCCGGTGCGGGCGATGACGGTGAACACATCGGCCAGCGGCGCATTGGTGATGAAGCGCTTGCTGCCGTTGAGCACATAGTGGTCGCCCTCGCGGCGCGCCGTGGTCTGGATGTTGCTCGCCTCCGAGCCCGCGTCCGGCTCGGTCAGCGCCAGGCAACCCGTGAGCTCGCCGCGCGCCATGCGCGGCAGCCAGCGCTGCTTTTGCGCCTCGGTGCCGTCGGCCACGAGGGCTTCCGAGCCAATGCCGGTGTTGGTGCCGACGCGGGCCCGCAGCGCCACCGAGGCCTGGGACAGCTCGAAGGCGCAGCGCACCAGCTCCTCGGTGCTCAGGCCCAGGCCGCCATGGGCCTGGGGAATGCTCCAGCCGAAATAGCCCTTGTCGCGCAGCTCCTGGACCACGGCGGGCGGGATCTCGTCATCGCGCTCGATCTGCTCTTCGAGCGGATGCCAGCGGTGGCGCACGAAATGGCGGATGTCTGCGATCAACGCCTGCAGGCGGGCGTCGGCGGGTTGGGGGGTGGGGGCTTGGCTCATGGGCCGCACTGTAGGAAGCGCGGGCACCAGGGCTGCAATGCAGTTTCAAATATTGAAATGCAGTTGCGGCTTTGCGGCCGTGGTCCGCACAATCGCTACGTGCCCCACACCCCCATTGCCCACCAACCCAGGGACTCGCAGGATGTCTGCCGCATCCGCGAGCAGGACCCGTATTTCGCGGGCACGCTGGCCAAGGGGCTGATGATCCTGCAGTGCTTCGTCAGCGACCCGCGCCCGCATGCGAACAGCGAGCTGGCCCGCCGCCTGGGCCTGCCGCGCCCCACCGTGTCCAGGCTGTGCCGCAGCCTGCAGACCATGGGCTACCTGGACCATGACGAGCGGCTGGACCGCTACTTCGTCGGCCCGGCCGCCGTCGCCTTGGGCTACCCCTATGTGATCAACACGCCGCTGCTGGGGCCTTTGCGCCTGCCCATGCAGGCCCTGGCCGACCGCGTGAAGGGGGCGGTATCGGTGGGCGTGGTCATGGACCTGGATGTGGTCTACCTGGATACCTGCGCCTGGGAAGGCGGCACGCTCAAGCGCCCCGGCGTGGGCGCGGTTCGCGGCGTGCTGGAAACGGCCATGGGCCGGGCAGGGCTTGCCCAGCTCGATGCCGGGGAACTGCAGCGCTTCCTGGACCGCGTGCGCAGCCAGCGGCCCGAGGAATACGCGCGCTGCAGGGACAACGCCAGCGAAAGCCTGGCGCACTATGCCGCCCGGGGCTTCGCAGTCAACATGGGCGACTCCGGCCTGGGCGTGTGCGCGGTGGGCGCGGCCTCGCGCATCCGCTACGGGTCGCGCCGGCTGCTGTTCAACTGCGCCGTACCGGGCCTGCGCATGCCGGCCCGCACGCTGATCCGGGATGTGGGCCCCCAGTTGGCGCAGTTGGTGGCCCTGTGCGACCGGCTGCCCGTGGACCGCTGATCTGCGGGCCTGGCGCTTCAGAAGGCGGCCAGCACGATGCCGATGGCCAGCAGCACGCCGAAGGAGATCCAGCCGTTCTTCTGGTCCAGGCCGCCGATCTGGCGCAGCGCCTCTTCACGCGCAGCGCCCGCCAGGCCCATCTGGTTGACCTGCTGTACGCGCGTGACCAGCCACTGCAGGTAGGTGCGCTTGACAGTGAAGGAAATCGCCACCGCGATGCCGAGCACGCGGCCCGCGCCGCCCGTGCCGGGCATCAGCAGGTTGATGATCAACAGGGTGATGAAGGCCACCACGGCATAGGCGTAGACGCGGCGGGCAATGGCCCAGGACACGCCCATGAAGGGAATGGCCGTCCAGCAGGGACTGAGTGCGGCGAAGAATCCCTTTTTCCCGCTGACCATGCGCTCCCACAGCGGACGGTATTTGTCGGCATTCGGGCCGATGGCGGTCTCCATATCGGACCACTCGATTCCCGTCAAGTCCATTTTGGTGATGAGCAGCGCCTTGAATTGTTCTTTCAAGGGCATGGAATTCAATAGGTTGGGTGTATCGCTCATGGTTTTCCTTGTTGAATGAGGCGGGATTCCGGGCGTGATGGTCTGGATGCCGCAGCGGGCGCTGCGCGCAGGGCTGTTGTCTCGAAAGAGAGCCCCTGTCTCTGGACGGGCGCCATTCTATGGGGAGATACATGGGAAATGGCAAGCCCAATGGATTGGTTTGCAATGGAAAATGAATGAATGCGCTCGTGAGAAATACAGTTTTTTACATATTCAATGCCATGGGCTGTTATTTCCTCATTGGCCGGATGGCGAATTTTCGTGGCGAGTTGATTCAACCTGATCCATCTTTCAGTGGGGATTCATATGAATATGCATATCGCGACGGATACAGCGAATGGGATGGGCCTGGGGGCCAGGTGCATTGCCATGGACGGGAATCGGGCTCGCACAACGGGTGTGCCGTCCTTCGTGCAGGCGCTTCGCTGCGGGACCGCGCAGGGGTCCCGGCGGGCCGGGGCAGCGCGGGGCAGCGCGGGGCAGCGCGGGGCCGATAGCCGAGCGCAATGCCCGTATTGGCCGCAGGGCGCTGCCGCTGCAGGCCGTGCCGCGCGACAATGGCGGCCTAATGTCATCCCCTACTTCTTCCAAACCGTCCCGGCCCGGCGCCGACGAGGCGGCAGCGCCCTCCGCGCGCCCTGTGCTGCGCCGCCCCGAAAAGCCACAGGCCGAGCCGGCTGGCGATGCCCGCCGCCCCTCTGGTGGCGCAGGCAGATCTGCGGGCGCACGCGGCCCGCGCAACGACCGCAATGACCGCAATGAACGCGGCGGGCGCAATGAACGCTACGAGCGCTCCGACCGCCGTGATGCAGGCCCTCGCGGCGATGCCCGTGATGCGGCACCCCGCGGCGACGCCCGTGATCAGCGCCCGCGCAGCAGCGGTTTCGGCCGTGCCGAGGACCTGGACCGTTCCCAGCCGCGTGGCGACTGGCGTGGCCAGGGCGGCGGCGAAAACCGTGCCCCGCGCGAGCAGCGCGATCCCCGTGATGCGCGTGACACGCGCCATGCGGGCGACATGCGCGACTCCCGTCCCCCGCGTCCGCCCCGCCCGGATGATCGCCGCGACCGGCCCTATGGCCAGCGCGACGAGCGTCCGCGTGATGGGCAACGCGACGGCCCCCGTGACGGCCCCCGGGAGGGCGGCTTCCGTGATCGCCCCCGTGACGACGCCCGGGGCCCCCGCCGTGATGACGCCCGCGGCCCGCGCCGCGATGCGCCGGCCCAGGCCGAACCCGCCTACCGTCCGCTCAGCGGCATCCGCACCTACCGTCCCGCCGACGGTGGCGCCAGCCGCGAGATTCCCGTCAAGCGTGCCCCCGCGCCCGTGCAGGAGCAGGTTCCGGGCGCCGTGCGCATCAACAAGCGCCTGGCCGACATGGGCCTGTGCTCGCGCCGCGAGGCCGACGAGTGGGTGGACAAGGGCTGGGTCCGCGTCAACGGCGAACTCGCCGTCATGGGCCAGAACGTGGTGGCCGCCGACCGCATCACGGTCGAGCGCGAGGCACGTGACCGCCAGGACCAGCAGGTCACCATCCTGATCCACAAGCCCATGGGCTACGTCAGCGGACAGGCCGAGGATGGCCACGAGCCCGCCGTGGTCCTTGTCACTCCCCAGAACCACTGGAACCAGGACACCAGCCGCACGCGCTTCAACTTCGCGCAGCTCAAGGGCCTGGCGCCCTGCGGCCGGCTGGACATCGACTCCGTGGGCCTGCTGGTCATGACCCAGGACGGCCGCGTGGCGCGCCAGATCATTGGCGAAGACTCGGAGATGGACAAGGAGTACCTGGTACGCGTGACCTACGGCGACCGCGACATCGACGTGCAATCCGTGTTCCCGGCCGAGCAGCTGGCACGCCTGTGCCATGGCCTGTCGCTGGACGGCGAGGAACTCAAGCCCGCCAAGGTGGACTGGCAGAACCCCGAGCAGCTGCGCTTCGTGCTGACCGAAGGCAAGAAGCGCCAGATCCGCCGCATGTGCGAACTGGTGGGCCTGCGCGTGGTGGGCCTCAAGCGCATCCGCATCGGCCGCGTGACGCTGGGCAACCTGCCTGTGGGCCAGTGGCGCTATCTGGGTGCACACGAAGGCTTTTAGCACCCCCTGAGCGGCTTGCGCCGCTTCCCCCTCTCTACCCGCTTCGCGGGGGAGGGGGACGACACCCTCGCGGCGGGGCGGCCCTTGCTTGGTGTCTCTGGTCTTGGGCCGCGCCGGTTTCAGTGAGCGCACAGCTCGTGTTTAGAATGCGAACCATTCTCAAACGAGCTTCAGCGCTGCGGCACGCCAGTCCGGGGCGCGTCCGTCTTTTCATGCGCGCACCGGCCGATCCTGTACACACCCTCTATGTCGAACACCACGGCTGGCTGCAAGGCTGGCTGCGCCACAGGCTGGGCAATGTGTTCGAGGCTTCCGATATCGCGCACGACACTTTCGTCAACGTGATCACCTCGGGCATGGCCGGCCGCATCGAGCAGCCGCGCCCCTTCCTGGCCACCGTGGCCCGCCATCTTGTGATCCGCCAGCACCGGCGCCGGCTGCTGGAGCGCGCCTATCTCGACACCCTGGCCCTGCTGCCGGCCGAGCTGGCTCCCTCGCCCGAGGAGCGGCTGATCGCGCTCGAATCACTGCAGGCCGTGGACCAGGCGCTGGACGCGCTGGCGCCCAAGGTGCGCGAGGCCTTCCTGCTGGCCCACCTCGAAGGCCTGAGCTATGCGGACATCGCCACGCGCCTGGGCGTGTCCATGACCAGCGTCAAGCGCTACCTGGCCCAGGGCTATGAGCGCTGCTTCGTGCTGGCGCTGTCCTGATGGCGCCGGTGCCTCCTTCCGATCCTCGGCGCCTGTCCAGCGCCACGCCGCTACCCGGCAGCAGTATCCAGGCGCCCCAGGCGCTGGGCCGGCCCTTGCCGGCCGGCGTGGCGCGGGCGGCTGCCGGCTGGTTTGCGCTGCTGCAATCGGGCCAGGCCTCGGCCGCCGACCGGGCGCGCTGGCAGCGCTGGCTCGATGAAGACGCCGACCATGGCCGCGCCTGGGCCCATCTGCAGGCCGTCACGGGCGCGCTGACGGGGCTCAACGCCGGTGGCGCGGGCTATCGCGGCCTGTCCGCCGCTCCCCGGGCTGCGCGGCGGCGCCTGCTGGGCCTGTTCGCGGGCCTGGGCACGGCGGTGGGCGCGGGCTGGCTGGCCAGCCGCCCGCCGCAGTGGCAGCAGATGGCGGCCGACTACTCCACCGGCACGCAGCGCCGCCGCTGGAGCCTGCCCGACGGCACGGACATGCTGCTGGGCCCCGGCAGCGCCGTGGCCTTGCAGTTCGACGGCAGCGAGCGCCGGCTGCGCCTGCTGGCCGGCGAGGCGCTGTTCACCACCGGCCATCCCGCAGGAACGTTGGGCGATCTGCCCTTTGTGGTGGAGACCGCCCACGGCCGCGTGCGCGCCCTGGGCACGCGCTTCATGGTGCGCAGCAACCAGGCAGGTGCGCGCGTGGCGGTGTTCGAGGGCGCCGTGGAGCTGCGCCCGGCCGGTACAGGCGCAACCGCACGGCGCCTGCAGGCGGGCGAGGCCATGGACTTCACGCGCACGGGCTGGGGCACGGTGCAGCCGGCCGGCCCTGCGGATGACGCCTGGAGCCGGGGCCAATTGTGGGTGGACAACCAGCGCCTGGACGACTTCCTGGCCGAGCTCAACCGCTACCGCCCCGGCTGGCTGCATGCCGATCCGGCCGTGGCCGGGCTGCGGTTCTCAGGCGTGTTCCCGCTGGACGAAGGCGGCATCGACGGCACGGACGCCGTGCTGGCCATGCTGCCCGGTGCTCTGCCCGTGCAGCTGCGCTGGCGCACGCGCTGGTGGGTGGTGGTGGAGCCTGCGCAGGTGCGCGGCTGAGGCTTTTTTCTTCCTTTTCGCTTTTTTTGCGCCGGGGGTGACCCGATTTCCCGCGCCGCGCTTCCTTGTTTCCGAGAGCTTTGATTTTCGATATCGGAACACAGGGAGAACCCAGGACCATGCAACCCCTTTTCATGCCCCGCCCCGCGCTGGCGCTGGCCATCGCGCTCATGCCCGCCGCCGTGCTGGCCCAGGCCCAGCGCAGCTATGACGTCGCTGCCGGCCCGCTGGATGCCGCCTTGCGCAGCACGGCCGCCCAGGCCGGCGTGGCCCTGATCTTCACGGCCGAGCAGACGGCCGGACAGCGCAGCGCGGGACTGCGCGGCAGCTACACGGTGGAGGCTGCCTTCGAGGCGCTGCTGGCCGGCACCGCCTGGCAGGCCGTGCGCCAGGCCGGCGGCGGCTATGCGCTGCGGCGCGTGGAGCAGGTGGCGCCCGTGGCGGCCGCCGGTGCCACGCTGGCCACGGTCAACGTGACGGCCGCTGCCGAGCGCAGCGCGGTCTCCGAAGGCACGGGCTCCTACGCCACGCGCCAGTCCAGCACGGCCACACGGCTGGGCCTGTCGCAGCGCGAGACGCCGCAGTCGGTCAGCGTGGTCACGCGCCAGCTGATGGACGACCAGGGCCTGACCAGCCTGCCCGAGGTGCTGGAGAAGACGCCCGGCATCACCGTGGGCCGCAACGACAGCGAGCGCACCACCTTCTACTCACGCGGCTATGCCATCGAGAATTTCCAGTTCGACGGCGTGCCCAACACCATGGACTCGGCCAACCAGTACACCACCTCGCTGGCCGACAGCGCCATCTATGACCGCGTGGAGGTGGTCAAGGGCGCCACAGGCCTGCTCACGGGCGCGGGCTATCCGTCGGCCGTGGTCAATCTGGTGCGCAAGCGGCCCACCAAGACCTTCCAGGCCTCGGCCGAGGCGGCCATCGGCAGCCATGACCGGTTGCGCGGCGTGGGCGACATCTCCGCACCGTTGACCGAAGACGGCCGCGTGCGCGCCCGCGTGGTGGCCGTGGCGCAGAACGCCAGGTCCCATGTGGACGACTACAGCCGCAACGTGCGCAGCCTGTACGGCATCATCGAGGCCGACCTGGGCCCGGGCACCGTGGCCAGCCTGGGCATTGACCACATGCAGACGCGCGCCGACGGGGCCAGCTTCGGCCACATCCCGCTGTTCTTCAAGGATGGCAGCCGCACGCATTTCCCCACCTCGCTCAACCCTGCGGCGCGCTGGTCGTACTGGGACAACGACAGCACCAACGTGTTTGCCGAACTCAAGCACAGCTTCGGCAATGGCTGGAAGATGGACCTGTCTGCCAGCCGGCTGCGCCAGTCGCGCGACGTGGAGGTCGGCGTGGCAGCCCACGGCATGGTGGACCCGGTCAGCGGCCTGGGCATCAACATGCTGTCCAACAAGATTCCCACCGATGCCACCACGCAGGCCGTGAATGCGGCGCTGTCCGGGCCGTTGCAGCTGTTCGGGCGCGAGCATGAGCTGTCGTTCGGCGCCAGCTGGTCGCGCCAGCGCCGCCATGCGCCCGGCTACAGCAATGCCTACGGCCCCGTGGGCAACTACTTCGAGTGGGACGGCCAGGTGCCCCGGCCCGATTTCCAGCTGCGCAACCACCGCATGACGCGCATCGTGGAAAAGGGTGTCTTCGGCGCCGCGCGCCTGCGGCCCACGGACGATCTGTCGGTGATCCTGGGTGCGCGCGTGAGCTGGTACGACATGCTGGACGACACCACGGGCCTGAACGGAAGCTACGTCGTGAACAACGCGCTGCGCGTGGCGCACAAGACCGTGCCCTATGCGGGCGTGGTGTATGACCTGAACCGCCAGCTGTCGCTGTACGCCAGCCAGACCGATATCTTCAATCCGCAGACCTACTACAAGGACGCTGCCGGCAGCCCGCTGCCGCCGCTCACGGGCCGCAGCCGCGAAGTGGGCGTCAAGGGCGAGTTCCTGGACGGCCGGCTCAACGCCTCGCTGGCGCTGTTCCACATCCAGCAGCGCAATGCCGCGCAGTACGTCAGCGCCAACCCGCAATCCGGGGAAGAGGTCTATGCGGCCATCGACGGCGTGGCCAGCAAGGGCCTGGAGATGGAAGTGTCGGGCAGCATCACGCCGGCCTGGAACATCTACGGCGGCTACACCTACCGCACTTCGCGTGCGCCGGCCCAGCCCGACGTGATCCTCAGCGCGGTCAACACGAACCAGCCGCGCCACCTGTTCAAGCTCAGCACCAGCTACCGTCTCAACCCGCAGTGGACCGTGGGCGGGTCGCTGGCCTGGCAGAGCCTGACCTACTACCAGCAGTCCGCCGCTCCCTACGCGCGCGCCGACCAGCGTGCCTATGCGCTGGTGGGCCTGATGGCGCGCTACGACGTGGACCGCCAGTGGTCGGTGACGCTGAACGTCAACAACCTGTTCGACAAGACCTATATGCCGGGCCTGGGTTCGTACGGCACGGGCGTGTATGGCGATCCGCGCAATGTGCTGGTCACGGCCCGCTACAGGTTCTGATGCGGCTGCCTGGCGGCTGTGCCACTAGGCCTGCGACCACATCCGCAACAGGTTGTGGTACGTGCCGGACAGCGCGGATAGGGCGGGGTCGCCCGGGTGGCGCAGCGTCAACTGCTGGATCTGCTGGTCCAGGTCGAACAGGAGGCGGCGCTTCTCGTCCGAGGCCACGAGGCTGTGGGTCCAGAAGAAGCTGGCGTAGCGCGTGCCGCGCGTGACGGGGTTGACGCGGTGCAGGCTGGTGCCGGGGTAGACGATGGCGTCGCCTGCGGCCAGCTTCACGCTCTGGTGGCCGAAGGTGTCTTCCACGACCAGCTCGCCGCCTTCGTATTCGTCGGGCTCGCTGAGGAATACGGTGGTGGAGACATCGCTGCGCACCTTGATGGCCGTGCCGGGGATGGTGAAGATGGCATTGTCTATGTGGTTGCCGTAGGTGCCGCCGCCTTCGTAGCGGTTGAAGCGCGGCGGCAGCACCTTCAGCGGCAGCGTGGCCGACATGAACAGCGCGCTGGCCCCCAGCCTGTCGAGGATGAGGTTGCCTATCGCCTGGCCGGCCTGGCTGTCCAGCGGCAGCTGCAGGTTGGCCTTGACCTGGGCCGACAGGGGGCCGGCCGTGGCGCGGCCGTCCTGCCACGGGGCCTGCTCCAGCGCCTGGCGGCACTGGCGCACTTCGTCGGGGCTGAGCAGGGCGGGTATGCGGAGCATCATGGCAGGCGGTCCTCAAGGGCGGAATCAATGAGTGTCCCGCAAAAAAGCCCCGCAGGCGGCGATGGCCTGCGGGGCTTTGCGGTGATCTGCGCAGCGTCAAGCCGCTGCGCGTTCGCCCGGGGCGATCAGCAGATCAGTACGTCCACTTGAGCGATGCCACGGCCGAGCGGCCTGCCGCCATGGTCGCGTAGTGGGGCGAACGCACGCCGCTGTAGTAGACCTTGTCGCCCAGGTTGTACAGGTTCAGCTGCACGGTCAGGTTGCGGTCGATCTGGTAGGCCACCATGGCGTCGTAGCGTGCATAGCCGCTGGCGCCCTTGGTGACGATGCCGCCATCCACGGTGGAGCGGATGTAGCTCTGGTTCACGCTGCTCTGGGCGTAGATGCCCAGGCCCACGGTCAGCTTGGCCATGGGCTTGTAGCTGGTCCACAGGCTGAAGCTGTGCTTGGGCGTGTTGGGGAAGGGCTGGCCGTTGGCCACGTTGCCTGCGCCTGCGTTCTTCTGCTCGCTGTCCATGTAGGTGTAGCCGCCGAAGACGCTCAGGCCCGGCAGCACGCTGCCCGTGAAGCCCAGCTCCACGCCGTTGACCACCTTGTTGCCGCCCATGTAGGTGACGCCGTTTTCGGTGATGCGCGCATTGGTCACGTCGTTGCGGAACAGCGCGGCGGTCAGCGCCAGGCGCTTTTCCATCAGGTCCCACTTGGTGCCCAGCTCGAGCGAGCGGGTCTTCTCGGGCGCCAGGTTGGCCAGCTGGTCGGTGGAGATGCCCAGGTCCTCGTTGCCGTTGCCCAGCATGGAGCCGCCGGGGCGCGAGGAGGTGCCGAGGCTGGCGTAGATGCTGCCGTTGGTGGCCGGCTTGTAGACCAGGCCCAGCTGGTAGTTGAAAAGCGTGTCCGAACGGCTCAGGTCATAGGCCGGCGTGTTGCGGCCGGCGGGGCCGGAGGCGCTGAGCTTGTAGTGGTCCAGGCGCAGGCCGGCGTTGAGCAGCCACCGGTCGTTGAACTTGAGCGTGTCGAAGCCGTACAGCGCCACGGTGTCGATCTTGTTGTGGCTGGGGTCGCCCAGGGTCACGGGCAGGTTCCACAGCGGGCTGCTGTCCGGGTTGTTCAGCGAGGCGCACCACAGGCTGGCGGCCGTGCAGGTGGTGTTGGTGGTCTGCAGCGCGGCGGTGCGGGACTCGGCCTTTTCCTTGGACAACTCCAGGCCGAAGGCGTAGCTGTGGCCCACGCTGCCGGTCTGTGCCTTGCCCGTGAATTCCGACAGGTTCTGCAGCGTCTTGATGTCGGCCACGCGCGCATTGCCGCGGCGAAACACATAGCCGTTGATGGCATTGCCCTTGCTGTCGTCGGGCTGGGTCCACAGGTAGTCCTGTTCGGACTTGCTGTAGCGCAGGCTGTTGCGGAACTTGTTCGTGTCGGTGAACTTGTGCTCGACGGTGGCCGTGAACAGGTCGCTCTTTTCCTTCTCGTAGTCGCGGCTGGTCAGGCCGTACCAGTTGTCGCGGTTGCTGCCGTAGGTGGGACGCACCACGCTGCCGCCGGGCAGGCCGGCGGCCGCCGTGCTGGTGTACAGGTAGGGCACGCCGCCATCGGGAATGTTGTCGGTCTGCAGGTGCTGCCAGGACAGCGATACCTCGGTGGGCGTGCCCATGCCGAAGGTCACCGTGGGGGCGATGCCCCAGCGCTTGTTCTCGGGGCCGCTGCGGCCGGGAACGTCGGCGTCGTGCACCATGGCGTTCAGGCGCAGGCCCACGCCTTCGCCCAGCACGCGGTTGGCGTCGATGGTGGCGCGCCGGTAGCTGTCCGTGCCCAGGCCCACGTCGCCGCTGATGAAGTTCTCGTTCCTGGCCTTCTTGGTCACCAGGTTGATGGAGCCGCCAGCGCCGCCGCGGCCGGCATAGGCCGAATCGGCACCCTTGATGACCTCCACCGATTCCAGGTTGAACACTTCGCGCGTACCGGCCGCGATGTCGCGCATGCCGTCCACGAAGGTGCTGGCCTGGGCATCCATGCCGCGGATGAAGGGCTGGTCACCCGAGGGGTTGCCGCCTTCGCCGTTGCCGAAGGTGATGCCGGGCGTGGACCGCAGGGCTTCCTGCAGGCTGGTCGCGCCGGTCTGCTTGATGATTTCCTCGTTGATGACCTGCACCGTCTTGGGCGTGTCCACCAGCGGGGCCGTGAACTTGGCCGAGGAGGCGTTGTCGGTCTTGACGGGCGCTTCGGTCGAAGACGTCACGTTCACGGTGCCCAGCGTGGTGCTGGCCTGCGCAAAGGCCGGGGTGCCAGCAAGGCACAGGGCAGCGGCAAGGGCCAGCTGGGTGAGGTTCGCGGGGGGGAGGATTTGTTGGATTTTGCTCATGTTCACTCCGATGAAAGCCCGCGGATTGTTATTGCGAATCACTAGTGTTCGGTTTCTGCTTCGTAAAGTTGGCCTGTTTGCCCTGGGTAAAAGTCCTTCGCGTTGCCGCCATGCAACAAACGAAAACCGTGTTTCACCACAGGTCCAATGAAAACGCGGCTGCTGCCGGACGAAAAAAAAGCGGCTGTCGCCAGCCGCCGGGGTTTGCTGCGGGGCGCCTGCTGCGCCCGTGCCTGGCCTTACTCGTCGGCCGGATTGGACAGCAGGGCCTTGTAGATCACGGCGCCGATCAGCGCGCCCACGATGGGGGCCACCCAGAACAGCCACAGTTGCGAGACGGCGATCTCGGGACCGAACAGGGCCGGGCCCGTGCTGCGCGCGGGATTGACCGAGGTGTTGGTCACGGGAATCGAGATCAGGTGGATCAGCGTCAGGCACAGGCCGATGGCCAGCCCGCCAAAGCCGGCTGCCGCGCGCTTGGCCGTGGCGCCCAGGATGACCAGGATGAAGAAGGCCGTCATCACCACCTCGGTGACCAGGGCAGCCGTCATGCCGTAGCCGCCCGGCGAATGCGTGCCGAAGCCGTTGGTGGCAAAGCCGCCGATGTCGGCACCGGCCTTGCCCGTGGCGATCACGTAGAGAATGCCTGCGCCCGTGATGGCGCCCAGCACCTGGGACACGACGTAGCCCGGCAGCTCGCTCCAGGCAAAGCGCCCGCCCATGGCCAGGCCCACGGAGACGGCAGGGTTGAAGTGCCCGCCCGAGATGGGACCGAAGGCATAGGCGCCGGTGACCACCGTCAGGCCGAAGGCCAGCGAGACGCCGACCAGGCCGATGCCCACCTGCGGGAAGGCGGCGGCCAGCACGGCCGCACCGCAGCCGCCCAGGGTCAGCCACAGGGTTCCGAGGAATTCTGCGGACCATTTTTGAACAGAGCTGTGCATGGGAAATCTCCTGAAACAGGCCCGCCGCTGCGCCCGGGCCCTGCGCGCACTGCCCGCCGAATGGCGGAAAGTGGCGCAGTTATAGCGCTGCGCCTGGCCTGCCGAGAGGGCAAGAAAGTGAACAATCGTCCAGAGCCTGCGTCGCCACAGGGGCGGCGGGCTCTTGAAATTGCATCCGCCGACCCGAGATGAGGGCTGATTTTTTCCCTGTTGTGAACCCATAGGACATAGGACACTGTCTGCATGAGCAAGCAAACCCATTCTTTTCAGGCCGAAGTTGCACAGCTGCTGCACCTGGTCACGCATTCGCTGTATTCCAACCCCGAGATCTTCCTGCGCGAGCTGGTCTCCAACGCATCGGACGCCTGCGACAAGCTGCGCTTCGAGGCGCTGAACAATGCCGCGCTGTATGAAGACCAGCCCAACCTGGAAGTGCGCGTGTCCTTCGACGCCGCCGCCAAGACGCTGACCATTGCCGACACCGGCATCGGCATGAGCGAGCAGGAAGCCATCGACAACCTGGGCACCATCGCCAAGAGCGGCACCAAGGCCTTCATGGAAAAGCTGTCGGGCGACCAGAAGTCGGACTCGCAGCTCATCGGCCAGTTCGGCGTGGGCTTTTACTCGGGCTACATCGTGGCCGACAAGATCACCGTGGAAACACGCCGCGCGGGCCTGCCGGCCGCCGAAGGCGTGCGCTGGACCAGCGGCGGCACGGGCGAGTTCGAGGTCGAGCAGATCGAGCGCCCCCAGCGCGGCACCAGCATCACGCTGCACCTGCGCCCCGAGGCCGAGGAGTTCCTCAATGCCTGGAAGATCAAGCAGGTCATCGGCAAGTACTCCGACCACATCAGCCTGCCCATCCTCATGGAAAAGGAGGAATGGAAGGACGGCGAGAACGACCAGCCCGGCGCCATGGTCAAGACCGGCGAGTGGGAGACCATCAACAAGGCCAGCGCGCTGTGGACGCGTCCCAAGAAGGACATCACGGCCGAGCAGTACCAGGACTTCTACAAGGCCATCAGCCACGACTTCGAGAACCCGCTGACCTGGAGCCACAACCGCGTGGAGGGCAACACCGAGTACACGCAGCTGCTGTTCATTCCGGCCAAGGCACCGTTCGATCTCTACAACCGCGACAAGAAGGCCGGCGTCAAGCTCTACGTCAAGCGCGTCTTCATCATGGATGACGCCGAGGCGCTGATGCCCGGCTACCTGCGCTTCGTCAAGGGCGTGATCGACTCGGCCGACCTGCCGCTGAACGTCAGCCGCGAGCTGCTGCAGGAAAGCCGCGACGTGCGCCTGATCCGCGACGGCTCCACCAAGCGCGTGCTGTCCATGCTGGAAGACCTGGCCAAGCACGATCGCCACGAGGCCGGCGAAGGCACGGACGGCGTCACCGACGTGGTCAGCGAAGAGGACAAGGCCAAGGAAGGCAAGTACAGCCAGTTCTACGCCGAGTTCGGCGCCGTGCTCAAGGAAGGCCTGGGCGAGGACTTCGCCAACAAGGAACGCATCGCCAAGCTGCTGCGCTTTGCCTCCACCAGCCAGGAAGACGCCATGGTCTCGCTGGCCGACTACAAGGCCCGCATGAAGGAAGGCCAGGACGCGATCTACTACATCACGGCCGACTCCCTGACGGCAGCGCGCAACAGCCCGCAGCTCGAAGTCTTCCGCAAGAAGGGCATCGAAGTGCTGCTGATGGCCGACCGCGTGGACGAATGGGCCATGGGCTACCTGACCGACTTCGACGGCACGCCGCTGCAGTCCGTGGCCAAGGGCGCCGTGGACCTGGGCAAGCTGCAGGACGAAGAGGAAAAGAAGGCCGCCGAGGAAGCGGCCGAAGCCTTCAAGCCCCTGCTGGCCAAGCTCAAGGAGGCGCTCAAGGACAAGGCCGAGGACGTGCGCGTGTCCACGCGCCTGGTCGACTCGCCGGCCTGCCTGGTGGTGCAGGACGGCGGCATGAGCCTGCAGCTGGCGCGCCTGCTCAAGCAGGCCGGCCAGCAGGCGCCGGACGCCCGCCCCGTGCTGGAGGTCAACCCCGAGCATCCGCTGGTCAAGAAGCTGGACGGATCAGTGCATTTCCATGACCTGGCCAACATCCTGTTCGACCAGGCCGTGCTGGCCGAAGGCGGCATGCCCGAGGACCCGGCCGCCTACGTCAAGCGCGTGAACGCTCTTCTCGCGTGAGTTCCTCACAAGGATCGCCCAGGCGCATTCCATAGGCCTCAGTGCCTGCTCACTGTCGTGCCAGCGCACGGCAGACAAGCCTTCCAAGCCGGTGCCAGCCAAGCTGCCACCGGCTTTTTCACGTCTGCAATCCGTGAGGAAAACCGGTAGTCGTCGGTGGACTCACGGAAAACTCACAAATTCTTCTAAATACTCACTTTTGTCAAAAATTCCAGATCATATTTACTTTTGGTAATAAAGAACCATCATGCCTCCCTTTGGTGCGTCCGGTTGTCGGCTTTTTGACAGAGCTGTTCCAGCCGGGCACCCCGTGCGTCCGTGCCTGCGGCATTCGGCGCTGTCAACGAAGCAAAAGAGAGGTTTGTATGGCTTTCACGAGAAAGGGCTGGCTGGCGCGTGCGCTGCTGTCCGGCGGCTTGCTGGCAACAGCGGCTGCCGTGGCGGCGCCGGCCGATACCGACATCCTGGTCAACCAGGATGGTCTCTATGACGGACAGGACGCATCGGCAGGGCCTGCCGGCGGCACCTTCACCTATGTGGCCAAGGTCAGGCACAACAACATCGGTCCCGACGCCGTAGGCGTCACCCTGACCGAGGTGCTGCCCGTGGGCGCCGTGTTCCAGGGCTACAGCAGCAGCCCGGGCGGCATCACCTGCACGGCACCGGCTGCCGGCACGGTGCTCACCGCAGGCAACAACACGCTGGTCTGCAACATCGGCAACCTGGCGCCCGCCGATGGCTTCAAGTCCGTGGGCTTCGAGGTCATCCTGCCGACCGTCGGCACCAACTGGCGCGCCGTGGCCAGCGCGCGCATGGCATCGCCCGACTACGACAACGACCAGAACAACACGCAGCTGGACCGCAACTTCACCACCACCGAGGCCGCCGATCTGGCCATTGCGATGGCGGCTCCCGCCAGCGTCGCCAACGGCGGCGCCTTCCAGTACGTCATCGACGTGCAGAACAAGGGCCCGTCCGAGGTCCCCGCCGGTGGCCGTACCGTGGTGCGTTTCCCCGTGCCCAACGGCGCCGTGGTCACGGGCGTGCCCTCAGGCAGCGGCTGGAGCTGCACGCCGGCCTCGGGCTATCCGCTGATCTCGGGCGAGCTCAACTGCACGCGCGGCGGCCCGGTGCTGCCAGGCGCCGTGCTGCCAGCCATCACCGTGCCGGCCATCGCCAACATGAGCGGCACCATTGCCGGCGCTGCCAGCGTCAAGGGCTACAAGGACGCCAGCACGGAGATGCCCGACGGCCAGTCCGGCAACAACACCGCCAGCGCCGCCGTGGTCTCCAGCGGCAGCGAGTTCGTGGATGTCTCGCTGCGCAAGCAGGTGGCGCCTACAGTGCTGGATGCGCTGCAGGCAACCGAGGTCACCTACACGCTGCAGCCGCGCCGCGAAGGCGGCTCCCTCGTGCCGCGCGATCTCACCGTCACCGACACCCTGCCGGCCGGCGTGACCTTCACGGGCTTCGACGGCAGCACGGCGCCCTGGAACTGCGGCCACAACAGCGGCACCATCACCTGCACTCATGCGGGCGAGTACCCGGTGGCCGGCTACGCCAACATGCAGGCCATCCGCTTCAAGGCCAGCGTGGCTGCGGGCGGGACACCCGGCACGCAGCTGGTCAACCAGGGCGTGATCGGTGTGGCACCCGGCCTCAACGAGCCCAATACGACCAACAACACGGCCAGCGCGGCCGTGGACTTCAGCAACGATGCGCGGCTGAGGCTGGCCAAGGCCGGCCCTGGCCGCCCGGTGCTGGCAGGCCAGGAGTTCGAATACACGATCACGGTGACCAACACCGGCCCCATGCCCGTGCTGCCGAATCAGCAGATCACTGTGACCGACAACCCCGCAGACGGCCGCATGGCCATCGTCAGCATGTCCGGTGCGGGCACCGGCGCGGGGGAATGGACCTGCACCACCCCGAGCTGCACCTCGACCGCGGGCCTGGCCGTGGGCGCCAGCCGCCAGATCAAGGTCAGGGCCAAGGTCACGCTGGCTTCGGGCCATCTGGACTTCACCAATAACGCCTCCGCTGGCGTGATCGGCCGGGACAATGCATCGGCCACCACCTCCGCGACCGTCACCGTGTCTGCCGACAAGGTGGATGTGGGCATCGTCAAGAGCGTGGTCAGCCCCGTGCCGCCGGCTGCCATCAAGAGCGGTGAGGAGGTCACCTACCAGCTGGTGGTGAAGAACCACTCGGCCAGCACGACGGTGACGAATGTCCGCGTGCGCGACGCGCTGCAGTCCCTGGTCAAGCAGACCGACGGCGTGCGCATCGTGGGCGGCAACCCGGTGGACGAGGCCGGCAATCCCGTGCCGTACACCTACCCGGGCGGCGGCTTTGTCTCCAGCCGCATCGTCTCCGGCGCCAACGCCAGCTGCGGCACTCCTTCGGGCGGCGTCAACAGCGAGACGCGCGATCTGACCTGCGACATCACCTCCATGGCCCCGGAGGCCGAGGTGGTGATCGAGGTCAAGATCCGCCCCAAGCGCGCCACCACCGGCACCTATGCCAACGCGGCCTCGGCCCAGTCTCTGGACATCCATGACGCCGATCCCGGCAACGATTCCTCGACGGCCAGCATCACCGTGCAGGCCATCGCGGAAATCGCAGCGCAAAAGCAGGTCTCGCCCAAGGTGGCGGCTGCGGGCGAGCCGCTGACCTATACGGTCACGGTGCCCAACTACGGCCCCTCGTCGGCCGCCAATGTCACGCTCAAGGACGTGCTGCCTGCAGACGCCATCTTCATCGGCACGCCCACGGTCTCCGGCGGCGGCACCTGCACTCCGGCTGCCACCGATGGCGTGCAGGGCGGAACGCTGGAGTGCGCCTGGGCCAATCCGCTGCCCACAGGCGCGCAGTACACCGTGACCTACAAGATGCGCTCGCGCGGCGATCTGGCGGCTGACACGGAGATCCTCAACACGGTCGCCGTCGACACCACCACCGAGGAACTGACCAAGGCCAACAACCAGGCCGAGGCCAAGGCCCGGCTCAAGCGTGCCGAGCTGGATGTGAACATCAGCATGCGCCACACGGCGGACGGCCTGGTGCTGGGTGAGGACACCGAATACACCATCACGGTGACCAACTCCGGCCCCTCCTACGCCACCCAGGTGGTCGTGACCGACAAGTTCCCCGCATCGGGCTCCACGGCCACCTTCAGCTACCAGAACGGCCTGGCGCTGGCCGGCATTCCCGGCGCCTCCGCATCCTGGTGCGGCGTGCAGCCGGCGCTGAACGCGACCAGCGGGCCTCTGCAGTGCACCATCCCCTCGCTGGCGCCGGGCCAGAGCATGACCATCAAGTTCAAGATGCGTGCACAGACCCTGCCCGACAAGGCTTCGGGCGGCACCATCTACCACGAGGCCTCGGTCAAGCCCTTCGAGACGGAATGGCTGAGCAATGGCGGCGATGTGATCGTCAACAACACCACCACCGACCGGACCTCCACCAGCCGCCAGGGCAATGCCGTGGACCTGGGGATCGGCAAGCAGGGCCCCGCCGGCCCGCTGGACGATGGCGACACGGCCAGCTACACGCTGACCGTCACCAACTACGGCCGCGATCCGCAGTCGCCCGCGGGCGGCTCGGTGACCGACGTGCTGCCCGCAGGGCTGGAGTTCGTCTCGGCCTCGGCAGGCTGCAGCTATGCCAGCGGCACGCGCACCGTGACCTGCAGCGTGCCGCAGCTGGCCCAGGGCGGCACGGCCGTCTTCACGCTGGAGACCAAGCTGGACAAGCCCTACAAGGGCGCCCGCCCGCTGGTCAACTCGGCAACGGTCTCGGTGCCCGGTGACGGCAATCCCGACAACGACAAGAGCACGACCACCACGCCGCTCAAGCCGGGGCCGGGCGGCACGGCCAGCATTCCCACGCTGTCGCAGTGGGGCCTGATGCTGATGTCGTCCCTGCTGGCGCTGATGGCGCTGGGGACCATGCGCAGGCGCGAGCGTCGGTGATGCGCCCGTGACGACAAGGGCCGGTGGCGTGATTCACGCACCGGCCTTTGTCGTCTTTGAGCGGTCCGAAGATAATGCGAGCCTATAGAGGGACACTGTTTCGCAACCGCCAGGTCGCAAGCCCGGCAACCAACACTCCAAGACCTGCCATGCTGCGTTTCTTTCTGATCTTTCTGGCCATCCAGCTGACGATGTTCGGGCTGAACCTGCTCAGTTGGGTGCAGCAGCACATCGTGCTGCCCTGGACGGCCTTCCTGGCGCACATCTGCGCCTCGCTGGTGACCTGGTTCGACAGCACGGCCTCGGCCACGGGCAAGGTGCTGTGGAACACGGCCACGGGCTTCGGCGTCTCCATCGAGGCCGGCTGCAACGGCCTGGAGGCCTACATCGTGCTGTTTGCCGCCGTGATGGCCTTCCCCTCGTCATGGCGCCAGAAGCTGGTGGGCCTGCTGGCCGGCTTCGTGGCCGTGCAGGCCATCAACGTGCTGCGCGTCATCAGCCTGTTCTACCTGGGCCAGTGGAGCACCACGGCCTTCAACTTCGCGCATGAGTACCTCTGGCAGGCACTGATCATGCTGGACGTGCTGGTGTTCTGGCTGCTGTGGGTGCGCTGGAGCGGCCGCAAGGCGCCGTCGCACGATGACGGCGGCCAGCCGCCGCTGCCGCCTGCCACGGCTGCCTCTGCCGCCGTGGCCGCCTGAGGAGCAGGCCATGATCGGACGCAATCCCATCTCGCGCTTCGCGGCCCTGGCCATGGGCGGCATCGTGGTGCTGACCCTGGCCTGGACGCTGGCGGCTGGCTGGCTGGCCGTGCCGGTGTCCGGCATGAGCAAGTGGGTGCTGGAGAACGCCGCCAACGGCTGGGTGCAGCGCGTGGACCTGGAGACGCCCCGCAACCTGGTCGTCAATTCCTCGGTCCAGGTCTCCAACGAGCAGACCGGCTGGCGCCGCGCCGAGGCCATCGTCGAGGTCGATCCCGCCCGCTACGGCTACGGCCTGCCGGTGCTGGTGGCCATGCTGCTGGCGGCCTGGGGGCCGGGCCGGTGGTGGCGCATCCTGGTGGGGTATGTGGCGCTGCTGCCCTTGCAGACCTTCAGCGTGGTCTCGCAGGTGCTGATGCAGCTGTGCCTTGCGGCGCGGCTCGACCTCAACGTGCTGGGCATACAGACATGGCAGCTGGAGGCCATCGTCTACGCCTACCAGATGGGCGGGCTGATGGTGCCCACGCTGTGCCCGGTGCTGCTGTGGCTGGCGCTGGACATGGGATTTGTGCGCCGCGTGCTGCTGCCGGCCTGGAACCGCAGCCGGGCGCCTGCCGCCGCGCCCCAGCCCATGGTGGCGCCCAAGCCCTCGGCCTGGCGTCAGACCGATGGCGCCACCACCTCCACCGGCCACCCGCTGGTGTCCTCCAGCAGCGCGGCCACCCTGCCCAAGGCCAAGGCCACCAGCGGCACGCCGCAGCGCTGAAGGCCGTGCGCGGCCGTCTTCAGGCCTGAGCGGGCATGGGCGGCAGCAGGCCGCGCTCGGTGATGAAGTCGATCACCTCGCGCAGGCCCTTGCCGCTTTTCACGCTGCCCATCACATAGGGCTTGTGGGCGCGCATGCGCTGCGTGTCGGCTTCCATGATGGACAGGTTGGCGCCCACGTAGGGCGCCAGGTCGGTCTTGTTGACCACCAGCAGATCGCTCTTGGTGATGCCGGGGCCGCCCTTGCGCGGAATCTTCTCGCCGCCGGCCACGTCGATCACGTAGATGGTCAGGTCCGACAGCTCGGGGCTGAAGGTGGCGGCCAGGTTGTCGCCGCCGCTTTCGATGAAGACGATGTCCGCCTCGGGGAACTGGCGCAGCATGCGGTCCACGGCCTCGAGGTTGATGGAGGCGTCCTCGCGGATGGCCGTGTGCGGGCAGCCGCCGGTCTCCACGCCCATGATGCGCTCGGGCGGCAGGGCCTCGGCCACCGTCAGCAGGCGCTGGTCCTCCTTGGTGTAGATGTCGTTGGTGATGACCACCAGGTCGTAGTGGGCGCGCATGGCCTTGCACAGCATCTCCAGCAGCGTGGTCTTGCCGGAGCCGACCGGGCCGCCGATGCCGACGCGCAGCGGGGGGAGTTTCTTGGTGCGGGTGTTCATGGTGGACTTGGGGTGAGTGATCAGGACCGGAAGAGCCGGGAGTACTGGTGTTCGTGCCGCGCCTGCAGCACGCTCCATTGGGGCAGCATGGTGTCCAGCCGGGGCGGCGCCTCGCTGGCGCGGCGGCGTGCCTCGCCCACGGCCTGCTCCAGCAGCGGATGCAGGGCCAGCAGCAGGCTCTGGCCCGCCACCTGGCCCAGTGGCACGGCCTTGATGGCAGCGGCCACCTGGTTCTCCAGCCAGGCAAAGCCATAGGCCAGCAGGGCATGGTCCTCGTCGGCATCCACGGCGGCGCAGGCACAGGCAAAGGCCGTGGGATAGGCCAGGCCAGGGGTGTCCACAAGGGCGCCCAGTTGTGCGATGCGGGGCGCAAAGGCCTCGCCGCCCCAGGGCACGGAGCGCAGCAGGCTGTGCAGCGACCAGCCCATCTGCAGCGTCTCGGCACGGGCCTCGCGGCTGTCGCGGCTGGCAATGAACCATTGGTTCCATTCGTGCACTGCCCCTTCGTCGCCTTCGCTCCAGGCCCGGCGCAGCAGCAGCCACAGCGGCGCCTCGCAGCGTGCAAAGCCGTGGGCCAGCGCATCGGCAATCCAGGTGCGCGCCGTGCCGGCATCCGTGACCAGGCCGTGCTCGATGGCGGCCTCCAGCCCCTGCGAATAGCTGAAGCCGCCCACGGGCAGCTGGGGCGATGCCAGGTGCAGCAGGGCGCACAGCCCCTGTATCGACAGGTCAGCCATGAGGATGGTCGTGGCCGTGCCCGTGTCCGCAGCAGCCTTTGTGATCATGGTCATGGCTGTGGTCGTGGCCATGTTCATGCCCGTGGGAATGATCGTGTGAATGGCCGTGTGCGTGCCCATGGTCATGCAGCGCATACACGCTCTGCGCCAGTGCCTGGTCCTCGGCAAAGCTGGCGTCATGGCCGTGGCGGTGGCCGCCGCCATAGGCGCCGGCCTCGGGCTCGAAGGGCGCATCCACCAGGGCCACCTGCGCACCCAGGCGCAGCAGCATGTCGTGCAGCACGGGGTCGTTTTCCAGGTGCAGGTGCGTGGGCGTGACCTCCACCGGGATATGCCGGTTGCCCAAGTGGTAGGCCGCACGCAGCAGGCCCAGCGGCGTGGCCGCCGTCACGCGCAACACCGCCTGGGGCGCCGCGCGCACGGCGACCAGGCTGCCATCCTCGGCCACCAGCACGTCGCCGCCGCGCAGCACGCTGCCGCGCGCCAGCACCACGGCCAGCTCGCGCCCCGTGGAGTCGATGGCCGCAAAGCGGCTCTTCTGGCGCATGTCCCAGTCCAGTTCCAGCGTGGCGGCGCGCCTGACCAGCACGGCGGCAAGGCCGCCGCCCTGGGGCATGTGTTTGTTGACGGTGAGCATGAATTGTTTCGTATTAACGTTCGTTATAACATTGCGAGGTCAATGACTTCCCTGGAGATTCCATCATGACCACTCTCAAACTCACCCAGGTCGGCAATTCCGTGGGCTTGATCCTGCCCAAGGAGATTCTGGCGAAGCTGAACCTGGGCAAAGGCGACACGGTGTATCTGACCGAGGTTGCCGACGGTGGCATCAAGCTTTCTCCGTATGACGAGGACTTCGGGCAGCAGATGGATGCAGCGCGCCTGATCATGAAAAAGCGGCGTGGTGTTTTGCGTGAGCTGGCGAAATGACCGGGAACATGCAGGTTTGGGTCTGGCTCAGCGAGGCCGTCATGCTGGCTGTTCACGAAGAGCAACTGACCGAGCATGGTGGCCCGGCGGGCGTGCGTGATGCCGGGTTGCTGGCATCCGCCCTGGCCAGGCCACGCCATCTGGCCGCTTATGGGGCGCCTGATGCGGCCGAGCTGGCAGCCAGCTATGGCTTTGGCATCGCGCGCAACCATCCCTTTGCGGATGGCAATAAACGCACAGCCTTTGTGGCGACCGAGCTGTTTCTCCATCTCAATGGCTGGGAATTGACGGCGGGTGACGAGTCCTGTGTGCTGACCATGGTGGCCTTGGCCGCAGGCGAACTGGACGAGGCCGGGTTCGCCCTCTGGATACGTGAGCACAGTGCGCCCTTGCCCCGCTGACCCCATTGCTCCCCCTTAAAAAAGAAAATACCGCTGCGCCATCGGCAGCTCGGTGGCGGGCTCGCAGGTCAGCAGCTGGCCGTCGGCCACGACCTGGTAGGTCTCGGGATCGACGCTGATGTCGGGCTGCCAGTCGTTGTGCACCATGTCGCGCTTGCTGACGCTGCGGCAGTTTTCCACGGCCACGGTGCGCTTGCGCAGGCCGTAGCGGTCGGCCACGCCGGCCTGCTGGGCGGCCTGCGAGACGAAGGTGAGGCTGGCTGCCGCCACGCCGCTGCCCTGGCCCGCGAACATGGGGCGGTAGTGCACGGGCTGGGGCGTGGGGATGCTGGCGTTGGGGTCGCCCATGGCGGCGCTGGCGATGCTGCCGCCCTTGAGGATGAGGCTGGGCTTGACGCCGAAGAACGCAGGCCGCCACAGCACCAGGTCGGCCAGCTTGCCGACCTCCACCGAGCCCACGACATGGGCGATGCCATGCGTGCGTGCGGGGTTGATGGTGTACTTGGCCACGTAGCGCTTGACACGGAAGTTGTCGTGGCGCGCGTTGTCGCCCGGCAGGCTGCCGCGCTGGACCTTCATCTTGTGCGCGGTCTGCCAGGTGCGCAGCACGACCTCGCCCACGCGGCCCATGGCCTGGCTGTCGCTGGAGATCATGGAGAAGGCGCCCAGGTCGTGCAGCACGTCCTCGGCGGCGATGGTCTCGCGGCGGATGCGGCTTTCGGCGAAGGCGATGTCCTCGGCAATCGAGGCGTCCAGGTGGTGGCAGACCATGAGCATGTCCAGGTGCTCGTCCAGCGTGTTCACCGTGTAGGGCCGCGTGGGGTTGGTGGACGAGGGCAGCACGTTGGCCTCGCCGCAGACCTTGATGATGTCGGGCGCGTGGCCGCCGCCCGCGCCTTCGGTGTGGTAGGTGTGGATGGTGCGGCCCTTGAAGGCGGCCACCGTGGCCTCGACGAAGCCGCCCTCGTTGAGCGTGTCGGTGTGGATGGCGACCTGGGTGTCGGTCTCGTCGGCCACGCCCAGGCAGCAGTCGATGGCGGCGGGCGTCGATCCCCAGTCCTCGTGCAGCTTCAGGCCGATGGCGCCCGCCGCGATCTGCTCGCGCAGCGGCGCGGCCTGGCTGGCGTTGCCCTTGCCCAGCAGGCCGATGTTCATGGGGTAGCCGTCCACGGCCTGCAGCATGCGCTCCATGTGCCAGGGACCGGGCGTGACCGTGGTGGCGAAGGTGCCCGTGGCCGGGCCCGTGCCGCCGCCGATCATGGTGGTCACGCCGCTGGTCAGCGCCTCGTCGATCTGCTGCGGGCAGATGAAGTGGATGTGCGTGTCGATGCCGCCGGCCGTGACGATCATGCCCTCGCCCGCAATGATTTCCGTGCCGGGGCCGATGACGATGGTCACGCCCGGCTGCATGTCCGGGTTGCCGGCCTTGCCTATGCCGGCGATCAGCCCGTTCTTGATGGCGATGTCGGCCTTGACGATGCCCCAGTGGTCGATGATCACGGCATTGGTGATGACGGTGTCGGCGCAGTCGGCGGCCATGCGCTGGCTCTGGCCCATGCCGTCGCGGATGACCTTGCCGCCGCCGAACTTGACCTCTTCGCCGTAGATCGTGTGGTCCTTCTCGATCTCGATGACCAGGGCCGTGTCGGCCAGCCGCAGGCGGTCGCCCACGGTGGGGCCGAACATCTCGGCATAGGCCTGGCGCGTGATGCTTGCCATGAATGTTCCCTTTCAGAGAGGTCCCATCACCTTGGCGTTGAAGCCATAGATGATGCGGTCGCCGGAGATTTCCACCAGTTCCACCGTGCGTTCTTGGCCCGGCTCGAAGCGCACGGCCGTGCCGGCCGCGATGTTCAGCCGCCAGCCGCGTGCGGCGGCGCGGTCGAAGTGCAGGGCCTCGTTGACCTCGAAGAAATGAAAGTGCGAGCCCACCTGCACGGGCCGGTCGCCGGTGTTGGTGACCGTGAGGGTCTGCACGGGCCGGCCTGCGTTCAGCAGGATCTCGCCGGGCTCGGCCAGCAGTTCGCCGGGGGTGATGCGCTCGGTCATGTGCGGCTCCCGCGCTCAGCCTGCCAGCGCCACGGCACCGTAGCCCATGGCGGCCACACCTGCCAGGCGTGCGGCCCAGGCCGAAGCCGTGCCGCCGCGCATGGCCCGGCCAAAGGCCACGCCCAGGGCATGCAGCACCAGCGTGGTGGCGACCATGCCCGCCATGTAGGCCCAGAACACGGCTGCGGGCAGCGCGTGGGGGAAGACCTCGCCATGCGCGTATCCGTGGAACAGCGCGAAGGCGCCGGCCAGCACCATGGCCAGGGCCACGGGCAGGCGGCGCTGGGCCACCAGCAGCAGGCCGAAGGCCAGCAGCGAGGCGGCCACCATGGGCTCCACGGCCGGCAGCTCCAGCGGGGTCTGCGTCAGCGCCAGGCCCAGCGCCATGCAGGCGGCAAAGGCCACGGGCGGCAGCCACTGGCGCTTGAGCATCAGCCCGCACCACAGGCCCAGCGCCACCATGGCCAGCAGATGGTCCAGGCCCGCAATGGGATGGGACAGCCCGGCCATCAGGGCCTGCATGGCGCCGTCGCCGGCATGCAGGTGGGCGCCGGCCCCCGTATGGGCGCTGGCAGCCGTGGCGGCGGCCAGCAGGGCCGGGGCGAGCAGGTAGTTGAAAGTGTTGCGGAATCTGAACATGGAGATCTCCTTGATCGCTATCGAGACTGGATCTGCCCACGGCACAAGCGGATGCAGCGGGCTGGTTGGGGGTGCCCAGCAAGGGCCTAAGCTGGCCGCGCCGCCCCGCAGCGATGGCGCCGTCCCCCTTGGGGGAAGCGGCGTAGCCGCTCAGGGGGTCAAACTATTGGGTGATGAACGGTGACCAGCTTGGTGCCGTCCGGGAAAGTGGCTTCGACCTGGATGTCCGGGATCATTTCTGGAATGCCCTCCATCACATCGGCGCGCGTCAGCACCGTGGTGCCCAGGTGCATGAGCTCGGCCACGGTCCTGCCGTCGCGCGCCCACTCCAGCACGGCGGCGCTGATCAGCGCCACGGCCTCGGGGTAGTTGAGCTTCAGGCCGCGCGCCTTGCGGCGCTCGGCCACCAGGGCTGCGGTGAACAGCAGCAGCTTGTCTTTTTCACGCGGGGTGAGTTCCATGGATGAGTCTCCGTTGATCAGGTGGCCCAGAGGCGGGGAGGGCGGGCAGGCATGTCCAGCAGTGCGGGGCGCAGCAGGCGCCAGCCTTCATGCAGCACGGCCCGTGCCGCCTCCATGCGCCGGGCCAGCACGCGCAGCAGCAGCACCGAGGGCGCGCCGCCCTGGCCGGCCAGCAGGCTGGCACCGGCGCGCACTTCATCGCTCCAGGGCAGGCTGGCGGCCAGTTGCTCGCTCAATGGCTCCATGGCCGCCAGGGGTTCCGGGGCCACGGCCCAGAGGCTGGCCTGTATGGGCAAGCCTGCCCAGGCAACCGGGCTGGACAGCAGGGCATGGCCGCAGTGCAGCTCGCCCTGTTCCAGCCACAGTGGCAGGCCCGCATGGCTCAGCCGGTTGTGAAGCTGCAGCCGCGCAGGCGGTGCGTCGGCATGGTTCCAGTGCTCGCCTGCGCCATAGCGGCCCAGCACCGTGGCGTCCCAGCCGATGGCGCGCGCGCCCGGCGCAAGCTCCAGGTCCAGCGCCATGGTGGCGTCGGCACCGGCGAACAGCATGTTTTCCTGCGGCAGCCATTCCAGGATGGCTCCTTCTTCCACGCGCAGCCGCACGCGCTGCGCGGCCGGGCGGCCCTGGGACTTGTACCAGCGCGTGGCGCCTGGCGTGGTCAGCAGGGCGTGGGCGCCGGGCTCCACGGTCACATCGATCTGCAACTGGTCGCCGCCAGCCACGCCGCCGGGCGGGTGCAGCAGCACGGCATGGCAGATGCCGGGGCCTTCGGGGTGCAGCGGTTTTTGCACGCGCAGCGGGCCGCTGTGGCGTGCGTGGGAAAGCACGCTGCCCTGGCCGGCGCGGTGCCCGAAGCGCAGCTCCAGCATGGCCTGCCAGCCCGAGGCGGACGTGGGCACGGCGGTGATCGGTAGCGCTGCGGACATGGGCGGGGCGGACGGTACAGGGCGTGTGGGTGGTAACGGCCTTCCGTCATGCATTTAGCGTGCCAATCCGGTGCAGTGGCGGCTGCGCCCTGCTGGTGCGCTTGCGCATCGGATTGGTGCGTGCGCTGCCATGCGCGGGGCGGAATGCGGCACGCTTGCGGTGCATTCCTGCGCCGCCGTGCCGCAGGTTGGTGCGATGCCCTACGCCCGTGCCTTGGCCTGGCGCGCCAGGCTTCTGTCCCAGGCGACCACGGCCAGCGTGCACAGGCTCAGGGCCAGGCCTGCAACGCTGGCACCCGTCCATCCCCAGTGCAGCCACACCGTCGAGCCCACGGCCGAGCCCAGCGAGGCGCCGATGAAGTACCCCGTCATGTAGACCGCATTGATGCGCGATCGCGCCGAAGGCGCCAGCGCGTAGATCACGTTCTGGTTGCTGATGTGCAGGGCCTGCAGCGCAGCATCGACGATGAGCAGCCCCGCCAGGAACCACCACAGGCTGGTGCCGCCCAGCCACAGCGCCCCCCAGCCCGCCAGCATGAGCAGGCCACCGGCCAGCGTGGTGCGCTGCTCCAGCCCCCGGTCGGCCAGCCGGCCGGCCATGTTGGCCATGAGGGCGCCGGCCACGCCGACCAGGCCGATGAGGCCGATCTGCGCATCGCCGAACCCGTAGCCCGGCCCGGCCAGCAGCAGCGCCATGGTGGAGAACAGCACGCTCACCGTGGCAAAGCCCATGCCGCCGATCAGCGCCCGGCTGCGCAGGCGCGGCTGCTCGCGCGCCAGCGTGAGCAGGGAGCGCATCACCGCGCCATAGCCGATGCGCTGGGCCGGCTGCGCCAGCGGCAGCGCGCGCCGCAGCAGCAGGGCCACGCCGGCCGTGGCCAGGGCACCGACCCAGTACACGGCATTCCAGCCGCCCAGGTCCGAGAGCACGCCGGCCACGCTGCGCGAGGCCAGGATGCCGATCAGCAGCCCGCTCATGACCAGGCCCACGGCGCGCCCGCTGGCGCCGGGCGCCGCAAAGCTGGCCGCCATGGGCACCAGCACCTGGGCCGCGACCGAGAACAGCCCGGTCATCAGCGTGCCCGCCGCCAGCAGGGTGAAGCTGTGCGCCATGCCGCTGGCCAGCATGCCCAGCGCGGCCAGCAGCATCAGGCCCAGCACCAGGCGGCGGCGTTCCAGCATGTCGCCCAGCGGCACGAGCAGCAGCAGTCCCAGCGCATAGGAGACCTGGGCCATGGTCACCGTCAGCGAGGCACGCGCCTCGCTGATGCCCAGGTCGATGGCGATGGAGTGCAGCAGCGGCTGGTTGAAGTAATTGGCGCCCGCGCACAGGCCGCAGGCCGTGGCCATGAGCAGCAGGGTGCTCTGGGGCAGCACGGGCGCGGCGGTGGCCTGCATGGGCGGCGAGGGCAGGGCGGGGGCCGGGGAGGATCTGTTCATCGGACGAATGCCTGTGGTATCTGCTGATGGGTGGCAAGCGGATGGCTCAGACCCACAGCGGCGGTCGCGCCGGCTGGGCGGTGGCGGGCAGTGCGGCCACGGCATCGACCTCGATCAGCATGCCGGGCAGGGCCAGCCGGGGCACGGGGATCAGGGTGCAGGCCGGAAAGCGCGGCAGGGTATTGCTGGGTGCGCCATCGCCGGGGGAACCATCTCCCCAATGCAGGCGCACGGCGGCCTGCCAGTCGTTGAAGCGGGCCTCCGAGTGGTCCACGATGAGCAGGGTCAGCTTGACCACCTGGCCCATGTCCGCACCCGCCGCCTGCAGCGCCAGCTTGAGGTTGGACAGCGCCTGCTGCGCCTGGTCCGCGAAGCTGTCGGGCAGGTCTCCCGCCTGGTTCTCGCCGCCCTGGCCCGAGACGAAGGCCCATTGCGCCGGCCCGTGCACGGTGACCACATGGGTGTAGCCGTTGGGCGTGGCGTCGTAGAGACCGGCGGGCTGCAGATGGTGCAGTTGCGGGGCCGTGGAAGCGGCGGGCTGTGCCGAGGCGGCTGGAAGTGCGTCGTGTTGCATGGTGGGCCTGGAGTCCGAAAGTGCGCCGGCTGGACCGGCGAGGCTTGCCAGTGTGAAACCTCAACCAAAGTTGAGGTCAAATGCAGGCCTGCTTGGACCTATTTTTCCTGCGCCTATTTTCCTGCTGCCATGAATCTGTCTTCTGCCGGTGTCACCGCGTCCGACCATGACGGGCCGGCCATCCTCTCCGTGGGCGAAGTGGCCCGGCGCAGTGGCATCTCCGTCTCGGCCCTGCATTTCTACGAGCGCCAGGGACTGATCGAGAGCCTGCGCACGCCCGGCAACCAGCGCCGCTATGCGCGTGCCGTGCTGCGGCGCGTGGCCGTCATCAGGGTGGCCCAGCGCATGGGCGTGCCGCTGGCCGAGATTGCCGAGGCGCTGCAGGAGCTGCCCAGCGGCCGCACGCCCACGCAGGCCGACTGGAGCGCGCTGTCCGCGCGCTGGCGCCATGCGCTGGATGCGCGCATCCAGGGGCTGACCCAGCTGCGCGACCAGATCGACGGCTGCATTGGCTGCGGCTGCCTGTCCCTCAAGGTCTGCCCGCTGCGCAATGACGGCGATTGCCTGGCCAAGGACGGGCCGGGGCCGCACTTTCGCTGAACAGCCTGCGCTTGGGCGTGAACAGGTCCTAGTGCTTGGGCATGGGCAGCGTGGGCGTGCGCGTGCACATCCAGCACAGCCAGCCGGCCAGCACGCCCATGACGATGCAGTAGGCGACCAGGGCCTCGGTGATGCCGATGTGGTCCGAAAGCCAGCCCAGGCCCAGGATGGGCACGATGGTGCCCAGGTAGCCGACCACCAGGTAGGTGGACAGCAGGCCCGTGCGCGTGGCCGGTGTCGAGACCTTGTTGACGATGGACATGCCCGCCAGATTGCACAGGCCGTGGCCCGCCGCCGTGGCGATCACGCTGAGCGCGAACAGCAGGGCCGAGCCCGCAAAGCTGTTGACCAGCAGCAGGAGGTTGCAGGCCACCAGGCAGGCAAAGCCCAGAATGGCCGAGCCCTTGGTCGGGCGCGGGCGCGCCAAGTACTGGAAGCCCGCCGAGAGGAACAGGATCACGCCGATGGACAGGCCCGAAACGGCCGGCCCATGCCAGGGCACCATGCGCTGCATGAAGCTGGGCGCCAGCGATGCGAACAGGCTGAACATGCCGAAGGCGCAGAACGCACACATGCCGCCCAGCGCGTAGTGGCGCGCAAAGCGGCGCTCGGGCAGGGTGATGGTGGGCATGAAATCACGCCAGTGCAGCGCGCGTGCCTGGGTGGAGGCCAGCTCCGCCGGCTCGGCAATGCGCACCTGGTACAGCGCATAGACGGCCAGCAGGCCCAGCCCCAGCGACGGAATGTAGGCCGTGACCAGCGGCCAGGGCAGCCACTGCGCGATCAGCCCGCCCACCACGGGGCCCAGCCCGAAGCCGAAGGCAATGGTCAGGCTGGTCGTGGCCGCGGCGCGCTGCAGGTCGCCCCGGTTGTTGAGCCGGGTCATGCCCACCGAGGCCGAGGTGGTGATCAGCCCCGAAGCCACGCCGATCACCACGCGGCCCAGCGCAAAGCTGGGCACGTTCCAGGCCACGGCGGAGGCCAGCACGCCCAGCGTCATCAGGATCAGGCCTGCGCGCAGCACGGCGACAAAGCCGAAGCGGTCGGTCAGCCGGCCCAGGAACAGCAGGCTGGCCAGCGCGCCGAACATGTAGGCCACGAAGATCTGCGTGATGTGGCTGGGCTGCAGCCCCCAGGCCTGCTGGTACAGCGGGTACAGCGGGCTGGCCAGGGCCGTGCCCATGACACCCACGCACATGGAAAAACACACCCACGCATAGGGCGGCCAACGGGTTTGCATAGAAAAAGGGAACGCGAAGAAGACGAAAGCGAGGGAAAGAGGCGCCGCGCAGGCCTTGCGCCCCGAGGCGCCGCGGCACTGTCCGGGAGCGCATGGAATCTGGAATGACCCGCAGGCCAATGGGTGAATTCTAAGAAACCCGCGTGTCCTGGGTGTTTCGCCGCCTCCGAGCCCCTGGCATGCACCCGGGCATACCGCTGGCATCGTGCGCCAGGCGGGCGGGTGTACCCTGTGGCCGTCCCTGTGTTTTCCCTTGTCCAGAGAGTCCGGCATGCCAGTTCCACCCACCGCCTTCATCACCTGCCCGCCATCGCGCAAGGCGGCTGGGGCCGCGCTTGCCGCCTGCGCGCTGCTGCTGGCCGGTTGCGACTCGGTAGGCGGCGGCGTGGGCATAGGCATTCCCGTCGGCCCGGTATCGGTGGGCGTCGGGCTGGGCAGCGGCGGGCTGAGCGCCGGTGTCGGCACGGGCGTGGGGCCGCTGGGCGTTGGCGTGGGCGTCAACCAGAGCGGCCAGGTCCTGGGCAGCGCCGGCGTGGGCGCCTCCACGGGCGTGGGCGGCGCGCGGGTGGGTGTGGGCGTGGGCTCGTCCACCGTGCTGCACGACCCGCAGCGCCCCGCCACCCAAACACCGCAGGAGCCCGCACCTGCAGCGCCCTCCCAGACACCCGCCAGCCAGCTGCAATGGCGCGACGCCAGCGGTCAGGTCGTACCGGCCTGCCGCGTCGACGGGCGTTGCTAACGCTTAAGCGTATGCGTCGCCCTGGAAGGTGCGCCTGGCCCAGCCTAGGGCAGCCGCTCAGGGGGAGCTTCGGTTCACCCCGCCCAGACGATACGGTCCCGGCCCGCGTTCTTGGCGAGGTACAGGCGCCGGTCGGCATCGGCCAGCAATTGGTCGGCGCTGTTGTCGGGCGAAGGCGCCATGCTGGCCACACCCAGGCTGACGGTCAGCGCATGGCCCAGGGGCGAGGCGGCGTGGGGCAGGTCCAGCGCCCTGAGCGCATCGACGATGCCCTGCGCAACCAGCACCGCGCCGTCCAGCGCCGTATGGGGCAGCAGGCAGACGAATTCCTCGCCGCCATAGCGCGCCAGCAGGTCGCCAGGCCGGTGCAGCGCGCCCTGTATGGCCTGGGACAGCTGGCTCAGGCATTCATCGCCGACCAGATGGCCGTAGTGGTCGTTGTAGGCCTTGAAGTGGTCCACATCGATCATCACCAGCGACAGCGGCTCGCCCAGCCGCTGCAGGCGCATGAACTCGCGCTCCAGCTGGGCGCCGAAAAAGCGCCGGTTGGCCGTGCCCGTCAGCCCGTCGCTGTGCGAGAGCAGCTGCAGCATCTTGCGCTGCTGTGCAATCTCCAGATGCGTGCGCACACGCGCCTTGAGCACGGGCGGGCGAAAGGGCTTGGTCACGAAATCCACCGCGCCCAGGTTCAGTCCCAGTTCCTCGCAATGGGGCTCGGTCAGCGCCGTGAGAAAGATGACGGGGATGTGGGCGGTTTCCAGGTCCGCCTTTAGGCGCCGGCAGACCTCGAAGCCGTCCATCTCGGGCATGCGGATGTCCAGCAGGATGAGGTCGGGCAGGTACTGGCGGGCCAGGGTCAGCGCGTCCTCGCCCGTGTGGGCCATGAGCACGCTGCACAGATCCTTGATCACCTGGCAGATGATGGCGGCGTTGTCCGGGACGTCGTCCACCACAAGCACCTTCTGCCCGGCAGGCAAGGGCTGTAGCGGGTTGGGCAGCGTAGGGGGGAAGGCGGAGTAGGGCATGGCCGGTGGGATTTCGGGCCGAGAATACCCCGGAACCCGCAGCCCTGGATAGGGCGCAGGAGGTCTGGACAATTTGTAAAGATCTCTGTCTTCGGCAGGCAGGCGGCCCGGTGGCCTCAGGCGTATAGAGGCTCTTCCTGCATCGCCTCGATCTGCTCGTTGAGCATGTCCACCTGCCCGCGCCAGTAGTCGGGCGTGCCGAACCAGGGGAAGTTGATGGCAAAGATCGGGTCGTCCTGGCGCCGCGCCAGCCAGGCGCTGTAGTGGATGAGGCGCAGCGTGCGCAGCGGCTCGATCAGGGCCAGCTCGCGGCGGTCGAAGGGGCGGAACTGTTCATAGCCATCCAGCAGGGCCCCCAGCTGGCGCGTGCGCTGGCTGCGGTCGCCCGACAGCAGCATCCACAGGTCCTGCACGGCCGGGCCCGTGCGCGCATCGTCCAGGTCCACGAAGTGCGGGCCGCCATGGCCTTCGTCGTCCAGCGGCGTCCACAGCACGTTGCCGGGATGGCAGTCGCCGTGCAGGCGCAGCGTGCGCGCGCTGTGCAGGCCGAAGTGGCCGGCTGCGCTCAGGCCGTCGGCAGCGGGTGCCATCAGCTCAAGGGCGCGCTGGCAGGCGGCTTTCCAGGTGGATTCCACCTCCAGCGGAATCATTTTCCGGTCCAGCAGCCATTGCATGGAGTCGTGGCCGAAGGTGGCCAGATCCAGCGCGGGCCGGTGCACAAACGGGCGGGCTTCGCCCACGGTGTGGATGCGGGCCAGGAAGCGCCCGGTCCACTCCAGCACCTCGAAATCGTCCAGCTCGGGCGGGCGGCCACCGCGCCAGGGGCTGACCGAGAAATCAAAGCCCGCGTAGCTGTGCAGCGTGGCACCTGCCAGCACCAGCGGGGGCACGGCAGGCACTTCGGCGGCCGTCAGCTCGGCGCTGAAGGCGTGCTCCTCCAGGATCTGATCGCGGCTCCAGCGGCCCGGGCGGTAGAACTTCAGCACCACGCGTTCGCCGTCCTCCAGCACGGCCTGGTAGACGCGGTTTTCGTAGGAGGCCAGGGCCGTGAGCCGGCCATCGCCCCACAGGCCGACCGAGGCCAGTGCGTCGAGCACGGCGTCGGGCGTGAGCCGGGCATAGGCGTGCGAACCGGCATCGGGGACGGCACTCAGATCAGGATCGTATGGTGTGGCAGACATGGGGCGATTGTCGCCGGGCTGGCTTAAGCTTTGCGTCCGCCCGACAACGCCGATCCGCCCGCCGTGCCGCTGCTGCCCCACTTCCTGCAATCCCATGCCATCGCCAGTGCGGCCGGGCCATCCGACGACTGGAGCGCCTGGCACCTCGGCCGTGGCCGCTATGCGGTCTGGGTGGTGACGATGCAGGCGCTGACCCCGCCTGTGCGCGACGCCGTGCAAGCCGCCTGTGCGCAGGCACGCCGCTGGCTGGGCGCGGCGCTGGTCCCGCACTGCCAGCGGCAACTGCACGTGACCCTGGCCACCGCGGGCTTTCTGGATGGCGGTGCGCAACTGCCGCAGGCCTACGGCGCGGCGCAACTGTCGCGCGACCTGCTCGCGCTGCAGCACCTGCCGGCCGCGCCGCTGCAGCTGGAGTTCGGTGGCTGGGGAAGTTTCGAGATGGCGCCATACCTTCAGGTGCGCGACGGCAGGCCGGACGGCTGCACGCTGCATGGACTGCATGGCGTGCTCGCGCAGACAGGGCCAGGGCTGGCGCTGACCGAGGCGATGCGCCCCTACGTGCCCCATGTGACGCTGGGCGCCTGGAGCGCTGCCTGGCCCCGTGACCAGGTGCTGCAATGGATGAGCGGCCTGCCAATGCAGGAGCACTGGCAGGCCGCCGTGGGCGAGATCGCGCTGGTCAGCTATGCAGCCGATGTGCTGCACGGGCCGTTGACCTGCCACGCCCGCTACGACCTCCTGGGCCGCAGGTTGCACTGGCTGCAGAGGCCGGACTGGGCCTGATCAGGCCAGGGTGATCTGCACGTCGATGTTGCCGCGCGTGGCGTTGGAGTAGGGGCAGACCTGGTGGGCCGCGTCCACCAGGGCCTGGGCGGCGGCCCTGTCCATGCCGGGCAGGCTGACCTTCAGGCGCGCGGCGATGCCGTAGGCGTTGGGGATGGTGCCCAGGTCCACTTCGGCGTCGATGGCCAGGTCCTGGGGCAGGCTGATCTTCTGCTTGCCGGCCACGGCCTTGATGGCGCCGATGAAGCAGGCCGAGTAGCCGGCGGCGAACAGTTGCTCGGGGTTGGTGCCCGTGCCGCTGGTGCCCGGCGAGGACAGGGTCACATCCAGGCGTCCGTCATCGGTGCGCGAGGCGCCGTCGCGGCCGCCGGTGGTGTGGGCACGTGCGGTGTACAGGACTTTTTCGAGCTGGGCCATGGTGTCTTCCTTTTGCAAAGTTGTCCGGCGGTGCGGACGGGTGGAGGAAATCGTCTGCGGGTGGTCGTCAATCGCTGCGGCGCGGCACCAGCCGCTGGCGCAGTGCGCCCAGTTGCTGCGTCAGCGCCTGCAACTCGGGCAGCGTGCACTGCGTGCTCTGCAGCACGCAGGCGGGAATCTTTTCAGCCGCATCGCGCAGCGCCCGGCCTTGCGGCGTGAGCGTGATGCGCACGCGCCTCTCGTCATGCGCATCGCGCACCCGCTCCAGCAGGCCCGCGCCTTCCAGGCGCTTGAGCAACGGGGTCAGCGTGCCCGAATCCAGATACAGCTGTTCGCCGATCTCGGACACGGTCAGGCCGTCGCGCTCCCACAGCACCAGCATCACCAGGTACTGCGGATAGGTCAGGCCGATGCCATCGAGCAGGGGCTTGTACAGCTTGGTCATGGCCAGCGATGCCGAGTACAGCGCGAAGCAGACCTGGTTGTCCAGGCGCAGAAGCTCGGAGCTGTCGAGAGGAAGGGGGTGGCTGCTGGGCATGGGTTGAATTATTGCTGTCAATTAAATTGTGCACAACTTAATTTGAAAAACCCCTTCGGATCGGAAGGTGAAGATCCGCAGGGGTCGAGGGACCGAGGGGGCCTATCGGCCCGTGAAGCGAGCGGGGCGTTTTTCGATGAAGGAGCGCACGCCCTCGGCCGCATCCTCGCTGCTGGCCAGGCGCTGCTGCACGGGAATGAAGTCGGCCACGGCGGCGGCCTGGCCCAGCTCGATGGCCTTGAGCACATTGAGCCGCGTGGCCACCACGGCCTGCGGGGCCTGGGCGGCAATGCGCTCGGCAATGCGCAGCGCCTCGGCCAGCTCCTCGCCGGCCGGCACCACCTTCTGCACGAAGTTCAGGCGATAGGCCTCGGCGCTGTCGAATTCGTCGGCCGTCAGCAGGTGCAGCATGGCATTGCCCACGCCCGCACGTTCGGCCATGCGCAGCGTGGCGCCGCCCGTGGGCATGATGCAGCGCTGCACCTCCAGCTGGGAAAAGCGGCAGTCATCGGCCGCGACCACGATGTCGGCGCCCAGCATCAGCTCGATGCCCACCGTGAAGCAAATGCCCTTGACCGCCACCACCATGGGCTTGGCGCGGCGCCGGTAGCCGACCAGGCCGTAGTCGTGCGGCTCCACCAGGCCTTGCGGGATGGCCTTCCTGCCCGAGCGCAGGTACTCCGCCATCACCGGCAGGTCCAGCCCCGCCGTGAAATGGCTGCCGAACGCATGCAGCACGCCCACGCGCAATTGCGGGTCGTCGTCCAGCCGGGTATAGGCCTCGGCCAGCTGCTGGAACATGGGGGGCGTCCAGCCGTTGCGCTTGGCGGGACGGTTGATGCCGATCAGCAGCACATGGCCGCGCACTTCGCAGCTGATGCAGCCTTCGGGCGGCGGGGTGGGGGTGTTGATGTCCATGGTTGTCTCCTGCGCATGGACCTTAGAGCAGGCCAGGGATGGGTGCAGTCGCGCAGAGGACGGTTGAAAACGAAATGAATATCTAAGCAATGCTTTCGTTTTCTGAGGTTTGGGAAGCTGATCGATGAAAATCGATAAGTTCGTTTCGATTCATTGCCAGCGCCATTGCCGATCGATAAGATCGAAACCATGCTTTCGATTTCATTGAAGCCATGAAGATCTCCATCGACTCTGTGGATGCACTCGGTGACGCGGTATGGGCCGTTCGCAAGGCGCGGCGCTTGCGCCAGGACGATGCAGCAGGCGCCGCAGGCGTGAGCCATGTCTTTGTGCGGGACGTGGAGCGCGGCAAGCCCACGGTCCAGTTTGGGCGCGTGCTGCAACTGCTGTCCGAACTGGGAATCGAGGTGCTCATCGACCTTCCCGAGGGAACCGAGCAGGCCTATCTGCAGCGCCGCCAGGCCAGGCTGCCACCTGAGTCCCATGGTTCCCACGAGTACCGAACGCGCCAGGGCGCACCGGACGGAGGGCCAGCCGCTGAAGTCAGGGAGGAGCCCGGTGCCCGCGACTCGGACGATGCGTTCTTCCGCACCGCCTTCGAAAAGAACAGGCCGTGACCGCACGCATCCTGGACGTATTCATCAACGGCCGGCTTGCCGGAAAGCTGGTCGAAAACAGGGATGTCTGGGGCTTTGCCTATGAGGAGGAGTGGATGGGCGACCCTCGCGCTTTCCCATTGGCGCCCGGCATTTCCTTGGCAAAGCGCAGGCACATCGACGGATCTACGCACCGCAGCGTCCAATGGTTCTTCGACAACCTGCTGCCCGAGGAAGCACTGCGCAGTGCGATCAGCAAAGAGCTGGAGGTGAATGAGCACGATGCCTTCGGCCTTTTGCAGGCCCTTGGCGCGGAATCGGCCGGATCCCTGGTCCTGCTGCCGCCTGGGGCGGGTGCAGCCGAGCGCGGCGCAAGGAGGCTGGAGTTCGGCGAACTGTCACTAAGACTCAGGAACTTGCCGCGCACATCCTTGCATGCCGGATCACCCAAGCGCATGTCCCTGGCTGGAGCGCAGCACAAAATGGTGGTGCTGTACGACGAGAAAACCGCTCGCCTGCAGGAACCCTTCCAAGGGACGGCTTCCAGCCATATCCTCAAGCCGGACTCCACGGCCGAAGGCTATCCGCACTCGACCGTCAACGAGGCCTTCACCATGAAGCTTGCCGGGCGCCTGGGGCTTGATGTGCCGCCGGTACACCTGCTGTACACGCCCGAGCCGGCCTATGTCATCAACCGCTTTGACCGCGTGTTTGATGAAGCGTCCCAAGAGTGGCTGCGACTGCATGTGGTGGATGCCTGCCAACTGCTCGACCTGGCCCGGACTTTCAAATATCAAGGAGCCAGCATCCAGACACTGGCGTCGTTGATGGACCGCTGCCGCGAAAAGGCGCAAGCCCGGATGGGCATCTATCAGTGGCTGCTGTTCAACACCCTGGTGGGCAACAGCGACAGTCATCTGAAGAATCTGTCGTTCCTGGTGGACCGGGGCGGCGTCAGGCTGGCGCCGTTCTACGATCTCCTGAGCACCGCCGTCTATCACACGCGGGCTTACGCCGATGAACATGCGGTATGGCCACAGGAGCGGCTGACGGTTCCGCTTGCGGGTGCGGCCTTCTTTGCCGACGTGACCTACGGAAAGCTGCTGGCCGCAGGTACGGCCTTGGGCCTGACCCAGAGCACAAGCGGACGTGTGCTCGACAGGATGCTTGGCATGCTGGCTCCGCAGGCCGATACGTTGATCGCAGAATTCGAGGCTGGCCAGCTCCACCAGCCTGCCGACTCTGCAATGGACCATTCCACAAGAAGTGCCCACCTGAGAATGCTCAGGTCGATACGTCACATCGTCATCGAGGACATGCTGGCGCTGGTGCGCAAAACCAAGTAGCGCGCGGCCACCAAAACAAAAGGCGAAGGCCAGCCTGAGCTGCCTTCGCCTTCGCTTGGCCTTGGGGGCGGTGTATCAGTAGCTGTACACGCCGCGGCCCGTCTTGCGGCCCAGGCGGCCGGCGGCCACCATTTCCTTGAGCAGGGGGCAGGGACGGTACTTGCTGTCGCCGAATTCCTTGAGGTAGACCTCCATCACGGCCAGGCACACGTCCAGGCCGATCATGTCGGCCAGGGCCAGCGGGCCGATGGGCTGGTTGCAGCCCAGCTTCATGCCGGCGTCGATGTCCTCGGCCGATGCCAGGCCTTCGGCCAGCACGAAGAAGGCCTCGTTGATCATGGGCACCAGGATGCGGTTGACCACGAAGCCGGGTGCGTTCTTCACGGTGATGGGGCTCTTGCCCAGGCGCTCGGACAGTTCCTTGACCGTGGCGTGCGTCTCGTCGCTGGTCTGCAGGCCGACGATGATCTCCACCAGCGCCATCATGGGCACGGGGTTGAAGAAGTGCATGCCGATGAACTTGTCGGCACGGCCCGTCACGGCGGCCAGCTGTGTGATGGAGATGGACGAGGTGTTGGTGGCGACGATGACGTCGGCATCCAGCAGGGCGTCCAGCTGCTTGAGGATCTTGACCTTGAGCTCGTAGTTCTCGGTGGCGGCCTCGATGACCAGCTGCGCGCCCTTGAGCGCCGCGTAGTCGGTCGATGTCTTGATGCGGGCCAGGGCGGCGGCCTTGTCGGCCTCGGTCAGCTTTTCCTTCTTGATCAGGCGGTCCAGGCTGCCCGAGACGGTGGCCACGCCCTTCTGGACGGCGGCATCGGAGATGTCCACCATGACCACGTCGATGCCCGATACCGCGCAGGCCTGCGCGATGCCGTTGCCCATGGTGCCTGCGCCGATGATGCCTACGGTTTGAATTGCCATGACTGTCAGTCTCCTCAAACGAACAAAGTGAATGCGAACGTGAATGCGATCCAGTGATCGTAGCGGGATTCGGAGCATCCACCGGGTTTGCCCCGGCTTGCGGCGCCGCGCAGGCGACTGCAACAGTGGATGGCTACACCGCAGGGGAGGGGGAGGCATGCTGGACTACATCGTGATCGGAGGCGGCTCGGCGGGCTCGGTGCTGGCCGGGCGGCTCAGCGAGGATGCGCAGACGCAGGTGGCGCTGCTGGAGGCCGGGCCGGCCGACTCCAGCGTGCTCATCCACTGTCCGGCAGGCATGGCCGCCATGGCCAAGGGCGGTCGCCACAGCTGGGGCCTGTCCACCGTGCCGCAGCCGGGCCTGGGCGGGCGGCGTGGCCACCAGCCGCGCGGCAAGGTGCTGGGCGGCTCCAGCGCGGTCAACGCCATGGTCTATGTGCGCGGCCAGCCGGCCGACTACGACCACTGGGCGGCCCAGGGCAATCCGGGCTGGAGCTGGAGCGAAGTCCTGCCCTACTTCCTGCGCGCCGAGCACAACGAGCGCGGCGCCGATGCCTGGCACGGCACGGGCGGGCCCCTGAACGTGGCCGAGCTGCGCGATCCCAACCCGCTGTCCCGGGCCTTCGTGCAGGCGGGCGTGCAGGCCGGCCATGCGCACAACGCGGATTTCAACGGCCAGGCGCAGGAGGGCGTGGGCCTGTACCAGGTCACCCAGCGCAATGGCGAGCGCCACCACGTCGCCAAGGCCTATCTGGCGCCGCACCGTGCCAGGCCCAATCTGCGCGTGGAAACGGGTGCCCAGGTGCTGCGCATTCTGTTCGAGGGCCGGCGCGCCGTGGGCGTGGAGTACCTGCAGGGCGGTACGGTGCAGCAACTGCACTGCCGGCGCGAGGTGCTGCTTTGCGGCGGCGCACTGCTGTCGCCGCAGCTGCTGATGCTGTCTGGCGTGGGGCCGGGCGATCACCTGCGTTCGCTGGGCATCGATGTGGTCCACCACCTGCCCGGCGTGGGCGCCCATCTGCATGACCACCCGGATGTGGTGCTGGTGGTCGATGGCGCGCAGCTGACCGACAGCTTCGGCCTGTCACTGGGCGGTGCGCGCAGATTGCTGGCCGCCGTGGGCCAATGGCGCAGCCAGCGGCGCGGCATGCTGACCACCAACTTTGCCGAGGCGGGCGGCTTCATCCGCAGCAGCCCTGGCGAGGCTGCGCCCGACCTGCAGCTGCACTTCGTGGTGGCCAAGCTGGTGGACCATGGGCGCAAGACGGTCTGGGGCCACGGCTATTCCCTGCATGTCTGCGTGCTGCAGCCGGCCAGCCGCGGCAGCCTGCGTCTGGCCAGTGCCGACCCGCTGGCCCTGCCGCTGGTGGATCCGGCCTTTTTCTCCGACGCGCAGGACCTGCGGCGCATGGTGAACGGCGTGCGCCGCGCCCGCGAGATCCTGGCCCAGCCGGCGCTGGCGGCCCTGGGCGGGCGCGAGATGCCGGCCTCGGCCGGCGCACAGGACGATGCGGGCATCGAGGCCTTCATCCGCAGCCATGCCGACACCATCTACCACCCCGTGGGCAGCTGCCGCATGGGGCCGGGGCCCATGGACGTGGTCGATGCGCAGCTGCGTGTCTACGGCATCAAGGGCCTGCGCGTGGTCGATGCCTCGGTCATGCCGCGCATCGTCAGCGGCAACACCAATGCGCCCACGGTGATGATCGCGGAGAAGGCGGTGGAAATGATCCGCGCCGCAGCGCGCTGAAGAACGGCCGGATCTCAGGCCCTGAAGCGCCTGCGCGTCATCGCCAGCGCAAACCAGTAGGCCGCCACCGTGGTGGCGGCCAGCACCAGGCCGTGGCGCAGCGGGTGGGCCGGCCACTCGTCCATGAATAGCGGGCGCACCAGCTCCACGGCATTGGTCAGCGGCAGCCAGTCCGAGGCCAGGCGCACGGCCTCGGGCAGCTGCTCGCGCGGGAAGAACACGCCGGACAGGAACATCATGGGCGTGAGCACCAGGGTGAAGTAGTAGGTGAAGAAGTCATAGCCCTTGGCCAGGGCGTTGAAGATCAGCGCGATGCTGGAGAACATGATGCCCACGCACAGCAGCACGGGCCAGGCCACCAGCAGCCTGGGCGAATGGCTGATGCCCAGCGCCAGCATCACGCCCAGGATGGCGGTGACCGTGAACAGCGCCTTGAAGGCGGCCCAGAGCATCTCGGCCAGCAGCACGCTGTCCAGGCTGATGGGCGCGTTCATGATGCCGTCCCAGGTCTTTTGCACATGCATGCGCGAGAAGGCCGAGTACAGCGCCTCGAAGCTGGCGGCATTCATGGCGCTCATGCAGATGGAGCCGCTGGCCAGGAACAGGATGTAGGGCACCTGCCGGCCCGTGGCGCCCACGGTGACCTCGCCCACCAAGGCGCCCATGCCGTAGCCGAAGGCCACCAGCCACATCAGCGGCTCGGCGATGTTGCCGATCAGGCTGGGCAGGGCCAGCTTGCGCCACACCAGCAGGTTGCGCAGGAACACCGGCCACCAGCGCAGCGACAGGTCGGGGGGGCGCCAGATGCTGGGGGTGTCCGATGCGGGTTCGGTCATGGTGGTTCAGCCGTCGGTTCTGATCTGTCGGCCGGTGAGCTTGAGGAACAGGTCCTCCAGGTTGGCCGGGCGGTGCAGGGTGCGCAGGTGGCTGTGCGCGGCCAGCGCCTGCAGCAGCGGGCGCGCGTCGTGCGTATAGAAGAAGACGGTGTCGCCACTGACCTCGGTGCGCCCGGCCAGGGGGCGCAGTGCCGTGTCATGCGCCAGGCCCAGGGCGCCGTTGCCGTAGGCCTCGACCACTTCGGGCTCCAGGTGCTCGGCGATGAGTTCGCGCGGGCGGCCTTCGGCGATCTTGCGGCCGTGGTCCAGCACCAGCAGCCGGGAGCACAGGCGCTCGGCCTCGTCCATGAAATGCGTGGTCAGCAAGATGGCCTTGCCCTGCTGCAGCAGCCACTGCAGACGCTCCCAGATCAGGTGGCGTGCCTGCGGGTCCAGGCCCGTGGTGGGTTCGTCCAGCAGCAGCAGGCGCGGGTCGTTGACCAGGGCGCGCGCCAGGGACAGGCGCCGTTTCATGCCGCCGGACAACTCGCCCGGCCTGGCCGCGGCCTTGTGCGACAGCGCCGCGAAGTCCAGCAGCTGCGGTATGCGGTCACGCATCTGCGCCGTACCCAGTCCGAAGTAGCGCGCGTAGACGCCCAGGTTTTCCGCGCAGCTGAAGTCGGGGTCCAGCGTGTCGTTCTGCGAGACCACGCCCAGCCGCGCCTTGATGGCCAGTGCATCGGCAGGCATGTGCAGCGGCGGCGAGCCGTCTTCGGGGTGGTAGAGAACATGGCCCGCATCGGGTGCCGTCAGGCCCAGGCAGATGCGCAGCGTGGTGGTCTTGCCCGCGCCATTGGGGCCGATCACGCCCAGGCATTCGCCGGGAGCGATGGAAAAGGACAGGTCATCGACCACCGTGGTGTCGCCGTAGCGCTTGCGCAGGTTCAGGGCGTCGAAGAGCGCGGGCATGGAGCGTTTTCCTGGGGTCCGGGGCTAGCGCGCAGGCTTGGCGGCCAGTGCGGGCCTGGCCGGCGCATCCGGCGTCTCCGGCGTCTCCGATACAGCTGGCGCATCGGCGCAGGCCTGCTGCTGCGGTGGGCTCAGCCGCACCTGCGTCCAGCAGTCACGCCCGCGGCGCTTGGCAGCGTAGAGCGCGGCATCGGCGGCAGGCAGCAGCATTTCCAGGCGCAGGCCGTCCCAGACCTGGGGCGCGTGGGCGCAGCCGGCACTGAAGCGGACTTCGAAGCCCAGCGTCTGCGTCGAGGCCTGCAGCAGCGCCGACTGCAGCCGGGTGCACAGGGTATCCACACCGTCGTCCGTGGTGTAGAGCAGCAGGCAGAACTCCTCGCCACCCCAGCGCGCAGCGATTTCGTCACTGCGCAATTGCTGCTGCAGCAGGCGGGCGAAGAGGCACAGCGTACGGTCGCCCGTGGCATGGCCGTATTCGTCGTTGACATGCTTGAAGTGGTCCAGGTCCAGCATCACCAGGGCCAGGGCCTGCCGGTGGCGCTGGGCATGCGCCAGCATGGCGGGGGCGCGCTCCAGCAGGGCGCGGCGGTTGGGCAGGCCGGTGAGCATGTCCTGCAAGGCCATGTCGCGCAGCTGCTGGTTGGTCTCGTCGCGCCAGGCCACCAGCACGGCCACCATCAGCAGCGTGCTGCTCAGCGTGACCAGCAGGGCGAATATCTGGTTGGCGCCGCTGTCGGCCGTGAAGCTGGGCAGGAAGGGCGTGGCCAGGGCCAGGTAGCTGCGCACCAGAAGTACCAGCCCCATGAAGACGGCCACGCCGCACATCAGATAGCGCCAGCTGCGTGCCACGGGGCGGCGTGGCGCCAGGCACAGGCCGGCCAGCGCCAGCAGGCTCAGTCCGTGGGCGGCGCTGAACCAGCCGGTGCGCAAGGACAAGTGGGGCAGCAGCAGGGTGAAGCCCAGCGGCCCCAGAAAGCACAGCGCGATCAGGCCGCGTTCCAGCCAGGGCGGCCGGGGCCCCAGCCATTCGCGCAAGGCGCGCGCCATCTGCCACTGTGCCGATGCCGCGCAGGCTGCTGCGCCCAGCGACAGCAGTTCGCGCGAGAGCAGGCCTTGCGGCAGGCGGCTGGCGATGAGGATGAAGATCCAGGCACCGGCCTGGATCAGGAAGAAATGCTGGGCATGGCGCGCGGCACCGCTGACGCGCCGCCCCATGGCCAGCGGCAGGGCGGCCGACATGGCCATCATGTTGAGGGCCACGACCGAGGTCATGGAGAAAAAATCCAGGGTGGGCAGCGTGGATGGCATGTGCGTCCCTGGATGGCGGTGCTAAGCGGGGCCCTTGGCAGCAGGTGGCCGGTGGCGGGGCGCTACTGGAACGCCACCTCCGCGAAGCTGCGCAGCTTGCGGCTGTGCAGGCGCTGGGTGCCGCCCTCGCGCAGGATGTCGATGGCGCGCATGCCGATGCGCAGATGCTGGTCCACGCGCTCGCGGTAGAAGTGGTTGGCCATGCCGGGCAGCTTGATCTCGCCGTGCAGCGGCTTGTCGGACACGCACAGCAGCGTTCCATAGGGCACGCGGAAGCGGAAGCCGTTGGCCGCGATGGTGGCGCTTTCCATGTCCAGTGCCACGGCGCGGCTCTGGCTGAAGCGCAGCTGGGGCAGGTTGTTGGGCAGCAGCTCCCAGTTGCGGTTGTCGGTGCTGGCCACGGTGCCGGTGCGCATGATGCGCTTGAGGTCGGGGCCGTCCATCTGCGTGACGTCGGCCACGGCCTGCTGCAGTGCCAGCTGGATTTCGGCCAGCGCGGGAATGGGCACCCACAGCGGCAGCTCTTCGTCCAGCACATGGTCCTCGCGCACATAGGCGTGGGCCAGCACGTAGTCGCCCAGCTGCTGGCTGTTGCGCAGGCCCGCGCAGTGGCCCAGCATCATCCAGGCGTGCGGGCGCAGCACGGCAATGTGGTCGGTGATGGTCTTGGCATTGGCCGGCCCCACGCCGATGTTGACCATGGTGATGCCGCTGTGGTCGGCGCGCACCAGGTGGTAGGCCGGCATCTGCGGCAGGCGCGGCGGCGGCGTGCCCAGCTCGTCATTGGGCTGGGCCGGCAGGCCGGTGCGGCGCGTGACCACGTTGCCGGGCTCGATGAAGGCCACGTACTCGCTGTCCTCCCGGGCCATCTCGGCGTGGCCCAGGCGGATGAACTCGTCGATGTAGAACTGGTAGTTGGTGAACAGCACGAAGTTCTGGAACCACTCCGGCTGGGTGCCCGTGTAGTGGCGCAGCCGGTGCAGCGAATAGTCCACGCGCGGGGCCGTGAACAGCGACAGCGGCAGGGCCTCGCCCGGCTGGGGGCGCCAGGTGCCGTTGGCGATGCCGTCGTCCATGGCCTCGAGGTCGGGCAGGTCGAACACATCGCGCATCAGCTGCCGGCGCTCGCGCGACAGCGTGCCTTCGATGTGGTCGTTCTCAGCAAACGAGAAGTGGATGGGGATGGGCTTGTCGCTCAGGCCCACTTCCAGCGGCACGCCGTGGCTCTTGATCAGCAGGCGGAACTGCTCGGCGTAGTAGCGCGAGAACAGGTCGGGCCGCGTGAGCGTGGCCTCGTGCGTGCCCGGGCCCTCGACGAAGCCGTAGGCCAGCTGCGTGTCCGCGCGTGACACGGTGGCCGTATGCATGCGCACGAAGGGGTAGTAGGCGTGGACGGGGGCGGCCGGGGTTTCACCGGAGACGAAGCGCTGCATGTTCGTGCGCAGGTGCTCTATCTGCTCCCGGTAGATCTGCTGTACGTGCTCCAGGGCCCGCTGGGGGTCGGTGTGCAAGGTGGCTGCGGCCCTTGAGGCCTGCGAGGGGTTGTGAAGCGAAACCATGGGCTATTGTCGTTGGACTGGATGACTGTTGTGCAACTGCCAGGCGCGCGCTCTGTCGGCCGGCATGGGCGGCGCCACAAGGTACCCCTGCATCATGCCGCAGCCCAGGTCGCGCAAAAGCTCCAATTGGGCAGGTGTTTCCACGCCTTCAGCGACGATGTCCAGATGCAGGCTGTGGCCCATCTGCACGATGGCGGTGACGATGGCCGTGTCGTCCTCGCTATCGGGCACGTCGGCGATGAAGGACCGGTCTATCTTGAGCTGGTTGATGGGGTGGCGGCGCAGATAGGCCAGCGAGGAATAGCCGGTGCCGAAGTCGTCGATGGCCAGGCCCACGCCCAGGGCCTGCAGCGCCTGCAAGGTGTCCTGCACCTGGCCGCTGGTGTGCATCAGCGTGGACTCTGTCAGCTCGATGTGCAGCCAGCGCGCTTCCAGGCCGGTTTCCTCCAGCACCAGGGCCACCTCGCGCGCCATGTTGCGCTGGCGAAATTCCAGCGCGGAGACATTCACGGACAGGGGTACGGGCCGCAGCCCCTCGTCCTGCCACTGGCGAGCCTGGCGGCAGGCCTCGCGCAGCACCCAGTGGTCTATGGCCGAGATCAGGCCGCGCGCCTCGGCAAAGCCGATGAACTCGCCGGGCAGCACCAGGCCGCGCTGCGGGTGGCGCCAGCGCACCAGGGCCTCGAAGCCCGCCAGCCGGCCATCGGCCGTGAAGGTCTGGGGCTGGTAGTGCAGCTCGAACTCTCCGCGCTCCAGCGCGCCGCGCAGTTGCTGCTCCTGCATCAGCATCTGGGTGGCCTGGCCGCCGTGGGCGGGTGCGTAGAACTGCAGGTTGCGCCGGCCGCTGTCCTTGGCCGTATGCGTGGCGCTTTCGGCGCGGTTGAGCAGTTCCTCGGCGCTTTTTCCGTCGCCCGGGTACATGGCGATGCCCATGCATGGCGAGACCACCAGCGGCGTGCCGTCGATGGTGCAGGGTGCCTCGATGATGCGTTGCAGGTGCCTGGCCTGGGTCTCGGTCTCCTGCGGATCGGGATCATCGGTGAGCACGACCACGAATTCGTCGCCGCCCACGCGCGCCACCAGATCATGGGCGCGCACGCTGCCGCGCAGGCGCTGGGCGACCTCGCACAGCAGCAGGTCGCCGGCCTGGTGGCCCAGCGAGTCGTTGATGGTCTTGAAATGGTCCAGGTCGATGAGGAGCACGGCCAGCGTGCGCTGCTTGACCGAGGCCAGCGACAGCGCCTGGCGCAGCATCTGGATCAGGCGCACCCGGTTGGGCAGCTGGGTCAGCTGGTCGTGCTGGGCCAGGAAGTCCATGCGCTCCTGGGCCAGCTGGCGCAGCGTGATGTCGCGCACCAGCACGATGCGGTAGGGCCTGCCCCCGGCCGGCATGGTCTTGGCCTCGATCTCCACGGGAATGCGGTGGCCGTCCTTGTGCTGGAGGGCGCCATCGAAACGGTCCTCGCGGCCGCTGCGCATGTACTGCAGCGCGTAGAGGCGGAATTCCGGGCAGATGTAGTCGAGGATGGGGCGGCCGATCAGCTCGTCCAGCGTGTAGCCGGCCAGGCGGGACAGGGCCTCGTTGCCGTCGATGATGAGGCCGTCGCGGTGCATGACGATGGCCTCGGTCGTGACCTCGGTGAACTTGCGCATGCGCTCTTCGCTGTCACGCACCTTCTGCGCCACATGGTGGTGGTGGCTCACGTCGGTGATCTGCACCACGGCGCCCTGCAGCCGGCCCTGCTCGAAGTGCGGCATCAGCAGCGACTCGATATGGCGAGGCGGGCCGTCCGGCTGGGGCACTTCGCGCTCGTAGCGCACATGCTCGCCGCGCAGGCCGCGCTCCACCTGCGGCGCGATGAGCTGCCACACGGCCTCGCCCACGATCTCGCGCACGGTCTTGCCCACGGCCTCGGCGGGCGTCAAGCCGAAATTGCGTGCGTAGTTGATGTTGGCGAAGCGGCAGCGCAGCGTGCGCGCATCGAAATAGGCCAGCATGGCCGGAGCCGTGTCTGCTATCAGCCGCAACAGCGCATCATCGGGCCCCGTGTCTTGCGCATCGATGTTCTCTGGCATGCGTCCCCCTCGCTGGGGATTTATAGCGGAATCGCAGAGATTTTGATAGCGCTCTTGTGCGAGGGTGAGCGGCCGCTGACGCGTGGGGGCGCGTGCGGCTGTCGGGCATCAGGGGCCGCCGTGGCGGCCTGTCTTTTTTTTGCAGCGCCGCATCAAGGGCAGGCGCGGCCGGGCGCGGTGCGGCGCAATGTGGTAGCCCTTGCGGGCGCCTTACTTGAGCAGTTCCTGCACCTGGCCCAGCGCGGCCTGGGCGCATTTGTCGTCCAGGTGGCCGCCAGGCGCTCCGCCGATGCCCACGGCGCCGATCACCTCGTTGCCCACCTTCACCGGCAGGCCACCGCCCAGCAGCAGGTAGCCGGGAATATTCACCAGGTTGGCGGCGCCGGGGTTCTTCTGCGCGCCTTCCATGATGGCCAGCGTGCTGTTCTTGGCCGATGCGGCCGTGTAGGCCTTCAGGCGGCTGGCCTCCAGCGTGTGGGGGCCGGCATTGTCGGCGCGCTGCACGGCGCGCACGGTGCCGGCGCGGTCCACCACGGTGGCGGTGACGGCATGGCCGTCGGCGGCGCAGGCGGCCACGCTGCGTGCGGCGATCTGGTTGGCCAGCTCCAGCGACATGTTCTTTTCCGTGCGCACGGCATCGGCCTGGGCGGCGGTGGCGATAAGGCCAAGGGTCAGGGTGGCGAGGGTGGCGAGCTTGGTGGTGCGGCGTTGCATGGTCTTCTCCTTGGGGGTCAGGACGGCCCGGGACACAAGCCCGGACGGCATGCATGCACTGTAGAAAATGCCGTCGCCGCGCACCATTCGGACGGCTACGCGCGCCGCTGCGTAGAAATACGGAGAAGCCAGGCGCGCTGGGCGCGGCGATGGAACTTCAGGCGCCTGCCGCCGGATCGGCCAGGCTGGCGTAGCGGCGTATGAGCTGCGCCAGGCTGGGCGCATCCAGCTTGGCGAACAGGTTGGCGCGGTGCGTCTCCACCGTGCGGGGCGACAGCTCCAGGCTGCGGCCTATCTCCTTGTTGGTCAGCCCCTGCACGATCAGCCCCAGCACCTCGCGTTCGCGCGCGGAAAGCTGCGCAAAGCGCTGCTGGGCATCGCGGTCGGCCTGCTGGCGTTCGCGCGACTGCACATGCTGGCGCACGGCGCTTTGCAGCGCATCGATCAGCACTTCGTCGTCCACGGGCTTTTCCAGGAACTCGGCCGCGCCGGCCTTGAAGGCGCGTCGGCACATGTCCACCGTGCCATGGCCGGTGAGCATGATCACGGGCTGGTCCACACCCTGCTCCATCAGCCGGCCCAGCAGGGCCAGCCCGCCGATGCCGGGCATGCGCACGTCCAGCACGATGGCGCCTATGCCCTGGCGGTCCAGCCCGTCGAGAAAGGCCAGCGGATCGGCCCAGCACTGCACGCGCAGGCCCACGGTGCCGATCAGCAGGGCCAGGCTGTCGCGCACGGCCTCGTCGTCATCGACCAGATGGATCAGCGGGGACAGGTCTTGGGCGGGCGCGGCAGTCATGGGGTCAGTGGTTCCTGAGGGGCGTTGGGTGCGGCAGGTGCCGGGCCATGGGCCGCAGGCAGCAGCAGCTCGAAGCGCGCTCCGCCTTGCGGCGGGGTGGCGGCGGATGCGGCCAGCTCCAGGCTGCCGCCCATGGATTCGGCCAGGCTCTGGCTGAGCGTCAGGCCCAGTCCCAGGCCCTGGGCGCGGCCCGTGGCAAACGGGGTGAACAGGCGCTGGCGCATCTCGGGCGCCACGCCGGGGCCGCTGTCGTGCACGGCCACCATCAGGCGGCTGTCGCGGCGTGCCAGCTCCACCCGCAGATGGCGGGCTGCGGGCGGCTGCTCGTCCATGGCCTGCAGTGCATTGACCAGCAGGTTGTGCAGTATCTGCTGCACCGCCACGGGGTCGGCCTGGGCGGCGGGCAGATCGGCGGCCTGCACCATGACCTGAACCTGGCGGCGCCGCAGCTCGGGCTCCAGCAGATACAGCGCCTCGGCAACGGCCTGGCCCAGATCCAGCGGCTCGGCCTGGGGCGCCAGCCCCGGCCGCTCCACCAGGCGGCGCAGCCTGCCCACCACGGCCGATGCGCGCTTGGCCTGCTCGGCAGCCTGCCCCATGGCCTGGCGTGCGGCGTCCATCTCGGGCGGGTCCTCGGCCAGCAGGCGGCGCGCGGCCTGGCTGTTGGACAGCACGGCCGTCAGCGGCTGGTTCAGCTCATGCGCCATGCCGGCCGCCAGTTCGCCCAGCGTATTGAGCCGCGCCACCTGGCCCAGCTGCAGCAATTGCTCGGCGCGGCGGCGGGCCACGCGCTGGCGCAGCAGGGTGCGCAGCCCGGCCACCGCCAGCGCACAGCCCAGGGCCCAGCCCAGCATGGCCGTCCAGGGCAGTACCGAGGCGTCCAGCGGCTGGCGCAGGTGCAGCACCAGAGGCTGGCTGGGCGAGGCCAGGGTCTTGCTCACCTCCCACGACCATGTGTTCCAGCCGTGCGCGGCGGCTCGGCCCGGCTGGATCACGAATTCCTGCCCGCCCAGGGCCAGCCATGCGCGCACCGGGCTGGTGGCGGGCGGCAGCGGCCACTCGTCGGCGGGAATCGTGGCGCGCAGGTCCAGCAGCAGCGCGTAGCTGGCCGGCAGCCCGGCCTGCACCAGGTACAGCCGGCCCCGGACCAGGTCGGCCAGGGCCAGTTCGGCCTGGCCGCTGGCCTGGGAGCGGCGCTCGGCCTCGGCCATGCCGGGCGGCCAGGTCTCGGGCCAGGGCTCGCCTGCGGTGGCCGCGCGGCGCGCCACATCCAGCACCTGGGGATACAGGCGCTGCAGCTGCCTCCATGGCGCCTGGCCGGATGCGGGTTGGCGCGGCTGCAGCAGCGCCAGCGTGCCCAGAATGGCGTCGTGCTGCACCATGCGCTGGCTCAGCAGCCGGTGGGCAATGCGGGCATCGGTGTCGAAGACCTCGCGCAGCGACTGCAGGCGCCCATGCGCCAGCCAGGCCGCGCCACAGCCTGCGGCCACGGCCCAGGCCAGCACCCACCCCGCTGATCGCTGCCATCCATTCATGGCGCGGATTCTGTCATGCGGCTCGCGCACGCGGTGGGCACGCGGTGGTCTAATCCGAAGCACCCCCCCACGTACCGCAGCGCAGCATGGCCGAACCCACTCCCTCTACTGCCAACGCTCCCGCCCCCGCTTCCGCGGCCGGCTGGATGGCGCCGCACAGCCTGCTTCGCATCTCGGTGGCCGTGGCCCTGCTGACCATCGTGCTCAAGACCCTGGCCTGGTGGCTGACGGGATCGGTGGGCCTGCTGTCGGATGCGCTCGAATCCTTCGTCAACCTGGCGGGCGCCGTGTTCGCGCTGACCATGGTCACCATCGCCAAGCGGCCGGCGGACACCGACCATCCCTATGGGCACCACAAGGCCGAGTACTTCTCTGCGGGCTTCGAGGGCATCCTGGTCATCGGAGCCAGCCTGGCCATTGGCTGGGCGGCGCTGGCGCGGCTGTGGAACCCGCAGCCGCTGGAGCAGCTGGGCTGGGGCCTGGCGCTGTCCGTGGCCAGCTCTGCCCTCAACGGCCTGCTGGCCGTGGCCATGCTGCGTTCGGCGCGCCAGCACCGCTCCATGGCGCTGGAGGGCGATGCCCGCCATCTGCTCACCGATGTCTGGACCTCGGCCGGCGTGGTCATCGGCCTGATGGGCGCAGCGCTCACAGGCTGGCTGTGGCTGGACGCGGCCGTGGCCATCGGGGTTGCAATCAACATCTGCGTGCAGGGCGCGCAACTGGTCTGGCAGTCTTCCCAGGGCCTGATGGACCAGGCCCTGGACGCGCCCGAGCGCCTGCGCATCGACGCCGTTCTGGACCGCCATGCGCACCGCGCGCATGGCGTGGTCTTTGACAACATCTCCAGCCGGCGCGCCGGCGAGCGCAGCTTTGCCGACCTGCACATGCATGTGCCCGGCGACTGGAGCGTGGCCCGCGCCGCGCGGCTGCGCACCGAGATAGAGGCCGAACTGCTGCAGGCCGTGCCCGGCCTGTACGCGCGCATAGAGCTGCTGCCGCTGGGCATGCAGACAGCCATGGAAGCCGCCATCGAGGCGGCAGGCCAGGCGGACACTTCTTCCCCATCCACCGACAAGAACCCGAACCCCGAACCATGATCAGCATCCTGCAGCGCGTGCAACAGGCCCGCGTGGAAATCGATGGCCAGGTCGCCGGCAGCATAGGCCCTGGCCTGCTGGCCCTGGTCTGCGCAGAGCGCGGCGACACCGAGGCCGAAGCCGACAAGCTGCTGGCCAAGATGCTCAAGCTGCGCATCTTTGCCGACGACGCGGGCAAGATGAACCGCAGCGTGCAGGACCTGGACGGGCAGGGCGCCTGCGGCGGCCTGCTCATCGTCAGTCAGTTCACGCTGGCGGCCGACACCGGCGGCGGCAACCGCCCCAGCTTCACGCGCGCCGCGCCACCGGCCGAGGGCGAGCGCCTGTACGACTACATCGTCCAGCGGGCGCGCGCCCTGCATCCCGACGTGGCCACGGGCCGCTTCGGGGCCGACATGCAGGTGCACCTGCTCAACGACGGGCCCGTGACCATCCCGCTGTCGATAGCTCCGGCCACCGCGGCATAGCGCGCCGCAGACCTGCTGTTCTGGGGCGGATTCTGGCGCGATCTGCGAGCGCGGCCTGGCCGGAAAAGGGCTGCAAAGACCGTATTCTTGCGGCCTCAGCATTCATCGACAGACCGACGACCATGAAGAACCATCCGTTCAAAGCCTCCACCCTGGCCCTTGCCATGAGCATGGCCCTGGCGTGGAGCGGCGCGGCCGGCGCCGACACCCTCAAGAAGCCCGCGCTGGACGCGCTGGCCCAGGCGCAGCCGGCACCTACCGACTTCGCCAGCTTCCTGAAGCAGGCCGCGGCCGCGCAGCCTGCCATCGCCCAGGCCGTGCAGCGCCATGCCGCAGGCGCCGCGCTCACGGGGGATGAACTCAACCACATCGCCCGCCTGCTGGGCCTGTACACGCGTCTCACGCAGGAGCGGGCCGTGCTGGCCAGCATCGAGCGCATGGTCGCCCTGCCCACGGTGCGCGACCCCAAGGTGCCGCCGCACGAAAGCCCGACCATCCTGGCTTTCGGCGAACTGGTGCAGCAGATGGCCAAGGACTTCGGCCTGCAGTACCGCAACGTGGACAACCGCATCTTCGAGGTCACCCTGCCTGCGAACGCAGCGAACGCGGGCACCGATGAATTCGGCATCCTCACCCATGCCGACGTCGTACCTGCCGTGGCCGCCGAATGGGTGCTGGACGGCAAGCAAATCAACCCATTCGAGGTTACCTTTGTGCCCGGCAACAGCGGGATCACCCTGATGAGCCATCCCCCGGTGCTTGTCCCACCCATGCCTGATCGGATCTACGGGCGCGGCACCATCGACGACAAGGGCTCCATCGCCACTGTGCTGTTCGCCATGAAGGCCGTCAAGGACAGCGGCCTGCCCCTGTCGCGCGGCATACGCCTCATGATCGAGACCACCGAGGAAACCGGCGGCGACGCCATGAAGTACTACCAGGGCAAGACCACGCTGCCTGCCTACAACATCGTGCTGGACAGCAAGTACCCGGCCGTCGTCGCGGAAAAAGGCTCGGGCGCGCTCAAGGCCGTGTTCGACGACGTGAAGACCGACCCAGCCCGCCCGGCCATCACCGCCATGGCCGGCGCCGCCTCGGCCAACGCCATTGCCCAGACCGCCACCGCCACCATCACGGCCAGCGACGAAGCCGCCATTGCCGCCATCGCCGCGCGCCTGCAGGCGGCCAAGGGTGACTTCACCACCAGTTATGTCGGGCAGGGCGGACCGTTCACCATCGACATACAGCACAGCGGCGCGACGGCCACCGTCAAGGTCACGGGCACCTCGGCCCACGGCTCCCGCCCCGAGGAAGGCGTCAACCCCGTGCCGCGCCTGACGCTGTTCCTGCAGCAGGTGCTCATGCCCACCGATGGCGTGGCCCTGGTCCAGCCCAATGCCTACAGCAACGCCCTGCGCTACATCAACGGCGCCTTCGGCCTCGACTACTTCGGCAAGCAGCTGGGCGTTGCCTATGCCGACGACTTCATGGGCCCGCTGACCCTGTCGCCCAACCTCATCAAGGCGGCAGACGGCAAGCTCGAAGTCACCACCAACGTGCGCATGCCGCGCGGCAAGACGCCAGAGCAACTGCGCACCGAAGTCGAGCAGCGCATCACCCGCTGGAGCGAGGCCGCCAAGGTTCCCCTCACCCTGCAGTACACCCAGGGCAACTGGATGGCGCGCGATCCCAAGGGCGCCTGGCTGTCCACCCTGCTCAACATCTTCGGCGACACCACGGGCCTGGACGCCAAGCCCGTGCCCACGGCCGGCAGCACCACGGCCAAGCTCATGCCCAACGCCATCAACTTCGGCCCCGCCATGCCCGGCAAGAAGTACACGGCGCACAACGCGCTCGAATACAAGGAACTGCCCGACCTGCGCGCCGACATGCAGATGTTCACGGAAATGCTGGTGCGCATCGGGAATCTGAAGCAGATGCAGTGACATTCTCCGGCTATTGAAATGCGAAAGCGCCTTGTGAAAGCAAGGCGCTTTTTTTCGTCCAATTCCGCCCAGTCATTCGACACATGAAAGCCGACTGCCCTGGATGCGGCACAGGCCTGCCTGCCCTCAACCTTCCGGACCATGCTCCGCGTATTCCACAAAGGACGGTGCTTCATCAAACAGTTGCAAGAGCAGTTTCAGGCGCCGGGCGTAGAGACTGTGTGGACGATTGAAGGCCTGGGCGGCCAGGGCGATGGCTGCGCGGGCGAGGTACCACTCGTTGTCGAATTCACTGGCGTCCTCGAATACCTTGTGCCGAATTTGCCGGATGTGGTTCAGCGCCAGGTCTGCGGCCAGGTCCACCTCGACATCCGTGTCATGCCAGTCCATGTCGGCACAGCGTGTTTCGATCAGGGCAACCAGCCCCCTCTCTGCGCGGGCAATGGACAGGGCGATCATTTGCTGCATGGTGGGCCAAGCAGCGGTGTCCATCGTGCAGGGCTTGTTCGTTGAGTGCCGTGACGCAGCCATATCGATTCCTTTGTCGTCGCTTCAATGACTCGGGCTTTCTATGCACGATCTATGCACTCAATATTCTATGTACTGTGCATAGAAAATGGCAAGTGTGTTCCATGGCAAAGTGCGCGGATGGCACGCGACGACCCAACCATCTACATGCGTATCCCTCAGGAGTTGAAGGATCTGCTGGATGCCGCTTCCGAAGAGAACCGGCGCTCAATGACTGCCGAGGTCGTGGCTCGGCTACAGCAGACCTTTGCGGCGCCGCACGTTTCGGGCATGGACAGCGGTAGTTCGCAAATGAATCTGGATACCCGCGTCGGTGACGAAACGCTGGAAACCGTGAAGCGTATCGAAGAGCGGTTGCAATCGCTTGCGCAAGCCCTGGCCCTGCCACAGAGCGGCTCTCAGCCAGCCACGGATGGGGCGACGCCGGAAAAATCCACAGGCAAGCGCGTATCGAAGTCAGCGCAGAGTGCGGCGCCGAAGAAGTAGCTTTCTGGCCTCACTGCCTCCAGAAAAACACCCCCGCCATCACTAGCCCCGTCAGCACGATGCCCGCGCGCAGCCATTCGGGCGGGATGCGGCGCGCCAGGCGGGCGCCGCCGTAGCCGCCTGCGGTGGCGGCAATCATCATGATCAGGGCCTGTTCCCACTGCACGACGCCGCCGGCCGCATAGATGGCGACGGCAATGGCCGTGAGCAGGGCGGAGACCAGGTTCTTCATGCCGTTCATGGCATGCAGCCTGGTCTGGCCCAGCAGGCCGAACAGGGCCAGTAGCAGGATGCCCAGGCCGCCGTTGAAGTAGCCGCCGTAGATGGCCACGGCCAGCATGCCGGCGCCGGCTTTGACGGGTGAGGCATGGGCTGCATGCTCGGCGCTGCCGCGTGATGCCATGCGCCTGAGCTGGGGCGCGAAGGCGAACATGGCGGTGGCGGCCAGCAGCAGCCAGGGGACGACCTTGCGGAACAGGTGGTCGGGCGTGACCAGCAGCAGGGCCGCGCCCAGCGAGCCGCCGATGAGCGACAGCACGATGACGCCGCGCATGCCCAGGCCGGGCGGCGGCTCCATGTCCTGGCGAAAGCCCCAGGCACCGGCCATGTAGCCGGGCAGCAGGGCGACGGTGCCGGTGGCGTTGGCGGCCACGGGCGGCACGCCGGTGAAGACCAGGGCGGGCAGGGTGAGGAAGCTGCCGCCTCCGGCAACGGCATTGAGCGCGCCGGCCACGAAGGCGGCGCTCATGAGCAGTGCGATGTCCCACATGGGTGTTGTCTCCTCCTGGGGCCGGGCATCGGCAGGCCGCCGTGGCCTTGCGCGGCCAGGCCGGTGTTATAGGTCGAGGCTGATCTTAGTGCCGGACCATCGGCCGGGCTGTCGCACCGGCATGGCGGCGGGGTCAGGGCTGCTTTGCGCAAAAGGACAGGATCGCGCCGGCGTGGCGGCCGCCTGACGACTAGGGCGGCTCCACCGCCGGGCCGGGCAGGCCCAGCGTGGCGCGCAGCAGGGCGACGCGCGGGTTGGCGACGGCGCTGCGGTAGATCAGCGCCACGGGGCCCATGGAGATGGCGGGTGTGACATGCACCCTGCGCACCCCCAGCGACCGGCGCGAGGCCTGCAGCGTGGAGTCGGGCACGGCGCTGAGCCCCAGGCCGGCCCGGACCAGTTGCAGGTTGGTGAAGGGGCTGGTGGATTCGATGACGGGCGTGGGCGCGATCACGCCTTCGCGGCGGAACACCTCTTCCATCATGCGGCGCAGCATGGAGCTGCGCGCGGGCAACCGGGGCTATACGGGGAGCCCGGCGGCCGACACCTACCGGTGCGCCGACGGCTGGCTGTCCACGGCCGCCAACACGCCGCAGCAGTTCCGCAGGCTCGCCAGCGTGCTGGGGCTCGATGTCCTGTGCGAGGCCCCCACGCTGCTGGACCTCGATGCCTTCAACGCGCCCGAGGGCGGCTTTGTGGCCGCGCGCGATGCGTCCGCGCTGCAGCGGCTGCAGGCATGTCTGGCCGAGGCCTTCGCCGCACGCAACGCACGGGACATGGAAGCCCGGCTCAACGCCGTGGGCGTGCCTGCCGCCAGGGTGCGGCGCCTGGGTGAGTTCCTGGGCGAGGCCCGCGCTGCCGGCACCGTGTCACCTGTGAGCTATGGCGCCGGCGGCGCTGCGGTGGACACTCCGGGACTGGGGTTCCGGTGGATGGATGCCGCGCCCCTGCCGGGTGCGCCGGCCCCCGCCCTGGGCGATGGCAACCTTGCGCTGCTGCGGGAGCTGGGGATGGCGGACCAGGCCATCACCCGCCTGTGCCGCAGCGGCGTGTTGGGCGCGCCGCAGTCCTGATTGCCTTTGGATTCCTTTGCCACTGCCTTGCTGGAGACCCCATGTTCAAAGCCTTGCTGCTGACCCAACCCGTACCGCGTGAAACCCGTGCCGAGTGTGTGGAGCTGGACGAAGCCAGCCTGCCCGCCGGCGCGGTGCGCGTGGCCGTCTCGCATTCCACGCTCAACTACAAGGATGCACTGGCCATCACGGGGCGCTCGCCCGTGGTGCGCCAGTTCCCCATGGTGCCGGGCATCGACCTGGCCGGCACGGTGCTGGACAGCGAGGACGCGCGTTTCCAGCCCGGCGATGCCGTGCTGCTCAACGGCTGGGGCGTGGGCGAGACCCACTGGGGCGGGCTCGCCCAGCAGGCGCGCGTGAACGGCGACTGGCTGATCCGCCGGCCCGAGGCCTTCAGCGCACGGGATGCCATGGCCATAGGCACGGCCGGCTATACGGCCATGCTGTGCGTGATGGCGCTGCAGGCGCATGGCATCGCGCCCTCCAGCGGCCCGGTGCTGGTGACGGGGGCCAATGGCGGCGTGGGCAGCATTGCCGTGGCCCTGCTGTCGCGCCTGGGTTTCGAGGTGCACGCCGGCACCGGGCGGCCCGAACAGGCCGAGCACCTGAAGGCGCTGGGCGCGGCGCGGATCGTGGAGCGCAGCAGCCTGGATGCGCCCGGCAAGCCGCTGCAAAAGGAGGTCTGGGCGGCGGCCGTGGACAGCGTGGGCAGCCATACGCTGGCCAATGTGTGCGCCAGCCTGCGCTACGGCGGCTGCGTGGCGGCCTGCGGGCTGGCCCAGGGGCTGGACCTGCCGGCTTCCGTGGCACCGTTCATTCTGCGCGGCGTGTCGCTGCTGGGCATCGACAGCGTCTATGCGCCGCAGGCGCGGCGCGAGCAAGCCTGGGCGCGGCTGGCCGCCGAACTGCCGCGCGAGGTGCTGGAGCGCAATACCGAAGAGGCGGGCCTGGCCGATGCGGTTGCGCTGGCGCCCCGGCTGCTTGCCGGCCAGGTGCGCGGCCGGGTCGTCATCGATACGGCGCGCTGAGGCCCGCGCGGGGCCTGGTGCTGCCTAGGGCCTGTTCACACTAATGCGGGGATCGCGTTGCCCGGCTGCGGGGGCGTATGCAAGGCGCACGCGCGCAACAAGGCTGGTGCCTTGCAAGCGCGTGCAACGCCGCAGACGGCCCCGCAGCCGGGCAACCCGAAGGGAAGCTGCCTGCCAGCCCGCCACTCAGCGTTGCGCTCCTTGTGCGTGTGAGCACACGCACGGCGTCGCGCGCCTTGATTGGCGGGCTGGCAGGCAGCTTCGCGACCCCACATTAGTGTGAACAGGCCCTACTTGGCGTAGGGGTCGGCAAAGCCCAGCTCGACCATGATCTCGGTCTCGTAGGCTTCCATTTCCTCGGCGTCCTGCTCGCTGGTTTCATGGTCCCAGCCCTGGGCATGCAGCGTGCCGTGCACCAGCAGGTGGGCGTAGTGCTCCTCCAGCGTCTTGTTCTGCTCGCGCGCCTCGCGCTCGACCACGGGGGCGCACAGCACCAGGTCGGCCATGGCGGTGGGCTCCTGCTGGTAGTCGAAGGTCAGGACGTTGGTGGCGTAGTCCTTTTGCCGGTACTCGCGGTTGAGCTGCTGGCCTTCCTCGGCATCGACGATGCGCACGGTGATTTCGGCATCGACGGCCAGGGCATGGCGTATCCAGCGTGTGACCTTGCTGCGGGACAGCACGGCGCGGTGGGCGGGTGCCTCGGCAAAGCGCGCGAATTGCAGGGACAGTTGCAGTTGGTTCAGGGACATGGGAGGAGGCGTGGGCGTGAGCTTGGGCGTGTGCTTTGCGGCGCCCGTGGGCGGGCGTCTGCTGTGGCTGTCGGGATCAAGGCGCTGCAAGGCGCGGTGCGGCACGGCGCGCCGGGGCCTGGCCGCGTGCGTCGTAGGCGTCCACGATGCGTGCCACCAGCGGGTGGCGCACCACGTCGGCGCTGGTGAAGTGGTTGATGGCGATGCCCTTGACGCGCTTCAAGACGCGCTCGGCATCGATCAGGCCGCTCAGGGCGCCCTTGGGCAGGTCGATCTGGCTGACGTCGCCCGTGACCACGGCGCGGGCGCCGAAGCCGATGCGCGTGAGGAACATCTTCATCTGCTCGGGCGTGGTGTTCTGCGCCTCGTCCAGGATGACGAAGGCGTTGTTCAGCGTGCGACCGCGCATGAAGGCCAGCGGCGCGATCTCCAGCACATTGCGCTCGAAGGCCTTTTGCACTTTCTCGTAGCCCATGAGGTCGTAGAGCGCGTCGTACAGCGGGCGCAGGTAGGGGTCGACCTTCTGCGTGAGGTCGCCGGGCAGAAAGCCCAGGCGCTCGCCCGCCTCCACGGCCGGGCGCGTGAGCACGATGCGCTGCACGGCGCTGCGCTCCAGCGCGTCCACGGCGCAGGCCACGGCCAGGTAGGTCTTGCCGGTGCCGGCCGGGCCGATGCCGAAGGTGATGTCGTGGCGGGCGATGTTCTCCAGGTAGGCCGACTGGTTGGCCGTGCGCGCGCGCAGGTCGGGGCGGCGCGTGGACAGCTGGATGGCGTCCAGGGGCTGCTCGATGAGTTCGGTGTCGCCGGCCAGCATGAGCTGCAGCGAATCGTCCAGGATGGGGTCGTCGGCCATCTCGTAGAGGGCCTGCAGCAGCTCCAGTGCGTCGTTGGCCTTGGCCTTGGGGCCGTCGATCTTGAATTGCTCGTGGCGGTGGGCGATCTTGACGCCCAGTGCGATCTCGATGGTGCGCAGGTGCGCGTCGGCCGGGCCGCACAGATGGCTCAACCGGTTGTTGTCGTGGGGTGTGAATGTGTGGCGCAGGATCACGCGGATAATTCCAGAGATTCCGGGCGGCGGCCAGCGCGAGGGCGTGGTGCCATACCCTGTGAATGGGCCGGCGTTCGGTTGCGGACGGGCATGAAAAGCCGCCCCTGGGGCGGCAAAGGACACCAATGATAGGCAAATTGACAGGAACGCTGCTGGAAAAAAACCCGCCCGAGGTGCTGGTGGACTGCGGCGGCGTGGGCTACGAGGTGCAGGTGCCCATGAGCACCTTCTACAACCTGCCGGCCAGCGGGGCCAGGGTCAGCCTGCTGACGCACTTCGTGGTGCGCGAGGATGCGCAGCTTCTGTACGGCTTTGGCACGCACAGCGAGCGCCAGGCGTTCCGCGAGCTGATCAAGATCACCGGCATCGGCCCGCGCATGGCGCTGTCGGTGCTCAGCGGCATGAGCGTGGAGGACCTGGCCCAGGCCGTGACGCTGCAGGAGGTGGGCCGCCTGGTCAAGGTGCCGGGCATCGGCAAGAAGACGGCCGAGCGCCTGCTGCTGGAGCTCAAGGGCAAGATCGGCGCCGATACGGGCGCGCAGTCGCTGTTCGTGAACAACGACCAGAACGACATCGTGCAGGCGCTGATGGCGCTGGGCTATTCCGACAAGGATGCGGCCGCCGCGCTCAAGAAGCTGCCGCCCGACGTGGGCGTGACCGAAGGCATCAAGCTGGCGCTGAAGGCGCTGGCCAAGTGAGCGGCGCATGAGCATCCATACCGACGATTTCGGGCAGGGCGGCTTTGCGCAGGGCGGCTTCCCGCCAGACAAGGCACCGGACAAGCCGCGCATGATTTCGGCAGCGCCGGTCTCGCGCGGGGAAGAGGCCATGGAGCGCGCGCTGCGCCCCAAGCTGCTGCAGGAGTACGTGGGCCAGGCCAAGGCGCGCGAGCAGCTGGAGATCTTCATCGGCGCGGCCCGAAAGCGCAGCGAGGCGCTGGACCATGTGCTGCTGTTCGGCCCGCCGGGCCTGGGCAAGACCACGCTGTCGCACATCATCGCGGCCGAGCTGGGCGTGAACCTGCGCCAGACCAGCGGCCCCGTGCTGGAAAAGCCCAAGGACCTGGCGGCGCTGCTGACCAACCTCGAAGCCAACGATGTGCTGTTCATCGACGAGATCCACCGCCTGTCGCCCGTGGTCGAGGAAATCCTCTACCCGGCGCTGGAGGACTACCAGATCGACATCATGATCGGCGAGGGGCCGGCGGCGCGCTCCATCAAGCTGGACCTGCAGCCGTTCACGCTGGTGGGCGCGACCACGCGCGCGGGCATGCTGACCAACCCGCTGCGCGACCGCTTCGGCATCGTGGCGCGGCTGGAGTTCTATACGGCCGAGGAGCTGGCGCGCATCGTGCGGCGCAGTGCAGGCCTGTTGAACGCGCCGATTGACGACGAGGGCGCCTTCGAGATCGCGCGCCGCTCGCGCGGCACGCCGCGTATTGCCAACCGCCTGCTGCGCCGCGTGCGCGACTATGCCGATGTGCGCGGCGACGGCAGCATCACGCGCGAGCTGGCCGACCGTGCGCTGGCCATGCTCGATGTCGATCCCCAGGGCTTCGACATCATGGACCGCAAGTTGCTGGAGGCCGTGGTGCACCGCTTCGACGGCGGCCCCGTGGGCCTGGACAACATCGCGGCCAGCATTGGCGAGGAAGCGGGCACCATCGAGGACGTGATCGAGCCCTACCTGATCCAGCAGGGCTTTTTGCAGCGCACGCCGCGCGGGCGCATGGCGACCCAGGCGGCGTACCGCCACCTGGGCCTTCCCGTGCCGGGCGACGACGCCAGCTGACGCGGGCTCACTCTTCCGTGCCGGCGTTCCAGAAGGCCTGCAGCACGCCGGGCAGGGCCTCGATGGCGGCGATCACGCGGTCCAGCTCGTCTGAGTCCACCGAGGTGGCGTAGAGCATGGCCTCGATCTCGGTGTCCTGCGGGCCGAAGGCATGGGTTTCCACGCCGCGCACGGGGTAGCTGGCGTTCTCCAGCAGCTCCAGCATCTGCTCGCGCACATCGCCCTGGGCGCCGCGGTGGCAGATGGCGTAGACGTAGTAGGTCGATTCCGTGGATTCGTCATCCACCGGGCGGCGGTTGATGCGGTTGACCACGGGGCGCAGCAAGGTGTTGCTGGCCAGCACGAACAGCGTGGCCAGGCCGGCCTCGGCCACCAGGCTGGCGCCCGCGCAGGCGCCCACGGCGGCCGAGCCCCACAGCGTGGCCGCCGTGTTCAGCCCGGTGATGTTGGCCCCTTCCTTCATGATGGCGCCCGCACCCAGGAAACCCACGCCCGAGACCACGTAGGCCACCACGCGCGTGGCGCCCTCGGCCCCGCCCAGGCGCACGGCCAAGTCCACGAAGACGGCCGCGCCCACGGCGACCAGGGTGTTGGTGCGCAGCCCCGCCGTGCGCTGGCGCACCTGGCGCTCCAGGCCGATGAGGGCGCCGAACACGAAGGCCGTGGTCAGGCTGACGAAGGTGTCCAGCATGGCGCCGGGGTTGAGGTTCTGCAGGGCCTGCATGGGGTTCCGGACTTTCCTGGTGAATGGGTTGAAGGGTGCGTCACTGCCAGCCGTAGCGGCGGATGTAGACGCGCTTGAGCAGCGTGGCCAGGCAAGCGTAGCCCAGCAATATGGCAATCATCCACGGGAAGTAGGCCGCCGGCAGCGCCTGCAGCTTGAAGTAGCCGGCCAGCGGCCCCATCGGCAGGAAGATGCCGGCCGCCATCACGGCCGCCGTGGCCAGCAGCAGCGGCCAGGACGGGCGGCTTTGCAGGAAGGGGATCCTGGGCGTGCGGATCATGTGCACGATCAGCGTCTGTGTGAGCAGCCCGATGACGAACCAGCCCGACTGGAACAACGTCTGCTGCCCGGGCGTGTTGGCGGCGAAGACGAACCACATCAGCGCGAAGGTCAGGATGTCGAACAGCGAGCTGATGGGCCCGAAGAACACCATGAAGCGGCCCAGGTCGGCCGGGTTCCAGCGCAGCGGCTGGCGCACCAGTTCGTCGTCCACGTTGTCAAAGGGGATGGCGATCTGCGAGAGGTCGTACAGCAGGTTCTGCACCAGCAGGTGCAGCGGCAGCATGGGCAGGAAGGGGATGAAGGCCGAGGCCACCATCACCGAGAACACGTTGCCGAAGTTGGAGCTGGCCGTCATGCGGATGTACTTCAGCATGTTGCTGAAGGTGCGCCGGCCCTCGATCACGCCCTGCTCCAGCACCATCAGGCTTTTTTCCAGCAGGATGATGTCGGCCGCTTCCTTTGCGATGTCCACGGCGCTGTCCACGCTGATGCCGATGTCGGCCGCGCGCAGGGCCGGGGCGTCGTTGATGCCGTCGCCCATGAAGCCGGTGATGTGGCCGTTGGCGCGCAGCGCATGCACGATGCGCTCCTTGTGCAGCGGTGTGAGCCGTGCGAACAGCTGGTGCCGCTCCACCGTCTGGCGCAGCATCTCGTCGTTCATGTGCTCGATCTGCGTGCCCAGGACGATGTGGTCTGCGGGCAGCCCCACATCGCGGCAGACCTTGGCGGCCACCAGTTCGTTGTCGCCGGTCAGCAGCTTGACGGCCACGCCGTGCGCGGCCAGGGCGGCCAACGCCTCGGCCGTGGTTTCCTTCGGTGGGTCCAGGAAGGCGATGTAGCCGATCAGGGTCAGCTCCGACTCGTCGGCCACGCCGTAGTCGCTCTTGTGCGGCGGCACTTCCTTCATGGCCACGGCGACCACGCGCAGGCCCTCGCGGTTGAGTTCGCGCGTCACGCGGCGCACGCGGGCCAGCTGCTCCTCGTCCAGCGGGCGCGTGCCGTCGCCCTCGCGCAGCCGGGTGCAGGCGCCCAGGATTTCCTCGACCGCGCCCTTGCAGATCAGCTCGTGGTGGTGGCCGCGCTCGGCCACCACCACGGACATGCGGCGGCGCTCGAAGTCGAAGGGGATCTCATCGACCTTGCGGTAGTCCTCGGCTAGGCGCATCTGGGTGTGCAGCTCCACGTGTTCCAGCACGGCATGGTCGAGCAGATTCTTCAGGCCGGTCTGGTAGTGGCTGTTGAGGTAGGCGAAGCGCAGCGTCTCGTCGCAGGGCTGGCCGAAGGCGTCGGTGTGCCGCTCCAGCACGATGCGGTCCTGGGTCAGCGTGCCGGTCTTGTCGGTGCACAGCACGTCCATGGCGCCGAAGTTCTGGATGGCGTCCAGCCGCTTGACCACGACCTTGCGCCGCGAGAGCACCACGGCACCCTTGGCCAGGGTGGAGGTCACGATCATGGGCAGCATCTCGGGCGTCAGGCCCACGGCCACGGACAGCGCGAACAGGAAGGCCTCGGCCCAGTCGCCCTTGGTGTAGCCGTTGATGAACAGCACCACGGGCACCATCACGGCCGCGAAGCGGATCAGCAGCCAGCTGACGCTGTTGACCCCGGTCTCGAAGGCCGTGGGCGCGCGGTCGTTGGAGGTCACCCGCGTGGCAATGGTGCCGAAATAGCTGCGGTTGCCCGTGGCCAGCACCACGGCCAGCGCCGTGCCCGAGACCACGTTGGTGCCCATGAACAGCAGGTTGCTGGCATCCAGCACACCGGTGCCATTCGATGCACTGGCGTCGGCGCGCTTTTCCACGGGCAGGGATTCGCCGGTCATGGCGGACTGGCTCACGAACAGGTCCTTGGCGCTGAGCACGCGGCAGTCGGCAGGAATCATGTCCCCGGCCGACAGCACCACGAAATCGCCGGGCACGACCTCGCGCAGTGGCACCTCGTAGCGGCGCGCCTGCTGGCCGAAGCCGCTGTGCGGGGCGTCTGCGGAGTCGGCACCTGCAGGGGCCGGTGGGCCGCCATTGCGGCGCAGCACCGTGGCCGTGCTGCTGACCATGGCCTTGAGCCGCGCGGCGGCGCGGTTGGAGCGGCCTTCCTGCACAAAGCGCAGCAGCGTGGACAGCAGCACCATGGAGGCGATGACGACCGTGGCCTTCATGTCCTCGGTGGCGTAGGAGACCACGGCCAGCAGCGTCAGCAGCAGGTTGAAGGGATTGCGGTAGCAGTACCACAGGTGCAGCCAGCCGGGCAGCGGCCTTTCGTGCTCGACCTCGTTGGGGCCGAGACGTGCGAGCGCGCCGCGGGCCTGCTCGCGGGTCAGGCCGTCCTCGCTGGAGCCGGTGCGCGCCAGCACGGCGGCAATGTCATCGCGCGAGGCGCGCAGCAGCTCGCGCGTGAGGGTCGGCGATACCGGGCGCGAGTGGTGCACGGCCGTGCCCGAGGGCAGGGCATTGCGCCGGAACAGCCCCAGGGCGTGGCGGCTGCGCAAAAAGGCCTGGAACAGGTGCTTGAGGTTTTTCATGGCGACCTCCCCGGTGGCTCAGGCCTGGCTCGAGCGAAGGGTGGCGCGCAGCCAGTGCCAGTTGCGCTGGCAGGCGCACAGCAGGCGGCGGCGCAGCGGCGGGCGGGCCACGGTGGCCGACTGCAGCCATTGGCGCCGCGCGTGGGCGGGCAGGTGGCGGTAGACCTCGGCGCGCTCCTGCGCCGCCAGCAGGGACAGAACGTCGGCCTGCTGGCGCTGCGTGAGCGCCACGAGTGCGTGGGCGAAGAGATCGGGGCCGTGTTGCTGCAGCAGGGCGTGCAGTTGCCCGGTATGGCGTGCCGCAATGGCGGCTTGCAGGGCCAGCTGCAAGGTGCTGGCGCGGGTGGTGTGGGAGGTGCGGCTGGCGCGCGTGGAGACGGGTGCTGTGGCGGGCGTGGTTGCCGGCGTGGTCCGCAGCGCGGTGATGACGTGTTGCATGGCGGGCTTCTTTCGTTGCGGCCGAAAGAAGCCCGGCACCTATCCGTCAATGGACGTGCGCGGGTCTTCCGGCCGGGGCCTTGGGAAGGGGCGGAAGGGCCGCAGGCATGTGCGGCCGGACCGTATCGGAGGGGTCAGGGCAAGATCGACTCGGATCGGGGTCCATGGGGGAACTCCTTTCTGACGATGGGGCGGACAAGGCTGCGGCGCGCGCTCAGCGCGGCTGCAGGCTCAGAAAGCTGCGGATGCGGTGCGTGGGCCAGTGGGTCTGCAGGTCCAGGTGCATGGCGTGCTCCATGGCCGATGGGGCCTGGGCTTGCATCTGTGGCTGTGCCTTGGCCTGCATTGCTGCCTGGGAGGCAGCCACGCGCGTGCCGGTGGCGCCGGGGCAGGGCGCGGCAGTGGCAGGCTGCAGGCGTTGCATTGCGGGGCGAGCGAACGGTGTGGACATGGCTTTCTCCTTGGCGAACCAGGAAGACTGCCGCGGGCAGGGCCGTCAAGCAGCGTGGGCCGCGCGCTGCTCGATGGCAGCCACACGGGCACGCGGTCAGTGATCAACAGCCATTGGAATCTTCGGTGCAGGAGCGGCGTACCTGATGCATGCCAAGCGCAACTGCAGCGCCGGGCGGGCGCGAAGATCCAAGGGGAAACGCAGCAATGGAAGGAAGCCGGCCGACATGGCCGCTCCCTTCACAGGAGTCGGTCAGTCAGCCAGCAGCGTAGCCATTGCGGCGCGCTGTTTGTCACTGGTTGAACTGGCACTGTCCACGGAAGGACTCCTGAAAATGCGATCCCGCGATTGTGCCTTGCGAGCTGCCTCGGGTCAACCCTGATGTCGATGCGCCACGGGCCAGCCAGCCCTGCACGATCAGCAACTGCGCCGCGTAGTAGGTGGACAGCACGGCGGCTTGCGCCCCGTCGAAAGGCTGCACGAAGCGGTTGATGGCCAGCAGCGAGTCGCTGACCATGAAGAAGCAGGCGCCGATGGCCACGGTCCAGGCGGGCTGGCCGCCCAGGTGCCTGGCGCGGCCCAGGGCCTGCGCCGCCATCAGCGCAATGACCAGCACATAGGCGGCCACGGGCAGGCGCAGCGCGGCGGGCAGCCCGCCCTGCCAGAGCACGGCATACATGGCAACGCCCAGGGCCAGCGTGGCGGCCAGCGAGGGCCGGTGCGCAAACCAGGGCGCATCCTGGCGCAACAGCACGATATAGGCCAGGTGGGCGAGCAGAAAGCTGGCCAGGCCCGGGATGAACAGATCGGGCAGCATCAGGAACACGTCGCCCGCCATCGAGGCCGCCAACGCCGCGGCCAGCCAGCAGGCGCCGCGCGCGGGTTTCGCCAGCGCCGAGAACGCCGCGCTGCCGCGCCACAGCTGCATGACAGCGATCAGCGCAAAGACCATGGCCAGCGGCTTGAACAGCCAGTGCCAGTGCAGCATGTCCAGCACGCTGGTGGCGGTGGCCAGCGCGCCGGCCTCGATGGCCAGGGCCACCCACAGGCTGATGCGCCCCTGCATGGCCGCGCCCAGTGCCCACTGGCAGGCCAGCAGCACGCCAAACCACAGCGCATTGCGCGCCGTCGAGGACTGGTCGGCATGCCACAGGAACAGCGACACCCCTGCGATCAGCGCCACGAACTGCAGGCCCGCAAACCAGCGCAGGCTGCGCTGCATGTCGGGTGCGTAGAGCACGCGGTGCGCGTCCAGGTCGAAGGCCGGCCTGGGAAAGCGCTGCGCCACGTCGGCAGGGCGCCACCCGGGCGGCTTGAGCCAGACGCGCAGCTTGTCGCCCCAGCGCCGCGCATACCAGTTGTCATGGATGAGTTGCCGGTACACCACGGCGTTGGCCCACAGCGGGTCCCAGCTTTGCAGCAGGCCGCGCGTGCCGTAGACGCAGGGCTCGCTGTCGTCCTCGGGCTTGAAGGTGCCGAACAGGCGGTCCCAGACGATGAGGATGCCGCCGTAGTTCCTGTCCAGGTAGCAGTCATTGACGGCGTGGTGCACGCGGTGGTTGCTGGGCGCGCAGAACCAGCGGTCGAACCAGCCCAGGCGCCGCACCTGCTCGGTATGGACCCAGAACTGGTAGAGCAGATCGATCAGGCCCACGATGGCAAACACCAGCGGCGGCACGCCGGCCAGCGCCATGGGAAGGTAGAACAGCCAGCCCAGCAGCGCGCCCGAGCTGGTCTGGCGCAGCGCCGTCGACAGGTTGTAGTCCTGGCTCTGGTGGTGCACGGCGTGGGCTGCCCACAGCACGGCCACCTCGTGGCCCATGCGGTGAAGCCAGTAGTAGCAGAAGTCGTAGAACAGCAGGGCCAGCAGCCAGCCGGGAATGCTGGTCCAGAAGGCATCGTTGCGCCACAGCGCCAGGTGCTCGAAGGCCAGCGTGTACAGGCCCACGCGCAGCAGCGTGGTGAAGACGGCGCTGGTCTGGCTGAGCATACCCAGGCTGATGGAGCTGATGGCGTCGGCCAGCCGGTAGGCATTGCGCCCGCGCCACAGGCTCACGCCCCATTCCAGCGCGATCAGCAGCAAAAAGGCAGGCGTGGCGAAGACAATGACTTGGCTGGGTGAGAGCATGGTCAGCCGATTCTGGGCATGGCGGCGGGGCAGCGCCTTAGGCGAGAACCCTAGGACACGGAATCACAAGGGTTGAAACGGATTGCAATAAATAGGGCTTCGTGGCAAGCGTGTGGCAGGAAAATTGCACCCTATGGCAGAATCGCCCGCTTTCCACGCGCTGGCCGTCCCTGCCCTGCAGGCCATTGCCAGCCCGCACCGCCTTCGCCGGCATGCGCCGCGCATGCCCACGCTCCATGCACCTGTCCCGACGCTCCCTGCTATCGGCTGCAGCCTCAGTGGCTGCGGCCCTTGCTACTGCACCCGCCGCCCATGCCGCGCCGGGCGCGGGCAAGCCCTGGCCGGCAGCCGGGCCCATCACGCTGATCGTGCCCTTTGGCGCGGGCAGCGATGTGGACGCCACGGCGCGGCTGATCGCCGAAAAGCTGGGTGCGCGGCTGCGCCAGTCGGTGGTGGTGGACAACGTGCCGGCCTCCGGCGGCGTGCTGGGCGTGAGCAAGGTGGCGCGCTCGCATGCCGATGGCTACACGCTGCTGCTGGGCTTTGACGGGCCGGTGAGCATTGCGCAACTGGTGAACTCCTCCGTGCGCTATGACGCCGAGCGCGATCTGGCTCCCGTGGGCCTGACTTCGGTGGCGCCCATGGTGATCGTGGCCCGCCCTGGCCTGCCCGTGCACAACCTCAACGAGCTGATCAGCATGGCCCGCGCCCGGCCCGGCGCGCTGACCTATGCCACGCCGGGCGTGGGCACGGTGCTGCACCTGGCCATGGAGCGGCTGCAGGAGCGTGCCCGCATCCGCCTGGTCCATGTGCCCTATCGTGGCGTGGCACAGGTCACCAGCGAGGTCATGGGCGGCCAGGTCGATCTGGGCATTCTGATGACCACCGGCGCCACGCCGCTGGTGCAGCAGAAAAAGCTGGAAGGCGTGGGCGTGACCTCGGCACAGCGCATCGACGCGATTCCCGAGGTGATGAGCTTTGCGGAGGCTCCTGATTTGAAGGGCTTCGAGCTGGAAGCCTGGACCGGCCTGTTCGCCCCCGCCCGCACGCCCGAACCCGTGGTCAGCCGCCTGGCCGCCGAACTGGCCGAGGTGCTGAAGCTGCCCGAGGTCCGCAAGCGCCTGCAGGACAGCGGCGCCACGCCCGGCTCGGGCACGCCGGCCACGTTCGCCCAATTCCTGAAAAAGGAAAAGGCGAGCTACACGCAGATCGTCAAGTCCGCCAATATCCAGGTGGAATGAGGGACTGCGCTGCAGTGCGGGAGTTCAGCTGAAAACCTCGTCGCGCGCACCGCCTTCCAGGTGCTGCACATCGCCCCAGCCAACCAGGCCCAGGCCCTGGGGCGTCCACAGCAGGCGGTTGATGGCCGCATTGCCCAGCGCCCAGGTGCGCGGCGCCTGCACTTCCTGGTGCGTGGCCAGGCGGTAGAGCACATCCATCACGCCGCCATGCGCCACGATCACGATCTGCTCGCCGGGATGGCCACTGGCCAGCCGGTTCACCGTGGCCGAGATGCGGTCGCGCAGCATCAGCAGCGACTCGCCGCCGCCAGCGGGCACGAACTCGGGATCGCGCTTGCGCCAGCGCAGCGCGTCCTCCGGGTGGGACGCCTCGATATCGTTGAAGGTCTGGCCCTCGAAGCTGCCGAAGCAGCGCTCGCGCAGGCCCTTGTCGGCCGTCAGCGATGCGCCCGTGGTCGCGGCCACGGCCTCGGCCGTGACATAGGCACGCAGAAGGTCGCTGCTGTAGATGGCGGCCACCGGCTCACCCGCCAGGGCCTTGCCGGCCTGGGCGGCCTGCCAAAGTCCCATGTCGTTCAGAGGAATGTCCAGATGGCCCTGGATGCGGGCGTCCACATTCCAGGCGGTTTCTCCGTGGCGGATGGCAATGATGCGCGTGGCTTGCATGAGGGGCTGGCGTGGGGTGCTGCAAAAAGAGCAGGCATTGTCCCGCAAGCCAGGCAAGCCTGCATCGCGCGCCACCGTTGAAACTGGCGCGGCCCAACTCAGGGACGCCGAGCAAGAGCCGCCTCGCGGCGGGGGCGCCCAGCCGAAGGTGTCGTCCCCCTTCGCGAAGCGAGAAGGGGGAAGCGGCGCAGCCGCTCAGGGGGTCAGATCAGCGATTTTGCGTTGTCCAGCACGAAGTCGCAGGCCTTCTCCTTGAGGTCGCCCTTGAGCTTGTCGATGCTGAAGCTCTTGCCGTTGGAGCCGGTGACCAGGCCGCCCAGGCCGTTCTGGAATCCCGTGTCCTTGGGCTCTTCCTGCTTTTGCATGCCCAGCTTGCCCAGCAACTGGTCCTTGACCTGGGCCGCCTTGTCGGCATTGAGGTAGTTGTTCTTCATGCAGTAGGAGATGACGCCTGCCGCATTGCCGGCCGTGGCCGAGGGGCTCAGGCCCAGGGCGGACAGCGCGCCCGCACCGCCTGCGCCCGCACCCAGCATGCCGCCAAGGCCGGAGCCGGCGCCTTCGCTGCTGGCGGCGGCCTTGTCACCGCCAAGGCCCGAGGCCTGGCGCAGCGAGTCGCCCAGGCCCGACGCCTGGGCAGGCAGGGCGCCCAGGCCCAGCATGGCGCACAGCAGTGCGCTGGCAATGGATGTCTTCATGGATGCTTCCTTTCCGCGGCAACCCGCAGGCTCGATACAGGGTCTGAAATTAGCACGCCGTGCGGCGCAGACCTGTGCCCGATTGCAAACCTTTGCCAGAGCGGGCCGTGTCGGTCTTTCGCGTTTTCACTAGCTGTCAAAGCCGTTGGCCTGTCCATGATGGCCGCACACCATTGGCGGGCCGCGGCGGCAGTCTTGTTATTTGGAAATGGCTTTTAAGTATAAAAATCAATTCAACAAGCTGAAAAAGTTATTTAAAGTGGGGCGCACCTATATGGCCCGCTTCTTGCGGCGCCCGGGCTGCTGCGTCGCATGGCCGCCGCCTTTCCAATCAATCCACAGGGGAGCAGACAAATGATCATGAAGATTCTGGGCAGTTCTTTGCTGGCCGCAGGCCTGTTGACCTCGGCCGCGCTGGCCCAGGCCGAGACCGTGCGCTGGGCGCGCGGCTCCGATCCGACTTCGCTGGACCCGCATGCCTTCAATGTGGGCACCAATTTCGTGCTGCTGCACCAGATCTACGAAACCCTGGTCATCCGCTCGGCCGACGGCAAGCTGGTGCCCACGCTGGCCACCTCGTGGAAGATGACCTCCGACCCGTCGGTCTGGGAGTTCAAGCTGCGCCCCAACGTCAAGTTCCATGACGGCACGCCGTTCACGGCGCGCGACGTGGTCTTCTCGCTGAACCGCGCCAAGGGCGAGAACGCCCAGGTCAAGTCCCTGCTGTCCTCGATGGAGGAGGCCAAGGCCGTGGACGATCTCACGGTGCAGGTGAAGACCAAGGGCCCGAACCTGATCTTCCCCGACAACCTGACCAATCTCTTCATCATGAGCGAGAAGTGGTCCAAGGCCAACGGCGCCGAGACCACGCAGGACACGGCCAGCAAGTCCGAGAATGGCGCCACGCGCTCGGCCAACGGCACGGGCGCCTATGTGCTGGCCAGCCGCGAGGTCGATTCCCGGACGGTGATGAAGCTCAACCCCGACTACTGGGGCAAGGGCCAGTTCCCGCTGCAGGTGACCGAGCTGGTCTACCTGCCCATCAAGTCCCCGGCCACGCGCGTGGCGGCCCTGCTGTCGGGCGAGGTGGACTTCGCCCAGGACATTCCCGCGCAGGACGTGGCGCGCCTGAAGCAGGACAAGCGCCTGCGCATCAATGAAGGCCCCGAGAACCGCTCCATCTTCCTGGGCCTGAACGTGGGTGCGGCCGAGCTCAAGAGCAGCAACGTCAAGGGCAAGAATCCGCTGGCCGATCCCAAGGTGCGCCAGGCCATCGAGCTGGCCATCGACCGCGATGCGATCAAGCGCTCGGTGATGCGCGGCCTGTCGATTCCCACGGGCGTGATCGCGCCGTCGTTCGTCAATGGCTACGACAAGGCCTTCGCGGCCTATCCCAAGGCGGATGCCGCCAAGGCCAAGCAACTGCTGGCCGAGGCGGGCTACCCCAACGGCTTCACCATCACGCTGAACACGCCCAACGACCGCTATGTGAACGACGAGGCCATCGCCACGGCAGTGGCCGGTTTCCTGGGTCGCATCGGCATCAAGACCGAAGTCTCGGCCCGGCCGATCGCCATGCACAGCGTCTCGCTGACCAAGGCTGACAGCGACTTCTACCTGTACGGCTGGGGCGTGCCCACCTACGACTCGGCCTACATCTTCGACTTCCTGGTGCATACGCGCGGCAAGGACAGCCGTGGCGCGCAGAACGCGACGCACTACAGCAATGCCGATGTGGATGCCAAGATCCTGTCCCTGTCCTCGGAGAGCGACAAGGCAAAGCGCGATGCCACCATCAAGAGCATCTGGGAGACTGTGCAAAAGGAGCGCTTCTACATTGCGCTGCATGACCAGGTGATCCACTTCGCGTCCGTGCCCCGGCTCAATGTGCCCGTGCACCCGGACAACGCGCTGCACTTCAAGTTCGTCAAGTTCGAGAAGAAGTAAGCGCCGATGCTGGTCCATCTGCTGCGCCGGCTGGGCCAGTCCGCCCTGGTCCTGCTGGCCGTCTCCTTTGTCTCGTTCATGGTGTTCCGCCATATCGGCGATCCCACGATCAGCCTGCTGGGCGAGGACGCGACGGTTGCCGAGCGCGAGGCGCTGACGGAAAGCCTGGGCTTCAACAAGCCCGTGCCGCTGCAGTACCTGGCTTACGTGGGCAAGGTGCTGCAGGGCGACCTGGGCATCTCCTACCGGCTCAAGCGCCCCGTGACCGAGATCATTGCCGAGCGCCTGCCCGCCACGCTGGAGCTGGCGATGACGGCGGCGCTGTTCGCCCTGGTCATCGGCGTGGCGCTGGGCGTGTACACGGCCATACGGCGCGAGGGATGGCTGAGCCGCTCGATCATGACGGTGTCGCTGGTGGGCGTGTCCCTGCCCACCTTCCTGATCGGCATCGCCCTGATCTACCTGTTTGCCGTGGAGCTGCGCTGGCTGCCGTCCTTCGGGCGCGGCGAGACGGTGAAGCTGGGCGGCTGGGAGACCGGGCTGCTGACGGCTTCGGGCTGGTCGGCGCTGATCCTGCCGGCCATCACGCTGGGCTTCTACAACATGACGCTGATCATGCGCCTGGTGCGCGCCGAGATGCTGGAGGTGCTGCGCGCCGACTACATGCGCTTCGGCCGTGCGCGCGGGCTGCGTGAGCGCGATCTGTACTTCGGCCATGCGCTGCGCAATACCCTGATTCCCGTGATCACCATCGCGGGCCTGCAGATCGGCTCGCTGATCGCCTTTGCCATCGTCACCGAGACCGTGTTCCAGTGGCCCGGCGTGGGCCTGCTGTTCATCTCCTCCATCCAGGGCGTGGACGTGCCGCTGATCGCCGCCTACCTGATGTTCATCGCGCTGCTGTACGTGGGCATCAACCTGCTCGTCGATTTCCTGTACGTGATCGTGGACCCCCGCTTGAGAAACCGATGACCGATTCCGCCAAACAAGCAATCCCTCCCACGGGCTGGCGCGCCAGCGACTCGCCGGTCAAGCGCGCGTTTGCACGCTCGCGCCTGGTGCAGGCGGCGGCGCTGGTGCTGGCGCTGATCGTGGCGGCCACGCTGCTGTCGCCCTGGCTGGCGTGGCAGAACCCCTTCGATCCGGCCAATCTGGACCTGATGGATGCCTTCACGCCGCCGGGCCAGGCGGGCACCAGCGGCACGCTGTACGCGCTGGGATCGGACGACCAGGGCCGCGATGTGTGGAGCGCCATCCTCTACGGGCTGCGCATGTCGGTGCTGGTGGGCGTGTCGGCCGTGGGGCTGTCCCTGCTGATCGGCGTGCCGCTGGGCCTGGTCTGCGGCTATGCGGGCGGCTGGTTCGACACGCTGATGATGCGCATCGCCGATGTGCAGCTGACCTTTCCCGTGATCCTGGTGGCGCTGCTGGTCTTCGGCATCGCACGCGGCCTGCTGCCCGAGGGCTACCGCGACGACATGGCGGTCTTCGTGATCATCGTGGCCATCGGCCTGTCCGACTGGGTGCAGTACGCGCGCACCGTGCGCGGCGCGGTGATGGTGGAAAAGCACAAGGACTACGTGCTGGCGGCCCAGCTCATAGGCCGCAGCCGCGTGGCCATCCTGGTGCGCCACATCCTGCCCAACCTGCTGGCGCCCATCCTGGTGATCGCCACCATCAGCTTCGCGCATGCCATCGTGGCCGAGTCCACGCTGTCCTACCTGGGCGTGGGCTTGCCGCCAACCCAGCCTTCGCTGGGCACGCTGATCCGCATCGGCCAGGGCTTCCTGTTCTCGGGCGAGTGGTGGATATTGCTGTTCCCCTCGCTGGTGCTGCTGGCGCTGGCGCTGTCCGTCAACCTCGTCGGCGACTGGCTGCGCGACGCACTGAACCCCAAGCTGCAATGAGCACGACACAAGAATCCGGGCAGCCCCCCGCACAGCCTGCGGTGCTGAGCGTTCGCGGCCTGTCCGTCACCTTCGACACCTACAAGGGCCCCGTGCAGGTGCTGGACGATGTGTCCTTCGACATTGCGCCCGGCGAGATCCTGGGCGTGGTCGGCGAGTCTGGCGCGGGCAAGTCCATGACGGGCGCCGCCGTGATCGGCCTGATCGAGCCGCCGGGCCGCATCTCGGCCGGCACGGTGCAGTTGCGCGGCGAGCGCATCGACACGCTGCGCGGCGAGGACCTGCGGCGCATGCGCGGCCGGCGCATAGGCTCCATCTTCCAGGACCCGCTGACCAGCCTGAACCCGGTCTATACCGTGGGCCGGCACCTGGTGGAGACCATCCGCACGCACCTGCCCGTCTCCGAGAAGGAGGCCGAGGCACGCGCGCTGGCCCTGCTCGAAGAGGTGGAGATCCCGCAGGCGCGCGAGCGCATGGCCCAGTACCCGCACCAGTTCTCGGGCGGCATGCGCCAGCGCGTGGCCATCGCCCTGGCGCTGTGCGCCGAGCCCGAACTCATCATTGCCGACGAGCCCACCACGGCGCTGGACGTGTCCGTGCAGGCGCAGATCATTGCCCTGCTGCGCCGTGTGTGCAAGGAGCGCGGCGCGGCCGCCATGCTGATCACGCACGACATGGGCGTCATCGCCGAGACGGCCGACCGCGTCATGGTCATGTACCAGGGCCGCGTGCTGGAAACCGGCCCCGTGCGCCAGGTGCTGGACGCGCCGCAGCAGCCCTACACCCAGGTGCTGATGGGCGCCATTCCCAGCGTGCACCACCGCGTGCAGCGCCTGCCCGTGCCCGAGGTGGGCGGCGGCCCGGCCGCGCCCGCCGTGCCCTGGCAGCCCAGGGCCGGTGCGCAGGAGCCCGCGGCTGCCCTGCTGGAGGTCAGGGATCTGTGCAAGGAGTTCGACCTGTCCAGCGGCTGGCTGGCCCGGCTGCTGGCGCGCGAGGACAAAAAGATCCTCAAGGCCGTGGACGGCGTCGGCTTTTCGATCCGCAGGGGCTCCACCTTCGGCCTGGTCGGCGAGTCCGGTTCGGGCAAATCCACGGTGGCGCGCATGGTGGCCGGGCTGACGCCGCCCACCAGCGGCACCGTGCTGTTCGACGGCGTGGACAAGTGGAGCCCGGCCGCGCAGACCGTGGCCATGCGTCGGCGCTTCCAGATGATCTTCCAGGACCCGTATGCCAGCCTGAACCCGCGCTGGACCGTGCAGGAACTGATTGCCGAGCCCCTGCAGGTGCTGGCCCTCACGGCCGGCAAGGACGAGACGGCCGAGCGCGTGCAGGAGGCGCTGCGCCGCGTGCGCATGAAGCCCGACGATGCGCGCAAGTATCCGCACCAGTTCTCGGGCGGGCAGCGCCAGCGCATCGCCATCGCGCGTGCCCTGGCCAGCCGGCCCGAATTCATCATCTGCGACGAGCCCACCTCGGCGCTGGACGTCTCGGTCCAGGCCCAGGTGCTCAACCTCATGCGCGACCTGCAGGAGGAATTCGGCCTGACCTACCTGCTGATCAGCCACAACCTGGCCGTGATCCGCCACATGTGCGACGACATCGGCGTCATGCAGCGCGGCCGCCTGGTCGAGACCGGCGAGGCTGGCGCCGTGCTCGATGCGCCGCAGCATCCGTACACGCGCGCGCTGATGGCTGCCGTGCCGGATATGGAGCATGTGCACTGAGGCACTGCTTCAAGCGCCATCACCATGCAAAAAAGGCCTGCGGATGCAGGCCTTTGCTTCTGAGGACACGATGGCTTACCGGGCGGGTGCTGGTGGCGTGGCCGGTGCTGCCTGTGCCGCAGGCGCCCCCTGGGCCGGCTGCTGCGCCGGCGCGCCACCCTGCTGCACCGGACCGATGGTGGTGCGCACCACGCGCGAGCCCTTGGGCGGGTTGGGGAAGCCGGTCAGGGCGGCGTCGAACAGGATGCCGAAGATGGCCGGGTCGTCGGTCCAGACGTCCTGGCGCTGGGCCGAGGTCTCGTAGACGATCTGCTGCGTGGTGGCGTTGCGCATCACGATGCTGACGGCGCGGTAGTACTCCAGCGGCGGGCCGTCGAACATGAAGCTGCCGCCAAAGCCCATGCCCCAGCCGCGCCCGTAGCCCAGGCCCCAGCCCCAGCGCGGGCCGCCCCAGCGGTCGTAGTAGGGCCAGGCGGCGTAGTCGCGCGCATAGCGGGCGTCGGCGCCGATCTGCACGATCAGGCTGGCCCGGGAGTCGTCGCGCTGCAGGCCCACGCGGCCCAGGGCCTGCTGGGCCTGGGATTCGATGGCAGCGAAATGCGTCTGCGCCTCGCGTTGCGAGGGCAGGACCTCCAGGCGGTAGGTGGGCGGCGCGGGCAGGGCGCCCAGCGTGGAATAGCTCTGGACGGTGCTCTGGACTTCGCGCACGCTGGCGCAGCCCGTAAGCAAGGCCGTGGCCACGATGGCCAGGACATGGATGCAGCGCAGCTTCATGGTGTACTCCTTGGTCGAAAAAAGGCCCGTTTGCACGGGCCTTGGTTGGAGTGGGGCGATTGTTATAGGTTCAGCCGTCAGGACGACAGTTGTACCACCTGCAGGCCGGGCAGCGATGCGGACACTGGCATCTCTTCATGGTCGAAGGCCATGTCGCCGTTGGGGTCGGCAATGCCGGTGGCCTTGGCGTTCTTGAAGTCGTGCAGCTCGGGATCCATCATGTGCGTGGTCACGATGTGGCCCATGGCGCGGAACATGCTTTCCACGCGGCCCGGGAATTTCTTGTCCCATTCGCGCAGCAGCTCGCCCACGGCCACGCGCTGCAGGCCGTCCTGGCTGCCGCAGAGGTTGCAGGGGATGATGGGGAAGTTCTGGTACTGGGCCCAGCGCACGGTGTCCTTCTCGGGCACGTAGCACAGCGGGCGGATTACCACATGCTTGCCGTCGTCCGAGACCAGCTTCGGGGGCATGCCCTTCATGCGGCCGCCGTAGAACATGTTGAGCATCAGCGTCTGCACGATGTCGTCGCGGTGGTGGCCCAGGGCCACCTTGGTGCAGCCCAGCTCGTCGGCCACCTTGTACAGGATGGCGCGGCGCAGGCGAGAGCACAGGCCGCAGGTGGTCTTGCCCTCGGGCACGACGCGCTTGACCACGCTGTAGGTGTCCTGCGTTTCGATGTGGTAGTCCACGCCGATGCTCTTGAAGTACTCGGGCAGCACATGATCGGGAAAGCCGGGCTGCTTCTGGTCGAGGTTCACCGCCACCAGCTCGAATTTGACGGGCGCGCGCTTTTGCAGCTTGCGCAGCACGTCCAGCATCGTGTAGCTGTCCTTGCCGCCCGACATGCAGACCATGATCTTGTCGCCTTCCTCGATCATGTTGAAGTCGGTGATGGCGCGGCCCACCTCGCGGCACAGGCGCTTTTCGAGCTTGATCTGCTCGCGCTCGATCTTGATGCGGTTGCCGCCTGCGGTGTCTGCGGGGGCGTCGGCGGCGGCTTCTTCGGCCAGCCAGGGGTTGTCGGTCACTGCGTTCATGGGGTTCACCATTGTCCTGTCTCGACGCGAATGGCCACTTCGCAGTCGTCAAAAATTTCGAGCTTGGCGATCTTCACGCGCACGCCCATCACGCCGGGCAGCTGCATCAGGCGCTGGGCCAGCTTGCCGATCAGGCTCTCCAGCAAGTTCACATGCTCGGCCGTGCATTCATCGATGATGATCTGGCGCACCTTGCGGTAGTCCAGCACATGCAGGATGTCGTCGTCGCGCGGAGCCAGCGGTTGGGTGCCCAGGCTCAGCTCGGCATCGACCTGGATGGGCTGGGGCATCTGTTTTTCGTGGGCGAGGATGCCCAGGTTGGCGTCGAAACGCAAACCCGTGAGCGTCAGGGTCTGTTGTCCGGTGGCGGAGTTCATGGGGAAAAGCCGTGGAGTGTGGGGATGGGCGCGGGCAGGCGCCTACATCATGGAAAAGTCGCGCTCGAAGCGCTGCAGGTGCTGGCCGCCATCGACCAGCAGCGTGGTGCCCGTGATGGACTGGTTGTCCAGCGCAAAGCACACGGTGGCGGCCACGTCGGCCGCGCTGGACGAGCGGCCCAGCGGGCTGAGGCGGTGCAGGGCCTCGAAGCGCTCCTGGCTCAGCATGTGGCTGGTCAGCGTCAGGCCCGGGGCCACGCCGACCACGCGCACGCGCGGCGCCAGGGCCAGCGCCAGCATGGTGCCTGCGGCCTCAAGCGCTGCCTTGGACAGCGTGTAGCTGAGGAAATCGGGGTTCTGGTTCCAGAGCTTCTGGTCCAGCATGTTGATCACGGCGCCGCTGGCATGCTCCTCGCCGGCCGCCACGCGGTCCTCGATATGGGCATGCAGCGCCTGGGCCAGCAGGATGGGCGCGCCGGTGTTGCTGCGCAGGTGGGCTTCCAGGGCCACGTAGCTGAAGCTGCCGGCGTCGTCATGCTCGAACAGAGAGGCGTTGTTGACCACGGCGTCCAGGTGGCCGAAGTGCGCAACGGCACGCGGCACCAGGGAGCGCACCGAGTCCTCGTTGAAGAAATCGGCATCCAGGGCGGCGCTGTCGCCGGCCAGTTCAGCGCAGGTGGCGGCCGTCTCCAGCGCCTCGTCGTGGGAGTCGCGGTAGTGCACGGCCACCTGCCAACCGGCGCTGGCAAGCGCGAGCGCGATGTCGCGCCCCAGGCGGCGGGCCGCGCCGGTCACCAAAACTGTGCGTGTTCGGGCAGGTGAGGACATTCGAGGACAATGTACGGATCGTGACGACAGAACCCTCAATTTTAACGGCCGCCCTGCAAACCCGTATTGCGCAAGAGATTGCGTCCTCGGGCGGATGGCTGGCTTTCGACCGTTTCATGGCCCTGGCGCTGTACGAGCCGGGCCTGGGCTACTACGCCAATGACACCGCCAAGTTCGGGCTGATGCCATCGTCGGGCAGCGATTTCGTGACCGCGCCCGAGATGTCCCCGGTCTTCGGCCAACTGCTGGCCGCCCAGGTGGCCGAGGCGCTGCAGCGCACGCACACCCGCGAAGTCTGGGAGTTTGGCGCCGGCACGGGCGCGCTGGCGCTGCAGGTGCTGGACGAGCTGGCGGCCCTGGGCGTGCGGCCGGACCGCTACACCATCGTCGACCTGTCGGGCACGCTGCGTGCGCGACAGCAGCTCAGGCTGGTGAAGTACGAAAGCCTGGTGCACTGGGCCGATGCCCTGCCCGATAGGCTCGAAGGCGTGGTCATCGGCAACGAGGTGCTGGATGCCATGCCCGTGCAGCTGCTGGTGCGCAAGGCAGGTGTCTGGCATGAGCGCGGCGTGGTGCTGCAGCCGGACGGCAGCCTGGGCTGGGAAGACAGGCCCACGCCACTGCGCCCGCCGATGGACATCGAGGGCGAGCACGACTACCTGACCGAAATCCACCCGCAGGGCGAGGCCTTCATTCGCACGCTGGGCGAGCGCATGGCGCGCGGCGCGGCATTTTTCATCGACTACGGCTTTGGCGAATCCGAGTATTTCCACCCGCAGCGCCACATGGGCACCCTGGTGTGCCACCGGCTGCACAAGGTGGACGATGATCCGCTGGCCGATGTCGGCCTCAAGGACATCACGGCCCATGTGAACTTCACGGGCACGGCCGTGGCCGCGCAGGAGGCGGGCTTCGAGGTGCTGGGCTATACCTCGCAGGCCCATTTCCTCATCAACTGCGGCCTGGGCCCCAAGCTCGACGCACTGGCCCAGGGCCCGCGCGCCATGGCCACCAAGCTGATGATGGAGCACGAGATGGGCGAGCTGTTCAAGGTCATCGGCCTGGCCAAGGGCGTGGAGCCCTGGGACGCCATGGGCTTTGTGCGCGGCGACCGCACGCACCGCCTGTAGCCGCCGGCCAGAGCTCTGCCCCGGCCTCAGCGCTGGACGCTTCGGCCGTTGCTCACCTCGTAGGCCGTCTGGTCCTTGAGGTTGATGCGGTAGATCTCGCGCGTGACGTTGCCCGAGAAACCCAGCTCCACGATGGACAGGTTCTCGAACGTGGTCGTGAAGCCGCCGGGCAGGATGCGGTTCAGGCGCGCGGCGGTCTCGCCCATGGCGCGCTCGATCTCGGGCGTGAAGGTGGCTTCGCTGTAGACCAGGGTGTTGTGCGGGTTGTGGCTGCGCACCTCCTTGCCGGCCTGCACCTGGTTGATGCCGCTGACACCCACGCTTTGCACCATGGCCTTGGCAGAGTCGTTCATGCGGGCATAGACGGGTCCCGTCACGCGCGGCAGCGGGCCGTCGCGCAGCGGCGCCATGGCGGCGGTGGCGCGGGTGTTGAAGTCCATCATGGCCTCGTAGGCCGGGCCGGACTTGACGATGCCCAGGTCCAGCCACCAGGGCTTGCCGGCCCCCTTGGCGGCCTCGGTGGTGTAGAAATTCTTCAGGTGAACGTCCTGCAGCACGGGCGGCAGCGCCGGCAGGGCCGCCAGCATCTTGCGCGGCGTGGAGGGGTCGGCGCTATGGATATGCACCACGGTGACATGGGGCAGATTGAAGGTGTTGGCCTCGGCCACCAGCTTCAGGCGCAGCAACTGCTCGTGCACCACGGGTGCGACCTGGCTGTCCAGGATGGCGGTGGCATCGGCCGGCAGGCGGTAGACCAGGCCATAGGTGGCCTGGTGCGCGCGGAAGTCGCTGCGCTGCAGGGCGCTGTTGTCGATGGCGCCGGGTCGGGCTGCCGGCGCAGGTGCGCTGGCGCAGGCGGTCATCAGCAAGGCGGCGGGCAGGGCTGCGGCAAGAAGAAGGCGGCGGTTGCGTTGCATGGCGAATTCGTGGCGGTCGGCCTGGAGGCGATGAAGAGGGGGAGGACAGCGGCAATGTAGGCAGTCCATATGTCGTGTGCATGACGCGGTGTACTCTGTATGGCCCGGTCCCGCGCCGCCGTACACTCGGCGCCATGATCCGCTGGCTCCTCGTCATCTTCCTGGCCCTGCTGCTGTTCAATGGCCTGCACGCCTGGCTGGAACGCATAGGCCTGGGCCGCCTGCCGGGCGACTTCCGCTTTCGCCTGTTCGGCCGCGTGATTTTTCTGCCCATTGCCAGCACCGTGTTGCTCAGCGTGATTGCCGCCCTGATCGCCAAGCTGGTCTGAGCATGGCTTGAAGCATGGGCGCAGCGCCCGTATATGCATGCAATTGCCCCCATGACTCGCCAACAAGAGGCCGCCCATGTCCGACAAGCTGCATTTCGTCTGCCCCCATTGCCACACCACCAACCGCATTGCGGTCGATCAGCTGGGTAGCGCGCCTGATTGCGGCAGCTGCCATCAACCGCTGGTCACCGGCCAGCCCGTGGCGCTGGATGCGCAGAGCTTCGCCAGGCATGTGGGGCGCAGCCAGGTGCCCGTGGTGGTCGATTTCTGGGCCCCCTGGTGCGGCCCCTGCCGCATGATGGCGCCTGCCTTCGAGCAGGCGGCTCAGGCGCTGGCGCCCGGCGTGCAGCTGGCCAAGCTCGATACCGAGGCGCACCCCCACGCTGCCGCGCCCTGGAACATCCGCAGCATCCCGACCATGGTGGTGTTCAAGGAAGGACGCGAGATCGCCCGTGTCTCCGGCGCGCTGCCTGCCGGCGAGATCGTGCGCTGGGTGCGCTCGGTCGTCTGATGGTTGCCGGGCCGCAAGGACCGGGCGCCGTCAGGCCCTTCCTCAGGCCTGCACTTCACCCGGCAGATAGAAGCAATAGCCGCTGTTGCGCAGCGTCTTGACAGGCAGCTGCTGGCCGCTGGCCTCTTGCACCTTGCGCCTCAGCCGGCGCATCTGGGTGTCCAGGCGGCGCTGGTCGTAGACCAGATAGTCTCCACCCAGCGCCTGCACGATCTGGCGGCGGCTGACGCTGGTCCCTGCGTTGCCCATCAGGCAGTGCAGCACCAGCAGGTCCTGGTGTGACAGCGCCACAGGGGGCGAGGCGGGGGGCTGCAGGCGGCTGGGGCCAAGCTGCAGCAGCCACGGCGCCTGGCGCTGCTGCAGGCCCAGGCGCCGCACCAGGGCGGCCAGGGTGGCTTCCAGCTCGTCGAGATCGCAGCCTTTGCCCAGGTAGTGGTCGGCGCCGATCTCCAGGCCGTCGATGCGGTTGGCGCTGCTGTTGAGCGCGCTGAAGACGATGATGCCCAGTTGCTGGCCCTGCTGGCGCAGGCGCTGGATCAGCGCCAGGCCGTTGCCGTCGGGCAGGCCGATGTCGATGATGGCCAGCCGGTGGCGCCGCGCATCGAAATGGCGGTCGAACTCCTGCAGGCTGGCCACGCACTGCGGTGCATAGCCCAGGGATTCGAGGAACTCGCCCAGTTCATGGCGCAGCACGGGCTCGTCTTCGAGCAGGATCACATCAAGCATGGACTGGGAGGAGGGCAGGCGGGTGACAGCGCAGACAGCTGGTGTACGCTGGCGGCCCCGTGGTGGACTTCAGATGCGATATTACCGTGCAACCCTCATCGTGCTGGCCTGGCTGCTGTGCCCACTGCTGCTCCAGGCCCGGACCCTCTTGCTGGACCCCGATGTGCCCATGCAGGAGACCGCAGGGCAGTGGCAGCGGCTCGATGACGCTTCGGGCCTGCTCGATGTCCGGCAGGCCGACCTGGCGCCCGGGTGGAAGGCGATGCCAGGGCACCTGAACGCCAGCTTCACGCAGGCGGCGGTCTGGTTGCGCATGCCGCTGCAGGTGCAGCAGCCCGGCAGCTGGATGCTGTTGCTGGGCAATGCCCTGCTCGATGAGGTGGAGGTCCATGTGCGCCGGCCTGGCGACCCCTGGCAGCTGCTGGGGCGCAGTGGCGAAGAGATTTCGCGTCACGCCTGGCCGGTGGACTACCGCAGTCCCGCATTCCAGTTCGAACCTGCTGCCGCCGGGTCATACGAGTTGCTGGTGCGCCTGCGTGCGCGCAACGCGCTCGTCACCCGTATCGATCTGTGGCAGCGACTGGCGTTCGACAACCATACGCGGCGCGAGGCCCTCTCGTTCGGCCTGTACTTCGGGCTGTACCTGCTGTTGATTGGCGTGCAACTGGTGTTCTGGCTGGGCACGCGGGCTCCGGTGAGCGGCCTGTTTCTGGCCTATCTCAGCGTCTGCGTGCTCAATGAGGTGGTATCGCTGGGGCTGGTGCAGCAGTTGACGGGCCTGCCGGGTTTCTGGAGCGACCGCCTGCTGGGATGCGGCATTGCCGGCGCCCTGGCGATCTCCATGCAACTGGCCTGCAGGCAGTTGGAGCTGGCATCGCTGTATCCGCGGCTGGTACGCCAGATCGTGCCGCTGCTGTGGCTGTTCAGCCTGTGCTGCATGCTGTTGGTGGTGTCGGGGCACTACTCGGCGGGCATGGTCCCGGTGCAGGCCATGACCCTGCCGCTGACCGTGGGCTTTCTCGCATTCGCCCTTTGGCTGTGGCGGCGCGGCCACGCCCCGGCACGGTTCTTCATGCTGGCGTTCGGCATCTTCTATGCCGGCGTGCTGATCTCTTTCCTGCGCAACCTGGGCTGGCTGCCCATGAACGCGCTGACCGCGCTGGTGTCCACGCATGCGTCCGCGCTGGGCACCATGGCGCACATGCTGCTGCTCAGTGGCTGGATCATCGGCGGATACGAGCGCAGGCGCCGCATTCGAGAGCGCGAGCAGGTCCGGCTGGAGGCGGAACTGCGGCAGCGACAGTTGCGCGAAAGCGAACTCAGCGAGGCGCTGGCGCTGGAGCGCAGGGTGCGCCAGGAGCAGCGCGACTTTGTCGCCATGGTCTCTCACGAGCTGCGCACGCCGCTGGCCATCATCCTGACCAGTGCGCAGCAACTGGCGCGCAACCTGGCGGCACCGCCCGACAAGACGCTGGCACGCAGCCGCAACATCCGCGAAGCCGCCCAGCGCCTGCTGGCCCTGGTGGACGACTGCCTGGCCGACGACCGCATGGCCGACCCCCAGCCCCATGCCGAGCCGCGCCTGCAGCCGTGCGACCTGCATGCGCTGGTGGATGGCTTGTGCCTGGACTTTGCGCCCGGCCGCATCGTCTGCCAACTGGGCGGGGGCACGCAGCAATTGATCACCGATGCCGGCCTGCTGCGCATCGCGCTGCGCAATCTGCTGGCCAATGCAGACCGCCACACGCCCGAGGGCGAATCGGTCCGCCTGGACGTGACCAGGCAGGGCGAGGGTCTGGAGATCCAGGTCTCGAATCCGGCAGAGCCCATTGCCCAGGCGGACCAGGACCAGCTGTTCGAAAGGTATTACCGTGGCCGCAACGCCCAGCACCGGCCCGGCGCCGGGCTGGGGCTGTACCTGGTGCGGCGCATCGCCGAGCGGCTGGGCGGCAGCGTGGCCTTGTTGACGGCAGGAGGCGAGCAGCCCGTGTGCCTGCGACTGGTCCTGCCCGTGGCGCGAGCCTGATTCCCGTGTGTGGCGGCCTTTTCGCTCAGGCCGCCTGCGCCAGCCAATCTGCCACGGCCTGCGCGCGCGCCGCCTGCACGGCCTCGCCTATGGCCTTGCCCTGTTTGCCGCGCGCGGCGGCCTGGGCCGCGATGTCCGAGGTGGAGATGGACAGCGCGGCAGCCAGCGCATCGCGCAGGCGGGCGCGCTGGGGGTAGGGCCGGTCCTCGAAACCCAGGCGCCCCCGCGCGTCGCATTCACAGGCCGCAAGGGCCTGTTCGAAGCGCGCGGGCTTGCGGATGGCGTCGCAGCGCTCCAGCAGGCGGACGATGGCGGCGCCGTTGAGTTCGCCGCTGCGGTGGATGTTGCCGTGCTCGCGCGCCACCACGTCGCCCAGTTCGCGGCAGTCCGTGGGCACGCGCAGACGCTCGCCCACTTTCTCGGCCAGCCGGGCGCTGCGCTGCTCATGGCCTATGTGGCGCGGCAGCACATCGGCCGGCGTCGTTCCCTTGCCCAGGTCGTGCACCAGGCAGGCGTATCGCACGGGCAGGGGGGCGTCGAGCTGTGCGGCCATGTCCAGCACCATCATGGCGTGCACGCCGGTATCGACCTCGGGGTGGTACTCGGCGCGCTGGGGCACGCCCCACAGCCGCTCCAGCTCGGGCAGCAGCACGGCCAGCGCACCGCACTCGCGCAGCAGCTCGAACATGCGCGAGGGACGGCGCTCCATCAGGCCACGGCTGATCTCCTGCCACACGCGCTCGGGCACCAGGGCATCCACCTCGCCGGCGGCCACCATCTCCCGCATCAGGGCCATGGTTTCCGGCGCCACCGTGAATTCGTGGAAACGTGCCGCGAAGCGCGCCACGCGCAGGATGCGCACCGGGTCTTCGCGGAAGGCCCCGGTCACATGGCGCAGCACCCGGGCCTGAAGATCGGCCTGGCCGTGGTAGGGATCGGTGATGGCGCTTTCACCATCCCAGTCCGCAGGAGCGGCCATGGCATTGATGGTCAGGTCGCGCCGGGCCAGATCCTGCTCCAGCGTGACATCGGGCGCCGCCTGCACGACGAAACCCCGGTACCCCAGGCCGCTCTTGCGCTCGGTACGCGCCAGCGCGTATTCCTCGTGCGTCTCGGGATGGAGGAAGACCGGGAAGTCCCGCCCCACTGGCAGAAAGCCGCGCGCGGACATTTGTTCGGGCGTGGCGCCGACCACCACCCAGTCGCGGTCATGCACGGCCCGCCCCAAAAGACGGTCGCGCACCGCGCCGCCCACCATGTACACCTGAAATTCGCTCATGCCGCAATGGTAGGGCCTGGGCGGTGACATGATGGCGGGCGTGCCTCCACGCACCGATGGAGTGCCGAGCGCATGCTTTCTTCCGGATTCTTTCTGGAGACGAACTCAAGCAGCGCCAGCCGGACGGCCGCTGCACTGGCTCCGCAACCGCGGCATTGCGCAGGCCGCGCCCACCCCAGCGCAGCAGTGCTCCGACTTTTGCTGGTGCGCCGCTCAGCCGGCCGCAGGCGCGCTGCGGTAGGGTTCCTCGAACGGCCGGAAATCGTGCTCGGCCAGTGCGCCCTGCACCCAGTCCTGCACGCCCGGCAAGGCGCGCACGCGGCGCACGTAGGCGTCGATGGCCGGGGCCAGCGGCAGCTCGTAGGTCGTCAGGCGCATGCACACGGGCGCGAAAAAGGCATCGACGATGCTGAACTGGTCATACAGCATGGGGCCGCTGGCCGTGGACAGCAGCGGCTGCCACAGCTCGGACAGGTGCTGGACATCGTCGCGCAGGTCCGCGCGCTCGGCCCACAGCCGCGCGCCGACCTCGGGCAACTGGGCCTCGATGTTCATGGGGCACAGCGAGCGCAGCGCGCCGAAGCCGCTGTGCATCTCGGCACAGAGGCTGCGCGCGCGGGCGCGGTTCAGGGCCAGGGTCGGCCACAGGTGTTTTTCCAGGGAATTTCTCGGCCAGGTACTCGCAGATGGCCAGGCTGTCCCAGATGGCCATGCCTTCATCCATGAGCACGGGCACGCGGCCCGAGGGAGACAGCGCGCGGGCGCGCTGCTTGAAGGCGGACTGCTCGTCGAAGCTGTCAAAGCGCAGCATGACTTCTTCGAAAGCAATGCCGGCCTGGCGCATCAGCACCCAGGGGCGCATGGACCAGGATGAGTAATTCTTGTTGCCGATATAGAGCGTGAGCATGGCCGCAACCTCCGCGATAGGCCCTACAGCTTAGCAAGCATGGCAGGAAAACCCATGTAGGAGCCGGGCGCTGCCTGGGCGCGCTCTAATGCGTGCCATGCAAAACGATAGCTCTTCTCCCCAGGCGCCAGCGGCGCGCCACACGGCTGCGCTGGTCCTGTTTTCCGGCGGCCAGGATTCGACCACCTGCCTGGCGCAGGCGCTGTCGCTGTACGAGCGCGTCGAGACCCTGGGTTTCGACTACGGCCAGCGCCACAGCGTGGAAATGCAGGTGCGCCAGCAGGTGCGCGAGCGGCTGGCCAGGGATTTTCCCGAATGGGCACCGCGCCTGGGTGACGACCATGTCCTCTCGCTGGACGTGCTGCAGCAGATCGGCGGCTCCTCCCTGACCGAAGACGTGGCCTTCGCCATGCAGGCCGACGGCCTGCCCAACACCTTCGTGCCCGGCCGCAACCTGCTGTTCCTGACCCTGGCCGGCGCGCTGGCCTACCGTCGCGGCCTGTCGGTCATCGTCACCGGCGTCTGCGAGACCGACTACTCCGGCTACCCCGACTGCCGTGACGACACCATGAAGGCCATGCAGCTCGCCCTGAACCTGGGCCTGGAGCGGCGCCTGCGCATCGAAACCCCGCTCATGTGGATAGACAAGGCCCAGACCTGGCAAATGGCCCACGACCTGGGGGGCGACACCCTGGTGGACCTCATCCAGCGCGACACCCACACCTGCTACCAGGGCACGCGCGAGACGCTGCACGACTGGGGCTACGGCTGCGGAACCTGCCCCGCCTGCGACCTGCGAGCCCGCGGCTGGCATCAATGGCAGGCGCAGCGCGAGACAGCAAACTAAAGAAGCACAGCGCTAGAAACCGGCGCGGCCAAAAGCGAGGGACACCGAGCAAGGGCCGCCCCGCAGTGAGGGTGTCGTCCCCCTCCCCCGCGAAGCGGGCAGAGAGGGGGAAGGCGTGCAGCGCCTCAGGGGGTGCTTGTTCTACACCGGCCAGACGACTCCGTGGTCGTTCAAGATGGCGTCCAGCGGCAGGTCATGCGGCTCGGGCTCGAACTCGTCCACATAGCCGCAGCCGTAGCCCAGACCCACGGTGAAGGGCCTGGGCTGCAGCTCGGCCAGGGTGCGGTCGTAGAAACCGCCGCCATAGCCCAGGCGGTAGCCACCGGCCGCGTAGCCCACGCAGGGCACGAACAGCAGGGTGGGGGTCAGGGTTTCGGTGTCCTTGGGCTTGGGGATGCCATAGGCGTCCTCTTCCATGGGACAGCCCGGGTACCAGGCGTGAAAGCTGAGTGTCTTACGCTGCTTGTCGATCACGGGCAATCCGATGCGGCGTCTTTGTGGGGTACCCTGTAGTTCGCCATCTTCCTTCCACCGGTGAAGCGCTGGCAGCGGGTCGAACTCCCCCTTGATCGGCCAATAGGCGCCGATGATGCTGTCGGGCCGCTGTATCAGCCAAAAGCGCATGACCTGCTGCAGCGCGTCGGCGCGCTGCAATCGGTCGGGAAGGTTGAGGCGCTGGTCTATCAAGCTGCGGCGCAGGGCTGCTTTGTCCATCAGATAATTTCCTCCATGCACTGGCTGAAGATTTTGACACCGCTTCTGGCGGCTTCCCTCTGGACCACCGCAGCCACGCCTGCGCTGGCGCAAAACCGTGGCGACGACGTCCTGCTGGAAATGCAGCAGGCCTTTCGCAAGGGCGACAAGGCCAAGCTCACGCAGCTGCTGCCTTCTGCGCGTGGCCATGTGCTCGAACCTTGGGCCGCCTATTGGGAACTCAAGGCCCGGCTGGAAGAAGCCAGTGCCGACGAGATTCTGGGGTTTTTCAAGCGCTGGCCCGGCACCTACCAGGAAGACCGGCTGCGCAATGACTGGCTGCTGCTGCTGGGGCAGCGGCGCGACTGGGGCATGTTCGACCAGGTGCACGGGGCGTTTCGCATGCGCGATGACCGTTCCGTCAACTGCTATGCCCTGCTGATCGACAACCTCAAGGGCCAGCCTGCCGCCAATCTCGGCCAGCAGGTCCGCGACCTGTGGTGGGCCCAGCGCGACGCCGACGACGGCTGCACCTATGCTGCCGGCGAGCTGTACGCAGCCAAGCAGATCAGCGAGCCCGAAGTCTGGCGCAAGGCACGCCAGTCGGCCGAGGCCAATCGCCAGAAGGCCACGCGCGATGCCGTGGCCATCGTCGCGCCCGAGGCCCTGCCCCAGGTGGCGCAGGTATTCGCCTCGCCGGCGAAATACCTTGCCGGGCAGACGCGCGTGCGTGGTGCCGTGCCCAAGGAACTGGCGCTGCTGGCGCTGATCCGCATGGCGTCCAGCGACCCGGCGGCGGCGGCCACCCAGCTGGAAGGCGGCTGGGGTGCCCGGCTGACGGCCGAGGAGAACAACTGGGCCTGGGGCGTGATCGGCAAGCAGGCCGCGCTCAAGCTGCAGCCCGAGGCTGCGGCCTATTTCGGCAAGGTGCGCAAGGACGGCGATCTCAGCGACGAACTGCTGGGTTGGAAGGTGCGTGCCGCGTTGCGTGCAGGCGACTGGCGCACGGTGCGCCGCGCCATCGACGCCATGGGTCCTGAGCGCACCGAACACACATGGACCTACTGGAAGGCCCGCGCCCTGCTGTCGGGCCGCCCCAGCGAGCAGGAGCGTTCCGAGGCGCGCCAGCTGCTGGAGGACATGGCCGGCCCCGGCAGTTTCTACGAGCAGCTGGCGCTGGAGGACATCGGCCAGCGCGTGACGGCCCCACCGCCGCCTGCGCCGCCCACGGCACAGGAGAAGGCCGCCGCCCGCGCCAACCCCAGTCTGGTGCGCGGCCTCTACGCCATCCAGAACGGCCTGCGCAGCGAAGGCGTGCGTGAATGGAACTACGCCACCAACCTGCACCAGGCCGGCGGCATGAACGACCGCGAACTGCTGGCTGCCGCCGACCTGGCCTGCCAGCAGCAGGTCTGGGACCGCTGCATCAACACCAGCGAGCGCACCCGCAGCTTTGCCGACTGGAGCCAGCGCTTTCCCATGCCCTTCCACGACACGGTGCTGGCGCGCTCGCGTTCCATCGGGCTGGACCCTGCCTATGTCTATGGACTGATCCGCCAGGAAAGCCGCTTCATCATGGATGCGCGCTCGGGCGTGGGCGCCTCGGGCCTGATGCAGGTCATGCCGGCCACGGCCCGGTGGACGGCGCGCAAGATCGGCATGACGGACTTTTCCCCGTCCATGATCAATGACCGCGATGTGAATATCACCATAGGCACCGCCTATCTGAAGCTGGCGCTGGACGATTTCGACGGCTCCATGGCGCTGGCTGCGGCCGGCTACAACGCCGGCCCCGGCCGCCCGCGCAACTGGCGCAACGGCCCGGTGCTCGACGCCGCCATCTGGGCCGAGAACGTGCCCTTCACCGAGACGCGCGACTATGTGAAGAAGGTGCTGTCCAACACCACCAACTACGCGGCGCTGATCACGGGCCAGCCCCAGTCGCTCAAGAGCCGCCTGGGCACCATCGGCCCGCGTGATGCGGCCACGCCCGACCCCAGCAAGGACCTGCCCTGAGCTGCACTTGACATTCCTGCGGGGTGCGGCGATGCCTGTCGGCGCTACACTTGGTTACCGACTGGCGGGCCGCATGCCGCGGCCCCGGATACCGCAGGGGTTTCAAGAATGACAACAACAGGGAGCCGCGCGGCCTGGGTCGCGCTGGGTCTTGCATGGGCGTGCACGGCGGCGGCGCAGCCCGTCTACAAATGGGTGGATGCCGAAGGGCGCACGCACTACGGTTCGCAGCTGCCCGTCGACCAGGCCGATGCCGGCCAGATCAAGGTCTCGCCCAATGGCAGCTCGGGCGCAGGCTCGGGCCGGTTTGGCGAAGAGCGCAATCCCGACGGCACGAAGAAGCTGCCCAAGCAGGTGCGCGAGCTGGCGGACGGCGTGGCCAAGGGCCTGAGCAAGGTCGATTCCAAGGAGGTGCCGCTGAACTGCGCAGCCGCCGTGGACAACATCCGCAGCCAGGTGGACACCATGGTCGAGAACGGCCAGAAGAACCTCAAGGGCGGCTACATCACGCAGGCGCAGTTCGATGCAACCGCGGGCAAGTTCCGCGAGGCGCGCACGCACGCCACGGTGGCCGACTGCCAGGCCTCCACGGGCCGCTCCAAGGCCATGTACCAGTGCATGTCCAACAGCTACAACCACCTGATCGGCTGCGCGGAAAAGCACAAGCCCTGAAGCGATCCGATCCCTCAGGTCTCGGCCCACATGCGCAGCAGGTTGTGATATTGGCCCGCGAGGCTGAGGGTTTCATCGGTCTCGCCCAGCTTCTCGCGCAGGCGCTGGATGGTCTGGTCCATCTCGAACAGCATGGCGCGGCGTGTGTCGTCGCGCACCATGCTTTGCGCCCAGAAGAAGGCGCACACGCGCTCGCCCCGGGTGACGGGCTCCACGCGGTGCAGGCTGGTGGAGGGATAGAGGATCAGGTCGCCGGCCGGCAGCTTGACCTCGTGCGTGCCGTAGGTGTCCACCACGACCAGCTCGCCGCCATCGTAGTCCTCGGGATCGCAGAGGAAGAGGGTGCAGGACACATCGGTGCGCATCCACTGCTGCGCGCCTGGCAGGCGCCGTGCCGCACCGTCCACGTGCAGGCCATAGGTTTCACTGTCCGCGTAGCGGTTGAACAGCGGCGACATGGTGCGCGCGGGCAGGGCGGCACTGAAGTACAGCGCATTGGCCGCCAGCGCCTGCTCGATGGTGCGGCCCTGCTCCAGTGCCACGGGCGACTCTTCGGGCAACTGGCGGTTGCGCTTGACCCGGGCGCCTTGGCTGCCCGCCGTGGCACGGCCATCCACCCAGTCGGCGGCGTCGATGGCTGTGCGGATCGCAGTGACCTGCTGGCGCGTGAGCACGTCGGGAATGTGCAGCATCATGGTGCGGGTCCTCCTCGCATGGAAAAAGCCCCGGCGGGGCCGGGGCGGTACTGGGATTGTCGGCGCTCTGCGCGCGGCAAGGCCGGCGCGGCGGCCCGTCTTGCATTCACTCAGAAGCGGAAGTTCGCGGACACGCGCACGGAGCGCGGCGTGCCCGGGAAATAGCGGTAGCCGCTCTTGTTGATGGCGCCCACATACTCCTTGTCGAACAGGTTGTAGAAGTTCAGCTGGATGTCGGCGTTCTTGTTGATGCGGTAGCTGGCCATGGCGTCGAAGACCCAGTAGGCATCGGTGAAGTTGGGCGTGCCCACGGCTCCGTCGGTGCCACGCTTGAGTCCGCCCGAGTAGCGCGCCCCGCCAGCCAGCGTCAGGCCGAACGGGAACTGGTAGCTGGTCCACAGCGAGAAGGCGTTCTTGGGCGTATAGGTCAGGCCGCTGGAGCCGTCCTGCGCCACGGTGGCGCCCGTGTCCACCTTGGTGTCCTGCAGCGTGTAGCCGGCAGTCACGCCCCAGGCGGGCGTGATCTGGCCCGTGGCGCCCAGCTCCAGGCCCTGCACGATCTTCTTGCCGGTCTGTCCCACGGTGCCGTCAGGGTTGGTGACGATCTCGTTGGTGATCTCGGTGCGGAACAGCGCGCCTGTCAGCAGCAGGCGCTTGTCCATCAGCTCCCACTTGGTTCCCAGTTCGGCGGTCTTGGCCTTTTGCGGGTCCATGTTGGGGTTGTTGGCGTTGTTGGCGGCCGTGGACAGCGTGAAGTTGGCACCGCCCGGTGGCTGCTGCGACAGGGCGTAGTTCACGTACACGCTGCCATTGGGCGCGGGCTTGTAGAGGCCGCCGATCTTCCAGCTCAGCAGGGTGTCGGAGGCCTCCAGGCCCACGGCGCTGGGCAGCACGGTGCCTGCAGGATTGCTGCCGCAGGCCGGGCCGCTGCGGCCGCCGCAGACGGCGCGTGCGTCGTACTGCGTCTTGTAGCGGTCCAGGCGCAGGCCGGCGTTGGCCTGCCATTGCTCGTTGAACTTGAGCGTGTCGAAGGCGTACAGCGCAAAGGTGTCGGTCGAGCCCTTGCTGTCGGCGCCGTTGCGCGACCAGTTCAGGCCGGAGCTGGGCACCTGCGGGTCATAGAGGCTGGCATTGGGCCAGGCGCCCGTGGTGCCCGTGCCGTAGTTGCTCTGCTTTTCGCGCGTGATCTCCACCCCGGTGCTCAGCTCGTGCCGCACGCTGCCTGTCGCCAGCTTGGTCGTCAGGTTGGTCTGGTTGGTGACGATGTCGTTGACCTGGTTCTTGAAGGTCGGCAGGCTGCGTGACACGGTCCAGTCGGCGGGATTGCTGCTGTTGTTGCTGGACAGCGCCATGAAGGCCGTGAGCAGGTAGTCCTGCTTGGTGCGGCCCCAGCGCGTGGTGTTGCGCAGCGTGGTGTCGGGCGTGAAGTCGTGCTCCACGCGCAGCGTGACCATGTCGGCCGTCACGTCGTCGTGGTCGGCGCTGGTGCCGTAGAAGCGGCTGGGGTCCACGGGGCGGCCCGCGTTCAGGCGCGCATCGGTGTTGCTGTAGCCGGGCAGGCCGATGGTGGGCACGCCGCCGTCCGGCACATTGCTTTGCTTGACGTGCAGCGCGTTCAGGTAGGTGCGCGTGTCGGTGTTCAGTCCGAAGGCGAACGACGGTGCGATGCCCCAGCGGTCATTGGCCACGCGGTCGCGGCCGGCGACGCCGGCGTCCTGCACCATGGCGTTGAGCCGGAAGGCCGCGCCGCCCATCCCGGTCAGGCTCTTGTTCCAGTCCACGGTGGAGCGCTTGTAGCTGCCCGAACCCGCGCCCAGCGAGGCGCCGAAGCTGTCGGCCAGGCTGGGCTGCTTGGTGACCATGTTGATGGCGCCGGTGGGCGCGCTGCGGCCGTAGTCGGTGCTGGCCGGGCCCTTGGTGACTTCCACCTGCTCGGTGTTGAACACGTCGCGCGAGATGGAGCCCACGTCGCGCACGCCGTCCACATAGATGCTGTTGGAGGTGTCGAAGCCGCGCATGTAGATGGCATCACCCGTGCTGGTGTTGCCGTTCTCGCCCGCGTAGAAGGTGCCGGCGCCGGGCACGTTGCGCAGCGCCTCGGTCAGCGTGGTGGCGCCTTGTTCCTGCAGCACCTGCTCCTTGATGACGGAGATGGTCTGCGTCGTGTCCACCAGCGGCTGCGTGAACTTGGGGGAGGAGACCTGTGCGGGTTCGTAGCCGGTGCTGCGCGAGCCTTCGACGGTCACTTCCTTGAGGCTGGGCGCGGTCCTGGCGCCGGGCGTCTGTGTCTGGGCCACGGCCGGCAGGCCCAGGGTGGCCAGGGCCGCGGCTGCAGCGATGATGCCGGCCGACGGCGAGCGGCCAGCGCTGTCGTGTTTGCGGCTTTTGATGTACGAGTTGGAGTTCGCCATGGTTGAACGGAAAGCGGGATGGGCAGTGAACATGCTGGCTTGCTGGCCGGCGTTGCGCGGGCGGCTGGAGAGCTGTCTTGGCTTGCCGGTGCTGGCTGGATCAGGCAGTTTTGCCTGGATTGAGAATGGTAATGATTCCTAATAAAAATATAAGAATAATCTGATAAGTGAATGGATGGCCGTTGCCGCCCAGCAACACCCCTGTCTCGGAACTTCAGCGTGGCGACCAGCCTGGCCGAGCGCGCCCCGCCCGGGATGTGGCGCGCGCCGCGCGCTGTTCAGGCTGGCGATGTAACGCTGGTTGGCGAGGTTGTAGACGTTCAGCTGCAGGCTCAGGTTCGCGCTGAGCTCCCAGCCCATGAAGGCGTGCAGCGCAAGGGTCTTGGTGTGGCCTTCGTTGATCTGGCCGGCATAGCGGATGTCCTGGCCCGTGATCGCATCGCTGACGCCGGGATCGTAGAGATTGGCGGGCGCCAGGGCGCCAGGGCGCCTGCGCCCGTACTCGGAACCCGAGGCGCCCTTGACGATCTCGATGTCCTCGATGTTGAAGGTGTCGCGCATCGGGCTGCCCAGGTTGCGCACGCGGTCGATGAAGATGCTGCCCGTGGTGCCGCAGCTGCGCAGTGCTTGCGGCCGGTGATGTGATTGGCGTGGTTTGCGCCTATCGCGGATCTGTTTCGTTCAGGCGTTGTGAACCCATTCGCCCTCGCGCTGCGCCGCGCCCGCTTGCACCAGCGCATCCACCAGCGTGCGGCCCCAGTGCTCGGCGGTCTCGTGGCTGAAATAGCCTGCATGCAGCATGCCGAAGTAGGGCGTGGCGTCCAGCCAGGCCAGCAGTTCAGTGGTGCGCACGCGCTGCCAGTCCAGCAGCCGGTACTTGAGCAGCACCTTGGCCGCGTAGAGGGCATGGCGCTCGGGGGCGCGCACAAAGCCGTCCAGGCGGCGGCGCGCCGTGTCCAGCGCCGCGGCCACGCCCGTGAAAACGCCGCCGTGGCCGGGGACGATGGTGAGCGGTGCCAGGGCCTCGATCACATCCAGCGTGGCGGCCACTTCCTCGAAGGCCTGCAGGCCCTCGATTTCGGGAAACACCACGCCGAAGCCGTTTTCCCAGAGCGCATCGGCCGAGATCAGTGTGCGGCTGGCAGGCTCGAACAGGATGATGGAGTGCGGGTCATGCCCCGGCGCGGCATGGATCTGCCAGTCGCGCCCGGCCAGCCGCACGCTGGCGCCGGGCTGCAGTACGCCGGTCAGCGCAAATGGCGGGCATTCCTGGCCGGTGGGGGTGTAGCTCAGCGCCTCGGGATTCCAGTGGCGCACGAATTCGGCCTGGCCCGGCGCGACATAGGTCCGGGCCTGCGGCCAGCGCGCCTGCAGTGCGGCATTGCCGCCGCAGTGGTCGCTGTGCAGATGGGTGTTGAGGATGCGCGCCAGCGGCTGGCCAGCCAGCGTCTGCTCGATCAGCAGCACGGTCTGATCGGCATGGCTGACGTAGCCGGTATCGACCACGGCCGCGCCGTCGTCCTGCGGATCGGCAGGGTCGGCCGCGAAGACGATGTTGTTGGCCGACAGCCAGCCGCGCTCCAGCACGGTCATGCCGCAGGGCAGCGCAGCGGTGGCGCTTGTGGGGGCGAAGGAGGTCATGGGGGGAGAAGCCTTTCCCAAGGCTAACAGCCGCAGGCAGCCACGGCTGACGCGTGGGCTACAGCTGCGGCCGTGCGGGTTTCAGGCGGGATCGCGCAGGGCGCGCCTGAGGATCTTGCCTACGTTGGTCTTGGGCAGTTCGTCGCGGAACTCCACCTGCCGCGGGCGCTTGTAGCCGGTGAGCTGGTCATGGCAAAAGCGCATGACCTGGTCCTCGGTCAGTGCCGGGTCGCTGCGCACCACGTAGACCTTGATGGCCTCGCCCTGGCGCTCGTCGGCCACGCCCACGGCTGCGCATTCGAGCACGCCGGGGCACATGGAGATCACGTTCTCCAGCTCGTTCGGATAGACGTTGAAGCCGCTGACCACCATCATGTCCTTCTTGCGGTCAATGATGCGGGTGAAGCCTTCCTGGTCCATCACGCCGATGTCGCCGGTGCGCATGTAGCCGTCGGCCGTGAAGGCCTTGGCGGTTTCGTCGGGCTGGTTGTAGTAGCCGCGCATGACGTTGGGGCCCTTGATGCACAGCTCGCCGGCCTCTCCCATGGGCAGGTCGCGGCCTTCGTCGTCCTTGATGGCGATGGAGATGCCCGGCAGCGGCAGGCCGATGGTGCCGCTGAAGGAGGTGGCGGTGACGGGGTTGTTGGTGCCGATGGCGCAGGTCTCGCTCATGCCCCAGCCCTCGATCATCACGCTGCCCGTGACCTGCTGCCACTGGCGCGCCGTGCCCTCGCTGGCGGCCATGCCCCCGGCCTGCGACACGCGCAGCTGCGAGAAGTCCAGCTCGCGGAACTGGGCGTTGTTGAGCAGGGCGTTGAACAGGGTGTTGACGGCCGGCAGGATGTGGAAGGGCCGTTTCTGCAGCACCTTGACGAACTTGGGGATGTCGCGCGGATTGGGGATCAGGCTCAGGCTGGCCCCCATGCGCATGGCGAACAGGCTCACCGTGAGGGCGAAGATGTGGTACAGCGGCAGCGCCGCGATGATGTGCGTGTCCTGCGCGCTGACGCGCCCGTGCAGGGCCGGCGTGAACCAGGCATGCGCCTGCAGCGTGGCGGCCACGATGCAGCGGTGGGTGAGCACGGCACCCTTGGACAGCCCGGTGGTGCCGCCCGTGTATTGCAGGAAGGCCACCGAATCCAGTCTCGCCTGGCTGGGGCGCAGCTCTTTCTGGGCGCCGCGCGCCAGCGCCTGGGAAAAGGTCGTGACCTCGCGCACCGTGCCGCCCTCACCGTCCAGCGGCAGGCTGTAGGCCGGCACCATCTTGGCCAGGTGGCGCACGGCGAAGGTGATCCAGCTGCCATACATGCCGCCCAGCAGATCGCCCATGGCGGTGACGCAGACATGGCGGATGGCGCTGCGCTCGATCACGTCGGCCAGGGTGTGGGCGAAGTTCTCCAGGATGATGATGGCCGTGGCGCCCGAGTCCTTGAGCTGGTGCTCCAGCTCGCGCGGCGTGTACAGCGGATTGACGTTGACGCAGGTGTAGCCGGCGCGCAGCACGGCCGCCATGCTCACGGCGAACTGCGGCACATTGGGCAGCATGATGGCCACCCGCGCATCGGGCTCCAGCCCCAGTCCCTGCAGCCAGGCGCCCAGGCGTGTGGACAGCTGGTCCAGCTCGCGGTAGCTCATCCAGCGGTCCATGCACACCGAGAAGGGCAGGTCCGCATGCTGGGTGAAGGCCTCCTCCAGCAGATGTGTGAGCGAGCGGTATTGCTCGGGATGCACCTCGTGGGGCACATCGGCGGGATAGTTCTTGAGCCAGGGCGCAGCGTCCATGCAGGGTACCTTGGGTTGCTGGTGAGACAGGGGAACGGCAAAGGGGCAGGCGCCGGTCGGCCGGCCACCGCTGCGGCTGATTCTGGTCAGGCGGGTGCTTTGCGGTCTACGCGGGGTTGTCCTAGGCAGGGGCCGCCGTCCCCCACGAAAGTGCGGCCGCTCTGTGCTACGTTGGCTTTTTTTTCAGGGAGGGCGGGCTGCCGTGAACGCACGCATTCTGCAAATGGTGGCGCTGGGCACGCTGGCCGGCGCCATGGCCTGGCTGGCATGGTGGTGGCCGGAATCGCGCGGGCTGGCGCTGGCAGGAGCGCTGCCGGGCCTGTGCTGGCCGGGCCTGCATCTGGGCCTGCAGATGGTGTTGATGCGCCGCGTGGTGCGCAAGGCCGGCGCACCCGTGCCCGCATGGCGCACGGTGGCGGCAGCCTGGCTCGCCGAGTGGGCATTGGCCGTGCAGGTGTTTGGCTGGCGCCTGCCCTTCCGGGTCCATGCCGAGGCCGACGGCTTGCCAGGTGACCCGGCCGCAGGACAAAACGCAAGCCCGGTCACAGGCCAGGTCGGCATGGTGCTGGTCCACGGTTTCTTCTGCAATCGCGCGGTCTGGGCGCCATGGCTGCGGCGGCTCAAGGAACGCGGCATTGCCTGCGCGGCCATGACGCTGGAGCCGGCGCACGGCGCATCCATCGACGCCATGGTGGCCGACCTCGATGCCTGCGCACGCCGCATGGCCCAGGCCACGGGGCGGGCGCCGCTGATCGTGGCGCACAGCATGGGCGGGCTGGTGGTGCGTGCCTGGCTGGGCCGGTTGTCCGCGCAGGAGCGCCGGCAACTGGCTGCCCATGTGGTGACCCTGGCCACGCCGCACCGCGGCACCTGGATGGCGCGCTTCGCCCATGGCCTGCCGACGCTTCAGATGCGCGAGGACAGTCCCTGGCTGCAGCGCCTGGGGCCGCCGCCGCCCGAGGTGGCCTTCAGCTGCTGGTGGAGCTGTTGCGACAACATCGTCTTTCCCTTCCCCGTGGCCACGCTGCCAGGGCAGCACGCGCACCGCCTGGACGACGTGGCCCATGTGCAGCTGGTGTTCGACGAGCGCGTCTGGCGCTTTTGCCTGGAGCTGCGCGAGCGGCTTCAGGACGCGGAAGTCTGCAGGGCCACTTCACCGGGCAGCAGCGCATCGGCCGCGATGGTCGGCTGATCGCGCAGCTGGCGGTACAGCGGCTCGAAATCGGCGGCCGTGAGGTCGAACAGCTGCTGCAGGTCGTCGATCACGAAGTAGGTGTGCTGGTAGGTGTCGATCTTGTAGAGCGTGCGCATGGCGCGCTCCAGCGACAGCGGCAGGCGCTGCGGCTCGGGGCTGCGCACCGAGTAGTTGAGCTCACCCGAAGAACTCAGAATGCCCGCGCCGTAGGCGCGCAGGCCGCCCTGCTCGCGGATCAGCCCGAACTCGATGGTGTACCAGTACAGGCGCGACAGCATCTCGCAGGCGCCCAGCTCGGCGGCCTTGAGCCCGCCCTGGCCATAGGCCTGGATGTAGTCGGCGATGACGGGGTTGAACAGCAGCGGCACATGGCCGAAGAGGTCATGGAAGACATCGGGCTCGACGATGTACTCGAACTCCTCGGGCTTGCGGATCCAGTCCGTGACCGGGAATTTGCGGTTGGCCAGCAGCGAGAAGAAGGGCACCTCGGGAATCAGGCCCGGCACGCCGACGATCTCCCAGCCCGTGGCGCGGCGCAGGCGCTCGTTGACTTCCTCGAAGCGCGGAATGCGGTCCTTGGCGCCCAGCGAGGGCAGGGCGTCGATGAAGTGCTGGCTGGCCAGTCCCGGCAGCAGGGCGGACTGGCGTTCGTACAGGCGCCGGTAGGTGTCGTGGTCGGCCTCGGTGTAGGCGTCGTAGTCCTGCGCGCAGGTGTAGTCGTCGCTGGCGCGGCTGTAGTCGCCGCGCGGGGGGCGGTCGGCCTGGCCGTAGACCACGGGTGCCACACCGGGGGCGTGGGCAGGGGCGTGGGACGAGGTGGGGGTCGCTGCGGTGCTCATCATGGTGCTCTCCAGGGATCTTGTCATTGCTGCCCCGGGCCGGGGGCAGGCAAGGCACCTGCGCGGCTCAGAGCTGGCGGATTCGGGCGGCCTGCACCAGCAGGCCGTATTTGCTGTGCTCGGAGCGCACAAAGCGCGCGAACTCCTGCAGCTGAAGGTCTTCGGGCAGCACGCCCATGGCGGTCAGCGTTTCCTGCACCGGACTGCTGCGCATGGCCTTCGAGAACACGGCGGCATGGCGCTGGGCCAGGTCGGCGGGCCAGCCGGCAGGCGCGAACAGGCCGAACCAGTTGGCGAGGTTGAAGCCCGGTACCGTGTCGTTGAGGCTGGGCACCTCGGGCAGCAGCGGCACGCGTTCCAGCGTGGTCACGGCCAGGGCCTGCAGCCGGCCTGCACGGATGTGCGGCAGCGAGGACGCCAGGCTGTCGAACAGCAGATCGGCCGATCCGTCGAGCAGGGCCGACAGCGCCGGCTGCGTTCCGCCAAACGGCAGATGCAGCAGCGGCAGCCGCGTGAGCATCTGGTACATCTCGCCCGACAGGTGCCCGCTGCTGCCCGGCCCGCCCGAGGCATAGCGCAGCGGCTGGCGGTGCTTGGCAAGAAAGCGCTGCAGGTCCAGCGCCGTGCGTATGCGCCACTGGCGCGCCAGATCGCTGCGCATCACCAGCACATTGGGCATGCGCGCCACCAGCACCAGCGGCTGGAAGTCGCGCAGCGGGTCGTAGCCCAGCTGGGGCTGCAGCCAGGGCAGCACGGCGTGCGTGGCGGCCGCGCCCATCAGCAGCAAGCGGTCCTGGGCCGTGGCCTGGGCCACCATGTTCGAGCCCTTGGCGCCGCCTTCGCCCGGCACGTAAAGAATGTGGATGGCCCCCAGCTTCGCGGAGCTGGCCTCGACCAGAGGACGCGCCGTGCGGTCCAGGGGGCCGCCGGCTGCATAGGGAACGATCAGGGTCAGGGCGTCGGATTTCGCGTCGCGCGCCGGGGCTGTCAAGGCTGTCGAGGCTGTCGGGGGCGGCTGGGGCTGTGCCGAAGCCGGCAGCCAGGGCAGGGCGGCCAGGGCCGCCAGCAGGCTGCGCCGCGCCATCCGGGCCGACGGCTGCGGGCCGGCTGCCGCAGGTGCACGTACTGGCGCAGATGCACGGGCATGGCGTGGCATGGCGCGGGTGGCGTCGTGGCGGGGCGTCATGGCGTGAAGCGAAATGGAGGCGATCCCCGCAGTATAGGCAGCGCCGACTGCCGCTGAGGCCGCACGCGCCCATGTCCTGCGCGCGCCGGGCCGTCTGTGCGCGGGCGGGGAACTGGGCCAGGTTCAGCGGGGCTTTCATGGGGGTCTCCGGCCTTTTTGTGCAGGACAGTGTTTCGGGCGCCCCAGGCATGGCCTGCGGGCTTGCGATCAGTGCTGTCACTGTAGGCGGGAGGGGCTTCAGCTTTTTGCCGTTTGCCCTTGGTGGGAAAATGCGGAATGCATGAAAATTGCGGAATTCTTTTGTTTATCGCAATTTAACTGGTTAATTCGGGTTAACCCTGAAGAAATCCGTACTTATTTACGAGTCCACCGCCATGAGCGCCACGCACACCATCGACAAACTGGATCGGGCCATTTTGCGCCGCCTGCAGGCCAACGGCCGGGAAACCTATGACGTCATCGGGGAGCAGGTCGGCCTGTCTCCCAGTGCCGTGCTGCGCCGGGTCAAGCGCCTGGAAGACAGCGGCGTGATCGACCGCTATGTGGCCCTGGTCCAGCCGGAGACCGTGGGCCTGGGGCTGACCGCCTATCTCAACGTGCGCCTGGAGAAGTACACCGAGACCAGCAAGCGCAACCCCATGGACGTGTTCCGCGCCAGCGTGCAGACTTGGCCCGAAGTGGTGGAGTGCGTGTCGCTGACCGGGGAGATGGACTATCTGATGCGTGTGGTCGTGGCCGACATGCAGCACTACACGCGCTTCGTCATGGACACCTTGCTCAAGCATCCCAGCGTGCAGGATTGCAAGACCAGCTTCGTGATGGACCGCGTCAAGGTGACCACGGCCGTGCCTTTGTAGCCTTCGGGCTCGACAGGCGCCAGGCCGTTGGGTGTTGCAGGGAGGGGAAATTGGTTTGCATGCCAAAACCTTACGGTTTTGTTGCATTGCAATATCTTCGTTGCTCGACCTCGGGTTTTTACCTATATTTGAGCCATGAATGCATCCAAAGACTGGTTGAAGGCGTCCTGGCAGGCCGGCCGGGACATGTTGCGTGCGAGCGCAGGCCAGCCGCACCGTCCCGATGGGCGCTCCGCGTCCATGGTGCCCATTCGTTCGCTGGGCCCGTCCCACCGCGAACGCGTGGTGGCGCATTTGCTCAAGCTCGATGAAGGCGACCGCTACCTGCGCTTCGGCTATGCGGCCAGCGACGAGCAGGTTCGCCGCTATGCGATGCAGCTTGATTTCGAGCGCGACGACATCTTCGGCATCTACAACCGCCGGCTCGAGCTGATCGCCATGGCGCATCTGGCCTTTGCCTCGCATCCCGAGCACAAGAGCTGCGCCGAATTCGGCGTTTCCGTGCTCAAGCAGGCACGCGGCCGCGGCTACGGCGGGCGCCTGTTCAACCGCGCGGTGATCCATGCACGCACCAAGGGCGTGTCCATGATGTTCATCCACGCGCTGTCGGAGAACACGGCCATGCTCAAGATTGCGCGCAAGGCCGGCGCCACCATCAAGCGCGATGGCTCCGAGTCCGAGGCCTACCTGCAGCTGCCGCCCGCCGGCATCGACACGCACATGGCGTCGCTGATGACCGAGCACATCGGCGAGGTGGACTACCAGCTCAAGAAGCAGGCCAAGCAGTTCTGGGATTTCCTGGCCGACGTGCAGGAAATCCGCCGTGGCGTGCAGGATGGCCGCCACCAGGCCGGCGAATAGGCGCAAAACGCCGCAAAGGGAATTGGCGCAGCGCATGCAGGGGTGACGGAGCAATCCGCTATCCTTGCGGCTTGTTTCACTACCGCACGTCCTGCACTCCAAGACAGTGTCCGACCCCCATCCTGCGCGCTCTTCCGAGAAGGAAAGCAAGCGAAGCTTCCTGCAAAAGGTGGCCGAGTTCATCCACCCGGCCCCTGATTCTCCTGACGAGCTGATCGAGACCCTGGCCGACGCCGAGGACAACCAGGTCATCGGCCCCGAGTCTCGCGTCATGCTCGAACGCGTGATACGCATGGCCGACATGACGGCCGGCGACGTCATGGTCGCAGCCCCTCGCATGGACCTGGTCAACATCGACGCTCCGTTCGATGAACTGCTGCACCAGGTCATCACCACTGCACATTCGCGTTTCCCGGTCTACCAGGGCGAGCGCGAGAACATCATCGGCATCCTTCTGGCCAAGGACCTGCTCAAGCTGCAGCGTTCACCGGACCTGAACATCCGCGCCCTGCTGCGCCCCGCCGCCTTCGTGCCGGAGAGCAAGGGCCTGAATGATCTGCTGCGCGAGTTCCGGGGCAACCGCAACCATCTGGCCGTGGTCATCGACGAGTTCGGCCGCGTGGCAGGCCTGGTGACCATCGAGGATGTGCTGGAGGAAATCGTCGGCGAGATCGAGGACGAGTTCGACATCCCCGAGGACGAGGGCGACATCTTCGCCCTGGCCGACAATAGCTACCGCGTGGCGGGCGACACCACCATCGAGCATGTGAACGAAGCCTTCGAGGTCGCCCTGCATGCCCGCGATCCCGAAGATGAGTTCGACACCATCGGAGGCCTGATCGCCCACGAAATGGGCCATGTGCCCAAGCGCGGCGAGCAGATCCATCTGGCCGGCCTGGAATTCACCGTGCTGCACACCAAGGGCGGCGCCGTGCGCTGGTTCAAGGTGGTGCGCGATCCCGCAGCCGACAGTCTGCTGCGCAGCTGAGGCTGCCCCTTTCTATCCCCACCGACATCTCTCCCGTACCTGGCCGATGCCCCTGTCCAGTTCTTCCGCTTTTTCGCAAGACGGCCGGCGCATGGGCCGGCTCGCCGTGGGCGTGCTGCTGCTGCTTGCGGGTGCAGCCCAGGCCCTGTCGCTGGCCTGGCCCTGGGCGCGCGGCCAGGGCGACGGGCCGCTGAGCCTGGTCGGCGGCTATGGCCGCCCGCTGTGGTGGCTGCAGATTCTGTCGCTGGCCGTGCTGGCACGCGCCCTGCAGACGGCACAGCGCCCGGCCCAGGCGGCGGGGCGGGCCATGCTCTATGCCACCGCCTGGCTGGTGGCCACCTTCTGGTGGCTGTTCATCTCCATGCATGTCTATGGCGGCCTGCCTGCGCCGCTGGCCGTTGCCGCCGTGCTGGCGCTTGCGGCCTTCCTGGGCAGCTACTACGCGGTGGCCGCCTGGGGCTGGCACAAGCTGCGCCCCACCAGCACGGCGGGCGGCGCCTTGCTGTTCGCCGCCGTCTGGCTGCTGGCCGAATTGGCGCGTGGCTGGCTGTGGACCGGCTTTCCCTGGGGCGCGGGGGGCTATGCCCACGTCGAAGGGCCCCTGTCGGTGCTGCCGCGCTGGATCGGCGTCTACGGCACGGGGGCGGTGGCGTCCTGGCTGGCATATTGGCTGGCCGCCTTGGCGGCCGGTTCGCGGGGCGGACAAGCCCTTCGGCCTGCACGGTGCGCGGCCACTGTGGCGGCCCTGGTTCTGGCCTGGGGCGGGCTGTGGTGGCTTCGCGATGCCGCCATCAATGCACCATCGGCCGAACGGCCGGCGCTGAGCGTGGCCATGCTGCAGGGCAATATCCCGCAGGATGAGAAGTTCGAGGCCGGCAGCGGCATTCCGCTGGCCCTGGGCTGGTACGGGCGGGAGCTGCGCGTGGCCACGGCGCAGCTGGTGGTCGCACCCGAGACGGCCGTGCCCCTGCTGCCCCAGCAGTTGCCCGAGGAATACCTGGACCTGCTGCGCGAACCATATCTGAAGAAGGATGGCCGGCAGGCGGCGCTGCTGGGCATTCCGCTGGGCTCGGAAGAGGCCGGCTACACGAACTCGGTCGTGGGCTGGCAGCCTGGCCAGATCCAGGACTACCAATACGACAAGCACCATCTGGTGCCCTTCGGGGAGTTCATCCCGCCGCTGTTTCGCTGGTTCACGCAGATGATGAACATACCGCTGGGCGACTTCAACCGCGGCGCGCTGGGCCAGCCTTCCATGGCCTGGGCTGGCGAGCGGCTGTCACCCAACATCTGCTACGAGGATTTGTTTGGCGAAGAGCTGGGTGCACATTTCGGCAATGCAGCGACGGCGCCCACGGTGCTGGTGAATTTCAGCAACATCGGCTGGTTTGGCGACAGCGTGGCGATCGACCAGCATCTGGCCATCAGCCGCATGCGGGCGCTGGAGTTCGAGCGCCCCATGCTGCGCGCCACCAATACCGGTGCCACGGTGGCCATCGACCACCGGGGCGTGGTGACGCACGCGCTGGGGCCTTACGAGCGCGCGGTGCTTGAGGCCAGTGTGCAGGGCCGCGAGGCCTTGACACCGTTTGCGCGCTGGGTGAATGCAGCAGGCCTGGTCCCGCTGTGCGCCGCTGCTGCGGCGGTGCTGCTGGTGGCCTGGATCGGCCGCCGCAGGGCCTCTGTTCAGGGGCTGTAGCCAAGTCCCGCGACCTGGGTCGGCGTGGCTTTTGTGGCAGAGTTTTGATGCGGCCTCGGGGTTTTGTTGCAGTCTGGCAACGTTCAGCCCCGATAATGCGCGGCTGCATGGTCCGCTGCGGGCCGCACCCATTCAGAGATAGAGGTGGCGTCAGTGCCGCCGTGGAGCAAGTTAGACAATGGCCGATTCTTTTTCGTATGAGCAACTGATCGCTTCGGGCGAAGGCAAGCTGTTTTCCGCAGACAGCGGGCGTCTGCCACTGCCTCCCATGCTGATGTTCGACCGCATCACGCACATCGACACGGATGGTGGCGCCCACGGCCTGGGCAAGATCGTCGCCGAACTCGACATCAAGCCTGATCTCTGGTTCTTCGACTGCCATTTCCGGGGCGACCCCGTCATGCCCGGCTGCCTGGGTCTGGACGCCATGTGGCAACTGATCGGCTTTTACCTGACCTGGCTGCGCCTTCCCGGCCGGGGCCGTGCGCTGGGCGCCGGCGAAGTCAAGTTCACGGGCGAAGTGGGTCCTGACGTCAAGCTCGTGACCTACGAAATCGACATCAAGCGCGTGATCAAGCGCAAGCTCAACATGGCCATCGGCGATGCACGCCTGCTGGCCGACGGCAAGGAAATCTACGTCGCCAATGACCTGCGCGTGGGCCTGTTCCTGCGCGAGGGTGAAGGCCAGGGAACGGCAGCATGACCAAACGTCGCGTAGTCATCACCGGCGCGGGCATTGTCTCGTGCATCGGCAACGACCTCGATACCGTGGAGACCTCGCTGCGCGAGGGGCGCACGGGCATCAAGGCCATGCCGAAGTTCACCGAACTGGGCATGCGCAGCCAGGTGGCCGGTGTGCCGGAGATCGACGTCGAGGCACGTATCGATCGCAAGCAGCTGCGATTCATGGGCGATGCCGCTGCCTATGCGCAGATCGCGCTGGAAGATGCCATCGCCCAGGCCGGCCTGGCTCCCGAGCAGGTCAGCCATCCGCGTACCGGCCTGATCATGGGCTCGGGCGGCGGGTCGCCGGCCAACCAGATCGAGGCGGCCGACACGCTGCGCGAAAAGGGCATTCGCCGCGTCGGGCCCTACCAGGTCACGCGCTGCATGAGCTCCACGGTGTCCGCCTGCCTGGCGACCAACTTCAAGGTCAAGGGCATCAACTACTCCATCACCTCGGCCTGCTCCACCTCGGCGCACTGCATCGGCGCAGCGGCGCAGCAGATCGCCTGGGGCATGCAGGACGTGATGTTTGCCGGCGGCGGCGAAGAGCTGTCCTGGGGCATGGCACTGCTGTTCGACGGCATGGGGGCCATGTCCAGCAAGTACAACGACCAGCCCGAAAAGGCTTCGCGCGCCTATGACGCCCACCGCGACGGTTTCGTGATCGCAGGTGGCGGCGGCGCGGTGGTGCTGGAAAGCCTGGAGCACGCCCAGGCCCGGGGTGCGAACATCCTGGCCGAAGTCGTGGGCTTTGGCGCCACCAGCGATGGCGAGGACATGGTCGCGCCCTCGGGCGACGGCGCCATCGCCTGCATGCAGCAGGCCCTTGAAGGCCTCGAAGGCGGCGTGGACTACATCAACACCCACGGCACCTCCACGCCCGTGGGCGACATGCAGGAAGTGCGCGCCATGCGCGCGCTGTTCGGCGACCAGGTGCCGCCGTTCTCCTCCACCAAGTCGCTGACCGGCCACTCGCTGGGCGCCACCGGCGTGCAGGAAGCCATCTACTGCATGATCATGATGAACAAGGGCTTCATCGCGGGTTCGGTCAACGTGGACACGCCCGATCCCGCGCTGAACGACATGCCCCTGGTCACGCGCACACGCGATGCCCAGTTGAACACCGTGCTGTCCAACAGCTTCGGCTTCGGTGGCACGAACGCCTCGCTGGTGCTGCGCCGCTGGCAGGGCCAGTGAATACGCCCTGGTGTGTAAAAGGCGTGTCCTGAAGGAAAAAGCCCGCCTCCTGCGGGCTTTTTCACTGGTGAACGCCGACAATGCCCAGGTCGCGCGGGAGGCAGCACTGCAGGCTGCCGCCTGAACCCCGAACCAAGAACAATGAAATTTTGCAAGGTTGAACCATGATTCTTGTCACAGGCGGCGCCGGCTTCATCGGCGCCAATTTCGTGCTGGACTGGCTGGCTGCCGGCGATGAGCCGGTGCTCAACGTGGACAAGCTCACCTACGCGGGCAACCTCAAGAGCCTGGAGAGCCTGCAGGGCGATGCGCGCCATGTCTTCGTGCAGGCCGACATCGGCGATGGCGAAGTCCTGGCCCGCCTGCTGGCCGAGCACCAGCCGCGCGCCGTGGTCAACTTCGCGGCCGAAAGCCATGTGGACCGTTCCATCCACGGCCCCGAGGACTTCATCCAGACCAATGTGGTCGGCACCTTCCGCCTGCTCGAGGCCGTGCGCGGCTACTGGAGCGCGCTGGATGCCGAGGCCAGGGCGGCCTTCCGCTTCCTGCATGTCTCCACCGACGAGGTCTATGGCAGCCTGGCGCCAGCGGCACCGGCCTTCACCGAAGACCATAACTACGAGCCCAACAGCCCGTACTCGGCCAGCAAGGCCGCCAGCGACCACCTGGTGCGCGCCTGGCATCACACCTACGGCCTGCCCGTGCTGACCACCAATTGCAGCAACAACTACGGCCCGCTGCATTTCCCCGAGAAGCTGATCCCCCTGATGATCGTCAACGCCCTGGCCGGCAAGCCTTTGCCCATCTATGGCGATGGCATGCAGGTGCGCGACTGGCTCTATGTGCGCGACCATTGCAGCGCCATCCGCCGCGTGCTGGAGGCCGGCAAGCTGGGCGAGACCTACAACGTGGGCGGCTGGAACGAAAAGCCCAACGTCGAGATCGTGAACACCGTCTGCGCGCTGCTCGACGAGCTGCGCCCCAAGGCCGATGGCACCAGCTACGCTGCCCAGATCACCTATGTGAAGGACCGCCCCGGTCACGACCGGCGCTATGCCATCGACGCGCGCAAGCTCGAGCGCGAACTGGGCTGGAAGCCCGCGGAGACCTTCGAGACCGGCATCCGCAAGACCGTGCAGTGGTACCTGGACAATCCCGAGTGGGTGGCCGATGTGCAGTCCGGCGCCTACCGCGAATGGGTCAGCCGCCAGTACACGGAGGGAGCCGGCGCATGAAGCTGCTGCTGCTGGGCCGCAATGGACAGGTGGGCTGGGAGCTGCAGCGCAGCCTGGCGCCGCTGGGCGAGTTGGTTGCGCTGGAGCGCCAGGGCGACGCCGGTGGCCAGGGCCTGTGCGGCGATCTCTCTCGCCTCGATGAACTCGCACGGACCGTGCGCGCTCTGCGTCCCGATGTCATCGTCAATGCCGCCGCCCACACGGCCGTGGACAAGGCCGAAAGCGAGCCGGAACAGGCGCGGCTGCTCAATGCGCTGGCTCCCCAGGTGCTGGCCCGCGAGGCGGCGCAGACCGGCGCGCTGCTGGTGCACTACAGCACGGACTACGTCTTCGACGGCAGCGGCAGCGCTGCGCGCACGGAGACCGAGGCCACGGCGCCGCTGTCCGTCTATGGCGGCAGCAAGCTCGAAGGCGAGCAGCTGATCCAGGCTTCGGGCTGCCGCCACCTGATCTTTCGCACCAGCTGGGTCTATGCGGCGCGCGGCGGCAACTTCGCCAAGACCATGCTGCGCCTGGCCCAGGAGCGCGAGGTGCTGAGCGTGATCGACGACCAATGGGGCGCGCCGACGGGGGCAGACCTGATCGCCGACGTGACGGCCCATGCCATCCGCCAGGTGCGGCGCCAGTCCGGCGGCGAAGGCCTGCACCATCTGGTGGCCAGTGGCGAGACCACCTGGCATGCCTACGCCAGCCATGTGATCGCCCGCGCCCGCGAACTCGCGCCCGACCGGCCCTGGAAGGTGCAGCGCATAGCTGCCGTGCCCACCAGCGCCTTTCCGACCCCGGCGCAGCGTCCGCACAATTCCCGCCTGAACACCGAGCGGCTGCAGCAGACCTTCGGCCTGCGCCTGCCGCACTGGCAGGCCGGCGTGGACCGCATGCTGCAGGAAATCATCTGAGCGCGGTCTCGCTACTCAGCACGAACGACAGGACCCACCCCATGAACGCGCAACGCAAAGGCATCATCCTCGCTGGCGGCTCCGGCACCCGCCTGCACCCGGCCACGCTGGCCATCAGCAAGCAGCTGCTGCCGGTCTACGACAAGCCCATGATCTACTACCCGCTGAGCGCCCTCATGCTCGCGGGCATCCGCGAGATCCTCGTGATCAGCACCCCGCAGGACACGCCGCGCTTCGAGCAATTGCTGGGCGACGGCTCGCAGTGGGGCCTGAAGCTGGAGTACGCCGTCCAGCCCAGCCCGGATGGACTGGCCCAGGCCTTTTTGATCGCCGAGGACTTCCTGGCCGGCGCCCCCAGCGCCTTGGTGCTGGGTGACAACATCTACTACGGACACGACTTCCCCCGCCTGCTCGAACGCGCTGACGCGCGCAGCGAGGGCGCCACGGTGTTTGCCTACCACGTGCAGGACCCCGAGCGCTATGGCGTGGCCGAGTTCGACGCCCAGGGCCGCGTGCTTTCCCTGGAGGAAAAACCCAGGCAGCCCAGGAGCAACTACGCGGTCACGGGCCTGTATTTCTACGACAGCCAGGTGGTGGAGCTGGCCAAGTCCATCAAGCCGTCGGCGCGCGGCGAGCTGGAAATCACCGACCTCAACCGCCTGTACCTGGACAAGGGCCAGCTCAATGTGGAGCTCATGGGCCGTGGCTATGCCTGGCTGGACACGGGCACGCACGACAGCCTGCTGGAGGCCGGCCAGTTCATCGCCACGCTGCAGCAGCGCCAGGGCCTGAAGGTGTCATGCCCCGAGGAGATCGCCTTCCGCCAGGGCTGGATAGACCGTGCCCAGCTCGAGACGCTGGGCCAGGCGCTGGCCAAGAACGGCTATGGCCAGTACCTGCTGCAGATCCTCAAGGAAAAGGTGCACGCATGAAGGCAACACCCCTGGCCATTCCCGAGGTGATGCTGATCGAGCCCAAGGTCTTTGGTGACGATCGCGGCTTCTTCCTCGAAAGCTTCAACCAGCAGGCCTTCAACCAGGCCACGGGCACGGACCACCAGTTCGTGCAGGACAACCACAGCCGCAGCAAGAAGGGCGTGCTGCGCGGCCTGCACTACCAGCTGCCTCCCCATGCCCAGGGCAAGCTGGTGCGCGTGGTGCGCGGCGCCGTGTTCGATGTGGCCGTGGACATCCGCAAGGGCTCGTCCACCTTCGGCCAATGGGTGGGCGCCGAGCTGACGGAAGACAACCACCGCCAGCTGTGGGTGCCCCCAGGCTTTGCCCACGGCTTCATGGTGCTCAGCGACAGCGCCGACTTCCTCTACAAGGCCACGGCCTTCTACGCGCCCCAGGCCGATCGCGGCATTGCCTGGGACGACCCGGCCATCGGCGTGCAGTGGCCGCAGCTCAATGTGGAGCTGTCGCTGTCGGACAAGGATCTCAAGCAGCCGCTGCTGGCGGATGCCGAGCTGGCCTGAGCCAGTTCACATCTGGTCCGGCAGCACCCCGCCCGGCACGGCTTCCTCCAGAAAGCCGGCGATCAGCCGGGCCTGGCGGCGTTCGCGCAGGCAGTACAGGTATTCGGGCAGGCGCGGCACGGGGCCTGCGAAGGGCAGGACGACGATGTCGGGGTGGGCCGAGGCTTCATGCCGGGCGAAGACGCTGATGCCCATGTCGCGGATCACGGCCTCGCGGATGGCTTCGCGGCTGGCGATTTCCATGACGTGGCGCGGTGCCAGGCCGGCGGCGGCCAGCATCTGTTCGGTGAGCTGGCGCGTCATGGAGCCGCGCTCGCGCAGGATCAGCGTGTCTTGCACCAGATCGGACGCCTGCACCATGGTGCGCTGCGCCAGCCGGTGGCTGCGGTGCACCAGCAGGGCCAGCGGGTCCTGGCCCAGTTCCACGCGCAGCAGGCGCGGATCACCTTCCAGGTGTGACGAGGTCGCCAGGTCCACCTGGTAGTCCACCAGCGCCTGCACCATCTGGCGCGAGTTGCCGCCCACGATGGCCACTTCCACCCGCTCGAAGCGCCGCTGGTAGCGCTTGACGATGTCCAGCACGTAGTAGGGCGCCGTCGCACCGATGCGCAGCTGGCCCTGGCTGGCATCGCCCGAATGGCGCAGCGCCGACTCCAGCTGGATGGTCTGCAGCAGCAGTTGCTCGACCTGGGGCAGCAGGCGCAAGCCGGCATCGGTGATGGACAGCCGTCCGCCCTGGCGATGGAACAGCTCCACGCCGTAGTGCTCTTCCAGCGCGCGGATCTGGGTGGTCACGGTGGGCTGGCTCAGCGAAAGCTGGCGTGCCGCCTGCGTGATGCTGCCCAGGCGGGCCACCCAGAAGAAGGACTTGAGCTGCGTGACGAACATGGCGGGGTGTTGGGGTCAGGAATGCCTGGCGCCATTTCAACATGGCGCCGTGATGCGCAGGGCCGGCGTGGCCGGGTATGTCCCTGGAAACAACTCCTGCGCCTGAAGGCACACTTCTTGCATACCAGTTTGCGTGCCAGTTTGTGTGCCAGCTGATTCATGGGTCTCGGCTGGTCTTGTGTCAGTGATTGCTCGTGATCAAGGAGCGCAGCAATGGATATTCGCAATCCCTCGCCGGGTCTTTACAACGAAGACCTGGCGCCCACCAAGGACCGCCGCTGGGGCGCCTTCAGCATTTTCAACGTCTGGACTTCGGACGTGCACAGCCTCTGGGGCTACTACCTAGCGGCCAGCCTGTTTCTGCTGTGCGGCAGCTTCGTCAATTTTCTGATCGCCATCGGCATCAGCTCCCTGGTCATCTTCTTCTTGATGAACCTGGTGGGCTATGCGGGCGAGAAGACCGGCGTGCCCTATCCGGTGCTGGCGCGTGCGTCCTTCGGGGTATGGGGCGCGAATCTGGCTGCCCTGGTGCGAGCCATCGTGGCCTGCTTCTGGTACGGGGCGCAGACGGCGGCGGCCTCGGGCGCCATGGTGGCGCTGCTGGTGCGCAATGAGGCGTTGCTGTCCTTCCACCAGACCACGCACTGGCTGGGCCATTCGGGTCTGGAGGTGATCTGCTACGTGGTCATCTGGGCCTTGCAGCTGCTGATCATCCAAAGGGGCATGGAGACCGTGCGGCGATTCCAGGACTGGGCCGGGCCTGCCGTGTGGATCGCCATGCTGGTGCTGGCCATCGGCCTGTGCGTGAAGGCCGGCGGCTTCAGCTTCGACCACGGCATTCCCATGGATGTGCTGCTGGACAAGACCAAGGATGCGGGGGTGAGCGGCGCGCCGGGCAGCTTCTGGGCGCTGATGGCCGTGGGCGCGACCTGGATCACCTACTTTGCGGCGCTGTACCTGAACTTCTGCGATTTCTCGCGCTATGCGAAGAACAAGGAAGCGGTCGCCAAGGGCAACCTCTGGGGCCTGCCCGTGAACCTGATCGCGTTCTCGCTGGTGGCCGGCATCACCACGATTGCGGCCTTCAAGGTCTATGGCGAGGTGCTGCTGCACCCCGAGCAGATCTCGGCCAAGTTCGACAGCTGGGTGCTGGCCCTGCTGGCCGCCGTCACCTTTGCCGTGGCCACGCTGGGCATCAACGTGGTGGCCAACTTCGTCTCGGCGGCCTTCGATATTTCCAACGTGTTTCCCAAGCGCATCGACTTCAAGCGCGGCGGATACATCGCCGCACTGATCGCCCTGGCTCTCTACCCCTTTGCACCATGGGAGGGCGGCGCTGCCCACTTCGTGAACGCCATCGGCGCCACCATGGGGCCGCTGCTGGGCATCATCCTGGTGGACTATTACCTGGTGGCCAAGGGCAACATCAACGTGGCGGCGCTGTATGACGAACATGGCGAGTACCGCTACGAGGGCGGCTGGAATGTCAACGCGCTCATCGCCACCGGCATCGGCAGCGTGTTCTCTACCATCCTGCCGAACTTCACCAGCCTGCTGCCGGTCTGGTGGGGCACCTACGGCTGGTTCTTCGGCGTGCTGATCGGCGGCGGCGTGTACTGGGTGATGGCCACGCTGCGCCCGCGCCGCATTCCGGCCGTGGCCTGAGGAGGCCGCCATGTCCGAGCCGCAGGATGCGCCGGCCACCGGGCCGGCCTTGATTGCCGAGCGCGTGATGCGCTCCATCGTCGAGCGCAAGCTGCGCCCTGGCGAACGCCTGGGCGAAAAGGAACTGGCCGAGGTCTTCGGTGTGAGCCGCACCATGGTGCGCGAGGCGCTGATGCAGCTGCAGGCGCGCGGCTTCGTCGAGGTGCGCTCGCGCCAGGGCTGGTACGTGGTCGAGCCCTCGTTCGAGGAAGCCCAGGAAACCTATGCCGCGCGCCGCGTGCTGGAGTCCGGCATGCTGCGCGACGCGGGCCGGCCGCTGCAGGCGGCCATACGCACGCTGCGCGAGCATGTGGCCCAGGAGCGCGGCGCCATCGCCGAGGCCGACAACGCCGGCCAGCGCAGCGTGCTGCTGGCCGACTTCCACGTCTGCCTGGCCGAGCAACTGGGCAACCGCTTTCTCACGGCCATGATGGCCGACCTCTCGGCGCGCACCACCCTGGTGTCTGCGCTGTACCAGTCGCAGACCGAGGCCCAGCACTCCAATGCCGACCATGAGGCCATCGTCGATGCGCTGGCCGCCGGCGACATGGCGCGCGCCGAGCAGCTGATGCGCGATCACATCGACGCGCTGGCCGCGCGGCTGGATGAGAACTTGGCACACCGCGCGCGCCTGCAGGACCGGCTGCTGGATGCGCTGCAGCCGCAGACGGCCCAGGCTGAGCGCCCGGGCAGGGTAAAGCCGCGCCGCTGAAGAAGGCGGGAGCGGGGCGAGGGGGCGCCGAGGGGCGGAGGGCACCCAAATCCGCCAATACCCGCTTCGCCAAATTTCCGTTGTGTGACACGGACGTTTCACCTGCGCTTTCTACAGTGGGTGTCAGAGGTGGCGACCCTGCCGCCTGTCCACGAACCCACAACGGAACTGACACGCCATGCGCCACACCCTTGCCTCCCTGGGCCGCCGCCTTGCCATTGCCTCTGCGGCGCTGACCGTCGCCTCCTTCGCACCCCTGGCCCATGCGGCCAAGACCGAGCTGCTGGTCTACAGCGCCCTGGAGGCTGACCAGATCAAGGCCTACAAGAGCGGCTTCGAGAAGGCCCATCCCGAGATCGAACTCAAGTTCGTGCGTGACAGCACGGGCATCATCACGGCCCGCCTGCTGGCCGAAAAGGCCAATCCCCAGGCCGACGTGATCTGGGGCGTGGCCGCCACCTCGCTGATGCTGCTGGACAAGCAGGGCATGCTCCAGCCCTACGCGCCCAAGGGCCTGGACAAGGTGCGAGCCAACATGCGCGATCCGCGCGCCCAGCCGACCTGGGTGGGCATGGACCTGTGGTCCTCGGCCATCTGCTTCAACACCGTGGAGGCCGGCAAGCGCAAGCTGCCGGTGCCCGCCAGCTGGGCCGACCTGGTCAGGCCCGAGTTCAAGGGCACGATCACCATGCCCCACCCGGCCTCCAGCGGCACGGGCTACCTGATGGTCGCGGCCTGGCTGCAGATCATGGGCGAGGACAAGGGCTGGGCCTACATGGACGCCCTGCACCAGAACATGGGCGTGTACACGCACAGCGGCTCCAAGCCCTGCCGCCAGGCGGGGGCCGGCGAGTTTCCCGTGGGCCTGAGCTTCGAGTACCGCGCCAGCAAGACCAAGAAGGACGGTGCGCCCATCGACATCGTTTTCCCTCGGGAAGGCCTGGGCTGGGATGTGGAGGCCACGGCCATCCTCAAGACCAGCAAGAAGCAGGAAGCCGCCAAGGCCCTGGCCGACTGGGCCGTCACGCCCGAGGCCAACAAGCTCTACGCCGCCAACTTCGCCGTGCTGGCCTTGCCCGAGGCGCAGGAAAAGCTGGAATTCATTCCTGCCGATCTCGAAAAGCGGCTGGCGAAGAACGACTTCGATTGGGCCGCGGCCAACCGCGAGCGCATCCTGGCCGAGTGGAGCCGCCGCTACGAAGCCAAGGCAGAGAAAAAGTAAGCCGGAGCCACGCCATGCTGCGCATAGACCATATCGCCAAGCGCTACCGCGAGCAGCAGGTGCTGCGCGGCATTGACCTGAACGTGGAGGCGGGCGAGTTCGTCAGCCTGCTCGGCCCTTCGGGCTGCGGCAAGACCACGCTGCTGCGCATCGTCTGCGGCATCGACATGCCTGACGAGGGCAGGGTGCTGTTCCAGGGCGATGACATCACGCCCTGGCCGGCCGCTCGCCGTGGCTTCGGCGTGGTGTTCCAGAGCTATGCGCTGTTTCCCAACCTGACGGCCGCGCAGAACGTGGCCTTCGGGCTGAACGGGCAGCCTGCGGCGCAGGCGCGCGAGCGCGTGGCCGAGATGCTGTCCCTGGTGGGTCTGGGCGCGCAGGCCCAGCGCTACCCGGCCCAGCTGTCGGGCGGCCAGCAGCAGCGCGTGGCACTGGCCCGCGCGCTGGCGCCCCGGCCGCGCCTGCTGCTGCTCGACGAGCCGCTGTCCGCGCTCGATGCCCAGGTGCGCACCGAGCTGCGCAGCGAGATCCGCCAGCTGCAGCGCCAGCTGGGCATCGCCTCCATCATGGTCACGCACGACCAGGAAGAGGCCTTGTCCATGGCCGACCGCGTGGTGCTCATGCACCAGGGCCGCATCGAGCAGCAGGGTTCGCCCGAGCAGCTCTATGCCCAGCCCGTGAGCCAGTTCGCGGCCGGTTTCGTGGGCCGCATGAACCTGCTGCCGGCCACGGCCGAGGGGGCGGACCAGGTGCGCATCGGCGAAGCCAGCCTGCGCTGTGCGCTGGCCGGCTTCGAGCGTGGCGACGCGCTGCTGGTCGGCGTGCGTCCGGAAAGCGTGGTGCTGCACCCGGCCCAGCCCACGGCGTTGCCCAACCTGTTGCGCGCCCGCGTGGTGGAGACCTCCTTCCTCGGATCGATGGCCCTGGTGCGCCTGTACAGCCCCACGCTGCAATGCCAGGTTGACGCCCAGTGGCCCCTGCGCCACGACGTGGGCCTGCCCGACTGGCTGCAGGGCGAGGTGCTGATGGAGCTGCCCGCCGCTGCGCTGCAGCCGTTGGCGGCGCCCGACGCGAGGAAGGCCGCATGAGCGCGCATCCCATGGACACGGCCGTTTCCGTGCCGGTGCCGGTGGACCGCTTCGCTTGCGCCCGCCGCAGCGCGCCTGCAGGACCCGTGCGTCCGCAGGGGCGCAGCGCAGGCTGGGAGCGCTGGTGGCTGGGCGCCCTGGTGCTGGGCGCACTGGCCTGGCTGCTGGCCACCATCGCCCTGCCGGTGGCCAGCCTGCTGGGCAGGAGTTTCTGGGACGACACGGGCCGCTTCACGGGCCTGGCCCAGTTCATCACCTATGCGCGCATGCCGGGCGTGGCGCAATCGCTGTTCAACAGCCTGTGGCTGTCGGCCGTGAGCAGCACGGTCTGCGTGCTGCTGGCCTATGCCTACGCCTATGGCGTGGTGCGCAGCTGCATGCCGCTGGCGCGCTGGTTCCGCGCGCTGGCCCTGGTGCCGCTGCTGGCGCCTTCGCTGCTCATGGCCATCAGCCTGATCTACCTGTTCGGCAGCCAGGGCCTGCTCAAGGGCTGGCTGCAGGGGGGCTCGGCCTACGGGCCCTTCGGCATCATCGTGGGCTCGGTGCTCTGGACCTTTCCGCATGCGCTGATGATTCTGTGCACCACGCTGGCCTCGGGCGATGCGCGCCTGTACGAGGCGGCCGCCACGCTGGGCGCCAGCCGCTGGCGCAGCTTCCGCCAGGTCACGCTGCCGGCCAGCCGCTACGGGCTGATGATTTCGTGGATCGTGGTTTTCGTGCTCGTGGTGACCGACTTCGGCGTGCCCAAGGTCATTGGCGGCAACACGGCCATGCTGGCCACCGACATCTACAAGCAGGTCATCGGCCAGCAAAACCTGTCCATGGGGGCGGTGGTGGCCATGCTGCTGCTGGTGCCGGCCGGCCTGGCCTTTGCGGCAGAGCGCCATCTGCGCGTGCGCCAGGCGGCCACCATGGGCGTGCGCTCCGTGCCGCTGGTGCCCCAGCCCCATGCGCCGCTGGACCGCGCGCTGTTCGCCTACTGCGCGCTGGTGGCGCTGGCGCTGCTGGCCGTCATGGGCACGGCCGTGCTGGCCTCCCTGGTCAGCTACTGGCCGTACAACCTCACGCTGACATTCAAGAACTACCGCTTCGACATGATGGACGGCGGCGGCTGGGCCAGCTATGGCAACTCGCTGTCCATGGCGCTGGCCACGGCCGTGCTGGGCGCGGTGCTGAGCTTTGTGACCGCCTACCTGGTGGCCAAGCCCGTGCGCTGGGCGCGCACGCGCCAGTGGCTGCATGCCGTGGCCACGCTGCCCATGGCCGTGCCGGGGCTGGCGCTGGGCCTGGGCTACATCCTGTTCTTCAATGCCCAGGGCAATCCGCTGCACTTCCTGTACGGCAGCATGGCCATCCTGGTGCTGTGTTCGGTGGCGCATTTCTTCTCGGTGGCGCACATCACGCAACTGGCCGCGCTGCAGCAGCTCGATGCCGAGTACGAGCGCGTGGCCGATTCCATGGGCGTGGCCTTCTGGACGCTGCTGTGGCGCGTGCACCTGCCGGTATGCCTGCCCGTGGTCATGCAGGTGGCCGGCTATTTCTTCGTCAACGCCATGACCACGGTGTCGGCCGTGGTGTTCCTGTACTCGCCCGAGACCACGCTGGCTTCGGTGGCCGTGCTGGCCATGGACGACGCGGGCGACACCGCGCCGGCCGCCGCCATGGCCACGCTGATCTTTGCCACGGCCGCTGCGGGCCGGCTGCTGATCGCGGCGCTGGATGCCTGGGTGCAGCGGCGCACGCAGCGCTGGCGCCAGCGCTGACTTTTTTCCTTTCTCTCTCCTCTGTTTTCTCCCATGAAGAACTACGACCTGATCGTGGTGGGGGCCGGCATTGTCGGCCTGGCCCACGCCTATGCGGCTGCGCGCCGTGGCCGCAGCGTGCTCGTCATCGAGCGCGACGCGGCCTGCATCTCCGCCTCCATCCGCAATTTCGGCTTTGTCACTGTCACGGGGCAGCAGGCGGGCGCCCACTGGCAGCGGGCCATGCGTTCGCGCGATACCTGGGCCGAGATCGCGCCGCAGGCCGGCATCGAGGTCGTGCACCGCGGCCTGTGGCTGACGGCGCGCCGGGCCAGCGCCGAGGCCGTGCTCCACGCCTTTCTGAGCACCTCCATGGGCGAGCGCTGCGAGCTGCTCACGCCGGCCCAGGCCGCCGAACGCCACCCGGCACTGCGCACCGAAGACCTCAGCGCCGTGCTCTACAGCCCGCATGAGCTGCGCGTGGAGTCGCGCACGGCCATTCCCAGGTTGGCGCAGTGGCTGGAGCAGGCCATGGGCGTGGATTTCCGCTTTGGCGAGGCCGTGCTCGAGGTGGCGGCACCCCGGGTGCGCAGCGCCCGCGCCAGCTACCACGGCGAACGCGTGGTGGTCTGCAACAACGCCGACCCGGGTGGCCTGTTCGCCGGCCTGTGGGCGCCGCACCGCATCCAGCTGTGCCAGCTGCAGATGCTGCGCGTGCGGCCGCAGCCGGGCTTGCAGCTCAAGGGCTCGGTCATGGGGGACCTGAGCATGGTCAGATACGAGGGCTACAGCGCCCTGCCCGAAGCCGCCGCGCTGCGCGCCGAGCTGGAGCGGGAGGAGGGCGAGAGCCTGGCCCACGGCATCCACCTGATCGCCGTGCAAAGCGCCGACGGCAGCCTGGTGGTGGGCGACTCCCACCACTACGGCGCAGCGCCCCCGCCCTTTGCCAGCGAAGCCGTGGACCGGCTGATGCTGCGCTACATGAACGAGGCCTTGCACTTGCGCGATGCGCAGGTGGTGGAGCGCTGGGTGGGCGTCTACCCGAGCGCGCAGGACGCGCCCTGCGTGGTGCATGCGCCCGACGAGGCCACGCGCGTGGTCGCTGTGACGGGTGGGTCCGGCGCCAGCACGGCGTTCGGTCTGGCCGAGGAGGTCTGGAGCGCGTGGTGAGCGGCAGCCGGCCTACTTACTGGCCGAACATCACCCACAGCAGCGCCAGCACCATGATCGTGGCCAGCACGGCCAGCGTGATCTTGAGGGCGCTGTAGGGGCGCTCGCCCGCGATCTGGCCCGTGTAGCCGTTGGCGATGATCTGGAAGGTCCTGCTGCCGTAGGTGTAGCCCACCAGCCAGACCGGCACGAGGATGTGCTTGAAGGTGCGGCCCTGGTACTCGCGCTGCATCTGCAGGTTGCGGTAGGTGTCGCCGGGCACCTGGCGCGCGCACAGGGCGCGCAGCTGCTCGTCCATGTCCTGCACGTTGACCTGCGCGGCCTTGCCCAGGTCGATCTGGTAGCGCTCCACCGTCCAGCCGCGCACGAACTCGGGCGTGTAGGGCTTGAGGTCGGTGGTGGTGGGGAAGGGCTCCACCTGGCGCAGCAGGTTGGCGTGCACGCCCACGGTGCCGGGCACCAGCTCGTCGTCGAAGAAATGGGCGAGGCTGCCCGAGGCCGGCTCCCAGCGCACATGGCGCACCTGGCGCGTCTGCACGTTGCCGTTGCTGTCGCGGTAGGACTCGGTGGTGTAGTAGTAGAAGCCCGCCTCGGCCTGCCAGTCGGCGCTGGCGTGGGCGTCGAAGGTCCAGTACGGCAGGTACACGCCGTGCAGCGTGTCGGTCAGCGCGGCGGACTTCAGGCGGTTGGGCGCGAACCAGCGGCTGCCGTACCACTGGCGTATGCGGTCGCGGATCTGGCCGTCGCTGATCTTGAAGGGCAGGATGCTCTGCGGCGTGATGGCATCGCCCTGGCCCTCGTGGGCCACGATGGAGGGCGAGCCGCAGAAGTCGCAGCGCTGGGCCACGGTGCGGTTGACGAAGACCGAGATCGCGCGGCAGTTCTGGCACTGGACCTCGTAGCGGTCCTCCGTGCCCCAGCCCCGGCCGGACTTTGGGTTGCGCAGCGCCTCGGCCAGGTCCTGCTCGACCACATCGCGGCCCAGTTCCTCGCGCGTTTCCTCGCTCCAGGGCACCGTGGTGCCGCAGTACGGGCACTTGAGCGCCTGGGCCTGGGCATTCCATTCGAGGTTGGCGCCGCATTCGGGGCAGGGGTGCTTGCGCACCATAGCCGGCGCGGCGGCAGCGGCCTCCCAGGAACCGGAGGCGGGGGAAGTCGAGGTGCTGGAGGAACTGGAGGAGGGCGCGCTCACGGCATCGGTCCTGGAAAACGGGACGCGGCGCCAGGCAGGGCCTGGCGCCGCAAAGGGTCAAACCACGGAAATGTCAGCCGCGCAGGAAGTCATCGAGTGCGGCTTGCGCAATGCGCCACTGGCTGCCGATCTGGCGCGCCTTGAGGTTGCCGGCCTGGATCTCGGCCAGCACATCGGCCTCGCTGACACCCAGCACCTGGGCCGCCTGTGCCGGAGTCAGCACCTGCAGGCCACCGGCGGCGGGTGCTGCCGGCGCCTGGGCGGCCTGGGCGGCGGCAGGCGAGAACGGGTCGGAGGCCTGGCCGGCCGGTGCGCCACCGGCGCCGCCGCCGTTTTGCATGCTCTTCATCATCTCCTGCGCCATGCCGAAGCCCATGGCCATGGTGGCGGGCAGGGTGGCTGCGGCAGCGCCTTCGCCGCCCGTGGTCATGGCCTGGCCCATCTGGTACTTGACGTAGTCGTTGAGGTTGCCGATGGCCGTCATGCTGGAGCGCTTGTCGATGGCCTGCTCCACCTCGGGCGGCACGGACACGTTCTCCAGCACGAAGCTGGTGATCTCCAGGCCGTACTTGTCCGTCATGGCCGGGTTGATCAGCGGCAGCAGCGCATCGCCCAGCTCGCCATAGCGCTGGGCCACGTCCAGCACGGGCACCCGGGCCTTGGCCAGCGACTCGGTGAACACGCTGATGATGCGCGAGCGCATGGTGTCGGCGAACTCGTCGATGCGGAAGTTCTGGTCCGTGCCCGCCACTTCCTTGAGGAACTTGGCCGGCTCGACGATGCGGAAGTCATAGGTGCCGAAGGCGCGCAGGCGCACGGCGCCGAAGTCCTGGTCGCGCACCATCACGGGGTTGGAGGTGCCCCACTTGTTGCCCGTGAACAGCCGCGTGTTGATGAAGTAGACATCGCACTTGAACGGCGAGTTGAAGCCGTACTTCCAGCCCTGGATGGTGGACAGGATGGGAATGTTCTGCGTGGTCAGCGTGTGCTTGCCGGGGCTGAACAGGTCGGCGTACTGGCCGGCCGAGACGAACTGCACCTGCTGCGACTCGCGCACGATGAGCTGTGCGCCGTTCTTGATTTCCTTGTCGTCGTCGGGCCAGCGGTAGGAGAGCGTGTCGCGCGAGTCATCGGTCCACTCGATGATCTCTATCAGTTGCTTGGTGATGATGTTCATCAGGTTCATGGCAGGCTCCGAAACGGTGGTGGTCCACGACAAAAAAGGTCAATGGGCCATTCTAGGCGGCGTGCATGGCGGCGGGGAGAACGGCCACCGGCCGCTGCCCCGGTGAATTGTCAAAAAATGATCCGGATGCGTCGTGCAAGGCGGGCTTTCGGGTCTTCGCGCGCCACGGCCTTTGCCGGCATGTGTCGCCTGCTCCGTTTTTTGATGCAGATCGCCCTGTGGAGCGTCTGCCGTGGGGCCGCAGGCCCGCGCCACGGCGCAGGGCCGGGCGGCGCCTTAAAATCGTCGTTTGCGCGGCGCGAGCCGCCTCTCATTCACCGGCGCGGCCCCGGCCTGCGTGCGACGCCTGAAACAAGTCATGCTCACTTTCCAACAAATCATCCTCAAGCTGCAGTCCTACTGGGCCGACCAGGGCTGCGCGCTGCTCCAGCCCTATGACATGGAAGTGGGCGCGGGCACCTCGCATACCGCCACCTTCCTGCGCGCCCTGGGCCCCGAGCCCTGGAAGGCCGCCTACGTGCAGCCCAGCCGCCGCCCCAAGGACGGCCGCTACGGCGACAACCCCAACCGCCTGCAGCACTACTACCAGTTCCAGGTCGTGCTCAAGCCCGCGCCCGACAATATCCTGGAGCTGTACCTGGGCTCGCTCGAGGCCCTGGGCTTCGATCTCAAGAAGAACGACATCCGCTTTGTCGAGGACGACTGGGAAAACCCCACGCTGGGCGCCTGGGGCCTGGGCTGGGAAGTCTGGCTCAACGGCATGGAGGTGACCCAGTTCACCTACTTCCAGCAGGTCGGCGGCATCGACTGCAAGCCCGCCACCGGCGAGATCACCTATGGCCTGGAGCGCCTGGCCATGTACCTGCAGGGCGTGGACAACGTCTACAACCTGACCTGGACCGACGGCCTGAGCTACGGCGACGTCTACCACCAGAACGAGGTGGAGCAGTCCACCTACAACTTCGAGCACTCGGACGCCGATTTCCTGTTCACCGCCTTCAGCGCCCACGAAAAGCAGGCCAACCACCTGATCGGCGAACAGCTGGCGCTGCCGGCCTACGAGCAGGTGCTCAAGGCCGCCCACACCTTCAACCTGCTCGATGCGCGCGGCGCCATCAGCGTGACGGAGCGTGCCGCCTACATCGGCCGCATCCGCAACCTGGCCCGCGCCGTGGCCAAGGCCTATATGGACAGCCGTGCGCGCCTGGGCTTCCCCATGGCGCCCAAGGCCCATGCCGACGAAGTGCTGGCCGAGCTGGCCAAGGCCGCCGAACAACAGGGCAAGAAGGCCGCCTGAGGCGGACACCGCTGCACCGAGAGAACACTAGACCATGAACGCATCGAATCTTCTTGTTGAACTGTTTGTCGAAGAGCTGCCCCCGAAGGCGCTGCAAAAGCTGGGCGACGCCTTTGCCGGCGTGCTGTTCGAGCAGCTCAAGGCCCAGGGCCTGCTGGCATCGAGCGAAGCGCGCCTGACGGCCTATGCCTCGCCGCGCCGCCTGGCCGCCCACATCACCGAAGTGCTGCCCCAGGCCGAGGACAAGGCCGTGTCGCAAAAGCTCATGCCCGTCTCCGTGGGCCTGGACGCCGACGGCAAGCCCACGCCCGCACTGATCAAGAAGCTGGCCGCCCTGGGCGCCGGCGAAGAAGCCGTTGCCAGCCTGACCCGCCAGGGCGAAGGCAAGGCCGAAGCCCTGTTCCACGCCTCCACCGTGCGCGGCGTGATGCTGGCCGACGGCGTGCAAAAGGCGCTGGACGAAGCCATTGCCAGGCTGCCCATCCCCAAGGTCATGCGCTACCAGCTGGCCGACGGCTGGAGCAGCGTCCATTTCGTGCGCCCGGCCCACGGCCTGGTGGTGCTGCACGGCACCGAGGTGCTGATCGGCGTCAAGGCCCTGGGCCTGACGGCCGGCACGGCCACGCATGGCCACCGCTTCGAGGCGGCGGTCGATCCCGTGGTCATCCGCTCCGCCGATGACTACGCCGCGCAGCTGCGCGAGGAAGGCGCCGTCATCGCCAGCTTCGCCGAGCGCCGTGCCGAGATCGCGCGCCAGCTGCAGGCCGCTGCCGAGCGCGTGGGCGGCGGTGTCCGTCCCATCGAGGACGAGGCCCTGCTGGACGAAGTCACGGCCCTGGTCGAGCGCCCCAATGTGCTGGTCTGCGAGTTCGAGAAGGAATTCCTCGACGTGCCGCAGGAATGCCTGATCCTCACCATGAAGGCCAACCAGAAGTACTTCCCGCTGCTGGACGCCGCCGGCCGGCTGACCCACCAGTTCCTGGTGGTCAGCAACATCAGCCCCCAGGATGCCAGCGCCGTCATCGGCGGCAACGAACGCGTGGTGCGTCCGCGCCTGGCCGACGCCAAGTTCTTCTTCGACCAGGACCGCAAGAAGACCCTGGCCTCGCGCGTGGACGGGCTGGGCAAGGTGGTCTACCACAACAAGCTCGGCACCCAGGGCGAGCGCGTGGAGCGCGTGCGCTCCATCGCCAAGAGCATTGCCCGCCAGCTGGGCGACACGGGCCTGGCCCAGCAGGCCGACCTGGCCGCGCAACTGGCCAAGACCGACCTCGTGACCGACATGGTGGGCGAGTTTCCCGAACTGCAGGGCACCATGGGCCGCTACTACGCGCTCAACGATGGCCTGGACGTGGCCGTGGCCGATGCCATCGAGGACCACTACAAGCCCCGCTTTGCGGGCGACGAACTGCCGCGCGGCAACGCCGGCGTGGTCGTGGCCCTGGCCGACAAGCTGGAAACCCTGGTCGGCATGTTCGGCATCGGTAACCTGCCCACGGGCGACCGCGACCCCTTCGCGCTGCGCCGCCACGCCCTGGGCGTGATCCGCATGCTGGTCGAGAAGGACCTGGCGCTGGATCTGGAAACCCTGCTGGTCAGCGTGCTGCCCGCCTTCGGCGACAAGATCGAGGACGCCACGCCCCAGCTGGCCGACTTCATCTACGACCGCCTGGCCGGCAACCTGCGCGAGCAGGGCTTCTCGGCCCAGGAAGTGGACTCCGTGCTGGCCCTGCGCCCGCAGCGCCTGTCCGACGTGCAAAAGCGCCTGGAAGCCGTGCGCGCCTTCGGCGAGCTGCCCGAGGCACCGGCCCTGGCCGCCGCCAACAAGCGCGTGGGCAACATCCTCAAGAAGGCCGACCAGGCCGTGCAGGCCCAGGTCGACGCGGCCGTGCTGGCCGAGGTGGCAGAGAAGGACCTGTACGCAGCCCTGCAATCGGTGGCGCCCAAGGCGCAGCAGCAGTTTGCTGCCGGCGACTACACGGCCAGCCTGCAGACTCTGGCCGCGCTGCGCGCCCCGGTCGATGCCTTCTTCGAGCATGTGATGGTCAACGCCGAAGACCCGGCGCTCAAGGCCAACCGCCTGGGCCTGCTGGCCACGTTGCACGAAGCCATGAACCGCGTGGCGGACCTTTCGCGACTGGCGTGAATGGAGCACCCCCTGAGGCGCTTCGCGCCTTCCCCCCGTGGCACGGCGCCTCTCTACTTGCTTCGCAAGGGAGGGGGACGGCACCCTCGGTGCGGGGCGGCGCGGCCGGCCTAGGCCCTTCCTCGGTGTCCCTCGTCTTGGGACGCGCGCAATTGAGTTCTGACATTCTTGGGACCCGACCATGAAAATTGCGATCCTGGACCGTGACGGAACCCTCAACCAGATCGGTGAAGAGGGGTTCATCGGCTCGGCCGAGGCCTGGAAGGCCCAGCGCGGTGCGCTGGAAGCCGTGGCGCGCCTGAACCGGGCGGGCTGGCATGTGGTGGTCGCCACCAACCAGCCAGGCCTGGGCCGGGGCCTGTTCGACGTGACCGAGCTCAATGCCGTGCACGCGCGCATGCATCGCGAAATGGCGGCGGCAGGCGCGCGCGTCGATGCGGTTTTCTACTGCCCCCATGCCCCGGACGAGGAATGCCATTGCCGCAAGCCCGGCACGGCGCTGTTCGAGCAGATTGCCGAGCGCTTCGGCGTCGAGGGGCATCAGCTGTGGGTGGTCGGCTCCTGCGTGGCCCACCTGCAGGCCGGCGCCGCCATGGGCGCGCGCCTGCACCTGGTCTGCACGGGCGCCAGCGCCGGAGTGTCTCTGGACGGGGCGCTGCCGCCTGGACTGCCGCCCGGCACCCAGCGCCATGCCAGCCTGGCCGCGCTGGCCGATGCGCTGGTTCCGGCAGATGCCGCACCCGCTCCCTGAACGCCTGAACGTCCGAATGGCGCTTTGCCCATGCGCCGCCGGCCTGCCGTCCTGCGCACAATGCTATCTTTGTGAACTCCGATTCCTGAGGGCGCAAGGCCCGGGCCTGCCGCCCGGCCCCTGCGCCGCTTTCTGCACCACACTGCCGCCATGTCCCTGATCCGCTCCACCCTCCACATGCTCTGGATGGGCATCACCGTGATCCCCTACACCCTGGCCGTGCTGCTCACGCGCTGGCTGGGCGGCGGGCCGCGCCGCGTCTATGCCGTGGCGCGCGCCTGGCTCAAGCTGTCGGTGGACAGCGCCCGCGTGATCATGGGCGTGCGCCACCGCGTGCAGGGCATGGAGAACCTGCCCACCGATCCCAAGCAGGGCGTGGTACTGCTGGTCAAGCACCAGTCCACCTACGAGACCTTCCTCATGCCGGCGATCATGCCGCGCCCGCTGGCCTATGTGTTCAAGAAGGAACTGCTCATGGTGCCCTTCTTCGGCTGGTCCATCGGCAGCATGGACATGATCCATATCGACCGCAAGCACGGCTCGCGCGCATTCCACAAGGTGGTCGAGCAGGGCAAGCGCCTGCTGGGCCAGGGCACCTGGGTGATCATGTTTCCCGAAGGCACGCGCATCCCGCGCGGCGAACGCGGCGAGTACAAGACCGGCGCCACGCGCCTGGCCATCATGACCGGCGTGCCCGTGGTGCCCATTGCCGTCACCTCGGCCAAGTGCTGGCCGCGCAAGGCCTTCATCAAGACCCCGGGCGTGGTCGATGTCTCCATCGGCAAGCCCATCCCTTCCGTGGGCCGCAAGCACGAGGAGCTGATGGTGGAAGTCGAAAACTGGATCGAATCCGAGATGCAGCGCCTCGACCCCGAGGCCTACCGCGCCTGAGGCAGGAATCGGCATGGCGGACACGGCACAGCGTTCCTGGGACTGGTTGGTGCCGCCCGCCGTGGAAAGACAGGACGGCGGGTTGAGGCCGCGCCGTGAGCGATCCGCTCAACCCGAAGCGCCGCAGGCTTTGCCTGCACCTGCACCTGCACCTGCACCCACCCCGCCCACCGGCTCCGTGCACAGTTCCTTCGTTCATCCGCAAGCCAACCAGCAGGCGGTTCTCCAGGGGCAGGTGCTGCACTTTCGGTTGCAGCGGTCGCGCCGGCGCACCATAGGCTTCACCATCGGCGCGCAGGGGCTGGTGGTCAGCGCGCCCGCATGGGTGAGCATGACGGCCATCGGGCAGGCACTGGATGCGAAGTCGGGCTGGATACTGCGCAAGCTCCAGGAGGCCGGGCAGCGCCAGCGGGCCCAGGAGTCGGCACGCATCCGGTGGGAGCACGGCGGCGAGATCGACTATCTGGGGCGTCCCCTGGCACTGCTTCTCACCGGTGGCGAAGCCCAGCCGCTGCGCACCCGCCAGGTCCACCGCGAACAGGCGGCCGACGGCAGCCAGTCCCTGCATCTGCCCCTGGCGCCAGACGCATCGGCTGCCGAGGTGCGTGCCTGCGTGCAGGCCTGGATGCTGCGCGAGGCCCGCTCCTGGTTCACGGCCAGCCTGCAGCGCCATGCGCCGCTGCTGGGCGTGCAATGGACCAGCCTGCGCCTGACCAGCGCGCGCACGCGCTGGGGCAGCGCCAACACCGCAGGGGCCATCCGCCTGAACTGGCGGCTCATGCAGCACACGCCCGAGGTCATCGACTACGTAGTCGTGCACGAGCTGTCCCACCTGCGCCACATGGACCACAGCCCGCGCTTCTGGGCCACGGTGGCCAGCGTGATGCCGGGCTGGGAGGCGCAGCGCCAGGTGCTGCGCGACAGGCTGCTGCCGCCCTGGGAATAGGCGACTCGGGCACCGGCGAGGCGGCGCCGGTCGGGCTGGACGGTTATTCTTGCCGGGCACACAACCGCGTCCTATCAAGAAAGCCCATCCATGTCCGCAAACGCTCCCGTTCCCGCAGCCATTCCCCTGACCGTCCAGCCCGCACAGGGCTATGCCGGCGACATTCCTCCCGAACTTGCTTGGCAATGGCTGCAATCCGGCGAAGCCGCGCTGGTGGACGTGCGCACCGATGCCGAGCGCGAGTGGGTGGGCCGCGTACCCGGCGCCGTGGCCGTGGCCTGGAAGCAGTGGCCGTCCATGGCCATGAACCCCGATTTCGACAGCCAGCTGCGCGCCGCCGTGCCTGAGGGCGGCAAGGTGGTCCTGCTGTGCCGCAGCGGCGTGCGCTCGGTGGCCGCTGCCCAGCGCGCAGCGCAACTGGGCATCGAGGCCTACAACATCCTCGAAGGCTTCGAGGGCGATGTGGACGCCAACGGCCAGCGCGGCCATGTCGGCGGCTGGCGCCTGCGCGGCCTGCCCTGGCGCCAGTAAGCCGGCGCCGACCTGGCGTCGCTCAGCGCTGCGGCTGCGCGAACCCCAGCGCCGCCGCCCGGGCGGCCACCATGTCCACCAGGGCCTGGGCCGGTCCTGACAGCGTGGCCTGCGAGCGCATGGCCAGCAGCAGCCGGCGCCGGGTGTTGAGCGCCCCCAGCGGGCGCAGCCGCAGTGCCCGCGCGGCCAGGTGCGGCGCGGTGGCCGCGCGCGGCAGGATGGCCAGGCCCAGGCCCACCGAGACCATGTGGCACATGGCATCGAAGCTGCGCACCTGGATGCGGATCCGCACCGGCCGGTTGATGGATTCGGCCTCGGCCGCAATGCGCCGCATCAGCGAGGTGGAGCGGGCCAGGCTCACGAAGTCGTGGTCCAGCACGGTGGCCAGGGGCACGGGGGAGTCGTCGTCCGTGTCCAGCGCATGGCCGCGCGGCATGACCAGCACCAGCTCGTCCACATCGCAGACCTGGGTGCTCAGCCCTTCCAGGGGCGTGTTCTCCCCGATGATGGCCAGCTCGGCCACGCCGCTGAGCACGGCGCGCACGGACTCCTCGCTCAGCGCGTCTTCCAGGTCCACCGAGACACCCGGGTGGGCCGCCATGAAGTCGGCCAGCAGCCGGGGCAGAAAGCCTGCGAACGCCGAGTTGTTGGCCCACAGGCGCAACTGGCCCGTGGCGCCGCTGCGAAAGTCGTCCATGGCCAGGGCCAGATGTTCCAGCCGGGCCACCACGTCCACGGCATGGTGGTACATGCTCTGGCCGGCGGGCGTGGGCGTGACGCCGCGCTTGCTGCGCACCAGCAGGGTCACGCCGCAGTGCTGCTCCAGCTCGGCCACGCGCTTGCTGGCGGCTGCCAGTGACAGCCCCAGCGTGCGCGAGCCCGCCGTCAGGCTGCCGGCATCGACCACGGCCACATACAGGCGCAGCGTCAGCAGATCGAATCGGTGCAGGTTGATCATTCGCATCCTCCACCAGAGACGAAGGATGGATCAACGAGATACGGCTGTTCGACCGCGAGCAGGCCCGCAAGAATGCGCCGGTACAAAGAGAACATGGAGACAAGCATGAATCGACGCATTGTGCTGCAGGCCGCCGGCCTGGCAGCGGCCGCCCTGCTGGGCGCAGGAACCGTCCAGGCCCAGGCCTTTCCAGCCAAGTCCATCACCCTCGTGGTCCCCAATCCGCCCGGCGGCGTGGTGGACACGGCGGCACGCCTGGCGTCCGATCCGATGTCGCGCCTGCTGGGGCAGTCGGTCGTGGTGGACAACCGGGGCGGGGCCAGCGGCAACATTGCCTACCAGATGGTGGCCAGGGCACCCAAGGACGGCTACACGCTGCTGGCTTCGTATTCGGCCTACCACGTGGGCAATCCGGCGCTGTTTCCCAAGCTGCCCTGGGCCCAGTCCGAGCTGGTGCCCGTGGGACTGATCGTGGCCGCCACCAATGTGATCGCCGTCCATCCTTCGGTGCCGGCGAACAGTCTGCAGGAATTCATTGCCTACCTGCGCAAGAACCCGGGCAAGGTCAACTATGCGTCGCAGGGCAATGGCTCGCTGTCCCATGTGGGCACGGCCGTGTTCGCCCAGGTGACCCAGACCCAGATCACGCATGTGCCCTACAAGGGGTCCGGCCCGGCCATCCAGGACGTGCTGGGCGGCCAGGTGCAGATGTTCATCACCACGCCGCCTTCGGTGCTGGGCCATGTGCAGACGGGCAAGCTCAGGGCCCTGGCCGTGACCAGCAAGACGCGCCATCCCATGCTGCCCGATGTGCCCACCACCGCAGAAGCGGGCCTGCCGGGCTTCGAGCTGGAGGCCTGGGTCGGCCTGTTCGCGCCTGCGGGCACGCCGCCCGACGCCATCGCCAGGCTGTCGGACGCGCTCAAGACCTCCCTGGAGTCGCCTGACGTGCAAAAGCGCGCGGCCCTGCAGGGCGTGGAGCCGCGATTCCTCGGCCCGCAGGCGCTGGCCGCCCTGGTCCAGCGCGAGACGGACCACTGGGGCAAGGTCATCAAGGCCAACCACATCACGATGGATTGACATGACAGCCAAAAACCATTTCCGTATCGGGCAGATCGTGCCCAGCTCCAACACCACGATGGAGACCGAGATCCCCGCCATCCTGCGGGCCCGCGAGGCCCTGGCGCCCGAGCGTTTCACCTTTCACTCCAGCCGCATGCGCATGAAGCATGTGACCAAGGAGGAGCTGGCTGCCATGGACGGCGACAGCGACCGCTGCGCGCTGGAACTGTCGGATGCGCGTGTCGATGTGCTCGGCTATGCCTGCCTGGTGGCCATCATGAGCATGGGGCGCGGCTACCACCGTGTCTCCGAGACGCGCCTGCACCAGCGCACCGTGGACAACGGCGGCCCCGCGCCTGTGGTCACCAGCGCCGGCGCCCTGGTCGATGGCCTGCACGCCATCGGCGCGAAGAAGGTGGCGCTGCTGGCGCCCTACATGAAGCCGCTGACGCAGCTGGTCATCGACTACATAGAGAACGAAGGCATCGAAGTGGTGGACAGCATCTCGCTGGAGATTGCCGACAACCTGCAGGTGGGCGCCCAGGATGCGCGCGCACCCATCGAGATCACGCGGCGCCTGAACACGGCCAATGCCGACGCGGTCATCGCCTCGGCCTGCGTGCAGATGCCCTCGCTGGCCTCGGTGCAGCCCATCGAGGACCGCGTGGGCCTGCCGGTACTGTCTTCCTCGGTGGCCACGACGTTCATGATGCTCAAGCGCCTGGGCTTGCCGACAGCCGTTCCGGGGTTCGGTGCGCTGTTGAGCGGTAAATACTGAATCTTTCATTGAGAAAGGCCGCTATTGCGGCCTTTCTCGGAGCGGGGTAGGTCTAATTCGCGGCATCCAGAACTGGCATGAGCCAGGTCAGAGACACCGAGCAAGGGCCGCCCCGCCGCGAGGGTGTCGTCCCCCTCAGGGGGAAGCGGCGACGCCGCTCAGGGGGGCTTAGATTGCCGGAATGCGCAGCTTCTGGCCGGGGTAGATCTTGTCGGGGTGGCTCAGCATGGGCTTGTTGGCCTCGAAGATCACCGGGTACTTGTTGGCATCGCCATAGAACTTCTTTGCAATGGCCGACAGCGTGTCGCCGCGCACCACGTCGTGGTACTGGGCTTCGGGCTCGGGGTTGGTCACCGTCATCTGGTTGTCCACGGACTGCACGCTGGAGACGTTGCCGCAGCACAGCGTCACCTTTTCCTTGGCCGCCTGGGTAGGTGCCGTGCCCAGCACCGTGACCTTGCCCTGCGAGCCGTCGAACTGCACCTTCACGTCACTGACGCCCAGGTTCTGCGTGCCGATATAGGTCTCGATGGCCTTGGCCGCCTTGGCATTCAGGTCTTGCGCAGGCTCGGCTGCCTGTGCGGCGCTGCCGCCGAACAGCTTTTCGCCGGCTTCCTTGATGAAACTGAAAAGTCCCATGGGTGACTCCTGTTGGTGGGTGGAAAAACGGAAAGGCCAATGTAACGCCTAACAGTGGCAGCGCGCGCTGCCGGGCAGGAGCGCTCCCGGATTTTTGACATTTGCGCCATTCTTGCGTTCACGTCCTCACTCAGTTGTCGTCCATGGCTGACGCTATCCTCCGGAAAACTCCGATAATCCCGCCCATGACTTTTTTGGCCATAGACATCGGCAACACCCGCTTGAAATGGGCGATGTACGACGCGCATCGGCCTGGCGCTGCCCTGCTGGCGCACGGCGCCGAGTTCCTTGAGCACATCGAGCACCTGGCCGAAGGGCCGTGGAGCGACCTGCCCACGCCCACGCGCATGCTGGGCTGCGTGGTGGCTGGCGACACGGCGCGACGGCGCGTGCACGACCAGATCGACATGATGCTGGGCTGGGATTTCGAGCCGCAGTGGGCCGTGCCCAGCGCAGCCGAGGCCGGCGTCACCAATGGCTACGATTTTCCGTCGCGCCTGGGTGCGGACCGCTGGGTGGCCATGATCGGTGCGCGCCAGCACATCCTGCAGCGCGGCCCCGAGCGGCCCCTGATCGTGGTCATGGTCGGCACGGCCGTCACCGTGGACGCGCTGGACCAGCATGGCCACTTCATGGGCGGGCTGATTCTTCCGGGCCACGGCATCATGCTGCGCGCCCTGGAAAGCGGCACGGCCGGCCTGCATGTGCCCACGGGCGCGGTCACGCCATTTCCCACCAACACCAGCGACGCCCTGACCAGCGGCGGCACCTACGCCATCGCCGGTGCCGTGGAGCGCATGTACCAGCATCTCTACATGCACTGCAGCATGGAGCCTGCCTGCGTCATGGCCGGCGGCGCCGGCTGGAAGATGGTGCCCAGCATGACGCGGCCTTTCGAACTGGTGGACAACCTCATCTTCGAGGGGCTGCTGGTCATGGCCCAGCGCCGTTGGGGCGATGCCAGCGGCCTGCCCGCGGAGGCGGTGAAGGCGGCTTGAAGCCGCCTTGAACCACCTGACAACGCCTGAAACCGCCTGAGGCCACTTTTCATCGTGCAGCGCAGCATCGCGCCGCACGATTGCGCGCGTAACAGTTGATGACGGGAAGGCGGCGCCCCTGGGTGTCGCATGCTATGCCTTTGGCGGGGGATGCGGCGACAGTGGATAATCCGCGGCAATGTCTTCCACCAATCACCTCATGGAACCGATTGCCGCTGTCGAAGCCCCGATCAAGGGGCGGCTGGGCGAACGCCTCCTTTCCGCCGGCAAGCTGAACGAGCGCGATCTGCAAAACGCCCTGCAGGCGCAGCAGGAGTTGGGCGGCTACCTGGGCCAGGTGCTGGTACAGCTGGGTGTGGTGGCGGAAACCGACGTGGCCCAGGCGCTGGCCGAGCAGCTGCAGATGCGCTGGCTGCGTGCGGAAGAGTTTCCCGACCTGCTGCCCGACGTGCCTGGCCTGCTGGCCAGTTTTCTGGATGCGCAGTGCGTCTGCCCGATTTCGCTGCAGGACGGCGTGCTCGAAGTGGCCATGTCCGTGCCGCAGGACCCCTTCATCACCAAGGCGCTGCGCCTGGCCACGGGGCTGCAGATCAAGCCCGTGCTGGCGCTGGAGGCCGACATCCGCAAGGCACTGTCCGAAGCAGGCCAGGAACCCGAAGGGGAAGAAGGCCAGGACTGGGAATCGGACGCCACGGGTGGCGACTTCGTCGAACATCTGAAGGACCTGGCCAGCGAGGCGCCTGTCATCCGCCTGGTCACAGGCATCATTTCCCGCGCCATCGAGCTGCACGCCTCCGACATCCACCTCGAGCCCTTTGAAGCCGGCCTGCAGGTGCGCTACCGCATGGACGGCGTGATCCACGCGGCCGAACTCGTGCCGCCGCGCCTGAGCGCCGCCGTCGGCTCGCGCGTTAAGCTGCTGGCCCATCTGGACATTGCCGAGCGCCGCCTGCCGCAGGACGGCCGCATCAAGACCCGCGCCAAGGGCCGCGAACTGGACCTGCGCGTCTCCACCGCGCCCACGGTGCATGGCGAGAGCATCGTCATGCGGGTGCTGGACCGCGCCAGCGTGAGGCTGCGCCTGGAAAGCATGGGCTTCGAGGCGGACACGCTCGAGAAATTCAACACGCTGCTGGCCAAGCCGCACGGCATTGTGCTGGTCACGGGCCCCACGGGCTCTGGCAAGACCACCACGCTGTATGCAGCCCTGTCCAAGATCGACGCGGTTTCCAACAAGATCATCACCGTCGAGGACCCGGTCGAATACCAGCTCGACGGCATCAACCAGATCCAGGTCCATCCCCAGATCGACCTGACCTTCGCCAACGCCCTGCGCTCCATCCTGCGCCAGGACCCGGACATCATCATGATCGGCGAAATGCGTGACGGAGAAACCGCGCAGATCGCCGTGCAGTCCGCCCTGACAGGTCACCTGGTGCTGTCCACGCTGCACACCAACACCGCCGCAGGCGCAGTCACCCGCATGCGCGACATGGGGGTGGAGAGCTACCTGATCACCTCCTCGGTCAACGGCGTGCTGGCCCAGCGGCTGGTGCGCACGCTGTGCTCGCGCTGCAAGCAGCCCGACACACTGCCGACGGCCGCCATCGAGGGCAGCGGCCTCAAGCGCTTTCTGCGCGAGGGCTCGCCCATCTACCGCGCCGTCGGCTGCGAGCACTGCCGCGGCACGGGCTACAAGGGACGTACCGGCATCCACGAACTCATGGTCATCGACGAGCCGCTGCGCCGCGCCATCATCGAAGGCCAGGATGCCAACGCCCTGCATGCCATGGCCGCCAAGAGCGGCATGCTGAGCCTCTATGATGACGGCCTGCGCAAGGTGGCTTCGGGCGTCACCACGCTGGACGAAGTGCTGCGCGTGACCCAGGACCAGAGCGATGCCTGATTACAGCTGGGAGGCCGTGGACAGCCGCGGTCAGATGGTCAAGGGCACTTTTTCCGCTGCGGCCGTGGCCGAGGTGGTGGTGCACCTGCGCAAGAGCCGCCTGTCGCCCATCAAGGTCGAGGAAGCCGCAAGCCTGGGCAATGTGCCGCTGGCGGCGCGTGCGCTCAAGAAAGGCCGCATCAAGGCCGACGACATCCAGGGCATGACCACCGAACTGGCCATCATGATGCGTGCCGGCCTGTCGCTGGACAATGCGCTCAAGGTCCTGGTGGAGATGAGCCACAAGGTGCAGATGCAGGCCATGCTCCAGTCCGTGCTCGACAGCGTCAAGGCCGGCATGCCGCTGAGCCAGGCGCTGGGCAAGCACCATGACCTGTTCGGCGACTTCTATATCAACATGGTGCGCTCGGGCGAGGCCAGCGGCCAGATGTCGGGCGTGCTCAACCGGCTGGTGGAACACATGGCGCGCCAGCGTGCCCTGCGCGACAGCGTGGTCTCGGCCACCATCTATCCGGCCATCCTGCTGGGCGTGGCCGTGCTGTCCCTGGTGGCCATGCTGGGCTTCGTGGTCCCGCAGTTCGAGCAGCTCTTCAACGACATGGGCGACGCGCTGCCCCTTCCCACGCAGTTCGTGATGGGGCTGGGCCATGCGTTTCGCAGCTACGGCTGGGCGGTGTTCATCGTGCTGGGCGCGCTGGGCTGGGCCTTTTCCCGCTGGGCCAAGAGCCCCAAGGGCCGCCAGACCTGGCAATCGTGGCTGCTGGGCCTGCCGGGCCTGGGGGGCGTGGTGCGCAAGTACCAGCTCACCTTGTTCAGCCGATCGCTGGGCACGCTGCTGGGCAACGGCGTCACGTTGCTGACAGCACTGCGCATTGCCAGCGACACGGTCTCCAACGTCGCCATCCGCGAGCGCCTGGAAAAAATGGGTCCCATGGTCAAGGAAGGCCATCGCATGGCCCATGCTGCCCAGAAAACCGGAGAATTCGAGCCCCTGGCCCTGAATCTGGTGCGGGTGGGCGAGGAAACCGGCCGCCTGGGCGACATGATGCTGGAGCTGTCCAACATATTGAACCGCGAGGTCGAAAACGCGATCAAACGCCTCCTGACCATGCTGGAGCCGGCGCTGATCCTGGTCCTCGGTATCCTTATCGCCTCCATCATCGTGTCGATCCTGCTCGGAATCCTGTCCGTCAACGATCTGGCCGTCTGATGAATCTGAATTGTCTGAAAGGTATGTAGAAGATGATGCGCATGCAAAAGCAACTGTCCTCCCGCGCCCGCAAGCGTGGCTTCACGCTGATCGAACTGCTGGTCGTGCTGGCCATCCTGACCCTGCTGGCCGGCCTGGTCGGCCCCAAGGTGCTGAACCAGTTAGGCGGAGCCAAGACCAAGACGGCCGGCGTGCAGATTGCCGACATCGAAAAGGCGCTGGAGCTGTACAAGCTCGACGTGGGCCGCTATCCCACCTCGCAGCAGGGCCTGGACGCGCTGGTCAAGCAGCCCGCTGGCGTCGCCGGCTGGGCAGGCCCTTACCTGAAGGGTGGCGTGCCGAATGATCCCTGGAACAATCCTTACCGCTACACCTATCCGGCTGCCAATGGTGACCTCGAGATCCTCTCGCTGGGCTCCGATGGCACACCCGGCGGAGAAGGTGAAGCTTCCGATATCCGCAACACCAAGTAAGTTGCTGGTCTGACGCCTCAGTGCAACGCTGCCTCCGTGCCGGGAATATGTCTTGAAGCGCGCCCATGGTTTCACGCTGATCGAGTTGCTGGTGGTCTTCGGTATCCTTGCCGCGATCATCGGCATCGTGCCGCCTGCCATGGGCAAGCTGCGCGATGCCGTGGACTATAGGCAGACGGTGCAGGACGTGACGGCCCTGCTGCGCAAGGCGCGCCAGCAGGCCACGTTGCAGGGCATGCCCGTGGCATTTGCGGTCAATACGAATAGTCGGCAGTACGGCATCGCCGGCCAGGCCACGGCCAAGCTGCCCGACAGCCTGACGGTGCAACTGACCACGGCAGCCGGCATGGCCCTGCCTGACGGCAGCCAGACCATCGTCTTCCTGCCCGAGGGCGGTGCCACGGGCGGCAGCATTTCGCTCGCCCGCGCGCAAAGCGGCAGCGGCGTGCGTCTGCGTGTGGACTGGCTGTCCGGCCAAGTCACCAAAGAGGCCCTGTAGTGCGTCGGCGCGCTGGAGCCCGCACCCGGGTGCGGGGCATGACCTTGCTGGAGTTGCTGGTGGCGCTGTCCATCATGGCGATCTCTCTGGCGCTCATCTATCGGGCGGTGGGTGGTTCCGCGCGGGGCGTCGCCAAGCTGGAACAGAACCAGGGCGTGGCCCTGCTGGCCGATTCGCTGATGGACGCCTTCCCCATGGTCGATCCTGGTGGCACCCAGGCTTCGGGGCAGGATGGCATCTATGCCTGGCAGGTGACATCGGCCCCTTTCGCAGTGGGCGGTCTGCCGGAGACCGCCGTGCAGTTGCATGCCTTGCGCATCATTATTTCGACAGAAGATCGCAACTGGGTCTTCGAGACCCTGCGCCCCCAGCGGCCCTTGCAGCCAGGTGAGGTGACTCGATGAAGCTGCGTGGCTTGTCGTCCTCCGGGCAACGTGGCTTCACCCTGGTGGAGTTGCTGGTGGTCATGGTGCTCCTGTCCCTGCTCATGCTGGGGCTGGCGTCGGCCATGTCCACAGTCTCGCAGACGCAGGAGCGTGTCGATGCGCGACTGGACCGCATGGACCACCAGCGTGTGTCCATCGGTTTTTTGCGTACGGTGCTAGGTCAGGTCTCTGCGGAGCGGCGCCGGGGTGGGCAGCGCATGCAGGGACAGAGCCCATTCTTCTTTCAGGCGGGACCCAACGGCATGCAATGGCTGGGGATCATGCCTGCCCGGTTCGGGCTGGGGGGGCGAACACATTTCCAGCTGGCCCTTGAGGGGGATGCGTTGGTGCTGCGATTCACGGCCTGGAGGGGTGCGAACATGGAGCCTGATTGGGGCCAGAGCCAGTCCTACGTAGTCGAACGTGCCGTCTCGGCCTTTTCATTGAACTACCAAAACGCCAAATTGGGCGCATCCAGGTGGACTCCCCTGTGGGAGGACGAAAAGGAGCTGCCCTCGGCAGTGCAGATTCAGTTGCAGACCTCTACGGGCGCTTGGCCTCTAATGGTGGTTTCCTTTCTGACGCCTTCTGCAACGAACCCGAGTGTGGGCGGTGGTGGACCGACATTTGGCGGGGGGCGTTAGTGGTGCAGGATCCTCAGATGCGCAAGCATCCGCAAGCCCGGGGGATGGCGTTGGTCTTGGTCCTCTGGATCGTGGCGGCGCTCGCCATTTTTGCATCCAGCTTGGGCGGGGTGGTGCGCGAGGAGGCCAAGGTGGGGGGGGTGACACGCGACATGGCCCTGGGGCGAGCCATGGGCGAAGCTGCTATCTACCAAGTTTTACAGAGAATGGCGATCAACCCCGCCGATTTTGCGCAATACCAGGTCGTGAGCTTGCCTGGGGCGCATCAGATAATAGAGGTCGAAATCGTGCCATGGAGCGGATTGGTGGACATCAACGCAGCATCTCCCGTGCTGATGGCCGCAGTCTTCTCCCGCCTGGGTATAGGCTCGGGTGAGGCGCTCGCGCAAGCCTTGATGGAGGCGCGGCAGGCAGCGCGCAGCGCAGCCTTTGGAGGAGGGGTCGCCTGGGAAGCCCCTGAAGATCTTTTGCAGGTGCCCGGCGTGAGCTACGGCATCTATGCGCAGATCAAGCCTTTTGTGGTGGCGGATGTTGACGGCCGGGTGGGAGTCAACGCCAAGGCTGCACCGCCCGCGCTGAGACAACTTCTCGAGGGAGTTGGCGCGGGTCAAGGGGGCATTTCCAGCACACGCTATCGATTGACTGCCAGGGTCGTTTTTGAAGGCCAGGGTGCCGCCATGGTGATGCGCGACGTGGAGATCGCCGGCGGCGTTGGCAAGACAGCGCTGCCATGGACAGTGCTTTCAGCGGCCCAGGCGTGGGCCGGACGGATATAGGTGCATCGAAACCCTGGAATGCGCGCGCGTTGCGGCGCGTCCTTGGCGGATGTGGATCAAGAAGGATTCAGCAAAAGTGAAAACGAATTTGTTCATCAGGGATGGGGATCTATGGCGTTGATGACATCCGATGCGAAGCTGTTCGGGCTGGATTTGCGCGGACTTTCGGCTGAGCTGGGAGATGCCTTGCGCAAGCTCTCCCAATCGGCTTGGTTGCGCAGGCTGGCTCCCACATCGTTGGTGGGCGTGTGGGTAAATGCCTCAGGGCCTGTGGGGGCCAAGGTGCGCGGGACTCATATCGAGTGGATCGATTCGGCCCGGGAGGCGCTGGAAAAAACAGCTTATAAGGCCGTATTGCTGGACCCCGAACAAGTGCTGCAACGCGTGGTTGTATTGCCTGTCATGGCTCCGGCGTCGTTGCGCGGTGCCATTGAGCTGGATGTGCATACCATGACGCCTTTTGCGCCACAGGACACCTTGTGGGCCTACGCGGAAAGCCCTGGCCCACAGCCGCCGGGGCGCCTGCGAATCGAAATAGTCATTGCGTCGCGCAGCCAGGTCGAGCAGGTCCTGCGCCAGCAGTCCATGCTGCTGCCTGCCGGCAGCACTCCGGAGGTCTGGGCTCCCGCCAGCACCACCACGGTCATATTGCCCAACTTTGGGGAGTCGCGACGGCGTCACGCCGAGGTGCGGCGGCGTAACTGGATTCTGGTGGGGCTGGGATGTGTGCTGCTTCTGGCGGTGGCGTTGGCTGTCACGCCAACGCTGCAACTGCAGCAACGTGCGCTGGACGCCCGCCAGCAGTTTTCCAGGCTGGCCGAGGCGTCCAAGGACACCGTGGCCAAGCGCCAGCTTCTGGTGGAGGAAGGGCAGGAACTGGGCAAGCTGCAGGAGCGCCTGCAGCAGCAGCCGGATCATCTGCGCGTACTGGCAGCCTTGACGGAGGCCTTGCCCGATGATGCCGCCACGCAGCGCATCGTCCTTCGAGGGAGCAAGCTTACCATCCAGGGCCTCACCGGCAACGCGTCCAATACCGCCGCCATGCTGGCCAAGGTTCCGGGATTCCTGGAGGTGCGCCTGCCAACGGCCGTCACGCGCGTTCCCGGATCCAGTAAGGAAAGCTTCGCGCTGGAGGCCGATATCGACCCCAAGGTTTTGGGTCAATACGTGCGTGAAGAAGACAAGCCGGCGGACGGTTCGGAGGAGGAAGGCGGCACGGGTGTGCAAGCTGAGGCAGTAGGCGCAAAGCCAAAGCCGGCAACCAAGCCTGAATCTTCCAGTGGGAGTCAAACGGATGCCGCCGTTGGTACAAAGCCTGTGAGCGGAACGAAAACTGAAGCTGTCACTGCTGCAGATGCAAAGCCGGCGGCTAAGCCTGAATCTTTGAGTGGGAGCAGGACAGATGCCGCAGTTGGTGCAAAGCCTGTGAACGGATCGAAAACTGAAACCGGCACTGTCGCTGGTACCAATGCCAAGACGAAGGAGCCGCAATGACGGGCTCACGCAAACTGACGCCTCGCCAATGGCTGCTGCTCGCGGGGATTGCTGCCTTGCTGGTTGTGCCTCCTGTGATGTTGGGGTCCTGGGTCCATGCCAAGCACACCTGGGCGCAGGAACAACTGGACACCATGGAGCCACGATATGCACGCCTGGTTGGCTTGCAGGAACAGGTCGATGAAATCCAGCAGGGCCTGGAGCAGATCGCCGAAGCAAAAGCCGCCTATATCTACCCTGCCGAACAGGACAGCACGCAGACCGGCAATGCACTGCAGCAGAGGCTGCGTGCGGTACTGGACAAGTCGGGCCTGGCAGTAGTCAGCAGCCAGATGCGCCCTGCGTCGGAGTCTGAGGAACAGGGGCAGAGCCTGGGCCCCTATGAGCGAATCACCGTCGCCATGACAGCCGAAGGCAATTGGCCAGCCATTCAACTGGCCATATTGTCACTGTCTGAAGTATCTCCCACGGTGTGGCTTGACGAGTTGCAACTGAACCTGGTGGGCAATCTGGTCAACAACAATCCCAAGGTCCTGCCCAAGATCAGTGCGCAATTTACCTTCAGCATTCTTCGGAGCAAGCCGTGAACCAGCGCATTCTTTGGACCGCAGGACTTGCCGTGCCCATGGTGTTGTTAGGGGGGGGGCTCGCGTGGACCTGGCTGACGCCCCAAATGCAACTTAAAGATACCGTCTGGATACCTCCCGAGCCCATAAAGGCCGACATCCAGGCACTGGTACCCGCACCGTTGCCGGTGGTTGACCACGCTCGTCGTGATGAGCAATTGCTGTTGGAAATGCAGGAGCGGCCCCTTTTCGCCATCAGCCGCAGGCCACCACCTCCTCCTCCGCCACCTCCTCCGCCACCAGAGAAAAAGCCTCCAGAGCCCCCGGATGTCTGGAAACAGGCGCGCCTGACGGGTACCTTCGAGGGGGATGTGGCGGGGATCATTTTCTCCCTCGATGGCAAGGAGCAGCGCTTGCTGCTCAACCAGGTCCTGTCCGGATGGAAGCTGCAAAGCGTGCAGGGTCGCAGCGCTGTACTGGCACGCGGCGGGCAGACACGTACGTTGCAATTGGTGAAGGCTTCCATGGACAAAGGCCCTACCATCCCGCCCGGCATGCGAGTGCCTGCATCCCTGCGTGAGGCAGCGGCCCAGGCGCAGGCTTCGGCACCACCCGCCCCGCCTTCGCAGGCGCCATCGCCTGGCGGTGCAGGAGCACCTGCTCAGGCCGATCCCGAGCCTTCCTTTGGCGGACGCTGAGCCATCACCCGCCGAGAAATGAAAGACTGGTCACGAACACCATGAAATTGCATAACAGACCCCTTCAAACCGCCTTGGCACTGGCCGTGTGCCAACTGCTGCTTGCGTGCGCCCAGCAACCAAGGAGCAACTTCGTCAGCCATTTCAGTTCCACTGGGCCGCAGGAAAGCTATATCTTCAGTGGCGACGATGGCAGCAATAAGGACGACGAGGGCAAGGACGCCGGCAGCGAGCCCCGCATCCTGAAAGGCACGGGCAAGCTGCTGGGAGATGCCAAGCCGGCGCCAGTACTCAAGACGGCCCAGGTCAAGCTCAGCTTCGAAGATGCGCCCCTGGCCCAGGTGGTACGTACCGTGATGGGCGACATTCTGGGGCTGGACTATGTGCTGCATCCCCCCATTGCCGGAAACGTGACGCTGCAGACGCAAAAGAACATCTCCGGGGACCAGGCGCTGTACCTGCTGGAAGCAGCCCTGCAGGCCAATGGGCTGGCCATGGCCCGTGATGCGCGCGGTACCTACCATGTGGGTCGAGTCGACGCGCTCAAGAGCCTGGGCGCTCCGGTGCGCCAGGCCTCGGCTTCGGCGCCGCTGGCTCCGGGCTATGGCGCCATCATCATTCCGCTGGACTACATAGGGGCCAACGAGATGGCAGCCATCCTGCGGCCCATGGTGCCGGGGGATGCCATCGTGCGTGTGGACACGGTACGCAACATGCTGGTCATGAACGGCTCGCGTGCCCAGGCCGAGGGCTGGCTGGAGATGGTGCGCACGTTTGACGTGAACCTGCTCGAGGGCATGTCGGTGGGCGTGTTCCCGCTCAAGTATGTGTCCATACAGGAGGTGAACACGGCACTGCAGGTTATGAGCGGTGGGGCGGCGGCCGCAGCTGCCGGTGCAGGAGGCCCAGCCATTGGCTCGGTGGCGGGCCGGCCTGCACAGGGCGCGGCTGCCAACGCGGCCGCGGCGGCGGGGCTGGGCGAAGGCAACCCGATGTTTGGCGCGCTGCGCATCATGCCCATAGAGCGGCTTAACAGCATTCTGGTCATCACGCCGCGCGCCGCATACCTGGAGGAGGCGCGGCGCTGGATCGCCAAACTGGACCAGCCGGGGACCGGCGGCGCGCTTCCCCAGCTCAACATCTACCATGTGCGCAACGGCAATGCCAAACACCTGGCCGGGGTGCTTGCCGGTATCTTTGGGGGAGGAGCCGGTACGGGTTCAACCAACAGCGGTGTCGCGCCGGGCCTGGGTACCTCGACCACTGGGACCAGCAGCTTCGGCAACAGCGGCTTCGGCAGCAGTGGCTTCGGCAACAGTGGCTTTGGCAACAGTGGCTTCGGTAGCAGCGGATTCGGCAGCAGTGGGTTCGGCAGCAGTGGGTTCGGCAGCAGCACGGGCACCGGCCTTCGCATGGGCGGCACGGGCTTTGGACAGACTGGGGTCACGGGACAGACGCAGGGCACGGGCTCCACGGTGGCCAATGTGGGCGGTATCCGCGTCATGGCCGATGAACTCAATAATTCGGTTCTGGTCTGGGGAACTCCTGCTGAGTTCGAGCGCATTGAGGCTGCGCTGAAGAAGCTGGATTTGCCGCCGACACAGGTGCTGATCGAAGCGAGCATAGTAGAGGTCACACTCAACGATACGCTGCGGTATGGCCTTCAATGGGCTTTTAGTGGCGATGTGGGCAACAAGGGATACTCGGGCAACGGGGGGGTGCTTGAAGCAGGAGGAACTAATGCTGGGCCTGGCGCTTCGTCAATGACGGATAGTGGGCTTGGCAGCGTTCTCCTGGGGCAGGGCTTCAACTACACCCTCAAGAATTCCCTGGGAAATATCAAGGCTGTTCTCACAGCCTTGGCAGGTAAGACCCAGGTCAAAGTGGTTGCCAGCCCCACTCTGATGGTACTTGACAATCACCAAGCCGCGATTTCCGTGGGTACACAGCAGCCCTACCAGTCAGGTACTACGGTCGTAGGAACATCGGGTACTCCCATCAGCAACTATGCTTTCAAAGATACGGGTGTCAACCTTCAGGTCACACCATCGGTCAATGCTGGAAATCTTGTCACCATGACGGTCAATCAGTCGGTGACAGACGTGGGAGCAGAGGACAAGGTCACTGGCCAGCGCTCATTCTTGCAACGTCAAATAGCAAGTCGCTTGGCTGTGCGGTCGGGTGAGTCCATTGTCATGGGGGGGTTGATCCAAGAGAACTCCAGTTCTGGACGAGCCGGTATTCCTTACCTGTACGACATGCCAGTGATCGGAAATCTATTTGGTTCCACTAACAACTCTGGCGCACGTACCGAACTGATCGTCATCATCACGCCCCGCGTGGTGCGCACCGATGTGGACGTGCGCGAGGTCACGGAAGGATTGCGCGACTACATGCAGGCGCTCACTCCATTATTGAAGTCTCCTTCGTCGTCAGCGCCTGCCCCTTCGGGGGAACTTGCAGACGCTCCCGCGCGTCAGTCAACCAAGCCTTGAGACCTGGACGCTTCAAGGCCTTGAGATGCAACCAACGGAAAAAAGTAAGATGAAACAATCAATACATGTAAGATTGCGTGGCGCTTGTGCGGTTTTGTTCGCTGCTGGGGTGCTTGCGGGTTGCGTCAGCATGGGAGGCGCGCAGGCTCCCGAGGCGGCCGTGACCCAGCGTTCTGCCGACTACTGGAAGGCACGCCTGTCGGGCGATGTGGACAAGGCCTATGCCCTGACTTCACCGGGCTACCGTGCCATCAACGACCGCGAGAAGTACCGCCTGTCCTATGGAGCCGTGCCGGTGCTCAAGGGCGGCGAGGTGGTGACGATCGAGTGCTTGCCGGAGCGTTGCGAAGTTCGCAAGAACTTTGTGACCCATATTCCGCTGATGAAGGACACACCGGTTCCCCTGATCATCAAGGAGATCTGGATCAAGGACGAAGGCCAGTGGTGGCTGATGCCGCAGTAAGGCCCTGTGTTCCTGGCGTCTGGCCAAGTTCCCCATGCTGTGTCCAGGTGTACACTCGGCACCCTGCATCAGAACCAGGCAGGGTGTTGTTTTTTTTCAAAAATGCTTGGCAGTCCCTTGGAAAGCGATGCAGGTGGACGAATAAGCTGTGCTACGATTCCTCGGCGATCTTTCGTGGTGGCGGCTTTAGATGAACAACGCCCCTTTCTTTTCTTTACTGGAGATAGTTTTATGAAGAAAAATGTTCTGGCCCTGAGCATTGCCGCCATGGTTGGTGGCCTGGGCTTCGCTGGCGCCGCTTCGGCTGCCGTGATCCCTGGTACCGGTGCTAACCTGACGGCTACCGACGCTACCGAACTGCAAGTCGACCCCTCCAACATGGGTCACATGCTGCTGGTGCCTTACTTCAATGCTCAAGCTGGCAACACGACCGTGTTCCACGTGGTCAACACCGACACCAAGAACGGCAAGGCCGTGAAGGTGCGTTTCCGCGGCGCTAGCAACTCCGACGATATTCTGGACTTCCAGCTGTTCCTGTCGCCTGGCGACGTGTGGACCGGCGCCGTGTCCGAAGGCGCCAGTGGCGTGGCCCAACTGGTGACCAACGACGGCACCTGCACGGCCCCCGCCATCGCCAAGGGCGCAGCTACGCCTTTCAACACCCAGCGCCTGAACAGCAGGCTCAGCACCGGTGAGAAGGCCAACCAGACCCGCGAAGGCTATCTGGAAATCTTCAACATGGCTGACATCCCGGCGACTGCCAGCGGGACCAAGGACCTGTACAACGCCATCAAGCACGTCAAGGGCAATGCTCCTTGCGCCGTGGACGGCTCGGATGCACGCAAGCTCCTGAACTCCATCGCTGTGCGTGACTTCTCGGTTGTGCCCGCAGGCAGCACCAACACGGTGGAGCAAGAAGCTCGTGCCGCTGGCTTTGATACGCCTACCGGTGGCCTGATGGGTGACTGGTACATCATGAACGTGGCCCAAACCACCACGTTCGCTGGTGCTGCCACCGCTGTTGCTGCCAAGACCCCTGCTGGCGTGAATGGCCGCGGCAACTTCGTGCACTTCCCTCAAGCGAACTCGGTCATTGCCACCGGTAACATTGCTAACTACACGTCCGATCCGCTGCTGGCTGCTGGTTTCATCTATGATGCGACTGCGGGCACTTACTCGCCTAAGCCCTCTACGGCTACGGTTGTTGCTCGCAACTATGACTTGCCCGACATGTCCACCCCTTACACGGTGAGCGCTGGCACGTCTACCCCTGTGGTTCCTGCTGTTCAGGCTGACAACCTGACTTCGGCCATCGCCGTGACGTCGGTGACCAACCAGTACGCTATGGACACCGTGGTGTCGGCCAAGACTGACTGGGTGTTCTCCATGCCCACACGTCGCTACCAAGTTGCTGCCAACTACGAAGCTGCCACGAACGCTAACGCTTACCGCGTGTTCGCCAAGCAAATCGTTTCTCCCGCTGTGCCTGGCGCTACCAACTGGTTCCACGGTGCCAACACTTCGGTGGACACCGCCGGCAACATCTGCGTGAAGGCTGATGGCCAGCAGTTCTGGGACCGTGAGGAAAACACTCCGGAACCTGGTGCTGAAGAGCCCGTGTTCTCGCCTAGCACCCCCGGTGAAGCTGCTGTCGTCCGTTTCTGCGGCGAAGTCAGCGTGCTGACCTTCAAGGACGCCAACACCTCGGTGCTGGGCGCTGCGGTTGCCCGTCAGAACGTGGATGAAGGCCCGTACGAAAACGGCTGGGCTGTGGTCTCCACGGCCAACGGCACTGCTGGCCTGCCCATCCTGGGTAGCTCGTTCATCAAGCTGACGAACCCCCAAGCTGCTGCCGGCACCGTTGGTACCTACGGTATCACTTGGCCCCACCGCTTCACGCGCAATGTTCCCTAATTAGCGGGAAACTTCATCACGCGTAAGTGATCACAAAAAGGCGGGAGGCAACTCCCGCCTTTTTTATTTTTGATGTAGTGTGACCATGAGTAACTCCATTCGCCGATTTCGTCATCTGACCTGTGTGTCTCTGGTCGTGTTGACCAGCCCGTTTATGTTGGCGGCACATGCCGCGCCCCTGGTCCAGGGGGATGGTGTGGCCGTAACAGCCGATGACATCAAGGCAGACGGCATACTGCGCGTGCCTGAACATGTTCGTGCCGAGCTCTACTCCAAGCCCCAGTCTGTAGAGCAGATCGCCGGCAACCTCCATGTGCGCCGCGTAATGGCGGAGCAGGCTGTCAAGGATGGCCTGGGCGACCGGCCGGAAGTGAAGGCTGCCATTCAGATCATGCGCGACAAGGTTTTGTCCGATGCCATGCTGGCCGAATTCGATCGCAAGCATGCGCCCTCGGAGCAGGATGCCGAGCGCCTGGCTCGCAACATCTACGCGGCCCAGCCCGAACGCTTCAAGGCAGAAGAGCAGGTTCGCGTGCGACATATCCTGGTGTCGGGCCAGGACGACGCGGCCAAGGCCAAGGCAGAACAGTTGCTCAAGCAACTGCGCGATGGCGCTGATTTCGCCAAGCTGGCAGAGCAGGAGTCGGCCGATAAGAGCAACGCGGCCAAGGGTGGGGACCTGGGCTTCTTCGGTAAGGGGAAGATGGTCCCGGCCTTCGAGACCGCAGCCTTCGGCCTGAAGAAGAAGGGTGAGCTTAGCGATGTGGTGGCTACCCAGTTCGGTTTCCATATCATCCAGCTGGAAGAGCACCGTGCCGCTGGGACCAAACTCTTTGAGGAAGTCCGTCCGGCCCTACTGCGCGAAGTGCGCAGCTCGGCACAGCGCGATGCGCGCCAGGAGATGGTGCAAAAGATCCAGAAGGACGCCAAGATTGACAAGGCTGCGGTCGAAGCCTATGCGGCTGAGTTTCAGAAGCAGCTGGATGCTGCGGGCAAGCCCGCATCGGCGAGTACAACGGCCAAGCCCTGATTTAAGTACACTCCACAGCTTGCTTTGACTGGCTCCTGGGCTGGCACGGCCTGTTGTGTGGCTTGCTGAAATGACAGGCCCCGCCCCGCACATGCGTGCGGGCGGGGCCTTTGTACTGCCCAGGTCCTGGGGTTTCACCATGTTCAAGAATCGCAGGGATTGATGCGCTTTTTAGTCGATGAATGCGTGGCGCTGTGGCGGGCCCGTGGGCTGCTATGGGTGATGACCCGGCGCGAGGTGGCCGCACGCCATGCGGGCACTGCTGCAGGCGTGCTCTGGCCTTATCTACAGCCATTGCTGACAGTGGCCGCCTACTACCTCGTGTTCGACGTGGTCTTTTCCATGCGCCTGGGCGACAACGCGCCTACGCATGCCGTGGGTGCTTTCCTGGTGGTGGGGGCCTTGCCTTGGATGGCTTTCTGCGATGCCACGGCACGGGGCATGAACAGTCTGGTGGAGGCCGGTGGCATCCTGCAGAAGAATCCGCTGCCACCGGTGCTCTTTCCCCTGCGTGCCGTGCTGGCCAGCAGCGTGATCTTCGGTCCGCTGCTGCTGCTGGTGGCCCTGGCCTACTTACCGCAGCATGGTTTGAATTCGTCGCTGCTGGCCTTGGTGCCCTTGCTGTTGGGCCAGTTGCTGCTGTGTGCGCTGCTTGCCTATGCGCTGGCCATCCTGACGGCGGCATTGCGCGACGTGGGCCAGCTCGTGACCTTTTTGCTGTCGGTGGGCATTTATCTGTCGCCCATCCTGTTTCCGCTGGCCCTGTTTCCCGAGCGCTGGCGTTGGGTGCTCTGGGCCAATCCCATGACCGCGCTGGTGCTGGGCTACCAGAATGTGCTGCTGCAAGGGCTGTGGCCCCAAGCCGCAGTATGGGTGGCGATCGGGGCCTGGGTACTGGTGCTGGCCGTGCTGCTCAATGGTCTGGTGCGGCGCAGCCGCGATCAACTGGTGGACTGGCTATGAATGCCAAGCATGTGGAGCTGCCCGGCGACCTGGTCCTGCGTGTGCAGGGCCTGGGTAAGGAGTACAAGCTGTATCCGTCGCCACGCGCGCGCTTCAAGGCGCTGCTGACGGGCGCGGCCACGCACCGCAGCCACTGGGCGTTGCGCGATGTCTCTTTCGAACTGCACCGAGGCCAGTGCATTGGCGTGATCGGCGACAACGGTGCTGGCAAGAGTTCGCTGCTCAAGCTGTTGGCGGGGACCTTGCAACCCAGTTGCGGACAGATAGAACGCGTGGGCCGGGTGACGGCCATCCTGGAGCTGGGTGCGGGATTCCATCCCGATTTCAGTGGACGGGACAACCTGTATTTCGGTGGCAGCCTCATCGGCATCAACCCTGAGCGCATGCGTGAACTCGAACCCGAGATCGCGGCCTTCGCCGAACTGGGCGAAGCAATGGAGCGCCCGGTCAAAACCTATTCCTCAGGAATGACCGTGCGCCTAGCGTTTGCGCTGGTGACAGCCGTGCAGCCTGATGTACTGATCATCGATGAGGCGCTGGCTGTGGGCGACCAGCATTTCCAGAAGAAGTGCATAGAGCGCATCATGGCGTTCCGCAACAGCGGCTGCACGATTTTGTTCTGCTCGCACAGTCCCTACCACATCCGCCATCTGTGCGATGCCGCGCTGTGGCTGCGCGGGGGGCAGGTGGCGCAGTTCGGCGATACCGAGCAGGTGTTGGCGGCCTATGACCTGCATACGCGAGAGCGCCAGGAGCGCGAGCAGCAGGCCCTGGCCGGCGGCGGGGACTGCGCAGCCGAGAGCGAGACAGCGCAGTCGGCTCAGGCTGCGCCTGTCTGTGATGTGCCGGCAGGGCGTGTGGCTGCTGCGGACAGCGGCTCGGCCTGCATTCTTTCCGTGGATGTGAAGGACCTTGCCGAGCCTGTGGGCGATCAGCCTGGTCTTTTGCAAAGCCAGGATCTGGTCGTTACTATCACGGCGCGCGGCCGGGGGAACGAGCGGCCCCATATCGGCTTCATGATCGAGCAGTCGAAGGGGGTGGGGATCACTTCCCTGGCCACACACGAGGATGGGGCCGTCCCGCGCCAACTGCCGGACGGGACTTGGCAGACCGTTCTGACCTTCCCGGAACTGCCGCTGCACAGCGGAGACTATGTGATCAGCGCCTTCCTGTTCGATGAGACGGGTCTGGCCGTCTACGACGAGTGGTTCCAGTTCCTGCACCTGCGCTTCATCTTCCCCAAGCCCTTGCCGGGCCTAGTGCGGCTGCCCCACCACTGGAGCTGAGTCCGTACGGCGGGATACACGGCTGCCTGTCGTTGGCTCCATAATCCACACCCCATGACATCCGACAATTCTTCGAATCCCCCGAGTGAAGGCCAGCGACTGCTGCAGGAAGCGCAGCAACTTTTGGAGCAGGGAGACCGCGCAGGTGCGGCCCAGGTGCTGGTCAGGGCTCGTGAAAGAGACGACAGCCTGTTGCAGGCTCACGCCTTGATCGAAACCCATGGCCTTGTGGGCTCGTTCTCGAACATCATGGGTCTGGATTGCAGGATTTCGCCCAAGGACGACATTTTTGGTTTCTTCCGAGGCCATCCGTCCAGTGTGAATCCACTGCGCGACTATTTCTCCGATGGCTGGCGCACTCTGTCCGAGCTCATGCTGTTGCTGGAGGCCGTGGATAGGCCCTTGCTGCGGACTTCCAGCGTGCTGGAGTTCGCAAGCGGCCATGGCCGCTTCACACGGCACTTGGTCAAGGCGCTGGGGGCGGAGCGTGTGACGGTCTCGGACATCGTGGCCGATGCCGTGGATTTTTCGCAGCGGACCTTTGGTGTGAAGGGCTTTGCATCGGCCAGCGTGCCGGAGCAGGTACGCTGGCCCCAGCAGTACGAACTGGTGTTTGTGCTTTCGCTGTTCAGCCATCTGCCGCGTTCGACCTGGACTCGCTGGCTGCAGGTATTGCGCGATGCAGTCGCGCCGGGCGGTCTGCTGGTATTTAGCACCCATGGCGTCAAGGCGGCGGATTTCGATAGCGTGAAGCTGGATGATGATGGATTTTTCTTCGCTCCTTCCAGCGAGTCGAATGCCATCGATGCCAATGAGTACGGCACGGCGTTCACCTCCGAGCGTTTCGTGCTGGACCGCATCGCCGAGACCTGGGGCAGCGATGCGCTGCGCCACCGCTCGCTCGTGCATTTCTGGAACCACCAGGATGCCTATGTGTTGCAGCGGCGGTGAGCGGTATCGGGGCTATTGAGAAAACAAAGAGGACGATTGCATGAGTTGGATGCTGCGGTTGCAGGAGCGGTTGTTCGGGCTGGCGGCATGGGATGCCAGCAAGATCACGGATGAATGGTTCCGTGCGCATTTCAACTATGCGGCCGATCTGGTCCATGACTGGCTGGGGCGGTCGCTGGACCTGTCCAGGGTCCGCTTGCTTAACTTCGGCTGCGGTGATGGCATTACTGATCTGGCGCTGGTGCTGCGCCATGGCGCCACCTCCATCCATGGCATCGATATCCGCCAGGAGTATTCCAAGCTGCCTCGCATCGCGCGGGAGCAACTGGGCATGTCGCGCATTCCCGCAGCGCTGAGCTTCGAGACCATCGAACCGAACTCGCCATTGGCTGGCCGGCATGCCAGCTACGATGGCTTGCTGAGCTGGTCGACTTTCGAGCATGTGCAGCGGGACAAGGTACTGCCTATCCTGGCAGACCTGCATGCCTGCCTGCGGCCGGGTGGCGTGTTCTTCCTGCAGATCGAGCCCCTTTTCCATTCGCCCTGGGGCTCGCATCTGCGCCGCTATGACGATGTGCCCTGGCACCATCTGATAGCCTCGGAAGAGGAGCTGTGGAGCATCATAGAAAAGCACGAGGGCCCTCTGGATTCCGCCGAAGTGGATTTCGGCTTTGCGGACTTCGGTGTGGATGGCTACAAGCGCTTTGTGTTCAAGGAATATCAGGCGCTGAACCGACTGACCGCCGACGAATTGATCGATATCGCCCGGCAGGCCGGTTTCGATGTGCTGCGCGAGGAACGGCGCCATGTGGACATGCCCATCCCCGATGCATTGCAGGGCCGCTATCCCGAAGATTGGCTGCGCAACAACGAGATCCTTTTGCTGCTGGGCAAACGCTAGCCGCAAGGGGCTGCGGCTCCGGGCCTCTGTGTCAATCGACCGTGCGGTAGAAGCTCCAGTTGCCCTCGGACTTCAGGCGCCGCAGGTGCGGATTCTGATTCAGACCTTGTTCATGACGCCGCGGCGCCGCGATATGGGTCGCGGCAATCTTCGAGAAATCGAAGCTGCGTGTGTTCACTCGTAGCAGCACATGGTCCAGGCTATGAAGGATCGGCTCGAAATCCGTGCCTTGCAGTTCGGCTCCTTCTATGGTCAGGTGCTGATAGCGGTTGTAGGTGCCGAAGTATTTCTTTCCGGGGTCCAGCTTCTCCCAGAAAGCCAGAGGTGGGTGGTAGAAGATGCCGGAGCTGATCCTGAGACCGGATGCCGCCAGTGCCATGGCCTGGCGATGATCGTCCAGCACTACCCAGCGGGCCTGGCCTGAGGTGGCATCGATGTCCAGCTGTCTCAAGACCTGTCCAGGCTCCACATGCGCAGGCGCCTGCAGCAGCGGGTTGAAGGGCAGAGCCGTGCCCAGCATCCAAACCATGTAGATGGTCATCGCTGCAACGAATTGCCGGTTTGCCAACAGCAGGGCCAGGATGGCGAAGGCAGCGGCCGTGATGGCGGCTACGCCGGGACTGATGGTCTCGGAGATCGCCACAGGCAGCGTGGAATAGGTGAAGGCTGCCAACCAGGCGCAGGCTGCGGCACCCATTGCCGCCAGTGTCGGCAACTGCCACGGCCTTGCTGTCAGGGGCTGGCTGGACTCCAGGATCCCGGGCTGGGCAGGCCACTGCTTGCCGAGCACTGTGGCCAGCAGCCAGGTCTGTGCCAGCAGCAGGCCGATATCCGTGCGGTAGACCGGGACCTTGGCCCATTGTGTCGCCTGAGCCAGCCAGAGAGGCACGCCATGGTATGAAAAGTACAGCGTCCAGCAGATGAAAACCAGGCATATGACTCCCATGAGATCCAGTGGCAGTGGCGTGCGCTGCCGCATGCCCTGCGCTTGCTGCCAGGCGAACAGCAAGGCCAGCGGAATGGCCAGGAAGATGTAGGAGCCGGCATCGCTGGGGACTAGCATGTCGGTGATGTGGAACATCTGGTCCGGGCCGAAAAGTCCCCGGGCCAGGTACCAGGGGTCCATGTATCCCCCGGTCTCCATGCGCTTGCCCGGGTAGACGGTGGCGGCAATCGACGAAACGGCGTCTGCAGCATGAAGCCACCATGTGTAGAGCAGGAGGGCCGTCACAATCGCCATGACCGCCGCGAGGAATGCCTGATGCCAGTTCCAGCGCCAGTCCATGCGGCGCATGTACAGCCAGGCAATGGCCAGCGGCCCCAGCAAGCTGGCAACTACCACAAGCCAGGCCGGATACAGGGTGAGTGCAAAGCCAGCCAGCGCCCAGCCTGCCACCAGGGCTCGGGGCAGCACCTGCCGTATGGACTGCTGCGTCCAGGCGGTCAGGAACATGCCGAAGGCGAGCAGTGCGAAAAACAGGATGTAAACAGGCCAACCCGACCACCCCAAGGACATGGGTGATGCACTCACGCTGAGTGCCAGAACGGCTGCTGGCTGCCAGCGCAGCTGTGCGATGCGTACCAGGGCCCACAGGCAGGCCGCGAATCCGGCAAAGTAAGGGAACCACCAGTACCACGCGAGGGCCCTTCGCAAGTCAAGGGCAAAAAAGCCCCAGGTGGCTGGCTTGGCGAGCGCAGAAAGATTGGAGACAGGCACACCGCTCATGCCCACGGTGTTCATGTTGTGGCCGGCGCTGGAGAAAGCCGTGCTGGTGTTCTCGAAGCGCTTCAGCAGGAGACCGGGTGCGGCGGCCTGGTATTGGCTGATGGCCATGGCGGTGATGACCTGCCATTCGTCGCTGCGAATGATCTGGGGGGAGCCAATCCAGGATTTCTCATCATGTATGACAAGTTCGTCATTCTGAAATAGCAGGGAGACGGAGGAGCCGGTCCAACCGCCTGCTACCAGAATGATGAAGGCCGCTGCGGTCGTTGCGCCAAAGGCCCTTGCGTCAATGCGTAGCCTGGATTGCCAGCCAGACAGGGACAGCAGCAGGACCAGTGCCGGCAGCGCGAAGGCCACAAGTGCGCCGGCTCTGCATGGCGAGCTGGCACGGGCGGGCTGGTGCAGCGTGATCTGCCGGGCCTTGTCCAGAACCGACAGATCAAAGTGCTGTCCATCCGTGGTCATGATTTTCATGCGCACGGCGTAGGTGCCGGAAGCCATGTCCAGGTCGAGTGGGGCGCGGATGTGGAATCCTGAGTTGGCCCAGCCCGGGTTGCCTGTGGCCGCCACGACGTCTGGTCTGGGATAGGACAGTGCGTTGAGCCGGCCTTGGTAGACCAGACGCTCGTCCAGGAAGATCGAGGCCTGGGTGGGAAAGGCCTGGCTGCGCGCTGACCCGCTCCAGCCTTTGGCGATCAATTGCTGTTTGGCTGCGTCGAAATGGACCTCTTCCAGTACCCCCTGATCGTGGAGCAAAGCATCGGCCGCAGCCGCCGGCCATGAAAAGCAGCAGAGCACCATGGCACTCAGCAATGCTGCTATCTGATGAACGGTTATGTAGAGTGACTGGCGAATGGGATACATGGCCGGAGCAGCGTTGTCAACCTGTGCGCGATTTGGACCTTGCCTCACGGCAACTGGCAAGGTCCAGGGCTGGATCGGTGGATTGGGTCGTAGCCCAGGGCAAGCCCCACTTGGTTGTCGCTTGTCCCGGTCAGGCTCAGGCCTGCAGCCAGTTTTTAACGCGCCGTTGCCAATGCGCGGGGATGCGCCTTGCCAAGCCGCGCAAGAGGGGCATTGAACGCAGCCTCATGAGGGTCGTAAGCGCCAGGGAACTTGCCACATGTGCCTTGTGCTGCACGTGGTGGGTGGACAGAAAGGCAGGGGGAAGAGGCTGGAGCAGGGCTTGTTCCGGGGGCTGCAGGCCTTGCAGGTAGCTGCGGGAATAGAAATCCTGCCCAGGCAGCGCCTGGGTAGTGCCGCCGGCGGGTTGAACATCCGGGGCCTGCTGGGGGATGAATTGCTCCTGGCGCACCTTGACGAAGAAGTCCAGCCATTGGGCGGTGCTGGAGTCCCAGGGCATGACCCAGGACCAGTCGCGGCCTGCCAGCCTTTCGGGGAAGGCCCCTATGTCGGGCGCGACGATGGGCAGTCCGGCGGCCAGGCAGGCGCTGAGCGTGTAGCTGTAGGTCTCCGGCCATTGGGCGGGGAACCAGGCCAGGTCGGGCTGCAGCCACTCCAGCAGCGCAGGCAATTCCTCTTCCTTGTAGCCACCATGCACCGTCAGGCGTGCGCGTGGCTGGGTCTGCAGGCTGCGGTAGCCATAGCCGAGCAGATGGAATTCCACAGGAGCTCCGCGTTTGGCGGCTTCGATAGCCACGGCTTCAAGCACGTCGGCCCCCTTGATGGCACTCATGGCTCCCAGCACGACGATCTTGAGTGGGGCCGTGGCGGCCAATGTGCGTGCCGTTGGGGTCGGCAACTGTGCCGGCATGTCGGTGTGGGCAACGGCCTGGACGCGTGCCCCGGGCACGAAGCCGGCGATCCGGCTGGCTGTGTCCTGGCTGGGGGCCAGCACATGGCGCGCGTTGTTCAGCAGCAGCGCATTGCGGTGGCGCCACTGGGCCACGGTGCCGGCATAGGGGGCTGTGTCCGTTGGTTCGCAGCAGCCGCATTCGCCCGCGCGGGGCGGCACGATGTAGCGGTTGTCGATGCCGGTCAGCGAGATATTCTTGCAGTAGGTGTAGAAATCATGGGCCGTGAAGTCATGGGCCGTTCCCAGGCGTGCGGGCAGGTCCAGGATGGCTTCGCTGTGGCCCAGTAGATGCTGGTAGTGCACGTGCACTACGCCCAGTTGGCGCAGGGCCTGCACCAGCTCCTCCATCTGGTCGTTGATGCGGAAGGCGAGCTCGAAGGCTTCCTTCTCTTCGGCACGGCGCAGGACCACGACTCCACCTGCGGCTGGGGACAACATGAGGAACAGTGCCTTGCCTTGCAGGAACTGCGCCAGTTCGCAGACATGGCGCACGGTGCCGCCCGCCCGATCGTGGAGCACGGCCAGCACCACGGGCTGCTGCGCTGCCTCCGCCTGCAGGCGTGCCACATCCAGCGCCAGGCGTGCCGTGCGCGCAGGGTCGGCCTGGACGAAGGCCATGACATCGGCTTCGTAGCGCGGATGCAGCCTGCGCAGGGTTTCCATGGCGGCACGTTCACGCGGGCTCTTGCTTTCTCCGAAGCTCACGCCGCCTGTGTGCAGCACGAAGGTGTCCAGCAGATGCAGGTTGCGCCAGCCAGCGGCTGCGGCACGCTGGCAGAAGTCGTTTTCCTCGCCATAGCCCTTGCCGAAGTGCTCGGTGTCGAACAGGCCGACGGCGTTCAGGCTGTCGCGGCGGATGTACATGCAAAAGCCCACGCCGGTCGGCACGTCCACCACCTGGCCGGGGTTGGTGCGCGCGCACAGTGCGTCGATGGCGGCCGTGTCCATGCCGGGCGGCAGGTCGTTGCCCTCGCAAAAGCGCGGGTAGCTGCAGATGGTGGCGTTGTTGGAAAACGGCGTGACGGAGGCGATGCGTGCATCGCCGTAGGCAGCCTGGCGGATGCGGTCCAGCCAGTCATTGGCAACCACGGTGTCGCTGTTGAGCAGCAGCACGTCATGGGCGGTGTTCAGCGCCATGCCGCGGTTGACGGTGCCGACGAAGCCGAGGTTCTCCTCGTTCTCCAGCAAAGTGATGCGGGGCTCCTGCGCAGCCTTCTCGCGCAGCCAGGCCGTGACTTCGGGCTCCGGGCTGGCATCGTTGATGACCACGAGTTGCCAGTGCGTGCGGCAGGGGCTGGCCAGAACGGATTCGATGCAGTTGCGCGTGTCGTTCAGGCCGCGGTACACGGGCACGATCACATCGACGGGCTGCTGCGGCATCGGCTGGGGCACGGGTGTGTGGAGGACAGGGGCAGGCACGGGCGTGCTGCCCAGCAGGCGGTCAATGCGCATCTTGGCGTGGACGAGAGGGCGCGTGGCCCGGAAGACGGTGGAGTTCTCTATATCGCGCAGGTGCTGCTCCAGGCGCGCGAAGTCCCGCTGCACGCGGGTGGCCTCCTGCTGCCAGATGGCGCGTTCCTTGCTTTGTGCCGCGTGGCTCTCTTCTAGCAGAGCATTTCGATGCGAAAGGCCCTTGATGGAGTCACTCTTGTGCTGAATCTCAACATTCAGTCCTTGAAGCTCATTGGCGAGCCGGCTAAGGGTTTCCGCATGTTGCTGTTCATGCACCAGTTGCTGGGTGTGCAGTTGATCCTGCAGATCATTGGCCCGGCTGCGCTCCTGCGCGATCTGCCGTTCAAGCGGCTGCACGGCGCCCGCCAGCGCCAGATAGTCGGCCGACATGGGCCATCCCATCTCGATCTCCAGCGAGGCGCCACGCAGTGCAGCCAGGGTTTCTGCGGGAATGGGCAGTTCGAACCAGGGGTCATCGCCGGTCAGAAGCAGCATCAGCGAGAAGGCGCCTGCCGGATGAAGTCCATTCCACACGAGCTGATGATGCGGGCGTTGCCCCAGCAGGGCGGCGTCCGAATCCTCGGGCAGCCATTGCCAGACGACGGCGCCTTGCGCATCGAGCAAGGCCAGCCGGTGCAGGTGTATGAAGCCCGGCCGGTCGGCCAGGTCCAGACGCAGATGGCTCAGTGAAGTGTTGTGGTCGGGCAGCGCAAAGCGAAGTGTCTGGCGTGCCTGGCCAATGATGCCCGTGGTGGAGAGCTTGCTTTCTTCGTCATAGCGGCCAGCGCGTGCCATGTAGAGCTGTGCCGTGAATAGGGCATGTGCCTGTGGATAGTTCACCGGCGGCTCGATGGCCTGTGCCTGGGCCACCGGGGCGGCACTGGCGATGAACTGGTAGGCCAGTGCATCGGGTGTGGCCAGCAGGTGGCGGGCAACGGCAGGGGGCAGGCTGTCGTAGGCGACGCGGAATTCGGATTCGGGTAGCGCCCGTTCGATGGTGTCGATGTCGTCCACCTGCCAGCCTTGCTCGGCCAGAAAGCGCGACAGCGAGCGCCGCGTGAAAAAACGCAGGTGGGTGCGGTCCAGCAGGCCTTCTTCGCGGTAGCGGAATTCGCCATGCAGCAGTTCTGCCACCAGGCCGCTGTAGCCTGCATTGGGCACGGAGATCAGCAGACGGCCTTCGGGCGTCAGCCGCTTGCGGCATGCAGCCAGGATGCGCTCGGGCTGGCGAAGGTGCTCCAGCACGTCGGCGCAGACGATGTAGTCATAGCGCGCATCGCCGAAGAGCTGGTCCAGATCGCAATCCTCCAGGTCGGCCACATGGACATGGCGGTAGAAGGGCGCTGCATGGCGGGCTTCTTCCTGGCTCAGGGTGACGCCATCGCAGACGCATTGCTTGTGCTCGGCGAGAAAGGCTCCAAGTGCACCGCTGCCGCAACCCAGATCCAGTATGTGCGCCTGGGCCCGGACATGGCCGGCCAGCACGGACAGCGACGTGCGCTCGTTCAGATCGACAGTGCGCAGGTAGACGTGGGGATCGGGAATGGGTGTGGTCATAGGAAAAGGGGTGCCGGGCAATCTCTCCGCTGGGAGCAGGTGCCGCGGCCATATTCATTCACGCCAGACGGCCTTGGCCAGTCCGCAGCGGGCAGCAAGCTGCGCCCACGTCAGGGCGCAAAAAATCCCGGAAGTCCGGGCGGCAGATTGTCGCGCATCATAATGCCGGCCACTGCAGTGACTGCATGGCATGGCCGGGTAATGACATATTGCGCGGCTGTTGCATTTTTTTGCATTACGGCATGGCCGCTGACGCTTGACGAAGGCCGTCGGCGGAATACTCTGTGCCGCCGTTTCTGCGGCGCGTGATTCCCGTGCGGGAATTTGAAGATCTGAAGGGCGGCATTGATGGGTTCATCGTTGGTCGTGTCGGTGGTGAGCCACGGACATGGCGCTCATATCCAGAGGCTGCTTGAGTGCCTGGCTTCGGCGCGCCTTGCTCCGGTGTCCCGTGTGGTGTTGACGCTCAACATTCCCGAGGCGGAGCCCCAGGCGCCCGTGGCCGGCTGGCCCTTTGCTCTGGAGATCCGGCGCAATGCGCAGCCTCTGGGGTTCGGCTGCAACCACAACCGGGCGCTGGCGAGCGCACGGGAGCCGTTTGTCTGCGTGATCAATCCCGATGTGTTCTGGAGCGAGCAGGAGGAGCCGTTGCAAGACCTTCTGGCGCTGGTGGCCCGTCCGGGACTGGCCCTGGCCTATCCCCCCCAGATCGGTGAAGACGGCGCGCTGCAGGATTTCGAACGGGAGCTGCCATCGCTGTGGAATTTGCTGCGGCGCAAGCTGCGCGGGCGCGTGGAGCGGCATGTGGAATGGGTGAATGCGGCCTGCCTGGTGCTGGGCCGGGACAGTTGGCTGCGGCTGCGTGGGTTTGACGAAGGTTTCTATATGTATTGTGAGGATGTGGATCTGTGCCTTCGCCTGCGGGTGCTGGGCGGAGAACTCAGGCGCGGCGGTTTGCCTGTGGTCCATGCGGGCCAGAGGGCGAGTCGGCGCAGCCTGCGCCACGGCGCATGGCACGTGGCCAGTTTGCTGCGGCTGTGGAGCCGGCCGGCCTACCGCAAGGCCAGGGCCCTGCCGCAGGCAGCGCCCTCGCTGCGCAGCCTGCGTGGAGAACCATCGTGATCTGGATGTCGGTACTGGCCTTCATGGTCTCCTTCATCGGCTGTGCGCTGCTGCTGCGCTGGGCCCGGCGGTCCGCAACGTCCTCCTACGGATACGACAAGCCTCAGCGTTTCCACATGGGCGAGGTGCCCCGGCTGGGGGGCGTGCCCATGTACCTCGGGCTGGCTGTCTCCTGGGGAGTCGGCACCTGGCTGAGCATGCGCGGAGATCCTTCGTCGCTGCGCATGCAGCTGTGGGTCGTCGTATGCCTGGCCGCCATGCTGCCGGCCGTGGTCGGCGGCGTCATCGAGGATGTCTCGCAGCGCCTGAGCGTGCGCTACCGGCTGGTGCTGACCCTGCTGAGCGCCGTGCTGGCTGTTTTGCTGTGCGGCCTCACCGTGCCCCGGCTCGGCTGGCCCTGGCTGGAACAGGCGCTGGGTCCTGCCATGCCCTGGCTGGGCATGGGCCTTGCGGTGCTGGCGCTGACGGGCCTACCCCATGCCTTCAATATCATCGACGGCTACAACGGGCTGGCGGGCATGGTGGCCACCATCATCTGCCTGGCGCTGGCCCATGTGGCCTTGCAGGTGGGCGACCGCACGCTGGCCGCCATGCTGGTGACGCTGGCCGCCGCCACCTGCGGCTTCCTGGTCTGGAACTACCCGCGCGGCATGATGTTTGCCGGCGATGGCGGAGCCTATGTCTGGGGCCTGGCGATTGCCCTGGCCAGCATCGCCCTGGTGCAGCGCAATTCCGCAGTCTCTCCATGGTTTCCCATGCTGCTGCTGATCTATCCGGTCTGGGAGACGGTGTTTTCCATTTACCGCAAGCTGATGCGCGGCATGTCGCCGGGCATGGCGGATGCGCTGCATTTCCACCAGCTTATCTATCGGCGCATGGTGCGCGGTGTGTTCGACGATGATCTGGCCCGGCGCATGCTTCGCCGCAATAACCGGACCTCCCCCTATCTGTGGGCCTTCACGCTGCTGACCGTGGTGCCTGCGCTGCTGTTCTGGAGCAATACACCGGTCCTGGTGGGTTTCTGCCTGCTGTTCGTGGTCAGCTACGTGGTGGCCTATCTGGCCATCGTGCGCTTCAAGCTGCCGGGCTGGATGCAGAACAATGGATGATGACCGGGCGCCATGGGCGTTCCGTCATCCGGGCATGCAACACTGCGGCGCAGTTGCGGCACAATGCCCGCCTTGTTGTTGACTACTTCCACGCCCCAGGGCTAGCACCATGAACGATATCCTCTCGATTGCCCCCCGCGACAAGGCCGAAATCCTCGCCCAGGCCCTGCCCTACATCCGCAAGTTCCACGGCAAGACCATGGTCATCAAGTATGGCGGCAACGCCATGACCGATCCGGCCCTGCAGGCCGACTTCGCGGAAGACGTGGTGCTGCTGAAGTTGGTGGGCATGAATCCGGTGGTGGTGCATGGCGGCGGGCCGCAGATCGAGACGGCCCTGAACCGCCTGGGCAAGAAGGGCGAGTTCATCCAGGGCATGCGCGTGACCGATGCGGAGACCATGGAAGTCGTGGAATGGGTGCTGGCCGGCGAGGTGCAGCAGGACATCGTGGGCCTGATCCACCAGGCCGGTGGCAAGGCCGTGGGCCTGACAGGGCGCGATGGCGGCCTGATCCGCGCACGCAAGCTCAAGATGGTCGACAACAAGGATCCGAACATCGAGTACGACGTGGGCCAGGTGGGCGACATCGTCTCCATCGACCCCAGCGTGGTGCGTGCGCTGCAGGATGACGCCTTCATCCCCGTGATCAGCCCCATCGGCTTTGGCGAGGAAAACGAGAGCTACAACATCAACGCCGACGTGGTCGCCAGCAAGCTGGCCACCGTGCTGCAGGCCGAAAAGCTGGTGCTGCTGACCAACACCCCCGGCGTGCTGGACAAGGCCGGCAGCCTGCTGACCGACCTCACGGCGCGCGAGATCGACGCCCTGTTCGCAGACGGCACCATCTCGGGCGGCATGCTGCCCAAGATCAGCGGCGCCCTGGATGCCGCCAAGGCCGGCGTCAACGCCGTGCACATCATCGATGGCCGCGTGCCGCATGCCATGCTGCTGGAAATCCTGACCGACCAGGCCTACGGCACCATGATCCGCAGCCATTGAGGCCCGATGGCGCGGACTTTGCGGTTCGCGTTACCATCGCGCATGGCCCGGGCGTGGTCTGACGGCCTGGGCCGGTCTGCTGCAAGCCGCCTTTGGGCGGCTTTTGTTTTTAGGTTTGATATGCGTTTGCTTCTTGTGGAAGACGATGTGATGGTGGCCAGCGGCATCAAGCTGGGGCTGTCCGATGCGGGGTATGCCGTGGACTGGGTCGGCAGTGCCGAGCGCGCCCTGGAGGTGCTGGCCCAGGAAGCCTTCGACCTGGCCGTGATCGACATCGGCCTGCCCGGTATCGACGGGCTGGAGCTCACGCGCCGCCTGCGCAGCAGCGCGGTGGAGAGCTCGGCCATGCCCGTGCTGATTCTGACGGCGCGCGACGCGCTGCAGGACCGCGTGCAGGGCCTGGACCAGGGCGCCGACGACTACATGGTCAAGCCCTTTGAGCTTCCTGAACTGCTGGCCCGGCTGCGCGCGCTGCTGCGTCGGTCACAGGCAGCCACATCGGCCGTCCTCAGCTTCGGTCCCATCGAGCTGGACACGGCAGGCCGCCGCGCCGGCGCGCGCCAGCCTGCACAAGACGATGAGAGCGAGGGAAAGCTGCTGCCCATCGACCTGGGCCCGCGCGAATGGACCGTGCTGGAATACCTGCTGATCCACGCGCCCAAGCCGGCCAGCAAGGACAAGCTGCTGCAGGCGCTCACGGGCTGGGACCGAGAGATCACGCCCAATGCGGTCGAGGTCTATGTCTCTCGCCTGCGCAGCAAGCTGGAGCCGCACGGCGTGGCCCTACGCTCCATCCGGGGCTTCGGCTATCGGCTGGAACTCTCGCATACCGTTGCCTGATGCGGACATGGCGCATGGCCCCAGGCGCTGACCGCCCATGACAGCCAATCTGCGACTTCGCCTGCTGGTGCTGCTGGTGGTGCCGCTGACGCTGCTGGCGCTGATGGGCGGCTGGTTCGGCTACCGCTCGGCAGACGAGGCCTCCACCCAGCATGACCAGCGCCTTTTGCGCCTGCTGCCCGCGCTGGCCGACTCCGTGCTGGCACCGTCGATTGCCGAGGGAACGCCGCCGCTGGTCGCGCTGACGCCCGCCATCGAGGAAGTCTTGCGCCAGCGCGGCAACGACGTCGGATATGCCGTGGGCGACCTGCAGGGCCATGTCGTTGCCGGCGACACCTGGATCCGCTTCGATGTGCCTTCCACGCCGCTGGCCGAGTTCCACAGCCAGGAGCATGACGGCCTGACCTACCGCGTGGCCGTCATGCGCGCCGAAACCTATGGCGCCGGTGAAATGGTGCTCGTGCTGGCCGACGGTGGCGACGTACGCCAGCAATGGGTGCGCCAGTTGCTGCTGCATGTGCTGCTGCCCAGCGTGCTGCTGATCGCGGGCGCTGGCATTGCCATCTACTGGTCGGTCAGCCGGGCCTTCCGGCCGCTGCTGACCCTGACCCAGGCTGTGGAGCGGCGCTCGCCGCGCGACCTCAGTCCCATCTCTGAGCACAGCTCGCCCGCCGAGGTCCGCCCGCTGGTGCGCTCGCTCAACCGATTGTTTGCACTGGTCAACGCCCAGGCCGAAGGCCAGCGGCGCTTTGTGGCCGATGCCGCCCATCAATTGCGCACGCCTCTGGCGGCCTTGCAGGCCCAGGTCGAGGCCTGGGCGCTGAGCGCGCAGGCTGCCCAGGCCGAGGCGAGGCGCAAGGGCACCGAGGCCCAGGTGGTGCTCAGCGTGACGCAGATCGAGCAATTGCGCGACGCCACGCGGCGCACCTCGCAGCTGGCACGCCAGCTGCTGGCGCTGTCACGTGCCGACGCCCGCAATGCCGAAGTCCAGCCGCTGCAGCAGGTGGACCTCAAGGACCTGTGCGAAAGCATGCTGGAAATGTTCTTCGACCAGGCCAGCGCCAAGGGGCTGGACTTCGGCCTTGACGTTGCTCCGGCCAGTGTCTGGGGCCACAGCTGGCTGCTGCGCGAACTGGTGTCCAATCTCGTGGACAACGCCATCAAGTACACGCCGCCCGGCGGCAGCGTCACGCTGCGCTGCGGCATGTACCATGGCGCGGGGCAGTCCGCGGATGAGCCGCCAGGGTGGGCCTTCCTGGAGATCGAGGACGATGGCCCCGGCGTGCCCGAGGCCGAGCGCTCGCAGATCACGCAGCGCTTTTACCGCGCCCAGGGTGCGTCCGGCGATGGAACGGGGCTGGGATTGGCGATTGCCGATGAAATCGCCCTGTTGCACCAGGGCACTCTGGCCTTTGGCGCCGGCGCGCAGGGCAAGGGCCTGCTGGTACGCTTGGAGCTTCCATTGCAAATGCCGGCCGTGCTCTCGGAAACAGTAGCAGCGCAGCCAACAGGGACGCGATCCTGACGGTTGCGCTCATGGGGACAGCTTTGTGCGGAGTTGCCGCCGAGGGCTGTGAGAGAATTACTTACAAATAGTTGATCTGCTTATGTCCGAGTCTGAAGTCCTGTCGCCTTTATCCGCTCCTGGCGCTGATGTCGTTTCCGACGAAGCCGCCTCCGCTTCCGCCCCCACGCCTGCGCGCAAACGCCCCAAACCCGGGGAGCGGCGCGAGCAGATCCTGCAGGCGCTTGCGGCCATGCTGGAAAAGCCCGGCGCAGAACGCATCACCACGGCAGCGCTGGCCGCTCACCTGGGCGTCAGCGAGGCGGCCCTGTACCGCCACTTCGCCAGCAAGGCACAGATGTTCGAAGGCCTGATCGAGTTCATCGAGCAATCCGTTTTCACGCTGGTGCAGCAGATCGTCGGGCGGGATGTGCCGGAGGAAGAGCGGCCCGCAGTGGATGGCATGCGCCAGGCCAGCCGCGTGATCTCGCTGGTGCTGCAGTTCGGCGAGCGCAACCCCGGCATGGTGCGCGTCATGGTGGGCGATGCCATCGTCTTCGAGCACGAGCGCCTGCAGGCCCGCATGAACCAGTTCTTCGACCGCATCGAATCCACGCTGCGCCAGTGCCTGCGCCCCGCCGCCGGTGCGCTGGGCTCCTCCGCCCCGACGGTCGATGCCCAGGTCGCCGCCAGCGTGCTGACGTCGTTCGCGCTGGGCCGCCTGCAGCGCTACGCGCGCTCGGGTTTCCGCCGCCTGCCGACCGAGCATCTGGAAGCCAGCCTGGCCTTGATGGTCTGAACATGGCCCAGCGGACCCCAGGGTCCGCTTTGCAGCAAAGCCACCCGCTTGCGCCGGTGGCTTTTTTGCGACCAGGGCCTTGCTTCTTCGCGGTGGCAGTGCTCAGCCGGCAAGATTGCGCCGTCGCCTGGCCGGTGCTGTCACGCCCAGCGCCGCAACGATGCGCCCCACCTGGCCTTCCGTAATCCCATGCTCGGCAGCCAGTTGCCGGGCCGTCTTGTCCGTGGCGTAGTCTGCGGCGATACGCTGGTTGCGTAGTGCCTGCAGTGCGCGCGCTGCCCTGGGCAGCTGGAAGTGGGGCAGGCCTCCATACTCACGGGCGAGCTGGAGCAAGGCTTTCACGCCTATGGTGGCCGCATAGGGATGCTCGGGTGTGACCTTGTCCGGCGTGGGAACGTAGATGCGCAGCCCACCCCAGCGCTGCACCAAGGCCATCGTGGGCTGCAGTCCGATCAGGCGCTCGAAGTCCTGCAGCAGGGGTGGGAGCAGATCACTGCAAGTGCCATGGCGCGGGTCAATGGCAGCTGCTGCGGGCGTGGGTATGCCGATGGTGGGGGGCAGGGCAGCAGGCCGAAAGCCCTGGAAGACAGGTGCCGGATGGTGTTCGGAATGCATTTTGGCTGTACGCTCTTGGTTCAAAAGGAAACGGTTCAATTTGAACCATATTCTTGGTCCATAACGAACCACTGTCAAGATTCGCCATGCCTGCAAAACCTGTGACTGATGCGCTTACATCCAACGTTGATGAGGTACTGGCGCGCATGGCTGAAGCCTTGGGACCCGACTGGATGGCCGGCATGGAGGTTCAGCCTGAAACGGTGCGGACATGGCGCAAGCGCGGGGAAGTGCCAGCACGGCAACTGCTGCGGGCCTCGCAGCGAGCGGGCCGGCCGCTGGAGTATTTCAACGGCACGGGCGCGGCGAAGCCTGTCGCTCGGCATGGTGGGGCGGCCGAAGACGAGTTCACGCAGATCGAGATGCTCGATGCGCACGTCAGCGCAGGGCATGGGGCCGTCAACGGCCCTGACGAGGTGATAGGCCGCTTCGCCTTCCGTTCGTCCTGGCTGCAGTCCAAGGGGCTGGGCAGACACAACGCCAAGATCGTGCGTGCCCGTGGAAGATCCATGGCGGACCGCATCAACGACGGCGACATCCTGCTGGTCAACACCTCGGTCGATACGCTGACCCAGGATGGTGTCTATGTGATCGAGCTGGAGGGTGAGAACTACGTCAAGCTGCTGGAGCGCGACTTCAGCACGGGCGGTGTGCGCATCGTCAGCTACAACCCCGCTTATCCGCCCCAGGTTCTGGAAGGCGAAGCGGCCAACCGGCTGCGCATCTGCGGCCGGGTTCTCTGGCACGGCGGAGAACTCTAGCCCCCGGGCCGTGCCGCTCGGCACCGCTCCAGAGACTTTGCCGCAGGCCTGAGGCGACCTGGGCGTTTCCGTCTTCTCTCGGCCTTTCTCGTCCTCCTCTTTCGTGCGTCCGTGCCTACCCGAGCGGCAGGACGTTTGCGCTTGCCTGGCCGTTGGGATGTGCCGGGCCAAGGCACATGTGCCTGGCATCCAGGTCCGCTGCGCCTGAGAAGGCGCGCGCCTGTGGACGCTGAAACCGGGCCTGCATATGCAGGCCTTATTCATTTTTGCCTACCTCGGCACAGTCACTCCATCGCAACGACGCATCTTTTTCTGCGTCCCCCAACGGAGTGACCCATGTACGCCATCGCACAACTGTTCCTGCTCTTTGCCGCTCATCTGCGGCCCATCGTGGCCGAGGCTGCGGCGAGCGTGGCAGCGGCCTTTCCGGTGCTGCGCCCATGAATGCACTGGCCCAGCATCGCAACGCCATCGTGTCCGTCCTGGCCTCGGTGCCGCAGATCGGCGTTGTACAGGACCGCGAACGCCATGCCGCCAGCGATGCCGAGCTGGCCGCCCTGTTCACGTATACGCCGCCTGCAGCAGGCACGGCCCATGTCCGCGGCTGGTGGCTGCGCAGAAGCAGCACGGTCGAGCACGGCAGCAGCACGGCCCGCACGGTAAGCGTGCACCAATGGACGCTGCATGGCTACCTGGCCATCGCCGACGCCCAGGCCAGCGAGTTGCTGCTGGACGACCTGGTCGAGCAGTTCCGCGCCCTGGTGCGAGCCGATCCGACCCTGGGTGGCGTGTGCCAGCCCGGTCCCCTGGCAGGCAGCGACGACAGCACCGATGGCGTGCAGGTCATGCGTGCCGAGCCGGTGGATTTCGCGGGAGTGCGTTGCCACTCCGTTGTCCTGCAACTCAGAACCTGGAGCTACCTGTGACCTGCACACCACCGAACCGGGCCTAGACCGGACACCTCGCAACTTTCCCGCAACCCCTGTGGTCCGCGGCGCTGGAGAACGGCGCCCAAGGCCGCGAAACCTTTCCTCATCTCTTCAAAGGATTTTCCAAATGGCAGCAAAGATTATGCGCAAGATGGCCCTCCTGGCCCTGGTTGAAACCGTTGTCGGCACGGCCGTCGTACCGCTGGCGGCCAATGCCATGCTGGTCAGCGACGTGACCCTCACCCCCATCGAGGGCGACGTGGTCGAGCGCAACAACATCCGTCCCTTCTTCGGCTCCAGCGGCAGCACCCTGGTCACCGAATACCAGAAGGTGGCGTTCTCCGTGGAATTCGCGGGTGTGGCCGCAGCGGGCGAGCGTCCCGGCGTGACCGACCTGTTGCGTGCGTGTGCCGCCAGCGCCAGCACCGAGACTGGCGTGAAGACAGTCTTCTCTCCCGTGACCGACGGCATCCAGAGCGTGACCATCTACGGCAACGTGGACGGCACCCTCTACAAGATGCATGGCGCACGCGGCGAGGTGGAGTTCAGCACCGATGCCAAGGCCATTCCCAAGTGGAAGTTCGAGTTCACGGGCTCCTTCGTCCCCGCCGTGGATGAGGCCCTGCCGGCAGTGGACTACAGCGACTTCGTCGCTCCCCTGGGCGTCAACAAGACCAACACCCAACTGACCCTCGACGGCCTGGCGGTGGCCTGCAGCGCCTTCAGCTTCAAGTGCGGCAACCAGGTGGTCAAGCGCGACCTGATGAACGTGGACACCGTGGAAATCACGGACCGAAAGTCCACGGGCAGCGTCACCTTCGAGAACACCAGCGTGGCCACCAAGGACTGGATCGGCCTGGCGCGCGCCAGCGCCATCGTGCCCGTCACGCTCAAGCATGGCCCCGGCGCCACCAACACCGTCAGTTTCAAGAGCGCGCGCGCCCAGATCGGCAAGCCGACCTACAGCGACAGCGATGGCGTGCAGATGATCACGATCCCCCTGTCGTTCATTCCCTCCGACGCGGGCAACGACGAATGGTCCATCGAGATCTGACGCCTCACCTCCCTGCCTGACAACTACACATCCAAGGATCACCATGGCCGTCAAGATTTCCGGGCTCAAGCCCACCATCTCCGTTCCCGCAACGCTGTACCTGCCCGTCGATGAGGGCAGGTTCGGAGCCCATCACTTTGCCGTCGTGTTCAAGCGCCTGGGCAAGGCGCGGCGCGACGAGATCAATGAACTCATCGTCGTCGGCAAGCCCGCCACGCAGCCCGATGGCTCGCAGGAGGTACGGCGCATGACCATCCCTGAACTGCTCGACGAAGTGGTTGTGGGCTGGGAGGGGATGCTGGGCGACGAAGGAACACCCGTGCCCTACAGCCGCGACGAGCGCCTGGCGGCCGAGGAGGCCTACCCGGGACTGGAGCAGGCCATGGCCGTGGCCTGGTTCGACGGACTCAACGTGCACCAGCGGGATGCCGCCACAAAAAACTCCGTGGCGCTGTCCGGCATCACCTCGGCCTCGACGGCGCAGACCGCTATCTCGTAGACGACGAGCTGCGCGCCCAGTGCGCGCAGATGGGGATCGACCCCGACCGGATGGTGCCCGGCGATCTGCAACGGCAGCACCCCGAGGACTACGAACTGTGGCCGGAGCATGCGATGGCCTGGAGCGTGTACCTCGGCTGCTCCACCCAATGGCGTAGGACGGCCACGCCCTGGGGCCAGTGGCACTGGGACGGGCTGGACTACGCCGGGGCCGAGATCGTGATGCGCCGCTACGCGGTGCCCGCCGCGCAGCGCGGCGAGGTCTTCGCGCAATTGCAGGTACTGGAGGCGCAGGCGCTGCGCCAGCTCAACCGGGGCTGAGGCATAGGGGCCTCGGCTCCGGCCTTTCAAGACAAACACAAGCGGTCAAGCATACCGAACAGAGATCAGCATGAGTACAGCGGTCAAAAGCATAGGCATCGCCCAGACGCCCAGCCTGAGCGAGCTGCGTGCGCAGAATGCCCAGTTCTCCCAGGAGCTCGACAAACTCCACGGCAAGCTGCAGCAGGCGTATGCCGGCATGTCGCAGTTCGCAGGTGCCTCAACGGACACGGCGCTTGTGTCGGCGCGTGCCAGCGTCGATATCGAGAGCCTGTCTACTTCCATGGGCAAGATTGCAGGCCGCGCCAATGCCATGCTGGAAGTTGCGGGTTCGGCGGCCAAGGTGGGAGAGGCGCTCTACACGGCCAGTGCCCAGACAGAGAATCTGCGTACACGGCTGGACCTTGCCACCGGCGGCAAGGGCGCGCAGGAACTGGCCTATGTCACGGCCCTGGCCGATCGGCTGGGCCTGCAGCTCAATGCCACCGGCCAGGCCTACGCCGACTTCGCCACCAAGGCGCGAGGTACGGCGCTGGAGGGCGCGCAGGTGCAGACCATCTTCACGGGGATTGCCTCGGCCAACGCGGCCATGGGCCTTTCCGTGGAGCAGGGCAATGCCTCGTTGGCAGCCGTACTCGACCTGATGGGCAAGGGGACGATAGGCGCGTCGGACTTCAGCGAGAAACTGGGACATATCCCGGAGGCGGCGCTGGTCGGCGCTCAGGCCCTGGGTGTGACACAGGAGCGGTTCTCCCAGATGCTGCAGACCGGCGAGGTCGTGACGCAGGACTTTCTGCCCCGTTTCTCGCAGGCGCTGCAAAGCTCCCTGGGAGAGGGGACGGACAAGGCGGCGGACAGGCTGGATGCCGGCACCCAACGCATGGCCAACGCCTGGGACAAGCTCAAGTCCGCCGTGGGAGATTCCGGCATCAGCCAGATGATCTCCTTTGGCATGAATGCAGCGGCCAACGATATGAACGCCTTTTCGGAGTCCATGTCGCGGGCGCGTGACAACGGGTCGGGCTTCCTGGGCCAGATCAGCAGCGGCCTGGGCAACATCGCCGGGCGCGCGGTGGGCTTGCAATACATCAGCACGGCCTTCCAGTCGAATGCGGAAAAGGCAGCCTATCTGGCCAAGGAGCTTCCGCGCGCCAGGGCTGAACTGGAGATGCTGCAGGCCAAGGGGGCAGCGACATCGCGCAATGTATGGGTGCGCACGGCCCATGACGATGCCCAGCGCCTGGTCGAAAAATTGCAGCAGGTGCAGCGCGAATTGATGGCGGCACAGGGTCAGCGCAATGCAGGCGGCGGCCGCGGGTTCATCAATCCGCCGCTGGTGGGACAGCCACAGCCGCAGGAGCAAAGCAAGAAAACCGATGCGCCTGCGCAGAAGAAAGAGCCGCCTGCGGTACCCCGCACCGTCAGCTACGCACCACCGGCCGTGCCAGCCAGAACGCAGCAGGACAATGAGGAGCTCAAGCGCGATCAGGAACTGCAGAAAAGGCAGCAGGAGGTGGCGCAGCTCGTCACGGAGCACCAGACCAAGGCCGGACTGGCCGAAAAGAACCTGGAACTCGCCCGGCAGGAGACCCTCGCGATCGGTCTGACTGGCGATGCGTTGGGACAGCTGCGGCAGGAGCAGGTCGAAAAGACCATCGCGGAACTGCAAGACAACGCAGCCAAGCAAGAGAGCGTCCGATGCTCGAAGGACGTCGCCGAGGCCGTGGGCAAAGAGGCCGAGGCCACGCGCGAACTCGCCAGGGTCAAGGGCTACAACGACTCGGCACGCATGGTGGCCGAGTATGCGCAAAGCGTGAAGGAGGCCAACGAGGCGACCCAGTTCGAGCAGTCCCTGGCCGCCATGTCGCAGCGCGATCGGGAGATTGCCCTGGCGCAGTACAGGATTGAGATAGATCTCCAGAAAAAGCTGCAAGACATCGCGGCCAAGAATCCCACGGATGCCGCTGCCGCCCAGAAGCTCAAGGAAGACGCCACGGCCGCTGCGAACCAGGCCAAGGCCAATGTCGCCGAGCGCACCCGCATGCAGGAAACCCAGAAGTCCGTTGACCAGATGGACGAGATGTTCCGCAAGGGCTTCGCAGACATGCTGGCCAACGGTACGGAAGGCTGGCGCACGTTCACCAAGAACCTGAGCGCGACGTTCAAGGCCACGGTGGCCGATGAGATGTACAAGGCGTTCGCGCGGCCGCTTGTCATGCCTGTGATAGCGCAACTGCAAGGATTCATCGGCAACCTTGGCGCGGCGCTGGGGCTCGGCGGGGCGGGTTCAGGCGGCTTGCTCGGGTTGGCCGGCAACGCAGGCAACTTTTTGTCTCTGGCTGGCAGCGGCGGAATGCTGGGCAGTCTGGCGGGAACCGTTGGGGGATGGCTTGGCTTCGGCGGTTCGACAGCAGCTGCATCAGGTCTTGGGTTGACCGCTGGAGGCGGTTTAGGCCTTACGGCTGGAGGCGGGCTGGGCTTGACTGCCTCCGGGGCAGGTGCGAGCTCCATCGGCGCTGGGCTGGGCTCCGGAACCGCGGGTAGCGCAATGGGGTTGGGTGCTGCGATGCCATGGATCGCTGGGGGCTTGGCACTGTATTCGCTGCTCAGCAGTGATGTTTTCGGCTCCCGCGGCCCCAACCACGCCGGTGCCGCCTACAGCACCGCTGGCGTCGGCAACGACAAGGCTGCCGAACAGCTGTTCGGCCGTGCGGCCGGAGACTGGTATGACGATCTGACGCAGCGCCACAGCGATGCCGTCGAAAAGCAGCTCAAGACCAGCCTGGATGGCCTGGCCTCGGTCTATGGGTCCCTCAGCAAATACGCGACGGGTAGCGCGCGCGGCATTGACTTGGTCGGCGGCTTTGCCGTCAACGGAAAGTACACCGACGAGGATGCCTACGGCTATGCCAAGATCATCGACAAGGTGACGGGCACAGTGCTGGCCGGCTTCGAGAACCGCTCGCTGGGCAACAACCCGGACGAGGCCTACAAGGCCTTCCTGGGCCAGACCGGTTCCCTGCTGGTGTCCGAACTCAAGAAGGCGGACCTGCCCAGCTGGATGCGCACCACGCTGGACTCGCTGGGCGAAGCACCCAATGTCGAGGCGTTGCAGGCAGCCTTCCAGACCATCGACCTGATCGGCCGCTCCTTCGAGGAACTGGGCAAGAAGATCACGGGCTTTGCCGACCTGACCGACCTGGCCTTCGAGTCCCTGATCAAGGCTTCGGGCGGCATCGAGGCGCTGAATGCCAACGCCGGCAGCTTCTACCAGAACTTCTACAGCGAGGACGAGCGCAAGACCATCGCCAAGCGCGAGATGGGCAGCAAGCTCAAGGACTTGGGCGTGGACATAGACCTGGATGCCGACGACGCCCAGGCCCGGTTCCGCAAGCTGGTGGAGGACAAGCTCAAGGCAGCCAACTCCGAGGAGGCGAATGCCAAGGTATTGAAGGACGCCATCTCGAAGGTCCAGGGCACGCAAGGCCTCAAGGACATGGCCAAGACTGGCGCCTTCAAGGACTGGGCCAGCACCACCCTGGGAGAAGGTTCGGGCGATATCGGAAAACTCGCGGCCGATCTCGAGAACCTGGCGAACACCAGCACGTCGCTGGCCGACTTCACTGCCGGTATGGACAAGCTGATCGGCAATATCGGCGGCACCGGCAAGTCTTCGGCCGAGACCGCTGCCGAGTTGCTCAAGCTCAACGACACGTTCAAGGCCGTTACCAAGACGTCCGAGGATGCTGCGGCGGCTTCGGCCAAACAGGCGGAGGAAGCCAAGCGCAAGCAGGAGGAGCAGGCGCAGGAGGCGAAGAAGAAGAACGAGGCCGATACGGATGCGGCGTGGAGCCTGCTGCAGCGTTCCGTCGATGCGGAGCGCACCCTGGCTCAGGCGCGTCTGGATGCCGCCCGCGAGCAGGTCGAGCTTGCACGTGGTGTGGTCGACCTGGCGCGCGGTGCCGCACGTGATCTCTGGGGTGAGGTCGATACGGTTGCCGCAATGGATGCATCGTTGGCCGGACGGTTCATCCAGGATGCAGTCTCGGCTGTCCGCAATACCGGCTACCTGCCAGAGCAAAAAGTACTCGACGAAGCCATCACTGCGGCGCGCGATGGCCTTTCACGTACCGCCTACGCCAGTCGTATCGATGAGGAGCGGGCAAGGCGAGCGCTGGCCGCAGATCTGGAACAACTCGGTGAGAAGGGGCAGGAGCAGTTGTCCGTGGCCGAACAGCAATTGGCGGCCGAAGAGACTTCCTTGGCGCGGTTGGATGAACTGATCCTCTCCGCCAAGCAGCAACTGGACGCGGCTCGTGGCATAGACACCAGCGTGCGCAGCGTCGATGAAGCGGTGCGTGATTTCCAGGCAAAGCTGCTGGAGGAGAAGAGCGGCGGAAAGTCCGGCCCTGGGGGAGGCGATGTGGCCGTACTGGGGCCTGGGGGGGCGCCTTCGCCTGGAGCGGGCCAGGATGCGCGTTACCGCCGGGCACGCACGGATGGTTCGGGTGGCACCTGGTATGAGCCAGTCACTGACAAGGATCGTGTAGCGCATCTGGACAAGTACAACGATGGTTACCACGCCTTCGACGGAACCGGGGACGCCAGCGGACTGAACCAATGGATCAAGGACAACAAGCTGACCGCCGCAGATCTGGCGGAGCTTTCCGGTCTTTATGAATCCGATTGGCGCAGGTGGTTCGAAGGCGCTGGCATTCCGGCCTTCGCGAAAGGTGGCCTGCACGGTGGTGGCTTGCGCATGGTGGGTGAAAGCGGTTGGGAGATCGAAGCCACCGGACCGGCGCGCCTTTGGAACCAGAGCCAACTGGGACAGGCGCTGATCGGTGGTGCGGATGCTGCTGGCACTCCCTTGCTTTTGGCCATCGAGCGCCTGATTCGCGCTATCGAACAGCAGGATCCTGCTTTGCAGGACATCAAACAGCATGTGCGCGATACGGCCGAGGTGCTGTTGCGTGTAACGCGTGGCGGCGTGGCCATGCAATCGGCTGGCGGCAGCGCCGTATTGGAGCTCTGATGCCAACGATCGATCAACTCGAGCAGGCGGCATCGTTGATGCCGGGCGACCTGACACTGCTGCGCCGGACGGGCCGCACGTATGCCATCGCTGCGGCGGCCATCGCCGGCCCGCAGGGACCGAAGGGTGATCCGGGCGCTGCGGGAGCAACAGGTCCGCGTGGGGCGACAGGTCCTCAAGGCGAGGCCGGCGTGCAAGGCCTGCAGGGGCAGCAAGGACTTCAGGGACCTGCCGGGCCCAAGGGGGATGTGGGTGCTCAGGGACTGCAGGGGCCGCAGGGAGCAACAGGACCCCAGGGTCTACCGGGCACGCCTGGTGCCAAGGGGGATGCCGGCGTTCCCGGACCCCAGGGCCCGGTGGCCATTCCAACCCTGGCGTGGGGTCGCGAACTGGCGAGAGCCGGCTATCTGCGCGAGGCCAATGGTGGCGTGCTTCAGCTCGGGGGGCGCTATGCCATCTGGACGGGTGGCGGCGCGATCACCATGCATCTGCCCAAGAAGAGCGAGGTTGCGCTCGGCGATTTCGTCGAGTTCACGAATCTTCACCTCACCTGGCCTGCGTCCGCGCAGTTCACCGTTGCCCGGCAGGAGTCGGGCACCTACATCCATGGCCACGACAGCCATCTCGTCTGCGACGTGGCCGTGGGTGGCTTTCGGCTGGTGTGCGTCTGGAAGGACGGCACCAACATCTGGTGGAACATCGTTTGAGGAAACCATGATAGTTGTCCCCCCCATGCCTATCACGGCGGCTGGCCTGATCGACTGCAGTGTTCCGGAAGTGGACGCCTCTGCAGGCGAGAAACTGTGGTCGCCAACAACCCACTATGAACGTGGCGCGCAGGTTCTGCGGCTGGAGACGCAGATGCGCTATGAGAACAGCATTGCGGGAGTCGATGCGACGCCTCCCGAACAGGACTCCAGGCGCTGGATGCCCCTGCGTCCCAGCAATCGCTGGGCCATGTTCCGCCATCTCACGAACGATGCCACCGAAGCCCCTGCGACGTTGAGCTTCACCCTGCGCCCAGGCAAGCGCTTCGACACCCTGTTCATGCGGGGGGTACAGGCCGACAAGGTGGTGATGCAGGTCAAGTCCGCGGGCGCCGTCGTCGCCCAACGCGAGCGCAAGCTGAACGCGCGCGCCACGCGCACCTGGTCAGGCTATTTCTTTGGCGAATTTCCGCTGATTCCCACGGTTCTGATATCGGACCTGCCTCCATTCACCGGAGCGGAAATCGTGGTCACGCTGGTGCGTGCAGGTGGCCGCCCGGTACGTGTGGAGCATGCGGCACTAGGCATGAAGAGCTGGATTGGCGATGCGGAATGGGCGCCGCGCAATGACGCGCTGAATTTCTCGGTGGTCGATCGCGACAAGTACGGCGGCATCAAGTTGCAGCCTGTGCGTAGCGTTCCCACGCTCTCGGTCAAGGTCCGCATCCCCAAGGACAACGTCGATACCGCACTGCGCCTGCGCAGGGAACTGGATGCGGCCCCGGCACTGTGGGCTGCACTGGATGACGACACCACCGATGGATATGCCGAAGCCGCGTCGATCTTCGGCCCTTACCGGCGCTTTCCCATCGACCTCAACAACGCGAAAGACTCGTACAGCCAGATTGATTTGGAGTCCATGTAATGCCTATTGTCAAACCACCTCTGATTGCACAACTTCCCGTCGCTCCCTATGTCGGAGATCCCGATTTCGACGCGCATGCCGATGCCCTGCTGGGGCAGCTCGAATCGCATCGCCAGCAGATCAACGCCACGAACGATGCGACCTATACCAACGCCTTGCATGTGGAGGAGCGAGCCGGATCAGCCGAGGGCGCTGCGCGCGGTGCCTCGCAGTCCGAGGCCGCCGCCGCGCAAAGCGCCATAGCTGCTGCGGCAGCCGCTGGTGCCGTGAAATGGACTGCGGGCACAGCCTACGCGGAGGGCGCCGTGGTCTGGAGTCCGGCCAATGGCCTCAACTACCGCCGCAAGCTTGCCGGCAGCGGCGGCAATGAGCCCAGCTCCGACCCCGCCAACTGGTGGGTGATGGGGGCGCCCATGTCGGCTCCCATCCAGCGCATCAGCTCCGATACGCTGGCGCAGACACGCATGCATTACGTGATCGAAGCGGCACTCACGCTCACTTTGCCGGCAGCGCCCGCACTGAGCGATGTGGTCCAGATCACGGATCTGTCCGATTCGATGGCCGTGGCCATCCATCCCAACGGCGCTCTCATTCGCGGAGCGAGCGGCGTGATGACTCTCGATGTTCTGCGGGCAGCCGGCTCGCTTGTGTATTCCGGCTCAGCGAAAGGATGGGTGTAAGAAATGCCGAATTTTTCTCAGCTTTTTGGGGGTGATGGAAATGGAGGACTCTATGAGCAAAGGGTTTTCGTCAAATCTGGGACTTTTGTTACGCCAGGGAGTGGTCTCTACCTCTTGTCATTGATCGGTGGTGGAGGTGGAGGAATGCGGGGGGGGCGTGGAGGGGCAGCTGCGGGTTTCTCACAAAAGCTTGTTCAACTGGCCGCTGGTACGGCAATCAACTACACGATTGGTGCCGGTGGGCAATACAACGGAGGCGTGGGCGGAACATCCACATTAACGACTACCGGGGTGAGCATGACGGCGACAGGAGGCTCTCCCACGACGCCTGGCACGGCGTCGGGTGGCGATGTCAATGTCACAGGAGGGTCTTCGGGAAACTCTAAGGCATCGGGTGGTGGCGCAGTGGGTGTTTATGGTGTAACGCCCGCTTCATCGCTCGAAGGATTGAGCACAGGTGGCGCAGGCGTGGGATCGCCAGGGGTGCAGTATCGTGAGCCAGGATCTGCTTTGGGGTTTGTCGTCTCCGAAACAGCCGAATTCTCAGCCGGCAGGTTCTTGCTACCTATCGGCAGGGGGGGAACTTCTCTGGAAGGCTCGCCGCGGAACGGCCTACCTGGGGGCGGTGGCTACTGGGGGGCTACGTCGAACGGAGGCAATGGTGGCATGTTCGCTGGCGGCGCGGGCACGGACTCCACCACTAGTGGGGGTGGAGAAGGTGGAATATTTGGTGGCGGTGGCGGCGGGACAACGGGTCAGGGCTCTGCAATGGGGGGCTCTGGTGGCCAGGGCGGTGTCATTATTGAGTTCATGAGGAGCAAATAGATGCGCACAGAGATACTCAGCGAGGCTGGCAAAGCTAGTAAGTGATTGCTTGCGTCTATGGGTAAGAGTAGTAATGCTCAGGGCGTTGGCGTGTGGCACCTGAGCTTGCGCTCGCTGTCTCTCACGGGGAACTCATTGGAGGGCAGACATGCCTGGGAGACCGAAGCCATGATCAACGCCGACCTGCCTCCCGAACGCCACATGCGCTTCAAGGGCATCAAGGTATTTGCCGTGGAGGCATGACTTGCTCTGAGGCGTGACAACCAACCAAGCCGGCACCTGCCGGCTTTTTTGCGCCTGCCCACAAGCTAGGTGTTTTCCCCCGCATGTCTTCGCCGCGACAAGCTTTCCATGCAAAATAGCACGAACGTTCGTTTTAACAAGAATTTCGCATGTCCAGCGTTTCCGCCCCACGCCGCACCGCTCGCTCTCCGACCAACTCCAATGCCGATCCCAAGGCCGGCTCTTCCGTGCACGAAGCGGCTGCGCCCGCGCCGCGCCGCGCGCTGCACAAGGGTCAGCAGACCAAGGCCACCATTGTGGAGGCTGCCCTGAACCTGGCCACGCACATCGGGCTTGAGGGCCTGTCCATAGGCGCTCTGGCCGAGCTGACGGGCATGAGCAAGTCGGGCGTGTTCGCGCATTTTGGCTCGCGCGAGGAGCTGCAGATTTCCGTGGTGCATGAATACCACGACCGTTTCGAGCAGGAAGTGTTCTTCCCGGCGCTTCAGGCACCGCGCGGCGTGGCGCGTCTGCGGGCGCTGTTCGACAACTGGATGAAGCGCACGTCGATCGAGCTGGACTCGGGCTGCATCTATATCAGCGGCGCCGTGGAGTTCGACGACCGCACGGGGCCGGTGCGCGATGCGCTGACGGCTTCGGTGCAGACCTGGCACGCAGCCATGCGCCGCACCATCGTGCAGTGCCGCGAATGCGGCGACCTGCGTGCCGACCTGGACGAGAACCAGCTGCTGTTCGAGATCCACGGCCTGATCCTGGCCCTGCATTACGAGGCGCGCTTCCTGCGCAACGAAGGCTCCATGCAGCGCGCCATCGACGGCTTCGAGAGCATTCTGGCGCGCTACGCCAGCCCGACCTGATTTTTCAGTTTCACCGTTTTCACCGCATCCACTGCAAACCCCGCCAACACAGGAGAAGACAAATGCCCAGCTACAACCCGCCCCTGCGCGACATGCAATTCCTCATGCACGAGGTGTTCAAGGTCACGGATGACTACCGGCAGATGACGGCGCATGCCGAGGTCGATGCCGACACCATCAACGCCGTGCTGGAAGAGGCGGGCAAGTTCGCGGCCAATGTGACGTTTCCGCTGAACATCAGCGGCGATGCCGAGGGCTGCGTGCTGAACAAGGAAACCCACGAGGTCACCACGCCCAAGGGCTTCAAGGAGGCCTACCAGAAGTACGTGGAAGGCGGCTGGCCTTCGCTGTCCTGCGACACGGCCTATGGCGGCCAGGGCCTGCCCTTTGCGGTGAACTCGGCGCTGTACGAGATGCTCAACAGCGCCAACCAGGCCTGGACCATGTACCCCGGGCTGTCGCACGGCGCCTACGAGGCCCTGCATGTGCATGGCACGGAAGAGCAAAAGAAGCTGTACCTGCCCAAGCTGACCAGCGGCGAGTGGACCGGCACCATGTGCCTGACCGAGCCCCATTGCGGCACCGACCTGGGACTGCTGCGCACCAAGGCCGAGCCCGTGGCCGGCGCGCCCGAGGGCACCTACAAAATCACCGGCAACAAGATCTTCATCAGCGCTGGCGAGCACGACTTCACCGACAACATCGTCCACCTGGTGCTGGCCCGCCTGCCCGATGCGCCCCCGGGCTCCAAGGGCATCAGCCTGTTCGTGGTGCCCAAGTTCGTGGTCAAGGCCGATGGCTCGCTGGGCGAGCGCAACCCCATCTTCTGCGGTGCGCTGGAGCACAAGATGGGCATCCATGGCAATGCCACGGCTCAGATCAATATCGACGGCGCCATCGGCACCCTGGTGGGCCAGCCGAACAAGGGTCTGCAGGCCATGTTCGTGATGATGAATGCCGCCCGCCTGGGCGTGGGCAACCAGTCGCTGGGCCTGACCGAGGTGGCCTACCAGAATGCCCTGGCCTATGCCAAGGACCGCCTGCAGATGCGCAGCCTGTCGGGCACCAAGGCCAAGGACAAGCCGGCCGACCCCATCATCGTCCACCCCGACGTGCGCCGCATGCTGCTGACGGCCAAGGCCTATGCCGAAGGCGGCCGCGCGCTGGTGACCTACTGCGCCTTCCTGATCGACAAGGAGTTCAACCACCCAGACGAAAAGGTGCGCAAGGACAGCGCCGAGCTGGTGGCGCTGCTGACCCCCATCGTCAAGGCCTTCATCACCGACAACGGCTGGACGGCCACCACCATGAGCCAGCAGGTCTATGGCGGCCATGGCTTCATCACCGAATGGGGCATGGAGCAGTTCGTGCGCGATGCGCGCATCAACATGATCTATGAAGGCACGAACGGCATCCAGGCGCTGGACCTGCTGGGCCGCAAGGTGCTGGGCAACCAGGGCGCATCGCTCAAGAAGTTCGGCAAGCTGGTGGCGCAACTGGTGGAGGAAGAGGGCGTCAACGAGAAGATGGCCGAGTTCATCAATCCCATCGCCTACCTGGGCGACCAGATGACCAAGTTCACCACCGAGATCGGCTTCAAGGGCATGCAAAACCCCGACGAGGTGGGCGCCGCCTCTGTGGACTACCTGCGTGTGGCGGGCCACCTGGTGTTCGGCTACTTCTTCGCCCGCATGGCCCAGGTGGCGCTGCGTGAAATCGCCAAGGGCAACACCGACCCGTTCTACCAGGCCAAGCTGCAGACCGCGCGTTTCTACTTCGCCAAGCTGTTCCCCGAGACCGCGACGCTGATGCGCACGGCCCGCGCGGGCAGCAAGTCCCTGATGGACACGGACGCAGCGCTGGCCTGAACGGCTTCACTCCAACATGGGAGCACGGGCTGTGCGCATCAGCGTGGTCTGTGCGCCTTTCTAGGCGAAAGGGGTTTGAAATGAAGGCATATCAAGCACTGGCAGCAATGGTGCTGGGCCTCACGGCCGTCGCGGCGCAGGCGCAGATGACGCCCGTGGGCCTGTGGAAGAGCGTGGACGACAAGAGCGGCGAAGCCAAGTCCGAGATCCGCGTGGCCGAGAACGACGGCGTGGTCACGGGCCGCATCGAGCAGATCCTGCGCAAGGGCGCTGATCCGGCCGCCACCTGCACCGAGTGTTCTGACGACCGCAAGGGCCAGCCGCTCAAGGGGCTGGAGATCATCCGCGGCGCCAAGAAGGCCGAGGGCAAGGACGTCTGGGAAGGCGGCAAGATCCTCGACCCCGAAAACGGCAAGACCTACACCCTGCGCCTGACGCCCATCGAGGGCGGCGCCAAGCTCGAGGTGCGCGGCTCCATCGGCCCCTTTGGCCGCACCCAGACCTGGGTGCGCGTGCAGTAAACCATTCCGGAAGGCGGCCGCAGCGGCCTCCTTCCTCCCACTTGTGGAACATCCATGTCCCGATTCAATGTGAAGAAAGTCGCCGTGCTCGGCGCTGGCGTGATGGGTGCGCAGATCGCGGCCCATCTGGTCAATGTCAAGGTGCCCGTGGTGCTGTTCGACCTGCCTGCCAAGGAAGGCCCGAAAAGCGGCATCGCCGAGCGCGCCATCGCCAACCTCAAGAAGCTCAAGCCTTCGCCCATCGGCGTGGCCGAGGACGCGGACCTGATCCAGCCCGCCAACTACGAGGAGCACCTCAAGCTGCTCAAGGGCTGCGACCTGATCATCGAGGCCATTGCCGAGCGCATGGACTGGAAGCTCGATCTGTACACCAAGATCGCGCCCCATGTGGCCAAGCACGCCATCGTGGCGTCCAACACCTCGGGCCTGTCCATCACCAAGCTGTCCGAGGCGCTGCCCGACGCGATCAAGCCGCGCTTTTGCGGCATCCACTTCTTCAACCCGCCGCGCTACATGCCGCTGGTGGAGCTGATCGCCACGCCGACCACGCAGCCCGTGGTGCTGGACCAGCTCGAAGCCTTCGTCACCAGCGGCCTGGGCAAGGGCGTGGTGCGCGCCAAGGACACGCCCAACTTCATCGCCAACCGCATCGGCATCGCCGGCATGCTGGCCACCATGAAGGAGGTCGAGAACTTCGGACTGACCTTCGACGTGGTCGATGACCTCACCGGCAAGAAGCTGGGCCGCGCATCCAGCGGTACCTTCCGCACGGCCGACGTGGTGGGCCTGGACACCATGGCCCATGTGATCAAGACGCTGCAGGACAACCTCAGCGCCGAGACCGATCCCTTCTACGCCAGCTTCGGCACGCCGCCCGTGCTGGCCAAGCTGATCGAGCTGGGCAACCTGGGCCAGAAGGCGAAGAAGGGCTTCTACAAGAAGGTCGGCCGCGACATCCTGCAGTTCGAGCTGGACAGCGAGGACTACGTGCCCGCCGGCGGCAAGGCCGACGAGGTCTATGGCCGCATGCTCAAGAAGCCCGCAGCCGAGCGCCTGAAGCTGCTGCGCAATGCCGAGGGCGCGCAGGGCCGCTTCCTGTGGGCCATCCTGCGCAACAGCTTCCACTACGCGGCCATCCACCTGGAGAGCATTGCGGAGTCCGCCCGCGACGTGGACCAGGCCATGCGCTGGGGCTTCGGCATGAAGCAGGGCCCGTTCGAGCTGTGGCAGGAAGCCGGCTGGCTGGAAGTGGCGAAGATGGTCCAGGAGGACATCGATGCCGGCAAGGCATTGAGCAAGGCACCTCTGCCCAAGTGGGTCTTCGAAGGCCCCGTGGCCGAGGCCGGCGGCGTGCACACGGCGCAGGGCTCGTGGAGCCCTGCCAAGGGCCAGTTCGTGCCCCGCCGCGTGCTGCCCGTCTACGAGCGCCAGATCTTCCCCGAAAAGCTGCTGGGCGAAGACAGCCTGCCCGACTGGAAGACGGCCGGCACCACGATCGCCGAATCCAAGGCGCTGCGCACCTGGACGCTGGACGGCCAGATCCTGATCGCCAGCATCAAGAACAAGATGCACGCCATCAGCCCCGAAGTCATGGAAGCGCTGATGGAGGCCGTGGACGTGGCCGAGACCGACTTCCAGGGCATGGTCATCTGGTCGGGCGATGCGCCGTTCAGCGTGGGCGCCGACCTGGAAGCCACCATGCCGGCCTTCGTGATCGGTGGCGCCGACGCCATCGAAAGCGTGGAGCAGGAGCTGCAAAACCTGATGCTGCGCATCCGCTACGCCCAGGTGCCCGTGGTTGCGGCCATCCATGGCATGGCGCTGGGCGGCGGCTGCGAGCTGGCCGTCTACAGCGCACGCCGCGTGGCGCACATGGAAAGCTACATCGGCCTGGTGGAAGTCGGCGTGGGCCTGGTGCCCGGCGCGGGCGGCCTGACCTACATCGCGCGCCGCGCGGCAGAGAACGCCGCCACCAGCACGGGCAAGGACCTGCTGCCCTTCCTGACCGAAGGCTTCACGGCCGCGGCCATGGCCAAGGTGGGCACCAGCGCCATCGAGTCGCGCAAGCTGGGCTACCTGCTGGACAGCGACCTCATCGTGCCGCACAAGGACGAGCTGCTCTTCGTCGCCATCAACGAGGCCAAGTCCATGGCCGCAGGCGGCTGGCGCGCGCCGCTGCCGCGCAGCTTCCCCGTGGCGGGACGCAGCGGCGTGGCCACCATCAAGGGCTCGCTGGTCAACATGCGTGACGGCGGCTTCATCAGCGAGTTCGACCAGCATGTGGCCAGCCTGATCGCCAACGTGGTCTGCGGCGGCGACGTGGATGCGGGCACCCTGGTGGACGAGGCCTATCTGATGAAGCTCGAACGCAAGGCGTTCTGCCACCTGATCGGCCATCCCAAGACCCATGAACGCATTCTCGGAATGCTGAACACCGGCAAGCCCGTCCGCAATTGATATGCCCCCCCTGAGTCGCTTCGCGCCTTACCCCCAGGGGGACGACAGCCTCGCGGCGGGGCGGCCCTTGCTTGCTGTCCCTGACTTGGGACATGCGTGCGTTGCGGGCCACGAATAACTGAGATCTAGGAGCAATCTCCATGAAACAAATCCAAGACGCCTACATCGTCGCCGCCACGCGCACGCCCATCGGCAAGTCGCACAAGGGCTTTTTCCGCAACTACCGTCCCGACGACCTGCTGGCGACCACGCTGAAGGCCGCGCTGGCCCAGGTGCCGGGGCTGGACCCGGCTGCCATCGAGGACATCATCTGCGGCTGCGCCATCCCCGAGGCCCAGCAGGGCCTGAACGTGGCGCGCATCAGCGCCGTGCTGGCGGGCCTGCCCACCAGCGTGGGTGGCATCACCGTGAACCGCTTCTGCGCCTCGGGCCTGTCGGCCGTGGCCATGGCGGCGGACCGCATCCGCGTGGGCGAGGCCGACGTGATGATCGCGGCCGGCGTCGAGAGCATGAGCATGGTGCCCATGATGGGCAACGCGCCCTCGCTGTCGCCGTCCATCTTCGAGCGTGATGGCGACGTGGGCATTGCCTACGGCATGGGCCTGACGGCCGAGAAGGTGGCCCAGCAGTGGAAGGTCTCGCGCGATGCGCAGGACGCCTTTGCGCTGGAGTCGCACCGCCGTGCCCTGGCCGCGCAGCAGGCCGGTGAGTTCAAGGACGAGATCACGCCCATCGAGGTCACTGACCGGAGCCTGGACCTGGCCAAGGGCGAGCCCGTGGTGCGCACGCGCACCGTGGAGCTGGACGAGGGCGCACGCCCCGACACCAGCCTCGAAGGCCTGGGCAAGCTGCGCACCGTGTTCGCGGCGCGCGGCTCGGTGACGGCCGGCAACAGCTCGCAGACCAGCGATGGCGCAGGCGCGCTGATCCTGGCCAGCGGCGCCGCCGTGCAGCGCTTCGGCCTCACGCCGCTGGCGCGCTTCGTGAGCTATGCCAGCAAGGGCGTGCCGCCAGCCATCATGGGCATCGGTCCTATCGAGGCCATCCCGGCCGCGCTGCGCTATGCGGGCCTCAAGCAGGACGACATCGACTGGTTCGAACTCAACGAAGCCTTTGCCGCCCAGTCGCTGGCCGTGGTCAACACGCTGGGGCTGGACCCCGCCAAGGTCAATCCCATGGGCGGCGCCATCGCCCTGGGCCACCCGCTGGGTGCCACAGGCGCCATCCGCTCGGCCACCGTGGTGCATGCGCTGCGCCGCAAGCAATTGCGCTACGGCATGGTGACGATGTGCGTCGGAATGGGCCAGGGCGCCGCCGGCATCTTCGAGAGGATGTAGCACCCCCTGAGCGGCTTTGCCGCTTCCCCCGTTGCACGGCGCCTCTCTACTCGCTGCGCGAGGGAGGGGGACGACACCCTCGGTGCGGGGCGGCGCGGCCGGCCTAGGCCCTTCCTTGGTGTCCCTGGCGTGGGGCCGCGCCGGTTTTTGACTTGGTGTCAGCACGTTGCGGCACCGACCAGGAGACAGCCATGGAACAACACCAACTCAGCAGCGATGGCGCCACGCTGGCGCTGCGCGTCTACACGCCCGCTGGCCCGCCACGCGCCAGCGTGGTCATCGGCGGGGCCATGGGGGTGCGCCAGGCCTTCTACGAGGCCTTTGCCACCTGGCTTGCGGGCCAGGGCTATCGGGTGACCAGCTTTGACTACCGGGGCCATGGCGATTCCCTGCAGGGATCTTTGCGCCAGGTGCGTGCCGACCTGTGCGACTGGGCGCGCGACTACGAGGCAGTCATCGCCCATGCCAAGGCGCAGTTGCCGGACCAGCCGCTGTTCCTGATCGGCCACAGCCTGGGCGCCCAGCTGCCGGGCCTGCTGCGCTCCCCGCAGCTGGTGGACGGCCTTTTGAGCATTGCGGCCGGCAGCGGCTACTGGCGTGACAATGCGCCCCGCCTCAAGCGCATGGTTCCTTATTTCTGGCATGTGCTGGTGCCCGTGGCCACGCGCCTGTGCGGCTACTTTCCGGGCCGGCGCCTGCGCAAGGTGGGCGACCTGCCGGCCGGCGTCATGCTGCAGTGGCGCCGCTGGTGCCTGAACCCGCGCTACAGCGTGGGTGCCGAGGGCGAGGCCGCCGCGCGCAGCTACGCCGCCGTGCGCTTTCCGGTGATGGCGCTGTCCATGAGCGACGACGAACTCATGACCTGGCGCGGCACCGAGCACCTGTTCGCGCTCTACGCCAATGCGCCCAGCCGCATCGAGCGCATCGAACCCAAGGCCCTGCAGTTGCGGCGCATAGGGCATTTCGGCTTCTTCCGCGCCGATATGCGCGACGCGCTCTGGGGCCGGGCCGTGGACGTGTTCTCGGGCTGGACCAAGGCGCCGGCCGCCGCGGCCCATCCGCGCTTTCCCTCACCCGCAGAGTCGCCGGCTTGACGGACGCAGGCCCCGCTTGCCATCACACTCGTTTGCCATGAGCACAGACATCCATCCTCTCGACCAGGCCGTGGCGCTCACGCCCACCGGCGCCGTGGGCCACTACCAGGGCCAGACCACGCAGGACTACTGGAACATGGTGGGCCCGTACGGCGGCATCACCGCCGCCGCGCTGGTGCGGGCCATCCAGCAGCATCCGCTGTGCCTGGGCGATCCGCTGTCCATCACCGTCAACTACGCGGCCGCGCTGGGCGCGGGGCGCTTCGACATCGAGGCCCGCCCCGTGCGCACCAACCGCTCCACCCAGCACTGGCTGCTGACCATCACCCAGCCCGACCAGGATGGCGATGCCCAGGTCGTCACCACGGCCACGGCCGTCACGGCCGTGCGGCGCAGCACCTGGGGCGGTACCGACCTGGCCATGCCCGAGGTGCCGTCGCCCGCCGCCGTGCCGCGCGTGCCGCCGCTGGGCGGCGTGGAATGGCTCAACCGCTACGACATGCGCTTTCTCGACGGCATCATTCCCCAGACCTGGGATGGCCGCGAGACCGACAGCCTCACGCGCCTGTGGGTGCGCGACGAGCCGCCGCGCGCACTGGATTTTTGCGCGCTGGCCGGCCTGGCTGACGTATTCTTCCCGCGCGTGTGGCTGCGCCGCGCACAGCGCACCCCGGCGGGCACGGTGTCCATCACCGTCTACTTCCATGCGGGGCGCGAGGAACTGGCCGCCGCAGGCACGGGCCACCTGCTGGCCCAGGCGCGCGGCCAGGAATTTCGCAACGGTTTCTTCGACCAGAGCGCCCAGCTGTGGAGCGAGGCCGGCGTGATGCTGGCGAGCAGCCACCAGATCGTGTATTTCAAGGAATAAGCAAGGCAAGACCATCATGAGCGAAACCACCCAGGACATCCTCGTGCACACCGAAGCCGGTGTCTGCACCATCACCTTCAACCGCGCCGACAAGAAGAACTCCATCACCGAGGCCATGTACGCCAGCATGGCCGATGCGCTGGCCCAGGCCGGCGAAGACGCCGCCGTGCGCTGCGTGGTCTTCCAGGGCGACATGGCCATCTTCAGCGCGGGCAACGACATTGCCGACTTCCTCAAGCAGTCGGCCGGCGGCGCCGCCAGGCCGGAGGGCGAGCAGCGCCCCGTCTGGCGCTTCCTGCACAACATCGCCGCCTTTCCCAAGCCCGTGATCGCCGCCGTCTGCGGCCCGGCCGTGGGCATCGGCACCACCTTGCTGCTGCACTGCGACCTGGTCTATGCGGGCGACAACGCGGCTTTCTCGCTGCCCTTCGTGAACCTGGGCCTGTGCCCCGAAGCGGCCTCCAGCCTGCTGCTGCCCCAGATGCTCGGCTACCACCGCGCGGCCGAGGCCCTGCTGCTGGGCGAGCCCTTCCTGGCCGAAGCCGCCCTGGAAGTGGGCCTGGTCAACCGCGTCGTGCCGCCCAGCGAATGCAATGCGCTGGCCCAGGCCCAGGCCAGGAAGCTGGCCGCCAAGCCGCAGTCGGCCCTGATCGAGACCAAGCGCCTCATGAAGGCCGGCCAGTCCGGCCTGGTGCGCGAGCGCATGGCCGAGGAGGGAACGAGCTTCGGCAAGCTGATGGGCGGCCCCGCTGCCAAGGAGGCGTTCACCGCGTTCATGGAGAAGCGCAAGCCGGACTTCAGCCAGTGCTGAAATCCACGAAGGCCTCCGGGGCCTCCGAGGCGCCCGTGCAGTTCGAGCCCGAGTTCATCGCCGGGCTGCGCGAAGTGTTCGAGCGCCAGATCGCCTTCAACCAGGTGCTGGGGCTGCGCATCACCGAAGTGCTGCCCGAGCGGGTTGAAGGCCGCATCACCATGCGGCCCGAGCTCATAGGCCACGCCGCCTACCAGCGCATCCACGGCGGCGTGATCAGCGCCGGTCTGGACTCCATGGGCGGCCTGGCCGTCATGGCGGCCATCGGCGCCAAGCACATGGACGATGCGCCGCTGCAGCGCCTGCACCGCTTCTCGCGCCTGGGCACCATCGACCTGCGCGTAGACTACCTGCGCCCCGGCATAGGCAGCGAATTCATCCTGCGCGCCGAGGTGCTGCGGCTGGGTTCGCGCGTGGCCAACACGCGCATGGAATTCCTGGGGGCCGATGGCAGCTTGCTGTCCACGGGGACGGCGGCGTACATCGTTTCTTGATGCATGGCCCGCTGACTGCGGGCCTTCTTTTTTGCGTCTCTTCACCCCCAGCGCGCGCGCCACACGGCCCAGGCCGTGCCTGCGCCATAGGCGGCCATGGCCACGGCGACCAGGATGAACAGCGACTGGGCACTGCCCAGGCCGCTGGACATGAGCCAGCCGCCGCCCACCACCACGATCAGCAGGCGCACCGTGCCGGCCAGCACGGGTGCCCAGACGCGGCCTGCGCCCAGGGAGGCGAAGTACAGCACCAGTCCCAGGCCGAACAGCCCGAAGGCCGGGCCCACGGTGCGCAGGTAGAGGTCGGCGTAGGCGCGCACGGCCGGGTCGCCGGTGAAAATGCCCGACCACAGCTGCGGCCAGACCATGACCACCAGCCCCAGCACGCCCAGCAGGGCCGCAGCCATGGCGCCGCCCGACCAGGCCACGCGGCGCGCACGGGCCACCTGGCCGGCGCCCATGGCCATGCCCACCATGGGCACGGCGGCCATGCCGACGCCGAAGGCCATGGGGATCAGCAGGAACTCCAGCCGCTGGCCAATGCCGTAGCCGGCCAGTGCCAGCGGGCCCAGGCGGGCGACCATGCCTGTCAGCAGCAGCGCGGCCAGCGCCGTTTGCACGGGGGACAGGCAGGCCAGGGCCCCCACGCGCAGGATGTCGCGGAACATGGGCCAGGCCAGGCGGGGCCTGCGCCAGTCCAGTTGCAGGCGCTGCTGGCCCCATTGCAGATAGGCTAGGAAGACTGCGACGGCCAGTGCCATGGCCACGATGTTGCCCACGGCCACGCCCGGCATGCCCCAGCGCGGCATGGGTCCCAGGCCCAGCCCCAGCGTGCCGCCGACAGCGATCTGCACCAGCGAGGCCGCAAAGATCACGGCCGACGGCATGCGCATATTGCCCGTGCCCCGCACCACCGATGCCAGCGTATTGCACAGCCACACCAGGATGGCGCCGCTGAACAGCACGGCGCCGAAGCCCGTGGCCGCTGCCAGCACCTCGCCGCGCCCGCCCAGCCAGCCGTAGAAGGTGGCGCCGCAGAGCACCAAGATGAGCGAGTACAGCAGCCCCGCGATGGTGCCGATGACGATGGAGTGCAGGGCCAGTGCCGAGGCACGCGCGCCGTCGCCCGCGCCCAGCGCGCGGCTGATGGCCGAGGACACGCCGCTGCCCATGGCGCCGTTGCTCATCATCTGCGTGAGCATGGCCAGCGGAAACACCAGGGCCATGGCCGCCAGCGACACGGTTCCCAGCTGCCCTACGTAGTAGGTCTCGGCCACGGCGACCAGCACCGACATGCTCAGCGCCACCATGTTGGGCACGGCCAGGCGCACCAGGGTAGAGGCGATGGGGCCGCTGACCAACGGATGCGCGGACCCGCTGGCCGCAGCGCCAGGGGCTGCGGAGGGCAGGGCGGCGTTCATTCCGCGCTCTCCTGCGTGGCGGTTTCCAGCACGGGCAGCATGCCCAGCACCAGGCTTTCCAGCGCGCCGATCTGCTCGCTGCCGCACAGCTCGCGCACGCGCTGCTGGGCCTGGCGCCACAGGGCGGCAGCCTCGCGGATGCGGGCGCGGCCTTCGGGCGTGACCACCACGCAGCGGCTGCGCGCATCCGCGCCGGGAACCAGGTCGATGAAGCCGGCCTGCTGCAGCGTGCGCAGATTGCGCGTCATCGTCGTGCGGTCGGTGTGCAACTGCTCGGCCAGGGCCGAGACCGTGGGCGGGCCGTCGGGCGCATTGCGCGCCTGCACCAGCAGGCTGAACTGCGTGCCGCGCAGGCCGCTGGGCGCCAGCGTGTCGTCATAGAGCTGGGAGATCTTGCGCGACAGGCTCCGCACCATGAAGCAGGTGCAGACCGGACTGGCGGCGCTTGAGGTGGAGGAGGTCATGGGGCGTGGGACAGGTGGCTTGGAATGGAAATAAGTGTAGATGCACCTATTGATTTGCGCATGTCCGCTGCGCGACCTGCGCATGCGCGGTGTGTGATCGAGAAAGGCTTGCAAGCACATGAAACGGGAGAACCATCTGGTTACTTTTCTTGCGAGATGCCGGCATTTGTTGCCAGTTCGTGTGCGTAGCATCGGATTTTTCCGAAGGAGACCCACCCATGGCTGTTCAGAACCCGTTCTTTGGCAAGCGCGACAACGATGCTTTCACCTCCCGCAACACCCTGGGCAGCGGCATAGGCGCCACCGGTACGGGCGGCAGCCCCTCCGGTGCCGTCACGCCCAGCTCCAGCGTGACAAGTCCGTCGACCGCCCAGCGCCAGGCATCGGCCGTGGCGCAGGACTCCCAGGGCAGCAAGCTCACCGTAGGCCCCAATATCAAGCTCAAGGGCGTGGAGATCACCGACTGCGACACGCTGGTCGTCGAAGGCACGGTGGAAGCCACCATGGACTCGCGCGTGATCCAGATCGCCGAGCAGGGTGCCTTCCACGGCACGGCCGAAATCGACATCGCCGAGATCCATGGCGTGTTCGACGGCACGCTGACCGTGCGCGAGAAGCTGGTCATCTACGGCACGGGCAAGGTCAGCGGCAAGATCCGCTACGGCAAGGTGGTGATCGAAGAGGGCGGCGAGCTCACGGGCCAGATCGAGGCCGGCTCCTCGCCGCGCTCGTCCTCGTCGGGTTCGGCTGTGGCATCCAGCGCCTCCAGCCTGTCTTCCTCGTCGGCAGCCTCCAGCGACAGCGCCGCCAGCAGCTCCGCTGCGCTGGCCGCGGCCAGCGCGGCCGCCTCGCTGCAGCCGCGCGTCACGCCCTCGCTGGCCTGAGCCACCCTTGCGCCGGAAATGAAAAAGCGACCTGCAAAGGTCGCTTTTTTCATGGCTGCAGATGGGCGGGTTCAGCCGGCCTGCTGCTGCTTGCGTTCTGCATTGCGCTCGGCCGCTGCGCGCCAGGAACGCACCTGGTCGTTGTCCGGCAGCGACTGGGGCTTGCCCTGGCCATCGATGGCCACGTAGGTCAGCAGGGCTTCGGTCACCTTGACGAAGCGGCCCTGGTCGGCAAAGCGCTCGGCATAGACCTCGACATCGACCGTGACCGAGGTGCGGCCCACGCGCTGCACGCTGGAGTAGAACGACAGGATGTCGCCCACGCGCACGGGCTGCTTGAAGATGAACTCGTTCACGGCCACGGTGACCATGCGGCTCTGGCCCAGGCGCGAGGGCAGCACCGAACCTGCCAGGTCAACCTGCGCCATCACCCAGCCGCCGAAGATGTCGCCATTGGCGTTGACATCGGCGGGCATGGGAATGACCTTGAGAACCAGCTCCTTGTCTGCGGGCAAGGGATGGGGCGGGAGGTCGGGGCGGGGTGGCATGGGCACAATCGGGTCAATATAACAACCGAGAATTGTCTTTCATGCGACGCGAGAGCGCTTCCCCTACGGATTTACCCTTAGTCCCAACCCCGGCACCGTCGCGGGACTGGAACGCGCTGCGGCGCCTGCTGCCCTACCTGTGGCAATACAAGTGGCGCGTGCTGGCGGCGCTGGGCTTCATGATCGGGGCCAAGCTCGCCAACGTGGGCGTGCCGGTGCTGCTCAAGCACCTGGTCGATGCGCTGGATCTGAAGGCCGGCGACGCCCGCGCGGTGCTCGTCGTGCCCGTGGCCCTGTTGCTGGCCTACGGGCTGCTGCGCTTTTCCAGCTCGCTGTTCACCGAGCTGCGCGACCTGGTCTTTGCCAAGGCCACGCAGGGCGCCTCGCGGGCGATTGCGCTGTCCACCTTCGAGCACCTGCATGCGCTGAGCCTGCGCTTTCACCTGGAGCGCCAGACCGGCGGCATGACGCGCGACATCGAGCGCGGCGTGCGCAGCACCGAGTCGCTGATCTCGTATTCGCTCTACAGCATCCTGCCCACCTTCATCGAGATGGCGCTGGTGCTGGGTATCCTGGCGCTGCGCTTCGACATCTGGTTCGCGGTCATCACGCTGGCGGCGCTGGTGTTCTACATCACGTTCACCGTCACGGTGACCGAGTGGCGCACGCGCTTTCGGCGCGAGGCCAATGCCCAGGAGTCGGCGGCCCACACCAAGGCCATCGACTCGCTGCTGAACTACGAGACCGTCAAGTACTTCGGCAACGAGGGCTTCGAGGCGCGGCGCTACGACGAGAACCTGGAGGCGCTGCGCCGCGTTCGCCTCAAGAGCCAGAGCACGCTGAGCCTGCTCAACTGCGGGCAGCAGCTGATCATCGCCACGGCCCTGGTCGCCATCCTCTGGCGGGCCACGCAGGGCGTGGTGGATGGCCGCCTGTCGCTGGGCGACCTGGTCATGGTCAACGCCTTCATGATCCAGCTCTACATCCCGCTGGGCTTTCTGGGCGTGATCTACCGCGAGATCAAGCAGAGCCTGACCGACCTGGAGCGCATGTTCACCCTCATGGACAAGGAACGCGAGGTGGCCGACGCGCCCGGCGCCCAGCCGCTGCAGACCCATGGCGCACCGCCCGAGCTGCGCTTCGAGCATGTGGACTTCGCCTATGACCCCGAGCGGCCCATCCTCAAGGACGTGAGCTTCACCATTCCCGCCGGCAAGACCGTGGCCGTGGTCGGCCCTTCGGGCTCGGGCAAGAGCACGCTGGCGCGGCTGATCTTCCGCTTCTACGACGTGCAGTCCGGCCATGTGCGCATCGCCGGGCACGACCTGCGCGAGCTGACCCAGGACAGCGTGCGCGGCGCCGTGGGCATCGTGCCGCAGGACACGGTGCTGTTCAACGACACGGTGGAATACAACATCGCCTACGGCCGCCCTGGCGCCAGCCGCGAGCAGGTGGTGGCGGCCGCGCGCGCCGCGCGCATCCACGACTTCATCGAGGCCACGCCCCAGGGCTATGCCACGCGCGTGGGCGAACGCGGCCTGAAGCTGTCGGGCGGCGAAAAGCAGCGGGTGGCGATCGCGCGCACCCTGCTCAAGGACCCGCCCATCCTGATCTTCGACGAGGCGACGTCGGCGCTGGACTCGGCCAATGAACGCGCCATCCAGGCCGAGCTGCAAAGCGCCGCGCGCAACAAGACGGCGCTGGTGATTGCCCACCGCCTGTCCACCGTGGTCGATGCGCACGAGATCCTGGTCATGGACGCGGGCCGCATCGTCGAGCGCGGCACCCACGCCCAGCTGGTCGCGGCGGGCGGTCGCTATGCGGACATGTGGGCGCTGCAGCAAAGCGGGGAGCCCGCCGTGCTGTAGCGCGGGGCGGCCGAGGGACCGGGCGGCCGGGTGGCCGGGTGCCTGGACGGCTTCAGGGCTTGAGGTGCGTGACCAGGAACTGCTCCATGGCCTCGTAGAACTCGAACTTGTTCTCGTCGTTGTGAAAGCCGTGGCCCTCGTTGTCCTTGACCATGTACTGCACCTCGACGCCGCGCTCGCGCAGCGCCTTCACCACCTGGTCGCTCTCGTCCTTGTTCACGCGCGGATCGCGCGCGCCCTGGGCGATGAACAGCGGCGCCTTGATGCGGTCCACATGCAGGGCCGGCGAGGTGGCGGCCAGGCGCTCCCTGTCGCGCTCGGGATCGCCCACCATGGCGTGCATCTGGTCCAGCAGCGGCTTCCAGTAGGGCGGAATGGTCTTCATGAAGGTGAACAGGTTGGACACGCCCACATAGTCCACGGCCGCCGCATACAGGTCGGGCGTGAAGGCTACGCCGGCCAGCGTGGCATAGCCGCCATAGCTGCCGCCGTAGATGCCGATGCGCGCAGGGTCGGCAATGCCCTGGTCGATCAGCCAGTGCACGCCATCGGTGATGTCGTCCTGCATCTTCAGGCCCCATTGGCCGAATCCCGCTTCCCAGAACGCGCGGCCATAGCCCGTGGAGCCCCGGAAATTCACCTGCAGCACGCAAAAGCCCCGGTTGGCCAGGAACTGCACCTCGGGGTTGTAGCCCCAGCCGTCGCGGGCCCAGGGGCCGCCGTGCGGGTTGATGATGCAGGCCAGGTTCCTGGGCTCGCGGCCGGCCGGCAGGGTCAGGTAGCCGTGGATGGTCAGGCCGTCGCGGCTGGTGTAGCTGACGGGCTGCACGCGCGACATGGCGGACTCGGGAATGGCAGGGTTGATGTCGGCCAGCTTGGTCAGCGCATCGGCGGCCGCGTCGTAGATGTAGCGCGCGCCCGGCGTGCGGTCGTTGAAGGCGGCGACGATGAACTTGTCCTCGGCGCGGTTGGCGCCCTGGATGGCGAAGTCGTAGCCGGGCAGCTGCGCAGCCAGCCGGCCGTACAGGGCTTTGGTCTCGGCATCGAAGAAACGGTACTGCGGCTTGTCGGTTTGGTAGGCGGCCAGGGTCAGCACGCGGCGCTTGCGCGAATAGGCCGCCGCGCCCAGATCGACTTCTTCGGGCACGAAGATTTCTTCTTCCTCGTCGGGCCGGGCCGGGTCGATGACCACCAGGGCCAGCTTGTCGCGGCCCCGGTTGGACAGGGCGTAGAGCTTTTGGTCGTCGAAGGTGAAGAAGGCCGGGCTGACGCTGGTGCGGTAGTCGGTGGTGATCAGGGGCTGGAACTCGCCGGCCTCGTCGTCGCGGTAGAGCAGGGCGCTGTTCAGGCCGTCGCTGGCCACGGCGGCCCGCACGCGGCCCGCATGGTCGGTCTGCCAGCCGACGATGTTGCCGGGGTTCTGCGCCACCAGTTGCGCCGCGCCCGTGTGCACGTTCACGCGGTACACGTCGAAGACCTCGGCATCGCGCCGGTTGTGGCTGATCAGCACATGGTCGGGGTCGTCTTCCAGGTCGTCCTCGATGCTGGCGCGCACGCCTTCCCAGGGCGTCAGGTCGGTGGCTTCGCCGCTGCGCGCGTTGACCGCCAGCACGTGGAAGTTCTCGTCGCCGCCGAAGTCCTTCTGGTAGAGCACTACATCCGGGCCCTTCCAGAAGAAGTTGCTGATGTCGCGCTCGGTCTCGGCCGTGATACGGCGCGGCTCGCCCACAGGGGTGCTGCCCTCCAGCGCCTGCACATGGATATTCATGCGCGCCGGATGGCCGTCCACGCTGACGGGCTGCATGAAGCCCAGCATGCTTCCGTCATCGGCCAGGCGGAAGAAGCCGCGTTCCGGATTGCGGAAGAAGTCCTTGATCGGATAGGCCTGCGGAGCCTGCGCATCGGCGCTGGCATCCCGTGCCAGGTTGAGGATGTGGGCGGCCATGGCGGGGTGTCGGGAAAACGTCGGCAAGGGTGACCTCCTGGGTTGCAGCGGCAGGGGAAAAGGGAGCCGGCCATGATGCCATGGCGCTGTATACAAACAGGCGGGCCACTGTCTTTGATGGGATTGGTTGTATACATTTGATTGGTGTTTTCCCGTGTTTTTGCGGAAAAGTGCACCATGAATCGCCTTGGATGTATACATTCACGCCATTCCATCCAGACAAAGCCCCATGAGCCCCCAGCTTGCCCCCGCCGCCTCCGAAGCGGAAAGCCATTCCCAGGTCATCAAGGCCCAGCTGCAACTGCGCGAGATGATTCTTGCGGGCGAGTTGCCCGCAGGCGAGCGCATCGCCGAGCTGACCGTGGTGCAGCGCCTGGGCATCTCGCGCACGCCGGTGCGCGCCGCGCTGATGCGGCTGGAGCAGGAAGGCCTGCTCGAAGCCATGGCCGGCGGGCGCGGCTACCGCGTGCGGCTGTTCTCCGAGGCCGACGTGGCCGATGCCATCGAGCTGCGCGGCACGCTGGAAGGCCTGGCCGCGCGCTGGGCGGCCGAGCGCGGCGTGGCCGAGCCGCTGCTGGCCCAGGCCGGCCGCTGCCTGGATGCCATCGACCGTGTGCTGGAGACGGCCGACTGGGGCGATGAGGCCTTCTCGCGCTATGTGGCGCTGAACTCCGAATTCCACGACCTGCTGCATTCCATGGCCGGCAGCAGCGTCATGCAGCGCGAGCTGGAGCGCGTGGTGCGCATGCCCTTCGCCTCGCCCTCGGGCTTTGTGCTGGCGCGGGCCGAGTCGCCGCGTGCGCGCCACAGCCTGATGGTGGCCCAGGACCAGCACCGCCAGGTGCTGGACGCCATTGCCGCGCGCGAGGGCGCGCGGGCCGAGGCGCTGATGAAGGAGCACTCGCGCATTGCGCGCCGCAACCTGCGCGAAGCCGTGAGCGAGCCCGGCAGCCATGCGGTTCCTGGCGTGCAGTTGATCCGAGCCTGATTCGAGTCTGACCCGCGCTTGATCTGCGCTTGATCTGCCCTTGATGTGCGCCGGCGGCCTCGGCCGCCTGCGCCCCAGCCACCGCAGCGCCAAGGACTGCGGACCCCACCCATAAAGGAGACCCCCATGAGCACATTTCCCAAGAACACCTGGTACGTGGCCGCCACGTCCGACGAGATCCAGGACAAGCCGCTGGGCCGTCGCATCTGCGGCGAGCGCATCGCGTTCTACCGCGCGCAGCACGGCATTGCCGCCGTAGAGGATTTCTGCCCGCACCGCGGCGCGCCCCTGTCGCTGGGCTTTGTCTGCGAGGGCAAGCTGGTCTGCGGCTACCACGGGCTGGAGATGGGCTGCGACGGCAAGACCATTGCCATGCCGGGCCAGCGCGTGCGCGGCTTCCCCGAGATCCGCAGCTATCCCGTCGAGGAGCGCCATGGCTTCATCTGGGTCTGGCCCGGCGACAAGGCGCTGGCCGATGCCGCGCTCATCCCGAAGCTGCCCTGGCACGACAACCCCGAATGGGCCTACGGCGGCGGCATGTTCCACATCCAGGCCGACTACCGGCTGATGATCGACAACCTCATGGACCTGACGCACGAGACCTATGTGCACGCCAGCTCCATCGGCCAGGCCGAGATCGACGAGACGCCCTGCAAGACCGAGACGCGCGGCGAGGGCGCCGATGTCGAGGTGGTCACCAGCCGCTTCATGAACGACATTCCCGCGCCCCCGTTCTGGAAGATGGCGCTGCGCAGCAACGGCCTGGCCGACGATGTGCCCGTGGACCGCTGGCAGGTCTGCCGCTTCACCCCGCCCAGCCATGTGCTGATCGAGGTCGGCGTGGCCCACGCAGGCCACGGCGGCTACGACGCGCCCGACGAGCACAAGGTCTACAGCATGGTGGTGGACTTCATCACGCCGGAGACCGAGGAGTCCATGTGGTACTTCTGGGGCATGGCGCGCCGCTTCAATCCGGGCGATGCCGAAGTCACCGACCGCATACGCGAGGGCCAGCACAAGATCTTCAGCGAAGACCTGCAGATGCTGGAGCTGCAGCAGCGCAACCTCAGTGCCCACCCCGACCGCAAGCTGCTCAAGCTCAACATCGATGCGGGCGGCGTGCAGTCGCGCAAGGTCATCGACAAATGGATTGCGCAGGAGCAGCAGGCGGCGGCGGTGGCCGCAGCAGCGGCCCAGCCTGCCGCCGCGGTGGCCTGAGGCCGGCCATGGCCCGGCGCGCATCCAGGACCGGCGCCGGGGATGGGGTAATCTCGGCGGGCTTCAACCCCAGGGCCGCAAGGCCTGCCGCCACCGATGGTCCACTCCGCCTCCGATCCGCTTTCCATCGACCTCTACGACCAGCCGGGCCACCTGATCCGGCGCGCGCAGCAGATCGCGGCGCAGCTGTTCCGCGACGTGCTGGGGCCGGACGTGACGCCCGTGCAGTACGCCATCCTGCGCATGCTGCAGGAAAAACCGGGCATCGACCAGGTAACGCTGGCGCGGCTGGTGGCGCTGGACAACTCCACCACGGCCGACATCGCGGCGCGACTGGAGGCCAAGGGCTGGGTGCTGCGCGAGATCCTGCCCCGGCGCCAGCGGCGCCTGACGCTCACGGCCGAGGGCGAGGCCATGCTGGGCGGCTTCGTGCCGAATGTGCACGAACTGCACAACCGCATGCTGGCCGCGCTGGAGCCCGAGGAGCAGGCCGAGTTCAAGCGCCTGCTGCGCAAGTTCGTGCAGTTGCACGACGCACGCGACGCCCTCGACGCTTCCTCATCCGACTGACAGCGGCCCGGCCGCCTCCGCGTCCGAGACTGCGCGGCCCCGCCTGATCGGGGAAATCCCGGTATCTGGCGCCGATTTTCATTCAGTAAACTGAATCACATTCAGCATACGTAATGATGTGTTGAGAACACAAGAAAGCTCCCACAGAGCTTCAACCCAAGGAGACCCACGATGACTGCCTCTACCCCTGTTCCATGGCTGCAGCGGCCTTGCGCCGCCGCATCGTCCAACTGCCCGTTGCGGGAGCTGCGGCCATGAGCGCCGACCTGCGTGCAAGCGTCGACCAGCGGCCCATGACGCGCTTCCAGTGGTCGGTCATAGCCCTGTGCATGGTGCTCAACATGATCGACGGCTTCGACGTCCTGGTCATGGCGTTCACGGCCTCTGCCGTGTCGGCGCACTGGCAGCTCAGCGGCGCCCAGCTGGGCTTTCTGCTCAGTGCAGGCCTGTTCGGCATGGCGGGCGGATCGCTGTTGATCGCGCCCTGGGCCGACCGGCTGGGCCGCCGGCCGCTGATCCTGGCCTGCCTGGCCCTCTCGGGCGTGGGCATGCTGGGCTCGGCCTTCAGCCAGAGCGCCACGCAGCTGGCGGCGCTGCGCGTGCTCACGGGCCTGGGCGTGGGCGGCATCCTGGCCTGCAGCAACGTGATCGCCAGCGAATACGCCTCGCAGCGCTGGCGCAGCCTGGCCGTCACCCTGCAGTCCACGGGCTACGCGCTGGGCGCCAGCATTGGCGGCTCCATCGCGGTGTGGCTGCTGGGGCGCCATGACTGGCGCGCGGTCTTCCTGTTCGGCGGCTGCGTGACGCTGGGCGTGCTGGTCCTGGCCTGGTGGCGACTGCCGGAATCCATGGACTTCCTGCTGGCGCGGCGCCCGGCCGGCGCGCTGCAGCGGCTCAATGCCCTGGTCGGGCGGCTGGGCCTGCCCGCATTGGCTGCGCTGCCGCCTGCCGCGCCATCGGCGGCGGAGCGCTCAAGGCGGGGCCCGCTGCAGCTGTTCGCGCCGGGCCTGCGCCGGCCCACGCTGCTGGTCTGGCTGTCGTTCTTCGCGGTGATGTTCGGCTTTTACTTCGTCATGAGCTGGACGCCCAAGCTGCTGGCCGCCTCGGGCCTCACGCCCGAGCAGGGCGTGACCGGCGGTGTGCTGCTGAGCCTGGGCGGCATCCTGGGCGCCACCTTGCTGGGCCTGCTGGCGGCGCGCTATCCCGTGCACCGCGCGCTGGCCGGCTTCATGCTGGCCACGGCCGTGCTGCTGTGCTTCATCGTGAGCAATCCGGGCTCGCTGCTGCTGTCGTATGCGCTGGCTTTTCTGATCGGCGTCTTCGTCAACGGCTGCGTGGCCGGGCTCTATGCCATCGCGCCCATGGTCTATGGCGGCGAGGTGCGCGTGACCGGCGTGGGCTGGGGCATAGGCATAGGGCGCATCGGCGCCATCGTCTCGCCCATGGTCGCGGGCTCGCTGCTGGACGCCGCGTGGTCGCCCAGCCAGCTCTATGTGGGCTATGGCCTGGCCTTCGTGTTCGCGGCCTGCATCGTGTCGCTGCACCGGCTGCAGGGGCCCGAAGCCGGCAGGCCCGCAGCCACGGGCCGCACGCTGTCGGCGCATTGAGCGCTTGCAGACAAGAAGGAGAACTCCATGACCGAATGCACCACCATTGCACCTGCCTCCACGCCTGCCTTCCCGCTGGACCAGTGGTATGTCGCCGGCTTTGCCTGGGAGCTGCAGGACGCGCCACTGGCACGCACCCTGCTGGGCCGGCCCGTCGTGCTGTTTCGCACGCTCGATGGCAGCGTCGCCGCGCTGGAGGACCGCTGCTGCCACCGCGAACTGCCGCTGTCCTGCGGCACGGTGGAGGCGCGCGGCCTGCGCTGCGGCTACCACGGCCTGCTGTTCGACCGCGCCGGCCAGTGCCTGGAGATTCCGGGCCAGCAGCGCATACCGCCCAAGGCCTGCGTCAAGTCCTTCGACCTGCGCGAGCGTGACCAGATCCTCTGGATCTGGATGGGTGCCACGCCCGATTCCGTGCCCGCGCAGGAGCCGCCCGCCTATCCCGTGCACGGCGATGCGCGCTACCGCTTCGGCGGCGATGTCTACCACTACGACGCGCCCTACCAGCTCATCCACGACAACCTGCTGGACCTCAGCCACCTGGGCTATGTGCACCTCAAGACCATTGGCGGCAATGCCGGCATCCACATGAATGCGGAGCTGCAGGTCCGCCAGGACGGGGACAGCGTCACCGTGCTGCGCTGGATGCCCGACTCCGACCCGCCGCCCACCTATGCGGCGGCCTGGCCGTTCGCGGGCCGCATCGACCGCTGGCAGGAGGTGGAGTTCCATCCCTCGCACGTGTGCATCTGGACCGGCGCCATGGACGCAGGCAGCGGCCGGCTCGACGATCCGCAGCGCGAGGGCTTTCACATGCGGGGATTTCACGGCGTGACGCCGGAGACCGAGCATTCGGCCCACTACTTCTGGACCATTGCCACCAACCCGCATCCCGACATGCAGGACACCACGCGCCTGGTGATCGACCAGACGGCTGCCACCTTCGAGGAGGACAAGGTCGTCATCGAGGCCCAGTTCCGCAACCAGCAGCGCTTTGGCGCGCGCCCTGTCATCGACATCCACGTGGACGCCGGCCCCAACCGCGCGCGCCGCGTGATCAGCCGGCTGCGCGAGGCCAGCGCCCGTGCGCTGGCGGCGGCCTGATTTTCCGAACCCATCCCTTTCCGCTTTTTTTCCCATGCAAGCCAACCCCATCCTCCAGGTGCGCGTCGCGCGCAAATGCGCCGAGGCGCAGGACATCTGCAGCCTTGAACTCGTGCCGCTGGACGGCGAAAGCCTGCCCGCCTTCACGGCCGGCTCGCACATCGACCTGCACCTGCCCGGCGGCCTGGTGCGCCAGTACTCGCTGTGCAACGACCCGCAGGACACGGGTCGCTACGTGGTCGGCGTGCTGCGCGAAGCCGCCTCGCGCGGCGGTTCGGCCGCCGTGCACGAACAGGTGCAGGAAGGCCAGCAGATCGCCATCGGCGCGCCGCGCAACCACTTCGCGCTGCATGCGGGCGGCCCTGCGCGGCATCTGCTGCTGGCCGGCGGCATAGGCATCACGCCCGTGCTGGCCATGGCGCGCCAGCTGGCGCGCGAGGGTGCCGACTTCGAACTGCACTACTGCGCGCGTTCGCGCGAGCGCATGGCCTTCACGGCCCTGCTGCAGTCCATGCCCTGGGCCGACCGCGTGCACCTGCATGTGGATGGCGAGGGCGCGCTCGACATGGCGCAACTGCTGGGCGCCCCGCAGGCGGGCCTGCACCTGTATGTCTGCGGCCCGCGCGGCTTCATGGACGCGGCCCTGGGTATGGCTCGCACATCGGGCTGGAGCGAGGACCGCCTGCACTACGAATTCTTTGCAGGCGAGGCCGTGCAGCGCGAGGGCGATGCCGGGTTCGAGATCGAGATCGCCAGCACCGGCCAAGTGGTGCGCGTGGCGCCGGAGCAGACCGTGGTCCAGGCCCTGGCCGGCATCGGCGTGGAGGTGCAGACCTCGTGCGAGCAGGGCGTGTGCGGCACCTGCCTCACGCGTGTGCTCTCGGGCGAGCCCGAGCACCGCGACATGTACCTGACCGAGGACGAGCAGGCCGCCTGCGACCAGTTCCTGCCCTGCTGCTCGCGCGCGAAATCCGCCCGGCTGGTGCTGGACCTGTAGCGCTGGATCCGCCCGGCCGGCGCACAATGAGGTTTTCCCAAGGCCCGCCCTGTGGCGGCGGGCGCCGCCTTCCTGCCATGCAACCTGCCCTGCTCGTCCTCAACTTCAATACCGAGGCCCATCTGCGCCAGATGGCCCAGGCCTTTCCCTCCTTCGACCTGCTCTACGCGCCTGACGCCGCCCAGTGCGAGGCCGCCATCGCCGAGCACGGCACGCGCATACAGGCCGTGCTGACCATAGGCTCCATCGGCCTGTCGGCCGCGCAGATGCAGCGCATGCCCGCCCTCAGGCTGGTCTGCGCGCTGGGCGCGGGCTACGAGAACATCGATGTCGCCCATGCGCAGGCCCACGGCATTGCCGTGGGCAATGGCGCAGGCACCAATGACGACTGCGTGGCCGACCATGCCATGGGCCTGCTGATCGCCTCCGTGCGCGGCCTGGTGCGCCTGGACCGCGCCACGCGCGACGGCGTCTGGCGCACCGCCATGCCGCTGCCGCCCAATGTCTCGCACAAGCGCCTGGGCATCCTGGGCATGGGCGCCATCGGCGCCAAGATCGCCCAGCGCGCGCTGGGCTTCGAGATGGAAATCGGCTACCACAACCGCAGCCAGCGCAGCGGGCTGCCCCACCGCTACTTCGGCGACCTGCTTTCCCTGGCGCAATGGGCCGATGTGCTGCTGGTCGCCACGCCGGGCGGCCCGGGTACGCGCCATCTCGTCAACGCCCAGGTGCTGGACGCACTGGGCCCGCAGGGCCATCTGGTCAATATCGCGCGCGGCAGCGTGGTCGATACCGCCGCCCTGGCCGCCGCCGTGCGCGAAGGCCGCCTTGCCGGCGCGGGCCTGGATGTCTACGAAAGCGAACCCGCGCCCCCGGCCGAACTGCTGGACCTGGACGCCGTGGTGCTCACGCCCCATGTGGGCGGCTGGTCGCCCGAAGCCGTGCAGGCCTCGGTGGACCGCTTCATCGCCAACATGCGCTGCCACCTGGAAGGCCGCCCGCTGGTCTCGCCGGTCACGGCCTGAGGCTGGATTCAGCCCTGTGCCATCCCGGCAGCTGCTGCCAGGTGCAGCAGCCCCATGACCAGGCAGAGGGCCGAGGACACATGCCAGAAGCGGTCGCTGTTGTCCGGAAAGCGTGGTTTCAACCACGGATAGGCCACGGCCCGCGCCACCAGCACCAGGCCGGCCCCGGCCAGCACCGGGCGCATGAAGGGCAGGGGACCCAGCAGGCCCGCGCCTGCCAGCGCATACCCCGCCAGCAGCGACAGCACCACGCCGATGGCCGCCGACACCAGCGGCGGATACCAGTGCCCGGCCTCGGCCATGCGCGCCATGCGCTCGCCGGCACCCATGAGCCGCAGCCCACGTCCCCCCCAAACGATGCAGGCGAAGTGGGCCAGCGCGGCCGCCGTGTCGAACAGGGCGGCGGCCAGGGCCAGCAGTTGCACGCCCTTCACGGCAGGGCTTCCCACGCGCCGGTGTGCTGATGGTTCTTCATGGTGTATTCCTTGGGATTTGCTTCAATGGCCGGCCACTGTAGTGCTTAAACTCCGGGCAGAAAACTCGCCTTGTGCTCAGGTTTTGCCGCATGCCCTCCCATACCTCCGCTACCACTGAATCCCAGAGAAGAAGACAGCCCGTGCAGGCCCGTGCGCAGCGCACGCTGGAGGCCATTGTTCAGGCAGCAGCTCAGATTCTGGTCAAGGAGGGCGAAGCCGCGCTCACCACCAATCGCATTGCCGAGCGCGCAGGCGTCTCCATCGGCACGCTCTACCAGTACTTCCCCGACAAGCAGGCCGTCTTGCGCGCCATGGTCGATGGCCAGCGCCTTGCGGCCGTCGCGGCCATCGAGACCTGGCTGGAGCAGGCGTCGGAGCAGGGCCTGCCGCGCGAGGCCGTGGCGCGCGGCGTGGTCGCCTGCATCGTCGAGGGCTTTGCGGGCCGCACGCCTGCGCGGCGCAAGCTGGCGCGCTTTGCCTGGCGCCAGGATGGTGACGAGCGCATTGCCCTGTCCATGCGCGAGACCGCAGAGCGCATGGCCGCCCACCTGCAGCGCTGGGGCGGCCCCTCGCTGTCCTATGCGCGCCTTTACGTGGCCACGCGGGCCGTGCTGGGCACGGTGCGCTTTGCCTCGCTGGAGGCTTCGCCGCTGATCGCCTCGGGCGCACTGGAGGAGCTGCTGTGCGAGATGGGGGCAGATATGTTGCTGGGTGGCGCGACGGACGCGGGAGCCGCTGCCCGTGCCCCTGCCCCATAGGCAGCAGGGGCTGTGCCTGTGCCATTTCGCTGGACCGGCTTCGCAGCAAGGCATGCCTTGATGGGCGGGCTGAAGTCCTGGCCGTCCTTGCGAAGCAGGATGGCGAAAAAAAGGCCCCGCAGAGCGGGGCCTTTTGCTTCTACCGGAGTGTGCGATCAACCGATAGCATTCTAACGAGTTCGCGCGGCAATGGCTTTCTCCGCCACATCCACCAGGTCGGCGCCGACCTGTTGCTTCCACTTGTCGTAGACGGGGCGCGTGGCCTTGACGAAGGCTTCGCGCTCGGCCGGCGTGAGCTGGGTCACGGTCACGCCGTTGGCGGCCAGGTCCTTGAGCAGGGGCTTGTCGGCCTCGATCATGCCCTTGCGCGCGATCACGACCTGCTCCTTGGCCGCGTCCACGGCGGCCTGGCGCACGATGTCCTGGTCTTCCTTGGTCCAGGTGGCCCAGATGTCCTTGTTGACCACGAAGATCAGCGGATCGTTGATGTAGCCCCACAGCGTCAGATGCTTCTGGCCCACGGACTGCAGCTTGGCGGCCATGTAGACCGAGACGGGGTTTTCCTGGCCGTCCACGGCGCCGCTGGCCATGGCGGGCTGGGCATCGGCCCAGCTCATCTGCGTGGGGTTGGCGCCCAGCGCGGTGAAGGTGTCCAGGAACAGCGGCGAGCCCACGACGCGGATCTTCAGGCCCTTGAGGTCGGCAGGGGTCTTGATGGCGTGCTTGGAGTTGCTGATCTCGCGGTAGCCGTTCTCGCCCCAGGCCAGCGGCACCACGCCGGCCTTGTCCAGGCGCTGGAACAGGCGCTTGCCGGGCTCGCCATGCGTGAGCGCGTCGGCGGCCGCGTAGTCGGGCATCAGGAAGGGCAGGGCGAACAGGTTCAGCTCCTTGATCTGGGGCGACCAGTTCAGCGTGGAGCCCACGGCCATGTCGATCACGCCCTGGCGCAGCGCGCTGAATTCGCGCGTCTGGTCGCCCTGGATCAGGGACACGCCCGGGTAGAGCTTGATGTTGATGCGGCCGTTGGTGCGCTCGCGCACCTTGTTGGCCCAGATCTCGCCGCCCTTGCCCCAGGGAAAGGCCGTGCCCAGCACCAGCGACATGCGGTACTCGCTCTTGTACTTGGCCGGTGTCTGCGCCACTGCGGGAGCGGACGAAAGGGCCAGGGCCGCCGCTGCGGCCAGGCCGCTGGCGAGGAAAGTGCGAAGTTTCATTGCGAAGGTCTCCTTGTTGAATTTTTGGGAAATCAGTAGCCCAGGCGTGCTGGGAGCCAGAGAGCCAGCTGCGGGAAGGCGATCACTGCGATCATCACCAGGAACATGGCCAGCAGCATGGGGCCGACCCAGCGCACGGTGGACTCCATGCGCACGCCCGCGATGCGGCAGGACACCATCAGGTTCACGGCCAGCGGCGGCGTGAACTGGCCCAGCGCCACCTTGAGCGTGAGGATGACGCCGAACCACACCGGGTCCCAGTGGTAGTGCTGCATGATCGGCAGCAGCAGCGGCACGAAGATCAGGAAGATGGAGATGCCGTCCAGGAACATGCCCACGGTGATCAGCAGCAGGATCAGCAGCGCCATCACGCCGTACTCGCCCAGGCCCGATTCCACGATGGCCTTGGCCACCGGATCGATCACGCCCAGCGTGGACAGCGAGAACGCGAAGATGCCGGCCAGCGACACCACCAGCAGGATCACGGCCGACAGCTCGCCGGCCTCGCGCAGGATGGGATACAGGTCGCGCAGCGTGATGGTGCGGTGGATCACCATGCCCACGAACAGGCCGTAGAACACGGCCACCACGGCGGCCTCGGTAGGGGTGAACCAGCCGGCGCGCATGCCGCCCAGGATCAGCACCGGGGCGGCCAGGCCCCAGGAGGCCTCGCGCAGGCTGCGCCAGAACGGCGGGCGCGGCATGGACGATTCCAGCGCACCCATCCTGTGCCTGCGCGACATCCACACGGCCGGAACGATCAGCGCCACGCCGGCCAGGATGCCGGGGATCATGCCGGCCGCAAACAGCGCCGGCACCGAGGCGCCGGGCACCAGCACCGAGTAGATGATGAAGGCCACGGACGGCGGGATCAGGATGTCGGTGGCCGCAGCCGCGCCCACCACGCTGGCCGAGAAGCTGCCGGGATAGCCGGCGCGGCTCATGGCCGCGATCATCACGCCGCCCACGGCAGCGGCATTGGCCGGGCCCGAGCCCGAGATGCCGCCCAGGAACATGGCCACGGCAATCGCCACCAGGGGCAGCATGCCGGGGCCGCGGCCCACGATGGCCACGGCGAAGTTCACCAGGCGCAGCGCCACGCCCGAGCGGTCGAAGATCGAGCCCACGAGCACGAACATCGGAATCGCCAGCAGCGGGTACTTGCCCAGGCCGGCATAGAAGTTCTGCGGCACGGCCAGCAGGCCGAACCACTGCGTGTCGGGGCTGGCCAGCGCGATGGCGGCGGCGCCCGCCAGGCCCAGGGCCGCGCCGATGGGCACGCCCAGGAGCATCAGGCCCAGGAAGGCGATGAAGAGCAGGGTCGCGATCATGGCGCCTTCTCCTCGTCCACGAAGGCGCCGGGGCGCCCCTGGCGCAGGAACAGTTGCAGCGCGCGCAGCGTGATCAGCGCCGAGCAGATGGGCAGCCACATCGAATACCACCACTGCGGCACGCCGATGCCGGGCGAGGTTTCCTCGAAACGGTAGTCGTCCCAGACCACGCGCACGCTCAGTGCGGCGATCACCGCGAACAGCAGGGCCACCATCAGCGTGCCGAAGCGCGCCAGGCGCTTCCTGCGCAGGGCGCTGCCGCCTTCGGCGAAGTATTCGATGCGGATGTGGGCGTTGCGCGCCACGGCCGCCGAGCCCGCGACCATGGCCAGCAGGATCATCAGGAAGACCGAGATTTCCTCGGTCCAGGCGAAGGAGGAGGAGGTGAAGTAGCGCACCAGCACATTGGCGAAGGTGATCAGGGCCAGCAGGGCCATGATGACCACGGTGAGCCAGTCCTCGATGCGCAGCGAACGCGGCTCGTCCGGCTGGGAAGGCGTCTCAGCGGCGCCGTTTTCGGTGGGAGGGGATGACATGGACGCGGGGAGTCAGAAAATTACACATGGCGGGGCAGATGCAGTCACTGAGCTTCCTCGGCGTCGTGTGCCGGGGGCCGTGAGGAAAAAATGTCACATTGGGTAAATGCGGCGCAGCGCCATTATGTGCGCATACGAGCGCCGCATCAGATGGCGGTTTCCTCAGTGTCGCGGCCCATGCGGGACGTTGATACGGGCATGCCCCGGCGTGGAGGCACCGAGGAAGGGCCGCCCCGCACCGAGGGTGCCGTCCCCCTCCCGGAGAGAGAGGGGGAAGCGGCGTAGCCGCTCAGGGGGTGCCTTCCATCACAGCGGATAATGGCGGGCATGGAAACCAAATGGCTAGAAGATTTCGTCAGCCTGGCTGAAACACGCAGTTTCAGCCGCTCCGCCCAACTGCGGCATGTGACGCAACCTGCGTTCTCGCGCCGCATCCAGGCACTGGAGGCCTGGGCCGGCACCGACCTTGTGGACCGCAGCTCCTACCCGACCCGGCTCACGCCGGCCGGCAAGACCATGTATGACCAGGCGCTGGAGATGCTGCAGTCGCTGCAGAGCACGCGCACCATGCTGCGGGCCCATGTCAGCGCGGGCAAGGGCATGGTGGGGTTTGCCGTGCCGCACACGCTGGCCTTCACCTTCTTCCCGAACTGGGTCTCCAGCGTGCAGGCCAAGTTCGGGCCGTTCCGCAGCCGGCTGTTCGCGCTCAACGTGCACGACGCCGTGATGCGCCTGGTCGAGGGCGGCTGCGACCTGCTGATCGCCTACTTCCATCCGTCCCAGCCCTTCCAGCTTGACCCGGCGCGCTACGAGATGGTCAGCCTGGGCCATGAGGTGCTCGCCCCCTACGCCAGGCCCGACGCCGACGGCCTGCCGCTGCACCAGCTGCCGGGCCGCCAGGGCCAGCCGCTGCCCTACCTGGGCTATGCGCCGGGCGCCTACCTGGGCCGCGTGACGGAACTCATCCTCAAGGAAGCGGCCGAGGCCGTGCACCTGGAGCGCGTCTACGAGACCGACATGGCCGAAGGCCTCAAGGCCATGGCGCTGGAAGGCCATGGCGTGGCCTTTTTGCCATTCAGCGCCGTGCGCAACGAGTTGGAGGCCGGCCGCCTGGTCAGCGCCGCACCTGCCGGTGACGACGGTTTCCGCATGGACATGGAAGTGCGCGCCTACCGCGAAAAACCCACCAGCAAGGATGCGCCCCAGGGCGTGGCCGGCGCGCTGTGGAACTTCCTGCTGGAGCAGGGCGAGACCATCGGCTGACACGCCAGGCGGCACACATGAAGACAAAGGGGCTCTCGAGCCCCTTTTTGCTGCACGCTGGTGCATGGCAAAGCCCGTCAAGAGACCGACTTGGTGCATGGGTTATGCCTAGGGTAAACACCTATTATGCATGGCATGCATAAGGGTTTCTGCAAACGGCATTGGCTGTGCTGCCACGCATGGCATTAGAGTGCGCGCACAGCAGCCACGCCGTGTGCAGGCCCGCAGGCGCGCTGGATCGGGCAAAAAACGCGTGCCATGGCACGGCAGTTGCTTACCTGAATCTGGCTGACGTGCTGGAAAGCCCTAGCACGTGTCGGTGCTCCAGCACCGTGCGTGATTGCACAATATGTGTCACATCGTTGATAGTTCGAGCCAGCCCACAAGGCGACTCGACCGTTCTCATCAAGACCGTTTTCGTTCTCATCTCAGGAGACCCGTATGAAGAAGCATTTGTTGGCCATCGCCGTGACCGCCCTGGCTGCAGGCAGCGCTTTTGCGCAGGCTGGCGACACCCTGGCCAAGATCAAGTCCTCCGGCGCCGTGACGCTGGGCGTGCGTGAATCCTCCGGCCTGGGCTATACGCTGGGCAATGGCAAGTACGTGGGCTTCCACACCGAGATGGGCGAGCGCGTGCTGGCCGACATCCAGAAGCAGCTGGGCCTGGCCAAGCTGGACATCAAGTACCAGCCCGTCACCTCGCAGAACCGCATCCCCCTGGTGACCAATGGCACCGTGGACATCGAGTGCGGCTCCACCACCAACAGCCAGGCCCGTCAAAAGGATGTGGCCTTCGCCGTGACCACCTATGTGGAAGAAGTGCGCATCGCCGTCAAGGGCAACTCCGGCATCACCGGCATCAAGGACCTGAACGGCAAGACCATCGTCACGACGACGGGCACCACCTCGGTGCAGACCCTGCGCAAGAACAAGCGCGCCGACGGCCTGACCTTCAAGGAAGTCATGGGCAAGGACCACGCCGACAGCTTCCTGATGCTGGAAACCGGCCGTGCCGACGCCTTCATCATGGACGGCTCCATCCTGGCCGCCAACATCTCCAAGTCCAAGGCACCTGCCGACTACAAGATCGTCGGCGAAACCCTGTCGGTCGAGCCCATCGCCTGCATGCTGCGCAAGGACGACCCCGCCTTCAAGAAGGCCGTGGACGACTCCATCAAGCGCCAGATCGCCGACGGCTCCCTGGCCAAGCTCTATGACAAGTGGTTCATGCAGCCGATTCCCCCGGCCAACGTGAAGGTCGGCCTGCCGCTGTCCGACGCCACCAAGGACGCATGGGCCAACCCCAACGACAAGCCCATGGAGTCGTACGAAGTCAAGTAAGCACCAGCTGAATGCCGCCCCTTCTGCCATGCGGTTGGAAGGGGCGTTTTTTGTTGCGGCGCCGTTTTTGCCGGTAGTGCATTTTTCAAGAATCTGAATAAAGAGGTGCTCCTATGAGTTGGGATTGGCAGGTGTTCTGCCAGGACACCATTACCCAAGAGGTCGGTCAAAGCTGCTTCGGCAAGAACGGCGACATCACCTACCTCGACTGGATGCTGTCGGCCTGGGGCTGGACCATTTCCGTGTCGCTGCTGTCGCTGTTGATCGCATTGATCGTCGGCTCGCTGATCGGCACGCTGCGCACGCTGCCCGACCGGCCGTGGATCGTGCGGCTGGGCAATGCCTGGGTCGAACTGTTCCGCAATATTCCGCTGCTGGTCCACATCTTCATGTGGTACCACGTGGTGCCGTCCATCTTCCCCGCGCTGAAGTCCCTGCCGGGCTTCGTGCTCGTGGTGCTGGCGCTGGGCTTCTTCACCTCGGCGCGTATCGCCGAGCAGGTGCGTTCCGGCATCCAGGCGCTGCCGCGCGGCCAGCGGTACGCGGGCATGGCGCTGGGTTTCACCACGTTCCAGTACTACCGCTACGTGCTGCTGCCCATGGCGTTTCGCATCATCATTCCGCCGCTGACCAGCGAGACCATGAACGTGTTCAAGAACTCGTCCGTGGCGTTTGCCGTGTCCGTGGCCGAACTGACCATGTTCGCCATGCAGGCGCAGGAAGAGACTTCGCGCGGCATCGAGATCTACCTGGCCGTCACCGGCCTGTACGTGGTCTCCGCCTTTGCCATCAACCGCATCATGGCCTTCATCGAGAAGCGCTCGCGCGTCCCGGGCCTGATCGCTGCCAGCGGCGGAGGACACTGACATGAACCTGCAAATCGACTGGTCGTTCTTCACCTGGGACCTGTTCAGCAACTTCGTGCTGAAGGGCCTGTACTTCAGCCTGACGCTGACCGTCATCGCCACCATCGGCGGTGTGCTCTTCGGCACGCTGCTGGCGCTGATGCGCCTGTCCGGCAAGAAATGGCTCGATGTGCCCGCCACGCTCTACGTCAACGGCATGCGCTCCGTGCCGCTGGTGATGGTGATCCTGTGGTTCTTCCTGCTGATGCCGCTGATCATCGGTCGGCCCATCGGCGCCGAGGTCTCGGCCATCATCACCTTCATCGCCTTCGAGGCGGCCTACTTCAGCGAGATCATGCGCGCGGGCATCCAGTCCATCCCGCGCGGCCAGGTCTTCGCGGGCCAGGCCATGGGCATGACCTATGGGCAGAACATGCGCCTCGTGGTGCTGCCCCAGGCCTTCCGCAACATGCTGCCCGTGCTGCTGACGCAGACCATCATCCTGTTCCAGGACACCTCGCTGGTCTATGCCATCGGTGCCTACGACATGCTCAAGGGCTTCGAAGTGGCCGGCAAGAACTACGGCCGTCCCATCGAATCCTATCTGGCCGCTGGCGTGACCTACTTCGTGCTGTGCTATTCGCTGTCCTGGGCAGTGAAGCGCCTGCACAAAAAGATTGCCATCATTCGATGAGCCAGCACCCCATTGAGGAATTGCAATGATTGAACTCAAGAACGTTTCCAAGTGGTACGGCAGCTTTCAAGTGCTGACCGACTGCTCCACCAACATCCAGAAGGGTGAGGTCGTGGTGGTCTGCGGCCCGTCGGGCTCGGGCAAGTCCACGCTGATCAAGACCATCAACGCGCTGGAGCCCTTCCAGAAGGGCGAGATCTTCGTGGACGGCGTGGCCGTGCACGATCCCAAGACCAACCTGCCCAAGCTGCGCAGCCGCGTGGGCATGGTGTTCCAGCACTTCGAGCTGTTCCCGCACCTGTCGGTGACCGAGAACCTGACCATTGCCCAGGTCAAGGTGCTGGGCCGCAGCGCGGACGACGCCAGGAAGCGCGGCCTCAAGATGCTGGACCGCGTGGGCCTGACGGCGCACAAGGACAAGTTCCCGGGCCAGCTGTCGGGCGGCCAGCAGCAGCGCGTGGCCATTGCGCGCGCGCTGTCCATGGACCCCATCGTGATGCTGTTCGACGAACCCACCTCCGCGCTGGACCCCGAAATGGTCGGCGAAGTGCTGGACGTGATGATCGGCCTGGCCAACGAAGGCATGACCATGATGTGCGTGACCCACGAAATGGGCTTTGCGCGCAAGGTGGCCAGCCGCGTGATCTTCATGGACGTGGGCGGCAAGATCCTGGAGGACTGCTCCAAGGACGAATTCTTCGGCAACCCGGAAGCGCGCCAGCCCCGGACCAAGGAATTCCTCAACAAGATCCTGCAGCACTGAACCGGTGCGGCCCTTGCGGGCACGGCAATCAAGGGGGCGCTTCGGCGCCCCTTTTTTGTGGCCACGGCGAGACGATGATGAGAATCGTTCTCGATACAATCGCCGGCTCAGCTGTTTGCACCGTGCTCCAGATCCCGCCCCCATTTCCCCGCCACCGGACAACTTCCACGTCCGCCGTGCCATGCCTGCCATGAAGCGCGACGACGCCCCGGGAGAGCCCGGTGGCCATTCCCGCAGTCTCTACACCCGCTGGCGCAAGCCGCTGCAGCGCATGCTGGCGCGGTACTTCAAGAGCCCGGCCGATATCGAGGATGCCTCCCAGGAAGTCTTCGTGCGCATGCTGTCGGCCGACAAGCGCCTGCCTGTGGACGAAGAGCGGCCCTATCTGCATCAGGTCGTGCGCAGCGTGGCGGCCTTCGCGCACCGCACGGCGCCGCAGCAGGCCGGTGTGCGGCTGGTGTCCGTGGAGGATTGCCGCGACGAGGTCGAGGCCCTGCCGGCCCGCGACGGAGCCGACCATGCGCTGGACGATGAGCGCCGCCAGCGCCTGGCCCGGCTGCGCGATGCCCTGAACGAGCTGCCCGAGCGCCAGCGCCAGGCCTTCGTGCTGCACCGCGTGCAGGAACTGACGCTGGAGCAGACGGCCGAGCGCATGGACATCACCGTGCGCATGGTCTCGCGCCACCTGAGCCGGGCACTGTCCTATTGCGAGATCCGCGTACGCTACGCCAGCGCCGAGCAAATGCGTGCCCTGCTGCGCGCAGACGAGCAGCGGCCGGGCGCCGCAGAGAACACACGATGAGCAACGAACTTCCCCCGGGCGTTTCGCCGCAGGAGCTGGTGGGGCTGCATGACAGGGCGGCCGACTGGTTCGTGCGCCGCCAGCAGCCGGACTGGACGGGCGCCGATGAGCGCGCGCTGGATGCGTGGCTGGGCGCCCACCCGCTGCACCGCAGCATCTTCGAAGGCATGTCGCGCCACTGGCATGGCGCGCCACAGCTCAGGGAATTGTTTCCCGATGAGTTCGGCGCAGCGGTGCCGCCCGCCGCGCCTGCCGTCTGCGCTGCACCAGCGGCCGCGCCGCGGCGCCAGCGCGTTCTTGCCCGCTGGCCCGGCCGCCCTGCGGCGGCCCTGTCCGTGCTGGCGGTGGTCTCGCTGCTGGCCTGGGGTGGCTGGTACCGCTGGGACCACACGCCAGGCTATACGCTGCAGGCCCGCACGGCGCCCGGGCAGACGCAGAGCATCGAGCTGCCCGATGGCTCGCGCGTGGCCCTCAACGTGGACAGCGAACTCCAGGTGCGCTACTACCCGCGCCGCCGCGAGGTGGTGCTGGATCGGGGCGAGGCCTTCTTCGAGGTCACGCCCGGCCCGGACAGGCCCTTCACCGTGGACTCCGGCGCCAGCCGCGTCCGGGTGGTGGGCACCGCGTTCAATGTGCGCGCCGGGCCGCCGCGGCTGGTGGTGAAGGTGCTGGAGGGCAAGGTGCAGCTGCGGCCCGAGCGTGACCGGGCCGGTGGCGATGTCCTGCTGCTGGCGGCAGGCGCGGGCGTGGCTGTGGACGGCGCCGGCCGGCACAGCACCGTGGTGGCCGATGCGGACAGCGTGGGCGACTGGCGCACGGGCCAGGTGCGCTTCAGCGGCACGCCGCTGGCGGAGGTGGCGCAGGAGCTGTCGCGCTATCTGGGTGCGCCCGTGGAGCTGGGCGACGAGTCGCTGGGCCGCCTGCGTGTCTCGGGCCTGCTGGCCACGGCCGCGCCCGAGCGCTTTGTGCGCGCGCTGCCGGCCTTGATTGCGGTGCGCGTGCAGCCGCGCAGCGGCGGAGGTTGGCTGATCGTGCGGGGATGAATCGAAGGTTGAGGAAACAATTTGTTTCAAATTGGTGGACAACCCCAGGTTCCAGCTTTGCACCGGTTTTGGCTTCTATAGGGGCAGGGGCGTGGATTTTCCAGGCCCGCACGGCTGCCAGCCAAGGACCACCGAGGGCGCTCGTCCCTCACGCCCCAGCCAACGGCCGCAACACCTGACGCGCATGCGCGGGTGGGCTGGCATGGCTTGTCCGGCGCGGTTCCTGATCGCCCGCGACGGCTGCCTGCGGCCTGCCCGTCGCGTGCCCGTGCAACGGCACAGCAACGGAGTGGCAATGAGAGCGCAAGAAGCAGCAGGCAGGGAATTCGCAGGCAGGGGCACACATGCCCGACGCAGGAACATGAAGGAGCAGGGCGCCGGCCCGCAGGCCAGTCCGCGCCTGCTGGCGTGGCTGGTGGCCGGAGCCGTGGCCGGCATGGGCGCCGCGCCGTCCGCCCGTGCGCAACAGCTTCAGCAGCCGGCCACCTCTTCACCGATGCCGTCATCCGGACAGCGGCTGGCCTTTGACCAGCCGGCCCAGCCGCTGATCAACGCGCTGCGCGCCTTTGGCCGCCAGACCCAGTTCCAGGTGCTGTACGACGAAGCCGTGCTGGTCGGCCGCCAGGCGCCGGCCCTCCGGGGCAGCTTCACGCCGCAGGAGGCCATGGACCGGCTGTTGGCCGGCACCGGCGTGACCGCGCACAGCACCGAGCAGGGCACGTTCACGCTGCGAAAGGCGCCTGCGCCTGCGCCGCAGGCGTCGGCGGGCACCACGCTGTCCACGGTCAACGTGACCTCGCAGCGCATGGCCGCGCCGGGCAGCTACGTGGGCAGCGGCAGGAGCGCCAGCACCAAGCTGGACACGCCGCTGATCGAGACGCCGCGCTCTATCTCCATCGTCACCCAGGAACAGCTGCAGAACCAGGCGCCCAAGAGCATCGAGCAGGCCCTGTCGTACACGGCCGGCGTGTCCACCGAAGTCACGGGCGCGGACCTGCGCATGACGGGCGCCATCATCCGGGGGTTCAGCGATGGCAGCTCCTACTACAAGGACGGGCTGCGGCAGTTCTCGGCCGGCACCTATGGTTCGTGGAACGACGAGATCGACGAGCTGGACAGCATCGAGGTCATCAAGGGCCCGGCCTCCGTGCTCTTTGGCCAGGGGCGGCCGGGCGGCGTGATCAACGTGGTCTCCAAGAAACCCGAGGCCGACCATGTGAACAGCGTGGGCTTGTCCTATGGCCGCTACCAGCGCGCCCAGGCCACGGCCGATCTGGGCGGCGCGCTGGATGCCTCGGGCGACCTGCTGTACCGGCTCAACCTCAAGGCGCGTGACAGCGACGGACGCACCGTGGGCTCGCGCGATGACCGCATCTCCATCGCGCCCTCGCTGCGCTGGAACCTCTCCGGCCGCACCCACCTGACCGTGCTGGGCAGCTACTCGCGCGAGCGCGGCACGCCCAAGTCCTGGTGGCCCAGCCTGTTCACCTACCCGCAGATCAAGGACCTGCCTGCGCACCTGACCGCCGGCGACCCGTCCTTCGACCGCTTCGACCGCGACACGCGATCGCTGGGCTACGAGTTCTCGCACCAGACCGACAGCGGCTGGCAGCTCACGCAGAACCTGCGCTACTCCACCATCGACATCGATTACCGCCATATCTACGCCATGGACGTGCTGGCCGACGGCCGAAGCGTCTCGCGCGCCAGCCTGGCCCAGCGCACCAAGGGCCGCACGCTGGCGCTGGACACCCGCCTGCACAAGGACCTGCGCTGGGGCGGGCTGCAGCACCGGATGGCCTTCGGCATGGACCATGTGAAGTACAGGGAGCGCGGCGGCCTGGGCTTTGGCTGGGATGTGCCCGACCTGGACATGCTCGACCCTGTCTATGGCCAGTCCATCGCCTATCCAGAGCTGGAGGACAGCCGCACGGACCTGCGCCAGACCGGCATCTACACCCTCAACCAGTTCAAGTGGGACCGCTGGGTGGCCAATCTCAGCCTGCGCCATGACCAGGCGCGCACCACGCAGAACAGCAGCACCCAGCCGCGCATGAGCGACAGCGCCACCACCGGCAGCGCGGGCCTGCTCTACCTGTTCGACAGCGGCTGGGCGCCCTATGCGAGCTATGCGACCTCCTTCGATCCGGTCACGGGCCTGCAGTACGACGGCAATCCGTTCGAGCCCCGGCGCGGCAAGCAGTACGAGGCGGGCGTGAAGTACCAGCCTCCGGGAAGCACCTCGCTGATCACGGCCTCGGTCTTCGACCTGCGCCAGACCAACGTCACCACGCTGGACCCCGACCACCCGCGCTTCAGCATCCAGACGGGCGAGGTGCGCTCCACGGGGCTGGAGCTGGAAGGCCGCTTCGCGCTCACGCGCGAGCTGAACGCGCTGGCCAGCTACACCTACCTGGACCCGCGCACCACGCAGAGCAACCGGCCCGCCGAAATCGGCCGCCAGACCATACAGACCACACGCCACATGGCCAGCCTGTGGCTGGACTACCGCCCGCGCACGGTGCCGGGCCTGATGGTGGCCGGCGGCCTGCGCTACAAGGGTCGCTCTCCCTACAACGTGGCGGCGGACGGCACGCTGAACATCAACGACTCCGCCACGCTGGCCGACCTGGCGCTGGCCTACGAGACGCCGCAGTACCGCATCGCGCTGAACATCAACAACCTGTTCAACCGCAAGTACTTCGCAGGCATCTTCCGCGGCGTGGATCGCGAGGCCACGCTGAGCTTCAAGTACTACTGGTCTATGTAGAAGACCTGCGCGCGGTGGGCTTGCGCGCGGCGCGAGCCGGCCCGCGCGGCTCGGGCGTCCTGATCAGCTGGTGGTTGAACTCCCTCCACAGCGCGTCGCGCCGGGCCAGCGCCTCGGACACATCGGCATGGCGCAACTGGGCCACGGCCGAGACCAGGGCATTGCACAAGTAGAAGGCGGCCGTGTAGGAGTGAAAGGGCGAGGCATTGGCCGTGCGCACCTGCAGCCAGTGGTGGGCCACGGTGGCCAGGGGGGCCGTGGGGCTGTCGGTGATGGCCAGCACCCGGGCGCCGGCTTCCGAAAATCGCTGCGCCACTTCGTAGGTGCCGCGTGAATACTGGCTGACGCTGAAGGCCAGCAGCGTGTCGGTGGGGCCTACCCACAGCAGCTGGTCGGCCGAGGCGATGGCGCCTGCATCCAGCTGCTGCACGCCGGGGCGGCACATGTTCAGGTGCAGGGCCAGCCAGGCGGAGACCGGCGAGCTGTTGAGCTGGGCCAGCACGAACACCCGGCCCTCGTCCTGCGCGAGCTGCCGGGCCATGGCCTCGAAGGCCGCCATGTCCAGCCCTTCGCGCGTGGATTGGATGTTGTGCTGGTCGTGCAGCAGTGCATCGTCCACGCACTCGCTCAGGCTGCGCTGCGCGCCCAGCAGCACGGGCGCGCGCTGGGCAGCCGTCTGCAGCAGCGCCGTCACCTCGCCGCGCGCCTCGCGCTGGGCCTCGGCATAGCTGGCATAGCCGAGCTTGGCGAACAGGCGCACCACGGTCGAGGCGCTGGTGCCTGTGCGCGCTGCCAGGGCGGTGGCCGATTCCAGCAGCGCATGCGGATAGTCGCTGCCCAGGGTCTGGGCCAGCGTCTGCTCGCTGGCCGTCAGTTCCGCGCCCTGCTGCGCCAGGCGCTGCGGCAGCAGCAGCGCGGCTTTTTGCAATGGTGATTTCATGTTTTTCTTGTATATGCAACGTGTGTTGCAAAATAGGGGGTCGCGTGCAACACTGCATGCACTCTGGAGATTCCACCATGCACGATACCCTCGAACAAAGCCGCGTGCAGCAGCGCGCGAGACTGCTGGACTGGCTGGGCGGCCAGCAGCAGGCCATGCAAGATCTGTTGCACAGGATTGTCGATATCGACAGCGGCAGCCGCGATGAAGCCGGCATCCTGGCCGTGGCCCAGGCCCTGCGCGAGCGGCTGGAGGCGGCCGGCGTGGCCGTGCGCTTCGAGGACGTTCCCGGCTACGGCGTGCTGCTGCATGCCGACGTGCCCGGGCCCGGCGAGGGCGCGCCCATCTATCTGATGGGCCATATGGACACGGTCTTTCCGGCCGGCACCGTGGCGCGCCGCCCCTTCCGCGCGGAAGAAGGCCGGGCCTACGGTCCCGGCGTGGCCGACATGAAGTCGGGCCTGGTGCTCAACGTCTTCGTGGCCGAGGCCTTTGCGCGCTGCGGCGGCCTGGGCGCGCCGCTCAAGCTGTTCTTCTCGTGCGACGAGGAGATCGGCTCGCCCGCCACGCGCCAGACCATCATGGATACGGTGCGCGGTGCGCGCGCCGTCTTCAACGCCGAGCCGGGCCGCGTCAGCGGCAACCTGGTGACCAGCCGCAAGGGATCGATGGCCGTGGAGTTCGAGGTACAGGGCGTGGCCGCCCACGCCGGCATCAACCACGCGGCCGGCGCCAGCGCGCTGGAAGCCATGGCGCGCAAGCTGCTGGCCCTGCATGCGCTGACCGATCCCGCCACGGGCACGACCACCAATGTGGGCGTGCTGCAGGGCGGCATCGTGCCGAACATGGTGGCGCCCCACGCCAAGGCCGAGCTCGATGTGCGCTACACGGCCCAGACCGATCCCGATGCGCTGATGGAGCGCATCCGCGCCATCGTGGAGGAAGAATCCGTGCCCCGCACCCAGGGCCGCGTCACCGCCGTGCGCCGCACCCTGCCCATGGCGCCCACGCCCGATGCGCTGCTGCAGCTGTACCGTCGCGGCGCGCAGTCGCTGGGCTTCGACGTGCAGGGCGAGTTCACGGGCGGCGCGGCCGACAGCGGCCTCACGGCCTCGGTGGGCGTGCCCACGCTGTGCGCCACCGGCCCCGTGGGCGGCCATCCCCATACCGAGCGCGAGTACTGCGAGCTGGCCACCTTCGTGCCGCGCGCTCAGGCCGTGGCCCTCGCCATCTTTGATCACCCCTGATTGCGCTGATACCCATGAAAAACCTGTCCGTGAACCCCTCCGTCCCCACCCGCCGCAAATTGCTGGGCGCAGGCCTTGGCCTGGCGGGCCTGTCCGCGCTGGCGCCGATGGCCGCACGCGCCGATGACAAGTACCCCTCGCGCCCGATCACGCTGGTCGTGCCGTTTCCGCCCGGCGGCTCGGTGGACATCATGGGCCGCCAGTACGCCGAGCCCCTGTCGCGCATCCTGGGCGTGCCCATCGTGGTGGAGAACCGTCCCGGCGCGGGCGGCTCGGTCGCCACGCAGTACGTGTCGCGCGCCAAGCCGGACGGCTACACCCTGGTCGTGTCCTCGCAAAGCAGCCACCTGGCCAATCCGCTGACCCAGCCCAAGATCGGCTACGACCCCATCAAGGACTTCGAGAACATCGCCATCCTGGGCCGCCAGCCCAATGCGCTGATGGTGCATTCCAGCCTGCCCGTGAAGAACTTCCAGGAGTTCATCGAGTACGTGAAAAAGCGTCCCGGCCAGGTCAACTACGGCAGCGCGGGCATCGGCAGCATGGGCCAGCTCAACGTGGAAATGCTCAAGGCCGCCACGGGCATCTTCGCCACCCACATTCCCTACCGCGGCGGCTCGCCGCTGGTCACGGCGGCCATCGGCAACGAGGTGCAGTTCATCCTCGACAACCTGGTCTTCATGCTGCCCCATGTGCAGTCGGGCAAGGTGCGCGCCCTGGTCGTGGCCTCGGAGCAGCGCCTGCCCATGCTGCCCGACGTGCCCACCATGGCCGAGGTCGGCTATCCCCAGCTCAACATGAGCTCCTGGACCGGCATCGCGGCGCCTGCGGGCACGCCCGACGCCATCGTGCAGACGCTGCACAAGGCCGTGCGCCAGGCCGCCACTGCGCCTGCCATGGTGGCCAGCCTCAAGGAGCGCGGCGTGGTCGCGCCCGAGGAGATGAGCCCCGCCGCGTTCGAGAAGATGATGGCCGAACGCCTGAAGCTCTTCGGCGAGGTGGTGCGCAAGGCCCATATCGTGGCCGAGTAAGCAGGGCACGCCCAGGGCGCCCCCAGGGCGCCCCGGATGGCCGGACGCAGCCGACGTATTTCCATAAGGAGGAGACATGAGCATGACCCCTATCGCCCGCCAGGCTGCCAGCCACCCTTCCCGCCGCCGCGTGCTCGGCGCGGGGCTGGGCCTGGGGATGCTGGCGCCGCTTGCGGCGCTGGCCGCCGAAGGCAAGGCCGCCGGCTACCCCTCGCGCCAGATCAGCTTCATCGTGCCGTTCCCTCCGGGCGGTTCGGTGGATGCCATGGCACGCCAGTACGCCGAGCCCATGGCACGCATCCTGGGCGTGCCCATCGTCGTGGAGAACCGGCCCGGCGCGGGCGGCTCGGTGGCCGCGCTGGCCGTGGCGCGCGCCAAGCCGGACGGCTACACCCTGGTCGTGTCCTCGCAGAGCAGCCACCTGGCCAATCCTCTGACCCAGCCCAAGGTGGGCTACGACCCCATCAAGGATTTCGAGAACATCGCCATCCTGGGCCGCCTGCCCAATGTGCTGGTCGTGCCCGCCAGCCTGCCCATCCGCAGCTTTGCGGAGTTCATCGCCTATGCCAAAAAGCACCCTGGCCAGCTCAACTACGGCAGCGGCGGCACGGGCAGCATGGGCCAGCTCAACATGGAGATGTTCAAAGCCGATGCGGGCCTGGACATCACCCATGTTCCCTACCGGGGCGGCACGCTGCTGGTCACCTCGGTGCTGGCGGGCGAGGTGCAGGTGTTCCTGGACAACCTCATCTCCATGCTGCCCCACATCCAGGCAGGCAAGGTGCGCGCCCTGGCCGTGGCCTCCGAGCAGCGCGTGGCGCAGCTGCCCGATGTTCCCACGCTGGCCGAGGTGGGCTACCCGCAGCTGAACATGAGCTCATGGACCGGCCTGGCCGCGCCGGCCGGCACGCCCGCGCCCGTGGTGCAGGCCCTCTTCAAGGCCGTGCGCCAGGCCGCCACGGCGCCGGCCATGGTGGCCAGCCTGCAGGACCGGGGCGTGACCCCGCCCGAGGAAATGAGCCCCGCCGCCTTCGAGGCCATGATGTCCGAGCGCCTGAAGCGCTTTGGCGAGGTGGTGCGCAGGACGGGCATCGTCGCCGAGTGAGCTGCTAGTCCAACTGCACACCCACCTCGCGCACCAGCCGCCCCCAGTCCGCCAGGTCCTGGCGCAGCGTGTCGGCGAATTGCGCGGGCGTGGTCCGGGGCAGGTCGGTCAGGTTGAGCTCGCCCAGCTTTTTGGCCGTGGCCGGGTCCTGCAGCAACTGGTTGATGGCGGCGTTGAGCTTGTCCACGATGGGCTGCGGCGTTTTGGCGGGCGCGAAGACGCCGTACCAGGAATAGTTGTGGAACGGGTAGCCCGCCTCGGTCAGGCTGGGCAGGTCCGGCTGGCTGGGAATGCGCTTGTCGCCGCTGTGGGCGATGGCGCGCACGCGGCCCGCACGCACCAGCTCCACGGTGGAAGAGGTGTCCGCAAACGCCGCTTGCACCTGCCCGCCCAGCAGGCCCTGCACACAGGGGCTGCTGCCCTTGTAGGGCACATGTTGCATCTGCAGGCCGGCCTGCTTGAGCAGGAATTCCATGGTCAGGTGCCCGCCCGAGCCCTGGCCCCAGGAGCAGTAGCTGAGCTGGCCGGGCCGGGCGCGCACATGCTCCACGAACTCCTTGAGCGAATGCACGGGCAGGTCGCGCGAGACCAGCAGCAGATTGCCCGCGCGCCCTATTTGCGCAATGGGTGCGAAGTCCTTGATCGGGTCATACGGAACCTTGCGGTAGAGGCTGGGGTTCACGGCCATGGACGCCGTGTAGGTGAACAGCAGCCGGTAGCCGTCCGGCGCACTGCGCGCGGCCTGCTCCACGCCGACCAGGCCGTTGGCGCCGGGCCGGTTGTCCACCACGAAGGGCTGCCTGAGCAGCCGGGTCAGGCCTTCGGCAAACACCCGCGCGATGGTGTCCGTGCCGCCGGCGGCGGCCGTGGGCACGATCAGCGTGACGGGGCGGGCGGGGTAGTTGCCGGCATCCTGTGCCGGCTGGGCGTGGCCCGTGCAGGCCATGGCCAGCAGCAGTGCCAGGGCCATGCCGTGCTTCTTCATCGTCTTCATGCACTTGTCTCCTTGTGTCGCCTTGTGTCGCCTTGCCTGTGCGCGGCCCCGTCAGCGCAGCCCCAGGCGCGCCTGCGTGCCCTGCTCGATCATGTCGGCCCCCACGCGGTAGAGGTTGCGCGAGACATAGCTGTCCACCTCGCGCGCACGCTCGCGCAGCCAGGCGGCCTTGAGGCTGCGGGCCTGGCCGATCTCGGGCGCGTCGCCGGCCGCGGTGGCCAGCACGTCGATCACATGCAGGGCCAGCTGCCACTGGCCCGCGTCGGCCAGCGCCTGGGCGCTGGCCACCAGGCCGGGCTTGTCGGTGATGGCATCGGCGATGGCGGCGCCTGCGGCCTCGGGCGGGGCCGGGTGCAGCGTGGTCGGGTTGCGGTCCCACCAGCCGTTTTCCGAACGGTAGATGTCGCGCACGATGTAGCTGGGGTCGCCATAGGTGGGCTTCATCCACTCCACGCCGAACAGCTCCTGCGGATAGTCCATGGCCGCGAGCACCTGCTGCTCGTTCAGGCCCTCGTTCATCAGGCGCACGACTTCGGCGCGCAGCCAGCGCAGCGCCTGTGCGGTGTGCAGCAGCACCTGCTGCACGGCCTGCTCGCCCTCGATCACGGGACCGAACTCGCGCACGGCCTTGAGCGGGCGCAGCGCGGCCATGGCCTGCAGCGTGTCGGCCCAGCGCACGGTGTCGCGCAGCGTGCGAAAGGGCGTGCCGATGTTGGGGATGGAGTCCAGCAGCGCCGCGCCGCCGTACAGCACGCGCTGGCCGGGGCTCCACAGCGCGATGGCGTCGTCGGTCTCGGACGGCGCCCAGAACAGCTCGATGCGGCTGTCTCCGCTGCCTATCTCCAGCCGCGTGTCGAAGGTTTCGGTGGGCTCGTGCATGTCCAGCCGGTGCTCGAAAAAGCCCGCGCTGCGGTTGAACTGGATCTCGGCCATGCGGTGCTGCAGCGCCCGGGTCTCGCGGTAGCGCGCCTGGCGGCGCGGCAGGTTGCGGTGCGCGATGAGGCGCGGCACAGGCTCTCCGCGCGCGGCCGCATGCTCCAGCCAGGCGGGCACGCCCGCGTTGTAGCCGATGTGGCCGTGGCTGTAGCACAGCGCATGCACGGGCGCATCGCTGAGCTGGCGCAGGCTGGCGATCATGTCCTGGCTGACCTTGCCGCCGGGGCCGGCGTCGATCACCACCAGGCCCGCGTCGGTCTCGGCCACGAAGGACTGGCCCTGGCCGCGCAGTATGTGCAGGCCCGGCGCCACGGTTTCGCTGCCGGTGCCCACCAGCAAGAAGGGCTTGTCGTCGTCTCTGGCGTTCATGGGGTCTCCGGGTCTGGTTCGATGGGGGGCAGGGCGTAGCGGCCGTCCAGCAGTTCGGGTTGGGGCATGTAGGCGCGCAGGCACAGGTAAAAGCCTTCGCGCGGCGCGGGCAGCCAGTTGGCGCGGTGGTCTTCGCTGGCCGGTGGCGCGTGGCTGATGTGGATAGTCAACCCGCCATCGCCATCGCCATCGCCATCAGCGTCGGGGCGCAGGCCCGGCGTGCGGTCGCCGATGGCATGGCGGTCGATGGGGTTGTCCACCAGCATGCAGTCGTGGGCGCCGTAGAGGGTCAGGGACCAGAAGGCCTGCACGGGTGGCAGCGCGCCTGGGGCAAAGCGAAGCCGGTAGCGGCGGCTGCCGTGCAGGGGCAGGCCCTGGGCGTCATGCCAGGCCAGCGGGTAGATGGCCTCGCGGCTTTCCAGCATGCCGATGTACTTGAGTGCAATTTCGGCGCGGGCCTGGAAGTCGTCGCCAAAACTGCCTTCGACCAGGGCGGGGAGTTCCCAGCCCGAGTCCAGGCGCCGGCCCGTGCTGGCCGCGCGCAGCCGGGGCAGCACGCTGTCCAGGGCGCGCTGCAGTGCGGCTTGCTGTTGCGCATCGGGTGCGCCCAGCCCGGCGCCCAGGCCCACGGCCGCAAAGCGCGCGACCCGTGCGGCATGCCCCGCCGGCGGCGGGTTGTCGCGCAAGGCGGCATTCACCTGGGCTGCATAGTGCTCGGCATTTGGCGGGGCCTGGGGATCGCAGTCCGGGTCGAAGGCACGGGCCTGCGAGGGCGTGCCCGCCTGCCAGTCGGCCAGCGGGCGCACCGCAAAGCCGTCCTGCAGCGCGTGCACGGCGGGCAGGTCATGCTCGCCATCGACCAGGATGCGGCCTATCACCCACAGCCAGGGCGTGGGCGCGGCAATGTGTGCGCCGGGCGCATCGAACGGTGGCGGCGGCTCCCCCTGCCAGCCCGGCGGCGTGATCAGGAAGGAGCGCGCAGCCGTGCCCGTCAGGCGCTGGCCCAGGTGGGCGAAGGGGTTGGTGAAGAAGTCCAGCAGGCCCAGCACGTAGTAGCGGCCCGCCGTGTCGGGCACGTCGATCACCAGCGGCCCGGCGCCCAGGTCCAGCCAGGCGTTGGTGTAGAGCGTGTCGTTGTTGGGCGTGACCACGCGGCTGGTGCCGGCGCGCAGCAGCTGGCGCGCATGCACGAACTGGTTGCACCAGCGCAGCGGTGCGGGCGCAGCCTCGCCGGCCGCATTGCGCCGGGGCGAGGTGGCCGCGCGCATGCGGCGCATCTCGTACAGCGGGCAGGTGTGGATGACGGCCTCCTCGGCCAGGGTGCTCAGGTCCATGGCGTGTCTCATGCGGCCACGGGCTGCAGGGGCGGAACAGGCCATTGGTGCGCGCCTGCCTGCGGGTGGTACATGCGCAGGATGAGGTAGAAGCGCCCGTGCGGCGTGGGCAGCCAGTTGGCGGCGCCCTGTGCCGGCCGGGCATGGCCCAGGTCGATCTGCAGGCTGCCGTCGGCCTCGCGCAGCAAGCCCGGCGTGCGGTCGCCGATGGAGTGGCGGCCGATCTCGTTGCCGTAGAGAAAGCGGTCGGCGTCGTACAGCGTGACGGACCAGAAGGCGTCGGCCGGTGGCATGTCGGCGGCATTGAAGCGCAGCACATAGCGCTGGCTGCCGTCCAGCGGCTGCAGGCCTGCGTCGTGGTGGGCGGCGGCGTAGATGGCCTCGCTGGTGGCCAGCGCGCCCAGGCCCAGGTAGGCGGTGCGTGCGCGGCCCAGGTACTCGCTGCCGTAGCGGCCGGTGGACGGCGTCATGGTCCAGGGCCGGGGACGGCGGTTGCGCCCCATGGCGGCCACGGTGCGCACGCCGTCGGCAAAGCCCTCGGTCAGGCCTTCGCGCAAGGGCTCCTCCAGCTGCTCCCACGCCATGTGGGCGCTGGCCACCAGGCCGGCCTGGCCGAACCAGGCCAGCAGTCCCTGGTCCTCCTTGCGTCCGGGCGCCTCGGCCAGCGCATGGCAGAGGTTGGTGAAAAAGCGCGGCGCAACCTCGGCCGCAGGCTCCTGGTTCTCGAAGGCGGCCGCCATGGCGTCCACGGGCGGGCCGACCCAGTTCGTGACGGCGGCCGGGCGGCCTCCTTTCGGCGTGCCCGGCGCGGGCTCCAGCCGGATGTCGGCCTGCAGTGCGCGGGCTGCAGGCCAGTCGGGCGCATCGCCCACCACGGTGCGGCCGATCAGCCAGACCAGGTTGCTGGGGCAGTGCACCAGACGGTGGCCGGCCAGATGCTCCGGCACCTGGCCGCCCGGCCCGACCAGGACCACGGTCTCGCCTTCGGGCGCGCAGTTGCGCGGTCCCAGGTTCTCGAAATTCTCGGTATAGGCGTCGTACAGGGCCAGCACGAAATAGCGGCCCGGATGCGCAGCGCTGGAGGGCACGGTCAGCAGGCGCGGGCCGTCGGCCAGGTGGATCCAGGCCAGCGAGTACAGCAGGTCGTTGGCGGGCGTGACCACGTCGCGGTCCTCATGGGTGGAGGGGCGCTGGCTGTGGTGCAGCGTGTCGAAGTCGCCGCGCATGTCCAGGCCCAAACCGGTGGCACGTGCGGCGCCGGCATCGGTCTGCAGGCGGCAGGTGCGGTAGGTCTCTATCAGCGGATAGCCGTAGACAAAGGCGGCCAGGCCGATGGAGCGCGCCAGGGCACGGCGGACTTCGGGCAGGGAGGGAGGGGTCGGGTTCATGTCCATTGTTTTCTTCAGGGCAGGAGGGGGGTCAGTCGAGGGTCACGCCCGTGGAGCGCGCCAGGTCCAGCGCCACGGGCAAAAAGGCGGCGTAGGCGGCGCTGGCCTCGGCCGGGCTGTTGCCCTGGGCCTCCAGGCCCAGCGCCTCGACACGCTGGCGCACCTGGGGCTCGCGCATCACGGCGGCGACCTCGCGGCCCAGGCGTTCGACGATGGCGTCGGGCGTGCGCGCGGGCGCCATCAGCGAGATCGATCCCGTGATGGCATACACGGGCTCGCGGTAGCCCTGCTCGGCAAAGGTGGGCACATCGGGCAGGGCCTTGCTGCGGCGCGGTCCGGCCACGGCCAGGGCGCGCAGCTTGCCGGCGTCGATGAAGGGCTTGAGCGTAGCGGCCGAGCCCAGCGTCATCTGGATCACGCCGCTGATCAGGTCGATGGACATGGGCCCCTCGCCCTTATAGGCCACGTGCAGCGACTGCAGGCCGTAGGCCTTGTCCATGAAGACCTGGACCTGGTGCGGCTGCGTGCCCGCCCCCCAGGAACCCATGGCGTACTTGCCCGGCGACTGGCGCACGGCCTCGACCAGGCCCTTGAAGTCCTTGGCCGGCACGGCCGGATTGACGGCCATCACCATGGAGGGCGAGACCACGTCCGAGACCATGCGCAGCTCGGTGCGCGGGTCGTAGGGCAGCTTCTTGTAGAGCACCAGGTTGGCCGTGATGGGCCCGGGCACGGTCAGCAGCAGGGTGTGGCCGTCGGGCACGCTCTTGGCCACATGCTCGGTGCCGATGATGCCGCCCGCGCCGCTGCGGTTGTCCACCACCACGGGCTGGCCCAGGCGCTTGGTCAGGCCCTCGGCCAGGATGCGCGCCACGGTGTCGGTGGAGCCGCCGGCCTGGTATTGCACGACGATGCGCACGGGCCGGGCGGGATAGCCGTCCTGGGCCGGCGCGGCGCTGCAGGCCAGGGCAAGGCAGGTCAGTGCGGCGGTGCGCAGCAGGGGTGTGTTCATGGTGGCCTCCGGGCGGGAGATGGAATGGGCATTGGCTTTCATGCAGCCTCCCTGCCGATGACCAGCGCATCGACGGCCACGCAGCCGCCGTCCTCGCGCGGGCGGGCGATCAGGGGGTTGATCTCGGCGCTTTCCAGCGTGGCGCCTGCGCGCTGCGCAAAGCCGGCCAGGGCGCACAGCGTGTCGGCAATGCTGTCCAGGTCCACGCGGGGGCGGCCGCGCGCGCCGTCCAGCACGGCAAAGGCCCGCAGCTCGCGCACCATGGCCAGCGCGTCGTCCCGCGTGATGGGCAGCAGGCGCAGCGAGACATCGCGCAGGATCTCGGCATGGATGCCGCCCAGCCCGAACATCAGCACCGGGCCGAACACCGGGTCGCGGTGCACGCCGGCGATGCACTCCACGCCGCCCTGCACCATGGGGGCGGCCAGCGCGCCGTCGATGCGCGCCTCGGGCCGGGCCTGGCGCGCATTGGCCAGGATGCGGTCGAAGGCGGCCTGGGCGCCGGCCGCATCCGCCAGGTTCAGTGCCACGCCGCCCACGTCGGACTTGTGGGCGATGGCATCGCTGCAGACCTTGAGGGCAATGCGTCCGCCCATCTCCTGCGCGGCCTGCACGGCCTGCGCTGCCTCGGCCGCCGTGCGCACCAGCCGGTGCGGCACCACGGGCACGCCGGCCTCGGCCAGCAGGGCCATGCTGCGCTGCTCCGACAGCGTGCCCGCCGGCAGGTGCAGTGCGCTGCCTGCATCGGCCATCGCGGGCAGCGCCTGCGGTGTTTCATGCAGGCGGGCCAGCGCGCCAATGCAGCGTATGGCTGCGCCCGGGTCGGCGAACACCAGGCAGCCCAGCGCCTCCAGCGCATCGCGGCGCTCGGGCGGGCACAGCGTGCTGACGGCCAGCAGGGTGTCCGGATGGTGGGTGCGCAGCGTCTGCACCAGGCTTTGCAGCACGGGCCAGAAGGCGTCGGACAGGCCGCCTGCCGCGAAGAAGCCCAGCCAGCTGTCGAACTGCCGGTCAGCCAGCATCAGGCGGGCGCTGCGCTCCAGCAGCGTCATGTCGTTGGTGACCTGGCCCGTGATGTCCACGGGGTTGCGCGGCGCGGCAAACGGCACCCATTCGCGCAGCTGGCGCTGGGCCGCATCGGACAGCGGTGCCACGTCCAGGCCGGCTGCGCTGGCGTCGTCGGCCATCATGGCGCCCACGCCGCCCGAGACCGTGAACAGCCCGATGGACCTCCCCTTGGGGGCCCGCGCGATGGAGGCGCTGGCCGCCAGCGCGAAGAAGTCGGTGATGGAATGCGCGCGCAGCACACCGTAGCGGCGGAACACCGCGTCATAGACCGCATCGTTGCCCGCCAGCGAGGCCGTGTGCGATGCGGCGGCGGCCGCGCCCAGGGCGCTGGTGCCCACCTTGCACATGACCACGGGCTTGCCGCGCTCCTGCGCCAGGGCCAGGGCCGCGCGCAGCCGGGGGCCGTCGCGGCAGCCTTCCATGTAGGCCATGATCACGTCGGTCTCGGGGTCCTGGGCCAGCCAGGCCAGGCCATCGGCCAGCTGCACATCGGCCTCGTTGCCCGTGGTGGCCCACAGCGACAGGCCCAGCCCGCGCTCGCGCGCCAGGCTGTAGGCATAGGCACCGAAGGCGCCCGACTGGCTGACCATGCCGATGCGCCCGGGCCGCACCAGGCCGCCGCCCGGCGCGGGCGAGAACGTGGCGTAGACCTGGTGGCCGGGGCGCATGAAGCCCAGGCAGTTCGGGCCGATGAGGCGTATGCCCGCCTCCTGCGCGCGCCGCGCCAGCGCCTGCTGGGCGGCCGTGCCGTCGGAGCCGGTCTCGGCATAGCCCGAGGAAAACAGCACCATGGACTGCACGCGCGCGGCGGCCGCATCCTCCAGCACGCCGGCCACCTGCGACTGTGGCACGGCGACGATGGCCAGGTCCACCGGCGCGCCGATGGCGGCCAGCCGCTCGTGCGCGGGCAGGCCCTGCACGCGGCTGGCGCGCGGGTTCACCGCATACAGCGCGCCGCCGTAGCCGAAGCGCAGCAGGTAGTCCAGCGGAATGCCGCCGATCTTGCTGGCCTGGTCCGAGGCGCCGACCACGGCGATGGAGCGCGGCGCGAACAGCGCGTCGAGCCGGGAAGTGTCGAAGCAATGGCTGTCGGTCATGGGTGTCCCTCAGAAGTTGTGGCGCACGCCCAGCGCCAGGGACCGCACGCCGTCGCCGCTGTTGGCGGCCACCGGCACGTTGGCAATGGCGGCCGAGGCATTGGCCGCGTTGCCCAGCTGCAGCCAGCGCGCGTAGAGCACGGTGCGCTTGCTCAGCGCGTAGTCGTAGCCCAGCGTCCAGGTGTTCTGGGCGCGGTCCGTGCCGCCCACCTCGCGCCGCGCCACCGAGACCAGCAGCTTGGAGCGCGCATCCACGCTCCAATCGGCGCCCAGCTGGGCCAGCCTCGCCTTGGGTGTGCCTGCACGGTCCACGCGGTTGATGACGTAGTTGCCCGTCAGGCGCAGCCCATTCAGGGCTTCCCAGCTGGCCGACAACGCCTGGTACTGGCTGGTGGCGGGCGCGGCCACGGGTGCGGCGGCGCTGCCTTCCACGGACTTCTGGAAGCTGTAGGCCAGGAACCAGGGCTTCTGGTTCCAGCCCAGCGTGGCGCCGTAGAGGCGGCCGTTGCTGCTGTTCGGTGAAGCCGCTTCGCCGAAGGAATAGGCCAGGTCCGCCAGCCAGGGCTGGCCTGCCGGCGTGCGGTAGCGCACCAGGTTGTTGGCCCGCGCCGCAAACGGCCGCAGGCCTGCCTGGGCATCGGTGGCCGACACCAGGTTCAGCGAGGAAAACAGCGCGTTCATGCCCAGCGGATCGGCGCGGAACAGCGCGCCGAACATGGGCGTGTACATGCGGCCCATCTCCACGGCGCCCCAGCCGCTGTTCAGCCCCACCCAGGCCTGGCGCGTGAAGGCCAGGCCCGGGCCGGGAATGGTGCCCAGGCCCGTGTCCGGCGCCACGCCGGCCTCCAGCATGAACTGGGCACGCAGGCCGCCGCCCAGGTCCTCGCTGCCGCGAAAGCCGATGCGCGATGCCGCGCTGCCCCCGTCCTCCAGCCGGCTCAGGCGCGTGGCGCCCGACCTTGCGCTGTTGATGTGGACGTCGACGATGCCGAACATCTCCACGCTGCCCTGGGCCCACGCGGACGTGCCCAGGGCCGCCATGCCGCCGGCGGCCAGCCAATGCTTGTGCTTCACGAACTTGTCTCCTTGGTAGCGCCCCGGATGCTTTGCCCGGTGGCTTGCTTGCTACTATCCCGAGCGACAGGGGATGCACTCTGTCAAGCCATTGACAAATGGCGGTACATGGGCACCGGACTAACCCGGGGCCTTCGACATCGTGAGAGAACCATGCGCTCCAAGCCTGCTCCCGTGGCCGACCCTTCGGCGCTGATCCGCCGCGCCCTGGGCCTGTGCCGCATGCTGCGCAACTGGCCGCCCGAGGTGCTCGATGAGCTGACGGCGCTGTCCCGCCTGGGCCGCTACGAGCGCCACCAGCAGGTGCGCGCCGCCGACCCCAAGCGGCGCGAGGTGCTGGTGGTGGCTTCGGGCTGCGTGGAAGTGGGCGGCGTGGACGCCACGGGCTCGCGCTTCGTGCTGTCCATGCACAGCGCGGGCGACATCGTGGGCCTGGCGCGGCTGCTGGAGCACACGCAATTCGTCTACGACTACCACGCGCACCAGCCCACCGTGCTGGTGGAGATCCCCGGCGAGTCTTTCCTGGCCCTGCTCGATGCCCATCCGCTGCTGTGGAAGGACATCTGCCTGCTGGTGCTGGCACGCATGCACGAGCTGATCGTCGTCCAGCAGCGCCACGCCTTCAGCAACATCGACAACCGCGTGGCCGAGCTGCTGGCGCGGCTGGCCCCCACGCATGGCCAGCCCGCGCCCGACGGGCAGGGCGTGGTGCTGCGCATCTCGCAGAGCGACCTGGCCGCCATGCTGTCGGTCTCGCGCCAGACCATCAACAAGGAGCTGCGCCTGCTGGAGCAGCGCGGCCTGCTGCAGGCCGCCTATGGGCGGCTGACGCTGGTCGATCTTGCCGGCCTGGGGCGCGCGGCCGCAGCCGGCCCGGCAATGGGACAATAGCGCACCATGACCGCCTCCACCGACACCCTCACGATCACCCGTCCCGATGACTGGCACCTGCACGTGCGCGATGGCGAAGCCATGCGCAGCGTGGTGCCGCATACGGCCGCGCAGTTTGCGCGCGCCATCATCATGCCCAACCTCAAGCCGCCGGTGACCACTGCCGAGCAGGCGCTGGAGTACAGGCAGCGCATCCTCTCGGCCGTGCCCGAGGGCATGGCCTTCGAGCCGCTGATGACGCTGTACCTCACCGACAACCTGCCGCCCGAGGAAATCGTGCGCGCCAAGGCGGCCGGCGTCGTGGCCTGCAAGCTCTACCCGGCTGGCGCCACCACCAACAGCGACCACGGCGTCACCGACCTGCGCAAGATCTACCCCACGCTGCAAGCCATGCAGCGCGAAGGCCTGCTGCTGCTGGTGCACGGCGAAGTCACCAGCAGCGACATCGACCTGTTCGACCGCGAAGCCGCCTTCATCGACCAGCACCTGATCCCGCTGCGCCGCGACTTCCCCGAACTCAAGATCGTCTTCGAGCACATCACCACGCGCGAAGCCGCCCAGTACGTGACCGAGGCCGACCGCTTCGTGGGCGCCACCATCACGCCCCAGCATCTGCTGTTCAACCGCAACGCCATCTTCACGGGCGGCATCCGTCCCCACTACTACTGCCTGCCCGTGCTCAAGCGCGAGACGCACCGCCTGGCCCTGGTCGAGGCAGCCACCAGCGGCCTGCCCAAATTCTTCCTGGGCACGGACAGCGCGCCGCACGCGGCCCATCTCAAGGAACACGCCACGGGCTGCGCGGGCTGCTACAGCGCCCACGCCGCCATCGAGATGTATGCCGAGGCCTTCGACAATGCCGGCGCGCTGGACAAGCTCGAAGCCTTCGCCAGCTTCAACGGCCCGGACTTCTACAGCCTGCCGCGCAACACCGGCAAGATCACCCTGGTGCGCGAGAGCTGGACGCCGCCGGACAGCTTCGCCTTCGGCGAGGCGCAACTGAAGCCGCTGCGCTCCGGCGAAGCCCTGCCCTGGAAGCTGGTTTAAGCTGGCGGGACTGCCACCCGCCAGAGGATTGCCATGCCTGAGCCGCAACCGCGCATCGCCCTGCTGATCGACGCCGACAACGCGCCGGCCGAGATGATCGACGAGATCCTGACCGAGCTGTCGACCTTCGGCGTCATCGACATCCGCCGCGCCTACGGCAACTGGACCAAGCATTCGCTCAGCGGCTGGCAGCGCAAGCTGCTGGATTTCGCACTGCGGCCGATGCAGCAGTTCGACTACTCCAAGCACAAGAACGCCACCGACATGGCGATGACCGTGGACGCCATGGAGCTGCTCTACACCGAGCGGCCCGACGCCTTCGGCATCGTCTCCTCCGACGCCGACTTCACCCCGCTGGTGATGCACCTGCGCTCCAAGGGCGCGGCCGTCTACGGCTTCGGCATGGCGCAGACACCCCAACCCTTCGTCAATGCCTGCTCGCGCTTCCTGTACCTGGAAGCGCTGGGCGAGGCGGCGCCCGCCAACGGCAATGGCCAGGACGCCGCGCATGAGGCAAGCCAGGCGGCGGTGCCGCCCGTGGCTGCATCGGCCGCCGCCGTGCCCCAGCCGCCCAACGGTGCCGGCAAGGAACGCGCGCCGGCCCAGGCCGAGCAGGCACCTGCCTCCTTGTCCGTTCCCGAGCCGCAGCGCCCCTGCCTGCGCGTTCCTTCGCAGGAGCTGCGCCAGGACACGCGCCTGCTGAACATGCTGCGCAGCGCCGTCAACGCCACGCAGGACGAAAGCGGCTGGGCCCATGTGGGCGCCGTGGGCGCGCAGATCGGCAACAAGGCCTCGTTCGATGCGCGCAACTACGGCTATGCCACGCTCACCAAGCTGCTGGCGGCCACGCAGGCCTTCGAGATGCGCGACGAGGGCACCTCGCGCGTGGCCGTGCGTGACAAGCGCCTGGCCAAGGCGCAGTCCAGGCCGTCCGGCAATTGACGTTTCCCATCGACTGGAATGCGCCCTGGCTGCAGGGGCTGCAAACGCAGGGCAGGGCGGCCTGCCTGCAGGTGGCGCAGGGCCGGCCGGTCTGGCAGGCCTTGCAGTCACTGGCCGACGCACAGGCGCTGCCCTGGCGCTTTGTGCCCCAGCACGATCTGCCCGAAGGCATGGCCTACGAGCAATTCATCTTCGAGACGCGCTGCATCCCCACGCGCGACAACCTGCATGACTTCTTCAACGGCCTGATCTGGCTGCGCTGGCCCGCGCTCAAGCAGCGCTGCAATGCCCTGCAGGCCGGCGCCATTGCCCAGGCGGGCGTGGGCGCGCAGCGCGGGCCGCTGCGCGATGCCGTCACCGTGCTGGACGAGAACGGCGCCCTGCTGCTGGCGCCGGCCGCGCTGTGCGAGGCGCTGCGCCACCGGCGCTGGCACCAGCTCTTCGTGGAGCAGCGCGCACTATGGCGCCAGGCCAGGCTGCTGCCCATAGGCCATGCGCTGCTGGAAAAGCTGGTGCAGCCGCGCAAGCCCATCACGGCCCATGTGCTGTGCGTGCACACGGATGGTGCAGGCGCCACGCCGGCTTCTGGCGCAGCGGATATCGACGCCTGGCTGGCCGCCAGCGCCTGGCTGGAGCCGGACACGCTGGCGGCCAAGCCTTTTGCGCCCTTGCCGGTGCTGGGCGTGCCCGGCTGGTGGCGCGAAAACGAGAACTTTTCCTTCTATGATGACTCTCTCGTGTTCCGGGCGCCCCGTTCCGTACAAGCATCACAACAAGGAATGACAACGGCGCAGGACCCGGCTTGAAAACAGCCGGTCCGGCCCTCACTTTTCAACGCTGCAGGGCCCAGATCCTTCCCCCTTTCCCCACTTTGTGGAGAACCCACTGATGAAACGCATCGCACTTTTTCTATTGACCAACGTCGCCGTCGTGGTGGTGCTGGGCATCGTCGCCAGCCTGCTGGGCGTCAACCGCTTCCTGACCTCCAATGGCCTGAACCTCGGGGCCCTGCTGGGCTTCGCCTTCATCATGGGCTTTGGCGGCGCCATCATCTCGCTGCTGATCTCCAAGCCGCTGGCCAAGTGGAGCTCGGGCGTGCACGTGATCAACGAGCCGCGCAACGCCGATGAGGCCTGGATCGTCAACACCGTGCGCGGCTTCGCCGACCGTGCCGGCATCGGCATGCCCGAAGTCGGCATCTACGAGGGCGAGCCCAATGCCTTCGCCACCGGCGCCTTCAAGAACTCGGCCCTGGTGGCCGTGTCCACGGGCCTGCTGGAAGGCATGACGCGCGAAGAGGTGGAGGCCGTCATCGGCCACGAGGTCGCCCACATCGCCAATGGCGATATGGTGACCATGACCCTGATCCAGGGCGTGATGAACACCTTCGTGGTCTTCCTGTCGCGCGTCATCGGCTATGCCGTGGACAGCTTCCTGCGCAAGAACGACGAAAGCAGCTCGGGCCCCGGCATCGGCTACTACGTGACCACCATCGTGCTGGACATCGTGCTGGGCTTCCTGGCCGCCATCATCGTGGCCTGGTTCTCGCGCCAGCGCGAATTCCGCGCCGACGCGGGTGCCGCCCAGCTCATGGGCCGCAAGCAGCCCATGATGAACGCCCTGGCCCGCCTGGGCGGCATGCACCCCGGCGAGCTGCCCAAGAGCGTGGCCGCCATGGGCATTGCCGGTGGCATCGGCAAGCTGTTCTCGACCCACCCGCCGATCGAAGAGCGCATTGCCGCGCTGCAAAACGCGCAGAACCTCTGATTCAGGATCAGGTTCGACACGCTGGAGCCTGTCCAGTGGGGCCCGGTCATTGACTGGGCTCCGCTTCCCGAAGCCCCATCAGAAATGCTTGTCCGGTACTCCATTTTTGCGAATGTAGTAACGTACAAGCATTTTCTTTGACGGAGGTGCGTCATGCAGATTTCGACCTTCAGCAGCCGTGAATTCAACCAGCATGTTTCCGCTGCCAAGAAAGCGGCCAGTGGTGATGACGTGGTCTACATCCTGGACCGGGGGCAACCTGCCCACGTGCTGATGAGCATTGAGAAATTCCGTGAACTGTCGGGGCAGACCCGGAACATTCTTCAATTGCTGGCCATGCCCGAGGCCGCCGATATCGATTTCGACATTGAGCGCGCGAAGGATTTGCCGCGCGCCGTGGACCTGTCCTGATGTATCTGGTGGACTCCAACGTCGTTTCCGAACTGCGCAAGGCATCGTCGGGCCGCGCGAACGATGGCGTTGTGGCCTGGGCGCAATCGGTCGCGGCCGAGTCCCTTTTCATCAGCGCGATCACGCTGATGGAGCTGGAGAAAGGCGTGCAGTTGAAAGCCCGGCAAGACCCGATTGCCGGGCAGGTGCTGCGCCGCTGGCTGGTGGAGCGCGTGTTCACGGCCTTTCAGGGGCGTGTACTGCCAGTGGATGCGATGGTGGCCATGGAAAACGCGGCCTACCACGTGCCTGCGCCGCGGCCGCTGGCCGACAGCCTGATCGCGGCCACGGCGAAGGTGCATGGCTTGTGCGTGGTCACCCGCAACATCAAGGACTTCGAGCCGTTCCAAGTTCATGGAGTGCGCGTCTTGAACCCTTGGATGTAGGGCCCGTCTCAACCCCACGTACAGCCAGACTTGATCTTTACCCAGGCTTCACAAGCCCCTGTCAACAACCGGCAGGGGCTTTTTCGTTGTATCTGCATGGCCGTACTAAGCGCGGCCAGGAGTGCATCGTGAAGCCTGTATTCATTCAAACGCCGGGCCGTCGCCTGGTTCCTACCCTGGTCCTGGCTGCCGCTGCGGTGGCGTTGACCGGCTGCGTGGTGGCGCCTGCCTATCCCGTAGGTCCTTCGGGCGAGGTGGTCTATGCGCCCATGGCGCCGCCGCCGGTGCAGACCGAGGTCATTCCGGTCGCTCCCTCGCCGGTCCATGTCTGGATCGGCGGCTCCTGGGGCTGGGGTGGCGGCCGTTATGCCTGGCGTCCTGGTTATTGGGCGGCGCCGCCGCATCCCGGCTATGCCTGGCGCCCGCACCGCTGGGACCATGGGCCGCGCGGCTGGTACCAGCGTCCCGGCGGCTGGTATCGCCGCTGAGTCAGGTGGCGGCGGCGTCGGCGCTGCCACCCTGGCCGGCCTTGGCCAGCAGGAAGTCGATGCAGGTGCGCACGGCCCGCGTCTGGTGGCGGTCGGGCAGGTACAGCAGGTACATGTGGGTGCCGAAGATGCTCAGGCGGTACTCCTGCAGGGTCAGCACCACCTCGCCGCTGGCCACCTTGTCCTGCACCACGTAGTCGGGCACCAGGCCCACGCCCAGGCCCGCCAGAATGCCCTGGCGCAGGAAGGGGAAGTGCTCGGAGATCATGGTCGGCGCCAGCAGCACCTCCTGGCGGTCCGTTCCCTGGTAGGCCGACAGGCGCAGCTGGCGGCCCATCACGCCGGCCGTGATCAGCGGGCTGTTGCGCAGCTCGTAGAGCGTGGTGGGCAGGCCGTGCTGCTGCGCATACTCGCGTGAGGCGCAGGCCACGTAGTGCACATTGCCCAGGCTGCGCGCAATCACCGACAGCGGCGGCTCCTGGATCACGCGGATGGCGATGTCCACCTCGTCGCGCAAATGGTCGGCCCGGTTCTCGAACAGCACATCCAGCACGATGGCCGGATACAGCCGCTTGAACTCGATCAGCCAGTCGCTCATCACGATCTGTCCATAGCCGCTGGGCACGCTCAGCCCCACGCGCCCTGCCATCCCCTGGCCCAGCGACGTGATCGTCTCGCGCGCCGACATCATCTCGTTCTGGATCGCGCGGCCATGCTCGTACATCCGCATCCCCACCTCGGTCGGCTCCACGCGCCGCGTGGTGCGCCGCACCAGCTGCACCCCCACCGATTTTTCCAGCTGCGTCAGGTGATAGCTCACATTGGCCCGCGTCATCTTCAGCTTGCGCGCCGCCTGGCTCAGATTGCCGCTATCGATGATTTCCACCAGCAGGGTTAGCGAGTTCAGATCCATTCAGTTCACCAAGCAAAACAGCGAGATCGAGCGCAAGAGCAGAGGGCATAAAACTGGCGCAACCCAAAGCGAGGGACACCGAGGAAGGGCCGTCCCGCACCGAGGGTGTCGTCCCCCTCCCCCGCGAAGCGGGTAGAGAGGGGGAAGCGGCGTAAGCCGCTCAGGGGGTTGTCAAATACGTTTTTACAGTCTGTCAATCATTCATGGGATTGTAAAGAACCATTGTCGTGGCAAGAATGGATGTTTTGAGTGGAAAACCCAAGTTCGGAGACATGCAGATGAGCGAACAAGCCCAGGCTTCCGTGGTCCAGACCCGCCTTGACGGCGCCGTGCTGGTGGTCAGCATCAACAACCCCCCCGTGAATGCCCTGGGCCAGGCCGTGCGCGCCGGCCTGCTGGCTGCCGTGGAGCAGGCCGAATCGGATGCCGCCGTCAAGGCCGTGCTCATCGTGGGTGAGGGCAAGGCCTTCATCGCCGGAGCAGACATCCGCGAATTCGGCAAGCCCGCCATGCCGCCCTCGCTGCCCGAGGTGCTCAATCGTCTCGAAGCCTCCGACAAGATCGTGGTCGCCGCCATCCATGGCCCGGCCTTGGGCGGCGGCCTGGAAGTGGCCATGTCGGCCCACTATCGCCTGGCTTTGCCGGCTGCCAAGCTCGGCCTGCCCGAAGTCAACCTGGGCCTGCTGCCCGGCGCTGGCGGCACGCAGCGCGCACCGCGCCTGATGGGCGTGAAGGCGGCCGCCGACCTCATGCTCAGCGGCAAGCACCTGTCGGCCAAGGCCGCGCTCGCCGCCGGCCTGGTGGACAAGCTGGTGGACGGCACGGATGCCACGGCCGCAGGCCTGGCCTACGCCAACGAGCTGCTGGCAACCAATACTGCGCCGCGCCGCACGCGTGACATCGAGATTGCCGACAAGGCCGCCGCGCTGGCCGAACTCGACGCGCTGGCCGCCGACACCGCCAAGAAGAGCCGCGGCCTGTTCTCGCCGCTGAAGATCGTGGAATGCGTGCGCGCCGCCGTGGAGCTGCCCTTCGACGAAGGCATCGCCAAGGAGCGCGCCCTGTTCGTGGAGTGCCTGAACAGCCCGCAGCGCGCCGGCCTGATCCACGCCTTCTTCGCCGAGCGCGAAACCGCCAAGATTCCCGAAGCCAAGGCCGCTGCGCCGCGCCACTTTGCCAAGATCGCCGTCATCGGCGGCGGCACCATGGGCGCCGGCATCACGGTGTCCGCGCTGGACGCGGGCCTCACGGTGACCATGATCGAGCGCGACGCCGAGTCCATCGCGCGCGGCCAGGCCAATGTGGAGAAGGTCTACAACGGCCTGATCGCCAAGGGCCGCATGACCGAGGAGGCCAAGGCCGCCGTCATGGCGCGCTACACCCCCAGCACCTCCTATGACGACATCAAGGATGTGGACCTGGTGATCGAGGCCGTGTTCGAGGACCTCGAGGTCAAGAAGGCCGTGTTCAAGGAACTGGACCGCGTCTGCAAGCCCGGCGCCGTGCTGGCCACCAACACCTCCTACCTGGACATCGACGCCATTGCCGCCGCCACCTCGCGCCCGCAGGACGTGATCGGCCTGCACTTCTTCAGCCCCGCCAACATCATGAAGCTGCTGGAGATCGTGGTGCCCGCCAAGGTGGCGCCCGACGTGGTGACCACGGCCTTCGAGCTGGCCAAGCGCATGAAGAAGGTGCCCGTGCGTGCCGGCGTCTGCGACGGCTTCATCGGCAACCGCATCCTGGCCGTCTACAAGCAGGCTGCCGACTACATCATGGAAGACGGCGCCAGCCCCTACGAGATCGACGAGGCCGTGCGCGGCTTCGGCTACCCGATGGGCCCGTTCCAGGTCACCGACCTGGCCGGCGGCGACATCGGCTGGGCCACGCGCAAGCGGCGTGCTGCCACGCGCGATCCCAAGGCCCGATACGTCGAAGTGGCCGACCGCGTCTGCGAGCGCGGCTGGTTCGGCCAGAAGACGGGCCGTGGCTTCTACCTCTACCCGCAGGGCGCACGCGTCGGCCAGCCCGACCCCGAAGTGCTGGCCATCGTCGATGCCGAGCGCGCCAAGAAGGGCGTGACGCCGCGCCAATTCACCCCTGAGGAAATCATGCGCCGCTACATGGCCGCCATGGTCAACGAAGGCGCCAAGGTGGTGGAGGAGGGCATTGCCCTGCGCCCGCTGGACGTGGACGTGACCTTCCTGTCCGGCTACGGCTTCCCGCGCTTTCGTGGCGGTCCCATGAAGTGGGCCGACATGCAAGGTCTGGACAAGGTGCTGGCCGACATCCGCGAATTCGCCAAGGAAGACGCGCTGTTCTGGAAGCCCGCTCCCCTGCTCGAAAAGCTCGTGGCAGAAGGCCGCGATTTCGAAAGCCTGAACAAGGCAGCGTAACTGATCACCCCCTGAGCCGCTGCGCGGCTTCCCCCTCTCTCGCTACGCGGGAGGGGGACGACACCCTCGGTGTGGGGTGGCGCGGCCGGCGTAGGCCCTTCCTCGGTGTCCCCGACTGGGCCGCGCCGACAACAAGTAATAGAAATTCCCAAGAGACAAGCAAGGACCGACCATGCGCGAAGCCGTCATCGTTTCCACTGCCCGCACGCCCCTGACCAAGTCGCACCGCGGCGAGTTCAACGTCACGCCCGCCGCCCAGCTGGCGGCCTTCTCGGTCAAGGCCGCGGTCGAGCGCTCGGGCATCGACCCGGCCATGATCGAGGACCTGATCCTGGGCTGCGGCAACCCCGACGGCTTCCAGGGCCGCAACCTGGGCCGCCAGACCGTGCTGCGCGCCGAGCTGCCCCTGTCCATCGCGGGCACGACCATCACGCGCTTTTGCGCCTCGGGCCTGCAGTCCATCGCCATCGCGGCGGGCCGCATCGTGGCCGAGGGCGTGGACGCCATGCTGGCCGGCGGCATCGAGACCATCTCGGGCATCCGCCCCGGCAACAACCTGCCCACCGACATGGACCCCTGGCTGGTCGAGCACAAGCCCGCGCTGTACATGGCCATGATCGACACGGCCGACATCGTGGCGCGCCGCTACGGCATCAGCCGCGAGGACCAGGACGCCTTCTCGCTGCAAAGCCAGCAGCGCACGGCCGCCGCCCAGGCCGCCGACCTGTTCAAGGACGAAATCATTGCCTGCGCCACGCGCATGGCCGAGAAGAACAAGGATACGGGCGAGATCACCTACCGCGACGTGGTCGCCACCAAGGACAACTGCAACCGCGCCTCCACCACGTTGGAAGGCCTGGCCAAGCTGGAACCCGTCAAGGGCCCGGACCAGTTCATCACGGCCGGCAATGCCTCGCAGCTGTCCGATGGATCGTCGGCCTGCGTGCTGATGGAAGCCAGGCAGGCCGAGCGCCTGGGCCTGTCCCCGCTGGGCGCCTTCCGCGGCTTTGCCGTGGCCGGCTGCGAGCCTGACGAAATGGGCATCGGCCCCGTCTTCGCGGTCCCCAAGCTGCTGGCGCGCCACGGCCTCAAGGTCGAGGACATCGACCTGTGGGAACTCAACGAGGCCTTCGCCTCACAGGCCCTGTACTGCCAGCGCAAGCTGGGCATTCCCAACGAGCGCCTGAACGTCAACGGCGGCGCCATCTCCATCGGCCATCCCTTCGGCATGACGGGTGCGCGCCTGGCCGGCCACATCCTGCTGGAAGGCCGGCGCCGCAAGGCCCGGGACGCGTCAGTCAAGTGGGGCGTGGTCACCATGTGCATCGCTGGTGGCATGGGCGCTGCAGGCCTGTTCGAAATTTATTGAATAAGCACCCCCTGAGCGGCTGGCGCCGCTTCCCCCTCTCTCGCTTCGCGGGAGGGGAACGACGCCCTTGCTGCGGGGCGGCCCTTGCTCGGCGTCCCTCGCTTAGGGCACGCCAATTTCAGGGCTGCAAACGGCTTACAACGCCACGGATTACTGGGGAATAGCAATGGATTTGCAATTTACGACTGAAGAACTGGCCTTCCGCGACGAGGTTCGCGGCTTCCTCAAGGACAAGCTGCCCGAGGACCTGTCGCACAAGGTCAAGAACGGCCTGCAGCTGACCAAGCAGGACATGGAGCGCTGGCACGCCATCCTCAACGAGCGCGGCTGGCTGGCCAACCACTGGCCCGAGCAGCACGGCGGCCCGGGCTGGAGCGCGGTGCAGAAATTCATCTTCGAGCATGAATGCGCACTGGCGGGCACGCCGCGCATCGTGCCCTTCGGGCTGAGCATGCTGGGCCCCGTCCTGATCAAGTACGGCAACGAGGCGCAAAAGGCCCACTGGCTGCCGCGCATCCTCAATGGCGCCGACTGGTGGTGCCAGGGCTATTCGGAGCCGGGTTCGGGTTCGGACCTGGCCTCGGTCAAGACGTCGGCCGTGCGCGATGGCGATCACTACATCGTCAACGGCCAGAAGACCTGGACCACGCTGGGCCAGCACGCCAACATGATCTTCTGCCTGGTGCGCACCAACCGCGAAGCCAAGGCGCAGCAGGGCATCAGCTTCCTGCTGGTGGACATGAACTCGCCCGGCGTGGAAGTGCGCCCCATCATCACGCTGGACGGCGAGCACGAGGTCAACGAAGTCTTCTTCACCGACGTCAAGGTGCCCGTGGAAAACCTGGTCGGCGAGGAGAACAAGGGCTGGACCTACGCCAAGTACCTGCTGACCTACGAGCGCACCAACATCGCGGGCGTGGGCTTCTCGGTGGCCGGCCTGGAAAAGCTCAAGGCCGTCGCCGGCCGCATGCTGCGCAACGGCAAGCCGCTGACGCAGGACCCGCTGTTTGCGGCCCGCCTGGCCAAGGTCGAGATCGACCTGGAGAACATGAAGACCACCAACCTGCGCGTGATCGCCGCCGTGGCCGGCGGCGGCGTGCCGGGCGCCGAAAGCTCCATGCTCAAGATCCGCGGCACCGAGATCCGCCAGGAAATCCTGTCCCTGGTACGCCGCGCCATGGGCCCCTACGCCGCGCCCTTCATCGAAGAGGCCCTGCAGGCCGGCTACGACCAGCCCGCCATCGGCGACGCTGCAGCCGCCACGGCCGCCGCCGCGTACTTCAACTACCGCAAGCTGTCGATCTTCGGCGGCTCCAACGAAATCCAGAAGAACATCATCTCCAAGATGATCCTCGGCCTCTGATCCGGCAAGGAAAACGGAACATGAACTTCGAACACACCGAAGACCGCCGCATGCTGGCGGACAGCCTCAACCGCTTCGTCTCCGAGCAGTACGCCATCGAGGCGCGCAACCACGTCGCCTATGGCGAGGAAGGCCACAGCCCGCTGCTGTATGGCCAGTTCGCGGACATCGGCGCCATCGGCGCGCTGTTCCCCGAGGACGCTGGCGGCTTCGGCGGGCAGGGCTTCGACATCAGCGTGGTCTTCGAATGCCTGGGCCGCGGCCTGGTGGCCGAGCCGCTGCTGGGCGCCCTGGTCGTGGGCCAGGCCCTGATCGCGGCTGGCAGCGATGCGCAAAAGGAACAGCTGGCAGCCATCATCGGCGGCACGTCCATTGCGGCCCTGGCCCATGACGAGCCCGGCAGCCACTACGAGCTCAACAACGTCGCCACCACGGCCGTGCGCAGCGGCGACGGCTGGGTGCTGAACGGCGCCAAGGGCGTGGTCGCCTTCGGCGAGAAGGCCGACCTGCTGCTGGTCTCGGCCCGCACCTCGGGCAGCCAGTACGACGAGGCCGGCATCAGCCTGTTCCTGGTCCCCGGCAATGCCGCAGGCATCCAAAAGCGCGGCTACAACCGCATCGAGGGCGGCCGCGCGGCCGAGCTGGTGCTGGACAAGGTGCAGGTCGGCGCAGACGCCCTGCTGGGCGAAGAAGGCCGGGGCCTGTCCCTGCTGGAACGTATCAGCGGCTACGCCGTGCTGGCGCTGACCGCCGAGGCCGTGGGCGCCATGGACGTGGCCAAGGACCAGACGCTGGAGTACCTGCGCACGCGCAAGCAGTTCGGCGTGCCCATCGGCAGCTTCCAGGCCCTGCAGCACCGCATGGCCGACCTGCTGCTGGAAGTGGAGCAGGCGCGCTCGGCCGTGATCAACGCGGCCGCCGCCATTGCGGACGAAGACCGCGTGGCGCGCGAGAAGGCCCTGTCGGCCGCCAAGTACAGCATCGGCCGCATCGGCACCCTGGTGGCCGAGGAAAGCATCCAGATGCATGGCGGCATCGGCATGACCTGGGAGCTGCCCCTGGCCCACTACGCCAAGCGCCTGGTCATGATCGACCACCAGTTCGGCGACGAGGACCACCACCTCTCCCGCTACATCGCCCTGGGCGCCCAGCACTGAGCCAAGGAAAGCCGCCATGACCGAAGCGAACCAAGTCCTGCTGACCCGCCGCGAAGGCGCCGTGCTGGTGCTGTCCAACAACAACGTGGCCGCGCGCAACGCGCTGTCGCCCGAGTTCTACGCGGCCGTCTCGGCGGCGCTCAAGAGCGCGGCGACCGACCCCACCGTGGGCGCCGTGGTGCTCACGGGCGAGGGCGGCCACTTCTGCGCGGGCGGCGACCTGCGCCAGCTGGCCAAGCGCCGCGAGCTGCCGGTGCAGGAGCGACGCGCCAAGCTCGAAGGCCTGCATGACCTGATCCGCAGCGTGCGCGACTTTCCCAAGCCCGTGATCGCCGCCGTCGAAGGCGCGGCGGCCGGCGCGGGCCTGTCGCTGGCCCTGGCCTGCGACATGCTGGTGGCGGCGAAGAACGCCGTGTTCTCGGTCGCCTACGTCAAGGTCGGCCTCACGCCCGATGGCGGCGCCACCGCCTTCCTGGCCGAGTTCGTCTCGCGCCAGGTGCTGACCGAGCTGTGCCTGACCGGCGAGCGCATCAGCGGCGAGCGCCTGCATGCCCTGGGCCCCGTCAACCGCCTGTCCGAACCGGGCCAGGCCCAGGCCGACGCCGTGGCGCTGGCCGCCCAGGTGGCCACCGGCCCCGACCAGGCCATGGCCCTGATCAAGGACCTGTGCCGCCAGGCGCCGCGCAACACGCTGGAAGAGCAGCTGGAGCTGGAGGCGCAGTACATGGTGCGCTCGCAGGAGAGCGAGGAATCGCGCGAAGGCATTGGCGCCTTCCTCGAAAAGCGCGCTGCCGACTTCACCAAGCTGCGCGGCTGAAATGAAGCACCCCCTGAGCGGCTGCGCCGCTTCCCCCTCTCTCGCTACGCGGGAGGGGGACGGCGCCCTCGCTGCGGGGCGGCCCTTGCTAGGCGCCCCGGGTTTGGGCCACGCCAGTTGCAAGGGTTATGAGCCGTATGGACGTTGTTGAATAGAGGAATCTCAAGGAGACAAGATGGCAAGCAAGGAAAAATCGGGCGACATCGACTTCCCGCTGGAGGGTGTGCGCGTGCTCGACCTCTCGCGCGTGTTCGCGGGGCCGCTGTGCGGCATGGTGCTGGCCGACTTCGGCGCCGAAGTGGTCAAGGTCGAGCACCCGGGCCGCGGCGACGACACGCGCGACTGGGGCCTGCGCATCGGCAAGACCGAGACCACCTACTACAACAGCATGAACCGCAACAAGCGGTCCATCACGCTGGACCTGCAGACCCCCGAGGGCGTGAAGATCGTCCACGACCTGCTGCCCCAGTTCGACGTGGTCATCCACAACTTCAAGACCGGCGGCGCCGAGAAGCTGGGCCTGGGCTACGAACAGCTCAAGGCCATCAAGCCCGGCATCATCTACTGCGCCGTGGCCGGCTATGACAGCAGCGGGCCCGAGGCCAAGCGCCCCGGCTACGACCTGGTCATCCAGGGCGAGGCCGGCCTCATGGCGCTCAACGGCGAGGCCGGCACGCCGCCGCTCAAGTTCGGCGTGGCCGTGGTCGATCTCATGACCGGCATGTACGCGGCCCAGGCCATCCTGGCCGCGCTGTTCCGCCGCGAGCGCACGGGCAAGGGCCGCCTCATCGAGATGGCGCTGTACGACAGCGGCATCATGATCACCGGCTACTACGGCCTGGATGCCATGCAGCTGGGCCATGACCCCGAGCGCTACGGCAATGCCCACCCCTCCATCGTTCCCTACGGCATGTATGAGGCGGCCGACGGCCCGCTGATCATCGCCGTGGGCAACAACGCCCAGTTCGACAAGTTCTGCCGCCAGGTGGTGATGCGCCCCGACATCGTCGAGGACGAGCGTTTCTCCACCAACGTCAACCGCGCCAAGAACCGCCTGGAGCTGGGCCCCATGCTCAAGGAACTGATCCGCTCCTTCCCGCGCGATCTGCTGCTGGAGCGCCTGACGGCAGCCGGCATCCCCTGCGGCCGCGTGGCCGGCCTGCACGAGGCCCTGACCAGCGAGCGCACGCGCCGTGGCGGCCTGCTGCGTGACATGCCCCACCCCGTGGTCGGCACCACGCCCGTGTTCGCGCCGCCCTACCGCCTGGACGGCCAGCGCCTGCCCATACGCCATGCACCGCCCACGCTGGGCGAGGGCACGCGCGAGGTGCTGCACCGGCTGCTGAGCATGAGCGACGAGCAGCTGCAGCAGCTGCAGTCCAAGGGCGTGCTGACCCTGCCCGAGACCCCCGCGCAACAGGGATAAGAGGACCGATCACGCGACTGATTCCACGGGGGCCATTGATGCCCGGCTCCCGACCCGCCAGGTTTGCATGCCGCACCAAGACGGCACCCATAGACAGCAACACCCAGGAGACAAAGCCATGAGCAACCAAGTCACACGCCGCGACATTCTTCAAGGGCTGGCCGCCATCGGCGGCACCAGCCTGCTGGCCACGGGCGCCACCAGCGCCCTCGCACAGGCCGGCAAGCCGGCCGCGTGGCCCACCAAGCCCATCCGCGTGGTCGTGCCCTTCAACGCGGGCGGCGCCACCGACATCATTGCGCGCACCATCGGCGAGGCCCTGGCCAGGCGCGTGGGCCAGCCCGTGGTCATCGACAACCGCGCGGGCGCGGCCGGCATCCTGGGCACGGACGCCGTGGTCAAGGCGCCCGCCGACGGCCACACCCTGCTGGTCTCGCTCAGCACCTCCATGCTGATCAACCAGTTCCTCTACACCAAGCTGCCCTACAACCCGCAAAAGGACATCGCCCTGGTCACCCAGATCGCGGCGGCGCCCGTCACCCTGGTGGTCCATCCCTCGGTGCCGGCCAACAACATGAAGGAACTGCTGGCCTACGTGAAGGCCAACAAGGGCAAGCTCTCGTACGGCTCCTGGGGCGTGGGCTCGTATGCCCACCTGGCCGGTGCCTACATGAGCAAGACCATGGACGCCGACATGACCCACGCCGCCTACAAGGGCGAGGCGCCCATGATCCAGGAGCTGATCGGCGGCCAGCTGCAGATGTGCTTTTCCAGCGCGCTCAACACCAAGCCCTTCATCGACTCGGGCAAGCTCAAGGCCATCGGTGTCACGGGCAAGGAGCGCATGGAAATCCTGCCCAAGCTGCCCACCATCCATGAACAGGGCGTCACCGACGACGCCTACGCCATCTACGGCTGGGTGGCCATGGGCGCGCCGGCCGGCGTGCCCAAGGAGATCGTGGACCAGCTCTACGGCCACCTGCGCGAAATCGCCAAGGACCCCAAGGTGCTGGAGCGCACCGTGGGCGCAGGCTTCATGCCGCTGATGAACAGCCCGCAGGCCTTCCGCGAGAACTACCAGCGCGACATGCCGATCTGGAAGGCGCTGGTGGAGGAAGCTGGCGCAAAGCTTGATTGATTTTTCCGGCCCGCGGCAGCGGGCCGCCACCGACGACTGCTGAGACAGCTTTGAGAGGAGACTTCATGTACACGCGCAATCCCGCATCCCCGGCACGCCCCACGCGGCGCAGCGTTCTGGCCCTGGCCGCAGCCCCGCTGCTGGCCGGCCTGGCCGGCGGCGCCCTGGCCGAGACCGGCTGGCCCAGCAAGATGCTGCGGCTGGTCGTTCCCTTCCCGGCGGGCGGCCCCACCGACACGGCATCGCGCATCGTGGGCCAGAAGCTGGGCGAGCGCCTCAAGCAGACCGTGGTGGTGGAAAACCGCCCTGGCGCCTCCGGCTCCATCGCGGCCGTGCAGGTTGCCAAGAGCCCGGCCGACGGCTACACGCTGATGATGCTGGCCACGCCCACGCTGCTGGCGCCGCACCTGTACAAGAAGGCCGGCTACGACACCGTCAAGGACTTCACGCCCGTGGCCACGGTCTATGACCTGCCCATCGTCATCGTGGTCAACCCCACGCTGCTGCCCGATGTCACCGACCTCAAGAGCCTGATCGCCCACGCCAAGGCGCAGAAGGTCGCGCTCAACTACACCAGCTCGGGCGCCGGCAGCTTCGGCCACCTGAGCATGGAGCTGCTCAAGCAGATGGCCGGCTTCGACATGCAGCACGTGCCCTACAAGGGCGGCGTGCCCGCCATCACCGACACCATCGGCGGCCAGGTGCCCATCATGTATGCCGACCTCGTGGCCGCGCTGCCCCACATCCAGGCAGGCAAGCTGCGCGCCATCGCCGTGGGCTCGCCCCAGCGCGTGGCGATGCTGCCTGACACCAAGACCATTGCCGAGCAGGGCATCAAGGGCTACGACGCCGTCTCCTGGGGCGGCCTGCTGGCGCCCAAGGGTAGCCCCAAGGCCGTGGTCGACCGCATCGCCAGCGAAGTGCAGCAGATCCTGGCCGACAAGGACATCCAGGACAAGCTGCTCAACGCAGGCGCCATCGCCGCCTTCCAGAACCCCGCCCAGCTGGGCCAGCGCATCCAGCAGGACTACACGCGCTGGGGCCAGCTGATCCGCGACAAGGGCATTGCAGTGGAGTGACATCGACATGAAGACACGCATCACCGAACTCTTTGGCATAGAGCACCCCATCATCCAGGGGGGCATGCACCATGTGGGCCTGGCCGAACTGGCCGCCGCTGTCTCCAACGCGGGTGGCCTGGGGCTGATCACGGGCCTGACCCAGCGCACGCCCGAACTGCTGGCGCGCGAGATCGCGCGCTGCCGCGAGATGACGGACAAGCCCTTCGGCGTCAACCTGACCTTCCTGCCCTCGGTCAACCCGCCCGACTACCCGGGCTACGTCAAGGCCATCATCGAAGGCGGCGTCAAGGTCGTGGAGACGGCGGGCAACAACCCGCAGAAATGGCTGCCCGCGCTCAAGGAAGCCGGCATCAAGGTCATCCACAAGTGCACCTCGGTGCGCCATGCGCTCAAGGCCGAGGCCATCGGCTGCGACGCCATCAGCGTGGACGGCTTCGAATGCGGCGGCCATCCGGGCGAGGACGACATCCCCAATTTCATCCTGCTGCCGCGCGCGGCCGAAGAACTGAAGATTCCCTTCGTCGCCTCGGGCGGCATGGCCGACGGCCGCTCGCTGGTGGCTGCGCTGGCGCTGGGCGCCGAGGGCATCAACATGGGCACGCGCTTCATCGCCACGCAGGAAGCGCCCGTGCACGACAACGTCAAGCAGGCCATCGTCGCGGCCAGCGAGCTGGACACGCGCCTGGTCATGCGCCCGCTGCGCAACACCGAGCGCGTGCTGACCAACCCGGCCACCGAGCGCCTGCTGCAAAAGGAGCGCGAGCTGGGCGCGGCCATCACCTTTGCCGACATCGCGCCCGAGGTGGCCGGCGTCTATCCGCGCATCATGCATGACGGCGACATGGACGCAGGCGTCTGGTCCTGTGGCATGGTGGCCGGCCTGATCAACGACGTGCCCACGGTCCAGCAGCTGATCTCCGGCATCATGGACCAAGCCCATGCACTGATCAACGAGCGGTTGGCCGGCCTGGCCCGCTGACCGCCCATCTTCACAGGACTTACGCAAACAGGATGCGACAACGTGCTGCGCCCCACGGCAAGCCACTTGCCTTGTTCCTTCTTGCGTAGGTCGTACTTCAAAAACCAGGAAAGAGCTTTCTCATGAAAATCCTTGTACCCGTCAAACGTGTCGTGGACTACAACGTGAAGGTCCGCGTGAAGTCGGACGGCACGGGCGTGGACATCGCCAACGTCAAGATGAGCATGAACCCCTTTGACGAAATCGCCGTCGAAGAAGCCGTTCGCCTCAAGGAAAAGGGCGTGGCCACCGAAGTCATCGCCGTCTCCTGCGGCGTGGCCCAGTGCCAGGAAACCCTGCGCACGGCCATGGCCATCGGTGCCGACCGCGGCATCCTGGTGGAGACCACCGAGGAACTGCAGCCCCTGGCCGTCGCCAAGCTGCTCAAGGCGTTGGTCGACAAGGAGCAGCCNGTGGACTACAACGTGAAGGTCCGCGTGAAGTCGGACGGCACGGGCGTGGACATCGCCAACGTCAAGATGAGCATGAACCCCTTTGACGAAATCGCCGTCGAAGAAGCCGTTCGCCTCAAGGAAAAGGGCGTGGCCACCGAAGTCATCGCCGTCTCCTGCGGCGTGGCCCAGTGCCAGGAAACCCTGCGCACGGCCATGGCCATCGGTGCCGACCGCGGCATCCTGGTGGAGACCACCGAGGAACTGCAGCCCCTGGCCGTCGCCAAGCTGCTCAAGGCGTTGGTCGACAAGGAGCAGCCCGGCCTGATCATCCTGGGCAAGCAGGCCATCGACGACGATGCCAACCAGACCGGCCAGATGCTGGCGGCCCTGGCCGACCTGCCGCAAGCCACTTTCGCCTCCAAGGTCGAAGTCGCTGGCGACAAGGTGAATGTCACGCGTGAAGTGGACGGCGGCCTGGAAACCCTGGCCCTGAGCCTGCCGGCCGTCATCACCACCGACCTGCGCCTGAACGAGCCGCGCTACGTCACGCTGCCCAACATCATGAAGGCCAAGAAAAAGCAGCTGGACACGGTCAAGCCTGAAGAGCTGGGCGTCGATGTCGCCCCGCGCCTGAAGACGCTCAAGGTGGCCGAGCCCGCCAAGCGCGGCGCTGGCGTGAAGGTGCCCGATGTGGCGACCCTGGTCAGCAAGCTCAAGAACGAAGCCAAAGTGATCTAAGGAAGACAGCGACATGACATCCCTCGTTATTGCAGAACACGACAACGCTTCCATCAAGAGCGCCACGCTCAACACCGTCACTGCGGCCCTGGCCTGCGGCGGCGACGTGCATGTGCTGGTGGCGGGCGAGAATGCCGGCGCCGCTGCGCAGGCTGCGGCCCAGATCGCTGGCGTGTCCAAGGTCATCCACGCCGACGGCGCCAGCCTGAAGGACGGCCTGGCCGAGAACATCGCGGCGCAAGTGCTGGCGATTGCCTCGAACTACAGCCACATCCTGTTCCCCGCCACCGCCAGCGGCAAGAACGCCGCGCCGCGCGTGGCCGCCAAGCTGGACGTGGCCCAGATCAGCGACATCACCAAGGTGGACAGCGCCGACACCTTCGAGCGCCCCATCTACGCGGGCAACGCCATTGCCACGGTGCAAAGCAGCGACAAGATCAAGGTCATCACCGTGCGTGGCACGGGCTTTGACGCAGCGGCCACCACGGGCGGCAGCGCCCAGGTGGAGCAGCTGGCCGCCGCTGGCGACAGCGGCAAGAGCAGCTTCGTGGGCCGTGAAGTGACCAAGAGCGACCGCCCCGAGCTGACGGCCGCCAAGATCATCGTCTCCGGCGGCCGCGCGCTGGGCAGCAGCGAGAAGTTCAACGAGGTCATGACCCCGCTGGCCGACAAGCTGGGCGCCGCCATCGGCGCCAGCCGCGCAGCGGTGGACGCAGGCTATGCGCCCAATGACCTGCAGGTCGGCCAGACCGGCAAGATCGTGGCGCCCCAGCTGTACATTGCGGCCGGTATTTCCGGCGCCATCCAGCACTTGGCCGGCATGAAGGACTCCAAGGTGATCGTGGCGATCAACAAGGACCCCGAGGCACCGATCTTCTCGGTGGCCGACTACGGCCTGGAAGCCGACCTGTTCCAGGCCGTGCCCGAGCTGGTGCAGAAGTTCAACGAGGTCATGACCCCGCTGGCCGACAAGCTGGGCGCCGCCATCGGCGCCAGCCGCGCAGCGGTGGACGCAGGCTATGCGCCCAATGACCTGCAGGTCGGCCAGACCGGCAAGATCGTGGCGCCCCAGCTGTACATTGCGGCCGGTATTTCCGGCGCCATCCAGCACTTGGCCGGCATGAAGGACTCCAAGGTGATCGTGGCGATCAACAAGGACCCCGAGGCACCGATCTTCTCGGTGGCCGACTACGGCCTGGAAGCCGACCTGTTCCAGGCCGTGCCCGAGCTGGTGCAGTCGCTGTAAGAACGCAAGGCGCCGCACCGGGAGGCGGTGCCAACGGGCCCGGTGAAGTATCCGGGCCCTGGCCAGAGCGGCACACAAGGCATGTGCCCCGGCCCCACCTGGTTCAGAGATGCAGGAGACAGACATGCAGATTTCCATTGGCCGCCGCAGCCTTGCGCTTGCGGCTGTTGTCTTTGTGGCCACCACGGGCGCCAGCGCGCCGGCATGGGCCCAGGCCAGCGACTTTCCCACGCGCCCGATCACGCTGATCGTGCCCTTCCCCGCAGGCGGCTCCACCGACCGCCACATGCGCACCCTGGCCGACATCGCGGGCAAGCAGCTGGGTCAGGCCATCATCGTGGAGAACAAGCCCGGCGCGGGCGGCACGCTGGGCCCGGGCAACATGTCCCGCACGGCCAAGCCCGATGGCTACACCATCACCCAGTTCCCCATGTCCATGCTGCGCATGGCGCACATGCAGAAGACGGCCTGGAACCCGGTCACGGACTTCACCTACATCATTGGCGTCTCGGGCTACACCTTCGGCTTCACGGTGCGCTCGGACTCGCCCTACAAGAGCTTCAACGAATACATTGCCGCCGCGCGCAAGAGCCCCGGCAAGATCGAGTACGGCTCCACCGGCATAGGCTCCTCGCCCCACCTGCTGATGGAGGAGCTGGCCGAGAACGCCAAGGTCACGCTCAACCACGTGCCCTTCAAGGGCAACGCCGACCTGCAGCAGGCCCTGCTGGGCGGCCACGTGGCCGCGCAAAGCGATGCCTCGGGCTGGGACACCTATGTGGATGGCGGCCAGATGCGCCTGCTCATGACCTTCGGCGAAAAGCGCACCCAGCGCTGGCCCGACGTGCCCACGGCCAAGGAGCTGGGCTATGGCGTGGTCTCCACCTCGCCCTACGGACTGGCCGGCCCCAAGGGCATGGACCCGGCCGTGGTGCGCAAGCTGCACGACGCCTTCAAGAAAGCCATGGATGACCCGCGCCACATCGAGGTGCTCAAGCAGCTGAACCAGGACGCCTGGTACCGCTCCGGCGCCGACTATGCGCAGTGGGTGCGCGAGGCGTATGCCAAGGACAAGGTCCTGATCGACCGCCTGGGCCTGGCCGCCAAGTAGGCCTGTCCTCCAATGCGCCCGCAGGGCCAGGGGGCTGGCGGGCGCAGTCCGCTTGAGATTCGTGAATTCGTGAAACGGAGTCCCTCATGACTGTCTCCCTGCCTTCGCCCGATGCGCCCTTCACCACGCTGGCCGAGCTGATCCGCAGCCACGCGCGCCAGCAGCCCGCCCATGCCGCGCTGCGCGACGACCAGCAGACGCTGAGCTACGCGCAGCTTGACGCCCTCATGGACCGCGTGGCCGCCGCGCTGCAGCGCGACGGCGTGCAGCCTGGCCAGGCGATTGCCATCTGCGCGTTGAACTCGGTGCGCTATGCCGCCCTGTTCCTGGGCGCCTTGCGCGCGGGCGTGGTGGTTGCGCCGCTGGCGCCGTCCTCCACGGCCGACAGCCTGGCCTCCATGCTGCGCGATGCCCAGGCGCGCCACCTGTTCCTCGACAAGGCGGCCCAGGACCTGGTGCCTGCCGACGGCGCCCTGCAATGCATCTCGCTGGACGGCGCCGCGCCCGGCCGGGCCTTTGACGACTGGCTGGCGCCCGAAGGCGCGCAGCCCGCGCCCGTGAGCGTGGAGCCAGCCGCGCCGTTCAACATCATCTATTCCTCGGGCACCACGGGCACCCCCAAGGGCATCGTGCAGTCGCACGGCATGCGCTGGGCCCACATCAACCGGGGCAGCGTCTACGGCTACGGCCCCGAGGGCACGACGCTGCTGGCCACGCCGCTGTACTCCAACACCACGCTGGTGGTGTTCTTCCCCACGCTGGGCAGCGGCGGCTGCGTGGTGCTGATGCCCAAATTCGACGCGGCCCGCTACCTGCAGCTGGCCCAGCAGCACCGCGTCACCCACACCATGCTGGTGCCCGTGCAGTACCAGCGCATCATGGCGCTGCCGCAGTTCGGCGAGCATGACCTGTCCAGCTTCCGCGCCAAGTTCTGCACCAGCGCGCCGTTCCGGGCCGAGCTCAAGGCCGACGTGGTGGCGCGCTGGCCCGGCAGCCTGACCGAGTTCTACGGCATGACCGAAGGCGGCGGCACCTGCATCCTCGAAGCCCATCTGCACCCGGACAAGCTGCACACCGTGGGCAAGCCCGCCGAGGGCCATGACATCCGCCTCATCGACGAGGACGGCCGCGAGGTCGCCCCGGGCGCGGATGGCGAGGTCGTGGGCCATTCGGCCAGCATGATGACCGGCTACCACGGCCAGCCTGCCAAGACGCGCGAGGCCGAATGGTTCGACCCTACGGGCAAGCGCTTCATCCGCACGGGCGACGTGGGCCGCTTCGATGCCGATGGATTCCTCACCCTGTTCGACCGCCGCAAGGACATGATCATCAGCGGCGGCTTCAACATCTACCCCAGCGACCTGGAGACCCAGCTGCGCGCCCACCCGGCCGTGGACGACGTGGCCGTGGTCGGCGTGCCCTCCGAGCAATGGGGCGAGACGCCCGTGGCCTACGTGGTGTCGCGCGCGGGGCAGCCGGCCCTGCCCGAGGACATCATGGGCTGGTACAACCAGCGGGCCGGCAAGACCCAGCGCCTGGCGGACCTGCGCTTCATTGCCGAGCTGCCGCGCAGCGCCATCGGCAAGGTGCTCAAGCGCGAGCTGCGCGACCAGTACGCGACGGGGCGCTGAACCGGCGGATGCTTTCTCCAAACGATGTCCACCACGATGTCCACCAAGAGGTACACCCCATGAGCAACGACACCACGATGTCCGAGGTCCGCCGCCAGGTGACGGCCGAGGAATGGCAGACCCGCATCGAGCTGGCCGCCGCCTACCGGCTGGTCGCCCACTTCGGCTGGGACGACCTGATCTTCACCCACATCTCGGCGCGCGTGCCGGGCCAGCCCGACCAGTTCCTGATCAACCCCTACGGCATGCTGTTCGACGAGATCACGGCCTCCAGCCTGGTCAAGGTCGATCACGAAGGCCGGCCGCTGATGGAGACCGAGTACGACGTCAACCCGGCCGGCTTCGTCATCCACAGCGCCATCCACGACGGCCGTCCCGAGGTGCAGTGCGTGCTGCACACGCACACGCGCTACGGCGTGGCCGTCTCGGCGCAGAAGGAGGGGCTGCTGCCCATCTCGCAGCAGTCCATCTTCCCGCTGGCGCGCCTGGCCTACCACGACTACGAAGGCGTGGCCCTGCGCGACGACGAGAAGCCGCGCCTGGTCGATGACCTGGGCGCCAGCAACTTCCTCATCCTGCGCAACCACGGCCTGCTGACCTGCGGCCGCAACGTGGCCGAGGCCGTGCTGGCCATGTACACGCTGGAGTCGGCCTGCCGCATCCAGATCCTGGCGCAGTCGGGCGGCGGCGAGCTCACGCGCATCCCGCAGGACATCATTGCCGACGCGGTCAACCAGTCGCGCCAGGTCACCAAGGGCAAGGGCGCAGGCCTGGCCTGGCCCGGCCTGCTGCGCCGCCTGGACCGCATAGACCCTTCTTACAAGGACTGAAGGAAACCATGGGAATTCTGGTCAACATCCATCCGAGCATGGGCGCGCCCATCGTCGACTCGCTGCGCGCGCTGGCGCCCGGCGTGCAGGTCTGGGGCCACCGCGAAGAGGCGCCGGCCGATGCGGTCGAGGCCATGCTCGCCTGGAGCCTCAAGCCGGGCGTGCTGCCGGCCTATCCGGGCCTGAAGCTGCTGTGCGCACCCAGCGCGGGCGTGGACAAGCTGCTGGCCGTGCCCGACCTGCCGGCCGGCCTGCCCGTGGCGCGCACCGTCGATCCGCAGCAGCATGTGGAGATCGCCCAGTACGTGGTCGGCACCGCGCTGCGCCACACGCGCGAGCTGGACCTGTTCGCGCGCCAGCAGCAGGCCGGCGACTGGCTGCGCCGCCCCGTGCGCGCCAGCGCAGACTGCCGCGTGGGCATCCTGGGCCTGGGCGAGGTCGGCCGCTTCGTGGCCGGCGCCCTGCAGGCCATCGGCTACCCCGTCGCAGGCTGGAGCCGCAGCGCCAAGAGCATTGCAGGCCTGGCCACGCACAGCGGTGCCGAAGGTCTGAAGCAGCTGCTGTCCACCAGCGACATCTTGGTCTGCGCCCTGCCGCTCACGCCCGAGACGCGCGACCTGCTGGATCGCCGCACCCTGTCCCTGCTGCCGCGCGGTGCCTACTTCATCAACGTGGGGCGCGGCGAACAGGTGGTGGAAGACGACCTGCTGGCCCTGCTCGACGAAGGCCACCTGGCCGGCGCCGCGCTGGACGTGCTGCGCGACGAGCCGCCCCAGCCCGGCAACAAGGTCTGGGGCCATCCCAAGGCCTTTGTCACGCCGCACATCGCGGCCCAGGCCTCGGCCGACACCGTGGCGCGCCAGTGCCTGGAGAACCTGCGCCGCCTGCGCGCGGGCGAGCCTCTGCTCAACCTTGTGGATGTGGCGCGGGGGTATTGAGCCTTGTTTTCCACCAAACGCCGCGCTGTTGCGCGGCGTTTTTCCCTTAGAAGAATCCAGAGACACCATGCCTTCGACTTCCCGCCGCGGCTTTTTGCAATCGACCGCTGCCGCCGCTGCAGCAGCCACCACCGTGCTGGCCCCCTCGGCCTGGGCCCAGAGCCCCTGGCCCTCCAAGCCCATCCGCATCATCGTTCCGTACACGGCAGGCGGCTTCACCGACCAGATGGCGCGCCTGCTGCAGGTCGGCCTGCAGAAGGCCCTGGGCCAGCCCGTCATCGTGGAGAACAAGCCCGGCGCCAACAGCATCATCGGCGTGGACCAGATCGCCAAGGCCGCGCCGGACGGGCACACCTTCGGCGTGGTCATCGCGGCCTATGCGGCCAACACCACGCTCTATCCCAAGCTGCCCTACAACCCGAAGAAGGACCTGGTCGGCGTCTCGCTCATGGGCGTCTCGCCCCTGGTCGCTGCCGTGGCCATGAACGCGCCCTTCAAGACCACGCCCGAGCTGATCGCCTATGCCAAGGCCAATCCCGGCAAGGTGGGCTTCGGCTCCTCGGGCAGCGGCTCCAGCGCCCACCTGACCACCGAGCTGATGAAGCTGCTCACCAGGACGGACATGGTCCACGTGCCCTACAAGGGCGCCGCGCCCGCGCTGGCCGACCTCATGGGCGGCCAGATCCCGCTGTTCCTGGACCCGCCGCCCAACCTCATCCAGCCCGCCAAGGCCGGCCGCATCCGCCTCATCGGCGTGGCCAGCGACAAGCGCCTGGCCGCGCTGCCCGACGTGCCCACCTTCGTGGAGCAGGGCTACGACGGCCTGCTGGGCAGCACCTGGGCGGCCATGATCGCGCCGGCCGGCGTGCCGCGCGAGATCGTGCAGCGCATGTCTGCCGAGGTGTCGCGCATCATCCGCAGTGCCGAGGTGTCGCAGCGGCTGGAGCAGTTGATGGGGACGTTTGCGGAGGGGTCCACGCCTGAGGAGTGCGATCGGTTCATTGCTGCCGAGACGGAGAAGTGGGGGAGGGTGATTCGGGAGGCGAAGGTGACGGTGGACTGAGTCTTTCTTGTTCTCGGGTCTGTTTTTTGACCCGGCAGGGGCAAAAACAATCAAGCAGCCCCCACCCTCCACCGCCTCCTCGGCGCCCTCAACGCATGCCTTTCCCGATAGGCCGCAGGCGCCATCCCCACATACCGCAAGAACACCCGCCGAAAGGCCGAGGCATCCCCATACCCGCAGGCCAGCGCCACGGACGGCACGCTCTCCAGCGTGATCTCCAGCAGCACCCGAGCCCGCGCGCAGCGCAGGCGGTGCAGGTGGTCCAGCGGGCTGTGGCCCAGTTCCTGCTGGAAGTGGCGCAGCAGGGTGCGCGGGCTGGTGGATGCCGCGTCCGCGAGGGCCTGCAGGTCATAGGGCTGCTCCACGCGCGCCTCCAGCCAGGCGATGGCGTGGGCCAGCACGCTGTTGCGCGTGGCGGGAATGCGGCGGTCCTGCAGGGCGGCGCGGGTGGCGCGTTCGCGCTGGGCATCGGGCTGCAGCACGGCGGCCAGCGCTGCGGCCAGGTCGTCGCCGAAGGCATGGCGGGTGAGCGCAACGGCCATGGGTGCCAGGGCCTCGGGGTGGGAGGCGCTGAGCCAGGGCCTGTCGTCCACGAAGGGCTGGCCCTCGGCCAGTTCGATGCCCGGGAAGTCCAGGCCGAAGCCGCCCATGAAATACCAGGGCAGGGCCACAAGCCGGCCCTGGCAGCGGCCGCCCGCTGCCGCAAACCAGGCGGCGCTGCCCAGCGTGCAGACGGCCAGGCCCTGGTCGAAGGCCGTGGTGATGCGGCGCACGAGGGCCGGATGCGCGGCGACGATGTCGCGGATGGACGGGATGTCAGGGCAGTGCAGCGCGCTCACGAAGACGGCCTGCGCGGGCCCCTCGGCTGCCGCGCCTTCGGCCGCATGCGGCATGGCAGGCAGGGGCCGGCCCTGGCCGTCGACCCAGCGCCAGCCAAAGCGTGGCGCGCGCCGGCCCAGGCGCAGGCTGGCGACCAGGTTGGCGCTGCGCAGCATTTCGATCAGGTGCGCTGCATGGCCGATGGCGCTGTGCTCCAGGCAGGGCAGCTCGATGACAAAGGTCCGGGGCATGGCGATTCTGGCTCCTCGAATGGCGATTTTGACGTGCCCGTCATACGTGCTTCACTTTTAGCATGGCTGCTTGTGCCACTTTCCAGGACCACGAAGATGCTCCACACCAGCGCCGAGACAAAGCCTTCCTCCTTCCCGCGCACAGGCCTGCGCTCCATCGCCCTGGCCGGGCTGCTGACCTGCGGCCTGCCACTGGCGGCCAGCGCCCAGGGGCTCGATGCACAGGGCCTGGCGGCCCTGGATGCCGCCATCCAGCCGCTGGCGCCCAAGATGGTGGAGTGGCGCCGCGACATCCACCAGCACCCCGAACTGTCGGGCCAGGAAGAACGCACGGCCAAGGTGGTGGCCGATCACCTGCGCCGCCTGGGCATGGAGGTGCAGACCGGCGTGGGCGGCACGGGCGTGGTGGGCGTGCTGCGCGGCGGCCGGCCGGGCAAGACCGTGGCGCTGCGTGCCGACATGGATGCGCTGCCCGTGGCCGAGAAGACCGGCCTGCCCTTTGCCTCCAAGGCCAAGGCCCAGTACATGGGCAAGGAGGTTTCGGTCATGCATGCCTGCGGGCACGATGCCCACGTGGCCATGCTCATGGGCGCGGCCGAGGCGCTGGCCGGCATGCGCGCCAAGCTGCCCGGCACGGTGAAGTTCATCTTCCAGCCCGCCGAGGAAGGCGCCCCGGTGGAGGCCGATGCCCACGGCCATGTGCCCAGCTTCGGCGCCAAGGCCATGGTGGAGGCCGGCGTGCTCAAGGACGTGCAGGCCATCTACGGCCTGCACATCACGTCCAACCTGCCGTCGGGCATGGTGGGCTACCGCAGCGGGCCGCTGATGGCGGGTTCGGACAGCCTCAGCATCCAGGTCGAGGGCCGGGGCGGCCATGGCTCGTCGCCGTGGAATGCGGTCGATCCCATCGTCGCGGCCAGCCAGGTGGTGCTGGGCCTGCAGACCGTGGTCAGCCGCCAGCTCAACATCAGCCTGGAGCCCGCCGTGCTGACGATCGGCTCCATCCAGGGCGGCACGCGCTACAACATCATCCCGGACAACGTGGAGATGCAGGGCACGCTGCGCACCTTCGACGAGGACATGCGCCAGGAGGCACACAAGCGCATCACCGCCACGGCCGAGCAGATCGCGGCCTCCAGCGGCGCCAAGGCCAAGGTGCGTTTCGGTCCCGTGGCCTATCCGGTGACCACCAACCCCGCCGCACTGACCGAGGCCTCGCTGCCCGCGCTCAAGCTGGCCATGGGCGGCAAGGCCATGGTGATTCCCAAGGTCAGCGGCTCCGAGGATTTCTCGGAGTTCCAGAAGGTGGTTCCGGGCTTCTTCTACTTCCTGGGCGCGCCGCCGGCAGGCCAGGATTTCGCGAAGGCGCCGTCCAACCACTCGCCGCTGTTCGACATCGACGAGAAGCAACTGCCCACGGGTGCGCGCTCACTGGCCGCGCTGGCCGTGGACTATCTGCAGCGCAACCCATAGTTATTCGACTCGCCCTGAGCGGCGGAAGCCGCATCCCGTTGCACGGAGCCCCTGGCTTGAGATCGAGTCCGTGCGAACCGCGTCGGCTTTATTTGGCGCTGGCGATTGCCGATGGGCCTTTCCACCACCGGGCGATGGCAAGGCGGAACGGCAGCAGCAGTGCCACGCCCAGCACCAGCTTCACGCCCAGGTCGCCCAGGGCCCAGGTCACCCAGGGCTCGGCGGCGCCCGCGAAGGCGATGCTCCAGAACAGGAAGGTGTCCAGGCAGGCGGCCAGCAGCGTGGCCACCAGGGGGGCACGCCACCAGCGGCCCGCACGCAGGCGGTGGAACACGCCGATGTCCAGCCACTGCGAGGCAATGAAGGCCGCACCCGAGGCCAGCGCGATGCGCGGCGGCGCCAGCACCAGCGAGGCGGCCACGGCCACGGCAAAGCCCACCCAGGCCACGCGCCGGGCCTGCTGCGGGCCGAAGCTGCGGTTGACCAGCTCGCTCACCAGGAAGGCGAACGGATAGGTGATGGCGCCCCAGGTCAGCCAGTCGTTGATGGCGTACTGCACCAGGATGTTGGACGACAGCACCACCACGCCCATGGCCGCAATGGCGGCCAGCAGCTGGGTGCGCGAGGGGGCGGCGAAACGGGGCGGACGCGGTGTCATGCTGCGCCACCGGAGCCGCGTGCACCCGACGAGGGCAGGGGCAGCCCGAGGATGGCGCAGGCCACGGCCTCGCCCACCTTCACGCCATCCACGCCGGCCGACAGGATGCCGCCCGCGTAGCTGGCGCCTTCGCCGGCCGGGTACAGGCCGCGCGTGTTCAGGCTGTGGAAGTCCGCGCCGCGCTCGATCTTCACGGGCGAGGAGGTGCGCGTTTCCACGCCGGTGAGCACGGCATCGTGCATGTCGTAGCCGCGGATCTTCTTGCCGAAGGCGGGCAGCGCCTCGCGCATGGCCTCGATGGCATAGGCCGGCAGCACGTGGTGCAGGTTGGTCAGCGTGATGCCGGGCTTGTAGGAGGGCTCGACCTCGCCCAGCGCGGCCGATTCCTTGCCCGCGATGAAGTCGCCCACCAGCTGGCCCGGCGCGTTGTAGTTGCGCCCGCCCAGCAGGTAGGCCTTGGTCTCCAGCTGGCGCTGCAGCACGATGCCCGACAGCGGATGCAGCTCGCCGTCCTTGAGGTTTTCCACGCCATGGGTCTTGCCGTCGAAGGCCCAGGCAAAGCTCTTGGCATCGCGCGGGTAGTCGCAGGGGTCGATGGCGCAGACCATGCCGGCGTTGGCATTGCGCTCGGCGCGCGAGTACTGGCTCATGCCGTTGGTGACCACGCGCTCGGGCTCGCTGGTGGCCGCCACCACGGTGCCGCCCGGGCACATGCAAAAGCTGTAGACCGCGCGCCCGTTGCTGGCGTGGTGCACCAGCTTGTAGTCGGCCGCGCCCAGCAGCGGGTGGCCGGCATGCCTGCCCCAGCGCGCGCGGTCGATCACGCTTTGCGGATGCTCGATGCGAAAGCCCACCGAGAACGGCTTGGCTTCCATGTGCACGCCGCGCTCGTAGAACATGGCGAAGGTGTCGCGCGAGCTGTGGCCCAGGGCCATCACGGCATGGTCGGTCTCCAGCCACTGGCGCTCGCCGCTGTCCTGGTCCAGCACTTCCAGGGCGGTGAGACGGCGGTCCTTGCCCTCGCCCTCGATGCGCATGTCACACACGCGCTGGCCGAAGCGGATCTCGCCGCCCAGGCGGATGATCTCCTCGCGTATTCCCTCGACCACCTTCACCAGCTTGAAGGTGCCGATGTGCGGATGCGCGGCATAGAGGATCTCGGGCGGCGCGCCGTGGGTGACGAATTCCTGCATCACCTTGCGGCCCAGGTGGCGCGGGTCCTTGATCTGGCTGTAGAGCTTGCCGTCGGAGAAGGTGCCTGCGCCGCCTTCGCCGAACTGCACATTGGACTCGGGCACCAGCTCGCGCTTGCGCCACAGGCCCCAGGTGTCCTGGGTGCGCTCGCGCACCGAGCGGCCGCGCTCGATCACGATGGGCCTGAAGCCCATCTGCGCCAGCACCAGGGCCGCAAAAATGCCGCAGGGCCCGAAGCCCACCACCACGGGCCGGCGCTGCAGGTCGGCAGGCGCCTGGCCCACGGCATGCCAGCGCATGTCGGGCGTGGGGTTCACATGGGCATGGCTGGAGAACTGCTCCAGCAGTGCGGCTTCCTGGCTCTCGTCGGCCAGCGTCAGGTCGACGATGTAGACGGCCAGCAGCTCGGACTTGCGCGCATCGAAGCTGCGCTTGTGCACATGCACGGAGGCAATGGCCTCCTCGGCAATGCCCAGCTGGCGCGCGGCCAGGGCGCGCAGCGGCTCCAGGGGCAGGTATTCGGTGTGGCTGTCGGGGTGGTATTGCACCGCCGACAGGGGCAGTTTCAGTTCAGAGACGCGGATCATGGCTTGTACCTATCAAGCAGAGGGCCGGCGATGGTAAGCCAAAGTGGGCGACCGCACAGGCTGCGGGCCGCACAGCCTTGGGGTGTGCTCGGGTTCGGATTTTCCGTCAGATATTTCCGGTGCTGGTGCCGTCCCGATCCGGGCACGGACCTTGCATGCAGGGCCGGCCATCCGCGAACGGGGCCCTTCAGTCCCGCTCTGATGGGGTGGCTGCATCTGCGCGAAGTGGTGGTGGAACGGATGTAAGCTCGCGGCAAGCCTGCGGGCGGGTGCTGCCCCAGGTGAACAAGATCAACGCATTCCACGCACCACAAGGAGACATTTCATGAAGCAACCCCCTTCCAGGCAACGCCTGCCCGCATGGCAGTGGATCGGCCTTGCGGCCGCCACGCCGCTGTTCCTCGCATCGTGCGGCGGTGGTGGTGGCAATGGCGGATCGGGCCAGGACGACCTGGCCGCCTGCGCCATCACCTCGGGCGATGGCAGCGTGGTCGTGGGCTCGGGCCTGCCCGGTGATCCGGCCGCACCCGAACCCTCGTCGGGCTACCGCCTCGGCAAGAAGGCCCTGCACACCTCCAAGTACATGGTGGTCACGGCCAACCCGCTGGCGTCCAAGGCCGGTTGCGAGGTGCTCAAGTCCGGCGGCTCGGCCGTGGATGCGGCCGTGGCCGTGCAGATGGTGCTGGGCCTGGTGGAGCCGCAGTCCAGCGGCATCGGCGGTGGCGCCTTCATGCTCTACCGCGATGCGGCCACGGGCAAGGTCGTGGCCTATGACGGCCGCGAGACCGCGCCGGCTGCCGCCACGGAAAACTACCTGCGCTACGTGGACGATGCCACCGACCAGACCGCGCCAAAGCCTTCGGCGCGCTCCAGCGGCCGCTCCATCGGCACGCCGGGCGTGGTGCGCATGCTGGAACTCGCGCACAAGGACTACGGCAAGACCGCGTGGCCCCAGCTGTTCAATTCGGGCATCGACCTGGCCAGCAAGGGCTTTCCCATCAGCGGCCGCATGGCCGCCGCGCTGGAGGGCTCCAAGACGGAGCTGGCGCGCGATGCCGATGCCGCCAAGCTGTACTTCGATGCCCAGGGCAAGCCGCTGGCGCTGGGCGCCAAGTTCGTCAACCAGCCCTATGCCGACACGCTGCGCAGCATCGCCACGGGCGGTGCCGATGCCTTCTACCGTGGCGACCTGGCCCAGGCCATCGTCAGCAAGGTGGGCGTGACGCAGACCGTCTCGGACGGTGCGCCCATCACCCCCGGCAAGACCACGCTGCAGGATCTGGCCAGCTACGAGGCCAAGCGCCGCGAGGCCGTCTGCACCACCTACCGCGCGCGCTACATGGTCTGCAGCATGCCGCCGCCGTCGTCCGGCGGCATCGCCGTGGCACAGGCCATGGGCATTCTGGAGAACTTCGACCTCAAGGCCTATGCGCCCACGGCCATCGATGGCGAGGGCGGCAAGCCTTCGGTGATGGGCGTGCACCTGGTCAGCGAAGCCCTGCGCCTGGCCTATGCCGACCGTGACAAGTACGTGGCCGACACCGACTTCGTGTCCCTGCCCGGCGGCTCGCCGGCCCTGATGCTGGACAAGAGCTACCTGCGCCAGCGCGCCGCCCTCATCTCCACGACCAAGAGCATGGGCACGGCCCAGGCAGGCAACTTCGGCACGCCTTCGCAGGGCGTGGTCGACGTCAAGGAGGCCGGCACCACGCACATGAGCATCGTCGATGCCAAGGGCAACGCACTGAGCATGACGACCACGGTGGAGTCCAGCATGGGGTCCTTTCACGTCACGCGCGGCTTCGTGCTCAACAACCAGCTGACCGACTTCGCGGCCATCCCCAGCACCGCCGACGGCCCGGTCGCCAACCGCGTGCAGCCGGGCAAGCGCCCGCGCAGCTCCATGGCGCCCACGCTGGTGTTCGACCTGAAGACCGACGGCACCGCCGGCGACTTCAAGATGGCCACGGGCTCGCCGGGCGGCAGCACCATCATCCAGTACGTGACCAAGACCCTGGTCGGCGCGCTGGACTGGGGTCTGGATGCGCAGCAGGCCACGTCGATGGTGGACTTCGGCGCGGCCAACAGCCCGACCACCAACGTGGGCGGCGAGCACCCCAACATCAACACGGCCAATGGCGGCAACGACGACCCGCTGGTCAGCGGCCTGCGTGCCCTGGGCCATGTGGTGTCCATCAGTGCGCAGTCCAGCGGGATTGGCACCATCTTGCGGGTGCAGCGCAATGGGCAGGCGCAGCTGGAAGGTGGGGCTGATCCGCGCCGTGAAGGGCTTGTTCTGGGCGATACCGTTCGCTGATTTCGGTCTGATGATTGACTGAGGAAGGCGCTGCTGGCAGGGATGCTGGTGGCGCTTTTCTTTTATGGGGTCCATAGCCTGCCCCCGGCAGGGACAAAAAACATCCCTGAATGGCAGCCGCTCTGAAGGCATACGTGTCACGTCAAAGACATGCCCCAATCACCGCGGCGCGCACAAAAAGCAGCCCGCAAACTCTGCAAACCAAGTAACCACGTCACCCTCCGCTATAGAGTTCCACTCCCCGCACCCACGCTGCGCGTTTTCCCCACAAGCCCCAACGCTACGGGCTTGCCCGAATCCATGGTTGGCATGCATCCATCTAAATTGAACAGCAGCAAGTTCGATGGTCGTGAGCCTCTGAGGAAGATGGAAATGCAAAGACGAGTGTTTGGCGCATGGATGTGCGCATCGGTCCTGATGACGGGCGCAGCATGGGCGCAGGACAGCTATCCCAGCCGCCCCATCAGCCTGGTCGTGCCCTACGGCGCGGGCGGCGTGACCGATGTGGTGGCGCGTGCGCTGGCCCAGGGCATGGGCAAGCAGCTGGGGCAGACCGTGGTGATCGAGAACAAGCCCGGCGCGGGCGCGTCCATGGGCGTGATGGACATGCGATCGGCCAAGCCGGACGGCTATCGCCTGACGCTGGCGCCCGTGAGCATCTTCCGCCAGCCGCACATCCAGAAGGTGCAGTACGACCCGGTGCGCGATCTCAGCTACATCGCCACCTACATGACCTATGACTTCGTGCTGGCCGTGCCCCAGGACTCGCCGTTCAAGACGGTGCAGGACCTGGTCGAGTTCGCCAAGAAGAATCCGGGTGCCGTGGACTACGGCACGCCGGGCAAGTTCACGGCCAACCACGTGGTGATGGCGCTGCTGGAGCAGGCCACGGGCGCACGCTTCACGCATGCGCCCTTCAAGGGCGATGCCGAGGCGCTGAACTCGCTGATGGCCGGCCACATCAAGTCCGGCGTGTACGCCAACACGGTGCTGCCGTACCTGAGCTCGGGCAAGCTGCGCGCGCTGGCCTCGGCCTCCGAGGTGCGGCCCGAGGCCTTTGCCAACGTGCCCACGTTCCGCGAGGCCGGTTATGCCTTCGATGTGCCCTCGCCCTTGGGCATTGCCGGGCCGCGCGGCCTGCCGCCCGAGATCGTGCGCAAGCTCGAAGCCGCCATCAAGGCCGCCATGGACGACCCGGCCTTCCGCCAGGTCGTCGGCAACTACGGCGTGCGCACGCAGTTCCGCGGCAGCCAGGAGTACACGGCGTTCGCCAGGAAGGCGTTCGAGGACGAGAAGAAGATCGTGCAGAACATAGGCCTGGAGGATTGAGGCCGCTACGCGGGCGGCAGCCCGGCCATGGCCCGCAGGTCCACCAGCCGGCGAGCGTCTAGCCGTTGGCGTTGGCAGCTTCCGAGCCCTGCTCTGCGAGGAAGCCGCCGCTCTGGTGCGACCACAGCTTGGCGTAGATGCCGCCCAGCTCCAGCAGTTGCTGGTGCGTGCCCTGCTCGACGATCTGGCCCTGGTCCATGACGATGAGCCGGTCCATGGCCGCGATGGTCGACAGGCGGTGGGCGATGGCGATCACGGTCTTGCCGTGCATGAGGCTGTCCAGGCTTTGCTGGATGGCGGCCTCGACCTCGCTGTCCAGCGCGCTGGTGGCCTCGTCCAGCAGCAGGATGGGCGCGTCCTTGAGCATCACGCGCGCAATCGCCACGCGCTGGCGCTGGCCACCCGACAGCTTGACGCCGCGCTCGCCCACCTGGGCGTCGTAGCCGCTGCGGCCCTTGAGGTCGGTCAGCGTGGCGATGAAGTCCGAGGCCTCGGCCTTGTCCGCGGCGGCCAGCATCTCCTGCTCGGTCGCATCGGGGCGGCCGTAGAGGATGTTGTCGCGCATGGAGCGGTGCAGCAGCGAGGTGTCCTGCGTCACCATGCCCACGGCGCCGCGCAGGCTGTCCTGCGTGACGGTGCGGATGTCCTGCCCGTCGATGGTGATGCGCCCGCCCTGGGGTTCATGGAAGCGCAGCAGCAGGTTCACCAGCGTGGACTTGCCCGCGCCCGAGCGGCCGATCAGGCCAATGCGCTCGCCCGCGCGGATGTGCAGGTTCAGGTGGTCGATCACCTGCTTGCCGCCGTCCTTGTAGGCAAAGCTCAGGTCCTCGAAGGCGATGGCGCCGTGCGTGACCTGCAGCGGCCTGGCGTCGGGCGCATCCACGATGGTGCGCGGCTTGGTCAGCGTGAGGATGCCGTCCTGGATGGTGCCCACGTTCTCGAACAGGCCCGTCATCTGCCACATCACCCAGTGCGAATAGCCCATCAGCCGCAGCGCCATGGCAATCACCGCTGCCACCACGCCCGCGCTGGCCTGGCCGGCAGACCACAGGTACAGCGCCGTGCCCGTGGAGCCCACCAGCAGCAGGGTGATCATCAGGTGGTTGGTGATCTCGAACAGGCTGACCAGCCGCATCTGCGCATAGCCGGTGGACTTGAAGGCGTCCATGGCGTTGCGCGCGTACTCTGCCTCGCGGCGCGTGTGGGCGAACAGCTTGACGGTGGCGATGTTGGTATAGGCATCGGTCACGCGGCCCGTCATCATGGAGCGCGCATCGGCCTGCTCCTTGCCGATCTTGCCCAGGCGCGGAACAAAGTAGAAGCAGGCGCCGATATAGGCCAGCAGCCACAGCGCGAACGGAATCATCAGCCGCCACTCGAAGCTGGCCGCCAGCACCAGGATGCCGATCATGTAGACGCTCACGCCCACCAGCACATCGACCACCATGAACACCACTTCGCGCACCGACAGCGCCGTCTGCATGATCTTGGTGGTGATGCGGCCCGCGAACTCGTCCGCATAGAACGACATGCTCTGGCCCAGCATCAGCCGGTGGAACACCCAGCGCAGGCGCATGGGGAAATTGATGGCCAGTACCTGGTGCATCACTGCCGTGTGAAAGGCCAGCAGCAGCACGCTGGACAAGAGGATGGCGGCAATGCCCCAGACCGTGCCGCGCTGCTGCTCCCAGAAGCCTGCCGGCGACACGGTGGAAAGCCAGTCCACCACATGGCCCATCAGGGCGAACAGCGCCGCCTCGTAGACGGCCAGCAGCGCCGAGGTGCAGGTCAGCAGCGCGATCCAGCCGCGCATGCCTTGCGTGCAGGCCCAGATGAAGGCGAAAAAGCCCTTGGGCGGGACCGTGGGCTCGACGCTGGGATAGGGCGGAACGCGTTTTTCAAAGAAACCGAACAAGATTTTTTTACTCCTTGGTCAGACCATCGTAGGCCAGAGTCGGGTTTGCCCGATGCGCGTTCAGCATGACCTTTGGGCGCAACATGTTTTGTAAGAGATCTCCACACAACTGTCTTACGCCGGGCTGGGCGTCACGTCTGCGCTGCACACAGGCGGCGGTCCGGGATGCGGTCGCGGCGCCGGTACGGATTGTCCAGGCCCGAGGCGGTTCACTTTGTGCGCGAGCAGACAACGCAGCATGCAGCGGCCAGCAACAATGCACGCCGCTGCGATTGCCGGTCCTGGCTCTTCATGGAGTGGATCATGCGCAGTGCGCGTGCCTTGCTCGCCCCGAGCGTGCCATGCACAGCGCCGCCACGGCCGCCAGCATGGCCAGGCCGGCGGCAACCCGGCCCGTGGACAGAGGGCCTGCGGTCTGCAGTGCCCATCCGCCCAAAAGGGCACCCAGCGCAATGCCGGCATTGGCGGCCGAGACATTGGCCGTGCCCGCCAGGGCCTGCGCCTGGGGTGCGGATTGCATGACGCGGATCTGGCAGACCGGGTACAGGGCCGTGTTGGCCACGCCCCAGACGGCCAGCGCGACCACCAGCCAGGGCAGGGCCTGGGCCAGCTGCACGGTGGCCGCCATGCCCAGGGCCAGTACCAGGCACAGGGCCGCTGTGACTTTCAGCGCGTGGCGCTCGGCCCAGCGCCCGCCCAGCCAGTTGCCGGCCAGGCCGACGGCGCCAAATCCCATCAGCCACCAGCCCACGCGTGCGGGTGCCACGCCGGCGGCGCGCTCCAGGATTTCGGCCAGATAGGTATAGGCCGTGAACATGGCCGTGAAGACCAGCACCGACAGCGCAATCTGCGCCAGGAACCGGGGAGTGCGCAACACGCGCAACTGCTGCGCCAGGGGCATGCGGGGCGCGCCTTCAAGCGCCGGCATCTTCCATTGCAGGGCCAGGGCCACCAGCAGCGACAGCAGGGCCAGCAGGCCGAAGGCGCCGCGCCAGCCCACGGCATCGGCGGCCAGCGTGCCCAGGGGAATGCCCAGCAGCAGCGCCGCAGAAATGCCCAGGTAGACGCTGGCCACGGCACGGCCTGCGCGTGACGGTCCTGCCAGTTGCGCAGCGGTTTCGCTGGCCGTGCCCCAGAACACCGGCAGCGCCATGGCCGGCAGCAGGCGCGCCAGTGCCAGCACGCCCAGGCTGGGCGCCACGGCCGCCAGCGCATTGGAGCCCGCAAACAGCAGGGCAATGGCCACGAACAGGCGCTTGCGCCCCACAGGTGCCAGCCAGGCCGTGAGCGGCGGACCGGCCAGCGCCACGACCAGGGCGAACAGCGTGACCAGCTGGCCGGCCGCCGCAGCGCTGGTGCCCAGGTCGCGCGCCAGCGCCGGCAGCAGGCCGACGATCAGGAACTCCGTTGTGACGATGACGAAAGCCGCCACCGCCAGCACGGCGGTGGCGGCCTTGCCTTGGGTGGCAGGAATGGAGGGGCGGGCATCGCGGTTCAGGGATGGGGCAGGGGACATGCGCAAAGACTCCGGGGAAAAGAAACAACAGGCCCGCGAGCTTATTTAAGATGTGAATTCTTATCTCGGATGAATTTTCTGCAGATACTGGAAATTGATTCTTGAATGAAAGCCGCCATCGCCATGTTTCCTTCGGAGCGTCTCAAGGGCATCGAGGCCTTTGTCTGTACCGCAGACGCGGGCAGTTTCACGGCTGCTGCCGAGCGGCTGCACCTGACGGGCTCGGCCGTGGGCAAGGCCGTGGCCCGGCTGGAAGCCCGGCTGGCGACGCGCCTGTTTGAACGTACGACGCGGCGGCTGCGGCTGACCGATGCCGGCGAGGCCTTCTACCGCACCTGTGTGCGCGTGCTGGGTGAGCTGGAGTCGGCCGAGCAGGTGCTGGCCGCCGAGCACCTGGAGCCCGCAGGCAGGCTGCGTGTGGACCTGCCGGCGCTGTACGGACGGCTCAAGGTGATGCCGCTGCTGCTGGAGTTTGCACAGCGCCATGCTGCGGTGCAGCCCCAGGTGTCGTTCACGGACCGCTTCGTGGACGTGGTGGACGAAGGCATCGACGTGGCCGTGCGCATAGGCGGCAGCGTGCAGCTGCCTGCGGGACTGGGCCAGCGTCTGCTGGGGCGGGAGCGGCTGGTGTTCTGCGCATCGCCTGCCTATCTGGAGCGGCGCGGAGCGCCTGACAGCCTGCAGGCACTGGCCGGCCATGATGCCGTGGCCTATGGAAGGACCGATGCAGGCATGAGTGCATGGCAGAGCAGTGCCGGCGCCATTGCGGTGCAGCCGCGCATGGTGCTGGGCGATGGCGAAGCGGTGGTGGCTGCCGTGATGGCGGGCTGCGGCATTGCCCAACTGGCCACGTGGATGGTTGAGGCGCCGCTGCGCGATGGCCACCTGCTGCGGCTGCTGCCCGGCGCCGAAGTCGATGGCCTGCCGCTGCACCTGGTCTGGCCGCGCAGCCGCCAGTTGCTGCCCAAGGTGGATGCGCTGCTGCGGCACCTGGCTCAGGGCCTGACGATCTGAACGGATCTGCCATGACAAAAGGCCCGCGAAGGGCCTTTGGCTTGTTCAGGGGGCAGGGCGGTCAGGCCGGCAGGAAGCCTTCCACCGACAGGTAGCGCTCGCCCGTGTCGTAGTTGAAGCCCAGCACCTTGGCGCCTGCGGGCAGCTCGGGCAGCTTCTGCGCGATGGCGGCCAGGGTGGCGCCCGAGGAGATGCCGACCAGGATGCCTTCCTCGCGGGCCGAGCGGCGTGCGTACTCGCGCGCGGGTTCGGCTTCGACCTGGATCACGCCGTCCAGCAGGCTGGTGTCCAGGTTCTTGGGCACGAAGCCTGCGCCAATGCCCTGGATGGGGTGGGGCGAGGGCTGGCCGCCCGAGATCACGGGCGAGGCGGCAGGCTCCACGGCGAAGACCTTGAGCTGGGGGAATTGGGCCTTGAGCACCCGCGCCACGCCGGTCAGGTGGCCGCCCGTGCCCACGCCGGTGATCAGCACATCCAGGCCTTCGGGGAAGTCGGCCAGGATTTCCTGGGCGGTGGTGCGCACATGCACATCGATGTTGGCGGGGTTCTCGAACTGCTGCGGAATCCAGGCGCCGGGCGTCTGGCTGGCCAGCTCCTGGGCGCGGGCGATGGCGCCCTTCATGCCCTTTTCCTTGGGCGTGAGGTCGAAGCTGGCGCCGTAGGCCAGCATCAGGCGGCGGCGCTCGATGCTCATGCTCTCGGGCATGACCAGCACCAGCTTGTAGCCCTTGACGGCGGCCACCAGGGCCAGGCCCACGCCGGTGTTGCCGCTGGTGGGCTCGATGATGGTGCCGCCGGGCTTCAGGGCGCCGGACTTCTCGGCGTCCTCGACCATGGCCAGCGCGATGCGGTCCTTGATGGAGCCGCCGGGGTTGCCGCGCTCGGACTTGATCCACACATTGGCACCGGCGCCGAACAGGCGGTTGATGCGCACGTGGGGCGTGTTGCCAATCGTTTGCAGGATGTTGTCAGCTCTCATCGGACCTCCGCGATTTTGGGGTGGTGGTTGGACAGTCGGGGTGTTGCGCAGCCAGCGTGCGCGGTCACGGAGCATTGTGCACGCAGGCGTTCCATGCATGGGCTATATCGATATGGCCTGGACGGCTAACATCGCCGCATGAATCTACGGTTCCTGGAAACCTTTGTGCTGCTGGCCGAACTGCGCAATTTCCGCATGACGGCCGAGCGGCTGTACACCACGCAGGCCGCCGTCTCCAGCCGTATCGCCACGCTGGAGCAGGAGTTCGGCGTGCGCCTGTTCGACCGTGGCGTGCGCGAGGTCACGCTCACGGCCGACGGCGCCAAGGCCCTGGTCCATGCCGAGCGCATGCTGCGCCTCATGCGCGAGATGCGCGAGGACATGCTGGACAAGCAGGCCTATGCGGGCGTGATCCGCATCGGCGCCATCGAGTCCATCGTGCACAGCTGGTTTCCCGATTTCCTGGCGCTGCTGCAGCAGCGCTATCCGCGCCTGCAGGTGGAGATTGCCTGCGACACCACGCTGCACATGTCCGAGCAATTGGTGAAGGGCCAGCTGGACCTGTCGCTGCAGGCCAAGCCCGTGACGGCGGCCGGCGTGGGCCATCTGTCGCTGGGTGAATTTCCCATGGCGTGGGTGGGCAGCCCCAAGCTGGGCATTGGCGACGAGACCCTGAGCCTGGCCGAGCTGGCGGCCTTTCCCATCATGTGCTTTGCGCGCGGCTCCGAGCCCTATGCGGTGATCGAGCAACTGTTCTCCACCGAAAGCAGCGCCTCGGTGCACCTGAACTGCATTGCCTCGGTGGCCACCATGATCCGCGTGGTCTGCGACGGCCTGGGCGTGGCCGCCGTGCCGCCGGCCATCATCCAGCGCGAGCTGGCCGAGCAGCGCCTGCGCCTGCTGCGCGTGGACCGTGAGTTCCCCTCGCTGCCGCTGGTGGCCTGCTACCGCAATGACCACCAGAACCCGCTGACCGAAGTGGTGGCGCGCGCGGCCGAGGAGACCGCCGCCGCCTTTGCGCTGAACCACGGCCAGGCCGTGGCGCGGCTGCCGGGCAGCGGCCTGGGCGGCTAGGCCCGAGGCCGTCTGGTCGATCAGCCCTGCGCCGAAGCCAGCAGCTGCTCCACGGCCAGGGCCACGGACAGCAGTCGCCGGTCCTGCCCGCCGAGGCCGGCCAGGCTCAGGCCCACGGGTGCCTCGCCTGCGCGGTGGCAGGGCAGGGAGATGGCGCAGCCGTCGAGGAAGTTGATCAGCGTGGGGTTGCGCAGGATCAGGCCGTTGGCGCCGAAGTAGGCCTCGTCGCTCTGCGTGAGGTCGGCGATCTTCGGGGCGACCACGGGCACGGTGGGCATGACGATCAGGTCATGGTCGGCCATCTGCGTGCTCACGGCGGCAATCCACTGCCTGCGGCGTGCCAGCAGGTCGATGTAGTCGGCCGCGCTGATGTCCTTGCCGCGCAGGATGCGCGTGCCCACGCGCGGGTCGTACTCGGACAGGCGCGTGGCGATGTGGTGGCGGTGCCAGGCCCAGGCCTCGGCGGCCGTGAAGCCGCCCTTGGAATTGATGTCGGCCAGCTCGCCGAAGGGCGCGACCACGGCATGGGTGATGTGGGCGCCTGCCTGCGACAGCCGGGCCAGCGTGCGCTCCCAGGCCGCGGCCACGGTGGCGTCCATGCCGTCCAGCACCACGTTGGTGGGTGCCAGCAGGCGCAGGCCCTGCAGCGGCGCGGCATGCAGCTCGCCCAGCGGCTCGCCGGAGAGGATGGCGTCCAGCGTGGCGCAGCAGCGCACGCTGGGGGCCAGCGGGCCGATGGAGTCCAGGTTGGCCGACAGCGGCAGCACGCCTTCCATGCTCACGCGGCGCGCCGTGGGCTTGAAGCCCGTGAGCCCGCACAGCGCCGAAGGAATGCGCACCGAGCCGCCCGTGTCCGAGCCGATGGCCGCCATGGCCATGCCGTCGGTGACCGAGATGGCCGCGCCCGAGGACGAGCCGCCCGGGATGCGGCCGCCGTCCTCGTCACGCTGCCAGGGATTGCGCGGCGTGCCGTAGTGCGGGTTGATGCCCAGGCCCGAGTAGGCGAACTCGGTCATGTTGGTCGTGCCCACGATGACGGCGCCGGCCTGGCGCAGGCGCTGCACCACTTCGGCCGTGCGCTGCGCGGGCGGTGCGTCGGCCAGCAGGCGCGAGCCGCCCAGCGTGGGAAAGCCGGCGATGTCGAACAGGTCCTTGACCGAGACCGGCAGGCCCTCGATGGGCGAGCGCGCCAGGCCGGCCGCACGCAGCACGTCGCTGGCGCGGGCCTCGGCCAGGGCCGCGCCCTGGAACACGCGCGTGAACACCTTGGGGCCTTCCCCCGACATGGTGCGGGCCAGGGCCTGCTCGGTCAGCTGCACCGAGGTGGTTTCGCCGCCATGCAGGCGCTGTGATGCCAGTTCCAGGCTGGGCAGGGGGAGGGCTTGGGTCATGTGGGAAGTCCTGTGGGTGAAGGCGGGCGTGGGCGGATCGGAGTCGCGGCTCAGGCCACGACGTCCAGCGGTTCGCTGCGGTAGCTGTGGCGGATGGAACGCTGGCTGCGGGGATCGTACAGCTCCATGGAGAACTGCGTCGAGGGGCGGATGCCGCCGATGGCGCCCACCGTGCCGCAGGTCATGCCGCAGCCTGCGGGCAGCAGATCCTTGCCGCCCGTGAAGCCTGCGATCAGGTCCTGGGGCGTGCGCAGGCTGGCCAGCGTGCCTTCCTGGTAGAGCACCTCGCGGCCGTCTTCCACGATCCACGAGCGCACGACCAGCTCATCCCAGTGGCCGGCCACGTCGGCAAAGCGCCAGGCCTGGGTGGCCACGGGCTTGACGCAGGCCTGCTTGGAAAAGGCCACGCTGTAGGCTTCCAGCTTGCGGTCCGTGTGGTCGGAGGCCAGGCTCACGAACATCTCGCCTTCGTGCGTGAACACGAAGACCTCGACCTCGCCCGAGGAGTCCGGGCCCAGCACCTGCAGCGCGCTGTGCTGGCTCAGCTGGTTGCTGGAGATGCGGTAGTACAGCGGCACGGCGCTGGGGCGCGGGATGCCGATGGCGGCCAGCTCCTCGATGTGGTGCTCGATGGCCTCGCGGTCGCGGCCGGCCCAGCCGGCGACGATGAGGGTGTCGAATTCAGGGGCGAAGGTCTGGCCTTCGGGGGTGGTGAACTGCAGTTGCATGGCAGGCGATCCAGGGGGAATTCGGGGCCGCGGGCCCCGGTGAGAAAACGCGGAAGTCAGGCTGTGGCGTGCGGAGGGCGTGGAGCGGCACCGCACGCGCAGGCCTCACTGCTTCCTGACGAAGAGCACGACCAGGAAGGCCGCCAGGAATTCGAGGGCTGCCACGAAGTACAGGCCCGAGGACAGCGATCCCGTGCTGGTCTTGAGCGCGCCGATCATGTAGGGCGCCACGAAGCCGGCCAGGTTGCCGATGGAGTTGATCAGTGCAATGCCGCCGGCCGCCGCCGTGCCGGCCAGGAAGGCGGCAGGAATCGACCAGAACACGGGAAAGGCCGCGAGGATGCCGATGGAGGCCAGCGTCAGCGCGCACAGGGCGAGCACGGCGTTGTGCAGGAACAGGCCCGTGAGGATCAGGCCCGCCGCTGCGATCAGCGCGGACAGGGCGCAGTGCATGCGGCGCTCGCCGGTCTTGTCCGAATGCATGCCGTTCCAGACCATGGCCAGCGTGCCGGCCAGGAAGGGAATGGCCGAGATCAGGCCGATCTGCAGCGTGTTCTGGATGCCGATCTCCTTGATGATGGACGGCGACCAGAACGCGATGGTGGCGTTGCCGCTGACGATGCAGAAATACACGGCGGCGCACAGCCACACGCGGTAGTTGCGGCAGGCATCCAGGAAGGACACATGCTTGTGGCCGCCCTGGTTCTCGGCCTCCACGGCAGCGGTCACGGCGCGCTGCTCGGCCGCGCTCAGCCACCTGGCGTTGGCGGGCTTCTCGGGCAGGTACAGCAGCACGAAGAAGCCGGCGATCACCGAGGGAATGCCTTCCAGGATGAACAGCCACTGCCAGTTGGACAGATGGCCCACGCCCTGCATGCCATTCATGATGGCGCCCGCAATCGGGCCGCCCACGGCGCCCGCAATGGCGAACGAGGTCATGAACAGGCCGTTGACGCGCGCCCGGTGGCGGGCCGGGAACCAGTAGGTCAGGTACAGCACCACGCCGGGGAAGAAGCCGGCCTCCACCACGCCCAGTACGAAGCGCAGCACGTAGAACATGGTGGGCGTGGTCACGTAGGCCATGGCCATGGAGGCCGCGCCCCACAGGATGGTGATGCGCGCCAGCGTCTTGCGTGCGCCGATCTTCTCCAGCAGCAGGTTGCTGGGCACTTCGAACAGGAAGTAGCCGATGAAGAAGATGCCTGCGCCCAGGCCGTAGATGGCCTCGCTGAACTGCAGGTCGTCCAGCATCTGCAGCTTGGCGAAACCGACGTTGACGCGGTCTATCCAGGCCAGGATGAAGAGCAGGACCAGAAAAGGGATCAGGCGCCAGGCGATCTTGCGATAGGTGGCGTCCATGTCGAGGGACGCGGCCTCGCCGGCGCCTGTGCTCTGTGCGAGGGGGTGTGCGGCGGATGCCGGGCTGCTCATGGGGTGTCTCCTGTCTTCGAAAGTGCAGCGGGCACACGGGCCAGGCCGCTGGGACCGGGCCCGTGTGTCGTGGGAACCTCACGCGTCTGGCGCTTGCAGCGGTTCCTTTGGCGGCAGTATCGAAAGGCAGGACAGGGCTGTCCAACAAGAAATTATGAGCAGGCCTGAATGCAAATTCTTATGGGCAGCAATGGTGCGGGCGCCGCACCGGCATGCGGCATGCGTGCACCATTTGAGCTCGGGAAAACCCTGATTTTTTCAGGCGGTGGCGGCGGCACGCGGCGCACGCAAGGGCTGCTTCCACAGCTCGGCCAGCAGCAGGCCGCCGATGGTCAGCACGCCGCCCACGGCGTGGTAGGCCGCCAGGGGCTCGCCCAATGCCATGAAGGCGATCACGGCCGTGAAGATGGGTACCAGGTTGAAGAACATGCTGGAGCGGCCCGGCCCGATGCGCGCCACCGACATCATCCACAGCAGCGGCGCGGCGATGGAGGCCATGATGCCCGCAAAGCCCACCAGCGGCAGGTTGGCCGCGTTCAACCCCGTGCGCGGCGCCATCAGGAACAGCGGCAGCTGCGCGATCACGGCCACCAGGATCTGCAGGTACAGCAGTTGCACCGTGGCCAGGCGCGGCATGGGCCAGCGCTTGAGCAGGATGTTGTAGACCGCATAGGCCAGCATGGCCACGAACATCAGCGCGTCACCGCCATTGAGGCCCTGGGTGAGCAAGGTGGCAGGCTGCCCCGAAGACACCACCAGGGCCACGCCCGCAATCGCCAGCACGCAGCCCAGCACGGCGCCCCGGCTCAACGCCTGGCCCAGCATGGCGGTGGACAGGCCCAGCACCATCATGGGCGTGAGCGAGCCGATCAGGCCCATGTGCGTGGCCGATGTCATATGGGCCGCGTAATAGGCCAGGCTCTGGTAGATCACCATGCCCAGCATTCCCAGCACGATGAGGCGCGGCAGCTGCGGCCGGATGTCGGCGCGCTGGCGCCAGATGGACGGCAAAAGGAAAGGCGTGAACAGCACGGCTGCCACCAGCCAGCGGTAGAAACCGATCTCGGCCGCGCCGATGCTGTCGGCCGCCATCTTGCTGACCACGGTATTGACCGACCAGATGAGCACGGCGATCAAAGGGAAAAGGTAAGACCCCATTGGAAGACTCCTAAGACTGGTCCTATGATCGTTCTGTCCGACTTGGAGTGCATCCCTGGTTTCGGACAATCGATAGCGCAACCCGGACCATCCGCCATGCCCCGTCCCAGCAAGCCCATGCGCATCCAGAACGTCGAGGATGTGCCGGGCGAGTACTACTTCCGCTACGACGAATTCGGCGCCGACACCGAGGTGCCGCCGCACAGCCACAGCTGGGGTCACCTGAACTACACGCCCCACGGCAGCATGTGCATGGACACGGCAGGCCAGCGCTGGGTCTCGCCGCCGCAGTACGGCGTCTGGGTGCCGCCCGGCGTGGTGCACAGCTGCCATGTGGCGCACGCCGTGGTCTACCGCTCGGTCTACCTGGCGCCTGCGCTGTGCAGGGAGCTGCCGGCGCAGCCTTGCTCCATGCGCATCGGCGCCATCGTCAAGGCCATCCTGGCCGACTTTGCCGTGCGCGACGTGCACATTCCCGCCACCGACGCCGACCTGCGCCTGGCCCGTGTGCTCTACGACCAGTTGCGGGCCGTTCCCGTGGAGCCCGGCTATCTGCCGGCCGCTGAACACCCGGCCCTGGTCGAAGTGCTGACCCGCATGCGCGCTGCGCCCGAGGACCACCGCAGCCTGGCCCAATGGGCCGCCAGCGTGCACATGACCGAGCGCACCCTGGCGCGCCACTGCCAGCGCGAGCTGGGCATGGGCCTGGGCGAATGGCGCCAGCGCATGGGCTACCTGCTGGCCATCGACGCGCTGGAGGCCGGCCTGAGCGTGCAGCAGATCGCCTATGACCTGGGCTACAGCACGCCCTCGGCCTTCATCGCCATGTTCCAGCGCGAGGCCGGCACCTCACCCGAACAATTCCGCCGCGAGTTCTGCATGCCGCCGTGAGGCTGTTGCGCCATCTGCCTGCAGCCTGGCCCAAGCCGCGAGATAATGCCGCCCGTGAAGCACGCCAGACCGCCGCTGGTGCAATCGTGGAAACACGGCACTGGAGGAACGTCCGGACTGCACAGGGCAGCGTAGCAGCTAACGGCTGTCCACCGTGAGGTGAGGATCAGAGCAACAGAGACGAGTCGGGGACATGTGCCGCCAACTTGGTGTTCTATGGGGTGCCAGCGCAAGCTGGCGACGGCTGGCGCAAGCCAGACGCCCAGGCGAAAGCCTGGGCCCCATAGCCACCCGGGGACGCGGAACGCGTCCCCGGGTGAAACGGGCAATCTCTACGCGCAGCAATACCAAGTAGGCACACGTTGACGGGGCCCCCGGAGTGTGCGGGTAGGTAGCACCGAGCCGGGCGGCGACGCCCGGCCCAGATTAATGGCGGTCACATGCGGGCAACCGCGTGCACAGAATCCGGCTTATCGGCGCGCTTCACACTTTCTTCCATGCCCCGCCACCGGCGGGGCATTTTCATGGGCGATTCAGAACTGGTATTTGGCCGTCAGCAGCAGCCTGCGCGGCACGCCGAAATAGTTGCCGCCGTTGTTCGTGCCCAGGGTCTCGAAATAGCGGCGGTCGAACAGGTTGCTGATGTTCATCTGCAGGTCCAGCTGCCGGTTCACCCGATAGCCGATGACCAGGTCGGCCACGGCATGGGCGGGCTGGCGGATTGCATAGCCCTCGGCGCTGGTCAGCGACTCGGACGTGGTGCGGCTCTGGTAGCGCAGGCCGCCGCCCACGCGCCATGCGCCCAGCTCGCCGCCCAGGTGGTACATGGCCGACAGCTTGAGCTGGTGGCGCGGCGTGTAGCTGGCATAGGGCGCGCCCTTGGCGCCTTCGGTGCTGTCGCTGGCGATCTCGGCCTGGGTGAAGGTATAGCCAAGGCCGGCGTTCAGGCGCGGCAGGATCTCGCCGCTGATGTCCACGTCCAGCCCCTTGCTCTTGACCTTGCCGACGGAGCGGTAGCAATTGGTCTTCACCGTGCAGGAGTTGATGTCCGCGATGGCCTGGGGCAGGTTGTCCTGCGTGGTGTTGAACACGGCAACGGCCAGGTTCACGCGCTCGTCCAGGTAGCTGCCCTTGAGGCCCAGCTCGAAATTGCGGCCCTCCACCGGCGCCAGCATGCTGCCCGAGACATCCAGAAAATCCTGCGGCCGGAAGATGCTGGTGTAGCTGGCATAGGCCGAGTAGGTCTTGCTGATGTCATAGGTCAGCGCCGCATAGGGCGTGGCATGGGCTTTCTCGCTGAATTCGCGCTCCCGGCTCCAGCTGCCCTGGCGCTGGACGTTGGTGAAGTCGTACCAGTCCAGGCGCGCGCCGGCGATCAGGTTCAGCGGCTCGGCCAGCAGGAAGCGGCCCGTGGCGTAGGCCGAGGTCAGCGTGGTCTTCTGGCGGCGCGTCCACAGGTCTTCGGCCAGCAGGCCGGAGCGGTCCAGCGAGTCGGGGTTCCAGGTATAGGGATCGACGCCATTGGCGATCAGCCATTCCCCCGTGGGCGACAGGTAGCTGTAGCCCTGGTCGCTCCAGCGGATGGTGCGGCGGCTGAGGCCGAAGGCCAGGTCATGCTCGCGGCCGAACAGGCGCACGGGGCCCTGGGCCGAGGCATCGAGGCTGAGCTGGCGCTTGTCGTAGTCGTACAGGCCGCCGGCCACGTCGTAGCGCGTGCGGCCCTGGTCGTCCAGGCCGCCCGAGACCAGGTAGGCGCCGTCCAGCGCGGACTGGGCCTGCAGGGCGCGCGCGGCCAGCCTGGCCTTCCAGCCGTTGTCGAAGCGGTGCTCCAGGTCGGCGAACAGGCTGACCTCCTTCTTGTCCCATTTGCTCCAGGAGGGCGAGAAACGCCTGGATCGCGCAATGTCGAGGAAGGAGCCATCGAAGCCCATGGGCACGCCCATCCATTGCGAGCCGGGGTTGTCTTCGTTCACATAGGAGCCGCCCACGCTCAGCGTGGTGTCGCGCCCCAGGTCGAACTCGGCGGTGCCGTACAGCAGCTGGCGGCGGCTGCTATAGCCATCGATGAAGTGGTCACGCGACTGGGCCGAGGCCACCACACGCCCGCGCGCCGAGCCGTCCTCGTTGAGGGCGCCGCCCACATCGACCTCGCCCACGGCCTGGTTCCAGCTGCCGCCGCGCAGGGTGACCGAGCGCTGGGTGGTGCGCGGCGCGCGCTTGCGCACGAAGTTGATGGTGCCCGAAGGGTCGCCCACGCCCGTCATCAGCCCCGTGGGGCCGCGCACCACTTCCACGTGGTCGTACATGGCCATGGTGTCGTAGGTGGAGGTGTCGGTTTCATACGAGACGGGCACGCCGTCCTGCAGGAACGAACCGATCACGAACCCGCGCGAGAAGTAGCGCGCCCGGTCGTCGCTCCAGCGGTTGATGGTGATGCCGGTGGCGCTGTTGGCCACGTCGTCGATGGACAGCATGCCCTGGTCGTCCATCTTCTGGCGCGTGACCACGGTGAGGGACTGGGGCGTCTCGCGGATGGACAGCGGCAGCTTGGTCGAGGTGCTCATCAGCCCCGTGGTGTAGGAGCCCGAGCCCTCGGTGGTCGTGGTCTCGCCCACGGCGGACACCGTGACTTCGGGCAGGGCCACGGTGCCGGCGGGCTTTTCCACCACCAGCGTGCCCTGGCTCACATGGCCTTCTAGCCCGCTGCCGCGCAGCAGCCGGGCCACGGCGGCGGCGGTGCTCAGGCGCCCTTCCACGGCAGGCGCGCGGCGGCCCTGCACGAGTTCGGGCGCAGCCAGCAGTTGCAGGCCGGCCTGGCGGGCCAGTTGGGCCAGCGCCTGGTCCAGCGGCTGGGCGGGAATGTGGAAGTCGGTGCTGGCGGCCGTGGCTGTGGCCTGTGCCGCCTGGGCCAGAGCGGCTGGAGACAGCTGCAGGGCCAGCAGCGCGATGCCCGCGGCAACGGCATGGTGGCGGGCAAGGCTGCAGGCAAGGCGTGAAGGCTTGGAGGGGAATGAAGGCATGGAAGGTCCCGTGGCGGATCTGGGCAATGGCTATTCCCGGGCTGCGAATGCGTCGCGTTCCCGGGTCCTCATGCCTATACGAACGGGCGCAGACATTCCCTCACGCCTGGTGCGCATGCGCCGTGCATTCCGGGGCCATGGGCGCATCAGCGCATCAGCTGCGGCGGCGGATGACCAGAGTGCGCCCGCTTCCCGGGCCCTGTTCCTCTTCCTGCACGCTGACCGGCAGGGTGCGCGGGAGCATGCGCAGCCAGCCCTGGGCCGCCGCAATGCGCACGCGCCCCAGCACGGGCAGGGCGGCGGCGTCGGGCTCCACGCGCAGTAGCTGCAGGCTGTAGCGCTCCAGGCGCCGGACCACCTCGGCCAGCGGCGTGTTCTGGAAGTCCAGCCAGCCCTCGCGCCAGGCGGCCACTGCCGCAACCGTTTGCACGGCGGCCGTCTGGCCTGGCGCCAGGCGCAGCATCTGGCCTGCGCCCAGTACATGCCGGGCGCCGCTGCCGTCGCGCACCTGCACGCGGCCCGCATCGACGGCGACCAGCACCGCATCGTCCTCCAGCGCCACCTCGAAGCGCGTGCCCAGCACGGCGACCTGTACGTCCGCCGCCTGGACCACGAAGGGCCGTTCCGTGTCGCGCGCCACGGCGAAGAAGGCGCTGCCGGCCAGCAGCCGCACCTGGCGGCGCGTGGCGTAGAAATCCACCTCGGCGCGGCTGGCGGCGTCCAGCGTCAGGGTGCTGCCGTCGGGCAGGGGCTGGTTCAGCAGGCGGCCGGTGGCCGTGGCCAGCCGCACCTGGTACTGCGGCATCCACTGGCGCCAGGCCAGCCACATCGCCGGGCTGCCGACACCCAGGCCCGCCATCCCCAGCAGGGTGGACAGGGCGCGGCGGCGGCCCGTGCGTGGTGCGGGTGCGGCGGTGTCTCCGCGCCAGCGGTGCAGCGAGGCTTCCACGCTGTCCATGGCGCGCATGACCTCGCGTTCCACGGTTTTGACCGAGACGCCGTGGCGCTCGGCCAGCTCGGCATGCGAGGCGCCCTCGATGCGGTCGGCCAGGAAGATGTCGCGGCAGCGCGCCGGCAACTGCGCCAGGGCGCCTTCGACCCCGGCCAGGGCCTGGCGGTAGGAATGGGTGTCGGCCACATCGGGGCTGAGGGGGGAGGGCGGCTCGCCTTCCCTCGCGCTGGTGTCAAAGCGCTCGGCCGTGCGCTGGCCATGGCGCAGGTGGTCGATGGCGATGTTCTCCATCACCGCGTAGAGATAGGCGCGGCTGGCGCCTGGCGGACTGTCCGGCGCGGCGGGCGCATCGCTCTCGCCGCGCTGGCGTTCGGCCAGGCGTATCCAGGCGTCATGCACCAGGTCACGCGCTGCCTGCGGGCCGGCGCGGCGCGCCACGAAGCGCACCAGCTCGTGGTAGCTGTCCTGGAAGGTGCTCAGCAGGGAAGAGGAGGAAGAGGCGGGCGCAGGCATGCGGGAGGCCCGAAGGCAGCACGGGAATCCCGCATTCTATGAAATGATTCTCATTTGCCGAATGTGCTGCCCGCCGCGCACCCGGCAATGCCGGCCTAGAACCGCTCCCAGGGCATCAGGTAGCGCCACTGGCCTTCGGGCACCTTGGCCAGAGAGAGGCGGCCAATGCGCAGGCGGCGCAGGCTGACCACGCGCAGGCCCACTTCGGTGCACATGGCGTCGATCTCGTCGGGGGCGATGCCCTTGAGCGCAAAGCGCAGGTGGTTCTCGTTCTGCCAGCTCACGCGGCAGGGCGGCAGCTGGCGCTTGCCGATCGGCAGGCCGGCCTTCATCAGCTCCAGGCCGTCCTCGTGGATCTGGCCTTCGACGCCGACGATGCATTCCTGCTCCAGCCACATGCCTTCCTCGCCCAGCTTGCGCGCCACACGCTTGTCCTGGGTGTAGACGATGAGGCCGCTGGCCGGCAGCGGCAGGGGCAGGAAGGATTCCAGGTTCTTGAAGTGCTGGGCCAGCACCAGCAGCGGCATGGGCGTGTCCACCTGGGCCATGCTGGCTTCACCCAGCAGGGAGTGGGCGCTGCGCACCCGGCCATAGGGCCGGCCCTGGGTATAGCCCGCAGGCTTGTTCATCAGCAGGGTGACGGGCGGCACGGCCTCGGGCTGGGCGCCGCTGCGCAGCGTGACCTGCTGCTCGGGGCGCACGCGCGTCTCGGGCAGTTGCACGACCTTGCCGTCCACCTGGACGTTGCCGGCGGTGATATGCAGTTCGGCCTCGCGGCGCGAGCATTGTTCCTGTTCGGCCAGGCGCTTGGCCAGGCGAACGCTTTCAGATTCAGACATGCGCGCAGCTTAACCAGATACCAGGCCCCGCGCGCGTCGTCGGTCATTGCCGGTCATTGCCGCCCGCACAGCGCACGGATGCGCTCCACATGGGCCAGCAGCGAGCGCTCGGCAATCGGCCACAGCTGCGGCGGGGCGTCGTCATAGGCCAGCCGCACCCAGTCCTGCACGCTGCCGTCGGGCTGTTTTTGCATGGCGGCCAGCACCTTTGCCTCGCGGGCCAGCCGGTGGGCCTTGAGTTTGGCGATCGCCTGGCGCGCAAAGCCCAGCACATAGCCATGGGCCGGCAGGATGAAGCGCGCATCGTGCGCGGCGCACAGCGCGTCGAGCCTGTCCAGCGAATCGATGTAGTCGCGCATGTTGCCGTCAGGCGGATCGATGATGGTGGTGCTGCCATTGAGGATGTGGTCGCCGCTGAACAGCAGGGCGTCTTCCTCCAGCACAAAGCACACATGGTTGGCCGCATGGCCGGGCGTGAACACGGCCTGCAGGGTGTGGGTGGTGCCGCCTTGCGCATCCTGCAGCACGATGCGCTGGCCGTCGGTCAGTGCGTAGTCGGGGGTGAAGCGGCTGGCCGGCCGGGCCGTGGGCGCCGAGGGCAGGCCGCCAATGGCGGGCCTGGGCCTGCCGGCCTGCACCGCCAGCGCCTGCAGCAGCGCGGCGCCCGGCGAGTGGTCGGCATGGGAGTGCGTGCACAGGATGTGGCGTATGTCGCCGCCCGCCGCATCGAACAGGCGCTGCACATGGGCGGCATCGGCCGGGCCGGGGTCGATGGCGGCGTAGCCCGTGGCGGCATCGCCCACCAGATAGCTGTTGGTGCCGGGGCCGGTCATCACGCCGGGGTTGGGTGCCGTCAGGCGCAGCAGGTTCTTGCGCAGTGGCACGGCGCGCTCGCTCTGCCAGTCCAGCGTGTGCAGGATCTGGCCGTCCGGGCAGACCATTTCCAGCTCGCCGAAGGGGGCCTCGTCCTCCATGTGGCGGGCTTCCTTGCCATTGAGAAAGCCGGTGCGCGGGCAGCACTGCCACAGCGGCTGCTCGCCTTGCAGGGCGGCGAACACGGCATCGGTGCCGGCAAAGCGGCTGAGCCGGTCCAGCGTGCGGATGGTGGGAAAGATCATGGGAAAGCTGCCGGCGCGGTGGCGCTCCAGCGCTTGCTGGGGGCTCACCCAGATGGGCTCGAACTGTTCCGATCCGTCGGCGTCAGGCTCCTGGCCTTCGGGCATGCGCGCCACGAAGAAAGGCACATCGAAGCGCCGGGGCAGGTCGCGGTCGGCCGTCCAGTGGGCCAGGTACCACAGCGCATCCACGGCCAGGCGCAGGCCGCGTGCCTCGCACTGGGGAACCAGGGGAGCATTGCGGTCCAGCGTGGCCAGCTCGGCGGCCGATACCGGTCGGCCCTGGGCATCGTGGGCCAGCAAAATGCCGAGCTCCTCGAAAGTCTCGCGCAGGCCGGCGATGGCCTGGGTGACGCGCAGGCGGTCGCCGGCCTGGGCGGGGCGGGTGCTGGCGCAGGCATGGGCGGCGTCGGCGGCGTCCTGGGCCTCGATGCCGCCGCCGGGGAAGACATAGGCGCTGGGCACGAAGCTGGCCTTGGGCGAGCGCCTTGTCATGAGCACTTCCAGTCCGCTGCCATCGGCGCGGTCGCGCATCAGCAAAACGGTGGAGGCCTTGAGCGTGTCTACGGGCTGGCGCTGGGGGTGCAGGAGCTGGCTGGGGCGGGTCATGGGGGCATTATGCGGATGGACCTGCATCGTGCTGTTGCGCCGGAGACGCAGGCGGCTGGATGGCGCTCTGCGCCAGGGCATGCCCCGGATTGCGCCATGAGGCTGCCGTGCAGGGGATAATCGCGGGATGCAGATCCGCTTTACCAAGATGCAGGGCGCTGGCAACGATTTCGTGGTCCTTGACGAAACCGCCGGCCCGCTGGGCCTGAGCGCAGCCCAGTACCGCTTTCTGGCCCACCGCCAATTCGGCGTGGGCGCCGACCAGATCCTCACGGTGCGGCCCTCGCCCGCCGAAGGCATCGACTTCGAATACGTGATCCACAACGCCGACGGCGGCGAGGTCGAGCAGTGCGGCAACGGCGCGCGCTGCTTTGCCCGCTATGTGCACGACAAGGGACTGACGGACAAGTCCGTCATCCGCGTGCAGACGCTGGCCGGCCTCATCGCCCCCGAGCTGCATGCCGATGGCCGCGTCACCGTGGACATGGGCCAGCCCGTGCTGGAGCCCGCCCTGGTGCCCTTCGATGGTGCAGGCCTGGTTCCCCGCCCGCTGGGTGCGGCGCAGCAATGGCCCCTGCAGCTGGGCGACGAAGCCACGGTCTGGATCGCCCCCGTTTCCATGGGCAACCCGCATGCGGTGCAGTTGGTCGACGATGTGGACCATGCGCCCGTGGCCACCTGGGGCCCGCTGATCGAGCGCCATGCGCGCTTTCCCCAGCGCGTCAATGCGGGATTCATGCAGATCGTCGATCGCGGCCAGATCCGGCTGCGTGTGTACGAGCGCGGTGCCGGCGAGACGCTGGCCTGCGGCACGGGCGCCTGCGCGGCCGTGGTGGCCGGCATCCGCTGGGGGCTGCTCGACGCGCGCGTCGATGTGCACACCCGCGGCGGCCGGCTGACCATCGAGTGGGACGGCGGCGCAGTGCGCATGACCGGCCCCGCAGAGTTTGTTTTTGAAGGACAGATCGAGGTTCCCGACCAGCCATGAACAGCACTACCGATATCGCCGTCACCGAAGAGACGATTGCCGACTACCTGCTGAACCATCCGGAATTCTTCGAGCGCCACGCCGAGATGCTCGCGCGCGTGCAGCTGGTCAGCAGCCACAGCCCGCGCACCGTCAGCCTGCAGGAACGCCAGGCCGAGATGCTGCGCGAGAAGATCAAGGGCCTGGAGCATCGCATCATGGACATGATGCGGCACAGCAGCGAGAACGCCTCCATCGCCGACAAGCTGCACGCCTGGAGCTGCGCCCTGGCCAAGGTCCAGGACCTGCGCGAACTGCCCCATGCGCTGACGGCCAGCCTGCAGCATGTCTTCGAGGTGCCCCAGGTGGCCCTGCGCCTGTGGAACGTCTCCGGCGCGCAGACCAGCAGCATCTACACCATGGGCGTCAGCGACGATGCCAAGTCCTTCGCTGCCTCGCTGACCATGCCGTTTTGCGGCCCCAACATGGGCTTCGAGCCCGGCGGCTGGCTGGTCGATCCCGACGCGGCCCAGTCCCTGGCCCTGCTCACCCTGCACGATGGCGACCCCGGCAACCCGGCCCATGCCTTCGGCATGCTGGTCCTGGGCTCGCCCGATCCGTTGCGCTTCGAGGCCACCATGGGCACGGAATTCCTCTCGCGCATCGCGGCCCTGGCCAGCGCGGCCCTCTCGCGCATGCGGCCCGTGGCGCTGACCCTGGCGCGCGGCTGATCGGCTGAAAGCCCATGCCGGGGGCATCGGACAGGGACGGGCTCCCGGAAGGCGGCCTTCCGGCAGAGGATCTGGAGGCAGAGGACCTGGCGCTGCTCCCCTCCGCCGTCCATGCCTATCTGGAGCATGTGCGCGTGCAAAAGCGCCTGGCCGACCGCACCTGCGAGCTCTATGCGCTGGACATGGGCCGGCTGTGCGCCATGGCCCGCGACGCCGGCCTGGAACTGCTGGCGCTGCAGCCCGCCCATATCCGCCGCTTCGTGGCCCGGATGCATTCCCGGGGCCGCAGCCCGCGCGGCATTGCGCTCATCCTGTCCGGCTGGCGCAGCTTCTTCCGCTGGGCGGCCCAGCAGTCGCTGGTGCCTTTCAATCCTGTGGAGGGCGTGCGCGGCCCCAAGGCCCCCAAACCCCTGCCCAAGGCATTGGGCGTGGATGACGCCGTGCAGCTGGCCGCCTTCAGCAACGCCGACGCCGACCCCTGGATCGAGGCACGTGACGCTGCCATCACCGAACTGCTCTACAGCTGCGGCCTGCGCGTGGGCGAGCTGGTGGGCCTGGACGTGGCGCCCGGCCAGGACACGCAGCGCCAGGGCCGTGGCTGGATAGACCTGCAGTCCGCCGACGCCCACGTGCAGGGCAAGGGCGGCAAGCGCCGCACCGTGCCCGTGGGAGCGGCCGCGCTGCAGGCGCTGCAGCGCTGGGTGGCCCTTCGGGAAACGGGTCTTGCGGGTGCGGCCGCGCAGGCTGCGCAACACGAACCCGCCCTTTTCATCGGCCGGCGCGGCGAGCGCCTTGGCGCGCAGTCGGTCTGGGCGCGGCTGCGCCAGCGCGGGCAGCAGGCCGGCCTTTCGGCCGGTGTCCATCCCCATGTGCTGCGGCATTCGTTCGCCAGCCACATGCTGCAGTCCAGTGGCGATTTGCGCGCCGTGCAGGAGCTGCTGGGCCACGCCAGCATCTCGACCACGCAGATTTACACGCGCCTGGATTTCCAGCATCTGGCCCAGGCCTACGAGAGCGCCCACCCGCGCGCGCGCCGCAAGAGCGGCGACAGCAGGCAAGTCGGCGAAATCGGCGAAACCCCTGAAAAGGACAACCTCGAATAAAAAAGGCCAAGCCCTCTGGCAAAACAGCACTTGACAGGCTCGCTAAACTTATTCGGAACGTCTTTTCGACAAGGCCCGTCCATGGTGGACGGGCCTTGCCGCTTCCCTTTGCTGAATTTTCTGAAAGCAATCCCATGGCACTGATTCCCGTCACCATCCTTACCGGCTTCCTGGGCTCGGGCAAGACCACGCTGCTCAAGCGCGTGCTCAGCGAGTCCCACGGCATGAAGATCGCCGTGATCGAGAACGAGTTCGGCGAGGAAAACATCGACACCGACATTCTCAAGACGGAGTCCAAGGAGCAGATCCTGCAGATGAGTAACGGCTGCATCTGCTGCACCATCCGCGAAGACCTGCGCGAGACCCTGCAGCTGCTGGCCTCCAAGCGCCGCAAGGGCCTGGTGGAGTTCGACCGCATCGTGATCGAGACCACGGGCCTGGCCGATCCCGGCCCCGTCGCCCAGACCTTCTTCATGGACGACGAGATCGCCGAGACCTATCTCATCGACTCCATCCTGACCCTGGTCGACGCCAAGCACGCCAACCAGCAGCTGGACGACCGCCAGGAAGCGCGCCGCCAGGTCGGCTTTGCCGACCAGCTCTTCCTGTCCAAGACCGATCTGGTCAGCGAGGACGAGAAGAACGCGCTCATCCACCGCCTCAAGCACATGAATCCGCGCGCGCCCATCCGCGCCGTGCATTTCGGCGAAGTGCCCCTGAACGAAGTCTTCGACCTGCGTGGCTTCAACCTCAATGCCAAGCTGGACATCGATCCCGACTTCCTCAAGGAAGACGATCACGACCACGGCCATGATCACAAGCACGAGCATGGCGAGCACTGCAGCCATGACCACGAGCATGACGAGAACTGCGGGCACGACCACGCCCACAGCCACGCCCATGATCACGAGCACGGCGAACACTGCAATCATCCTCACCACCATCACCACGATGACGACGTCAAGAGCTTCGTCTACCGTGCCGACCGGGCGTTCGACCCTGCCCGCCTGGAGGACTTCCTGGGCGCCATCGTCAACATCTATGGCCCGCGCATGCTGCGCTACAAGGGCGTGCTGAACATGCAGGGCACGGAGCGCAAGGTCATCTTCCAGGGGGTGCACCAGCTCATGGGCAGCGACCTGGGACCGCAATGGGCCGAAGACGAAAAGCGCCAGAGCAAGATGGTCTTCATCGGCATCGACCTGCCCCAGGACATCTTCCTGCAGGGCCTGGAGCAGTGCCTGGTCTGAGCCGTCTGTGAACTTTTGTGAGGAATCACATGGTTTTTGCTGACATCTGATTGACGCAGGAGCCGCCCGCATCTGCAGGCGGTTCCTCTGCTTTCATGTGGGGTATGTGCAACGGCTTGCGCTCCTGTAGAGCATCGATACAATCGCGCCCCTGAAGAGAGCCCCCAAGCCCAATGGACTGCCCCGCAGGGGTCGCCCATACCGTGAGGAGACAGCAAGTGAGCGCCGAATCCAGCAAGAAGCCGTCAGTGGCCGCCCAGGCCCCGGCTGCAAGCCAGAAGGCCGCGGTCCGCACTGCGGTCGGCGTCGTCGACCTGGCCTCCCGCGCCGGCTGGAAATGGGCTCTTTGCACGCACGGCCGCCGCACGGCCTGGATTGTCGCACCCCGCCGCAAGGGGAAGCCGGCAGGTTCCGCAACTGCGGCGATCGGCTGTCCTACATGGCATTCGACCCGGGCGCCTCGATTGACAGTACCATCCATGGCCCCGTCCGATGCCCCCGGCTCGGACTAAGTTAGCGAAACCAACACTATGCCTACCACTACGCAAACGCCTTCGTCGGGATCGACGAAACGAGACCCCAAGCTGGCCAATGCCTGGAAGACCAAGTCGGCGGAGGAGCTGACGGATGCCGAAGTGCTGGCCATGTCCGATGACGACTACATGAATGAGAAGCAGATGGCGTTTTTCCGCCTGAAGCTGCTCACTCTCAAGCACGACATGCACACCAACGCGGGCGAGACGGCAGAAAACCTGCGCGAGGACACCGTGGTGGTTCCCGATCCGGCCGACCGCGCCACCATCGAGGAAGAGCACGCGCTGGAACTGCGCACCCGCGACCGCGAGCGCAAGCTTCTCAAGAAGATCGAGCAATCCATTGCACGCATCGACGCAGGCGACTACGGCTACTGCGACGAAACCGGCGAGCCCATCGGTGTGGGCCGCCTGCTGGCCCGTCCCACGGCCACGCTGTCGCTGGAGGCCCAGCAGCGACGCGAGCTCAAGCAGAAGATGTACGGAGATTGAGTTGCGGCAACGGCCTTCGGAACGGTGGTGCTAATCTGATTCGCCATGGCAAAAGAAGAGAGCAGCAAATCGGGAGGGTTGTTGTCCAAGGTGGTGCGCTTTGTGCGCCACCCGACGGTCAATTGGTCCGATCTCGACGGCCTCGACGCTGACCAGGAGAGCCAGTACAGCAAGCAGGCGCTCAAGGAAATGATCGAGCGCAAGCGCCGCAACGACTTCGTACGCAAGCGCGAATTCGACCAGCTGCGCCGCCTGCGCCAGGCCGAGTTGCAACAGGCCTCCCGGCCGGGCAGCGCATCTGTCGGTGTCGGCGTGCCCGGACCGGCTGCACAGGGCTCGCAATTCCTCAGCAGCCTGCTGAGCTCCAAATCCTCCGGCGAGCGCGCCGTCACGCTCAAGAAGATCGACGAGATCGAGGCCCAGATGTCCCAGCAATGGTGGCGGGGCAAGCAGGCGGCCGATGCAACCACCATTCCCATGGCGCTGCCCGCTGGCGGCAACCCCGCGCCGGCGTCGTTTCGCAAGCAGCCGCCGCCGGGCCAGATTCCCATGCTCAGCGACGTGGTGCCTGCGGCCATCGCCTCGGCCGGCGACGTGGCGGCCTTTGCCACCACCTTGCCCATGAGCCTGGCACCTGCGCCGCAGGTGCCGTCCGTCTCCACGGCTCCCCTCATGGATTCCATGCCCATGGCCCGCCCCTTGCGGCCATTGGAAGGGGCCACCGATTTCCTGCCCGCCTTCGCGGCCACCGAGGTCTCTGCCCCGCAGCCCATGGACATGGTGCCGCCATCCTTCGTGGTGTTCGAGCACGATCCCGACCTCGAAGAGCCGGCCATCCTCTTTGCCAATGGCGACGTGGACGGCGCCGAGCAGGGCATGCTGGAGCTGATCGAGCGGCGCGATGTGCCTGCGCAGCTGCCGGTCTGGCTGGCCTTGCTGGACCTGTACCGCGCGGCCGATCGCCCGCTGCAGTTCGACAAGGCCGGCATTGAATTCGCGGCGCGCTTCGGCCGCTCCGCTCCCCAGTGGTTCGCGATGCCGCAGCAGCGCACCGCCGCGATGGCGCCCCTTCCCGGCGCAGCGGCAGGGCGCGGCTGGCGCTGGAGCGCTCCTGCCCAGGTCACGCCCAGCGCCGTCACGGCGCTGAAGGCCTCCCAGGCCAAGGCCGCCGGTCCCTGGACCCTGGACTGGGCTGCCGTGACCCACATCGACGAGGCGGCAGCCACCGCCTTGGAGGCGCTGCTTCAGCAATGGGCCGATTCCCAGGGCGTATTCGTGCTGCTCAACGCGGACCGGCTGCAGGCGCTGCTGGGCGCGCTGGCTCCCTCGGGCGACTCCGCTGTGGATACGCTGTGGTGGCGCCTGCGCATGGCCGTGCTGCGCCTGATGAACCGGCAGGATGATTTCGAGCTGGTGGCCCTGGACTACTGCGTGACCTACGAAGTCTCGCCACCTGCATGGGTGGACCCGGTCTGCCAGTGCCTGACGCAAGCCGTCGAGTCCGGCGGTGCACAAGCCCCTGTGCAGCCGGGCGCTGCCGCCCCGGTGGATACCGTGCGATTTGCGCTGTCCGGCACCATCGAAGGCGATGCCTCCACCTGGCTGGACCCGGTGCAGGAAGGCGCCAGCCTGGGCGAGCCGGTGTTCATCGACTGCACCCAGCTGGTGCGCATGGACTTTGCGGCGGCCGGCTCCGTGCTCAACTGGGCGGCCCACATGCAGTCGCTGGGCCATGTGCTGCAGTTCGGCCAGCTGCACCAGCTGGTGGCCGTATTCTTCAATGTGATCGGCATCCAGGAGCATGCGCAGGTAACGCCGAGACGGGACTGACCTGCCGAGCGGCGGCATTCTTTGGAGGGGCTCTTGAGAAGGCGGGAGCCGCCCTCATCTGGCACCGCTATGGAACAGTATCACGGCACCACCATCATCAGCGTGCGCCGGCAGACCCCCGAAGGCGTGCAGGTCGCCATCGGTGGCGATGGCCAGGTCACATTGGGCAACATCGTCGTCAAGGGTACGGCGCGCAAGGTGCGCAAGCTCTACCACGGCAAGGTGCTGGCCGGCTTTGCCGGCGCCACGGCCGACGCCTTCACGCTGTTCGAGCGCTTCGAGGCCAAGCTGGAAAAGCACCAGGGCCATCTGACGCGCGCGGCCATCGAGCTGACCAAGGACTGGCGCACCGACCGCGTGCTGCGCCGGCTGGAGGCCATGCTGGCCGTGGCCGATGCATCGGCCTCGCTGATCATCACCGGCAACGGCGATGTGCTGGAGCCCGAGCAGGGCATCGTGGCCATCGGATCGGGTGGCGCCTACGCGCACTCGGCGGCCAAGGCGCTGCTGACCAATACCGAGCTGTCGGCCGAGGAGATCGTGCGCAAGTCGCTGGCGATTGCCGGCGAGCTGTGCATCTACACCAACATGCATCACACGGTCGAGACGCTCTGAGACCCTCGCGGCGCGGGCGGTTCTCGCCCGGCCATTGAAACGGATAGCCGCCAGCGGCCAGGTAACGGAAGCGGGGCTGGCGGCGCAATGCTTCGAATACACACCATGTCCTCTGCCATGACCCCCCAGGAGATCGTCTCCGAACTGGACCGCCACATCGTCGGCCAGGCTGGCGCCAAGCGCGCCGTGGCCATCGCGCTGCGCAACCGCTGGCGCCGCCAGAACGTGGCCGACGGCCTGCGCCAGGAGATCACGCCCAAGAACATCCTCATGATCGGCCCCACCGGCGTGGGCAAGACCGAGATCGCGCGACGCCTGGCGCGGCTGGCCGATGCGCCCTTCATCAAGGTCGAGGCCACCAAGTTCACCGAAGTGGGCTACGTGGGCAAGGACGTGGACGCCATCATCCGCGATCTGGCCGAGGTCGCCGTCAAGCAGACGCGCGAGGCCGACATGAAGAAGCTGCGCCTGCGCGCCGAAGACGCTGCAGAGGACCGCATCCTCGACGTGCTCGTGCCCCAGGCCCGCAGCGGCGAGGTGGCTGCCGACAGCACGGCCCGCCAGGTCTTTCGCAAGAAGCTGCGCGAAGGCCAGCTCGACGACAAGGAAATCGATATCGACGTGGCCGACGCGCCGCCCCAGGTGCAGATCATGGGTCCCCAGGGCATGGAGGAGATGGCCGAGCAGCTGCGCGGCATGTTCAGCCACATGGGCCAGGAAAAGCGCAAGACGCGCAAGCTGCGCATTGCCGAGGCCATGAAGCTGCTGACCGACGAGGAAGCGGCCAAGCTCGTCAACGAGGAAGATGTGCGCACGCGCGCCATTGCCAATGCGGAGCAAAACGGCATCGTCTTCATCGACGAGATCGACAAGGTCGCCACGCGCCAGGAAAGCAGCGGCTCCGACATTTCGCGCCAGGGCGTGCAGCGCGACCTGCTGCCCCTGGTCGAGGGCACCAGCGTCTCCACCAAGTACGGCGTGGTCAAGACCGACCACATCCTGTTCATCGCCTCGGGCGCCTTTCACCTGTCCAAGCCCAGCGACCTCATCCCCGAGCTGCAGGGCCGCTTCCCGATCCGCGTGGAGCTGGAGTCGCTGTCGGTCCAGGACTTCGAGGCCATCCTCACCCAGACCCATGCCTCCCTGGTCAAGCAGTACCAGGCGCTGCTGGCCACCGAAGGCGTCACGCTGGAGTTCACGCCCGAAGGCATCACCCGGCTGGCCGGCATCGCCTTCGAGGTCAACGAGCGCACCGAAAACATCGGCGCGCGCCGCCTGTCCACCGTGCTGGAGCGGCTGCTGGACGAGGTCAGCTTCGATGCGGCCAAGCTTTCGGGGCAGACCGTCACCATCGACGCGGCCTACGTGGACCAGCGCCTGCAGTCCCTGAGCCAGGACGAAGACCTGTCTCGCTTCATCCTCTGAAGCCTGCCCCGGCGGCCGAGCGGCCGCCATCGAAGTGACTGCCCGCATTGCCGGGCAGTCACTTTTTGTAGGAGGCCGGCCCGAGTTGCACCCCGTCGCCAGCGAATTGAATCGTTGCAATTGCCTGCCGGGATTGAGAGTTCACTTGCAATCACTCCCCTAAGTGCTTGTAAAGTCTCGGTTTTTTGTCATCACTCACATTGCATTCGATCTCTAAGTTGTTGATTTCATTGCAAATAATTGTCCATTCCCGGGTTGTGAAACACCAAATTGCTGCTACAGTGCAAAAAAGTGCAATTAAGTGGTGAAAGTTGCCTTTGTGCCCCGATTTCCGGGACGCGATGGCTCCAACCGACCGGGGTGACTGACCGTGTTTCAAGGGGCGTCCTCGCTGAATCTCGATGGCAAGGGGCGGCTGTCTGTGCCGACCCGGCATCGTGACGCCCTCCTGGCCATGGCGCAGGGCCAGGTCACCCTCACCAAACACCCCCATGGTTGCCTGATGCTGTTCCCGCGCACGGAGTGGCTGCAGTTCCGCGAGCGGATCGCGCAGCTGCCCATGTCGGCGCAGTGGTGGAAGCGCATCTTCCTGGGCAACGCCATGGACGTGGACATGGATGCCACCGGCCGTGTGCTGGTGTCGCCCGAGTTGCGCGACGCCGTGGGTCTGACCAAGGAGGTCGTGCTGCTGGGCATGGGCAACCATTTCGAGCTGTGGGACAAGGCCACTTATGAGGCACATGAAGCGAAGGCCATGCAGGAAGAGATGCCTGCGGCCTTCCAGGATTTTGCTTTCTAGGAAAGAGGCGTTCTCTTGAATCAGCCGTTGCAACACATCACCGTTTTGCTCGACGAGGCCGTCGATGCGCTGCTGGACGGCGCCGCGCAGCCCGTTGCCGGGCAATGGGTGGACGCGACGTTCGGGCGAGGCGGGCATTCCCGGCGCATCCTCCAGCGGCTAGGGCCGGGCGGGACCTTGCTGGCGTTCGACAAGGACCCGGACGCGATCGAAGAGGCAGCGCGCATCACCGATGCGCGTTTTTCGATTCGGCACGAAGGGTTTCGCCACCTGGGCGAGTTGCCGGCCGGCAGCGTGCAGGGCGTGCTGATGGACCTGGGGGTGAGCTCTCCCCAGATCGACAACCCCGAGCGTGGCTTCAGCTTCCGCTTCGAGGGTCCGCTGGACATGCGCATGGACACCACGCGCGGTCAGAGCGTGGCGGACTGGCTGGCGGAAGCCGATGCCCAGCAGATTGCGGAGGTGATACGTGACTACGGCGAAGAACGGTTTGCTGGCCCCATTGCAAAGGCGATTGTTGCTCGGCGCGAAAGCCAGGGGCCCCTTCGCAATACCGCGGAGCTTGCCGAGCTCGTGGCTGGCGCGGTCCGGACCCGCGAGGCTGGGCAGAACCCAGCGACACGCACATTCCAGGCTCTTCGGATTTTCATCAATGCCGAGCTTGAAGAACTCGAACAGGCGCTAGAGGCCAGCCTGCGCGTGCTCGCGCCGGGCGGGCGCCTGGTGGTGATCAGCTTCCACTCGCTGGAAGACCGCATCGTCAAGCAGTTCATTGCCAGGCATTCCAAGGAAGTCTATGACCGGCGCGCACCCTTTGCCGCGCCCACACCCATGCGCCTTGAAGCCCTGGGCCGCATCAAGCCCAGCGAGGCCGAGGTCGCCGCCAATGCGCGTTCGCGCTCGGCCGTGATGCGCGTGGCCCGCCGCACCGAGGTGCCTGCATGAAGCGCACGCACCGTCTGGCGCAAGAGGAGGGCGTGGCATGCTGCGCCTGAACCTCGTGCTGCTGCTGGCGGTGATGGCCAGCGCCATCTTCCTGGTGCACAACCAGTACGAGTCGCGCCGGCTGTTCACCGAACTGGACCGCGCCGTGGCCGAATCGCGCCGCCTGGCCACCGAGCAGCAGCGCCTGCAGGTGGAAAAGCGCGCCCAGGCCACGCCGCAGCGCATCGAGGTCATGGCGCGCGAGCGCCTGCAGATGAAGCCGGCCACGCCGGCCATCGCCCAGTACGTCAATGACGATGCGCGCACGGGAGTGGCTCCATGACGCGCAGCGTGCTCTACACCTCCAGCCCCTTGCTGGCGTCCAAGACACCCCTGTGGCGCAGCAAGATGATCGTGGCCATGCTGGGCCTGGGCTTTGTCGGCCTGGGTGCACGCGCGGCCTACGTGCAGGTGTTCGGCAACGACTTCTTCCAGCGCCAGGGCCAGGTGCGCTTTGCGCGCACGCTGGAGCTGCCGGCCAACCGCGGCCGCCTGCTGGACCGCAATGGACTGATCCTGGCCTCCAGCGTGCCGGCCGCCAGCATCTGGGCCATTCCCGAAGATGTCGAGCAGGACGACCCCGAGGTCAAGGCCAAGCTCAAGCAGCTGGCCGCGCTCATGGAGATGCCGCTGCCCGCGCTGATGGAAAAGCTGGCCGATGAGGACAAGACCTTCGTCTGGATCAAGCGCCAGCTCGACTGGGACGTGGGCCAGCAGATCCATGCCCTCAACATCAAGGGCATCTACCAGCGCAAGGAATACAAGCGCCAGTATCCGGAAGGCGAATCGGCTGCCCACATCGTGGGCTTCACCAATGTGGAAGACCATGGCCAGGAAGGCATGGAGCTGGCCTTCGACAAGGAGCTGGGCGGCAAGCCCGGCTCGCGCCGCGTGATCAAGGACCGCCTGGGCCGCGTGGTCGAGGGCGTGGGCGAGGAAGTGCCGCCTCAGGACGGCCGAGACATCCAGCTGTCCGTGGACAGCAAGGTCCAGTACTTCGCCTACCAGAAGCTCAAGGAGCAGGTCATCGCGCACAAGGCCAAGGCGGGCAGCGTGGTGGTCATGGATGCGCACACCGGCGAATTGCTGGCCCTGGCCAACTACCCCAGCTACGTGCCCGACAAGCGCAAGAACCTGACGGGCGAGCAGCTGCGCAACCGCGCCATCACCGACACCTTCGAGCCCGGCTCGACCATGAAGCCCATCACCATCGGCCTGGCGCTGGAGTCGGGCCGCTTCAAGCCGGAAACGCCCATCGACACCACGCCGGGCCGCGTCAACGTCACGGGCTCGACGATTTCCGACACCCACAACTACGGCCTGCTCACCGTGGCCGGCGTGATCCAGAAGTCCAGCAACGTGGGCACGACCAAGATCGCGCTGCAGATGCCGGCCAAGGAAATGTGGGAAACCTTCTCGGCCGTGGGCTTCGGCCAGAAGCCGCAGATCTCCTTTCCCGGCGCCGCCAGCGGTCGCCTGCGTCCCTACAAGACCTGGAGGCCGGTGGAGCAGGCCACCATGGGCTATGGCTACGGCCTGTCCGCCAGCCTGCTGCAGATGACGCGCAGCTACACCGTCTTTGCCAACGGCGGGCGCGTGATCCCGGCCACCATGGTCAAGACCGACGAGCCGCCCGTGGGCGTGCCCGTGTTCTCTCCGCGCACGGCCAACGAGGTGCGCAAGATGCTGGCCCTGGCGGCCGGCCCCGGCGGCACGGGCCAGCGCGCCCAGACCATCGGCTACTCGGTGGGCGGCAAGTCGGGCACGGCCCGCAAGCAGCAGGGCAAGGGCTATGCCGCCGGCAAGTACCGCGCCTGGTTCACGGGCATGGCGCCCATCGAGAACCCGCGCATCATCGTCGCCGTGATGGTGGACGAGCCCAGTGCCGGCACCATCTACGGCGGCACCGTGGCGGCACCCGTGTTCAGCGAAGTGGTGCAGCAGACGCTGCGCCTGATGGGCGTGCAGCCCGATATGGAAGTCAAGCCCTTGATCGTCGCCAATCCCGTGGAGGAGCCCTCGCTATGAGTTCCTCCCAAGCCCTGCTGATGCTGTCGTCGGCCACCGAGGCTGTCCAATGGCTGGCCGCCCGCCTGCAAGGCAGCGGCACGCTGCAGACCGACAGCCGTAAGGTCCGGCCCGGCGACGCCTTCATTGCCTGGCCCGGCGCGGCCACCGATGGCCGCGCCCATGTGGCCTCGGCCCTGGAGCGCGGCGCCGTGGCCTGCCTGGTCGAAGCGCAGGGCGTCGAGCCCTTCGGTTTTTCCGGCGAGCACATTGCGGCCTTGCCCGGCCTCAAGGCCGCCACGGGCCTGATCGCCGACCAGTGGTTCCAGCATCCCAGCGCCCGGATCGACGTGCTGGCCGTCACCGGCACCAACGGAAAGACCACCACGGCCTGGTGGCTGGCGCATGCGCTGGCCCAGGTGAAGCTGCAGGAACGCAGCGGCTGCGCCCTGGTGGGCACGCTGGGCGTGGGCATCCCGCCCGCCCTGGAATCCACGGGTATGACCACGCCCGACCCGGTGCGGCTGCAGCGCGCATTCCGCGAGTACGCCGATGCGGGCCTGGCGGCCTGCGCCATCGAGGCCTCGTCCATCGGCATCGTCGAGCACCGGCTGGACGGCACGCGCATCCGCGTGGCGATGTTCACCAATTTCACGCAGGACCATCTCGACTACCACGGCAGCATGCAGGCCTACTGGGATGCCAAGGCCGCGCTGTTCGACTGGCCCGGCCTGCAGGCCGCCGTCGTCAATGTGGACGACGCGCACGGCGCGCGCCTGTGGGCCACGCTGCAGTCGCGCCCATCCTCTGCCGCGCTCGATGTCTGGAGCATTTCCATCGAGGGCGCGGCGCGCCTGCAGGCCAAGGACATCGCGCTGGGCGCCGAGGGCCTGAGCTTCACCGTGATCGAGGCCGGCCACAGCCTGCGCATGCACACGCGCATGGTGGGCCAGTACAACGTATCCAACCTGCTGGGTGTGCTGGCAGCGCTGCGCTGCCTGGGCCTGAGCCTGGACCAGGCCGTCGCTGCCTGCGCCCACCTGGAACCCGTGCCCGGCCGCATGCAGCAGATCGTCCAGCCCGGCCAGCCGCTGGTGGCCGTGGACTACGCCCACACGCCTGACGCGCTGGACAAGGCCCTGCGCGCCTTGCGCCCGGCCGCCGAGCAGCGCCAGGGCCGGCTGTGGTGCGTGTTCGGCTGCGGTGGAGACCGCGATGCCACCAAGCGGCCGCTCATGGGGCAGGCCGCCCAGAAGAATGCCGACTGCGTGCTGGTCACCAGCGACAACCCGCGCAGCGAAGTGCCCGACCGCATCATCGACCAGATCCTGGCCGGCATGCAGCCGGGCGAGAACCTGCAGTCCCAGGCCGATCGCGCGGCGGCCATCGCCCAGGCGATCGCGCACGCCAGCGAACGCGACGTGGTGCTGATCGCCGGCAAGGGACATGAGGACTACCAGGAGACGGCAGGCCAGCGCCATCCGTTCTCCGACATGGCCGAGGCGCGCAAGGCGCTGGCGGCCCGTGAAGGAAAGAAGCGGTCATGATGACCTTGCAACAAGCGCTGGAGCTGATCCAGTCGCATATCCCCCAGGCACGGCTGGTCGGCAACGGCCAGACCGTGCTCACGCGCGTGCACACCGACACTCGCACGCTGCAGGCCGGGGATCTGTTCGTCGCCTTGAAGGGCGAGCGTTTCGATGCCAACCAGTTCCTGGTCCAGGCCCGCGAGGCCGGTGCCGCCGCAGCCCTGGCCCATGGCGGCCTGGAGGCTGCAGGCCTGTCCGGCATCGAAGTGCCTGATTCGCTGGCCGCCCTGGGCGCGCTGGCCACGGCCTGGCGCGCGCGCTTCGCGCTGCCGCTGATCGCCGTCACCGGCAGCAACGGCAAGACCACGGTCACGCAGATGGTGGCCTCCATCCTGCGTGCCCATGCGGGCGAGGCGGCGCTGGCCACGCGCGGCAACTTCAACAACTCCATCGGCCTGCCGCTGAGCCTGATGCGCATGACCGGCCAGCACCGCGTGGCCGTGCTGGAGATGGGCATGAACCATCCCGGCGAGATTGCCGAGCTGGCCGCCATCGGCCAACCCACGGTGGCCCTGGTCAACAACGCCCAGCGCGAGCACCAGGAATTCATGCACACGGTCGAGGCCGTGGCGCGCGAAAACGGCAGCGTGCTGCTGGCCCTGCCCGCCGACGGCGTGGCCGTGTTCCCCGCAGGCGACACCTACACGCCGCTGTGGCGTGAGCTGGCGGGCGCCCGCCAATGCCTGCTGTTCGGCGAGTCTGGCGACGGCGCCCATATCCACGCGCGTGACGCGCTGTGGCTGGGCGATGCCTGGCAGTTCACCCTGGCCACGCCCGAGGGCGAGGCGCCGGTGCGCCTGCACATCGCCGGCCGCCACAACGTGCGCAACGCGCTGGCCGCAGCGGCCTGCGCCCAGGCTGCCGGCGTGCCGCTGGCCGACATCGCACGCGGCCTGAGCGTGTTCGAGCCCGTGCAGGGCCGCTCGCGCGCGCTGAGCGTTTCGGTGCAAGGCCGCCCGGTCACCGTGATCGACGACAGCTACAACGCCAATCCCGATTCGGTGGCCGCGGCCATCGAGGTGCTGCGCGAACTGCCCGCTCCCCAGCTGCTGGTGCTGGGCGACATGGGCGAGGTCGGCGACCAGGGGCCGCAATTCCATGCCGAGGCGGGCGCGCTGGCGCGCAGCCTGGGCATTGCCCGGCTGTTCACGCTGGGCGCGCAAAGCACATCCGCCGCCACCGCATTCGGTGCAGGTGCCCGGCATTTCGAAGACATGGCCTCGCTGCAACAGGCAGCCTGTGCCGCGCTGCCCGAGGTGGGTAGCATTCTGGTCAAGGGTTCGAGGTTCATGAAGATGGAGCAGGTGGTTCAGGCGGTCGAGGCGGCCGGCAAGGATGACGGTTGCAAGAAGGAGGCCGCATGCTGCTGATGCTGTCCCAATGGCTGCAGGGCCTGTCCCCCGAGTTCGGCTTTCTGCGCGTCTTCCAGTACCTCACGATGCGCGCCGTGATGGCCGCGCTCACGGCCCTGGTCATCGGCCTGCTGGCCGGGCCGCGCCTGATCCGCATGCTGACCTCGCTCAAGATCGGCCAGCCCGTGCGCGGCTACGGCATGGAAACCCATCTGGCCAAGAGCGGCACGCCCACCATGGGCGGGGCGCTGATCCTGCTGTCCATCGCCGTGTCCACGCTGCTGTGGTTCGACCTGTCCAACCGCTTCGTCTGGATCGTGCTGCTGGTCACCCTGGGCTTCGGCACCATCGGCTGGGTCGATGACTGGCGCAAGGTGGTCAACAAGGACCCCGAGGGCATGCGCTCGGGCGAGAAGTATTTCTGGCAGTCCGTCATCGGACTGCTGGCCGCGCTCTACCTGGTGTTCTGCATTTCGGAGAACACCAATGCCCAGGTCTTCGAGCTGTTCGTGACCTGGGTGCAGTCGGGCTTTTCGCTGGACCTGCCGCCCAAGGCCGGCCTGCTTGTTCCCTTCTTCAAGGAAGTCAGCTACCCGCTGGGCGTGCTCGGCTTCGTGGTCATGACTTACCTGGTCATCGTGGGCGCCAGCAATGCGGTGAACCTGACCGATGGCCTGGACGGCTTGGCCATCATGCCCGTGATCATGGTGGGCTCGGCCCTGGGCATCTTTGCCTATGTGACCGGCAACGCCGGCTACGCCAAGTACCTGCTGTTCCCGCACATCCCGGGCTCGGGCGAGCTGCTGGTGTATTGCGCGGCCATGGCCGGAGCGGGTCTGGCCTTTCTGTGGTTCAACGCCCATCCGGCCCAGGTCTTCATGGGCGACGTGGGCGCGCTGGCGCTGGGCGCTTCGCTGGGCACCATCGCCGTGATCGTTCGCCAGGAAATCGTGCTGGCCATCATGGGCGGCATCTTCGTGGTCGAGGCGCTGTCGGTGATGCTGCAGGTCACCTGGTTCAAGTTCACCAAGAAGCGCTATGGCGAAGGCCGTCGCCTGCTCAAGATGGCGCCGCTGCACCACCATTTCGAGAAGAGCGGCTGGAAGGAAACCCAGGTCGTGATCCGCTTCTGGATCATCACCATGCTGCTGTGCCTGCTGGGCCTGTCCACGCTGAAGCTGAGGTGAGTCCATGAACACNCGCTGGGCGCTTCGCTGGGCACCATCGCCGTGATCGTTCGCCAGGAAATCGTGCTGGCCATCATGGGCGGCATCTTCGTGGTCGAGGCGCTGTCGGTGATGCTGCAGGTCACCTGGTTCAAGTTCACCAAGAAGCGCTATGGCGAAGGCCGTCGCCTGCTCAAGATGGCGCCGCTGCACCACCATTTCGAGAAGAGCGGCTGGAAGGAAACCCAGGTCGTGATCCGCTTCTGGATCATCACCATGCTGCTGTGCCTGCTGGGCCTGTCCACGCTGAAGCTGAGGTGAGTCCATGAACACCGAAGACTTCAAGACCGAACCTCCTGCGCTGCCGGCTGGCGAGCCCGCTGTCCCGGCGCTGCATGCCGAACTGGCCAAGGGGGCCGACTTTGCCTCGGAGTCTGCCGGTGAGCGGGCGGACGAGCCGGTCGCGGATCCGGTCCTGGACGATTCGCCGGCTGCGGCGCCGCAAGGCGCAGAGCAGCCGCTGGCTGCGGAGCCTTCGCAGGCGCTTGGGCTTGAGGCAGCCCCGGCCCCTGCGGCGATGACCGAGCCTGTACCCGACATCTCCACGCTGACGGCGGCCAGGGATGCCGCTGCCTTCGCCTTCAAGACCGAACCTCCTGCGCTGCCGGCTGGCGAGCCCGCTGTCCCGGCGCTGCATGCCGAACTGGCCAAGGGGGCCGACTTTGCCTCGGAGTCTGCCGGTGAGCGGGCGGACGAGCCGGTCGCGGATCCGGTCCTGGACGATTCGCCGGCTGCGGCGCCGCAAGGCGCAGAGCAGCCGCTGGCTGCGGAGCCTTCGCAGGCGCTTGGGCTTGAGGCAGCCCCGGCCCCTGCGGCGATGACCGAGCCTGTACCCGACATCTCCACGCTGACGGCGGCCAGGGATGCCGCTGCCTTCGTGGCCCAGATCTTTGCCGACCCCAGCATCTCGGATTCCTCCGACGCCGAGGTCACCCCGGTCGCCACCGAAGAGGCGGTTGAAGCCGAACAGGTACTGCCACCCGTGGCTGCCGGCTGGCCCGGCGAGCAGGCCCAGCACCTGCAGGGCCAGCGCGTGCTCATCCTGGGCCTGGGTGCCTCGGGCCTGGCCATGGCACGCTGGTGCGTGCGCTGCGGCGCCGAAGTCATCGTGGCCGATACGCGCCAGGCACCGCCCCAGCTGCAGCAGCTGTCCACCGAATTGCCCCAGGTGCGCTTCGTGCCCGGCGAGTTCACGGCGCAGCTGGTGGACGGCCAGAGCCTGGGCCTGGTCTACCGCTCGCCCGGCCTGAGCCCGGCCGCCGTGGCGCCCGTGGTCGACACGGCCCGGGCCCAGGGCCTGCCCGTGGGCGGCGAACTGGATTTATTCGCCATGGCGCTGAAGGCGCTTTCGGCTGCCCATGGCTACCGTCCCACCGTGCTGGGCATTACCGGAACCAATGGCAAGACCACGGTCACCTCGCTGACCGGGCAACTGCTGGAGCATGCCGGCCTGCGCGTGGCGGTGGCGGGCAATATCGGCCCCACGCTGCTGGACACGCTGACCCAGGCCATCGATGCCGAAACGCTGCCCCAGGCCTGGGTGCTGGAGCTGTCCAGTTTCCAGCTCGACGGCGTGCAGATGTTCGAGCCCACGGCCGCTGCCGTCCTCAATATCACCCAGGACCACCTGGACTGGCACGGCAGCCTGCGCGCCTATGCCGATGCCAAGGCCTGTATCTTCGGCAGCAGCGGCATCATGGTGCTCAACCGCGAGGACCCCGAGGTCATGCGCATGCTGCCGGCACCCGTGGTGCCGCCGGGCAAGCGCCAAAAGCCCCAGCAGCGCGCCCACATCACCTTCGGCGGCGACATGCCGCGCCGCCCCGGCGACTTCGGTCTGGAAGTGGTCAGCGGCATGACGTGGCTGGTGCGCGCCCATGAGGCCGACGAAACCGCCAAGGGCAAGAACGCCGAAGACCTGTACATCCAGCGCCTGATGCCCGCCGACGCGCTGCGCATCCGTGGCCGGCACAACGCCATCAATGCCCTGTCCGCCCTGGCCCTGGCCAGCGCGGGCGGCTGCACGCTGGCGCCCCTGCTCTACGGCCTGCGCGAGTACCGGGGCGAGCCGCACCGCGTCCAGCCCATCGGCCGCGTCAACGGCGTGGAGTACTACGACGACAGCAAGGGCACGAACGTGGGCGCCACCGTGGCCGCGCTGTCGGGCCTGGGGCCTGACCACCGCATCGTGGTCATCCTGGGCGGTGACGGCAAGGGCCAGGATTTCTCTCCGCTGGCCGCACCCGTGTCGCGCCACGTGCGCGCCGCCGTGCTGATCGGCCGCGACGCGGGCCGCATCCGCGCTGCGCTGCAGGACTGCGGCGTGCCCCTGGTCGATGCCACCACCATGGCCGATGCCGTGGAGCTGGCCGCCTCGCGCGCCCATGAAGGCGACGCCGTGCTGCTGTCGCCCGCCTGCGCCAGCCTGGACATGTTCCGCAACTACGAGGACCGGGCCCACCAGTTCGTCGATGCCGTGCGCGCGCTGGCGCTGGATGCCGGGCATGAACTCGGAGGTGCTGCATGAGCGCGATGAACGCCATGAACCAGGCCCTGGGCCGCATGCGCTCCTGGTTCGGAGGCGCGCAGGAAAAGGCCATCGACGTGCTGCCCGTGCGCCTGGGCGGTCCCCAGTACCACCGGCCCACGCAGACGCCGGCCAGCGTGCTCGGCCTGGACCAGGCCCTGATCTGGGTGGTCATAGGCCTGCTGGCCTGGAGCCTGGTCATGGTGTATTCGGCATCGATCGCCATGCCGGACAATCCGCGCTTCGGCAAGATCGCGCCCACCCATTTCCTGATGCGCCATGCCATGTCCATAGGCATGGCCTTCGTCGGCGCGCTGCTGGCCTTCCAGGTGTCCATGGCCACCTGGGAGCGCATGGCGCGCAAGCTCTTCCTGGTGTCCCTGGTCCTGCTGGTGGCCGTGCTGATCCCGCATGTGGGCACCGTGGTCAACGGCGCGCGGCGCTGGCTGTCCCTGGGCATCATGAACTTCCAGCCGTCCGAGCTGGCCAAGTTCGCCGTGCTCATCTATGCGGCCGACTACATGGTGCGCAAGATGGAGGTCAAGGAGCGCTTCTTCCGCGCCGTGCTGCCCATGGGGCTGGCCGTGGTGCTGGTCGGGGTGCTGCTGCTGGCCGAGCCCGACATGGGCGCCTTCATGGTGATCGTGGTGATCGCCATGGGCATCCTGTTCCTGGGCGGCGTGAACGCGCGCATGTTCTTCCTGATCGCGGCCCTGGTGGTGCTGGCCTTCGTGCTCATCATCGCCACCTCCGAATGGCGGCGCGAGCGCATCTTTGCCTACCTCAATCCCTGGGATGAAAAGCATGCCCTGGGCAAGGGCTACCAGCTGTCGCATGCGTTGATCGCCATCGGGCGCGGCGAGATCTTCGGCGTGGGCCTGGGCCGCAGCGTCGAAAAGCTGCACTGGCTGCCCGAGGCGCACACCGACTTTCTGCTGGCCGTGATCGGCGAGGAATTCGGCCTGGTCGGCGTGCTCCTGATCGCCGTCACCTTCCTGTGGCTCACGCGCCGCATCATGCTCATAGGGCGGCAGGCCATTGCGCTGGACCGGGTGTTCTCCGGCCTGGTGGCCGAGGGCATTGCGATCTGGATGGGCTTCCAGGCCTTCATCAACATGGGCGTGAACCTGGGCGCGCTGCCGACCAAGGGACTGACGCTGCCCCTGATGAGCTTCGGCGGGTCGGCCATCCTCATGAATCTGATAGCGATAGCGGTGGTGTTAAGGGTGGACTACGAGAACAAGTTGCTGATGAAGGGAGGGCATGCATGACGCAGTCCACCTCTCAAGGCACGCAACGCCAGCGCACGGCCCTGATCATGGCCGGCGGCACGGGCGGCCATATCTTCCCGGGCCTGGCCGTGGCCCAGGCGCTGCGCGAGCGCGGCTGGAACGTGCGCTGGCTGGGCGCCCCCGGCTCCATGGAGTCCCGCATCGTGCCGGCCCAGGGCTTCCCGCTGGAGACCATCGAGTTCTCGGGCGTGCGCGGCAAGGGCATCATGACCCTGGCCTTTTTGCCCATGCGCCTGCTGCGTGCCTTCTGGCAGGCGCTGGCCGTGGTGCGCCGCGTCAAGCCCGACGTGGTCGTGGGCCTGGGCGGCTACATCAGCTTTCCTGGCGGCATGATGGCCGTGCTGGCCGGCAAGCCCCTGGTGCTGCATGAGCAGAACTCCGTGGCCGGCATGGCCAACAAGGTGCTGGCCAGCGTCTCCCACCGCATCTTCACCGCCTTCCCCAACGTGTTCCCCAAGGGCCGCTGGGTCGGCAACCCCTTGCGCCAGGCCTTCACCGAGCAGCCCGCGCCCGAGCAGCGCTTTGCGGGCCGCAGCGGACCGCTGCGCCTGCTGGTGGTGGGCGGCAGCCTGGGCGCCAAGGCGCTCAACGAGATCGTGCCGCAGGCGCTGGCCCTGATACCGGCCGATGTGCGCCCCGTCGTGCTCCACCAAAGCGGCGCCGCACAGATCGACGCCCTGCGCGCCAACTACGCGGCGGCAGGCGTGCAGGCCGAGCTGACGCCCTTCATCGACGATACGGCGCGCGCCTTTGCCGAGGCCGATGTCATCGTCTGCCGCGCCGGTGCCAGCACGGTCACCGAGATCGCGGCCGTGGGCGCAGCCGCCATCTATGTGCCTTTCCCGGCCGCCGTGGACGACCACCAGACTGCGAACGCGCGTTTCCTGGTCGATGCCGGTGGTGGATGGTTGATGCAACAAAGCGCACTGACTGCCCAAAGCCTGGCCGAAATGCTACAAAATATGCAGCGTGCGACGCTGCTGGAGCGCGCTGGAAAAGCCAAGAAAATGCAAAAGACCGAAGCCACCGCCGAGGTGGTCGCCGCCTGTGAGGAACTGGCCGCATGAAGCACGCCATTCATCACATCCATTTCGTCGGCATCGGCGGCGCCGGAATGAGCGGCATCGCCGAGGTGCTGCACAACCTGGGTTACGCCGTCTCGGGCTCGGACCTGTCCGACAGTGCCACGCTGCGCCGGCTCGCAGGCCTGGGCATTGCCACCCACGTCGGCCATGCGGCCGCGAACATCAAGGGGGCTGACGCCGTCGTCACCTCCACCGCCGTGCAGTCCGACAACCCCGAGGTGGTCGCGGCGCGCACGCACAAGATCCCCGTCGTGCCGCGTGCGCTCATGCTGGCCGAGCTGATGCGCTTCAAGCAGGGCATCGCCATCGCAGGAGCCCACGGCAAGACCACCACCACCAGCCTGGTGACCAGCGTGCTGGCCGAGGCCGGGCTGGACCCGACCTTCGTCATCGGCGGCAAGCTCAACAGCGCGGGCGCCAACGCCAAGCTGGGCCAGGGCGACTACATCGTGGTCGAGGCGGACGAGTCCGACGCCTCCTTCCTGAACTTGCTGCCCGTGATGGCCGTCGTCACCAACATCGACGCCGACCACATGGAAACCTACGGCCATGACTTCGGCCGGCTCAAGGGCGCCTTCGTCGACTTCCTGCACCGCATGCCGTTCTACGGCCGCGCCATCGTCTGCGTGGACAGCCCGGCCGTGCGCGAGATCCTGTCCCAGGTGGCCCGCCCCGTGACCACCTACGGCTTTGCCGAGGACGCCCAGGTGCGCGCCCTCAACGTGCGCGCCGAGGCCGGCCGCATGCATTTCACGGTGCGCCGCAGCAACGGCCAAAGCTATCCCGACCTGGACGTGGTGCTGAGCCTGCCGGGCGAGCACAACGTGCTCAACGCGCTGTCGGCCGTGGCCGTCGCCATGGAGCTGGAGATTGCCGACGAGGCGCTGCTGCGCGCCTTCGAAAGCTTCAAGGGCGTGGGCCGGCGCTTCCAGCGCTATGGCGAACTCCCTGCAGCGGACGGTGGCATCTTCACCGTCATCGACGACTACGGGCACCACCCTGTCGAGATGGCGGCCACGCTGGCTGCTGCGCGCGGCGCCTTCCCGGGCCGCCGCCTGGTGCTGGCCTTCCAGCCGCACCGCTACAGCCGCACGCGCGATTGCTTCGAGGATTTCGTCAAGGTCATCGGCCTGGCCGATGCCGTGCTGCTGACCGAGGTCTATGCGGCCGGCGAGGCGCCGGTGGTGGCGGCCGATGGCCGCTCGTTGGCGCGCGCCCTGCGCGTGGCCGGCCGGGTCGAGCCGGTCTTTGTGGAAGACGTTGCCGAGCTGCCGGCGGCCCTGGCCGCCCACGCCCGCGATGGCGACGTGCTGTTGTGCATGGGGGCCGGCTCGATTGGCGCCGTGCCCGGAAAGTTGGTTGAAATGCTTCAGAAACAAGAGCTGCAGGCGCAGCAGGGAGCTGCGCAATGAGCAGCTTCGGCACCCAGATCGATGTCAAGGCCCTGGGCAAGGTGGCCGTGCTGTTGGGCGGCCGCTCGGCCGAGCGCGAGGTCTCGCTGATGTCGGGCACGGGCGTGCTCAAGGCCCTGCTGTCGCAGGGCGTGGATGCCCATGCCTTCGACCCCGCCGAGCGGGACCTGGGCGAGTTGAAGAAGGACGGTTTCGACCGCTGCTTCATCGCGCTGCATGGCCGCTACGGTGAGGACGGCACGGTGCAGGGCGCGCTGGAGCTGCTGGGCATCCCGTACACGGGCCCCGGCGTGATGGCCTCCAGCATCGCCATGGACAAGATCATGACCAAGCGCATCTGGCGCTTCGAGGGTCTGCCCACACCCGACTGGCGGCTGGTCGCCAGCGCCGACGAGACCCGCGCCGCGCTGCAGGCGCTGGGCGCGCCCATGATCGTCAAGCCCTCGCGCGAGGGCTCGACCATCGGCCTGACCAAGGTCTGGACAGCCGAGGAATGCGAGCAGGCCTATGTGCTGGCCTCCCGGTACGACCCCGAAGTGCTCTGCGAAGAGTTCATCGAAGGCGACGAGACCACCTGCCCCGTGCTCGGAACCGGCGAGGGCGCCCACGCCCTGCCCGTGATCCGCATCGTCGCGCCCGAAGGCAACTACGACTACCAGAACAAGTACTTCACCGACGACACCCAGTACCACTGCCCCAGCGGCCTGCCTGCCGAGGAAGAGGCCGAGATCCGGCGCATCGTCGTGCGGGCCTTCCGCACGCTGGGCTGCCGCGGCTGGTCGCGCGCCGACATCATGATCCGCGCCAGCGACCGCAAGCCCTTCCTGCTGGAGATCAACACCTCGCCGGGCATGACGGGCCACTCGCTGGTGCCCATGTCGGCCCGCGCCATCGGCGTGAGCTACGAAAACCTGTGCCTGGGCATCCTGGCCAGCGCCGCGCTGGACGCGCAACCGGAGCAGGAGCACGCATGAGCTACTCCCTGCCGGCCCCCTTCGACGTCAAGCTCATGAACGTGACCGCCACGGTCCTGTTCGTGGGCGTGGCTGCGCTGGGGCTGGCAGCGGTGAGCTGGTGGGCGCTGCGCCATCCGGCCTTCAACATCGGCCGCATCGTGGTCGAGGGCGAGCTGGTGCACAACAACGCGGTGACGCTGCGCGCCAATGTGGCGCCGGTGCTCACGGGCAACTTTTTCACCGTGGATCTCAAGGCCGCCAAGGCGGCGTTCGAGCAGGTGCCCTGGGTGCGCGAGGCGCAGGTGCGCCGCGACTATCCCAACAGCCTGCGCGTCATCCTGCACGAGCATGTGGCCGAGGCCTTCTGGGGGCCTGATTCGGGCACCGGCCTGGTCAACAGCTTCGGCGAGGTCTTCGAGGCCAACCTGGGCGAGCTGGACCGCGATGGCCTGCCGCGCCTGCAGGGCCCCGAGGACAGCGCCCCGCAGATGCTGCAGATGTACCGGCTGCTGGTGCCGGCGCTGGGGCCGCTGGATGTGGAGATCGACGGGCTGACGCTCAATGCGCGCGGCAGCTGGCAGCTCAGGCTGGCCAACGACGCACAGATCGAACTGGGTGGCGGCAGTGTGGAGGCCGTGCTGCAGCGCGTGCAGCGCTTCGTGCGCACGCTGCCCCAGATCACGACCCAATACAAGCGCAAGGCCGACGCCATCGAGTCGGCCGACCTGCGCTACGAAGACGGATATGCGCTGAGGCTGCGCGGTGTGACCACCGGCACGGCCAAGGCGCCGGCTGCAGTGCGTCCCCGACGCTGAAGACGAGGGAGGACAGACCTATGTACATGCACACCAAGCAGCGACACAGCGACAGGACAGAACCAACCGGGGGCGGATGCTGATATGGCAAGAGAATACAAAGATGTGATCGTCGGACTGGACATCGGCACGGCCAAGGTCATGGTCGTGGTCGCCGAGGTCCTGTACAACGGCGAACTCAAGCTCGCCGGCCTCGGCGTGGCCCCGAGCAACGGACTCAAGCGGGGCGTGGTGGTCAACATCGACGCCACGGTGCAGAGCATCCAGCAGGCGCTGAAGGAGGCCGAGCTGATGGCCGACTGCAAGATCCAGCGCGTGTGCACCGGCATCACCGGCAGCCACATCCGCGGCCTGAACTCCAGCGGCATGGTGGCCATCAAGGACAAGGAAGTCACGGCCACCGACGTGGCGCGGGTGATGGAGACGGCCAAGGCCATCAACATCTCCTCGGACCAGCGGCTGCTGCTGGTCGAGCCGCAGGAATTCGTGATCGACGGCCAGGAAGTGCGCGAGCCCATCGGCATGAGCGGCATCCGCCTGGAGGCCAAGATCCACATCGTCACGGGCGCGCAGAGCGCGGCCGAGAACATCATCAAGTGCGTGCGCCGCTGCGGCCTGGAGGTCGAGCAGCTGCTGCTCAACCCGCTGGCATCGAGCCAGGCCGTGCTCACCGATGACGAGCGCGAGCTGGGCGTGGCCGTGGTCGATATCGGCGCGGGCGCCACCGACGTGGCCATCTTCACGGGCGGCGCCATCCGGCACACGGCCGTGATTCCCATCGCGGGCGACCTGATCACCAGCGACATCGCCATGGCGCTGCGCACGCCCACCAAGGACGCCGAGGACATCAAGGTCGAAAGCGGCTATGCCAAGCAGCTGCTGGCCGACCCCGACGCCCAGGTCGAAGTGCCGGGCCTGGGCGACCGCAGCCCGCGCATGATCAGCAAGCAGGCGCTGGCCGGCGTGATCGAGCCGCGCGTGGAAGAGATCTTTTCTTTGGTGCAGCAGGTGGTGCGCGATTCAGGCTACGAGGAAGTGCTGTCCTCGGGCATCGTGCTGACCGGCGGCAGCGCCGTCATGCCGGGCATGGTGGAACTGGGCGAGGACATCTTCCTCAAGCCCGTGCGCCGCGGCATCCCCAAGTATTCGAGCGCATTGGCTGACATGGTGGCTCAACCCCGCGCCGCCACCGTGATGGGATTGCTCGAAGAGGCCCGCCTGGCTCGCCTGCGCGGTTTCAAGGTGGCACAAAAGAGTGGGTCGATGAAGACCGCTTTTGGCCGTTTCAAAGACTTCATCGTGGGGAACTTTTGATATGTGCTTTCATCGACTGCGCATTACCGGCCCGCCCACCGGCTTCCGAATACCGGACAGAAGACAGAATTTTCCCCAGACGGTGGTGACCACTTACAGAGAGCTACAGGAGAACCAACATGCCCATCGACATGATTGAAGTTGAAGAATTCAACCAGGGTACGCAGATCAAGGTGATCGGCGTTGGCGGCGGCGGCGGCAATGCCGTCGAGCACATGATTGCGCGCAACGTGCAGGGCGTGGAGTTCGTCTGCGCCAACACCGACGCGCAGGCGCTGCTGCGCAGCAGCGCCCACCGCACCATCCAGCTCGGTGGCAGCGGCCTGGGTGCGGGCAGCAAGCCCGACAAGGGCCGCGAAGCCGCCGAGCTGGCCGAGGACGACATCCGCACTGCCATCGAAGGCGCGCACATGCTGTTCATCACGGCCGGCATGGGCGGCGGCACGGGCACGGGCGCTGCGCCCGTGATCGCGCGCGTGGCCAAGGAAATGGGCATCCTCACCGTGGGCGTGGTCACCAAGCCCTTCGAGTGGGAAGGCGGCCGACGCATGGCCAACGCCGACAGCGGCCTGAGCGAACTCGAAGCCAACGTCGATTCGCTGATCGTCGTGCTCAACGAGAAGCTGCTGGACGTGCTGGGCGACGACATCTCGCAGGACGAGGCCTTTGCCCATGCCAACGACGTTCTCAAGAACGCCGTGGGCGGCATTGCCGAAATCATCAACGAGTACGGCCATGTGAACGTCGACTTCGAAGACGTGCGCACCGTCATGGGCGAACCCGGCAAGGCCATGATGGGCACGGCCAAGGCCGCTGGCCCCGACCGCGCGCGCATCGCTGCCGAGCAGGCCGTGGCCTGCCCGCTGCTGGAGGGCATCGACCTGTCGGGCGCCAAGGGCGTGCTGGTGCTGGTCACGGCCGCCAAGGGCAGCCTCAAGCTGTCCGAGTCGCGCCTGGCCATGAGCACCATCAATGCCTACGCCTCGCCCGATGCACATGTGATCTACGGCGCTGCCTACGACGACAGCCTGGGTGACGAGATCCGCGTCACCGTGGTGGCCACCGGCCTGTCTCGCCCCAGCGCACGCCGCCAGAACATGCAGGTGGTGCAGGGTGGTCTGCGCACCGGTACCGACAACATGAGCTACCAGCTGCCCTCGGCCTCCATGGGTGCCGCAACGGCAGCCGGCGGCCTGGTCGGCGGTGCCGCTGGCGGCGCCGACTATGCCAACAACATGTCGGTGCCCAGCGTCTGGCGTACCAACCGCACGCAGGCCGCTGCCCGCGTCGATGCCCTGGCCTCCGGCGGCATGGACGATCTGGAAATCCCGGCCTTCCTGCGCAAGCAGGCTGACTGAGCAGCGGCCGATACGGTCGCTGCATGGTTGTGATAGCGAATGCCGTGCCAGGGCCATGCCCTGCGCACGGCTGCCGCACTTTAAAATAGCCGGATGCTCCAACAACGCACCATCAAGACGATCACCCGTGCCGTGGGCGTGGGTCTGCACAGCGGCCAGCGCGTCGAATTGACGCTGCGTCCCGCGCAGCCCGACACCGGCATCGTGTTCCGTCGCGTGGACCTGCCGGAGCCCGTGGACATCCCGATATCCGCCGAAGCCGTCACCGACACGCGCATGGCCTCGACCATCGGCACGGGCGGCGCCAAGGTGCATACCGTGGAGCACCTGATGTCGGCCATCGCCGGCCTCGGGCTCGACAACATCTACATAGACATCACCGCCGAGGAAGTGCCCATCCTCGACGGCTCCTCCGCCTCCTTCGTATTCCTGCTGCAAAGCGCGGGCATCGAGCTGCAGAAGGCGCCCAAGCGCTTCATCCGCGTCATCCGCCCCGTCGAGGTGCGCGAGGGCGAGGGCCAGAACCTCAAGTGGGCACGCTTCGACCCGTATCACGGCTTCAAGCTGCGCTTCGAGATCGACTTCGCCCATCCTGCCGTGGACTCCACCGGCCAGTGCGTGGAGTTCGACATGGGCGAGGACAACTACACGCGCGACATTGCACGCGCGCGCACCTTCGGCTTCACCAAGGACGTGGAAATGCTGCGCAGCCACGGCCTGGCGCTGGGCGGCGGCATGGACAACGCCATCGTCATGGACGACTACAAGGTGCTCAACAGCGACGGCCTGCGCTACGACGACGAGTTCGCCAAGCACAAGATCCTGGACGCCATCGGCGACCTGTACCTGATCGGCAGGCCCCTGCTGGCCGCCTACAGCGCCTTCCGCTCGGGCCACGGCATGAACAACCAGCTGCTGCGTGCCCTGCTGGCCCAGCCCGACGCCTGGGAAATGGTCAGCTTCGACAGCGAGCGCCAGGCGCCCAAGGGCTTCGCCCAGCCCGCGCGGGCCTGGTGAGGCGGGCGCCGCCATGCTGATCTTCCGCTGGCTGGCCACCCTGCTGCTGCTGGCATCAGCCGTGTCCTTTGCGTTCTACCTGGGCACGGGCCAGCCCCGCTACAAGCGCTGGGGCTTCATCATCCTTAAGTGGACCGTGATTGCCGGCGTGACCTTCTTCGCCGTGCTGTTCTTTGGACGCATCGTCTGAGGTCCTGAATGGGCTGCGCTGCCGCCATTGCGGAGACTGCCGGGCCGCCATGAAGGTAATTCGGATCCGGGCCGGCGACGGCCACACCCTTGTGCTGGTGCGCAGCGGCTGCGTCCAGGGGCCTGTCGTGGCCATCACGCACGGCACCTTCTCCGGCACCGCATCCTGCGACCGGCTCGGCGCGTATCTGGCGGCGCAGGGATTCGGCACTTGGCTCTTCGACTGGCGCGGCCATGGACGTAACCCGGCCTGCGGCCATGGCCATGATCTGGAAGCCGTGGCCAGGCATGACATCGCCAGTGCCATCGAGGCCATCCGCAGCGAGGAGCAGGGCCGGCCTTTGACCCTGATAGGCCACAGCGGGGGCGGCATTGCGGCAGCCATCTGGGCCGCTCGCAATCCCGATGTGGCCCGGGACCATCTGGCCGGTGTCGTGCTGCTGGCCGCCCAGGCCACCCATGCTGCCTCCACGCCGCTGGCCTGGGCCAGGATCCGGGGTTACCTGGCGTGGATAGGCCGCCGGAACTGGCTGGCAGCCAACCGCATGGTGGGGCCCGAGGCGGAAAGCGGCCAACTGATGCGCCAGTGGTGTCAGTGGAATCTCCAGCGCCGATTTGTGGGACATGACGGCATGAACTACCTGCAGGCACTCTCCCAGGTGCGTATTCCCGTTCTGGCGCTGGCGGGTGCTGGAGACCGCCTGATTGCACCCTGGCAGGGGTGCGAAGCGCTGGCAAGCGCTTTCGGCGGGACGGATGTGGAGTTCGTGCTGTGTGGCAAGGCCACCGGTTTTGTCGAAGACTACAGCCACAGCAGGTTGCTGATGGCCGGCAACGCGCAATCCGATGTGTTCCCCCGGATCGCGCAATGGATCAGGCTCAGGGCCGAGCAGGGTGGCCAAGCACTGGTGTCCTAGTAGACGCGCCCACCTTTGTAGACCGCATGCTGGCGGCGCTGCAGCTGCGTGACCTCGGCCATCTTCGTCATGGCGGCGCCTGCATGGGCGTGGGTGATGGCCAGGCCCAGGGCGTCGGCGGCATCGGTGCCGGGCAGGCCGGGCAGTTGCAGCAGGCGGCGCACCATTTCCTGGATCTGGCTCTTGGCCGCGCGGCCATGGCCGGTCATGGCCTTCTTCATCTGCAGTGCCGTGTACTCGGCCACCGGCAGGCCGGCGTTGACCAGGGCCGTGAGCGCGGCGCCGCGTGCCTGGCCCAGCAGCAGGGTGGACTGGGGATTGACGTTGACGAAGACGATTTCCACGGCCGAGGTGTCGGGCTGGTAGCGGCTGGCGACTTCCGAGATGCCGTCGAACAGCAGCTTGAGCCGGCCCGGCAGGTCGCCGAGCGCGATGCCCGTGGTGCGGATGGTGCCGCTGGCCACATAGGCCAGGCGGTGGCCGTCGACGTCGATCACGCCGAATCCCGTGGTCTGCAGACCGGGGTCGATTCCAAGGATGCGCATGGGGTGAATGTAGCTGTTCAGGGGACGACGGCGCTGGGCATTCTCTGCATGACCGTGCGCGTGCGCTGCAGCAGATAGCCGGAGTTGGGCAGCTTCTCGAAGCGCTTGGGCTGGGGCAGCATCACGGCCAGGCGCGCGGCCTCGGCGGCGCTGAGCTGGGAGGCGCTCTTGCGAAAGTAGTGGCGAGCGGCCGCCTCGGCGCCGAACACGCCCTGGCCCCATTCCACGCTGTTGAGGTAGATCTCCAGGATGCGCTGCTTGCTCAGCATCAGTTCCAGCAGCTGGGTCAGCACCAGTTCCTGCCCCTTGCGCAGCAGGCTGCGTTCGCCCGACAGCAGCAGGTTCTTGGCCAGCTGCTGCGTGATGGTGGAGCCGCCATAGATCTTGGGCGCCTTGCCGTTGTCGGCCTTCATGGCCCGGGCTTCGGCGCGCTGGTTGCGCTGCCAGGCTTTCTCGATGGCTTCCCATTGCACCCCGTGGTGTTCGGTGAAGCTGTCGTCTTCGGAGGCAATGACGGCGCGCTTGAGCGTGGGCGCGATGCGGTCATAGGGCAGCCATTGCTGGCTCCAGTGCAGGCCTTCGGAGCTGCGCAGCATCTGCCAGGCTTCGGAGCGCTGGAAGGCTGTGGACTCGGGATCGACCACCACCATCAGCGCAATGCGCAGCACGAAGAACAGCTGCAGCAGCAGGCCGGCGCACAGCACCAGCAGCAGGGCGCGTGCCAGGGATTTCATGAAGCGCTCAGCCGCCTTGAGCAATATGGGCGCGCAGCTCGTTCAGCACCTGGGCCGAGGGCGGGCGCACGCCGCGCCACAGCGCAAACGATTCGGCCGCCTGCTCCACCAGCATGCCCAGCCCGTCGCGGGCCGTGGCGCCGTGCTGTTCGGCCCACTGCATGAAGCCCTGGGCCGCGGGGCCGTACATCATGTCGTAGGCCAGGCTGCCAGTGCGCAGCACGCGGGCCGGCACGGGCACCTCGGCACCGGCCAGGCTGCTGGCGGTGGCGTTGATGACCACGTCGAAAACCTCATCCACGGCCTGCTGCTCCAGCGCCACCAGTTCCACGCCATGTTGCGCAGCAATGGCGGCATGGCGCTGCACCAGGGCCTGGGCGCGCTCGAAGGTGCGGTTGACCACGGCGATGCGGCGCGGGCGCTCGGCAAGCAGCGAGCCCAGTGCACCGGCTGCGGCGCCACCCGCGCCCAGCAGCAGCAGGTCGCGTCCGGCCAGCGGCACGCCTGCATTGCGCACGATGTCGGCCACCAGGCCCAGGCCGTCGGTGTTGTCGGCATGGATGCCGTCCGCCGCCAGCACCAGGGTGTTGGCGGCGCCGGCCAGTTGCACGCGCTCGCTGGAGGTGGTGGCCAGCTGTGCGGCTTCCAGCTTGAAGGGTACGGTGACATTGCAGCCGCGTCCGCCTGCCGTGACGAAGGCGCGCACGGCCTCGGCAAAGCCATTCAGCTCCACATGCTGGCGCTCGTAGTGCAGGTCCTGCCCGCACAGTTCGGCAAAGCGGGCATGGATCCAGGGCGAACGGCTGTGCGCGACGGGGTTGCCCATGACGCAGTAGCGGTCAGAGGAGGTGGCGGCAACGGAAGTCATGTCGAAAAAATGGAGTGCGAAGAGTGCGGGGCGCTACTGGGCTACTGGACCGTGGTCTGCAGCGTCTGCTCACGCGTGAACTTGAAGCGCGAGACCACGGCGATCTGGTCGGCCTTGGCGCGCATGGCGGGGCCGAAGTGGCCGAAGGGGCCGGCCGCACGCGCGATGGCTTCGGCGCGGGTGTCCAGCAGGCGGTTGCCCGAGCCCTGCACGATCTCGGTGGACAGCACGCGGCCGTCGTGGTTGACGGTGAGGATCATGACCAGCTCGCCATAGAGCTTCTTGCCGGCCTGCTCGGGAAAGTTCTCCGTGCCCTTGTCCTCGACCTTGCGGCGCAGGCCGTCGTAGTAGATGGCGTAGACGGCCTCGCGCGTGGACGGGCTGATGTAGCGCTTCTTGGGGCGGGCGTTTTCTTCGTTGATGCGTTTTTCGATCTCGGCCAGCAGCTTGACCAGTTGCTGGCGCTTTTCCTGCTGGGCCTGCTGCTCCTTGGTCTGCTTTGCCGCCTCGCGCGGGTCCAGCGGCGGCAGGGCCGCGACCTGCTTGCGCAACTGCGTCAGCAAGACGGTCTGCTGCTCCTGCATGGAGTCGATCTGGCGCTGGCGTTCCTCGAAGTCGTCGCCCACGGCGGTGAGCGCCGAGTAGGGCATGGGGCTGGAGGCCCGGCCCTTGTCGGCTTCGCCGCCGCCGGCCAGCGAGGTCTGCGCGATGGCCTGCGCCTTGTCGGGCTGCTCGTTGGCGCGGGCATTGACCAGGATGACTTCCAGCGGCGTGTCCTGGAACACGCGGTCGAAGCGTTCCGGATCGATGAACCGGAACGAGAGCAACCCGGCATGCAGGGCAATGGAGACACCCAGTGCCAACTGCAGCGTACTCAGGGAACGGAAGGCGGTAGGCAGTTTCACGTCAGATCTAAGGCAGTGGCTTGGATGCGAGGCTGGGGCGCGGGCAGATCAGGGCTGGGCAGGATCGGCCGCGGGCGTGCCGTCGGTCTCGTTCATGTCCACGGCGATGGCGATGGGGCCGGCCACGGCCTCCTCGTCGTCCTCCGCTCCATCGTCGGCAGCGGCGGCGTCGCTGTCCAGGCGCTCGATCAGCGTGCCCGAGACATCGAGCGCGATCTCGTCGATCTCGCCCAGGCGCACGCGCACATGGGCACCGCGCGGCAGGCCGGTGACGCCCAGCACGGGGAAGACCAGCGGCAGGTCGTCGGCGCGCACCAGCAGGCCGCCGCCCATGCCTTCCTTGATGACGGTGGCCGTCAGCTCGGTGATGGCGTTCTGCTGCAGGTACTTGAGCGTCCAGAAGCGCTCCATGCCTGCCTGGTAGCCGTTGTAGGCGCTGTAGGCGCCGTCAAAGCTGCTGATGATGCCGAACAGCTCGGCATCCTTGGGCTTGAACGGCGCGGCCAGTGCGGCGGTCTTGCCGTGGCGCGCGCAGGCAATGATCTGCCACTGGTTGACCAGGTCCACATAGCGGCGCAGCGGCGAGGTGGCCCAGGCATAGCTCTTGACGCCGATGCCCGCGTGGGGGAGCGCCTTGGTGGACATGCGCACCTTGATGCCGGGGGCCAGGCTGGCCTGGCTGCGGTAGATGCCGGGCACGCCCAGATCGGCCATCCAGCCGCCCCAGGTGCTGTTGGCCACGATGGCGGCCTCTGCCACGATCAGGTCCAGCGGTGCGCCGCGCTTGCGCACGGTGATCTCGACCTGCTCGTTGCCGCGGGGCTCGGCGCTGCCGTTGCCCACCAGGCGGAAGTTGTAGTCGGGACGGTTGAAGTTCTCGGGCTTGCCCCGCACCAGTTCGCGCCCGGCCTTCAGGTGCCTGGCCCAGCGCTGCAGGAACGTCAGTTCGGCGCGCTTGCCCTGCAGCACTTCGGGCGTGCCCTCGACCTCGATGGACGGGTCGGCCAGCCACTGCTCGGTGACGATGTGGTCCAGCTTGTCATGGCGGAAGTTGACCTGCACGGGCACGCGTTCCAGGCGCGTCTCGCTGGCCGTGGTTTCCAGCGTGGTCTCGTCCACGGTGACGTACAGCGACACGGCGGGGTTGGCGCGGCCTTCGTCCAGCGTGTAGATCTGCACCACCTCGTTGGGCAGCATGGTGATCTTGTAGCCGGGCATGTAGACAGTGGACAGGCGCGAGCGGCCGAGCTGGTCCAGCGGCGTGCCCGGTACGATGGCCAGGCCGGGGGCCGCGATGTGGATGCCCACGGTGACCGTGCCCGTGCCCAGGCCGCGCACCGACAGCGCGTCATCGATCTCGGTGGTGGCCGAGTCATCGATGGAAAACGCCTGGACCTCGGCCAGCGGCAGCTCTGCCGGAGGCTGGGGCGCCTCCAGCGGCGGAAATTGCGTGCCCTTGGGGAAGTGGTCGAAGAGGAAGCGCTTCCAGTGGAATTCGTAGGCCGATTCAATGGCGCCGGCCCTGTGCAGCAGATCCAGCGGTGCCAGGCGCGTGGCGCGGCTGGCCTCGACCACGGCCTTGTATTCGGCGGCGTTCTTGTCGGGGCGGAACAGGATCTTGTAGAGCTGTTCGCGGATGGGGCCGGGGCATTCGCCGGCGCCCAGCTGCTCGGCCCAGGCCGTGATCTGGGCCTGGATCTGCTTTTTCTTCTCTATGCCGGCCAGCGCCTGCTGCAGGATTTCGGCCGGCGCCTTCTTGAAGCGGCCCTTGCCGGCGCGGCGAAAGTAGTGCGGCGCCTCGTAGATGCGAAACAGCGCGCCGGCCTGCTGGGCCAGCGTGGCATTGTCCGAGAAATAGTCGCGTGCCAGGTCGGCGAAGCCGAATTCCTCCTCGGGGGCGAATTCCCAGGCCAGGTCCAGATCGATCTCGGCGGCCATTGCCTGGCCCTGGGCGATCAGCTCGGCAGGCGCCGGCTTGTCGAACTTGAGCAGGATGTTGGCGGACTTGACCTTGACCCGTTTGCCCGAGTCCAGTTCCACCTGGGCGGAGGTGTCGGCTTCGGAGAGGATGCGGCCGGCCAGGAACTTGCCGGCTTCTTCAAACAATGCGTGCATAGCCCGATATTCTCCCACGCTGCGGCTGGCAGCTGCCGCGCAGGCGTGTGCGGCATCAGGCCAGATTCAGGAACTCGTCGAGCTGGGGCAGGTACTCCTCGAAGTTGCTCAGCGCGTGATCGCCGCCTTCCTGGATGATCTGCAGCGCATGCGGGTAGCGCGCGCTCATCTCGCGCCAGTCCAGAACTTCGTCGCCCTCGGCCGCCAGCAGCATCTCGGGCGCGGCCGGTGTCATGGAGCGCGTGTCCAGCGCGCGCAGCTCTTCCATGTACTCGCGGCGAAAGAAAAAGCGTTCCTCGGAGTTGTGCCAGGACGTCTGCTCGCCAATGTACTTTTCAAGATCGCGCGCCGGGTTCACGGCCGGGTTGATCATCACGCTGCGGCAGCGCGCCAGCTGGGCCACCCAGCTGGCGTAGTAGCCGCCCAGCGAGGAGCCGATCACGGCCATGGTCTCTCGCGGCCAGCTGCCTATGCCGTCGGCAATCAGGGCGGCCGCCTCGCGCGGGGATGGCGGCAATTGCGGGCTCCACCAGCGCACATGGGGATGGCGCGTGGCCACATGTTCGGCCATGCGCCGGGCCTTGGTGGATTGGGGTGAGGAGCGAAAGCCGTGCAGATACAGCAAATGGGTGGTGGTCATGGCGGGCGCTCTCCTTTGCGTTGCTGGGGCCGGGCGCCGGATGCGGCCCGGACGGCTCATGGCCCATTGTGGCCGCTGCGGCGGGCGGCGCCCAGCAGGGAAGGCCCGGGCCGACAGCAGGATGACAACCGCCTCCGTGGGCAACCCTGCGCCGGGCTAGGCCGCATGCGCCACGGGATAATGGCGGCCCGTGCCCGCGACCGACCATCCCCGTGACCGAATTCGACAAGCCCTCCCTCTGGCAACGTGTTGCCCCGCTGCTGCGGGGCTTTGACTTCTGGTTGCTGCTGTTCGTGGGCATGCTGGCGTCGGCGGGGCTGATCGCCATGTACTCCTCGGGCTTCGACCACGGCACGCGCTTCACCGACCACGGGCGCAACATGCTGATCGCGGCGGCCATCCTCTTTGTCGTGGCCCAGATTCCCCCGCAGCAGCTCATGAAGGTGGCCGTGCCGCTGTACATGCTGGGCGTGGCGCTGCTGGTGGCGGTGGCGCTGTTCGGCATCACCAAGAAGGGGGCTCAGCGCTGGGTCAACGTGGGTGTGGTGATCCAGCCCAGCGAGCTGCTGAAGATCGCCACGCCGCTGATGCTGGCCTGGTGGTTCCAGCGCCGCGAGGGCCAGCTGCGCGGCACGGACTTCGTGATCGCCATGGTGCTGCTCATGGTGCCTGTCGGGCTGATCATGAAGCAGCCAGACCTGGGGACCTCGCTGCTGGTGATGGCGGCCGGCCTGTCGGTGATCTTCTTCGCGGGCCTGCCCTGGAAGCTCATCGTTCCGCCCGTGCTGGCCGGTGTGATCGGCATCACCCTCATCGTCTGGTACGAACCCCAGCTGTGCGCCGACGGCGTGCGCTGGCCCGTGCTGCATGAATACCAGCAGACCCGTGTCTGCACCCTGCTGGACCCCACGCGCGACCCCCTGGGCAAGGGGTTCCACATCATCCAGGGCATGATCGCCATCGGCTCCGGTGGCGTCTGGGGCAAGGGATTCATGGCAGGCACGCAAACCCACCTGGAGTTCATCCCCGAGCGCACGACCGACTTCATCTTCGCCGCCTATTCCGAGGAGTTCGGCCTGGTCGGCAACCTGTTCATCATCGTCTCCTTCCTGCTGCTGGTCTGGCGCGGGCTGGCCATCGCCATCCAGGCCAACACGCTGTTCGCGCGGCTCATGGCGGCGGCCGTGGCCATGATCTTCTTCACCTATGCCTTCGTGAACATGGGCATGGTCAGCGGCATCCTGCCCGTGGTCGGCGTGCCGCTTCCCTTCATCAGCTACGGCGGCACGGCCATGGTCACGCTGGGGCTGGCGCTGGGGGTGCTGATGTCGGTGGCGCGTTCGCAGCGGCAACTGCCGGGCGAGGGCGGCGGCCCGCTCTGAACACCAGTTTGCGGCGCCCAAGGCGCCTGCAAATGTCAAATAGTCTGGATGCCTGCTGCCGGAAAGCTCCGTTTCTTTCCATGATTTGGCGAGCAAGCCAAGCCTGTATGAGACTGGCATGCTCCTGTTTCCATAATGTCTGCGGGATGACCGTGCACTTGCCACGGACGCCGAGGCGCGCTACAAAGCAAGCGCGGACATGGGCCAGCATGTTCGCCATCCACGCGGATGCATGCCTACGGAATGCCGCTCAGCCTGGTGGGGCGGCATTCCGTTCTTTTTTGCAGGCCCATGAACCGTTGGCTGCCCCCGTTGCACGGCGAGGGCATGGCCGGCTCTCTACAATGGGCGAATGATCTCCCGCGAACCCACCATTGAACGCCTGGCCACAGCGCGCCAGTTGCTGCTTGAGCCCTTCGGGCTCGATGAAACCCATCTCGCGCGCGCACTGGCCGAGATCCGCAGCCATCAGGTCGACGACGCCGACCTCTACTTCCAGTACACCCGCGCCGAAGGCTGGAGCCTGGAAGAGGGCATCGTCAAGACCGGCAGCTTCAGCATCGACCAGGGTGTGGGCGTGCGGGCGGTCAGCGGCGAGAAGACGGCCTTTGCCTATTCCGACGATATTTCCGAAGCCTCCCTGCTGGATGCGGCACGCACCGTGCGCTCCATCTCGGGCGCGGCCCAGAGCAAGCGCGTGCGCGCCAACGCGTCCAAGATCGCGCAAAGCCGCTCGCTGTATCCGGGGCTGGATCCCATTGCCACGCTGGACAGCACGGCCAAGGTCGAGCTGCTGGGCAAGGTCGAAACCCTGGCCCGCGCCAAGGACCCGCGTGTCGTCCAGGTCATGGCCGGCCTGGCCAGCGAGTACGACGTGGTGCTGGTCGCCCGCGCCGATGGCACGTTGGCTGCCGATGTGCGGCCGCTGGTGCGTCTTTCCGTCACCGTGATCGCCGAGCAAAAGGGTCGGCGCGAAGTGGGTTCGGCCGGCGGTGGTGGCCGTTTTGGCCTGGCCTATTTCAGCGATGAGCAGATCACGCAATATGTGGACGAAGCCGTGAGCGCGGCCCTCACCAACCTGCAGTCGCGCCCCGCGCCGGCAGGCGAAATGACCGTGGTGCTTGGCCCCGGCTGGCCCGGTGTGCTGCTGCACGAAGCCGTGGGCCATGGCCTGGAAGGCGACTTCAACCGCAAGGGCGCCAGCGCCTTCAGCGGCCGCATCGGCCAGCGCGTGGCGGCCAAGGGCGTCACCGTGCTGGACGACGGCACGCTGGCCGATCGCCGCGGTTCGCTCAACGTCGATGACGAGGGCTGCACCAGCCAGAGCAATGTGCTGATCGAGGACGGCATCCTCAAGGGCTACATCCAGGACGCAATGAACGCCCGCCTGATGGGCGTCAAGCCCACGGGCAACGGCCGCCGCGAAAGCTATGCCCACATCCCCATGCCGCGCATGACCAACACCTACATGCTAGGTGGCGACAAGGATCCGCAGGAAATCGTGGCCTCGATCAAGAAGGGCCTGTACGCCACCAACTTCGGCGGCGGTCAGGTCGACATCACCAGCGGCAAGTTCGTGTTCTCTGCCAGCGAGGCCTATTGGGTCGAGAACGGCAAGATCCAGTACCCCGTCAAGGGCGCGACCATCGTGGGCAGCGGCCCGGAATCGCTCAAGCACATCACCATGATCGGCAACGACATGCGCCTGGACAGCGGTGTGGGCACCTGCGGCAAGGAAGGCCAGAGCGTGCCCGTGGGCGTGGGTCAGCCTACGCTGCGCATCGACGGCCTGACGGTGGGCGGCACGGCCTGACCGTCGCATGCCCGCGCCCTGCATGGCAGGGGGCGGGTCCTCTGTCCTGCCTGACGCGGCCCGCCGCGCTCCGTGGGCGCCGCCCGGCGCCGATTCCATGACCCAGCTTTCCTTTCCTTCCCGGCCAGGCCTGCAGACTTCTGCCCATCCCCTGCGCAGCCTGCCGGAACACTGGCGCACCTGGGCCGGCGAGTCGCGGCTGAACCGCGTCTGGCTGAACGAGTTGATCGTGGGCGATCTGCAGCCCATGCACCAGCAACTGGCCTTGTTGGCCGTTGCGCTGGACGAGGCCGTGCGCGTGCGCTATGCGGGCAGTGCACGCCCTGCCGTGGAAGAGGCCATACAGCAACTCGACCTGGCCGTGCTGGACCACCAGCACTTCCTCACCACGCTGGGGGCGGTATGGCACGCCCTCTACGAATTTCCCGCCTACCAGCGCCTGCTCAAGGGATTCAGGGAGGTCGTGCACGCCTGGCAGCAGTCCGTGCTGGTGGGCGATGCCCAGGAGCCTGAGCATTTCCGCCGCTGCGAGCGTCTGGGCTGGCGCCTGCTGGGAGATGCATGCCTGTTGATAGACATGTTTGCGGAATCCGCCGCTGTGGCCGGCGGGTTCGATGCCGCCGCAATGCAGCCTTGGTACCGGACGCGTCGCTGGCGTCCCTGGAGCGCCCTGCGCCGAGCACTGCGCAGGCTGCGCGACTCCTTGCTGCGGCGTTGAGGCGGGCCTGCCGCGATGCGCGGAAGCGTCATTTTCTGGGGTTTGCACGTTTTCAAAGGTGAATGCAAGAAAACTGCATGCCATCGTGTTTTTATCCGTGATGACGAAATATTTTTGCGTTTAACGGTTAAAAAAGCAGTTTAAGTGCTTGGTGGATTTTGAGGTTTCTCTCTGTGGCACTGTGAAGTGCGCCCCCCGTGCTGCCATGGCCATGTTGCACTGCGAAAAATGACTGTGCTACATTCAGTTCCCATGCAAGCCCGTACCTCCTTCTACTTTTACTTTTGGTTCTCCTCCCCGGCGGAAGAGAGGTAAGCGCGCGCACCCGAACAAACCTCCCTCAGAACCGCCGAAGCTGCAGAGCCCGGCGGTTTTTTGTTTTTCCCCTCCCGATTCTTCGCTCCGTTTTCCACGATCCATCTTTCCTCACGAAAGCAAGCAATGACTGCTCATCAAGCTTCCCTCGCCGATTCCTGGTATCGCGGCGGTTCCCAAAAGACTGGCCAAACCGACGACGCACGTATCAAGGACATCACCGTGTTGCCCCCTCCCGAGCACCTCATTCGCTTCTTCCCCATCCGCGGTACGGCCGTCGAAACCCTGATCGGCGATACCCGCCGCACCATCCACAACATCATGGCTGGCGAGGATGACCGCCTGCTGGTCATCGTCGGCCCCTGCTCCATCCACGATCCGGCGGCCGCCATCGAGTACGCGCGCCGCCTGGCGCCCATACGCGAGCAGTACAAGGACACGCTGGAGATCGTGATGCGCGTGTACTTCGAAAAGCCGCGCACCACCGTGGGCTGGAAGGGGCTGATCAACGATCCCTACCTGGACCAGAGCTACCGCATCGACGAGGGCCTGCGCATTGCGCGGCAACTGCTGATCGACATCAACCGCCTGGGCGTGCCGGCCGCCAGCGAGTTCCTGGACGTGATCTCTCCCCAGTACATCGCCGATCTGATCAGCTGGGGCGCCATCGGTGCGCGCACCACGGAAAGCCAGGTCCACCGTGAACTGGCCTCGGGCATCTCGGCGCCCATCGGCTTCAAGAACGGCACGGACGGCAACATCCGCATCGCCACCGACGCCATCCAGTCGGCCAGCCGTGGCCACCACTTCCTGTCGGTGCACAAGAATGGCCAGGTTGCCATCGTGAACACGGCGGGCAACCAGGATTGCCACGTCATCCTGCGCGGCGGCAAGACTCCCAACTACGACGCCGCCAACGTGGCCGCTGCCTGCGAGGACCTCGAAAAGGCGGGCCTGACGCCCACGCTGATGGTCGACTGCAGTCACGCCAACAGCTCCAAGCAGCATGAGCGCCAGAAGGACGTGGCCCGCGACATCGCCGGACAGATCAGCGGCGGCTCGCGCAGCGTGTTCGGCGTGATGATCGAAGGCCATCTTGTGGGCGGCGCCCAGAAGTTCACGCCCGGCAAGGACGAAGTGGCTGCCCTGACCTACGGCCAGAGCATTACCGACGCCTGCCTGGGCTGGGATGATTCCCTGGCCACGCTGGCCGAGCTGTCCGACGCCGTGCTGCAGCGCCGCGTCAAGCAGACCGAGGCGGCAGCAGCCTTGGTGGCTGCCTGAGGCGCAAAAGAAAACGGGGCGTCTGCGCCCCGTTTTTCGTGCCTGGCCGCTCCGTGGTCAGTGGGACGATGTGGCGTCCGGCGGAGTCAGACCGCACTGGTTCAGCGTGTCGTCTATGCCCTGCAGCAGGGCCAACAACTGGCGCTTGTCGAATTCCACGGGCTGGCTCCACTCATGTTCGGCCAGCGGATGAACGTGGCTTTGGCAGGGCAGCTGGCCGCCGGCCTCGATCACGGCACGCAGCCGGGGCAGGAAAACCCACTGCAGCCATTGCTGCAGCTTGAGCGTGTCGTACATGAAGGGCATGGTCGACGCCATGGCCTCGGGGCTTGGCGCCACGGCCGACCAGAGGCTCTGGCCGCGCAACTCATCTTCGAGCTGCTGCAGCTGGTCAAGCAGTTTCTGGTGTGTGGTGTCGGTCGTCATGCGATGCGGTTGATGAAGATTCGGGGTCCAATCTGCAGGCGATTGTACGTTTGCACCTTGAAGCGGGCGCCGTGCCGCAATGAAACACCTGCTGCTGGCAGTGCCAGCCCCAGGCTGCGGCGCTTGCGCCATGTCAGCTTGCCCGGGGTGTGGAGAAGGCGCTTGCGGTTAAGCTCGCGGTATGAGTAACGGCCCTGTCCGCGCGAGCAGGCACGGGGTTGTATCCAGTAATGACGAGAGGAGTTCCATGCGCAGCGAAGTGATTGTGGTGTTGGATGCCGGAAAAGAGTACCGCACGGACACCAACGGGCTCACCCCCATGAGTTCCGATGAAGGACGGCATTGGCTGGACCAGCAGTTCATCTCCATGGACTGCGAACCCCTGCGTGCCAGCGGCAAGGTACTGCTGGCCGACAAGCTGGTGGTGGTGGCGCGCGCGGCGCGTTCGCGTGCCGGGCTGTTCGACGACGAGCAGTGGCGCAACAGCTATGCCGTTGCAGCCCAGGCCGTGCTGTCCAAGCCGCTGATCCGTGTCGACGTGCCCGCCATGTCCATCAGCTACTGACGGCTGACAGGCGAAGGCACATGAAAGAAGCCCGGGCATGTCCCGGGCTTCTTTCATTGGGGTGGGGCTTGCTTGCGCTTTGTTCAGCCTGCGGCCTGCAGGGCAGCCAGCAGCTTGGGATGTATGCCGCCGAAGCCGCCGTTGCTCATGCACACCACATGGTCGCCCGGCCGGGCGGCTGCGAGGATCTGTCCGATCAGCGTGTCCATGTCGCCTGCCACCTGCGCCTTGCGGCCAGGGCCCACGCCCAGGGGATGCAGCGCCTCGGCGGCGTCCCAGTCCAGGCCGGCCGTGTGGCAGAACACCAGATCGGCGCTTTCCAGGGACCAGGGCAGTTGCGACTTCATGGTGCCCAGCTTCATGGTGTTGCTGCGCGGCTCGAACACCGCAAGGATGCGTGCCTGGCTGCCGAGTTTGCGGCGCAGGCCGTCCAGCGTGGTGCGTATGGCCGTGGGGTGGTGGGCGAAGTCGTCGTAGACGGATACGCCGCCCGCCATGCCGCGCAGCTCCATGCGTCGCTTGACGTTCTGAAAGCGCGCCAGCGCCTCGCAGGCCTGTGCCGGCGTCACGCCCACGTGCTCGGCTGCCGCAATGGCGGCCAGCGCGTTGAGCTGGTTGTGTTCCCCGGTCAGCGCCCATTCCAGGCGGGCCACCTTGCGGCCACGGTGCAGCACGTCGAAGGCGCTCGGATCGCCCTCTGCGCTGAAGTCGCTGACCACCGCCCCGAAGCTGGAAACCTCGCTCCAGCAGCCCTGGTGCAGCACGCGGGTGATGCTTTCCTCGATGCCGTTGACAACAAGCCGGCCCGAAGCGGGGACGGTGCGCACCAGATGGTGGAACTGGCGTTCGATGGCACCGAGATCCTCGAAGATGTCGGCGTGATCGAACTCCAGGTTGTTGAGCACGGCCGTGCGCGGGCGGTAGTGCACGAACTTGCTGCGCTTGTCGAAGAAGGCCGTGTCGTATTCATCGGCCTCGATGACGAAGACGGGCTCCGCGCCGGCCGGGCCCTCGCCTGGCGTCGGGCGCCTGGATGCACCCAAGCGGGCCGAGACGCCGAAGTCCAGCGGCACGCCGCCGACCAGAAAGCCCGGAGCCAGGCCTGCGCATTCGAGAATCCAGGCCAGCATCGACGTCGTGGTCGTCTTGCCATGCGTGCCGGCCACGGCCAGCACATGGCGCGGGCAGGACGGATGGTGCAGCACATGTTCGCAAAGCCATTGCGGCCCGCTGGTGTAGGGAGCGCCGCTTTCGAGGATTGCCTCCATCAGCGGGAACTTGGGGCTGCCGTCGGGCAGGCGCGCGCGGCTGACCACGTTGCCTACGACATACATGTCGGGTTGCAGGGTCATCTGGTCGGCGCCGTAGCCCTCGATCAGCTCGATGCCCAGTGCACGCAGCTGATCGCTCATCGGCGGGTAGACGCCGGCGTCGCAGCCTGTGACGCGGTGCCCAGCTTCGCGCGCCAGCGCGGCCAGTCCGCCCATGAAGGTGCCGCAGATGCCCAGAATATGTATGTGCATGGCCGGGCATTCTACGGTTGCCGCCATGTCCGGGATGGCTGGCCTGCAAAAACAGGAGCTTGCGGCCCAGCAGGCACCGGGTCCCGGAAACACAAGGTTGCGAAATCGCCGGTGCAAGGCGCTGGCAGGAACATGCAAAGCCCGTCAGCGGCCGGCGTTGCCGCGGCTTGGGTCACAATGGCCCGGGGCCATCCGCAGGGAAGGCCTCTTATATATATGTAGGGATACAGCGGATCGTAAAGCCATGGACCAAGCCACTGCCGAAATTGCCCAGACTGCGGCCCGCCTCGTGGTCGAGGAAGGTCTGGAATGGGGGCCTGCCAAGCACCGCGCTGTGCGCCAGCTGGGACTGCCCTCGCGCACTGCGCTGCCGGGCAATGACCTGGTGGAAGAGGCTGTGCGCGAATACATCGCCCTGTTCTGCGCCGACACCCAGCCCCAGGAACTGCAGGCCCTGCGCGAGCTGGCTCTGCAATGGATGGATCGCCTGGCCGAGTTCCGTCCCCACTTGGCCGGCGCCGTCTGGCGCGGCACGGCCACGCGCCTGTCCGATATTTATCTGCAACTGTTCTGCGACGACCCCAAATCGGCAGAGATCGCACTGATCAACCAGCATGTGAACTACGAACCCAGCACCGTGACGGGATTCACCGGCCAGAGCGTGGAGGCGCTGAGCATCCATGCCTTCTGCCGCCCGCTGAACGAGGATGTGGGTGTGCACCTGCTGGTCCATGATCTTGACGATCTGCGCGGCGCGCTCAAGCCCGATGGACAGGGGCGCAGCCCGCGTGGCAGCGCAGAGGCATTGCGCAAGCTGTTGAACCAGGACGAAGGGGAGGCCGACCGTGGCTGATTCCGTGGATGCAGGTCAAAACACATCTTCCCGCCGCCGCTGGCTGATGGGCGGCGTTGCCGCCGCTGCGGGACTGGGTGGCGCCGGATTGGCCTGGTGGCGATTTCAGCCCCATGCCATGGAGTCCAGCGCCGAAGAGCAGCTGTGGCAGCAGCGTTTCATCACGCCGGATGGCTCGGCCATGACGCTGTCGCGCTGGCGTGGCAAGCCGGTGCTGGTCAATTTCTGGGCCACCTGGTGCCCGCCGTGCGTGCGCGAACTGCCCATGCTGGATGCCTTCTCGGCACGCCAAGACCAGCATGGCATTCAGGTCATTGGCCTGGCCGTGGACAAGCCCGAGGCAGTGCAGCGCTTTCTGGGCCGCACACCCCTGCGTTTCCCCGTGGCGCTGGCGGTGGAAGGCGGTCTGGGCCTGACCCGCTCGCTCGGCAATCTGCAGGGCGGACTGCCCTTCACCGTGCTGCTCGGCGAGGATGGCCTGGTGCGGCAACGTAAAATAGGTGAGCTTACTACCGAAGATCTGGCTTCCTGGAGCGCAAAAGGCTGATTTCCGCAGCGACCGAGCCTGTGCAGGCTCAGGAAATCCCCCGAATTCCATGGCGACGTTGATGAAAAATATGCCTCAAAGCACGCAGAAGGGCGAAATTGGAGTAAATTCGCGCCCTATTTAGTTGTTAGCCGCTGGAGCTCCCATGGATTTGCGAAAACTCAAGACCCTCATTGATCTGGTGTCCGAATCGAACGTGTCGGAACTGGAGATCACCGAAGCAGAGGGCAAGGTCCGGATCGTCAAGAGCGAAGGCGCCGTGGTGCAGCACTACGTGGCTGCGCCCATGCAGGCTCCGATGGCTGCGCCCGTGGCAGCACCTGTGGCCGCTCCTGCAGCAGCGCCCGTGGCAGCCCCTGCCGAGGCAGCCGTCGCGGGACATGTGGTGAAGTCGCCCATGGTCGGCACCTTCTACCGCGCATCCAGCCCTGGCGGCAAGCCTTTCGTGGAAGTGGGCAACCAGGTCAAGGAAGGCGAGACCATCTGCATCATCGAAGCGATGAAGATTCTCAACGAGATCGAGGCCGACAAGAGCGGCACCATTACCCGCATCCTGGGTGAAAACGGCCAGGCCGTCGAGTACGGCCAGCCCCTGTTCGTGATCGAGTAACCTGCAGGCGAGCGATGCCGCAAGCGGCACGACGCCCTGGCGCGAACGCATGCCGCGGCGCGACAGAGCAATTGGCTCAACTGACGGCTTCGGCCTGCGTACCGCCGCAGGCACCAAGCCGCGAGGACCTTCATGTTTAAGAAAATTTTGGTTGCCAACCGGGGCGAGATCGCCCTGCGCATCCAGCGCGCCTGCCGTGAACTGGGCATCAAGGCGGTGATGGTGTATTCCGAGGCCGACCGTGACGCAAAGTACGTCAAGCTGGCCGACGAGGCCGTGTGCATCGGCCCCGCTCCTTCGCCGCTGAGCTACCTCAACATGCCGGCCATCATCTCGGCCGCCGAGGTGACCGACGCCGAGGCGATCCACCCTGGCTACGGCTTTCTCAGCGAGAACGCCGACTTTGCCGAGCGCGTGGAAAAGAGCGGCTTCACCTTCATCGGCCCCACGCCCGACAACATCCGCACCATGGGTGACAAGGTCTCGGCCAAGCAGGCCATGATCAAGGCGGGCGTGCCCTGCGTGCCGGGCTCGGACGGCGAACTGCCCGACGATCCGGTGCAGATCCGCCGCATCGCCAAGGCCGTGGGCTATCCGGTGATCATCAAGGCAGCAGGCGGCGGCGGTGGCCGTGGCATGCGCGTGGTGCATACCGAGGCGGCGCTGATCAATGCCGTGCAGATGACCAAGGCCGAGGCCGGTGCGGCCTTCGGCAATCCGGCCGTCTACATGGAGAAGTTCCTGCAGAACCCGCGCCATGTGGAAATCCAGATCCTGGCCGACAACCATCGCAATGCCGTCTACCTGGGCGAGCGCGACTGCTCCATGCAGCGCCGCCACCAGAAGGTCATCGAGGAAGCGCCGGCTCCCGGCATTCCCCGTCGCCTGGTCGAGAAGATCGGCGAGCGCTGCGCTGCAGCCTGCAAGAAGCTGGGCTACCGTGGCGCAGGCACCTTTGAGTTCCTCTACGAAAACGGCGAGTTCTACTTCATCGAGATGAACACGCGCGTGCAGGTGGAGCATCCGGTGACGGAACTGATCACGGGCGTGGACATCGTTCGCACCCAGATCATGGTGGCCGCAGGCGAGAAGCTGCCTTTCACCCAGCGCCAGATCAATGCCCAGCTCAAGGGCCATGCGATCGAATGCCGCGTGAATGCCGAGGACCCCTACAACTTCATGCCTTCGCCAGGCCGCATCACCATGTGGCATGCGCCCGGTGGCCCGGGCGTGCGCGTGGACTCGCACGTCTACAACAACTACTTCGTGCCGCCGAACTACGACTCCATGATCGGCAAGATCATCGTTCACGGCGACACGCGCGAGCAGGCGCTGGCACGCATGCGCACTGCGCTGCTGGAGACCGTGGTCGAAGGCATCAAGACCAACATCCCGCTGCACCAGGACCTGATGGTGGACGCCAAGTTCATGGAAGGCGGCACCAACATCCACTACCTGGAAGAGTGGCTGGCGCACCGCAACGCCAACAAGCGTTGAGCGGGTCACCCGATCGACCATGCATGCTGGCCCCCGGCGACGGCGGCCGGCATTTTTCATTGATTGCTTAGAAAAGGATGGGCCCATGTTCGAGTTGAGCCTGCTGTGCCCGGAAGACCGGGTCGAAACCATCAGCGATGCACTGGATGCGCTGGACGCCCTGAGCGTATCGGTCGAGGACGCCGACGCGCAGACCGAGGCCGAGCAGGCCCTGTTCGGCGAGCCCGGCATGCCGCCACCCAAAGACGGCTGGCAGCGCAGCCGCCTGGTGGCGCTGTTCCCCACGCAGCAAGCGGCCGAAGAGGCACGTGATCTGCTGCTGCCCCAGGACTTCTTCGAGGGCTGCAGCATCATCGCCGTCAAGCAGGTGCCCGAGCAGGACTGGGTGCGCCTGACGCAGTCGCAGTTCGCCCCCGTGGACATCACCCCCGAATTCTGGATCGTTCCCACCTGGCACGAGCTGCCGCCGCAGGCGCGCGTGAGCATCCGCCTGGACCCGGGCCTGGCCTTCGGCACGGGTACGCACCCGACCACGCGCATGTGCCTGCGCTGGATCGCACGCCAGCCCGAGGGCAGCCTGGGGCGCACGCTGGACTACGGCTGCGGCTCCGGCATCCTGGCCATCGGTGCGGCCAAGTTCGGTGCCACCGACATCGACGCGGTGGACATCGACCCGGCTGCCGTGGAGTCCACGCGCTACAACGCCGATGCCAACGCCGTGCAGTTGAAGGCCGGCCTGCCCGATGCCGTGACGGGTGAATATAGCACCGTGCTGGCCAACATCCTGGCCACGCCGCTCAAGGTGCTGGCGCCGCTGCTGTGCGCCCGCGTGGCGGAGGGTGGAAGCCTGGTGCTGGCCGGCATCCTGGAGCGCCAGGCCGACGAACTCAAGCAGGCCTACGCGCCGTACCTGGCACTCGAAGTCGCCGACAGCGAAGATGGCTGGATCCTGATGACCGCGCGCCGCGCGGCCTGATTTGCGCCACGAGTCCCTGCGCGGCTGCCGCCTTCATGGCGCGGGCCGCGAGCAGCTGCCTACAATCGATCGCTGATGAGCCAAGTCACCCGCTGTCCTGCCTGTGGAACCCGCTTCAAAGTGGTGGCCGACCAGCTGCGAATTTCGCAGGGGTGGGTGCGCTGCGGCGTCTGCCATGAAGTGTTCGATGCCTCCGAGGATCTGCAGCCCCTGCCGGCCACGCCTGCGCATGCCGCCGGCAATCCCGTGGCGGGCGGGGCATCGCTCGATGGGCCGGAATTCGAGGACGATGACATCCGCGAATTCCGGGAGTCCATGTGGCTGCCGACGGCGCCCGTGGGGCTGCCGGGGCGGGGTGCTCCGGCACCGGCTGCAGCCACGGCAACTGCTGCAAGCACGGCGCCTGCTGCCAGGGTCGAGCCTTCGCCTGCCGTGCCGCCTGCCGAAGCTGCGGCTCCGCAGGCGCCCGCGCCCACGTCCACGGCGCCGCCTGCGCAGACCCCTTCGGCTTTTGGCGCCGACGATCCGGGCCGCGAGCTGCCTGGCGCGTCGCTGGTGGACGAGATCCTGGCGGCGTCCGTGGCTGCACCAGCGGCGCAGTCCCAGCCTGACGCGCGGCATGAGCCGGCGGTGGCGTCCCCGCCCGGCCTGGAGCCCGAACCCCAGCCCGAGCCTGAACACAAGCCTGTTTCCGCGCCATCGCCGCACAAGGTGGATGGTGCCGTGCCGTCCCAGAAAGCCGATGCGCCTTCGCTGTCCGTCCCGACGGGCCTGGTCCGTGAATCGGAGCGGCAGGCGCAGGTATCCGTGCCTTCGCCGGAGTTCTCCCGCTGGCCCGACAGCGACGGCGAGGGTGGCAGCGACGACCAGCCTGCGCTGCCCGAGGCCGAGCCCGGCTTTGTGCGTCAGGCGCGGCGCAAGGCCTTCTGGCGCCGGCCTGCCGTACGCGTGGCCCTTGTGCTGGGCTGCCTGCTGGGCGCGGGCGCTTTGGCAGGCCAGGTGATGTGGGGCCAGCGCGATGCGCTGGCCGTGCAGCATCCTTCGCTGGCGCCCACGCTGCAGACCCTGTGCGCCATGGCGGGCTGCGAGCTGCAGCCGCGCCGACAGATCGGCGATGTGGTGATCGGCAGTTCGGGTTTTCGGCAGCTGCCGCGCAACGGCCAGTACCAATGGAGCCTGACCCTGGAGAACCGTTCCAGCTTCCCCGTGGCCATGCCCGCTGTCGAACTCACGCTCACCGATGCGCAGGACAAGCTGCTGCTGCGGCGCGTGATCCGGCTCGACCAGTTCGGTGCCCCGGCGCAGATCGAGGGCCATGGCGAATGGAGCGTGACCGCCCCGGTCGAAGTGCAGGGCCTGGAGTCCGCCGTTGCCGGTTACCGCGCCCTGGTTTTTTATCCCTGATTCCCCTGACTCTTCAAGAAAGCCGAGACACACCATGGCCGCTCTCATCTGCGGATCGCTTGCGTTCGACAACATCATGACCTTCGACGGAAGGTTTGCCGACCAGATCCTGCCTGACCAGTTGCACATCCTCAATGTGTCCTTCCTGGTGCCCACGCTGCGCCGCGATTTCGGCGGGTGCGCGGGCAACATCGCCTATGCGCTGAGGCTGCTGGGGGGCGATGCCTGGCCCATGGCCATGGTGGGCAGTGACGGTGCCGAATATGTGCAGCGCCTGCAGGAGCTGGGCGTGCACACGGCGCACATCGGCCAGTTGCAGGACACGCACACGGCCCAGTGCATGATCATGACCGACCGCGACAACAACCAGATCACGGCCTTCCACCCGGGCGCCATGATGCAGGCCCACGGCAACCGCATCACCCCCGAACTCAGGGAGCAGGTGCGCGTGGGCATCATCGCTCCCGATGGCCGCGAGGCCATGATCGAGCATGCCCAGCAGTTCAAGGCTGCAGGCATTCCCTTCGTCTTCGATCCGGGCCAGGGCCTGCCCATGTTCGACGGGCAGGATCTGCGCCGCTTCATCGAGCAGGCCGACTGGGTGGCCGTGAACGACTATGAAGCCCGCATGCTCAGCGAGCGCACGGGCTGGAGCCTGGAGCAGATTTCAGGGCAGGTGCAGGGCCTGGTGGTGACGCTGGGCGCGCAAGGCTGCGAGGTCTGGGTGCAAGGCACCAGGACCCCGGTGGCGCCTGTGCAGCCCGCTGCCGTGGTCGACCCCACCGGCTGTGGCGACGCGTGGCGTGGCGCCCTGCTGTTCGGCCTGGAGCGTGGCTGGGATCTGGTGCGTTGTGCAGAACTGGGCAACCGCCTGGGTGCGCTCAAGATTGCCAGCCGCGGCCCGCAGAACTACGTGCTGGACTTCGCCAAGCCCTGATGCGGTGATCGCCGGGTGGCGGTACAGCCGCCATCGTCGCAATGAAAAAAGCCCGACTCGAAAGAGCCGGGCTTTTTGCTTTGAGACCGGAGAAGTCTCAGGGCTTGCTGCCTGTGGGGAAGGGCCATGCGGCTTGGGGTGCCAGGCGGGTTTGCGCGATGGGCGCGGGTGCGGCAGCGGGAGCTGCAGGCGCGGCAGCGGCGGGAGCTGCTGCGGCCTTCTTGGGAGCAGCGGCCTTCTTCGGCGCTGCAGCCTTCTTGGCGGGAGCGGCAGGAGCTGCTGCAGCCTTGGCGGGTGCTGCTGCGGGCTTGGCAGCCGGTGCAGCGGCGGGCTTCTTGGCCGCAGGAGCTGCAGCCTTCTTGGCGGGAGCTGCGGCCTTCTTGGCGGCAGGAGCAGCAGCCTTCTTGGCAGGCGCGGCAGCCTTCTTTGCAGCAGGAGCAGCAGCCTTCTTGGCNGGAGCNGCGGCCTTCTTGGCAGCAGGNGCNGCAGCCTTCTTGGCGGGAGCAGCGGCCTTCTTNGCAGCAGGCGCAGCAGCCTTCTTGGCAGCAGGAGCAGCAGCCTTCTTGGCGGGAGCGGCAGCCTTCTTTGCAGCAGGAGCCGCAGCCTTCTTGGCGGGCGCTGCCTTGGCAGTGGCCGTGGCTTTCTTCACGGCTTCAGCCTTGGGGGCGGCCGCCTTTTTGGCGGTGGTCTTCTTGTCGGTGGGGGCCTTGGTAGAGGCCGTCTTCTTCGCAGTTGCCATCATCTTCTCCTTCGTTGATTTGCACAAAACACTTCGGGGTACGGGGCTCCGAAGCGATTCAATGCGATGTGGAGTGACGCATCGCAATGAACACGGAGACGCCCCACGCCGCAACACCATCGGTATTGCAAAAGCGTGAAGCGCGTCATGGTTCGCATTGTGCCTGCAGAGAAGCGATTAATCCCAGGAAAGTGCGCCTCCGGTTTGATACTCGATGACGCGTGTCTCAAAGAAGTTACGTTCCTTCTTCAAATCGATCATCTCGCTCATCCAGGGGAACGGGTTTTCCTCGTTGGGGAACAGGGCCTCCAGGCCGATCTGCGTGGCGCGGCGGTTGGCGATGTAGCGCAGGTATCCCTTGAACATCGATGCGTTCATGCCCAGCACGCCGCGCGGCATGGTGTCCTCTGCGTAGCGGTATTCCAGCTCGACGGCCTTGACGAAAAGCGCCGTGATTTCTTCCTTGAATTCGGGTGTCCACAGCTGCGGATTTTCGAGCTTGAGCTGGTTGATCAGGTCGATGCCGAAGTTGCAGTGCATGGACTCGTCGCGCAGGATGTACTGGTACTGCTCGGCAGCGCCGGTCATCTTGTTCTGACGGCCCAGGGCCAGGATCTGCGTGAAGCCCACGTAGAAGAACAGGCCCTCCATCAGGCAGGCGAAAACGATGAGCGACTTCAGCAGCGTCTGGTCGGTCTCGAAGGTGCCGGTCTTGAAGCTGGGGTCCATGATCGCCTCGATGAAGGGGATCAGGAATTCGTCCTTGTCGCGGATGGAGGGAACCTCGAGATAGGCGTTGAAGATCTCGCCTTCATCCAGGCCCAGCGACTCCACGATGTACTGGTAGGCGTGGGTGTGGATGGCTTCCTCGAAGGCCTGGCGCAGCAGGAACTGGCGGCACTCGGGTGCGGTGATGTGGCGGTAGGTGCCCAGCACGATGTTGTTGGCAGCCAGCGAGTCGGCCGTCACGAAGAAGCCCAGGTTGCGCTTGACGATGCGGCGCTCGTCCTCGGTCAGGCCGTTGGGGTCCTTCCACAGGGCGATGTCGCGGTTCATGTTCACTTCCTGCGGCATCCAGTGGTTGGCGCAGGTGGCCAGGTACTTTTCCCAGGCCCACTTGTACTTGAAGGGCACCAGCTGGTTGACGTCGGTCTTGGCGTTGATGATTCGCTTGTCGGCGGCGTTGACGCGCTGGTGTGTGCCGGTGGCGGGGGCAGCTCCTGCGCCGGTCGGCGTGTTCGAGAGGGTGGCGTCGTCGTCAAAGGTCAGCATTGCAATTTTCTCCGGCATGCCCTGAGGCATATGTTCAGTTCATTCGGTGCGAAAGAGGCCTCTCTTTCTGCTCCGGTCAATGTAGGACCATGGGTGGCCTGGCATGTTGAGCAGGCCCAAGGTCCATGGCGAAGATCCTGCGCATGGCGCTGGCTGGCGGGCAGGGCGCGGGGCCTGCGCCGTGGCGAGGCCCCGCGCTGCGCGGCTTACTGGCAGGCTTCGCAGCCGGGATCGTCGATGGCGCAGAACTTGATGTCCGTCGCCGGGGCCTGGGCGCGTGCGGCGGCTGCCGCGGCTTCCAGGGCGCTGGAGGTGCTCACGGCAGCGGGCTGGGCGGCAGCCGTGGGCACTGCGTTGAGCACGCGGCTTTGCACCGTGGACTTCTCGATGTTGGTGGCGCTGGTGGTGCGCAGGTAGTAGGTGGTCTTCAGGCCACGCAGCCAGGCCAGCTTGTAGGTGTCGTCCAGCTTCTTGCCCGAGGCGCCGGCCATGTAGATGTTCAGGCTCTGGGCCTGGTCGATCCACTTCTGGCGGCGTGCAGCGGCCTCGACCAGCCAGGTGGGCTCGACCTCGAAGGCGGTGGCGTACAGGTTCTTGACGTCCTGGGGCACGCGGTCGATGGGGCGCAGCGAGCCGTCGAAATGCTTGAGGTCCATGACCATCACGTCGTCCCACAGGCCCAGGCGCTTCAGGTCGCGCACCAGGTACTGGTTGATGACGGTGAACTCGCCGGACAGGTTGGACTTGACCGACAGGTTGCCGAACGAAGGCTCGATGGAGGCATCGACGCCGACGATGTTGGAGATGGTCGCCGTGGGGGCGATGGCCACGCAGTTGGAGTTGCGCATGCCGTGCTGGCCGATCTTGGCGCGCAGCGCATCCCAGTCCAGGCGCGAGGAACGGTCCACTTCCACGTAGCCGCCGCGGGCCTTCTCCAGCAGGTTCAGCGTGTCCAGCGGCAGGATGCCCTGGTCCCACAGCGAGCCCTTGTAGCTGGAGTACTGGCCGCGTTCCCTGGCCAGTTCGGTGGAGGCCCAGTAGGCGTAGTAGCAGATGGCTTCCATCGACTGGTCGGCGAACTCGACGGCCGCGTCGCTGGCGTAGGCGATGCGCATTTCATAGAGCGCATCCTGGAAGCCCATCAGGCCCAGGCCCACGGGGCGATGGCGCAGGTTGGAGTCCTTGGCCTTCTGCACGGCGTAGTAGTTGATGTCGATCACGTTGTCCAGCATGCGCATGGCCGTGGTGATGGTCTTGCGCAGCTTGCCGTGGTCGATGGCGCCGTTGGTGATGTGGCGCGCCAGGTTGACCGAGCCCAGGTTGCAGACGGCGGTCTCGGTGTCGCTGGTGTTCAGCGTGATCTCGGTGCACAGGTTGGACGAGTGCACCACGCCGGCGTGCTGCTGGGGCGAGCGCACGTTGCAGGGGTCCTTGAAGGTGACCCAGGGGTGGCCGGTCTCGAACAGCATGGACAGCATCTTGCGCCACAGGTCCACGGCCGGGATGCGCTTGAACAGCTTGAGCTCGCCGGTGTCGGCCTTGGTTTCGTAGGCCGTGTAGGCGCGCTCGAAGGCTGCGCCGAAGAGGTCGTGCAGGTCGCCGACATCGGAGGGCGAGAACAGGGTCCACTGGCCCTTTTCCATGACGCGCTTCATGAACAGGTCGGGAATCCAGTTCGCCGTGTTCATGTCGTGCGTGCGGCGGCGGTCGTCGCCCGTGTTCTTGCGCAGCTCGAGGAATTCCTCGATGTCCAGGTGCCAGGTCTCCAGGTACGTGCAGACGGCGCCCTTGCGCTTGCCGCCCTGGTTCACGGCCACGGCCGTGTCGTTGACCACCTTGAGGAAGGGCACCACGCCCTGCGACTCGCCGTTCGTGCCCTTGATGCGCGAACCCAGGGCGCGCACGCGCGTCCAGTCGTTGCCCAGGCCGCCGGCGAACTTGGACAGCAGGGCGTTTTCCTTGATCGACTCATAGATGCCGTCCAGATCGTCGGGCACCGTGGTCAGGTAGCACGAAGACAGCTGCGAGCGCAGCGTGCCGCTGTTGAACAGCGTGGGCGTGCTGCTCATGAAGTCGAAGGAAGACAGCAGTTCGTAGAACTCGATGGCGCGCGCGTTGCGGTCCTCTTCCTGCAGCGCCAGGCCCATGGCCACGCGCATGAAGAAGGACTGGGGCAGCTCGATGCGCGTCTTGCGCACGTGCAGGAAGTAGCGGTCGTACAGGGTCTGCAGGCCCAGGTAGTCGAACTGCTGGTCGCGTTCGGCCTTGAGGGCGGCAGCCAGGCGGGGCAGGTCGTAGTTCAGCAGCTCGGGGTTGAGCAGCTCGTTGTCCACGCCCTTCTGGATGAAGCCGGGGAAGTAGGCGGCGTAGGCCGACTGGATGTCGGCAGGCTGCACGTCATGGCCCATGACCTCGCGCACGATGGTGTGCAGCAGCAGGCGGGCGGTGACGTAGGTGTAGTCGGGGTCCTTTTCGATCAGCGTGCGCGCGGCCAGGATGGAGGCCTTGAAGACTTCTTCGATCGGCACGCCGTCGTACAGGTTGCGCAGCGTCTCGGCAACGATGGGCGCGGCCTGGATGTCGGCATTGAGGTTGCGGCAGGAGGCCTCGATCAGGGCCAGCAGGCGGGCCTGGTCCAGCGGAACGCGCTGGCCGTTGTCGGTCACATGCAGCACGGGGGCGGGCGCGGCCGCAGCGGCGGCAGCGGCCTCGGCGGCCTTCTTCTGCTCGGCACGCTCCTGGTTGCGGCGGTCGCGGTACAGCACGTAGGCGCGCGCCACGTCGTGGTGGCCGCCGCGCATCAGGCCCAGCTCGACCTGGTCCTGCACGTCTTCAATATGGAAGGTGCCGCCGCCCGGACGCGAGCGCAGCAGGGCGCGCACCACGGCCTGGGTGAGCTCGTCCACGGTCTCGCGCACGCTGGCGGAGGCAGCGCCCTGGGCGCCGCGCACGGCCAGGAAGGCCTTGGTCAGCGCGACGGCGATCTTTTGCGGGGTGAAGGGCACCACGTCGCCGCTGCGGCGGATGATCTGGTAGCCGTCCTGCACGGACAGGTGATGGGCGGAGGAAGGATTGGCAGCATCACCGTGCGCAGCGGGAGCCAAAGAATTCAGTGCTTCTTGCATGAGTTTCCTCAACGGGTGTTTGTGGATAGAACGGACGCGGACCTGCACTGGGGGCAGGCTTGCTGGGAGATGGAATCGGGGCCGGATGTGCACACCGTTTTCACAGGGTGTGCACAGCTTGTGAACACTAGATATGGTGTCCGGCGTGCTCTCAGGCACTACCTGTAGTGTATCGCCGTCTCATGTACACGGGGTACTCACGGCCGGAAAACCGCTGTTTGCGCTGCGCCAAAACAGTGCCCAGCATGCAAGCCCATAGCAGCAGATCACCGCTGCGCGGTGGCTGGCGGGCGATGGCCTGTCGCAAGCCGCTACAGCCTTGCCGCTGCGCCGGTCGGACCGCCGAAAGCCCCATGAACAGTGGGGCTGCGACACATGCGTGAATTTGTAAAAAAAGATCAGGCCGGCCCGGCGTGCGCCTGCGCGCCACATGGGTTGCTTTCTGGATTGACAGCGCACTTTTCCTGGGCCTGTGGACAAGCCGGCCTGCGTGCAAGGCCTGGCGGAGTCCGGCAGGAGGGTGTGTGCTTACGTGGAGGGCTGGCCGGCGCGGGGCGGCAGCTGCCAGTTCGCCGTGGCCTGGTGACGGGACAGCAGCCCGCGCAGCCGGGGCCAGTCGAAGCCGGGGCCGGGATCGCGTTTGCGGCCGGGCGCAATGTGCTCATGGCCTGCGAGATGGGCGACGGGGTAGCGTGCGGCGATGGCTTCGCACAGGTTCTCCAGGGCCGCATATTGCGCCGGCTCGAACGGCAGTCCCTCCAGGCCCTCCAGCTCTATGCCGATGGAGTCGTCGTTGCAGCGATCCTTGCCGCGCCAGCTGGAGGCGCCCGCATGCCAGGCGCGCGCGTCACAGTCCACAAATTGCCAGACCTCGCCCAGGCGCGTGACGAAGAAATGGGCCGACACCTCCAGGCCGCGTATGCCCTGGTAGTAAGGATGGGCGTCCCAGTCGAGCTGGTTGGTGAACAGTTGCTGGACCGCCCCCGTGCCGTACTCGCCGGGGGGCAGGCTGATGGAGTGCACGACGACCAGATCGACCAGGGCCTGGGCCGGGCGCTCGCCGAAGTTGGGCGAGGGCAGGTGGCGTGCCTGTTGCAGCCAGCCGCCTTGCCAGGTCCAGGCCGGGCCCATGGTCGTGGTGGCTGGTGCCTGCGGATCAGGCTTCGCCATGGCCGCCTCCGTCCGCCTCGGCGCTGGCGTCGCCGGGCAGGGCGATGTTCAGCCGGTCGATGCGGTAGCGGATCTGGCGCAGGCTCAGCCCCAGGCGTGCGGCCGTGGCCGTGCGGTTGAAGCCGTTTTCCTGCAGCGCCTGCACCAGGATGCCGCGCTCGCGCTCGTCCAGCCAGGCCTGCAGGTCGCGGGGCAGCTCCATGTCGGCAGGCTCCGGCGGCGGTGCGGCGCCGTCGTGCGCCTGGGTCTGCGCCGATGCGGGTGGAGCCGGCGGAGTGCCGCAGGGCAGCTGCATCTCGGGGTCTATGCGCAGCGGCCCTTCCTCGCCCAGCGTGATGGCGCGGTGCAGCAGGTTCTCCAGTTCACGCACATTGCCGGGCAGGGGCAGGCGGGCGATCTGCTCCAGGGAACGCTCGTCGATCTCGGGCATGGGCAGGCCCGACTCCTGCGACAGCCGTGCCAGCAATGCACGGCACAGCGCGGGCAGGTCCTCACGGCGCTCGCGCAGCGGCGGAAGAAGTACTTCGATGACGTTGAGGCGGTAGTACAGGTCCTGGCGAAAACGTCCTGCCTGCACGTCGGCGGCCAGGTCGCGGTGGGTGGCGCTGACGATGCGCACGTCGGCTGCTTCCTCCTGCGCCGAGCCCAGGGGGCGCACGCGGCGTTCCTGGATGGCGCGCAGCAGCTTGGCCTGCATGGGCAGCGGCAGGTCGCCGATTTCGTCGAGGAACAGGGTGCCGCCGCGTGCCGCCTGGAAATAGCCGTCGCGGTCCTGGGTGGCTCCGGTATAGGAGCCCTTGCGGGCGCCGAAGAACTCGGCCTCCAGCAGGTTTTCGGGGATGGCGCCGCAGTTCACGGCCACCATGGGGCCGTGGGCGCGCTGGCTGCAGGCGTGCAGGGCGCGCGCCACCAGTTCCTTGCCCGTGCCCGACTCGCCGTGCACCAGCACCGGCGCCATGCCGCGCGCCACCTTGGCAATGCGCTGCTTGACGGCCTGCATGGCGGGCGACTCCCCAACCATGGCGTCGAGCGCCCCGCCGCCGCTGAGCACGGGGCTTGCGGCCGACGCCGCCGAGGGGCTGCGCGCCGGCATCACGCCGGGGGGCGGCACGCCGCCCACGCCCTGGGCGGCCGAGGCCACGACCAGGCGGAACTGCTTGAGGTCCACGGGCTTGGTCAGATAGTCGAAGGCGCCCGAGCGCAGGGCTTCGACGGCATTTTCGGCCGAGCCGTAGGCGGTCATGACCACGCAGCGTTCTCGCCGCTGCTGGTTGCGCAGGTCCTGCAGCAGCTCCATTCCCATGCCGTCGGGCAGGCGCATGTCGGTGATGACCACGTCGAAGCGCTGGGTCTGCAGCTGTTCGCGCGCCTCGCCCACGCTGGCGGCGGTTTCCACGCGGTAGCCTTCGCGCAGCAGGGTCAGTTCATAGAGGGTGCGCAGATCCGGCTCGTCGTCCACGACAAGAATCGATGCGGCAGCGGGCAGGGAGTTCAAGGGCATCACACCACAATCTGGTCAAACAGGGAGGCCGGCAGAGCCGATGCGGCGCCGGCGCGGAACACGATGCTGAAGGCATTGCCCTCGACAGGGCCGTGCGGCGCGGGCCGCGACAGCCGCTGGTAGCTGATGCCTGCATCGTAGCGCTGGCACAGCTCGCGGCAGATGTACAGGCCCAGGCCGCTGGAGCGGCTTTCTGACGAGAAGAAGGGCTCGAACAGATGGCGCTGCACCGTGGGCTCCAGTGCGGCGCCGTCGCTCCAGACCTGCAGCCAGATCTGGCCTGCGGCCGGCGCGCCGGTCAGCACCTGCAGCGTATGCGGCTGCTGGGCGTTGCTGCGGTAGCGCTGGGCGTTGTCCAGCAGGTTCACCAGGATGCGGCGCAGGTGCTCGCCGTCGAACACCACGGTCCTTGCGCGCGCGTCCAGCAGCAGCTGGATGCTGCGCGCAGGCTGGCCCTGGGCCTGCCACTCCTGGCAGGCCTGGGCCACATGCTGGTCCAGGTCCAGCAGGCCGGCGTGGGCCTCGCCAATGTGCTGCTGGGCCCGCGCGATGTTGAGCACGTCCTCGACGGTGCGCGCCAGCCGCTCGGCGTTCTGGCCCACGATGCGGCACAGCTGCTGCTGGGCCGGGTTCTGCGCCAGATCTTCTGCCAGCAGGGCGTTGGCCTGGGTGATGGCGGCCAGCGGATTGCGGATCTCATGGGCCACGGCGGCGGACATGCGGCCCATGGAGGCCAGCTTTTCCGTGCGCAGCCGCGCCTCCATTTCGCGCAGGTCGTGCAGAAAGACCACGCACAGCTGCTGCAGCAGCGCGGGCTCGGCGGCATCGGTGGCGTCGGACGGGGTGGCGACCTCGGTCAGCCAGGTGCGCAGATGCAGTCCCGTCATGCCTTCCTGGCCGATGGACTGCAGATGGATGGCGGCCGATACCGGCAGGTTCTGGGCAAAGCTCTGGGCCACGGCATCCTGCAGCCGCTGCCAGCCGGCGTGTTCCTTGAGGGCGAAGGGCAGGGCATGCGCGTCGGCCAGTCCCAGCAGGTGCAGCGCGGCCGGGTTGGCCTGCTGCACGCGGAATTGGGGATCAACCACCAGCACGCCTTCGCCCAGGTGGCGGATCACCAGGGCATTGACCTGCTCCTGGGCCTGGGCCTTGCGGCTGCTGTGCTGTGCCAGGTGCCGCTCGCGCCGCACGCGGCGCGCCAGCTCGTGCGTCAGATAGGCCACGGCGAAATAGCCTGCGCAGGCAAAGCTGGCCTGGTAGTAGGCCTGGGTACTTTCTATGCGGCCCGCCAGGTCCTGCCATGCGACCCAGCCCAGGGTCAACAGCGTGACGCTGGCCGTGGTGGCCAGCGCCAGCGTCAGATTGCCCAGCACGGCCGAAATCAGGATGGGGATGGCCAGCAGGGCCGAGTAGTTGAGCGGGCCTGTCTGCAACACCTGCAGCAGGCAGATGGCCGCGATGTCCACGCCGATCACGGGCAGCCAGTGCACGCCGGCGCGGGCAGAGGGCGGCTGCTCGCGTGCGGTCAGCCGCACCAGCAGCGTCAGCCCCAGGTAGCCCAGGCAGACCAGCCAGACCAGGGGATTGCCGCCGGGCTGCACGCTGAGCAGCGCCAACTGCAGCAGCAGCAGCGCGGTGGCGATGAGAACGCGGCCCGTCAGAAATCCCTGCCACAGCCGGACGAAGGGGGCGTTGGCGTCGTGCGGCGACTGCGCCGTGGCCTCGTCGATGGTGGGCGGCTGGGAGCGGGCGGCGTCCTGCATGCTCAGCGCCGTTGCGCCAGGGCCCGGTGCTCGGCGCTGCAATAGCTGCGGCCTGCGGCCTCGATGGCTTCGCTGCGCGGCAGGTGCAGTCCGCAGTGCGCGCATTCGACCATGTCCTGTGGAGCCGCCAGCGGCGCGTTGGCCGGGTTGGCCGGGTTGCGCGGCGCGGCCGCCTGGCGCCGCTCACGGGCCTCGGTTCTGCGCTGGCCGCGCCAGACGCCGACGGCAATGACGATGACGATCAGGACCAGCAGGTACTTCATGCGGCGCGCTCCAGCAGCACTTCCATTACGAAGCGTGATCCCGCATAGGCCAGCAGCAGCAGCGCGGCGCCTGCGTAGAGCACGCGCACGGCGCTGCGGCCACGCCAGCCAAAGCGCGCACGGCCGATCAGCAGCACGGCAAAGGTCAGCCACGACAGCAGCGAGAACACCGACTTGTGGTTCCAGACCCAGGCCTTGCCGTAGAGCTGTTCGCCGAACAGCCAGCCTGCGGCCAGCGTGGCCGTGAGCAGCACAAAGCCTGCGGACACGAAGCGGAAGGTCAGGCGCTCCAGCGTGAGAAGGGGCAGGCCGCTGTCATGCCCGCCGCCGCCCAGCCGCATGTGCTGCTCGGCGCGTGTCATCAGCGAGGCATGGACCACGGCGGCGGCGAACAGTCCGTAGGAGGCAATGCCCAGCGCCAGGTGCAGCGGCAGCCAGGGCGAGGCGTTGACATGCAGGGGCGTTCCCGGAAACAGCGCGGCCAGGAGCACGGCGGCCGTGCCCAGCGCTGACAGCGCCAATTGCGCGCGCATCTTGGGGAACAACTGCTGTTCGACCCCATAGACGGTGAGCACCAGCCAGGCCGTCATGGACAGTGCTGGCGCGAACCCGAAGTGCGGCTGTTCCCCGAGCAGGCCCCAGGCCAGGGCCAGGGCGTGGAGCACCCAGGCCAGGCGCAATGCGGCGCGGGCGCCAGCATGGCTGATGCGTCGGGCACCGGCGGCCGGCACGGCATAGGCCACGGCTGCGGCAAGCGCCAGCATCCAGCCCAGGGGCGATGCGTTGGCGGAAATCAGGGGGACGGAGAGCATCTTTCTATGATAGCTGTGGCTTTCCTGCCGCCGGTTGTGCAGGCTCAGAATCCGGGCGCCGTGCCGTGGTTCGGAGCGCATTTTCTTCAGGGCTCGATGGCTGCCTCGATGCGATTGCGCCCCAGGGCCTTGGCCTGGTAGAGCAGGCCGTCCACCTTCTGCAGCCAGGTTTCCAAAGGCGCGGCAGACGGCTGCCGCACGGTGAGTACGCCGCAACTGACGGTGAGCAGCGGCGCCGTGGGAGAGGCGGCGTGGGCGATGGACAGGCGCAGCACTTCCTGGCGGAAATTCTCGGCCATGACCTGGGCGTCGCTTTCGCCGGGGAGGATGAGCGCGAATTCCTCGCCGCCAAAGCGCGCTGCCAGGTCGTAGGGCCGGCGCGCATGGCGCTGCAGCGTGGCGGCCACTGCCTTGAGCGCCTCGTCCCCCTGCACATGGCCATAGCAGTCGTTGTATTGCTTGAAGTGGTCTATATCAATGAGAGCCAGGCCCACGGACTCGCCCGTGCGCAGGCTGCGGCGGTGGGAGCGCTCCAGCATGTCGTCGAAGTGGCGGCGGTTGGCCAGCCCTGTCAGTCCGTCCACCATGGCCAGGCGCTCCAGGGCCTGGCGCTGCAGGGCCAGGCGTATCTGGTTGCGCACGCGCACCTCGACCACGGCGGGACGTATGGGCTTGGAGACATAGTCGGCCGCGCCCAGGCGCAGGCCGTATTCCTCGGCCTGGGCATTGCTCTGGCCGGTAATGAAGATGACGGCGATATGGGCGGTGCGCTCCTGGGCGCGCAACGCACCCAGCACCTCGTAGCCGTTCATGCCGGGCATGGCCAGGTCCAGCAGGATCAGCTGCAGCCGGTGGGCTTCGCGCTGCGCGATCACCAGCGCACCCGGGCCGTCCTTGGCCAGCAGCACACGGTAGTGGGGGCTCAGCAGCTCGGCCAGCATGCTGCGGTTCAGCCGTTCGTCGTCAACGATGAGGACCGTGGGCAGTTCCGGCCCGGTCAAGGCTTCAAACATCTGCAGCTCCCGGTAGGACCGTCCGGTTCACGGCCATGCTCCGCGCCAGCTGTTCGAGCGCCTGCAGCGCCGCCTCGGTTTCCAGGGACTCGGTGCAGCGCTGGATGCGCTGCAGCACGGACGCATGGCGCCCGTCGACCAGGGGCCGCAGCCGATCCAGTTCGGCCATGGCGGCATAGTCGCTGTCGGCAATCTGCAGCCGCAGCCGAGCCAGGGTGGACGAGACTTCTTCCGCGGTCATCGGCTGCCGCTGCGGGAGGGGCGCGGCAGTGGTCACGGCGGTCACGGCGGCCGCGGACGCCACGGCCACTACGGCCGTCTGCCCGGACCGCCGGGCGATTTCCGCCAGCAGGCCCTGCAGTCCATCGGCCAGCGCCTGGACCAGGGATTGCAGATCGCCGCCGGGCCGGGCGTTGCCGCCATTGCCGTCGCCTGACAGGCAGGCTTGCGCACCGGTCTCGGCCATGGCCGACCATTGCTCCAGCAGGTCCGCGCCCAGGTAGCCCAGACTGCCCTTGAAGGTGTGCACCAGCGATGCCACGGTGTCCCAATGGCCGCTGCGCACGGCATCGCGCAGCCGTTGCGGCGCATCGGCAAAGTCCTGGGCAAAGCCTTCGATGGCGTGGAGCATGCGCGGCGATTGGCCGGCAAGGCGTTGCCGCAGCCGTGCCGGATCCCAGGCCTGGGCAGGGCTTGACGGCGTCGGCTGCAAGGGCGCGGCCGGCGCAAGCGCTGCCGTTGGAGGAGGGCCCGCGCGCAGGCAGCGCTGCAGTGTCTCGTACAGCAGCACATCGTCAACGGGTTTGGTCAGATGGGCATTCATGCCTGCGGCCTCGATCCGGGCGCGCTCCTCGACATAGGCCTGCGCAGTCAGCGCGATCACCGGAAGATGCCGCAGCGCGCTGCGCGTGCGGATGGTGCGCGTGACACTGAGGCCGTCCATGCCGGGCATGTGCACGTCCATGAGCACGGCATCGAAAGGCTGGGTGTCCAGCAGCTGCAGCGCCTGCAGACCGTCCTGCGCAGTCTGTACCGATATGCCGGCCTGCTCCAGCAGCTCGGTGGCCACCTCGCGGTTGAGTACGTTGTCATCCACCACCAGCACCCTGCGCCCAGGCAGGCCCGGGTAGCGCTGCTGTGGCGAGGGGCCGGCCGCCGGGCTTTCCGGCGGGGGCGATTCGGGGTCCCGCAGTGCCTCCCGGATGCACGAGCGCAGTGCCGATGCGGTCAAGGGCTTGATCAGCAGGCCCCGCGGGCCCAACTGCGCGGCCTGCAGCTGCACTTCGTCGCGCCCGAAGGCCGTGACCATGAGCGCAGCCGGGGTCTTGGCCAGGTCCTGCTGCTCGCGCATGCGGCGTGCCAGGTCCAGCCCGTCCATGCCGGGCATGCGCCAGTCCAGCAGGGCCAGGCCGTAGGGGGATTCCTGGCGTGCGGCCTCTTGCAGCATGTGCAGCGCCTGCATGCCGTCCGCCGCCGTATCGCAGCGCATGCCCAGTTTGCGCACCATGGCGGCCAGGGCCTCGCGCGCGCTGGCGTTGTCATCGACGATGAGAACGCCGGTGCTGCCCAGGTTGTCGTGGCCGTCCAGCGGCGCATCCGTGGCAGGCCGGACCTTGGCCGTGAAGCGGAAGTTGCTGCCCTGGCCGGGCTGGCTGCAGACGCTGATCTCGCCGCCCATGAGCTGCACCAGCCTGTGGCAGATGGCCAGGCCCAGGCCGGTGCCGCCGTGGCGGCGCGTGGTCTGGATGTCGGCCTGGGTGAAAGGCTGGAACAGCCGTTCGGCCCGCGATGCATCCAGGCCTATGCCGGTGTCGCGCACGTTCACGCACAGGTGGTGCAGGGGCGCTGCCGTGGCGTGCGCGCCGGCCTCCACCGGCGCGCACGCCAGCGGCGGCTCCAGATGCAGGGAGATCACTACCTCGCCATGCTCGGTGAACTTGATGGCATTGCCGACCAGGTTGGTCAGCACCTGGCCCAGGCGCAGCGGGTCGCCGCGCAACCGGGGCGGCAGGTGCGGGTCCAGCGCATAGACCACTTCCAGCCCCTTTTCCTCTGCGCGCAGCGCCGTGGAGGCCGAGACGGTCTCCAGCACATCGTCAAGGGCGAAATCCACTTCCTCCAGCGCCAGCATGCCCGCCTCTATCTTGGAAAAGTCGAGGACGTCGTTGATCACGGCCAGCAGGGCGCTGGCCGAGCGCTCCACCTTCTCCAGGTAGCCGCGCTGGCGTGATGTCAGCGCGGTCTGCTGAACCAGGCGCGTCATGCCGATGACGGTGTTCATGGGGGTGCGGATTTCGTGGCTCATGATGGCCAGGAAATCCGACTTGGCCCGTTCGGCCGCTTCTGCGGCCTCCTTGGCCTGCTGCAGCGCCTGCTCGGCCTCGCGCTCGCGGGTGATGTCCAGCATGATGCCGTCCCAAACCATGCCCTCGTGGCTGCTCCGGGGGGCCGATCGGCAGCGCAGCCAGCGGATCTCTCCATCGGGCCTGATCACGCGAAAGCGGCAGTCGAAGACCCGCAGCGTATCGACCGAGCACTGCAGCATCTGCTGGTAGTGCGGCAGGTCCTCGGGATGGATGGCATTCAGGTAGGCCTGACGGTCGGCCATGATGGCGTGGGCCGGCACGCCGATCAGGTTCTCTATGCCGGCACTGATGTAGCTGAGCCGCAGTTGCGCCAGGCCGCCTTCCAGGCGGTAGATGGCGCCGCTGGGCAGGTTGTCGGCCAGGGCTTCGAGGCGCATGCGTGCGTCCTCGCGTTCGGACAGGTCCTGCAGCGTGCCGCTGAGCGCGACGATGCGGCCTTGCTCGTCGCGCAGGGCGCGGCCCATGAGGCGGGCCGCGAACCTCCGTCCGTCCGGGCAGTGGTGCACGACATCGAGGCTGTAGGACTGGCCGGTGCCGATGCACAGCTGCACGGCAGCGGTGAGCCGGGCAAGATCCTGCGGTCCGAGCATGGCGCGCAGGGCATGGCGCGTCAGCGGCGGACCCTGGGGGTCCAGGCCGTTCATCACATACATCATCTCCGAGGCCTGGAAGTGCTCGGTGTCCAGCTCCCATGTCCAGCTGCCCAGGCGCGCCAGCTGTTCGGCCTGGCGCAGCACGTCGTAGCTTTTTTGCAGCTGGGACTCGGTCTGGCGCATGAGGGTGATGTCGCGCGCAATGCCCAGCACGCCCACGGTCCGGCCCTCGTCATTGCGGTAAGGAATTTTGGTGGACTGGAAGAGGCGGCGCTGCCCGTTGACCAGCAAATGATCCTCCGACACCACGGGGGCGTCGCTGTCTAGCACCCGGCGGTCGCTGTGGGTGAAGCTGCTGTCGGGGAAAAGCTCCTGGTCGGTCTTGCCCACGATGTCTTCGGGCGTGCGCCCGGAAAAGCGCGCGGCGGCGGGGTTGACGAAGGTGTAGCGGCCCTGCCGGTCCTTGGCGAAGACCAGGTCGGGCGTTTCGTGCATCACGGCCTCCAGCAGGCGCGTCGAATCCTGCCACGGCCCGGTACTTTTTCGCAGGAGCGGCTCCAGCTGCGCATCGGGCTGGCCTATCGGCTCGTCCTGGCCGGTGCGCTCGCTGAGCTCGTGCCAGGTGGTGAAGAAAAGCCGCCTGCCCGACAGCGACTGGCAATAGATATGGAGCTCGGCGGGGAAGCTGGTGCCGTCGCGGCGGATCAGTCGGCCGCAGAGATGGGCCTGGCTGTCCACGGCCATGTCCTGCCAGGGACCGCGCCGAAGTCCGTCCGCGTCGGGCCACACGTCCATGATGCCCAGCCCCAGCATGGCGGCCTTGTGATGGCCCAGGCTGGCGCAGGCATGGGCATTGGCATCGAGCAGGCAGCCCTGCTCGTCAAACAGAAGAAAACCGTCGGGCACACGGTCCAGGAACTGGCCATACGGCGTATCGGGCATGAAGACTCCTAGGCGGTAGCAAGCCGGCACTGCACAGGGCGATAGCCATAATCTATGGAAACAGTGTGGATGTTACTGCCGGCCGGTGCCCGCTGCGCGGCAGGGAAGGCCGGTACTTACCCCTGCAGGGGCAGCGGGTAGAATCGTCGGGATCTGCAGGGTCCGTGCCGCGACCCGGCCCCGCCTGGCCCCATTCGGCAACCTGGCCCCGGCTGGCTCGCTGCAGCACACCTTTTCCTTTCCGACGACTCCAGTTCCTCCCCGCTTATGGCCTCCGCTCTGACCGACAAACTTTCGCGACTCGTCAAGGAGATGCGCGGCCAGGCCCGCATCACCGAATCCAACGTACAGGACATGCTGCGCGAAGTGCGCATGGCCCTGCTCGAGGCCGACGTGGCCCTGCCCGTGGTGCGCGACTTCGTTGCGCGCGTCAAGGAAAAAGCGCTGGGCCAGGAGGTGCTGGGCTCCCTGCAGCCCGGCCAGCTGCTGGTGTCCATCGTCAACAAGGAACTGGCCGCCACCATGGGCGAGGGCGTGGCCGACATCAATCTCAACGCCCAGCCGCCTGCCGTCATCCTCATGGCCGGCCTGCAGGGCGCCGGCAAGACCACGACCACGGCCAAGCTGGCCAAGCACTTGATTGAAAAGCGCAAGAAAAAGGTGCTGACCGTGTCGGGCGACGTGTACCGCCCGGCCGCCATCGAGCAGCTCAAGACCGTGACCGGCCAGGCTGGCGCCGAGTGGTTCCCCTCCACGCCAGACCAGAAGCCCCACGACATTGCCGTGGCCGCGCTGGACTACGCCAAGCGTCACTTCTTCGATGTGCTGCTGGTCGATACGGCCGGCCGCCTGGCCATCGACGAGCTGCTGATGGCCGAGATCAAGGACCTGCACGCCACGCTCAAGCCCGTGGAGACGCTGTTCGTCGTCGATGCCATGCAGGGCCAGGATGCGATCAACACCGCCAAGGCCTTCAAGGAGGCCCTGCCCCTGACCGGCATCGTGCTCACCAAGCTCGATGGTGACTCGCGCGGCGGCGCGGCGCTGTCGGTGCGCCAGATCACGGGCGCGCCCATCAAGTTCGCCGGCGTGTCCGAGAAGATCGACGGCCTGGAAGTCTTCGACGCCGACCGCCACGCGCAGCGCGTGCTGGGCATGGGCGACATCGTGGCCCTGGTCGAGCAGGTCACCAAGGGCGTGGACATGGAGGCCGCGCAGAAGCTGGCCGAGAAGGTCAAGAGCGGTGACGGCTTCGACCTCAACGACTTCCTGGCCCAGATCCAGCAGATGAAGCAGATGGGCGGCCTGTCCAACCTCATGGACAAGCTGCCGGCACAGCTCACCGCCAAGGCCGGCCAGGTGGACATGGACAAGGCCGAGCGCGAGATCCGCCGCAAGGAAGGCATCATCTGCTCCATGACCGCCAAGGAGCGCAAGAAGCCCGAGATCATCAAGGCCACGCGCAAGAAGCGCATTGCCGACGGCGCGGGCGTGCAGGTCCAGGAAGTCAACCGCCTGCTCAAGGAGTTCGAGCAGATGCAGGAGATGATGAAGAAGATGAAGGGCGGCGGCCTCATGAAGATGATGAAGCGCATGGGCGGCATGAAGGCCATGAAGGGAATGATGGGCGGTGGCGGCGGCATGCCCAAGCTGCCGTTCTGAGCGGGCCGGGCCCCGCCGATGGACAGTCAAGCCGCAGCACAGCCTGCGGCTTTTCTTTGGCCGCTGCGGGGCTTTGTGAGAACATGCGGCGCCATGAAGGCTGGCGTTTCGACTTCCCTTGCGGCTTCCCGCGTGACTGCATCGCGGCTGTCTCGCCGTGACTGGGGCCTGCTGGCGGCGGCTGCGCTGCTGGCCGGCTGCTCGTCTGCTCCCCGCAAGGGCGCGGGTCCCGGGCCTGCTCCTTCGCCGCAGGCCCTGAACCTGGATGGCGAGTTGCGCGAGGCCCTGCTGGCGCGCACCATGCTCGTGGTCAACACGCCGTATACCTACGGCGGCAATTCGCCCGACGGCGGTTTCGACTGCAGCGGCCTGATCCAGTGGGCCGTGGGCGGCATTACCGAAAGCCGCCTGCCGCGCACCACGGCCCAGTGGGCGCAGTTCAGCAATCCCGTGGGCAGCCGCAGCTTGCAGCGCGGCGACTTCGTGTTCTTCAACACCCTGGGCTCGCGCTATTCGCACATGGGCATCTTTGTGGGCAACGGCCAGTTCGTGCATGCGCCGTCCAGCGGCGGCACGGTGCAGCGCGTGCGCATGGACAACCCCTATTTCGCCAGGTGCTTCACCGAGGCGCGCAGCATCTTCGCCTGAGCGCCTGCCAGGCAAGGCGCCGGGCTTGGCGCCGGCTCTTGAATCGATGGTCCAATGAGAGCTCCATAGAAATCCAGGGTTTCGGAATGGATAACAAGCTCGAATTCGCACAGCGCCTGCGCCAGGCCATCGAGGCTGCGGGTCTGGAGCCGCGGCCCAGCGTGCTGCTGAATCTGTTCAATTCCAGTTACTGGGGTCGGCCGATTTCGTTCCAGGCGGTTGCGCGCTGGCTCAACGGCGAGGCCGTGCCCGAGCAGGACAAGCTGGTGCTGCTGGCCGAGCTGCTCAGGATCGAGCCCGAAGTGCTGCGCTTTGGCGACCCTGCCCAGCGGTCACTGCCGCCTCAGCACGAATGCCAGGAACCGGGCGTGGGCTATCTTGAACGCGAAACCTTCGACGCCTTTCTGAGGCTGCCCGCGCCGCAACGCCAGGTGGTGCGGGAGGTGATCCTGACCTTCGCCAAGGTGCACGGCGAAGGCTGAGGGCCGGGCTACCGGGCAGCCGTCACCGCACCGCCTGCGGCTGCCAGGGCATGGCATGCCAGGGATGGCGCGGATCGGCCACCCATTGCTGCACCTCCTCGGGCGTCACGCTGCGGCCCAGCACGTCGGCCCGGCCACGGGCCAGCCATTGGCTGCGGCCCCGCGCATAGGCCTGGCCGAAGGCCTGCCAGCTGTCAAAGCAATCCCGCGCGCGGCATGCGTTCAGGTGAAGGATCTGCTGGTGCAGGGCCTCGTCCAGCCAGCCCAGCAGCCAGGCACATCGCACGTGGAAGGCCACGCGCGCGCAGGCAAAGGCCATGGCGGCATGGGGATCGTCGCCGGCCTGCAGGCGCTGCAGGTCCAGCGTGAACCAGCGCTGGCGCAGGCCGTCGGGCAACTGGCGTGCGATCTGGGCATCGTCCAGGTCGGTGCGCAGGCCCAGGTGGTGCAGCACCATGGGGCGCAGCTGGGTGGTCAGGGCGTCGTCGGCACCATGGAGCTGCCGGTCTGCAAAGCCGCCCTGGATGGCGTGAAAGGCCATGGGATGGGCCAGGGCCAGGGCCCAGTCCAGCGCCGCATCGCCGCTGCGGTAGCTGCTGAAGTCGCCGCGCTGGCGCGCCGCACGCCTGCGGCGCAGGCCGGCGCGCACTGCCCACCAGACCAATGCAGACAGCACAACAAGAGTGAAGGCGTTCATCGCGGATTTCCTGTCCTGCCCGGCGATCCTGCCCGGCGCCGCGCCAGCTCCAGCGACTGCTGCAGGGCCGCGCTGCGCGGCATGCGCTCGAAGGCGGGCACGGTGTCGCGGCGTGCCGCGACCAGCCATTGCATCAGGGGCGACCGGATATCCAGCTGCTCCAGCAGCGCCGGGTGGGCCTGGAGCAGCCACAATTGCTCGGCTTCGGTGTGCAGCTCGCTGGCCGCGCACCAGGCGCCGGTGTGGCCCGAGGCCAGCAGATGCGCCGGACGGCGCACGATGCCCATGGCAAGGGCATCCGCCGGCGCCTCGCCATCGGCATCGAGGTGGTTGAGCAGGGCCAGCACGTCGGCCAGGTAGCGCGCAATCGGCGGGCGGTTCTGCTTGCCCTTGATCTGGTCGATGCGCAGCCGCCCGCCGTCAAGCACCTGGGCGCTGACGGTGATGCGCGGCTGGGCCGTGCCCGTGCGGTAGCTGAACAGCCGCAGCCGGCCCTGCTCGCAGGCTTCGGCGTAGTGCTCGCCATAGCCGCCGCGCAGCGCGCCGCGCGCGCTGAACTGGCCCAGGCAGTGCCGCATCATCTGGCTTTCATAGGCCATTTCGGCGCGCAGGTCCGGGCTTTGGGCATCGAATTCGACGAAGACACCCAGCTGGCCACGCAGCAGCGGGCGCACGGCGCCGGGTCGGTGCTCGGCCCAGCCGCTTTCGCTTTTTCTGGCGAAGGCCAGGTGCTCCAGCGTCCAGCGCGCCAGGGCCTGCGGGCAGTTGATGCGCTGCAGCTTGCCCTCAAGCGCCGTGCCGCGCCGGGTGGACAGGAACTCCAGCAGCCGGCTTTCCAGCGCCAGCAGCGGGGCGCTGTCAGGCTCCACCCACCACAGCGGTGCGCTGGCGCCGGCCGCAGGGCTTTCATGTGGCGGTGGCTGGCGGGCCGCATGCGCGCGCAGGCGCTCCAGCGCCCAGGCGGCAGGCTCGGTGCGCCGGTGCAGGCGCAGCAGCTCGGCCTGCGTGGAGATGGGCTGAACGGCCGGCGGATCGGCGTCGAGGTTGCCGATCACGTGGCGGTAGAAGTGGTTGGCCAGCCAGGCCGCGATCTCCTGACTGTCGCCGCGCGCCGCGCTGCGCTCGCGGATGCGCTGCTTGATGTCCGGCGCATTGACTACGTCGCGCGGGCGGTAGGCGCTGGCTGCCGTGGCGGCTCCCGGGTTCACCACAGCTTCCACCAGGGCTTGCTGTCCGAGTGCAGCTTGAGGCAGCGCTGGAGGCCGTCCCTGGCCATCTTGTGCTCGGCCTCGCTGTCATCGGGGGTGAGCTTGGCGATGGCCTCGCGGTGCAGGGCCACGGCCTGATCGATGGGGCCGCAGCTTTCCATGGCGCAGGCCAGGCGGCGCAGCGTGTAGCACTCGCCCAGGGCGCGCACTTCGGGCAGCAGGGCCTCCAGGCGGGGGCGCACCACGTCGCCATGGCTTTCGGAGAAGAAGTCGAGCAGGGACATCAGGGCCGCCAGGTAGTCGCGCCGCTGTTCGCGCTGCTCGTCTGCGTCCAGTTCCTCTAACCACTGGTCCAGGCGTTCCAGCCAGATGCCGATCTCGCCCGCGCGGCCGAGCTGGTAGAGCGCCAGCGCCACGCTGGGGAAGTAGTCGGTGGGGCAGTGGCGGCTGTAGCCGTAGTCCTGGGTGAAGTGCCACAGCTGCTCTGCCGCCGTGACGATGCCGGGTCGGTCGTCACGGCGGATGGCACACCACAGCAGGCCGTCATGGTGCTCGGCGAAGGGGCTGCTGGACAGTCCCTTGTGGTGCAGGGCTGCAGCCTCTTCATAGCGCTGCTGCGAGCGGTACTTGATGGCAAGGTTGTTGCAGAGCATGGAGTAGACGTGCAGGTGCGCATCCTTGTACCGGCCCTGGCCGGTGGCCCAGAAGGCTTCGAAGCGGGCCAGGCCCTCTTCGTAGTAACGCTGCACCAGCGGCTCGCGCACCTCGTCGCCCGGCACCTGCCGGCCTTCGCCCATGATGGCGGCCAGGTCGTCCTCGTCATCCAGCGTCACGCCCGCCGCATAGCACCAGTGGGCGCCGAAGCCCTGGGGAAAGGGCCGCTGCAGCGCCTGTGCGGCCGGCAGCGCGGCAAAGCGTGCGGCCCAGAGCATGGGCAGCAGTTCGGAGTTGGCGTGCCGGGGCTGCTCGCCCACGCCGCGCTCGAGCAGCGGCAGGGCCTGTTCCCATTGGTGGTTCCTGGCCAGGCGCCAGCCGTCGATCATGTCCAGCAGCGGATGGCCGGGCGCCTGGACACGCGCCAGGGCCAGGTAGTCGTCGGCGCTGCGCGCAGCAGCCGGGCTGTCTTCCAGGATCTCCTGCATGTCGGAGTCCAGGCCGGCCCAGGCCAGGATCAGCGCCCAGGCGGGGGCGTGGGCGGTGTCGCTGTCCACCATGCGCAGTGCCAGCTCATAGCCCTGGCGGGCCGATCCGGGGCGGCTGTGCAGCACGCTCTCCAGCGCCAGGTCCGCCGCATCGGCCAGGCGGCCCGCCTCTTGCAGCCATTGCAGCACCAGGCCGCTGAAGGCGTCGTCGGAGTCGTCCACCAGGCCGAAGCGGCCCAGCTCGGCCAGCTGCAGCGCGGCCTCTGGCTGGCCCATGGCATGGCAGGCCATGGCCTGCAGCCGTGCCTCATGGACCTTGCGGTGCGCGCGCACCGCCTGCGATGCGGCGGGGCTTTCCGTGCGGGCCAGGTGCTGCTGCGCCGCCATTAGCACGGCCGGGACGCTTTGCGGGGCCAGCGGCAGCACTTCGCGCGCAAGGTGCAGCCAGTCGTCGAAGTCCACGTTCTGGTCGGCGTCTGCCAGGGTCAACTGCGCCGTGGCGGCCTGCACATGGCGCACGGTGGCCGGCACATCGCCGCGCAGGCGGGCCAGCTCGGCCTTGCGCAGGCTGGCACGCGCGTCGCGGCGCGCGGGGGATGCCTCGCCGTCGGGGTCGCTGCGCTCGTGGTTGCGCTGCAGGTCCACGCCTTGCTCGGCCAGTTCCCAGGCCTGGGCCTCGCGGGCCAGGTAGTGCCAGCCATTCCAGTAGCGATAGGGCTCGCCGGTGTGCGGCAGCCGGCCCATGAGATCGGCGGCAGGCGCGAGCAGGGCCACGCCGCCTTCGCGGTCAAAGCGCAGCCGGCTCTGGATGTCGCTGAGCGCCAGGCTGGCCGTGGCCAGCAGGTGGTTGTCGCCCTGCAGGTGCTGCAGCGTGGCATCGCGGTGCTCGCGCAGCAGGGCGTTGGCGGTCTCGGGCCGTTCCAGGTCGAGCCAGAGATCGTGCAGACGCTCCAGTTCGCTCACCGTGGCCGGCGCGAAGCGCTGCTGCGAGAGCAGCTCCATGACGGCCGCCTGGCGTTCGGCCGGGGCGATGGGGCTGGTTTCATCTTCCTGTTGCAGCAGGTCGTGCGCCTGGTCCATGAAGGCATGCAGGGCTTCGCCCTCAAGGATGGCCTGGGCGTTGGCGGGCTGGGAGGTGTTCATGGAATCGATAGCAAGCAAGCGAAGCTGGAAAAGCCATGCAGGCCGACAGACCTCAGGGCGGCAACCCGCGATGCTAGCGGGCCGGCCCGCGCCAGGCCAGTGTGGCCGGGATGTTTTCACGTCCTGTTACACGCAAAAAGCCCGGCATTGCCGGGCTTTCGTTACGCAAGAGGTCGCTGGGCCACCGGGGCCGCCGGGATCGGGTTGGGATCAGTGGCGCACCACGACCTCGCCGCGCAGCGTGAAGGTGCGTGCCTCGGTGATCTTCACATCGATCATCTGGCCGATCAGGCGTTCGTTGCCCGGGAAGTTGACCACGCGGTTGCACTCGGTGCGGCCCATGAGTTCGCTGCCATCGCGCTTGGACAGTCCTTCCACCAGCAGGCGCTGCACCGTGCCCACGCGCTCGTCGCTGATGTCCTTGATGTTGTTGTTGATCACGGCCTGCAGCTCCTGCAGGCGGCGCAGCTTGACCTCGTGGGGCGTGTCGTCGTGCAGGTTGGCGGCCGGCGTGCCGGGGCGGGGGCTGAAGATGAAGCTGAAGCTGTTGTCGAAGCGCACGTCGTGGATGAGCTTCATCATCTTCTGGAAGTCTTCCTCGGTCTCGCCGGGGAAGCCCACGATGAAGTCGCTGCTCATGGCCATCTCGGGCCGGATGGCACGCAGCTTGCGGATGGTGCTCTTGTATTCCATGGCCGTGTAGCCGCGCTTCATGGCCATGAGTATCTTGTCGCTGCCGTGCTGCACGGGCAGGTGCAGGTGGCTGACCAGCTTGGGCAGCCGAGCGTAGGCCTCGATCAGGCGCGGCGTGAATTCGTTGGGATGGCTGGTGGTGTAGCGGATGCGCTCGATGCCGGGGATCTCGGACACGTATTCCAGCAGCAGGGCAAAGTCGGCGATCTCGGCCGTGTCACCCATCTTGCCCAGGTAGGCGTTCACGTTCTGGCCCAGCAGCGTGACCTCCTTCACGCCCTGGTCGGCCAGGCCCGCGACCTCGACCAGCACGTCCTCGAACGGGCGGCTGACTTCCTCGCCGCGCGTATAGGGCACGACGCAGTAGCTGCAGTACTTGGAGCAGCCTTCCATGATGGAGACAAAGGCCGAGGAGCCTTCCACGCGCGCCGGTGGCAGGTGGTCGAATTTCTCGATCTCGGGAAAGCTGATATCGACCTGGGGCTTGTGCCTGGCGGCGCGTGCATTGAGCAGCTCGGGCAGGCGGTGCAGGGTCTGCGGGCCGAAGACCACGTCCACATAGGGCGCGCGCTTGATGATTTCCTCGCCCTCCTGGCTGGCCACGCAGCCGCCCACGCCGATGAGCACGCCGCGTTCCTTCAGGTGCTTGTAGCGGCCCAGGTCGCTGAACACCTTCTCCTGTGCCTTCTCGCGCACCGAGCAGGTGTTGAACAGGATCAGGTCGGCCTGCTCCGGGTCGTCGGTGGACTCGTAGCCCTGGGCTGCGCCCAGCACATCGGCCATCTTGTCCGAGTCGTACTCGTTCATCTGGCAGCCGAAGGTTTTGATAAAGACTTTCTTGGACATGGTGGGGTTCCGTCAGGCAGCCGCCGCACTGCGAGCGGCGGTCTGCAAAAAAAGAAGATGGCCGGGCCAGGGCGGGCGCTGTGCTCCCTGGCCCGAGCCGCTGCGCCCCGCAAGCTGCGGGCCGCATCCATCGTGCGCGTGCGGTGTGCGCCGGCCTCAGTTGAAGAAGCGGTGCAGCATCGACTTGGGCTTGTAGTGCTTGTCGGCCTCGGCCTTGGTCAGGATCCAGGCCTGGTGCAGCCACTGCGTCTGCGGCTCGATCACATAGCCCACCACGAGCTTGCTGCCCTGGTAGTTGATGGCCTGCACCAGCGTGCGCTCGGGGCTGAACAGGCGAAAGCCCGGGCTGGTGCGAATGGTCTTGCCGTCGATTTCGACCACGGGAAACTGCGCGGTCACGACCAGCTCGCCGAACTGGGCCTGCGGCGGGAAATTGCGTGTCTCGTTGGAGGGCAGGCCCTGCGCGGCCGCGCCCAGGCTGGCGCAGGCCAGGCCGGCGAGCAGGGCGCCGGCGCACAGGCGGCGGACGGCAGAGAAATGGGGCTTGCAGCGGTTCATGGTGTACATCCAGGGGCTGAACCCGCGATTCTACGAACTTGCCGCTGCGCGGGCGCGGCACTCGGGCATTGGGTCAGGCGCGGCCCGGCGCATACAGCACGGCCTTGGGCGGCCGGCACAGGCCCCAGAAGCGCAGGCCGGTTAGCTCGGCCATCTGCACGCCCATGGCCGTGGGGGCGGAGATGGTGGCCAGGGCGGCGATGCCGACCCTGGCGCATTTGCGCACCAGCTCATGGCTGCCCCGGCTGGAGAGTACGACAAAACCGGCCTCGCCCAGGCGGCCGGTGCGCGAGAGGCGGCCGACCAGCTTGTCCAGCGCGTTGTGGCGGCCCACGTCCTCGAGCACATCCGTCAGTTGCCCGTCCAGCCCTGCCCAGCCTGCGGCATGCACGGCGCCGGCTTCGGCGTTGAGCCGCTGCAGCGGCGGCAGGGCATCGATGGCAGCGCACACCGTGGTGGCATCGACACGGGCGATCCAGTCGTGCGCGGGCAGCGGGTCGAAGGACAGGTCCAGCGCCGCGAAGCTGTCCACGCCGCAGACACCGCAGCCCGTGCGCCCGCTCATGCTGCGGCGCCGGTCCTTGAGGCGGGCGAAGCAGCGCGAAGCCACGTCCAGCTGCACCTCGATGCCGTCCATGCCGGACGGAAGGCCTGCCGCTTCGGCGGCCACTGCCCGCACCTCGATGCCGTAGCAGTCGGCGCCGCTGTCCAGGATGCCCTCGGTGAGCGCAAAGCCCAGCGCAAAGTCTTCCAGGTCCGAGGGCGTACCCATCATCACGGCGTGAGAGATGCCATTGAACACCAGGGCGATGGGGACTTCGCTGGCCAGCACCTGGGGTTCGGGCTGGAGGCTGACGGCGCCGCCATCGGCGATCCGGTGGCGCACCACCGCATGCGTGCGCAGTGCGGCAATGGCGGGCGCGATGGCGCAGGCAGCATCTGCCGGGCCCGAGTCCGGGGCGGGTGCGGGAGCGTGTTCGGTGGTGGCGTTCATGGCGTGGGCCGCGCAGGCGGCCTGCGCATGATATCGGTGCCGCCGCGCAGCTTCAGTCCAGCAATGCCATGCCCTTGATCTGGGCGAAGACATGCATGCCCGGCGCAATGCCCAGCTGCCGGGCGGAATGCAGGGTGATGCGCGCCAGCAGGCGGGAGGTGCCCAGCTGCAGCGAGACCATGACCTGGCCCGGGCCGTCCTCGCGCAGATCCTGCACGGTGGCCGCCAGGATGTTGAGGATGCTGCTGTCTTGCGGGTGCTGCAGGCTCAGGCTCACATCGCGCGCCTGCACGCGCAGCTGCACGCTCTCGCCGATGGGGCGCGGGCGGGCCATGACAAGGCGAAGGCGCCCGCCGTCGAAGGACAGCGTGCTCAGGTGGGCATCCGGATCGTGCTGCCGGATCTGCGCACTGAGCATGGCCGCTGCCGTGTCGCCCATGCTCAGCGGCAGGTCCAGCCGTGCCAGCAGTTCGCTGGTGGCGCCGGCCGCGACGATGCCGCCTGCCTTGAGCAGCACCAGGTGCTGGGCCAGGCGCGCTACCTCGTCGATGGAGTGGCTGACATAGACCACGGGAATGTCGAGTTCACGGCGCAGCTGGTCCAGGTAGGGCAGGACCTCGGCCTTGCGCTGGGCGTCCAGCGCGGCCAGCGGTTCGTCCATGAGCAGCACGCGGGGGCTGGTGGCCAGGGCGCGCGCAATGGCCACGCGCTGGCGCTCGCCGCCCGACAGGGTGGAGGGCATGCGGTCCATCAAATGGCCTATGCCCAGCAGGGACACGGCCTGCTCCTGGGACACCTTGCGCCGCTCGGCGGGCGTGCGCCGCATGCCGTAGTCGATGTTGCGCTGCACGCTCAGGTGCGGGAACAGGCTGGCCTCCTGGAACACATAGCCCAGTGCGCGGCGGTGCGTGGGCAGCCACTGGCTGGCCGCATCGTCCTGCCAGACCTCCCCATTGACGGCGACACGGCCCCGTGCGCGCTCCAGCCCTGCCAGCGCGCGCAGGCAGGTGGTCTTGCCGCAGCCAGAAGGGCCGAACAGGGCCGTGACGCCACGCCCGGGCAGCTGCAGCAGCACATCGAGGCGGAAGTCGGCACGCTCCAGCGCCAGCGCAGCAAGGATTTGCGAAGGGCTCGCGGCGGGCGGGGCGCCGGCCGAAGCAACGGGAGAGAAGTCAGTCATCATGCGCGGCGCTCCTCGCGCGGCTGCAACAGGTGCAGGGCCAGCAGCACCAGGAAGGAGAACACCACCATGCCGCCGGCCAGCCAGTGGGCGTGGGCGTACTCCATGGCCTCCACGTGGTCGTAGATCTGCACCGAGACCACGCGCGTCACGCCGGGGATATTGCCGCCCAGCATCAGCACCACGCCGAACTCGCCCACGGTGTGCGCGAAGGTCAGCACGGCTGCGGTGATGAAGCCCGGGCGCGCCAACGGCAGCGCCACGGTGAAGAAGCGGTCCAGCGGCCCCGCGCCCAGGCTGGCCGCGGCCTCCATGGGGCGCGTGCCCAGCGACTCGAAGGCGCGCTGCAGCGGCTGCACCGTGAACGGCAGGGAATAGACCAGGGACCCGATGACCAGGCCTGCAAAGGTGAAGGGCAGGGTGCCCAGCCCCAGCGCCTGCGTCAACTGGCCCACGGGGCCATTGGGCCCCATGGTCACCAGCAGGTAGAAGCCGATCACCGTGGGTGGCAGCACCAGGGGCAGCGCCACCACGGCGCCAATCGGGCCGCGCCAGCGCGAGCGCGTATGGGCCAGCCACCAGGCCAGCGGCGTGCACAGCGCCAGCAGCAGCACCGTGGTCACGCTGGCAAGTTTCAGCGTCAGACGTATGGCGGCGTAGTCGTCGGCGGTAAGAATCATGCTGGAAGAATTCAGTGGTTCGCAGCGCTGGCGTCGTCCCCCTACCGCGCAGCGGGAGGGGGGAAGGCGCGTCAGCGCCTCAGGGGGAGCCTAGAGCCCGTAGCCGTAGGAGCGAATGATGGCACGCGCTTTATCAGCACGCAGGTACTTCATCAGCTCGGTGGCGGCTTCGTTGTCCTTGCCGCTGTGGAGCACGATGGCGTCCTGGCGGATGGATTCGTGCATGGCGGCGGGCACCTGCCAGGCCGAGCCTTCGCGCAGCTTGCCGTTTTCCATCACCTGCGACAGGGCCACGAAGCCCAGCTGGGCATTGCCCGTGGCCGCGAACTGGTAGGTCTGGGCGATGTTCTCGCCCATGACGATGCGCGGCTGCACCTGGGCCGTGATGCCCAGCTTGTCCAGCACTTCCATGGCGGCCGTGCCGTAGGGCGCGAGCTTGGGGTTGGCCACGGCGATGTGCCTGTAGTCGCCGGTCTTGAGGACCTCGCCCTTGTCGTCCACATAGCCGGGCTTGGGGCTCCACAGCACGAGCTGGCCGATGGCGTAGGTGAAGCGCGAGTCGGGCAGGCCACGGCCTTCCTTGGCGATCTTTCCGGGCGTGGTGTCGTCGGCGGCCAGCAGGATCTGGAAGGGCGCGCCGTTGACGATCTGCGCATAGAACTTGCCCGTGGCACCGAAGGACAGCAGGGCCTTGTGGCCGGTGTCCTTCTCGAACTCGGCGGCGATCTTCTGCATGGGCGCCGTGAAGTTGGCGGCAACGGCCACCGACACTTCGGCAGCCTGCGCAGCGACACCACCCAACAGGGCAAGGGCGGCAAAGGCGGTGGCACGCAGGGGCTGGTTCACGTTCATGGGTCTCTCGCTATTCCGTTGGTGAATAGCGCAGTGTAGCGACCTGAAAATGCGCATGCAGGGTGCAGGCGTTTTGCTTCGTGGGAAATAACGCTTGGCGGGCATGATGTCGCGCATGACTGCCGACGCTCCTGCCTCCCCTTCCGATCTGGTGCCCGCGCTGGGCCATGACCTGGCTGACCGCCGCCTCGCCATCCTGCGCCATATCGCAGCAGGGCATTCGATTTCACAGGCGGCGCGCGAGGCCGGCGTCAGCTACAAGGCGGCATGGCAGGCGCTGGATGTGCTGACCAATCTCGCGGGCTGTGCCCTGGTGGAGCGCTCGGTCGGCGGCGCCGGCGGCGGCGGCGCGCGCATCACCGCAGCCGGGCAGTCCCTGCTGGCCATGGCCGATGCGCTGGAGCAGGCCCGTGCACAGGTGCTGCAGCGCTTTGGCGGGCCGGCCAGCGTTTCCTCGGCGGCTCCCGGACTGGGGCTGGGCCTGCGCACCAGCATGCGCAATCTGTGGCCTTGCCGGGTCGGTGCCCTGCAGGCGCAGGGTGCCCAGGTCCGCGTCTGGATGCTGCCCGATGGCGGTGGCGATGCACCAGGCATTGCCGCACGCATCACCGCCGAAAGCGCCCAGTTGCTGGGCCTGGCCCCTGGCCTGCCCGTGATGGCGCTGTGCAAGGCCACTGCCGTCCAGGTGCTGCCAGTGGCGCCGCTGGCCGGTGCGCAGGGCCTGGCCAATGCCTGGCCTGCCAAGGTGCAACGCCTGGCCCGTGCCGAGGGGGACGGGCCGCGCGAAGTGGTGGCCAGGCTGCCCTGGGGCGGCAGCGGCGTGGGGTATGCGGCGCAGCAGGCGCAAGGCGAGCCCTGGACGCTGCGCACAGGACGCAAGGTCTGGCTGTCGGTGCCGGAGTCCGCCGTGGTGCTGGCCGTGGCCGACTGACACGACTGACCTGACAGGGTCGATTGAGCTGACTGTGCCGATTGGGCGTCGAGAAGGCCGCAGCGCGTTGCGCGTGCGCTGCAGTGGCTGCAGATTCGGACGGGTCTTATGGCGCATCCCGGGTGGGATACGAAAAATTGTGCCGCAGCGCAACCTGCGCGCTCCGGTGGCGCAGGCTTTCCCGGCGACCGATCCATCGAAACCTCCCTGGCCCCCATGAGCATCCTGAAATTGCGCAGGCAAGAGAAAGTGGCGTTCTACACCGCCTTGCTGTGTTCGTCCGTCGCGGCGTTCATCTTCTTCGCGTCCCAGGACGTGGCGGACAGTCTGGAGCAGCGGCTGGGTGCGCTGGCCATCTGCATCGTCATCGGCGCCGTGGTGACCCTGTTCAATCACTGGTGGTTCAGAGTCTGGGGCTGGCACCTGGTGCCGGTCACCCTGCTCCTGTTCTATGGCGGCACGCTGGTCGCAGGCTGGCTGTTTGGCGGTCGATGATCGCGATGGCGCCGAAGGGGAACCTGCCGCAATGCTTTGCGTCGAAGAGCCTTTGCGACTGCCTCCCAGGCCTCACACGGCCTTGTCCCTGCCATGAAGACCACCCTGTCCGCCGCCCTGATCTGCCTGTTCCTGTCTGCCCCGGCCCTGGCCCGTCCGCTGGACCCGGCGCCGCTGGATGCCTCGCAGTTCAACCTGGGACTGGTCGGCCTTGCCGGCGAGATTTCGCCAGCGGAGCGGCATCTGGAGGCCATGCTCAGGCGGCCCGAGGCCAATGCCGTCCTGCTGTCGGTGATCGACGATCCGCGAAGCTCGCCCGTGGCCAAGCTCTATGCGCTGTGCGGGCTCAAGCGCATGGGCAGCGGCGGCTACGAGGCAGCGCTGGTCAAGCTGCGCGGCTTCGAGGGCCAGGTTTCCGTGATGCTGGGCGACCAGATGTTCCAGGAAGACATCCGAGAGGCGGCAGACCGCATCGAAAACCTGGAATGCAGCGAGGGCGGCTGAGCCCCGGGCCGGCCGGTCCCGGGACAAAAAAAGAGCTGCCATCGGCAGCTCTTTGCATGGCAGGGCCGTTGCCCGCACCGCTCAGGACAGCTCGCGACCCTTGAGTTCGGGGATCAGAAAGGCCGTGGCCAGCATGTCCAGCACATAGATGGCCGCCAGCAGGGCGATCGCCACCTGGAACGAATAGCTCATGGCCAGCGCACCGATCACTACCGGGCCCAGTCCGCCCACGGCGCGGCCGATGTTGAACAGCACGTTCTGCGCGGTGGCGCGCGCCTCGGTGGGATAGGCCTCGCTCATCACGGCGCCGTAGCCGCCCATCATTCCGTTGACGAACAGGCCCATGAGGGCCCCCGCCCAGAGCATGGCCGCAGGGTCGGACAGCTGTGAATAGAGCACGACCATGATGACCGAGCCCAGCTGGAAGATCAGGAAGCTGGGCTTGCGGCCGATGCGGTCGGCCAGCTGGCCGAAGACCCAGATGCCGACCATCATTCCCACCACGGTCACGGCAGTCCAGATCGAGGACTTGGTCAGGCTGAAGCCCAGTTGCTTGGACAGGAAGCTGGGCATCCAGATCATGATGCCGTAGTAGCCGAAGTTCTGGACCGAGGTCAGCACGATCACACCCAGGCTGACCTTGGCCGTGGCGCGGTCCTTCACCAGCAGCTTCAGGCTTTGCAGCACCGGCACCCGGGCCGAGGGCGTGGCGGACTGCTGGCGCTTCACGAAGACTTCGGGCTCGTGCAGCTTGTTGCGGATCACCCAGGCCACCACGGCCGGGATCACGCCCACCAGGAACATGCCGCGCCAGCCGATGGCGGGCAGCAGCAGCGGTGTCAGCAGCGCCGCACCCAGCACGCCCATCTGCCAGCCCAGGGCCACGTAGGACGAGACGCGCGCGCGGTGACGGGCAGGCCAGGCCTCGGCAGCCAGTGCCATGCCGATGCCGAACTCGCCGCCCAGGCCGATGCCCGCAATCGTGCGGTAGGCCAGCAGGTCCCAGTAGCCCTGCGCGAAGGCGCACAGGCCCGTGAAGACTGCGAACAGCATGATGGTCCAGGTCAGCACGCGGATGCGCCCGTAGCGGTCGCTGAGCAGGCCGAAGAAGATGCCGCCGAACACGGCACCGATCAGCGTCCAGGTCACCAGCGAGCCGGCCTGGCCCGGCGTGAGGTGCAGGTCGGCCGAGATGGCCGACAGCATGAAGCCCAGGATCAGCAGGTCGAAGCCGTCCATGGCATAGCCGACGGCCGAGCCGGCCAGGGCCTTCCAGCTGTAGCCATTGACCTGGCTGGCATGGGCGCCGGCATGCGTGTCTGTGCTGGCGCCGGCAGCATTGGCTGCGAGCGCCCCGGAGGAAGTGGTGGTCACGTGAAGATCCTTGAAAGCCAGGACGGCGCGCGCTCTCGCTGGGGTGCGGCACCACGCAAAACGCCTGCGCCGCCGGCTGAGCCGGCGTGCGGGCACGCTGCGCGTGTGCTGCATCCTGGGAAGGCGATGGGCACGGAAATCCTGGTGGGAAAACAAGCTGGGCGGCCGGCATGCCGGGGCATGGCAGGGGCTGCGCGCAAAGACAGAGCGCAAGGTGCAGCGCCAAAAGACCGCTTCTGCAAAAAGCGAAAGCCCTGAAATCGGCTGGGCGATCAGGGCTTGGAGGCTGCGGGCAGGCCCGGTGAAAAGGGCGCTCCCATGCGGGCGGGCGTAATGGTAAGGGAAGTGGCCGGACAAGGCAAGTAGGGCAGGCTTGCCAGACAGCTTCTACGGCATGGGCGGCTGGTACTGCCCGGCGGGCGCGGGACGGATTCGGGTGTTGCGCGGATGCAGCAGCCCCTGTGCTATCGATGGCCCAGACAATTGAAGAAACGATAATGAGAACAAATCGCATTCGCTTTCTCTTCATGCCCTTCGACCCATCGGAGGGCATGGCGAGGAAGTTTTTTTATTGCCGTATTGCTGTTCTCCCGGAGCATTTCATGCCACTGCATCGCCTTCAACCCGGCCATCGCCCTGCGCCTCTTGCGCTGGCCATCTCCCTTGCCATCGGCGCCCTGTCCGCTCAGGCTCAGGCATTGCCGGACACGCAGAACCCGGCCACGCTGCCCACGGTCAACGTGATCTCCAACCAGTTGGGCGAGGTGACCGAAGGCTCGGGCTCCTATACGCCGGGCACCATTGCCACAGCCACGCGCATGGTGCTGACGCCGCGCGAGACGCCGCAGTCCATCAGCGTGGTCACACGCCAGAAGATGGATGACTTCAACCTCACCTCCATCGACCAGGTGATGGAGCACACGCCCGGCATCAGCATCGTCACCTATGACAGCGAGCGCACCGAGTACTACGCCCGCGGCTTCGCCATCCAGAACTTCCAGTACGACGGCATTCCGATGATGCGCGACTCCGCGTACTCGGCCGGCAACACCCTCAGCGACATGGCGATCTATGACCGCGTCGAGGTGCTCAAGGGCGCAACCGGCCTGCTCACGGGCAGCGGCACTCCGGGCGCGACCATCAACCTGATCCGCAAGAAGCCCACGCGTGATTTCCGCGGGCATGCGTCCATCTCTGCGGGCAGCTGGAGCAACTACCGCACCGAGGTGGATGTGGGCGGCGCACTCAATGCAAGCGGCAGCGTGCGCGCGCGTGGCGTGGCCGCCTACCAGGACAAGGACTCGTTCATGGACCGCTATTCGCGCAAGACCGCGACGCTCTACGGCATTGTGGAAATGGACCTGACGCCACGCACTTTGCTGACGCTGGGCGGCGATGCGCAGAACAACCGTCCGGTCAACTCCACCTGGGGCGGCATTCCGCTGCTCAATGCCGATGGCCAATTCAATGACATGCCTCGCTCGCACAACAACGGCACGCGCTGGAGCCGTTGGGACCAGTACACGCGCACGGCCTTTGCTACGCTGGAGCACAGCTTCAGCAACGGCTGGGTGGCCAAGGCGCAGTTCAACCACCAGATCAACGGCTACAACGCCAACCTGGGCGCGGCGGCTGCGGGCTTCCCCAACCCGGCCGACGGCTCCGGCGTGTCGCTGTGGCGCGGCCAGTACATAGGCCGCACCACCAGCAATGCGCTCGATGCCTACGCCAGCGGGCCCTTCTCGCTGGGCGGGCGCGAGCACGAACTGGTGCTGGGCGCCAGCGTAGCAAGGCGCCACTGGAAGAACGATGGCTACTGGCAGCTGCCCGCCGACTATGTGTCCACGGTCAATGACTACTACCACTGGAATGGCGATTCGCGCCTGCCGGTGTGGGGCGCCTCACCCGACTACGTGAACAGCGAAGTGACCAAGGAGCAGGGCTTGTACACGGCGGCGCGCTGGAACCTGGCGGCCGACCTCAAGCTGATCACGGGCGGGCGCTGGTCCAACTATCGCAACCAGGTGCAGGGTCAGCGCGAGACCGGCGTTTTCGTGCCCTATGTGGGCGCGATCTACGACCTCAATGGCAACTATTCGGTCTACGCCAGCTACACCAGCATCTTCAGCCCGCAGTCCAAGCAAAACGAGAGCGGCAAGGCGCTGGACCCGCTGCGCGGCAACAACGCCGAGGTCGGCGTCAAGGCGGCCTTCATGGACGGCCGCCTCAATGCATCGGCGGCGCTGTTCCAGCTTCAGCAAGACAACTTCGGTATCGAGACCGGCGGCCTGACGCCCGGCGGCGCCACGGCCTACCGGGCCGTCGATGGCGTCAGGACGCGCGGCTTCGAGGCGGAGATATCCGGCCAGATCACGCCCGCCTGGCAACTGCAGGCAGGTTTCTCGCATGCCATTTCGCGCGACCAAGGCAAGCGCGTGGCCACGCTCACGCCCTCCAACCAGTTCAGCCTGCACACCAGCTACAGGCTGGACGGCCCGCTTTCCGGCCTGACGGTGGGCGGCGGCGCGCGCTGGCAGGACAAGACCTGGGGCGACATCTCTACGCCATCGGGCGGCACGGCCGTTCACACCGTCAAGGGCTACTGGCTGCTGGACATGATGGCGCGCTACGAGTTCAGCAAACAGCTGTCGGCCACCGTCAACGTGCGCAACCTGCTGGACAAGAAGTACTACACCATCTTCAGCTACTACAGCACCTACACCTGGGGCGAGCCACGCTCGGTGAATGTCAGCCTGAACTACAAGTTCTGAGGCCGGGCCCGCGCTGCGCCAGCGCGGGGTCTTTGGCCCTGGCGCCAAGGGCGCCGTGCTAGGCTGGCGCCCGCTGCGGCCCGTGCGCCGCAAGCGCTCCCATTGCCGTCCGTTCACTGCCCGTTGGCCGCCCGGGTCCGTCTATGACCTTGCGGTGCAGTGCGGCGATATCTCGCAGGTTTTGCCAATAAAAACAATTCTCATTACAGTTTGGCATTCCGAGTTCTCCAACCTCCGATCCTTTCTGCCATGCATCCCATCCTGATTGCAGCCGCCCTCGCTTTGGGCGCGGCCGCCCCGATGAGCCAGGCCGCAGCCGCCGGCACCGTTCAACAGCCCGTGAAGAAGAACCTCTCCGTTGCAGAGGTGGTCAAGCATTACGGCACCCTGGTGCACGCCAATTACTCGGATTCCATCAGCTCGGCCAAGACCATGCAGAAAGCCATCGGGGCCTTTCTCGCATCACCCAGCGAACAGGGCCTGAACAATGCGCGCAAGGCCTGGCTGGATGCACGCGAGTACTACGGCCAGACCGAGGCCTTCCGCTTCTACGCCGGTCCTATCGACAACGATGAAGGCCCCGAAGGCCAAATCAACGCCTGGCCCATGGACGAGTCCTATGTGGACTATGTGGAAGGCAATCCCAACGCCGGCATCATCAACAACCGCAAGGAAGCCATCACCAAGAAGCGCCTGGCCGAGCTCAACGAGCATGACGGCGAGGAGAACGTTTCCACCGGCTGGCACGCCATCGAGTTCATGCTCTGGGGCCAGGACCTGAACGACAAGGGGCCGGGCGCGCGTCCGTACACCGACTTCGTCGATGGCAAGAAGTCCAATGCCGACCGCCGCCGCGAGTACCTGAAAGTGGTGACCGCGCTGCTGATCGAGGACCTGCAGTCCGTGGCCGACCAGTGGAAGCCCGGCTCGCCCAAGAACTTCCGCGCCCAGTTCGAGAAAAAGCCCGACGATGCGCTGCGCCGCATCTTCGTGGGCCTGGGTTCGCTGTCGCGCGGCGAGCTGGCCGGCGAGCGCCTGGAGGTGGCCCTGGCCAGCCGCGACCAGGAAGACGAGCACTCCTGCTTCTCGGACAACACGCACCGCGATGCCGTGACCAATGCCCAGGGCATCCTCAACGTCTGGCAGGGCAGCTACAAGCGCCTGGACGGCAGCGAGCTGCAAGGCCCGGGCATCAGGGACTGGGTGGCCTCCAAGGACAGCGCGCTGGCCGACAGGACCACGCGCCAGATCACGCAGTCGGTGCAGGCGGCCCAGGCCATTCCCGCGCCGTTCGACCAGGCCATCCAGGGCGCGCGCGACTCGGCCTCGCGCGCCAAGATCCAGGCCACCATCGACAGCCTGGTCCAGCAGAGCAAGGACCTGGTGGAGGCGGCCAATGCCGTCGGCATCACCCAGCTCAACCTGGTGGACCCCAAGGCCAACTAAAAGAACATTCACCCCAAGCGTCCAACCCCTCTCACGCCCATGCGCCAAGGCCGCCGCCCCCGAAAGGGTTCGGCGGCCATGGCATTTGCAGGGTCGCCCTCACCATGAAATTTTCCCCATTGCTGCTGGCCGCAGCCTGCCTGAGTCTGCTGGGTTGCTCGGCGCAACAGCAGGAGTCCAAGGCTGCCGCGCCGCCAGAGCCGACCCCCGCGTCCACGCCTGCGGCGCAACTGCTGTTCGCGGCGCCGGGCGAGCCGCTGCCCCCGGGCGGCCAGACCACGGTCCACGCCACGGGCCGCAACGCTTTCTCGCTGCCCGCCGCCAACCTGGACGATGCCGAGCGCACGCGCTTCGTCATCGGCAACTCCTTCTTCAAGCGCAACTGGGTGCAGGCGCCGGCCTCCACCACGGCGCGCGATGGCCTGGGCCCGCACTTCCTGGCGCGCTCCTGCGGCGGCTGCCATGTGCAGGACGGCCGCGCCCAGCCGCCCGACTTCCACAACCCGCTCAAGCCCCAGCCGTTCGCGGGCCTGCTCATGCGGCTGTCCATTCCGGGTGAAGGCCCGCACGGCAGCCCGGTGCCGGACCCGGTCTATGGCGACCAGTTCAATACCGAGGGCGTGCTGGGCGTCAAGGGCGAGGGCCAGCTGCGCATCCGCTATGAACAGGTGCATGGCCGCTTTGCCGACGGCACGGCCTACACGCTGGAAAAGCCGGTCTACGAGCTGGCTGCGCTCAACTACGGCCCCCTGGCTGCCAACCTGATGACCAGCCCGCGCATTGCGCCCCAGGTCATCGGCCTGGGCCTGCTGGAGCACATCCCGGAGTCCGAGATCCTGGCCAACGCTGCCGCCCAGGCGGCCCTGGGCGGCCCCATCAAGGGCCAGCCCAACTATGTCTGGGATGCCTACGGCGAACGCATGATGCTGGGCCGCTTCGGCTGGAAGGCCAACGTGGCCTCCATTGCCCACCAGACGGCTTCGGCCTTCCTGGGCGATATCGGCATCACATCGAAGCGTTTCCCGCACCAGACCTGCACGCCCGCGCAAAAGGACTGCCTGGCCGCGCCCAACGGCAACGGCGCCGAAGGCGTGGAGATCGAGGACCGCGTGCTGGACGACGTGATCTTCTACCAGGCCACGCTGGCGCCGCCTGCACGGCGCAACGCCAGCGACCCTGCCGTGCGCCGTGGCGAGGCACTGTTCCACCAGGCCCAGTGTGCGCAGTGCCACCGGCCTTCGTACAAGACGGGCGGGGCGCTGTTCCCCGCGCTGTCGCCGGCACTCAGCAGCAAGGGGTTGTCGGGCCAGACCATTGCGCCCTACACCGACCTGCTGCTGCACGACATGGGCGATGCGCTGGCCGACGGCCGGCCCGACTTCAAGGCCTCAGGCCGCCAGTGGCGCACGCCGCCGCTGTGGGGCATAGGCCTGCTGCCCGATGTCAACAACCACCAGCGCCTGCTGCACGACGGCCGTGCGCGCGGCGTGCTGGAAGCCATCCTCTGGCACGGCGGCGAGGCCGAAGCCGCGCGCGAACAGGTGCGCCAGTTCAGCGCCGAAGACCGTGAAGCCCTGGTCAAATTTGTGGAGTCCCTCTGATGCAAGACATGCGCATGACCCCTCGCCAAATCCTTTGCGCCGCCGCGCTGGCGCTGCTGGCCACCACCCCGGCCCAGGCCCAGGACGTGGAGGCCAACATGGCCATCCCCTTCTACAACACGGCCCATGCCGTGCAGGGGCTGTATGGCCAATGGTTCTCGCCCCAGGCCAAGGCCGCGCAGGCATCCGCCCAGGCACTGAACCAGGCGCTGCGCGCGCATTGCGCAGCACCTGCGGCACCTGCGGGATCGGCCGCTGCCACGCTGCAGACGGCGCGCCAGGCCTATGTGCAATCGTCGCGGCAGTGGAGCAGCCTCTCGGCCGTGGCCCTGGGGCCGCTGGTGGAGCGCCGCTCGGCACGCCTGGTGGACTTCCGCCCCATGCGCCCGGCCCTGCTCAAGAAGGCCATACAGTCGGCCCCCGCCGATCTGGCCGCCATGGAGCGCATCGGCGCACCCGCCAAGGGATACCCGGCGCTCGAGAACCTGCTGTGGACCCAGCCCGTGGAGCCGCAGACGCCGGCCTGCGCCTATGCCACCCTGGTGGCCGAGGAAATCGGCGCCGAGATGGGCATCCTCCGCAATGGCTTTGCCAAGCTTGCCGCCCAGGACTGGTCCGAGGACGGCGATGCCACCACCGAAGCCATGGCCGAGTTCATCAACCAGTGGGTGGGCGGCCTGGAGCGCCTGCGCTGGGCGGACATGGAAAAGCCCTTGCGCAGTGCGGGCAGTGCAGGTAGCAAGCCCCCCGCCTGGGAGCACCTGGCCAGCGGCAGCACCGTCGAGGTCTGGCGCGCGCACTGGCAGGGCCTGCGCACGCTGGCCGTGAGCGTGGACCGCAAGGTGCCCCGGCCCGGCGTGGACATCGTGCCCATCGAGTCCTACCTGCGCGGCCGTGGCCTCAACCCGCTGGCCGACCGCTGGCTCAAGGCCGTCAACGAGGCCGATGCCGGCATGCGCGCCCTGACCGAGCCGACCGCCAAGGCCGTCGATGCCGCCACCAAGCCGCTGTCGCGCCTCAAGCGCCTCATGGAAGGCGAGGTGGCGCCTGCGCTGGAAGTCAACATCGGGTTCTCGGATGCCGACGGGGATTGAGCAGGCGCTGAATCGCCGCCGCTGGCTGCAGGGCCTGGGTCTGCTGGCTGCCATGCCGCTGGCAACCTCCCATGCGGCCAGGCCGTCTGGACCGGCACGGTCGCTGGCTGCGGCCTGGATGCAGGGCGAGCAGATGCGTGTCGGCATCGTGCAGGCCAGTGCGCAGGTGGACAGGCCGCTGCAGGTGCTGCAGGCCCTGGATGTGCCCACGCGCGCCCATGGCATGGCCGCGCTGCGCGACGGCTCCGTGGTCTTCGCCAGCCGCCGCCCCGGCGACTGGCTGGTGCGTCTGAAGCCGGGACAGGCCGCCGAGGATGCGCAATGGCAGTGGATAGAGCCCGACCGCTTCTTCAACGGCCATGTCATCGAAAGCGCCGATGGCCGCCATCTCTACACCACTGAGACCGACCTGGAAGATGCCCAGGGACTGATCGGCGTGCGCGATGCCATCACCTTGGAGAAGATCGCCGAATGGCGCACGGGCGGCATGGACCCGCACCAGCTGCTGCTGGACGCCGACGGCACGCTCATGGTCGCCAACGGCGGCATTCCCACGCAGTCCGAGACCGGCCGGCGCAAGCTGCAGCTGGACCACATGGACTCGTCCATCGCGCGGCTGTTGCCGGCAGAAGGCGGCGCCCGTGCCGGCCTGTGGAAGCTGGACGACAGCCGCCTGAGCCTGCGCCACCTGGCCTGGGGCCCGCAGGTCGCCCACGCGCCCGCGCGCCGCTGGCTGGGCATTGCGCTGCAGGCCGAGCACCGCGACACCGAAGCGCGCGCCGCCGCGCCCGTGCTGGCCCTGTTCGATGGCCACCGTTTGCATGCCGTGCCCCTGCCCGAAGGGCACGAGCCCCTGGCCGGCTATGGCGGCGACATCGGTTGCGACGGCCAGCTCTTCGCCGTCAGTTGCCCGCGCGTGAACACCGTTACCTGGTGGCAGGTGCCCGGCAACGGCCAGGCCAGCGGACGCTGGCTGCGTGGCGATGCCATGCCAGGCGTGTACTGCGTGGCCAACGCAAGTGTCTCGCTCGATGCCAAGGGCCGGCCCCTGCCTGCCGAGCCCGCGCTGTGGATGGGCGGTGCGCGCCAGGCCCAGCTGCGACAACGCGGCCAGGTGTTGCGCACGATGGCGGTGCCTGGAATGGCGCTGGACAACCACTGGATTGAGCTGAAGAGCCGCCGCTAGCAGCCGGGGGAGGGCGCCGAGCAGGGTGCGCTCCCGGCGTGCCCGCGCTCTGTTCGTCGGGCAATAAAAAAGGGTCTACGCTTGCACGTAGACCCTTTTCTTTGTTTGGTGGCGCTTCACGGACTCGAACCGCGGACCTGTGGATTATGATTCCATCGCTCTAACCGACTGAGCTAAAGCGCCGTAAGACCTAAATTATATGCAGAATTTTTGGTCGATCCGGGAAGTTGTGCAAATTTCTCGAAATTTCTTTGCGAGAGGCCTGCAGTGCCTTGCCGGAAGACGCGCATTGTAGCGTGTCTTTCAGCAGGTTCAGAGATGTTTGAAGTTTGCGGGGCGCTTGTTGACGAAGGCGTCCATGCCTTCCTTCTGGTCCTGTGTGGCGAACAGCGCGTGGAACAGGCGGCGCTCGAACATGACGCCGTCGGCCAGCGAGCCCTCGAAGGCGCGGTTCACCGATTCCTTGGCCGCCATGACGGCGATCTGCGAGAAGCCGCTGATGATGATGGCGGCGCCCAGGGCTTCGTCCATGAGCTTGTCGAAGGGCACGACGCGGCTGACCAGACCGGCGCGCTCGGCCTCGGTGGCGTCCATCATGCGGGCCGTGAGGGCCATGTCCATGGCCTTGGACTTGCCCACGGCACGTGGCAGGCGCTGCGTGCCGCCGGCGCCGGGGATGACGCCCAGCTTGATTTCCGGCTGGCCGAACTTCGCATTGTCGGCGGCGATGATGAAGTCGCACATCATCGCCAGCTCGCAGCCGCCGCCCAGGGCAAAGCCGCTGACGGCGGCGATCACGGGCTTGCGGATGCTGCGGATGGTCTCCCAGTTGCGCGTGATGTAGTCGCCCTTGTAGGCGTCGGCAAAGCTGTACTTGGCCATGGCGCCGATATCGGCGCCGGCCGCAAAGGCTTTCTCGCTGCCGGTGATGATCATGCAGCCGATGGCCTCGTCGGCATCAAAGGCCTGCAGGGCCTGGCCCAGCTCGTTCATAAGCTGGTCGTTGAGCGCGTTGAGCTGCTTGGGGCGGTTGAGCGTGATGATGCCGACCTTGTCGGCTTCGACGCGAACTTCAATCATTTCGTAGGCCAAGGGAGTCTCCTGCTGGGGTTGTCGTCGTGATGCTCAAGAATAACCGGCCAGGGGCGCGGGTGCGCGTGTGTGCATGTGCGCGCCTGCACCGCGTTTCACGGCGTGCCGGGAGCCTGCGGGCTGTCGGCGCGGCCGCCCAGCCAGCGTCCCACGGCCTCTTCGTCGGTGATTTCCAGGGCGAGGTTGCTGGGAGACGGGGGCTGTGTAGCGCTGGAGATGGCAGCTTTTGCATCGCCGTTGTCCGTTTTCTCGACCATGGCGGCCTCGCTCAGCAGGGCCGAGCCCCAGGGCAGGGTGAAGGCCAGGATCTGGCGGTCGCGGGCCACCCAGGCCACGACCTCCAGCGCCGTGCCTGCGTACAGCGCCACATCGTCCAGGCGGGTGATGCGCCAGCGTGCGGGCTGTGCATCCTCGGCCCCGGTGGGCAGCTCGATGGCCAGCCATTCGTCGCCGGCCATGAAGCCTGCGCGCTCGGCCAGGCTGCCGCGCAGCACGGTCTTGACGGTGATGCCCTGGCTTTCCTGTACGCGCAGGCCCAGCCGCTGGGCAGTCTGCGCCGGTTCGGCCTTGGCCTGCACGCCCTGGGCGGCCAGCAGCTCGGCCAGCGGCAGGTCGTCGGTGCCGTGCACCCATTGCGTGATCTCGGGGGCGAAGCTGCGCCCGCCCAGCTCCTGCAGCACGGCCAGCACATCGGCCTCGCGCATGGGGCCGCCCTGGCAGCGCTGCCACAGCGCGCGCATCACGTCGTCCAGCGTGCTGCGGCCTTCACGGCGCAGTTGCAGGTCCAGGGCCAGCGCGACCAGGCAGCCCTTGGTGTAGTAGCTGACGGTCTGGTTGGGCGTGTTCTCGTCCTGGCGGTAGTACTTGACCCAGGCGTCATAGCTGGCCTGGGCCACGGACTGCAGGCGGCGGCCCGGTGTCTGCAGCACCTGGTTGATGGTGCGCGTGACCAGCTTGAGGTACTGGGCGTTGTCGATCAGGCCGGCGCGGCGCAGCAGCAGGTCGTCGTAGTAGCTGGTGAAGCCTTCGAAGAACCACAGCAGCTCGGTGTAGTTCTCCTGCCCGTAGTCGTAGCGTGCGAATTCTGCGGGGCGCAGGCGCTTGACGTTCCAGGTGTGGAAGTACTCGTGGCTGATCAGGCCGAGCAAGGTGGTGTAGCCCTCGGCGGCCTTGCGCTCGCCCACGCGCGGCAGGTCGCGCCGGCCGCAGATCAGGGCCGTGGAGTTGCGGTGCTCCAGGCCCCCATAGCCGTCATCGACCACGTTGAGCATGAACACATAGCGCTGCATGGGCGCGGGCGTGGCCTGCTCGCCCGTACCGTGCCAGAAGGCCAGCACGGTCTCGCAGATCCTGCGTGCGTCGGCAACCAGGCGCGCGCCGTCGAAGCTGGGCGCGGCGCCCGCAACGACGAAGCTGTGGGGCACGCCCGCGGCCACGAAGTCGCCACGCCAGAAGCTGCCCATCTCCACGGGGCAGTCCACCAGTTCGTCGTAGTGGGCAGCGCGGTACAGGCCCCAGCCGCGCGCATCGGCGTCCACGGCGTCCAGGCCGGTGGCCACCTGCCACGATGCCGTGGCGTCCGATGCAAGCAGCTGCAGCGTATGCGGCGTGTCTTCCTGGCCGTGCACGCGCAGGCACAGGCTGGTGCCGTTGAAGAAGCCGCGGCGGCGGTCCAGCCAGGCCGTGCGCACCGAGCTGTCGTAGGCGCAGAACTGGTAGCTGAGCACCAGCGGCACGCCGGCTGCGCAGTCGGCCTGCCAGAGGTTCTTGCCCTGCTGGGCCAGCGCGACGGGACGGCCGTCCTGCTCGGCAGACAGGTCCTGGAGGTTCTTGGAGAACTCCCGCACCAGATAGCTGCCGGGAATCCAGACCGGCAGCGACAGGGTCTGGCCGGCGGCCGGGCGGGCGATGTGCAGCTGCACGCTGAACAGGTGCGCGTCCACATCAAGGGCCTGCACGCGGTAGTGGATGTCCGCTGCGGCAGTGGCAGCGGCGGTGGCGGCGAGGGGAGAGGTCATTCGGGCTCCTGCAGGTGTGGCCTGGAGGCTGCCCGGGCCCGCTGCGGCGGGCTGGAGCCGGGAAGCTCCGGCCAAGGGGAATCAGAGGGGCGGGCCCGGCATCGGGCCCGCGAGGCGGCGATCAGCGCGCGGCTGCGGCCAGGTTCTTCTCGACTTCCTGGGCGCTGATGGCGCCAGGCACTCGGGTGTTGTTGGTGAAGATGACGGTGGGCGTTCCCGTGATCTTGTACTTGCGGCCGAAGGCCAGGTTGCGCTGCACGGCCGAGGTGTCGCACTGGGCGGCGGCCGGCACCTTGTCGCGCAGCATGTGGTCGGCCCATGCACCGGCCTGGTCCTTGGCGCACCAGATGTTGCGCGATTTCTCGGCCGAATCGGGGCTCAGGATGGGGTACAGGAACAGGTAGATGGTGACGTTGTCCACGTTCTGCAGGTCGCGTTCGAAGCGCTTGCAGTAGCCGCAGTTGGGGTCCTCGAACACGGCCATCTTGCGTTCGCCCTTGCCGTGGACGATGGTCACGGCGTCCTTGAGCGGCAACTGCTTGAAGTCCACCGCCGTCAGCTGGTTCATGCGGTCTTCGGTGAGGTTGCGGCGTGCCTTGGTGTCGATCAGCTCGCCCTGGATCAGGTAGTTGCCCTTGGCGTCCGTGTAGAACAGATCCGTGCCGATGCGCACCTCGAACAGGCCGGACATGGGCGTGGGGCGGATTTCGTCGATCTTTTCCAGCTGGGGAATGCGCTCGGTCAGCGTCTTGCGCAGGTTGGCGTCCTGGGCGTGAACACCGAGGCTCCAGGTCAGGCTGGCAGCCGTCAGCAGGCAGGCGAAGAGTTTCATGGCAATGCGGAGGTGGGCGGGGCCGCGTTCAGGCCGGCCGCGCCGTGGTTGAGGGGGGAGTGCGCAGCGCAGGGCGCCACGGAGCACGGGTACGAGTCGCAAATCGGCAAAGGGTTCAACGGCAAGCATTCCTGCATGCCGGGCTCAGGCGCCGCTGCGCGGGTCCAGGCCCATGGCCTGGCGCGCCATCCAGTCCTTGAGCGGGCCGAAGCGCTCGAAGCCCTTCATGCCCCAGTTGCGTAGCATCTGCACCGGCACCTCCGGTCGGCTGAACAGCTGCTGCAGCCCGTCCATGGCCAGGCCCATGGGCGCCAGCGCGGCCTTGCGCTCGCGTTCGTAGCGGCGCAACAGGCGCAGATCGCCCGTGCTGCGCCAGTAGCCGCGCTCCTGCAGCACGCGGGCCAGGGCCTGCACATCGCCCAGGCCCAGGTTCAGGCCCTGGCCTGCCAGCGGGTGCACGTTGTGGGCCGCGTCGCCCACCAGCACCCAGCTGCGGGCCGAACGTGCATCGCCGTCAGGCATGGAGCCGCACCAGTGGTCGGCCACGGCCTGCTGCAGCGGCCAGGCCATGCGCGGTGCGCTCAGCTCCAGCCGGCCCAGTGCGCCCTGGCTGATGGCTTCCAGCCGCGCCGTGAAATCCTGCGTGTCGGCGGCCAGCCAGCCATCGGCCAGCTCGCGGGCGATGGACCAGACCACGGCCACGCTGTGGCCTTGGGGACCTTCCAGCGGAAGCAGGGCCAGGATGCCTTCGGGCGTGAACCACTGGCGCGCCACCTGGCCGTGCGGCAGCTCGCAGTGCAGCCGGGTGGCGATGGCGTGCTGTGCATAGGGCGTGACGGCGAAGTCCACGCCGAATTCGCTGCGCGTGCGGCTGGCACGGCCTTCGCAGATGGCCGTCAGCGGCGCGGCCACGGGCTGGTGCACCACCTCGACCATGGGCTGGTAGCGCACGGCCTCGGCCAGGCGCTGCTCCAGCGCGGGCACATCGACGATCCAGGTCAGGGCGTCGACGTCCTGGCGGGCAGCGTCGAACAGCACATGGCCGTCCAGGTCGCCAAAGACTTCCATCTGCGTCACGGGCGTGGCGTGCTCGTCGTCCGGCCAGCAGCGCAGGCTGTCCAGCAGGCCGCGTGCGCTGGCATTGAGCGCGTAGGCGCGCACATCGGGCGCGTTGCCGGTGGGAGCGGCCACCACCAGGGCCACGCGCAGCCGTTCCCGGGCCAGCAGGAGAGCCAGGGTCCGGCCTGCGATGCCGGCCCCGCGTATACATACATCAAAGGTTTGCGCCATGGCCGGCATTGTAGGAGTCCGGGCCATGCCGGGGATTCCAACTGGCGCAAACTCCGGCTTTGGCGTGATGTGCCGCAGCCTGCGTCGCCATCTGGCATATTGCCGCCCATCGCATGGCGCCATTCGCGCCATGGATGGCATACACACTCCAGATTTCCCCAAAAAGAGCTATCCGATGTTTGACCAAGAAAGAGACGTGCAGGGCCGCATTGCCCAGTTGTGGGTATATCCCGTCAAATCCTGCGCGGGCATCGCGCTGCAAAGCAGCGGCGTCGGCGCCACGGGCCTGGCCTGGGACCGCCATTGGATGGTGGTCGATGCCAACGGCGAATTCCTGACCCAGCGCGACCATCCGCGCATGGCCTGGATACGCCCCGAGCTGGAGGCCGGCCACCTGGTCCTGCATTTCCCCCAGCTCCCGCCCCTGCGCATCCCGCTGCAGGCCACGGGCCCGGTGCGCCAGGCGCGCGTCTGGTCGGATGGGGTCCAGGCCTGGGACATGGGGCCGGAGGCAGCGCGCTGGCTGACCCAGGCCCTGGGCGCGGATTGCGCCCTGGTGCGTTTCGACCCGGCCGCGCCGCGCCGCACCAGCGAGCGCTGGACAGGCGGCGAGGCCGCGCCCGTGCACTTTGCGGACGGCTACCCGCTGCTGGTGCTGAGCCAGGCGGCCGTGGATGAGCTCAACCAGCGCCTGCAGGCCGCCGGCCAGCCCGCCGTCGATGCCCGCCGCTTCCGACCGAACATCGTGATCGAGGGCCTCGAGGCCCACGACGAGGACCGGGTCGACGGGTTCGACGTGCTCGATGCCCGGGGCCTGCGGCTGCGCATGGCCAAGCCCTGCACACGCTGCCCCATTCCCGACATCGACCCCGTCACGGCCGTGCAGGGCACCGCCGTGGGTGATGCCATCCGTGCCTACCGCCAGGACGACCGTGTCGATGGTGCCATCACCTTCGGCATGAATGCCGTGCTGGAAGGCCTGCACGACGGGGCTGAACTGGCTGTTGGCCAGTCCGTGGCCGGCGACTGGCAGTTCGCCTGAAACGACAGGAAATGCCCGGTTGACTAAAATACGGGGTTTGTCCCCAGAATCCCTGTAGAAAGCCCTGCCATGAGCCTCAAATGCGGCATCGTGGGCCTGCCCAATGTGGGCAAGTCCACTCTCTTCAACGCGCTGACGAAGGCCGGCATCGCCGCCGAGAACTATCCCTTCTGCACCATCGAGCCGAACACCGGCGTGGTGGAAGTGCCCGATCCGCGCCTGCAGAAGCTGGCCGACATCATCACGCCCGAGCGCATCGTCCCGGCCATCGTCGAATTCGTGGACATCGCCGGCCTGGTGGCTGGCGCCTCCAAGGGTGAAGGCCTGGGCAACCAGTTCCTGGCCCACATCCGCGAGACCGACGCCATCGTCAACGTGGTGCGCTGCTTCGAAGACCCGAACGTCATCCACGTGGCCAACAAGGTGGACCCCATCGCCGACATCGAGGTCATCCAGACCGAGCTGTGCCTGGCCGACCTGGCCACCGTCGAGAAGGCGCTGAACCGCTACAGCAAGGCCGCCAAGTCGGGCAACGACAAGGAAGCCGCCAAGCTGGTGGCGCTGCTGACCCCCATCCAGGCTGCCCTGGACCAGGGCAAGCCCGCACGCACGGTGCCCGTCTCCAAGGAAGACGCGCCCCTGCTCAAGCAGTTCTGCCTGATCACCGCCAAGCCCGCCATGTTCGTGGGCAACGTCAGCGAAGACGGCTTCGAGAACAACCCGCTGCTCGACAGCCTCAAGGCCTATGCCGAGGCGCAGGGCGCTCCCGTCGTGGCCATCTGCGCCAAGATCGAGGCTGAAATGGCCGAGATGAGCGACGAGGACCGCGACATGTTCCTGCAGGAACTGGGCCTGGAAGAACCGGGCCTGAACCGCCTGATCCGCGCGGGCTTCGGCCTGCTGGGCCTGCAGACCTACTTCACGGCCGGCGTCAAGGAAGTGCGCGCCTGGACCATCAAGGTCGGCGACACCGCCCCCCAGGCCGCAGGCGTCATCCACGGCGACTTCGAGCGCGGCTTCATCCGCGCCCAGACCATCGCCTTCGACGACTTCATCGCCTTCAAGGGCGAGCAGGGCGCCAAGGACGCGGGCAAGATGCGCGCCGAAGGCAAGGAATATGTCGTCAAGGATGGCGACGTGATGAACTTCCTGTTCAACGTCTGAGGCAACGGATGCCGCGGCAGAACTGCTGAAAAGCAGTTCTCGCCCACCTCAGGAAACCGCGCTTGTGCGCGGTTTTTTCATGTCTGGATCGATTCGGTCCCACGCACCGAACGTCCATGGACAATGGCGCCTTTCCATTGGGGAAAGAGAGACCTTGAAATGGACCGCCCGCATTTCAGATTCCATCCCGGTGCCTACGAAGCCGTCTTCGAGCAGGAAGAGGGTGTGTGTTCCTGCTGCGGACAAAACCGCAGCCTCAAGTACGAAGGCCCGTTCTACAGCCAGCAAAGCCCCGACTACCTGTGTCCCTGGTGCATTGCCAGCGGGCAGGCTTGCGAGACATACGACGGCGAACTTGTGGGATACACCGATATCGAAGGCGTGTCGCCTGATCCGGCAGACCCGGAGCCCGCCATCGCCAGGGAGCTGCTGCTGGAAGTAGCGCTGCGCACGCCCGGCTACAGGGCCTGGCAGCAGCCCGTGTGGCTCACGCACTGCAACGAGCCCTGTGTCTTCCTGGGTCACGCCGACAGGCAGGCCGTCGAGCCTTTCCTCGCTGAAGTCCTGCCCGACATGGAAGGCATCTACAAAAAGGATGCCCAGTGGATGCTGGAGCGGATGTCCAAGGACGGCATGATTTCAGGCTGCCTTTTCCGGTGCGTGCGTTGCGGCGAGCATAGGCTGCATATGGATGTGGGATGAACCCGATGATCGACTACGAAACGCTCTCCACCCAGACCGGCATTGCCTTGCCGCCACTGTTGAAGGAATTTCTGGCATCGGGAAAGACCCACTACGGCCCAGATTGGGCTGATACCTGGCGCCAGCGCTGCCTGCAGGACCCGCCCTTGTTCATGAGTTGGCAGGACTTCGAATGGATAGACGCCGAAGCCAGTCGGGAAATCATCGAGGGCTGGCTTCATCCTGGCGCTCAGAACGGCCGGAGCTTTCTGCCATTCGCCCAGTCGGGCGCCGGCGATGCCTGGTGCCTGACGCCGCTGGACACGCATGGCGTGGGCGTGGCGCTGGTGTTGCACGATGACGAGGCCAGCAGCGTTGCCCATGCCTGCTTCGATGACTTTGCCTGTGCCGGTTTTCTGCAGGCCTTTGCGGACCTGAGCCATCACCTCGATGACTTCACGCAGCAGGAGGCTTTGCAACTGTTGCAGGCCGATGTCGCACAGACCACGCGCTTCATGACGCAGGAGTTGGGCGACTATCTGCAGGATTTCTGCCGGCGTCCCTTGGAGAGCAGGCCTTGGCGCGACGGGCCCCGGGCGCGTGTTCGCCAGGTGGCTTCATTGATTTCACAAGATGAACTGGCGGCCGAACTGGACAGGCTGCCCGCCGTGGACCTTTCCTTTCCCGTCGTGGCGCGCTGGGAAGTGTGTTCATCGCACGAGGGCAGCACGCAGCCCGGCCTGGTGCCAGAGCCCGCAAAGATCGACTGGCGCACCCTTGCCGCCGATCCCCTGCAGAAGATGGCGGCCATCAGGGCCTGCCAGAGTGAGCATGGCTGCAGCCTGGGACAGGCCAAGGCCATGGTGGACCAGCACCTCGGCGACCGTGTGAACGCGCACGCCTGACCGGGGGCAGGCCGGCGCCTTCAACCCACCATAGCCATCCATCCCGCCAACCGACCGCCTTCACCCTCCAGTTCCGCAGCCCCTCCCATCCGTGCCGAACTCTTCTTCGGGATTGCAAGGCAGATGCTCCGGGGGGGGGGCTGGACATTGAGCTTCCGATCGTGCTGGATTGCTTGGCAGAGGCCCAGGCTGTTTCGGAGCGAGCGCCGTAAGATGACCCGTCGTCACCCGACAGGGTGAAAAGACAGGCCCGAGCAAGGTAACGCCAGCAAGAAAGGAATCACGTCCTATGGATAAGCAGGCGCTTGGCGAACGCGATATCTGTACCAAGCTCATCACGCAGGCTATGGAAAAGGCTGGATGGGACGCCCGGACCGAGGTGTGCGAAGAATTCCCTCCGGACGGACTCAGGGCCACCAGCGGGGGCGCAGTATGAGCACCCACCTGCCCGCCGACTACCCGGCACTGCTGGCCGATATCAAGCAGCGTGTCCGCCATGCCCAGACGCGGGCCATGCTGGCGGTCAATGCCGAATTGATCCGCCTGTATTGGGATATTGGGGCACTGATCGACCAGCGCCAGAAACGGGAAGGCTGGGGTGCCGCAGTCATCCCTCGGCTGGCCAGGGATCTGCACAGCGAACTGCCGGAGGAAAAAGGTTTTTCCGAGCGCAACATCAAGCGCATGCTGGCTTTTTATCGGGAGTATCCCTCTCTGGCTGCCACAGCCGGGAGCACAGAGAAAGTGCCACAGGCCGTGGCACAACTTGCCCCCGGCGAAAAAGTGCCACAGGCTGTGGCACAAAGCCGCCTGGCGCCGGGGGGCGGCAGATGGCGCACAGGTGTTTGCTCCTGATGTTCTGCTGTCCCTGCCGTGGGGCCACCATGCCGAGCTGATCGCCAAGGTCAAGGAGCCGGGCGCACGCCATTGGTACATGTGCGCAGCCATCGAAAACGGATGGAGCCGCAGTGTCCTGCTGATGCAGATCGAGACAGCCGCGCACCTGCGACAAGGCAGAGCTGCCAGCAACTTCGCCTTGCGCCTGCCTCCGCCGGATTCCGACCTGGTACAGCAAACGCTCAAGGACCCTTACCTGTTCGACTTCCTGACGCTGGAATCAGGTTTCCATGAGCGTGAGTTGGAAACCGGTCTGATCACCCATCTGGAAAAATTTCTCCTGGAGCTGGGCCAGGGCTTCGCCTTTGTGGGGCGCCAATACCACCTGGACCTTGCCGGAGACGATTTCTACATAGACCTGCTGTTCTACCATCTCAAGCTGCGTTGCTACGTGGTCATCGACCTCAAGCGGGGCGATTTCAAGCCGGAATACGCGGGCAAGATGAACTTCTACTGCAACGTTGTGGACGACAGGTTGCGACACGCAACCGACCAACCCACCATCGGTTTGATCCTGTGCCAGAAACCCAATCACGTGCTGGCCGAGTATGCGCTGCGCGGCGTGGACAAACCCATCGGCGTTTCCGGTTTCGAGCTCACCCGTGCCTTGCCGGAAACCCTGCAAAGCAGCCTGCCCAGCATCGAACAGATCGAGCGCGAGCTGGGAGGCGGGCATGAATGAGCACACCGCCGGGTTGCTGGAAAAGTACCTGCGACAGCTCGAACGCCGCGGGTAGTCATGCGATAGAAAAACACGCCAGCGCTCAACAGGTTGAATTTGACCGTCCGATGGCCCGTGGCGGTCTGCTGTGCCGGGCTCGAAGCCGCCCCTGCAACCCACCATAATCACCCATCCCGCCAACCGACCTCCCTCACCTTCGTGCCCCACCCCACCAGTCCCGCAGCCTCTCCCATCCATGCCGAACTCGTTGCCGTGCTGGCGGCGGTGACCCAGGGCACACCGCGCGTGCTGACCACGGCGGACGGGCAGTTGCTGCCGGCGGGGCCGTTCGAGGTGGGGCACCGTTCGCTGCAGGCCGGCCTGCGCGCCTGGGTGGAGGAGCAGACCCATCACCCGCTGGGCTACATGGAGCAGCTCTACACCTTTGCCGATGGCGATCGCACCGATGCCAGCGGGGCGCGCGTGATCTCGGTCAGCTACCTGGGGCTGACGCGCGAGTCTGCCGACCGCAGCGCGGGGCAGGCCGTCTGGCAGGACTGGTACCGCTACTTTCCCTGGGAAGACTGGCGCGGCGGCGAGCCGGCCCTGCTGCGCTCCCACATCGCTCCGCGCCTGCATGCCTGGATGGCCGAGGCGCGCGGCGCCCAGCGTGCGCTGCGGCGCCAGCGCGCGGACATCGCCTTCGGCCTGGACGGCGGGCCCTGGAACGAGGACATGGTGCTGCAGCGCTACGAGCTGCTGTACGAGGCCGGACTGGTGCAGGAGGCGGCCCACCGCGTCCATGGCGCGGCCGCCATGCTGCCTGGCGAGGCCATGCACCACGACCACCGCCGCATCCTGGCCACGGGCATGGCGCGGCTGCGCGCCAAGATCAAGTACCGGCCCGTGGTGTTCGAGCTGATGCCGCCCGAGTTCACGCTGCTGCAGCTGCAGCAGACGGTGGAGGCCCTGGCCGGGCGCGGGCTGCACAAGCAGAACTTCCGCCGCCTGATCGAGCAGCAGGATCTGGTCGAGGAGACCGGCCAGCTCACGGTGGGCTCGGCGGGCCGGCCGGCCAAGCTGTTCCGCTTTCGCAGCGATGTGCTGCTGGAGCGGGCCATCTCCGGCAGCAAGCTGCCGCTGGCCAAGGGCATCGACGGTTCCCCCTGAGCTGCACGGCACTTGCCCGATTGTGACAATGGCTTGACAGCACTTATGCTCGTATCTAGCATAAGTTCCTCGCTCAAGCCCGCAAGGCCGCGCGCCACATTTTTTTGACCTACATATACTCAAAATGAGCATTAATATTGCCAATGCCCTCAGTGCCCGCCTGCCTGTGCCGCCGCTGCCCGACCTGATGCTGGAGCCGCTGGTGCGCTCGGCCCTGCTGGAAGACCTGGGCCGCGCGGGCGACCTGACAACGGATGCCATTGTTCCTGCCGACGCACAGGCCGAACTGCGCCTGGTGGCGCGCCAGGAGGGCGTGCTGGCCGGGCTGGACATGGCGCGGCTGGCGTTCCGTGCGCTGGATGCGCAGTCGCGTTTCGAGCCGGTGCTGCGCGATGGCAGCGAACTGGCGCCCGGCCAGGAGATCGCGCGCATCCACGGCAGCGCGCGCGCCATCCTCACCGCCGAGCGCGTGGCGCTCAACTACCTGTGCCACCTGAGCGGCGTGGCCACGGCCACGGCATCGATCGCGCGGGCCATCGCCGACACGGGCGCACGCGTGACCTGCACGCGCAAGACCATGCCGGGCCTGCGCGCGCTGCAGAAGTACGCGGTGCGCGTGGGGGGCGGCAGCAACCACCGCTTCGGCCTGGACGATGCCGTGCTGATCAAGGACAACCACATCGCGCTGGCCGGCGGCGTGGCCGAAGCCCTGGCCCGGGCGCGCGCTGGCGTGGGCCACATGGTGCAGATCCAGCTGGAGGTGGACACGCTGGAGCAGCTGGAGGTGGCGCTGTCGCTGGGCGTGGAAGTGGTGCTGCTGGACAACATGGACCTGGACACGCTGCGCACGGCCGTCTCCATGGCGCGCGGGCGCGCGGTGACTGAAGCCTCGGGCCGCATCACGCCCGAGACGGCGCGCGCCGTGGCCGAGACCGGCGTGGACCAGATCGCCGTGGGCTGGATCACGCACAGCGCCCGAGTTCTCGACATCGGCCTCGACACCTGAAATGAGGCACCCCCTGAGCCGCTGCGCGGCTTCCCCCGTGTGCACGGCGCCCTCTCTCGCTGCGCGGGAGGGGGGCGTCCGGGCAACCGGCGACACCCTGGCTGCGGGGCGGCGCGGCCGGCTCAGGCCCTTGCTCGGTGTCCCTGAGTTGGGCTGCGCCGGTTTTTTGCACCTGGCCCAGTGGAGCAGTTGCCATGTTTTTTGAAGGGTGTACCTTGAAGCGACGGAGACTCTGGACGCTGGCGGCCTGCGCGCTGCTGGCGGGCGCATCGGGGCTGTGGCTGGCGGCGCCGGGCAAGGCCGGCACGCGCCTGGAGCGGCCCATCACCATCGTCGTGACGTTTCCGCCGGGCGGCGGCACGGACCTGCTGGCGCGGCGCCTGGGCGAGCAGCTGCAGCAGCGCCTGGGCCAGACCGTGGTGGTGGAGAACCGGCCCGGCGCCAGCGGCAACATCGGCGCCCATGCCGTGGCTCAGGCCGCAGCGGACGGCAGCACCTTGCTGATGGCCAACAGCTCGTTCGCCATCAACCCCGGGGTCTACGAACGCCTGGATTTCGACCCGCGCAAGGACTTCACGGCGGTGTTCAACGCAGGCTCCATCGCCTCGGTGCTGGTCGTGCCTGCGGACAGCGCGCTGCAGACGCTGGAGGATGCGCTGGCCCAGGCGCGCCAGGACCGGCCGCTGCTGTTCGCCTCCTGCGGCAACGGCACGCCCCAGCACCTGGCCGGCGAGATGCTGGCCCGCGACGCGAAGCGATTTGTCCAGCATGTGCCCTACAAGGGCTGCGGCCCGGCCATCACGGCCGTGGCGGCAGGCCAGGTGGCGGCGGGCATGGTCACGGCCAGCAGTGCTGCGGCCATGATCGCTGCAGGCCGCGTGCGCGCCCTGGCCGTCACGGCGCCGCAGCGACTGCCGCAACTGGCCGGCGTTCCCACGGTGGCCGAGCGCGGCCTGCCGGGCTTTGCGGTGGAGCAGTGGCATGGCCTGCTGGCACCTGCCGCCACGCCCCGGGCCACGGTGCAAGCATTGCATGACGCGCTGGAGCAGGCGCTGGCCGATCCCGCCGTCAGCGCTGGCTTGCGCGACCAGGGCTACACCCTGGCGCGGCAGACACCGGGCCAATTCCAGGCGCTGGTCGCAGCCGACATCGACCGCTATGCGGCCGTGACCCGGGCGCTGGGCCTGAAGGCCGATTGAGAGCCAGAGAAGAGCCAGAGAAGGGCCGATTGGCGACTTACTGCATGAACCAGCCGTGGCTGACCACCAGCGACTGGCCGGTCAGCGCATTGCTGGGGAAGCCCGCGAACAGCAGGGCCACGCGGGCCACGTCCTCGGTGGTGGTGAACTCGCCGTCCACGGTTTCCTTGAGCATCACGTTCTTGATGACCTCGTCCTCGCTGATGCCCAGCGTGCGGGCCTGCTCGGGAATCTGCTTGTCCACCAGCGGCGTGCGCACGAAGCCCGGGCAGATCACATTGGCGCGCACGCCGTGCTTGGCGCCTTCCTTGGCCACGGTCTTGGCCAGCCCGATCAGGCCGTGCTTGGCCGTGACATAGGGCGCCTTGAGCAGCGAGGCCTCCTTGGAGTGCACCGATCCCATGTAGATCACGCTGCCGCCCCGGCCCTGCGCATACATGTGCTTGAGGCAGGCGCGCGTGGTGAGGAAGGCGCCGTCCAGGTGGATGGCCAGCATCTTCTTCCAGTCGGCAAAGCTGAATTCCTCCACCGGATGCACGATCTGTATCCCGGCATTGCTGACCAGGATGTCGATGCCGCCGAAGGCCCGGGCGGCCTCCTCGACCGAGGCGTTGACCTGGGCCTCGTCGGTCACGTCCACGGCCACGCCCATGGCCTGCGCTCCCGTGGCGCGCAGCTCGGCCGCCGTGGCGTCGGCTGCCTCCTTGTTGAGGTCGGCAATGACGATGCGCGCGCCCTCGCTGGCGAACAGCGTGGCGATCTCCTTGCCGATGCCGCTGGCCGAGCCGGTGATGAAGGCGACCTTGTCCTTGAGTTGCATGGTGAGTCTTTCCTGGAGAGTGGATGAAACAGGCCGGTGCCCATCTTCGGCGGGGCCGGCCGCGTGCCCTTGTCGGCGCAGGGACCAGTCTGGCGCCGGTTTCTTAGACGAAACTGAGTCGGCAGGCCAGGCTAGTGTTGGCAGCCCGCAAGTCATGCCCGTGACGGCCGGCCCTTCAGGGCACGGCGGCCTCGCGGTGCCGGGGCTGCTGGAACAGCTCGCAGACCAGTTCGCGCAGCCAGCGCTTGGCCGGTTCCTGCTCGAAGCGCCAGCTCCAGTGCAGCGACACGTCGAAGCGGTGATCGGGCAGGTCGGCATCGCGCACCGCATAGCCGCCGCGCTCGACAAAGCCGGCCGCGATCTCGGCCGGCATGATCACCGCCAGGTCGGTCTTGCCCACGATGGAGGGCACGGCCATGAAATGCGCGGCCGACAGGCGGATGCGCTCATCGAGCCGCAGCGCCTGCAGTATGCGCAGCGTCTCCGAATGCGAGCGCACCGCCGCGAAATCCAGCTGGCGCAGCGTGGCCAGCGCCAGTGGCGCGTCTTCGGGCAGGTGCGCCAGCGCGGGGTGGCCGCTGCGCAGCAGCACGCCGTAATGGTCGGACAGCAGCACGGTCTGCCGGGTCCGCGTGCCACCCGGCAGAAAGCCGATGGCGATGTCCAGCGTGCCCCGGTCCAGCGCATCGGCAATGCCGTCCAGCGGCATGGGCAGGGTCTCCAGCTGCACATGCGGGGCGCGCTGGTGCAGCGCCTGCATCAGCGGCGGCAGAAAGCGCGCCTCGCCGATGTCGCTCAGGTGGATGCGAAAGCGCTGTCGCGCCTGCAGCGGCTCGAAGCTCTGGGCCTCGGACATGGCGACTTCGAGCACCTCCAGCGCCTGGCGCACGGCCAGCGCCAGGCGCTCGGCACGCGGCGTGGGGCGCACGCCTGCGTGCGCGCGCTCGAACAGCGGATTGCCCAGCAGCAGGCGCAGCCGCGTTACGGCCTGGCTGGCGGCGGGCTGGGACATGCCCAGCTCCTCGGCCGCGCGGCTGACGCTGCAGTGGCGGTACACGGCGTCGAAGACGCGCAGCAGGTTGAGGTCCAGGTTCTTGATATCCATTTGGTGAATATCTCTTAGATAGTTTATTCAATTGCTGGAAATCATAAGCGCCTGCACCATGGGCACCGACTTCCATGGCCACTGCGCGGCACGCACCGGGCGGCCGGCCCATTCCCCAGGAGACCCCATCTTGCAAGCACCCACCACACCGCGCAGCCAGCCCGCCGAGGCATCCTCTTCCACCGCGACCTGCACCGCGACCTACACCGTGCGCCATGCCGTGATCGCCATGCTGCGCGAGCTGGGCATGACGCGCATCTTCGGCAACCCGGGCTCGACCGAGCTGCCGCTGTTCCGCGACTATCCCGAAGACTTCTCCTATGTGCTGGGCCTGCAGGAAACCGTGGTCGTGGGCATGGCCGACGGCCATGCCCAGGCCACGCGCAATGCCAGCTTCGTGAACCTGCATTCGGCCGCGGGCGTGGGCCATGCCATGGCCAACATCTTCACGGCCTTTAAGAACCGCACGCCCCTGGTGATCACGGCGGGCCAGCAGGCGCGCTCGCTGCTGCAGTTCGACCCCTTCCTGCACTCCAGCCAGGCCGCCGAGCTGCCCAAGCCCTATGTGAAGTGGAGCTGCGAGCCCGCGCGCGCCGAAGACGTGCCCCAGGCGCTGGCGCGCGCCTACTACATCGCCATGCAGGAGCCGCGCGGCCCCGTGCTGGTCTCCATTCCCGCCGATGACTGGGACAAGCCGGCCGAGCCCGTCACGCTGCGCCATGTGGGCTTCGAGACGCGGCCCGATCCGCGCACGCTGGACCTTATCGGCGATGCGCTGGATGCGGCGCGTGCCCCGGCCCTGGTCGTGGGCGCGGCCGTGGACCGGGCCCAGGGCTGGGATGCCGTGGTCGCGCTGGCCGAGCGCCACCAGGCCCGCGTCTTCGTGGCCCCCATGAGCGGGCGCTGCAGCTTCCCCGAGGACCATCCCCTGTTCGCCGGCTTCCTGCCCGCCATGCGCGAGCGCATCGTGCAACTGCTGTCCGGCCATGACGTGGTCTTCGCCGTGGGCGCGGCCGCCTTCACCTACCATGTGGAAGGCGAGGGCCCGCACATCCCCGAAGGCACGGCGCTCTACCAGCTGATCGAAGACCCGGCCATTGCCGCCTGGGCCCCCGTGGGCACGGCCGCCGTGGGCAATGTGCGCATGGGCGTGGAGGAGCTGCTGCAGCGCCCCGCGCCCGCACCGCGCCAGGCGCCCGCACCCCGGCCCGCAGCGCCCGTGCCGGCCGCGCCCGCCGCAGGCGAGCGCATGTCGGTGGCCTTTGCCATGCACACGCTGGCCCAGGTGCGAGACCGCCACAGCATCGTGGTGGAAGAGGCGCCCAGCTCGCGCTCCACCATCCAGACCTACCTGCCCATCTTCCACTCGGGCACCTTCTACACCATGTGCAGCGGCGGCCTGGGCCACAGCATGCCGGCCGCCGTGGGCGTGGCGCTGGCAAAGCCCGAGGCGAAGGTGGTCGCCGTCATCGGCGACGGCTCGGCCATGTACGCCATCCAGGCCCTCTGGAGTGCAGCCCAGCTGCGCCTGCCCATCAGCTTCGTGATCCTCAAGAACCGCCGCTATGCGGCGCTGCAGGACTTCGCCCATGTCTTCGGCTACCGCGAGGGCGAGAAGGTCGAGGGCACGGAACTGCCCGACATCGACTTCGTGGCGCTGGCCCGTGGCCAGGGCTGCGACGGCGTGCATGTGGAGAACGCGGCCGAGCTGGCCGAGGTGCTGGCCCGCGCGCTGGCCCATCCCAAGCCCATCGTGGTCGAGGTCGAAGTCGCCTGAGGCGAAGCCCCCTGCAGGAGACACGGCAATGGAAAACACAAGAAGCATAGGCATCCTCGGCGCAGGCGCCATGGGCACCTTGTTCGCCGCACGATTGGCCAACGTCGGCCTGGACGTGACCCTGGTCGATGTGAACGACGAACTGCTGCAGGCCCTGAACCGCGATGGCGCGCGCTGCCACACCGATGAGGGGCTGCTGCAGGCCCGCGTGCAGGCCGCGCGGGCCGAGCAGCTCACGGCGGGGCCGGCGCTGTGGCTGGTCTTCACCAAGTCGGCCCATACGCGGGCCGCGCTGCAGGGCATTGCCCATCTCATCGGGCCGGACACGCATTTCCTGAGCCTGCAAAACGGCATAGGCCATGCCGATGCGTTGCGTGAAATGGTGCCGCTCGAACGCATCGCCGTGGGCGTGACCACCTGGCCTGCGCGCGTGATGTCGCCGGGCGAGGTCAGCTCCATGGGGCAGGGCGGTATCCGCTTCATGCCTTGCGATGGCCAGCGCAGCGCGGTCTTCGACCTGCTGGCGGACGACCTCAACCGCGCAGGCATGCATTGCCGCATCGACCCGCAGGTGCAGGAAGCCATCTGGGAAAAGCTGGCCTTCAATGCCGCCTTCAACGGCGTGTGTGCCGTGACGCGCCAGACCGTGGACGGACTGGCCAATCCGCAGGGCGAGGCCCTGCTGCAGCGCGTGCTGGACGAGGTGCTGTCCGTCGCCCATGCCCATGGCGTCGCCGCCAGCGCCGAGCGCGTGGGCGCGGCCGTGCGCGATGCGCTGGACCATCACCGGGGCCACCAGCCCTCGATGCTGCAGGACCTGCTGGCCGGCCGTGCCACCGAGACGGGCGCCATCCATGGCGCCGTGCTGCAGGTGGCCGACCGCCTGGGCATTGCCGTGCCCGTGACGCGCACGCTGCATGCACTGGTCAGCCTGTCCGAGAACGCGGGCGCCGTCGCGCCGCGCTGAACGCGCTCAAGGCAAAACGAGCCACTACAAGAAGGAGACAAGATGCTGCGCAGACAAGCACTCAAGGCCGCACTGGCCATAGGCGCCCCGCCCCTGCTGGGCATGGGCACGGCACACGCCCAGACCGGCAAGCCCATCGAATGGGTGGTGGGCTTTGCCGCAGGCGGCGGCTCGGACGCCGTGGCGCGCGGCGTGGCCGAAGTCTGGGGCAAGGCCCTGGGCCGCACCGTGGTCGTCATGAACAAGCCCGGTGCAGGCACCAACATCGCCGCCGAATACGCGGCGCGCACGCGCGAGCTGGGCAGCCTGGTCTTCACGGCCGACTTCGCCACGCTGGCGGCCAACCCCCACCTGTTTCGCAAGCTGGCCTACAACGCCGAGAAGGACTTCGTGCCCATCGGCCTGCTGGCGCGCTTTCCGCTGTTCCTCGTGGTCGGCAACCCGTTGCCGGTGCACAACCTGCAGGAGTTCACGCAGTGGGTGAAGGCCCAGCCCGGCCCCGTCAGCTATGGCAGCCCGGGCCTGGGCACGCCCCACCACCTGGCCACCGAACTGCTGGCCCAGCGCCTGGGCGTGAAGATGTCCCATGTGCCCTATCGTGGCGCGGGGCCGGCCCTGATCGATGTGATCGGCGGCCAGATCCCCTTCATGCTGGCCGACAGCGCGGCGGCGGCCCAGCACATTGCGGCCGGCAAGCTGCGCGTCATCGGCGTGGCCAGCGCCGAGCGTCTCAAGAGCCACCCGGGCGTGCCCACGCTGGCCGAGCAGGGCGTGAAGGATTTCGAGGCCCATGCATGGCAGGGCCTGGTGGCGCCGGCCGGCACGGACGACGCCACCGTGCAGGCCTGGTCCGTGGCGCTGCAGCAGGCGCTGCGCTCGCCTGCCGTGCTGGCGCGCTTCGAGGCGCTGTCGCTGGAGCCGCTGCCCGGCACGCCCGCCCAGATGCGTGACTACTGGCGCAGCGAAAGCCGGCGCTGGGGCCAGGTCATCGAGTCGGCGGGCATACGGCTGGATTGACCGTAGCGCCGCTGCTGCTTCAGGCGCCCTCACCGTTTTCAAGAACTCATAACCCAAGGAGACATAGCTCATGCACAAGACAAATCCCTTCAGCCGCTGGCGCCGCCTGGGCCTGCTGGCCCTGCTGGGCGCGACGGCCTCGGTCCCTGCGCTGGCGCAGAAGGCCGGCGACAAATGGCCCGAGCGCCCCGTGCGCCTGGTCGTGAACTTCGCGCCCGGCGGCGCGGCCGATGTGCTGGCGCGCGCCATCACGCCCACCATGTCCCAGGTGCTGGGCCAGTCGGTGGTGGTGGACAACAAGCCCGGCGCGGGCGGCAACATCGGCATCAGCGAAACCGTGCGCGCGCCCAAGGATGGCTACACGCTGCTGCTCAGCTCGGGCGGGGCCATCACCATCAACCCGATGATCTACAGCAAGCTGGCCTTCAATCCCGAAAAGGACTTGACGCCCGTGGCTGCCGTGGCGCGCGTGCATGTGTTCCTGGAGACCAATCCCGCCGTGCCCGCCACCAACGTGGCCGAGTTCATCAAGCACCTGAAGGCCAACCCCGGCAAGCTGTCCTACGGCTCGCCGGGCCAGGGCAGCTCGCCGCATTTGGCAGGCGAGATGTTCAAGCGGATGGCCGGCGTCGATGCCGTGCACGCCCCCTACAAGGGCGCGGGCCCGGCGCTCAGCGACGTGCTCAGCGGGCAGCTGCAGTTCTGGTTCGACCCGGGTCCGGGCCTCAAGCAGGTCGAGGCGGGCAAGCTGCGCCTGCTGGCCATCGGCAGCCCGCACCGCTCGCCGCAGTACCCCAACGTGCCCACGCTGGCCGAAAGCGGCCTGCCGGGCTTTGATGCGGACACGCTGTTCGGCATCTACGCGCCCACGGGCACGCCCGAATCGGTGATCGAGGCCGTTCGCACTGCCGTGGCCAAGGCGCTGGAGCAAAAGAACGTCAACGACGTCATCCTCACCCTGGGCGCCACGCCCGCGCCCCTGAGCCGCAAGGCCTTCATCGACCACCACGCCACCGAGCGCGAGCGCTTCGGCGAACTGGTGAAAGCCATCGGCCTGAAAGTGGACTGAGCTTTCCCGCAGGCCATCGCCCGCAAGCCGCCCGCTCCGCGCTGGCGGCTTTTTGCTTTCCGGGCCGGGCTGGGCCGGGCCAGGCCAGGCCGAGGGGCCCTTGTGCCGGCCATCTTCTATACGAAGGTATATCCCGCATCCACCAATGAACAGGCCAGCCTTCCCAACAAAGGCTGGCCGCAGGCACTTTCGCCTTTGATAATTCCGGGCACATATTGCACTGCAGCAAACAGGGCTCCCGGCCTGCACGGGGACTGCGCCACCCACACGCAAAGGAGTACCCCATGGACCCCGATCCTGATTCCGATCCCGATCCTGCCAGGCGCTGCCGCGCCGCCTCTTTCCGCCTTTCCCTTCTTCCATTTCTTGATCTGCCCGGACCCGGGCGGAGGCCTGTGATCGCCTGAAGGGGCGAGAGGTCTGCGCGGGTCCGTGGCGCCCGGAGACCTCAGGATGACCCGCTTTCTCGCTTCTGAACGACCAGGCCGACCCCATGGCCGACCCCATGGCCTGCACCAGCGCCATCCCTTGCTGGCGGCCGCCTGGCCTATGGGCGGGCTGCTGATCAGCGTGGCCATGGCCGCCTGCAACGGCCCGGCCGAAACCCCGGCTGCAGCAGCAACCCCCGCCACCGCCGCCCCGCAGCCGGCTCCCGTGCGCCGCGAAGGCAACCTCATCGTGGTGCCCGAAGGCTCGCCGCTGCGCGAGCGCCTGCAGGTGGCCGAGATCGCGCTGCAGCCGCTGCAGACCCGCCTGTCGGCCCCCGCCACCATCGAGGCCGAGCCTGAAAAGCTGGTCCGCATCACGCCGCCCGTGGCGGGCCGCCTGGTGCGCCTGCACCACCAGCTGGGCGATGCGGTGAAGGCCGGCGATGCGCTGATCACCATGGACTCCTCCGAGATCTCCAGCGTGCGTGCCGAGCACGCCAAGGCCCAGGCCGCGCTGCTGCACGCGCGCCAGGAATTCGACCGCCAGAAGCTGCTGTTCGATGCCGAGATCGCCGCGCGCAAGGATTACGAGGCCGCGCAGCAGTCGCTGGCCGCAGCAGGTGCCGATGCGCGCGCCGCCTCCGATCATCTGTCCCAGCTGGGTGCGGCCGTGCAGGAAGGCTCGCGCGGCAGCTACGTGGTCAAGTCGCCCATCAGCGGCCGCGTGGTCGAGATGGCGGGCTCGCAGGGCGGCTACTGGAACGATGTGAATGCCTCCGTCATGACCGTGGCCGACCTGCGCAAGGTCTGGCTCAGCGCCAGCGTCAGCGAGCGCGACCTGGCCCATGTGGACGTGGGCCAGCAGGCCCACATCGCGCTGGCCGCCTATCCCGACCTGCAGCTGCAGGGCCGCGTGCAGTACGTGGGCGAGCTGGTGGACACCGCCACGCGCAGCGTCAAGGTGCGCGTGGCCGTGGACAACCCCGAAGGGCGGCTGCGCCCCGGCATGTTTGCGCGCGTGGGCTTCGACGCCCCGGCGCGCCAGGCCGTGATGGTGCCGGCCGCGGCCCTGCTGCAGGGCCAGGTCAGCACGCGCGTCTTCGTGGACAAGGGCGGCTGGCGCTTCGAGCCGCGCGACGTGCAGGTCGGCGCGCAGCAGGACGGCCAGGCCGAGATCCTCTCGGGCCTGGCGGCCGGCGAGCGCGTGGTGGTCAACGGGGGAGTGCTGCTGCAATGATCGAGCGCATCGTCAACATCGGCTTTTCGCGCCGCGGCGTGGTGTGGCTGGTCTTTTGCTTCGCGGCCCTGTATGGCGTGTTCAGCTGGAAGCAGCTGCCGCTGGAGGCCTATCCCGACATTGCCGACGTGACCTCGCAGATCGTCACCCAGGTGCCAGGCCTTGCGGCCGAGGAGATCGAGCAGCAGATCACCATCCCGCTGGAGCGCGCCCTGCTGGCCACGCCCGGCATGCACGTGCTGCGCTCGCGCAGCCTGTTCGCGCTGTCGCTGATCACCGTGGTCTTCGAGGACGGCGTGGACGGCTACTGGGCGCGCCAGCGCCTGAAGGAGCGCATCGACGAGGTCACGCTGCCCTATGGTGCCCGCGCCGGGCTGGACCCCTACAGCTCGCCCACGGGCGAGGTCTACCGCTACACGCTGGAAAGCCCGGTGCGCAGCCTGCGCGAGCTGTCCGAGCTGCAGCAGTGGGTGGTGATCCCGCGCCTGAAGAAGGCCCAGTCCGTGGTGGACGTGACCAACTTCGGCGGCCTGACCACGCAGTTCATGCTGGAACTGGACCCCGCGCGGCTGCTGCAGTACGGGCTGGCGCTGTCCCAGGTGATCGAGGCCATCAATGCCAACAACGCCAGCGGCGGCGGCAGCGTCATCGACCGGGGCGATGTCTCCTATGTGGTGCGCGGCGTGGGCCTGCTGGGCTCGCTGGACGACATGGGCAACGTGGTCGTCAAGACCACGGACAGCGGCACGCCCGTGCTGGTCAAGGACCTGGGGCGGCTGACCTACGGCAACGTGGAGCGGCGCGGCATCCTGGGCAAGGACGGCAACTCCGACACCCTGCAGGGCATCGTGCTGCTGCTCAAGGGCTCCAACCCCTCGCAGGCGCTGGAGGGCATCCACGCCGCCGTGGAGGAGCTCAACGGCAAGCTGCTTCCGCCCGACGTGAAGGTCGTGCCCTACCTGGACCGCACCACGCTGATCGAGCGCACCACCCACACCGTGGGCAAGACCCTGGCCGAAGGCCTGATCGTCGTGACCCTGGTGCTGCTGGTCTTCCTGGGCAGCCCGCGCGCGGCGCTGATCGTGGCGCTGACCATTCCCATGGCGCTGCTGCTGGCCTTCATCTTCATGCACCACGCGAAGATTCCGGCCAACCTGCTGTCGCTGGGCGCCATCGACTTCGGCATCCTGGTGGACGGGGCCGTGGTCGTGGTCGAGAACATCCTGCGGCGCCGCGAGGCCGACCAGAACCGGCCGCTCACGCCCAGGGACGCCATCACGGCCACGCTGCAGGTGGCGCGGCCCATCTTCTTCGGCATGTGCGTGATCGCGGCCGCCTACCTGCCGCTGTTCGCCTTCGAGCGCATCGAGTACAAGCTGTTCTCGCCCATGGCCAGCGCCGTGGGCGCGGCCCTGGTGGGGGCGCTGGCCGTGGCCCTGCTGCTCACGCCGGCCCTGGCCTGGCTGGCCTTCCGCAGGCCGCGCAGGATCTTCCACAACCCCGTGCTGCACCGGCTGGGCGTGGGCTATGACCGCTTCCTGGGCGCGGCCGTGGGCCGCGTGCGCTGGCTGGCGGGGGCCGTGGCGGCCTCGCTGCTGGCGCTGGGCGTGCTGGCCGGCACCATGGGCCGCGACTTCCTGCCGTACCTGGACGAAGGCTCCATCTGGCTGCAGGTGCAGATGCCGCCCGGCATCACGCTGGACAAGGCGCGCGACATGGCCGACGCGCTGCGCAGCGCCGCGCTGGAGTTCCCCGAGGTCTCCTACATCGTCACCCAGACCGGGCGCAACGATGACGGCACCGACTACTGGACGCCCTCGCACATCGAGGCCAGCGTGGGCCTGCATCCCTATGGCGAATGGAAGTCGGGCCTGACCAAGCAGCAGCTGATCGCGAAGATGGCCGCGCGCTTCGACCAGTTGCCCGGCTATTCCGTGGGCTTCATGCAGCCCATGATCGACGGCGTGCAGGACAAGCTGTCGGGCGCGCACAGCGACCTCACGGTGAAGGTCTTCGGCCAGGACCTGGCCGAGGACCGGAGCGTCGCCGATGCCCTGGTGGCCGTGCTGGAGAAAGTGCCCGGCGCGGCCGACGTGGCCGTGGACGTGGAGCCGCCGCTGCCCAACCTGCGCATTGCGCTGGACCGCGCCGCTGCCGCGCGCTACGGCATCAATGCCTCCGAGGTGGCGCAACTCATCTCCACCGGCGTGGGCGGGGCCTCCATCGGCCAGCTGTACGTGGGCGAGCGCAGCTACGACATGGCCGTGCGCTTCACGCCCGACACGCGCAGCAGCCCCGAGGCCATCGGCGCGCTGCGCCTGTCGGCCGCCAATGGCGCCCAGGTGCCGCTGGCCGACGTGGCGCGCATCACCACCACCGTGGGCCAGAGCGTCATCGTGCGCGAGGGCGGGGAGCGCCACATCCTCGTCAAGCTCAATGTGCGTGGCCGCGACCTGGCGGGCTTCCTCAAGGATGCGCACACCGCCATCGACCAGCACCTGGACTACGACCGCCAGAAGCTGCACATCGAGTGGGGCGGCCAGTTCGAGAACCTGCAGCGTGCCGAGGCGCGGCTGCTCATGATCCTGCCGCTGACGCTGGGCATCATGCTGGTGCTGCTGTTCGGCGAGTTCGGCAACCTGCGCCAGCCGCTGCTGGTGCTGGGCGTGGTGCCGCTGGCCATGATCGGCGGCTTTGCGGGCCTGCACCTGCGCGGCATGACGCTCAACGTCTCCAGCGCCGTGGGCTTCATCGCGCTGTTCGGCGTGGCCGTGCTCTCGGGCGTGCTCATGGTCTCGCAGATCAACCGGCTGCGCCGCGAGGACGGCCTGGGCCTGCGCGAAGCCGTGCTCGAAGGCGCCTCCAGCCGCATGCGCCCCGTGCTGATGACGGCCACCGTCGCGGCCTTCGGCCTCACGCCGGCCATGCTGGCCACGGGCCTGGGCAGCGACGTGCAGCGGCCCCTGGCCACCGTCGTGGTCTGCGGCCTGTTCAGCGCCACCTTGCTGACCCTGCTGCTGCTGCCCAACCTCTACTACGTGATCGAGGCCCGTGCCGCCCGCGCGGCCGAGCGCCGCCAGCGCCGCGCCGCTGAACGCGGTGAGAGCGGTGATCCGGATGCCGCCGAGGACGAGGGCGGGCATCGCACCGCAACGAGCCAACCCCATTGATGCGAGTCGCCATGCAAACGACCCCTTTCTTCCCCAGGCAGGCCCTGGCCCTGCTGCTGTGCCTTGGCGCCGCAGCGCAGGCGCAGACGGCGCCGTCCGCCGGCCTGCGCTTTTCCGACTACCTCAACGCCGTGGAGCAGCACAGCCCGCTGCTGCGCTCGGAGGAGCAGGGCGTGGAATCCGCGCGTGCCGGCATCGGCATCGCCGGCATACGCCCCGACCCCAGCCTCACGCTAGGCGCCTCGCGCGAGCAGGTGCGCACGGGCCAGCCCCGGCCCACCACGCGCAACTACGAGATCAGCATGGAGCTGGAGACGGGCGGCAAGCGCGCCGCACGCATTCAGTCCGCACGCAGCCAGGTGCGCCTGTCCGAGGCCGGCCTTGAAGGCGTGCGCAGCCAGCTGTTCTCCGATGCCGCCCAGGACTACACCCAGGCCTGCCGCGACTCGATGGCGCTGGAGCGCAAGCAGCAGACGCTGAAGGCGCTGGACGATGTGGTGCAGGCCAACGAGCTGCGGCGCAAGGCCGGCGACATCGGCGGCGTGGAATGGCTGCAGTCGCGCGTGGAGCGCGACCGCTTCCAGGCCGAGGTGGTGCAGGCGCGCGCCGAGGCGCAGACCGCGCGGCTGGCGCTGTCCGTCCCGCTGGGGCGCCGCCTGTCCGAAGTCTTTGCCAGCGACACGCTGCAATGCGGCTTCATGGAATTGGCCGAAGACTCGGGACCGGAGGATGCCGATGCCCTGGTCGCCCAGTCCCTGCAGTCGCGCGCCGAGGTGCGCATCGCCCAGGCGGCGCTGGAGCATGCGCGCGACAACGCGGGCCTGGCCCGGGCCAACCGCTGGGTCAATCCCACGCTGGCCGTGGGCATGGCCGCCGTGCCCGCCACGGCCGGTGGCACGGACGCCCAGGGCAATCCCTTCGATGGCGGCGGGCGCTCGCGCACGCTGTCGGTCTCGGTCAGCGTGCCGCTGCCGCTGTCGCGCCTGGACCGGGGCGACCTGGTGCAGGCCGAGGCGGCCGTCACCCAGGCCATGCTGGCCCTGCAGCAGGCCCAGAACCGGGCCGAGGCCGATGTGCGCGCCGCCCGCTTTCGCCTGAGCGCCGCGCGCGAGAACGTGCAGCGCTACCGCGACGGCGTGCTGCGCGATGCGCAGCGCGTGCTCGAAGGCATGCGCCTGTCCTACCGGCATGGCGAGGCTTCGCTGCTGGAGCTGCTGTCCGCCCAGCGCTCGGCCGACGAGGCCTACCTGGGATCGCTGGAGGCAGAGACCGAGCTGGCCAAGGCCACGGTGGAGCTCCAACTGAGCGTGGGCCGCCGGCCCGCGCTTTGAGCGCGGGAGGGCAGGGCATCTTGCGACACAATCGACACGCCCTCATCGCAGCCCTGCACGCCATGACCACCGCTCTGCGCCGCTTTCCCCATTGGCCCCGGGCCCTGATCCTGGCGGCCATGGGCGTCGCCATGGCCGCGATCTTCGCGCTGGACACGCTGACCGACTACGCCGTGGCGGCCGCCGTGTTCCACACCGCCATCATCCTGGTGGCGGTGCGCTGGTTCAGCCCGCGCGTGGTCATCGGCCTCACGGCGCTGTGCATCGTGCTGACCCTGGCCAGCTTTGCGCTCACGCCTGCCGGTGCCTATCGCACCGGACTGATCAACATGGTGATCAGCATCCTGGCCATTGCCATCACGGCCTATCTGGGCCTGAAGATGGTGGCGGCCCAGAACGCGGCCCATGCGGCGCGCACCCAGCTGCTGCGCATCACCCAGGCCACCAGCCTGGGGCAGTTGACGGCCTCCATCGCCCATGAGGTCAACCAGCCGCTGGCGGCCATCGTCACCAGCGGCAACGCCTGCCAGCGCTGGCTGGCCCAGGAGCCGCCCAACCTCGCCAAGGCCGGCCAGGCGCTGGAGCGCATCCTGGGCGATGCGCAGCGCGCCAGCGATGTCATCGCCCGCATCCGCAGCATGGCACGCGGAGACGCACCCAGCCGGCAGTCCTTCGACCTCAACGAGGCCGTGCGCGAAATGGCCCGCCTGTCCGTCGCAGAGCTGGACCGGCGCGGCGTGGCCCTGGACCTGCAGCTGGCGACCGCGCTGCAGCCGGCCTGGGCCGACCGCGTGCAGATCCAGCAGGTGCTGGCCAACCTGCTGCTCAATGCCGTGGACGCCATGCAGCACACACCGGCCGCGCAGCGGCGCATCGCCATCGCCACGCAGGCCCTGGGCCAGCAGCTGGTGCTGACCGTGGCCGATGCGGGCGAAGGCCTGTCGCCCCTGGCCCGCACCCACCTGTTCGACGCCTTCTGGACCACCAAGCCCGACGGCATGGGCCTGGGCCTGAACATCTGCCGCCACATGGCCGAGGCCAACGGCGGCCGCATCTGGGCCACGGACCGCGAGGACGGGCGCGGGGGCACGGCTTTTCACGTCACCATCGCCTGCGCCCCGGCCACGGGCGACAGGTCTTCCACGGGATTGCGCCATGGCTGAACCTTCCACGGCCGAAGCCGAGGCACTTGTCTACATCGTCGATGACGACGCCTCGGTGCGCGCAGCCATCGAGGACCTGCTGGCCTCGGTGGGCCTGTGCGTGCGCGCCTTCGGCGCCACGCGCGAGTTTCTGGACCACTGGCAGCGGCAGCCGCCGCAGGGGCCGGCCTGCCTGGTGCTGGACATCCGCATGCCTGGGCAAAGCGGCATGGACTTCCGGCGCCAGATGCTGGAGCTGGGCCTGAAGCTGCCCACCATCTTCATCACCGGCCATGGCGACATTCCCATGAGCGTGGAGGCCATGAAGACCGGCGCCATCGAGTTCCTGACCAAGCCCTTCCGCGACCAGGACCTGCTCGACGCCATCCAGCAGGGCATTGCCCTGGACCGCCAGCGCCGCGCGCTGGAGGCCGGCGAACAGGCGCTGCGCGCCTGCTGGCAATCGCTGTCGCCCGGCGAGCAGGAAGTGGTCGTGGGCGTGGTGCGCGGCCTGCTGAACAAGCAGATCGCGGCAGACCTGGGTGTGAGCGAAATCACGGTCAAGGTGCGCCGCAGCCAGGCCATGCGCAAGATGCAGGTGCGCACGCTGGCCGACCTGGTGCGTGCGCTGGAGCGGCTGGATATCCGCTGAGGTGTCCTGGCAGGCCGGGCGCAGGCCAGGGGCCGGCCTGCCGCAACGCTTCAGTGGGCGTGGCCGTGCGCCGGTGCCTGCGCAGGCCCGCTTGCGGCACTGGCGGCATCCAGCGCCAGGAAGTGGTGGACCACGGGCCGCCCGGGGCCGATGTGAAAGCGCAGCGCCTGGGCCTGCAGATCGGCATCGGCCCTGGACACGCGCTGGTGCTGGCGCAGATGCTCGGCCCAGGACTCCACCAGGAACCACTCGATCACCCGGCCCGGCTCGCCCGTGTGCTCGGCAATGCCCCAGGCATAGGCGCCATCGCGGCGGCGTTCGCGTGCCACATGCTGCATGGCCTCGATGAAGGCCGGCAGGTCCTGGCGGCGCACCTGGTACTCCACCTGGATCATCACCGGGCCACGGTCATGGGCCACCGGTTCGGCCAGCAGCGGCTCGGGCCAGTGGTTGGAGGCCTGCAGGTCCGCCTCCCCCGTGGGCAGCTTGATGCGGTGGAACACCAGCGAGATGGCCACCAGGCCCGCCGCGCCGATCAGCAGCGCCGTGGGAATGCCCACGCCCTGTGCAAACAGCCCCCAGGCCAGGCTGCCGCCCGCCATGGCGCCGTTGAACACCATCAGGTAGATGGCCAGCCCGCGGCCGCGCACCCAGTTGGGCAGCACCGCCTGGGCCACGCCGTTGAGCGTGGTCAGCGCAATGATCCAGCCCAGGCCCAGCACCAGCATCAGCAGCACGGCGGCCCATTGCGGCGGCGCGGTGGACAGCGCGGCCATCACGGCGGCGCTGAGCACGGAGGACAGCAGCACCAGGCCATCGGCATCCAGCCTTTTGCGCAGGCGCGGCAGCACCAGCGCGCCCAGGATGGCGCCTGCGCCCACGGCGCCCAGCATCACGCCGTAAAAGCCTGCCGAGCCGCCCAGCATGCGCCGCGCCACCAGCGGCAGCAGGGCCCAGACCGAGCTGGCGAAGAGGAAGAACACGGCGGCGCGCAGCAGCACCACATGCAGCTCGCGGCTGGAGCGGGCATAGCGCAGGCCTGCGCGGAAGGCGCCGAAGAACTGCTCATTCAGGGCCGAGGCCTCGGCCTTGGGGCGCTTCCACCAGACCAGCGCGGCGATCACGAACACATAGCTGGCCACGTCCGCGCCATAGGCCGCCGCCGCGCCGAAGCTGGCCAGCAGCAGGCCGCCGGCCGCAGGGCCCAGGGCGCGTGCGATGTTGATGCCCAGCGAGTTCAGCGCCACCGCGTTCTTGAGGTCGCTGCGCGGCACCAGCTCGGGCACGATGGACTGCCAGGTCGGCCCCATCAGCGCCGCGCCTATGCCGCCCACGAAGGTCAGCGCCACCAGGTACTCCACGGTCAGCGTGTTGGTGCGTGCCAGCAGCAGCAGGCTGGCGCTGACGGCGGCCAGCAGGATCTGGATGCCGATCAGGAAACGGCGGCGGTCCAGGATGTCGGACAGCACGCCGGCCGGAATCGCCAGCAGGAAGATGGGCAGCGTGGCCGCCGTCTGGATCAGGGCCACGGCGGCCGGGCTGGCCGACAGCTCGGTCACCATCCAGGAGCTGGCCACATCGCGCATGAAGCTGCCGATATTGCCCAGCACCGTGGCCGCCCACAGCACGGCGAACACGGGCTGTCGCAGCGGCGCGAAGCTGCCGGAGGAACTGCCGGCAACAGCTGGGGCAGACGGCTTGGAATCGATGGACATGGCCTTGCTCCTCAGGCCATCCAGCAGGAGCAGCCCAGCGCGCCGAAGAAGCTTCGGGGGTCCGAGGTCGGCACGTTCGAGGCCCATGCGTCGGCATGGCTGTGGCCGTGCATGCCGCAGCTGGTGCCGCAGCCGCAGGCCGCCGCCAGGCTGCGGTAGCGCGCGGGGTTGAGCGAGTTCCTGCCCGCGCCCTCGGGCTCGCCCCAGGCGCCGTAGCCGCCGAAGCGCCGCACGGGCGACCAGTCGGGCATGGCCGGCGGCAGCGGGTTGTCGTCATGCTGCTGGAAGGGGCCTGCGCCATAGACCACGCGGCCGCCCACCACGGTGAGGTCGGAGGTGAGGAAGGAGATCTCGTCCTCGGGCACGGCGAAATAGTCCTTGCTGGGCACGATCATGTCGGCCAGCTGGCCCACCTGGATGCGGCCGCGCAGGCCTTCCTCGTTGGAGAACCAGGCCACGTTCTCGGTCCACATGCGCAACGCGGTCTCGCGGTCCAGCAGGTTGCGCTGGGGGTACATCTGCAGGCCGCCCACGGTCTTGCCCGTCACCATCCACGACAGCGACACCCAGGGGTTGTAGGACGCCACGCGCGTGGCGTCCGTGCCGGCCGAGGTCTTCACGCCGCGCTCCAGGATCTTCTTGACGGGCGGCGTGGCCTCGGTGGCGCGTGCGCCGTAGCGTTCGGTGAAATACTCGCCCTGGTAGGCCATGCGGTGCTGCACGGCCACGCCGCCGCCCAGGGCCGCAATGCGGTCGATGGACTTGTCCGAAATGGTCTCGGCATGGTCGAAGAACCAGTTCAGGCCGTCGATGGGCGTGTCGCGGTGCACCTTCTCGAACACATCGAGCGCGCGCGAGATGGTCTCGTCATAGGTGGCGTGCAGGCGCCACGGCCATTGGTTCTGCACCAGCACGCGCACCACTTCCTCCAGGTCGCCCTCCATGCTGGGCGGCATGTCGGGGCGCGGCTGGCGGAAGTCCTCGAAGTCGGCGGCCGAGTACACCAGCATCTCGCCCGCGCCGTTGTGGCGGAAATAGTCGTTGCCCTGCTTGTATTTCACGCTCTGCGTCCACTTCAGGAAGTCGGCCTTCTCCTCCTTGGGCTTTTGCGTGAACAGGTTGTAGGCCAGGCGCACGGTGATCTGGTTGGCCTCGCTGAGCTTCTGGATCACCTCGTAGTCGTCGGGGTAGTTCTGGAAGCCGCCGCCCGCATCGATGACGCCGGTCACGCCCAGGCGGTTGAGTTCGCGCATGAAGTGGCGCGTGGAGTTGACCTGGTAGTCCAGCGGCAGCTTGGGACCCTTGGCCAGCGTGGCATAGAGGATGGTGGCGTTGGGCTTGGCCAGCAGCAGGCCCGTGGGGTTGCCGTTGGCATCGCGCGTGATCTCGCCGCCGGCGGGCTCGGGCGTGTCGCGGGTGTAGCCCACGGCGCGCAGGGCGGCCGCGTTGAGCAGGGCGCGGTCATACAGGTGCAGCAGGAACACCGGCGTGTCGGGCGCGATGGCGTTGATCTCCTCGATGGTGGGCAGGCGCTTTTCCACGAACTGGTGTTCGGTGAAACCGCCGACCACGCGCACCCACTGCGGCGCGGGCGTGTTGGCCACCTGGCGCTTGAGCATGTCCAGCGCATCGGCCAGCGAGCGCACGCCGTCCCAGCGCAGCTCCAGGTTGAAATTCAGGCCGCCGCGAATCACGTGCGTATGGTTGTCGAACAGGCCGGGCAGCACGCTGCGGCGCTGCAGATCGATGCGGCGCGTGCCGCTGCCGGCCAGGGCCAGCACCTCGGCGTCCGAGCCCACGGCGATGAACCGGCCGTCCTTCACGGCCACGGCGGTGGCCGTGGGCTGGGCCTTGTTCAGGGTGGTGAAGCGGCCGTTGTGGAAGACGACTTCGGGCGTGGAATCGGACATGGAGGCTCCTTGGCGAGCGTTGGTGGTGCAACCCAGCAGTCCACCCATGGCAAGGGTGGCTGCGGAGCCCAGGACTTTTCTGCGCGTGGTCATGGTGCAGTTTTCTTGAAGGTTTGGGGAGAGGTCAGCCGTGCTGCCGATCGGCATCGGTGCTCTTGCGACCGGGCAACTCGCCCAGCACATGCTCGGTGGCCTGCGTCTTGCTGCAGGCGCTGCGCAGGTCCATGCCCTGCAGCAGGTGCCGGCCCACGGGCACGATCTGCTCGCCGGCCAGGATGCCCAGCAGGCCGACCAGGGCCACCAGCGGCGGTGCGGGCGAGCGCACCTGCAGCAGGCTGTAGACCACGCCGACCAGCAGGCCGGCCCCCAGGGAAAGTGCATAGAGCTTCATGGCGAGACTCCTTTGGCGGGCCGGCGGCGGCGCTGGTGCTCAGGCCTTGGCGGGGTTCGGGCCCACGGTCTCGCCATGCTGCACGCGCTCGGCGGCCTTGTGCACCATGGTGTAGGCATAGTCCACGCCCATGCCGTAGGCGCCGGAATGCTCGCGCACGATGTCCATCACCGCGTCATAGGTCTCGCGGCGGGCCCAGTCGCGCTGCCATTCCAGCAGCACCTGCTGCCAGGTCACGGGCACCACGCCGGCCTGCACCATGCGGTCCATGGCGTAGTTGTGGGCGTCCAGCGACGTGCCGCCCGAGGCGTCGGCCACCATGTAGATCTCGTAGTCCGTGTCATGCAGGGCCGACAGGGCGAAGGTGGTGTTGCACACCTCGGTCCACAGGCCGGAGACCACGATCTTCTTGCGGCCCTGGGCGGCGTTGGCGGCCAGCGCATCCCGCACGTTCTGGTCGTCCCAGGAATTCATGGAGCTGCGCTCCAGCAGCCTGTGCTCGGGGAACACGGCCAGCAGTTCGGGATAGGTGTGGCCGGAGAAGCTGCCCGTCTCCACCGTGGTGATGGTGGCGGGAATGTCGAAGGCCTTGGCCGCCTTGGCCAGGCCCACCACATTGTTCTTGAGCACCTGGCGGTCGATGGACTGCACGCCGAAGGCCATCTGGGGCTGCTGGTCGATGAAGATGATCTGGCTGTTGGCGGGGGTCAGGACTTCGAGGTACTTGCGGTCGGTCATGGTGATCTCCTGTGAGGCAGTGGGTTGGGTGAAGGAAGGGACAGCGGAAATTCGGAAAGACAGTTGGGGCAGGTGGGCCCCGGCCGGAGCCGGGGCGGCAAGGGCGCTTCAGCGCGCCGTGTCGACGAGCACCAGCTCGGCGTCGGTCAGGGCCGTGACGCGCAGGGTCTCGACGTCGCTGATGGCGGCGCCGTCGCGCTCCTGCAGCGTCACGCCGTCGATCTGCACCGAGCCGCTGGCCGGCACCAGGTAGCCCAGGCGGTCGCGGCCGATGCGGTACTCCGTGCTCTCGCCGGCCTTGAGCGTGGCGCCCAGCACCCGGGCGGCGGTGAGGATGGGCAGGGCGTCCTCGTCACCGGGCAGGCCGCTGGCCAGGGCCACGAAGCTGCCCGAGCGCTCGCCCTTGGGGAAGGGCTTGGCACCCCAGGACGGGGGCTGCTGGCCGCGCTCGTCGGGCATGATCCAGATCTGGAAGATCCGCGTCGTGCCCTTTTCCTGGTTGTATTCCGAGTGGCGGATGCCGGTGCCCGCGCTCATTACCTGCACATCGCCGGCTTCGGTGCGGCCCTTGTTGCCCAGGCTGTCCTGGTGGGTGATGGCGCCTTCACGGACATAGGTGATGATTTCCATGTTGGCGTGGGCATGGGGCGGGAAACCCGTGCCGGCGGCGATGGTGTCGTCGTTCCACACCCGCAGCGCGCCCCAGCCCATGCGGGCCGGATCGTGGTAGCCGGCGAAGGAAAAGTGGTGCTTGGCATCGAGCCAGCCGTGGTTGGCACCGCCAAGGGCTTGGAAGGGACGGCGTTCGATCATGGTGTTCTCCTGCTGCGTTGTGTGTTGCGATGGATGAACTTTATGTTTTGCCGATCAAGAAGAGAATAGAAAATATGCAAAGACATCTATTCCAAAACTTTCATGCCAAGACTTCCTGACCTCGAAGCCTGGGCCGTCTTCGCCAAGGTGGCCGAGACGGGCTCCTTTGCCAAGGCCGCCGCCGAGCTGGGCGTCTCCCAGCCCACCATCTCCAAGGCCATCACGCGGCTGGAGACGCGGCTCAAGACCAGCCTGTTGCACCGCACCTCGCGGCGCATGTCGCTGACGGCCGGCGGCCAGGCCTCTCTGGAGCGGGCCGCGCGCATCCTGGCCGAGGGCGAGGCCGTGGAGGCCGAGATCAGCGAGCAGTCCAAGAGCCTGCGCGGCCCCATCCGCATTGCGGCGCCCATGTCGTTCGGCATCTCGCACCTGGCGCCGGCCGTGCCCGCCTTCATGGCCGAGCACCCGGAAGTCACGCTGGACCTGCACTTCAGCGACGAGCTGATCGACGTCGTGGCCCAGGGTTTCGACATCGCGCTGCGCATCTCCTCGCTGCCCGACTCCAGCCTGCTGGCGCGGCGCCTGTGCACGGTGCGCCTGCTGCTGGTGGGCTCACCCGAATACTTCGAGCGCCACGGCCGCCCCACCCATCCGCGCGAGCTGGCGCAGCACCGGGCGCTGCGCTATGTGCACAGCCGCCTGGGCGAGGCCTGGCGCTTCGTGCATGCGCGCCGCGGCGAGTTCGCCCAGGTCGTTCCCACGGCCATGCGCGTGAACAATGCCGAGGGCCTGGCGCCGGCCCTGCGCGCCGGGCTGGGCCTGGCCCTGCAGCCCGAATTCCTGGCCTGGGAAGATTTGCAATCGGGTGCGCTGCAGACCTGCATGGACGACTGGCAGGTGCCCTCCATCGCCCTGCACATCGTCACGCCGCCGGGGCGCGCCCGGCCGGCGCGCGTGCAGGCGCTCATTGATTTCCTGGCCGCGCATTTCGCGCTGGCGCCCTGGGCGCGTGAGCCGCAGGCGTAGATCGCAAAAGGGGAGGGCTTCGGTGGGGGGCTTCGGCCTCAGCTGGCCCAGGAGGCCGGCAGCAGCTGCAGCAGCACCACCGTCATCACCACATAGCGCAGGAACTTGCCGATGGCCATGTAGAACACGCAGGGCCAGAACGGCAGGCGCAGCCAGCCGGCCACGGCGCACAGCGGATCGCCCACCACGGGCAGCCAGCTCAGCAGGCAGGCCTTGGCGCCCAGGCGGCGCAGCCAGACGCGGGCGCGGCGCTCGTGGCGTGACAGATTGCGCGGCGGCTTGGCCCGTTCAGGCGGCAGCCCGGCCAGCCGCCGCTCGCGTGCCGCGCGCCAGGCCTTGTGCGCGCCCAGGCCCATCCACCAGCTGATGGCCCCGCCCAGCGTATTGCCGGCCGTGGCCACGAAAACCGTCTGCCAGAACAGGTCGGGATTGAGCTGGAGCAGGCCGACCACCGCAGGCTCCGAGCCCAGCGGCAGCAGCGTGGCCGAGATCAGGGCCACGATGAACACGGTGCTGAGGCCGAACTGCGGCAGCGCCAGCCAGCCCAGCAATTGATGCATCCAGACTTCCATAGGTGCTGCCAAGTGTAGGTCTGCGCTGGCTGACGCCTTGTCGGCCTGAAGCTATCGTGGGGCCTGGTCCGGAACCACAAAGAACAGGGGGCGTCATGCAGACAGGGCGGATTGCAGGATGGGCGGGATGGGCGGGATGGGCGGCATTGGGAATGGCAGCAGCCGGCCTGGCCGGCTGCGCCGCGTTGCAGCCATCGCCAGGCAAGGACACCACCGTGGTGGCACAGGCCGCTGCCCAGGCGCCACCGACCCAGCAGGCCGCACCGACCTCGGCCTGGGGCAAGGCGCTGCAGGCCAAGGGCTGCACCCTGCCGGACCCGGCCGTGGCCGACAGGCTGGAGCAGCTGCAGCGCGAGCTGGAGCCTCTGGGCCTGGAGCCGCGTCTGCAAGGCTGCGTGAGCCTGGCCGGTCCCGAGCTCCGCCCGGCCCTGGTGCTGGACGCCTGGGTGACCGACGGGCGCAAGGCCATGGCCGTGGTGCGCGGCCCGCTGGCCGACGGCGAGGCGCTGGACCTGGGGCTTGAGGCTGGGCAGCAGAAAGCCGGGCTGCAGAAGGTCGGCCTGCGTCCCATGCCCGACGACCAGGTCTCTCCTGACGTGCAATTCAACCGCCGCTGGTGGCAGGGCCGGCTCGACGCCTACGGGCTGCAGGCCGTTCCGGGCCAGGTGCGCACCTTCGTTCCCACACCATGAAACCGCTGCGCTGTCTTGTTTTCGCCGCTTGGCCGCCTTGACGGCCCGGTTTTAGCCCTGCTGAAAATTTGGGCAGGTACAATCTTGGTCCTTCGTTGCCGCCCGTTTTGTGATCGGCGCGCGCGTTTTCTCCGGCTTTCCCGATGTCCTCCCTTCCCCTGTCCATAGGCCCCCATGCCCTGGCCAACCGCCTGTTCGTCGCCCCCATGGCGGGGGTGACGGATCGGCCGTTCCGCCAGCTGTGCAAGGCCCTGGGTGCGGGCTATGCGGTCAGCGAGATGGTGACTTCGCGCAAGGACCTGTGGAACAGCCTCAAGACCTCGCGCCGCGCCAACCATGAAGGCGAGCCCGGACCCATCGCGGTGCAGATCGCGGGCACGGACGCCGAGATGATGGCCGAGGCCGCGCGCTACAACCTGGACCGTGGCGCCCAGATCATCGACATCAACATGGGCTGCCCGGCCAAGAAGGTCTGCAACAAATGGGCCGGCTCGGCCCTGATGCAGAACGAGGCCCTGGCCGTGGAGATTGCCCAGGCTGTGGTAGAGGCCTGCGCCCCGCACGGCGTGCCCGTCACGCTGAAGATGCGCACCGGCTGGTGCGACGCGCACAGGAACGCCGTGGTGCTGGCCCGCCGCTTCGAGGAGGTGGGCATACAGATGCTCACCGTGCACGGCCGCACGCGCGAGCAGGGTTACAAGGGCTTTGCCGAGTACGACACCATCGCTGCCGTCAAGGCGGCGGTGCGCGTGCCCGTGGTGGCCAATGGCGACATCACCGGCCCCGAGAAGGCGCGCGACGTGCTCGCCTACACGGGCGCCGATGCCGTGATGATCGGCCGCGCCGCCCAGGGCCGGCCGTGGATCTTCCGCGAGATCGCGCACTTCCTGGCCACGGGCGAGCACATGGCCCCGCCCCTGGTGGCCGAGCTGCGCCGGCTGCTGCTGGAGCATCTGCAGGACCACTACAGCCTGTACGGCGAAGGCACCGGCGTGCGCAGTGCGCGCAAGCACATCGCCTGGTACCTGCGCAGCCTGCCGGGCGGCGAGGCATTCAGACAACACATCAACACCATCGAGGACTGCGCGGTGCAATGGCAGGCCGTGGCCGACTATCTGGACGCCCTGGGCGCGCAGATGGACCGGATACCAGCCGCCATCGATGCCGGCGCCACAAGCGCCGAATTCGCAGAGCCCGCAGGAATGACAGTATGAGCAACCAGAACATCGAACAATGCGTGCGTGAAAGCCTGGAGGGGTACTTCCGCGATCTCGACGGCGAAAAGCCCAATGGCATGTACGACATGCTGATCCACCTGGTCGAAAAGCCGCTGCTGGAAGTGGTGATGAGCCAGGCCGACAACAACCAGTCCCGCGCCGCCGACTGGCTGGGCCTGAACCGCAACACGCTGCGCAAGAAGCTGCTTGAGCACGACATGCTCTGAGCGGCACGAATTCCCCTTTTTTCAAACTCCCTGCACCGACGCCCATGAACGCCCTGCTCTCCGTCTCTGACAAGACCGGTATTGTCGAATTCGCCCAAGGCCTGCACGCCCTGGGCATCAAGCTGCTGTCCACCGGCGGCACCGCCAAGCTGCTGGCCGAGGCCGGCCTGCCCGTGACCGAGGTCGCCGAAGTCACCCAGTTCCCCGAGATGCTGGACGGCCGCGTCAAGACCCTGCACCCCAAGGTCCACGGCGGCCTGCTGGCGCGCCGCGAGCTGCCCGCCCACATGGCGGCCCTCAAGGAGCACGGCATCGACACCATCGACCTGCTGGTGGTGAACCTCTACCCCTTCGAGGCCACCGTGGCCAAGGCCGGCTGCACGCTGGCCGACGCCATCGAGAACATCGACATCGGCGGCCCTGCCATGGTGCGCTCTGCCGCCAAGAACTGGGCCGACGTGGGCGTGATCACCGATGCCGGCCAGTACGAGGCCGTGCTGGGTGAACTCAAGGCCAACGGAAAGCTGTCCGACAAGCTGCGCTTTGCGCTGTCCGTGGCCGCCTTCAACCGCATTGCCCAATACGACGGCGCCATTAGCGACTACCTGTCCAGCGTGAAGTTCGAGGACGACAAGCTCTCCGAAGCCTACGTGCCAGAGCGCAGCGCCTTCCCCGGCCAGAGCAACGGCCACTTCACCAAGGTGCAGGACCTGCGCTACGGCGAAAACAGCCACCAGCAGGCCGCCCTGTACCGCGACCTGTATCCGGCCCCCGGCTCCCTGGTCACGGGCGAGCAGCTGCAGGGCAAGGAGCTGTCGTACAACAACATCGCCGACGCCGATGCCGCCTGGGAATGCGTCAAGAGCTTCGAGCAGCCCGCCTGCGTGATCGTCAAGCACGCCAACCCCTGCGGCGTGGCCGTGGGCAAGGACGCGCACGAAGCCTATGCCAAGGCCTTCCAGACCGACCCCACCAGCGCCTTCGGCGGCATCATCGCCTTCAACCGCACGGTGGACAAGGCGGCGGCCGAGGCCGTGGTCAAGCAATTCGTCGAGGTGCTGATGGCCCCCGACTTCACGGCCGAGGCGCTGGAAATCTTCAAGCCCAAGGTCAATGTGCGCCTCATGAAGATCGCCCTGCCGGCCGGCGGCGAGCGCGCCTGGGACCAGGGCCGCAACGCCGTGGACGCCAAGCGCGTCGGCTCGGGCCTGCTGCTGCAGACCGCCGACAACCATGAGCTGGCCCTGGCCGACCTCAAGGTCGTCACCGTCAAGCAGCCTACGCCCGAAGAACTGCAGGACCTGCTGTTCGCCTGGAAGGTCGCCAAGTACGTCAAGAGCAATGCCATCGTGTTCTGCAAGAACGGCATGACCATGGGCGTGGGCGCAGGCCAGATGAGCCGCCTGGACTCGGCGCGCATCGCCTCCATCAAGGCCGAGGCCGCCAAGCTGAGCCTGCAGGGCACGGTCGTGGCCAGCGATGCCTTCTTCCCCTTCCGCGACGGCCTGGACGTGGTCGTTGACGCAGGCGCCACCTGCGTGGCCCAGCCCGGCGGCTCCATGCGCGACCAGGAAGTCATTGACGCCGCCAACGAGCGCGGCGTGGCCATGGTCTTCACCGGCGTGCGCCACTTCCGCCACTGATGGCCGGCCAACTGCCTCCTGGCGCAGACGACGAGGGCGACGACGCCCCCCAGCGGCCCCGCTGGCTGGGCTGGGCGCTCGTGGTCTTCATGCTGCTGGTGGCGCTGGGTGTCTTCAACATCGGCTGGCGCATCATGCGCGGGCCGGCTGTCGGGGCCACCACGGCGGCGGCCGCAGCTGCCGTGACAGCCGACGCGCAGCTGGCCGCCGGCAAGGCCCTGGTGGAAGGCAATGACTGCCTGCGCTGCCACGGCCTGGTGCGCCACTACGTGGGCCCGTCCTTCCAGCAGATCGCCGGCCGCTACCGGGGCCGCGAAGATGCCGCCGACTACCTGGCGCGCAAGATCCGCGAGGGCGGGGCCGGCGAATGGGGCCGCGCCATCATGCCGCGCCACCCGCACATCGATACGGCGCAATCCCTGCAGATGGCGGCCTGGCTGCTGTCCCTCCCTTCTCCCGAACCCGGGAAATCCTGACCATGTCCCGCCTGTTCACCGCCCCCGACGGCCGGCCGCGCTGCCACTGGTGCGCGGCCACGGACAGCTACCTGGCCTACCACGACCGTGAATGGGGCTTTCCCGTCACCGACGACCGGCGCCTGTTCGAGAAGCTCAGCCTCGAAGGCTTCCAGTCCGGCCTGAGCTGGCTGACCATCCTCAACAAGCGCGAGAACTTCCGCGCGGCCTTTGCCGGCTTCGACTTCCACCATGTCGCGCGCTTCACCGAGGGCGATGTGCTGCGGCTGCTGGGCGATGCGGGCATCGTGCGGCATCGCGGCAAGATCGAGGCCGTGATCAACAACGCGCAGCGGGCGCTGGAGATGGTGGAGGCGCAAGGCTCGCTGTCGGCCTTCTTCTGGCGCCATGCGCCGGAGCCTGTGCAGGCTTCGGGGCCCGTGTCGGAGACGGCCGAGTCTCGTGCGCTGTCCAAGGAGCTGAAGAAGCTCGGTTGGAAGTTCGTGGGGCCTACGACCGTTTACTCGTTCATGCAGGCCATGGGCCTGGTCAACGACCATGCGCAGGGCTGTGCCGTGCGCGATGAGGTCGAACAGGCGCGCCAGGCTTTTCTTCGGCCCTGACGTGAAAAGAGCCCGCAAGGGCGGGCTCGATCGGCAGGTACGGGCCAGCGTCAGAGCGTCTTGAACACTTCGCGCGCGGCTTCGATGGTTTTGTCGATGTCCTCGTCCGTGTGCGCGGCGCTCACGAAGCCGGCCTCGTACAGGGCGGGTGCGAAGTAGTGGCCGCGCTCCAGCATGCCGTGGAAGAAGCGGTTGAAGCGTGCGCCATCGGTCTTCATGACTTCGGTCCAGGTGCTGGGCAGCTCGGGCAGCAGGTAGAAGCCGAACAGGCCGCCCTGGTGGTCCACGCTGAAGGGCACGCCGGCGGCGTCGGCCTCGGCCTTGAAGCCGGCCATCAGGCGGCCGGTCTTCGCGTGCAGGGCGTCGTGGAATCCCGGCTCGCTGATCAGCTCCAGCGTCTTGAGGCCGCAGGCCGTGGCAATGGGGTTGCCCGACAGGGTGCCTGCCTGGTAGACCGGGCCCAGGGGCGAGAGCTTTTCCATGATCTCGCGGCGCGCGCCGAAGGCCGCCATGGGCATGCCGCCGCCGATGACCTTGCCCAGCACGGTGATGTCGGGCGCAAAGCCTTCGATCTGCTGGGCGTACAGGCTCTGGGCGCTGCCCAGGGCCACGCGAAAGCCGGTCATCACCTCGTCGTAGACCATCAGCGCGCCATGCTCGCGCGTGAGTTCGCGGATGCGGCGCGTGAAGGGCACGCTGGCGCGCACGAAGTTCATGTTGCCGGCAATGGGCTCCATGATCACGCAGGCGATCTGATCGCCGAACTGGGCGAAGGCCTCCTCGAGCTGGCCCACGTCGTTGTATTCCAGCACCACGGTGTCCTTGACCACGTCCTGCGGCACGCCGGCCGAGGAGGAGGCGCCGAACGTCGCCAGGCCCGAGCCGGCCTTGACCAGCAGGGCGTCGGCATGGCCGTGGTAGCAGCCGTTGAACTTGATGATCTTGTTGCGGCCCGTGAAGCCGCGCGCCAGGCGCAGCGCGCTCATGCCGGCCTCGGTGCCCGAGCTGACCATGCGCACCATGTCCATGGAGGGCATGAGCGAGAGGATCTTCTCGGCCAGCACGACCTCGCGCTCCGTGGGGGCGCCGAAGGAGAAGCCTTCCAGCGCGGCGGCCTGCACGGCGGCCATCACCTCGGGGTGGCCGTGGCCCAGGATCATCGGACCCCAGGAGCCGATGTAGTCGGTGAACTGCTGGGCGTTCTCGTCCCAGAAATGCGCGCCCTGGGCACGGCGCACGAAGCGCGGCGTGCCGCCCACGGCGTTGAAGGCGCGCACGGGTGAATTCACGCCGCCGGGGATCACGGCCTTGGCGCGTTCGAACAGGGGAATATTCAGGTCAGTGGTCATAGTGCAGGAGTCTGCCATGTGCGGGGGACAAGCCAGAGGTGCCAAGCCAAGGGCCTGTGCCAGCCGCGCAGCCGCTCAGGCGGTGGCCTGCCTCAATGCTTGGTGTCATGAGGGGGCATCACGAAGCCTTCGATGGCCTGGGTGTCGGGGTCCAGTTCGGCGAGGGGCTCGGCGGCGGCCTCGGCATCTTCATCCTCGGGCTCGGGCTCGGGCTGGGCCCAGAACATGCGGTCCGGGATGTAGTGGCCCATGCCGGGGCGAAAGCCGCTGTCCAGGCTGCGGTCCAGGTACTCCAGCGCCTCCTGCGTGGCCAGCCCCAGGTCGTTGCCGCTGGCCACCAGGGCCGTCAGCGCGGCCGACAGGGTGTCGCCCGAGCCGGTGAAGGTGGCGTCGAACATCTCGTACTTGCTGTTGCCCAGCACCGACTGCGCCGTGGCCAGCACGTTGTCCACGAACTGGTCGGGCAGGGGAATGCCGGTGACCAGCACGTAGGGCACTTCCAGGGCCTCGGCCGCCATGGCGATGTCGCGCGCCGTGGGGCTGCGGCTGTTGGTCCAGTCGGGCAGCAGCCAGCGCGACAGCGTACTGTGGCTTCCAACCAACACAGACGTTTGCGGAAGAACAAGTTCCTTGAGGGCGTCCATGTACTGGTCGAGCGGGTCTTCCTCCCACCACGACAGGTCGGGCATGTAACAGACGATGGGGATGTCGGGGTAGTCGGAGGCGATCTCGGCAACCGCTGCCAGGTTGCCCGGGCTGCCCACGAAACCGACCTTGATGGCGGACACGGGAATGTCCTCCAGCACGGCGCGCGCCTGCTCGGCCACGGCCTCGTCGTCAAAGGGAAAATGCTCGAAGATCTTGGCCGAATCGCGTGCGTAGGCACCCGTGACCACGGGCAGCGGATGGCCGCCGACCGAGGCGATGGTGGCGATATCGGCCGACAGGCCGCCCGCCCCGCTGGGGTCGCTGGCGTTGAAGACCAGCACGCAGACGGGCGCGGTTTCGTCCATCGGCTCGGTGTCGGGACTGGGGGAGTTGGAGGGGTTCAATGCCATGGCTCAGCCCAGTGTGCGCCCCGCCAGCGAAGGCCGTGGCGGGTGGTTGTGACTAGATACAATCGTTGCATTCTATGTGAAGGCCCTTTAAGCTGTGACCGACCCCAAAACTTGGATGTGCTTGATCTGCGGGTGGATCTATGACGAGGCGCAAGGCTGCCCCGAGCATGGCATCGCACCCCAGACGCGTTGGGAAGACGTGCCCATGAACTGGACCTGTCCCGAGTGCGGAGCACGTAAAGAAGACTTTGAGATGGTCGAAATCTGAGCGCGGGACCACCCGCGCCGACTCATACATTTCCGGGAGGTTTCTCAGTGACGACATCGGGCGCACCCTTGCGCGTACTTGTGGTGGATGACAGCAATACCATCCGCCGCAGCGCAGAAATCTTCCTCAAGCAGGGCGGGCACGAAGTGCTCCTGGCCGACGACGGCTTCGACGCACTGTCCAAGGTCAACGACTACCAGCCCCAGCTGATCTTCTGCGACATCCTCATGCCCAAGCTGGACGGCTACCAGACCTGCGCCATCATCAAGCGCAACGCGCGCTTTGCTGACACGCCTGTGGTCATGCTCTCGTCCAAGGACGGCGTATTCGACAAGGCGCGCGGGCGCATGGTGGGCTGCCAGGACTACCTCACGAAACCCTTCACCAAAGACCAGCTGCTGCAGGCCGTGGAGCAGTTCGGCAAGCAAACCATAGGAGCACTTTGATGCCCATCCGCAAAGTCCTGGTCGTGGACGACTCCAAGACCGAACTGATGTTTCTGTCCGACATGCTGCAAAAGCAGGGCCTGCAGGTACGCACGGCCGAGAATGGCGAAGAGGCCATGCGCAGCCTGGCCGAAGACCGTCCCGACCTGATCCTGATGGACGTGGTCATGCCCGGCCAGAACGGCTTTCAACTGACGCGTGCCATCACGCGCGACCCGCTGTACGCCGACCTGCCCATCATCATGTGCACCAGCAAGAACCAGGAGACCGACCGGGTCTGGGGCATGCGCCAGGGTGCGCGGGACTACATCACCAAGCCTGTGGATGCAGACGAGCTGCAGGCCAAGATCGCGGCGCTGAACTGATCTGGTGCGCTGCCCATGGCGAACCGTGAAGCACTGCGCGATCTGCAGTCCCGTCTGGCTGGCCGCCTTCAGGCCGCACGCAGCGAAGGCGTCAAGGTGGCGGCCTGGCTGGCCGTCCAGGCCGGCGGGCGCAACTACCTGATGCCGCTGGGCCAGTCCGGCGAGATCTTTCCCTGGGCCGGCGTGCAGCCTGTGCCCTATACAAAGCCCTGGTTCCTGGGCATTGCCAACCTGCGCGGCACCCTGGCCGGCGTGATCGACCTGGCCAGCCTGCTGGGCCACGGCGTGACACGCAGCGAACCGGCGCTGGCCGAGTCCAGCCTGCTGGCGTTCAATGCCGCGCTGGAAGTGAATGCGGCCCTGCTCGTGGACCGCCTGCAGGGCCTGCGCAGCGCCGACGCATTCGTGCGCACCGAGCCTGCGCCCGAGCACTCTCCCGCCTTTTTCGGCCCCGTGCATATCGATGAAGCGGGCCACCGCTGGCAGGAGCTGCAACTGCAGCGCCTGTCCCAAACCTCCGAGTTTCTGAGCATTCGCGCCTGAGTTTCTGAAGGTCGTCCCATGTCATTCTTGCAACGTCTTGCAAATCGCCTCCAACGCAAGCCGGCCGACGCCGGCTCCGGTGCGGACAACAGCATGCTCGGAGACACCGTCTCCCAGGATATGTACGCACTCGATGCGTCACTGACCGTGCAGGGCGCCCCCGACGCCATGCCGGGCCGCGACGGCGGCGCAGCCGTTGACCACGACATGGTGGCCCTGCCGCTGCTGGGCCGCGCGCCTGCCGCGCGCCACCAGCGCACGCTGTCCACCTTGCTGGGTGTGTCGGTGCTGGCCCTGGTGCTGGCGGCGGCCTGGGCCCTGCGCCAGGCCGACGGCTCGGCGCAGCAGCTGGCCGCCACCGGCCAGGCGCTGATGCAGTCGCAGCGTCTGGCCAAGTCGGTCTCGCAGGCGCTGACGGGCGCGGCATCCTCCTTTGTGGACGTGCAGGACAGCTCCGGCGTGCTGGCGCGCAACGTGCGCGCCATTGCCTCGGGCGACGACTCCATGGGCGTGCGCCCGCTGGGCGGCGCCTATGCCGATGAACTGGCCCAGATCACGCCGCTGATGGAGCGCGCCGAGCAAAGCGCCAAGGTGGTGATGGACCAAAAGCAGATCCTGACCCAGGTCGGCGACGCGCTGCGCACCATCAACCGGCAGTCCTCGGACCTGCTGGAGATCGCCGAAACCATCTCCTCGCTGAAGCTGCAGCAGGGCGCCAGCCCGGCGGAAATCTCCGCTGCCGGCCAGCTCGTGATGCTGACCCAGCGTATCGGCAAGTCGGCCAACGAATTCCAGACCGCCGAAGGCGTGAGCCCCGAGGCCGTGTTCCTGCTGGGCAAGGACTTGAACTCGTTCAAGGAAATCTCCGAAAGCCTGCTGAGCGGCAGCAGCGAGCTGCGCCTGCCTCCCACGCGCGACGCCCAGACCCGCGAGCAGATCGAGGCGCTGATCAAGCTCTACGAAGAGACCCGCAGCGAGGCCAGCGCCATTTTGGGCAACCTGCAGGGCCTGGTGTCCGCCCGCGAAGCCCAGACCGCCATCAACGCCGACAGCGAACCGCTGCGCCGCCATCTGGAAGACCTGCAGAACAAGCTGCAAAGCGGCGCCGGCATCGGCTCGCTGCCCATGGGCCTGCTGGCGCTGGCCACGGTGCTGGTGCTGCTGTGCGGCGTGGGCCTGTCCCGCGTGCAGCTGCTCGACAGCCGTCTGCGCCAGGAAGCGGCCGAACGCCGCCAGGAAGAGTCCCGCGTGCAGGAGCATGAAGCCAAGCGCATCAACGATGCCAACCAGGCCGCGATTTTGCGTCTGATGAACGAACTGCAATCGGTGGCCGAAGGCGATCTGACGCAGGAAGCCACCGTGACCGAGGACATCACCGGCGCCATTGCCGACTCGGTGAACTACACGGTGGAAGAGCTGCGCGCCCTGGTGGGCAGCGTGCAGAACACGGCAACGCGCGTGGCACAGACCACGGCCGAGGTGGATGCCAACTCCACCGAGCTGCTGGCCGCGTCGACCGAACAGCTGCGCGAGATCCGCGAAACCGGCCGCTCCGTGCTGGACATGGCAGGCCGCATCAACGAGGTCTCGACCCAGGCGCAGGAATCTGCCCAGGTGGCGCGCCAGTCGCTGGAAGCTGCGGACCTGGGCCTGAAGGCCGTGCAGAACGCCATCGGCGGCATGAACTCCATCCGCGACCAGATCCAGGAAACCTCCAAGCGCATCAAGCGGCTGGGCGAATCCTCGCAGGAGATCGGTGAAATCACCGAGCTGATTTCCGACATTACCGAGCAGACCAACGTGCTGGCGCTGAACGCCGCCATCCAGGCCGCATCGGCCGGTGAAGCCGGTCGCGGCTTCTCGGTGGTGGCCGAAGAAGTGCAGCGCCTGGCTGAGCGCTCGGCAGATGCGACGCGCCAGATCGCGGCGCTGGTGAAGGCGATTCAGACCGACACCCAGGATGCCGTGGCCGCCATGGAGCGTTCCACCCAGGGTGTGGTCGAGGGGGCGCGACTGTCCGACTCCGCAGGTACCGCGCTGACCGAGATCGACTCCGTGTCGCGCCACCTGGCCGAGCTGATCGAGCTGATCTCCTCGTCCACCTCGCGCGAGGCCGTCCTGGCCAACGACGTGGCCGAGAACATCCAGCACATTTTCGCGGTGACGGAGCAGACGGGCGAAGGCACGCGCACCACGGCGCAGCAGGTGCGCGAACTCTCGCACATGGCCGAGGAACTGCGCCAGTCGGTGGCGCGTTTCAAGATTGCCTGACCCGGTCCAACATAGCTATGCACAGGCCCTAGGGGCTTGGGGAACTGTCCATGTCAGTGGTTGACGAATCGCAAACGGGCGCGGCGCAGGCCGCGCACACCGAACAGGACCTGGGCCCGCTGGCCTGGGTGCTCGATGAGCTGCGCAAGTCGCTGGAAGGCGCGAGCAAGGCCGTGGCGCGTTTCGTGCGCGATGCCGATGCGGCGCGCGCCTCGGACCTTGAGGAGCTTGACACCTCGGCCCTGCGCATCGCCCGCCAGCAGCTGCACCAGGCCTGCGGCGCCCTCGAAATGGTGGGCCTGGGCTCTCCGGCCCTGGTGCTGCGCGGCATGGAAAGCGCCGTGCAGCGCTTCGTGCAGCGCCCCGAGCTGTGCACCGACCAGGCCGCCGCCACGCTGGAGCGCGCCAGCTTTGCCCTGATCGAATACCTGGAAACCGTGCTGGCCGGCAAGACCGTCTCGGCCGTGGCCCTGTTTCCCCAATACCGCGACACCCAGGCGCTGGCCGGCAACGACAAGGTGCATCCGGCCGATCTGTGGCCTGCCGAGCGCCGCGCGCGCGAGCCCGAATGGGCGCGCCAGGCCGAGCCGCTGGCCTACGGGCCCGATGCCCGTGCCCTGCTCGACGGCGTGGTGCTGCGCATGGTCAAGAGCGATGACCGCGAGGCCGCCGCCCAGATGCGTGACCTGTGCCTGCGCTTTGCCGTGGCCCAGACCGAGGATGTCACCGCACGCAGCTTCTGGAAGGTGGCCGCTGGCTTCTTCGACGCGCAGTCGCGCGGCCTGATCGTTGTCGACCTCTATGTGAAACGCATGGCCTCGCGCGTGCTGCTGCAGTACGCGGCCATGGCCAAGGGCGACCGCACGCCGCCTGCGCGCCTGCTGCAGGACCTGCTGTTCTTCTGCGCCCAGGCGCGCCCGGCCGAGCAGGCCGGCGCTGCCCTGCAGGCCGTGCGCCAGGCCTATGGCATGCAGGCCCAGCCGCAGGTGGACTACCAGCAGACCCGCTTTGGCCGCTACGACCCGGCCGTGCTGGTGCAGGCGCGCAAGCGCATCACCACGGCGGCGGAGACCTGGTCCGCCCTGGCAGGCGGCGACCGTGCGCGCACCAAGATCGTGGTGGACCAGTTCGCCCAGGTGGCCGAATCCCTGGTCAAGCTGCACCCGGCCAGCCATGGCCTGGCGCGCATGCTGATCAAGGTGGCCGAAACCGTGGCCCGCATCGGCGAGCCGCCGCCGGCGGAACTGGCCATGGAAGTGGCCACCTCCGTGCTCTATCTGCAGGCGGCCTTTGCCACCATGGACATGGGCGACGAGGAACTGGCCGAGCAATCCGCCAACCTGGTACAGCGCCTGGAGGAATCCCTGCAGGGCGCGCCCGCCCGGCCGCTGGAGCCGTGGATGGAGGAGCTGTACCGTCAGGCCAGCGACCACCAGACCATGGGCTCGGTCGTGGGCGAATTGCGTGCCACGCTGGCCGAGGCCGAGCGGCACCTGGACCAGTATTTCCGCAACCCCGCCGATGCCACCGTGCTGGCGCCGGTGTCTGGCCAGATGGCGCAGATGCGCGGCGTGCTGTCCGTGCTGGGCCTGGACCAGGCCACCCAGGCCATGCAGCGCATGCGCGAAACCGTGGAGCGGCTGGTATTGGGCGAGATCGCCGAGTCAGAACGTGCCCAGGTCTTCGACAAGCTGGGCAACAGCCTGGGCGCCATGGGTTTCCTGATCGACATGCTGAGCTACCAGCGCAGCATGGCGCGCAAGCTCTTTGTCTATGACGAGGCCGAAGGCGGCCTGCGCATCCTGATGGGCCGCCGTGGTCACCGCGCCGACGACGCGGGCAAGGCGCCCGAGCAACTGCCGGCCCTGGACACCGCCGCCGTGCCGCCGCAGCGCGAAGCCGTTGCCGTGGCCCAGCCGCTGCCCGTGCCCCAGATCCAGCCCGCCGAGACTGCGCAGGACCTGCCTGCCGAACCCGCTGCGGCAGCACCGTCGGTGCCGGCGCCGCCGCCACCCTCCGTGGACCTTGTGCCCGAGCCCCTGCCGCAGGCGACTATCGCCGGGCAGCAAGCGCTGGCCGACGATGCCGAACTGGCGCAATTCGCCAAGGCGCTCGAGATACCCGCCGAAGCGGCTCAAGCAGCTGACGTGGCTGAAGCGGCCGAACCGGTGCCCGGCCCTGCTGCCGCTGCCGCCACGGCTCAGCCCGAACCCCTGCCTGAACCCGTTCCCCCGCTGGCCGGTCTGACCGTCTCGGAAGATGATTCCGACGACGAAATCCTGAGCATCTTCCTGGAAGAGGCCCGCGAGGTCGTGGACAACGGCCTGCAGGCGCTGCGCACCCTGGCCGATGAGCCCGGCAACCTCAGCGAGCAGACCACGCTGCGCCGCGCCTTCCATACGCTCAAGGGCAGCTCGCGCATGGTCGGCCTGGATGAATTCGGCGAAGCCGGCTGGGCCATGGAGCAAATGCTCAATGCCTGGCTGGCCGAGCAAAAACCCATGCCCCAGCCCATGCAGGAGCTGGCCAGCGACGCGCTGCGCGCCTTTGGCGCCTGGGCTTCGGCCATCGAGCGCCAGCAGGCCGATGCCTGGCTGGCCACGCCCTTCCGTGCCGCAGCCGATGCCATGCGCCTGGAAGGCGTGCGTGCCGACGTGGCCCTGGTGCCGCGCGCCGACCGCCGCACGCAGGCCGAGCCTGCCGCGGTCGAGGCGCCGGTGGAGCCCTTCGCCGCAGTGGAGCAGCAGCTGCAGGCCGAGCAGCGGGAAGCCCCCGAGCCGGCCGTGCCTGACGAGACCGCCGGGACCGCCGGTGACCTGGACATTGCGCTGGACTTCGGTCTGCTGGACCTGGACCCCCAGCCTGCGGCGGCCGTGCCCGAACAGTCGCAGGGTTCAACGCAGCTGGAGACCGCCGAGGCACCCGCTGCGCTGGCCACCGACGCGGTGGAGGAGCTGGACTTCGCCGCCTTCGAGGCGGCCATGCGCGACAGCGAGCAGGAAGCCCTGGCCGTTGTCTCGGGCGACCAGCCCGCGCTGCCCGGCACAGAGACCGTGCCCGAGGCACATGCCGACGCGCTGCCCGAGCTGCAAGCAGAAGCAGGCGCAGAAGCTGTAGGCGAAGTCGAAGCCGAAGCCGAAGCCGAAGTTGAAGCCGAAGAGCAGGCTCCGCACGCCGCCGTGCCGCTGGCGCCTTTCGAGGGGCTGGATCTGGACCTGACTCCGGCAGCCGCACCTGCCGAGGCCATCGAAGCCGTAGAAGCTTCCGAGGCGGAAACCCCGCAGGAGCTGCATGCCGAATCCGTGGCCGATGAGGCGCCTGCGGTGGCTGAGGAGTCCGGCGCACAGGAGCCGTCCGGCGTCGATGCCGATGGCTTCAAGGTCGTGGACGGCCTGCGCATCAGCGCGCCGCTGTACAACGTCTATCTCAACGAGGCCGACGAATGGTCGCGCCGCCTGGACCTGTCGCTGCAGCAATGGGCGACCGAGCCCGACGAGCCCGTGCCCGATGACGCCATCGCCTTCGCGCATTCGCTGGCCGGCAGCTCGGCCACCGTGGGCTTCAAGGCCTTGTCGGACCTGGCGCGCCTGCTGGAGCATGCGCTGGCCCACCTGCAGCCGCAGCGCTGCGGCACGCCTGAGCAGGTCGCCGCCTGCATTGCGGCTTCCGACGAGGTGCAGCGCCTGCTGCACCAGTTCGCGGCCGGCTTCCTCAAGACACCCCAGCCGGGCGTGGAAGAAGCACTGCAGGCACTGCTGGCGCTGGATATCGAAGTCGCGGACGCTCCGGACAGCCGGCTCGATGCGCTGCTGCCGGAGCCGTTGCCGCAGCCTGGCACGGATGCCGTGCTCGACGCCGGCGCCCATGCGCAGGCCCAGGCACAGGACGTGGCGCCGCTGGCCTATTCCATGCGCCCCCTGGTCAACGACGCACGCCAGGAAGCCGAGCTGCAGCGCCGCATCGATGAGGCCATCGCCCATGCGGTGGCCGTGGGCAACGACCTGGACGACGACATCGACGCCCTGGACGAGGTGGACCCCGACCTGTTCCCCATCTTCGAGGAAGAGGCCATCGAGCTGCTGCCCCGCCTGGGCGCTGCACTGCGTCGCTGGCATGGCCGGCCTTCCCTGGACGAGGCGCGCCACGAAACGCTGCGCGCCCTGCACACCCTCAAGGGCAGTGCCCGGCTGGCTGGCGCGATGCGCCTGGGCGAAATGGCCCACCGGCTGGAATCCGCCGTCGAGCGGGTCGACAGCGAATCTCCCACGGCCGAGCAGATCGAGCCCTTGCTGGGCAACTTCGACGCATTGCAGGCCGGCTTCGACGTGCTGCGCGTTGCGGGCGAACAGGTGCAGGATGGGCCGCTGGGCCTGGCCGATGGGCCGGACCAGGCCGAGCCTGCCGCCTCTGCGGTGTCTTCTGACGCCACGGCCTCCGACGCCTCGGGCGCTGGCGCATCCCCGGCGCCAGCCGACGCACAGCCGGCTCCTGTCACCGCGCCGCTGCGTGCGGGCGCCCACCAGACGGTGCGCGTGCGCGCCCAGTTGCTGGACCGCCTGATCAGCCAGGCCGGCGAGGTGCTGATTGCGCGCTCGCGTGTCGATGCGCGCCTGGCCCAGGCCCGTGGCTCGCTGGACGAGCTGGCCGGCAACCTGGAGCGCCTGCGCATGCAGCTGCGCGACATCGAGGTCCAGGCCGAGAGCCAGATGCAGTCGCGCCTGGCCCTGTCCAAGGACTCGGCAGCTGGCTTCGACCCGCTGGAGTTCGACCGCTTCACGCGGGTGCAGGAACTCACGCGCATGATGGCCGAGTCGGTCAACGACGTGGCCACCGTGCAGCGCAACCTGCAGCGCGACATGGCGGGCGCCGAGGACGACCTGGTCGCCCAGGGCCGCCAGGCGCGCGAGCTGCAGCGCGACCTGCTGCGCACGCGCATGGTGGAGTTCGACTCCCTGGCCGAGCGCCTGTATGCCGTGGTCCGCCAGACCTCCAAGGAAATGGGCAAGCAGGTGCGGCTGAACATCCTCGGCGGCACCATTGAAATGGACCGGGGCATGCTGGACCGCATGATGCCGGCCTTCGAGCACCTGCTGCGCAACTGCGTGGCCCACGGCATCGAGCCGCCCGAGCAGCGCACCGCTGCCGGCAAGCCGGCCATGGGCACCATCGAAATCATCCTGAGCCAGGAGCGCAACGACGTGGCGCTTTCGGTGGAGGACGATGGCGCCGGCCTGAACCTGCAGCGCATCCGCGACAAGGCCGTGGCCCAGGGCCTGTGGCCCGAGGACCAGACGCTGACCGAGCAGGACGCCGGCCGCCTGATCTTCGAGCCCGGCTTCACCACCGCCACCGAGGTGACCGGCGTGGCCGGCCGGGGCATCGGCATGGACGTGGTGCGCTCCGAGGTCAACGCGCTGGGCGGCCGCATCGAGACCCACAGCGAAGCGGGCCGGGGCAGTGCCTTCCGCCTCGTGCTGCCGCTGACCACGGCCGTCACCCAGGTGGTCATGCTGCGAGCGGGCCGGCTGCTGGTCGGCGTGCCGGCCAGCCTGGTGGAAATCGTGCGCCGTGCGCCCTTGGATCTGCTGCAGCAGGCCTATGCCAGCCACGGCTTTGAAGATGGCGGCGAGACCTTGCCCTTCTACTGGGCGGGCGCGCTGTGGCAGTCCTCCCTGCGCAGCGAGGAAACCGTGGGCCGCACCCGGCCCGTGGTCATCCTGCGCAGCGCGTCGCAGCGCATTGCGCTGCACGTGGACGAAGTGCTGGGCAACCAGGAAGTGGTGATCAAGAACCTCGGCCCCCAGCTGGCCCGCCTGCCCGGCCTGACCGGCATGTCGGTGCTGGCCTCGGGCGCCGTGGTCCAGATCTACAACCCTGTGGCGCTGGCCAACGTCTATGGCGACGAGGTGCGCGCCCGGACCGAAGAGGCCGAGCGTGCCGCCGGCCAGGGCGACGGCGAAGCCGTGCCGGCCAGCGCGGGACCGGTCTCGGTGCCGCTGGTGCTGGTGGTGGACGACTCCATCACCGTGCGCCGCGTCACCCAGCGCCTGCTGCAGCGCGAAGGCTACCGCGTGGCCCTGGCGGCCGACGGCCTGCAGGCCATGGAACGCCTGGCCGAGGAGCGCCCGACCCTGGTGCTGTCCGACATCGAGATGCCGCGCATGGACGGCTTCGACCTGCTGCGCAACATCCGCGCCGACGAGGCCCTGCGCGACCTGCCCGTGGTCATGATCACCTCGCGCATCGCCCAGAAGCACCGCGAGATGGCGCGCCAGCTGGGCGCCAACCACTACCTGGGCAAGCCCTACTCGGACGAGGAGCTGCTGGGCCTGATCCAGCACTATTCCCTGAAAGGGAACAGCACCCAGCCTGCGCCGCTGTCACTGCAGACGGAGACGCAGGTGCTGGGCGAAGAGGCCTGAGCCTCGGCGGCCAGCCCTCGCCCCGCAAAAAAGGAGCAGCCAGCGCTGCTCCTTTTTTCTTGGCTCCGGTGTCTTTGCACCGGCTTCCTTCAGCCCGCCTGCTTGACCACGCTGTAGCGGGCCAGCGTGCGCTCGCGCGCGGCTGCGTGGTCCACCACGGGATGGGGATAGTCCGTGCCCAGCACCACGCCGGCCTCGGCCAGCTCCAGCGGCCGGGCCTGCCAGGGCGCGTGGCGCAGCGCGGCGGGCAGGCGGGCCAGCTCGGGCACGTAGCGCTCGATGAAGCGCGCGTCGGCATCGAACTTCTGGCTTTGCGTGATCGGGTTGAAGATGCGGAACCAGGGCTGGGCGTCGCAGCCCGTGGAGGCCGCCCACTGCCAGCCGCCGTTGTTGGCCGCCAGGTCGAAGTCGTTGAGCTGGCGCGCAAACCAGGCTTCGCCCCGGCGCCAGTCTATGCCCAGATCCTTGACCAGGAAGCTGGCCGCCACCATACGCAGCCGGTTGTGCATGTAGCCCGTGGTGTTGAGCTGGCGCATGGCGGCATCGACCAGCGGATAGCCGGTGCGGCCCTCGCACCAGGCGGCGTACAGCGCATCGGCCTCGGGGCCGGTGTCCCACACGATGGCGTCGTAGACGGGCTTGAAGCTGGCGTGCACCACATGCGGATGGTGGGCCAGGATCTGGAAATAGAAGTCGCGCCAGATCAGCTCGGACAGCCAGGTGGCGGCTCCCTCGCTGTCGTGCGGCTGCTGCTGCGTCTGCTCCCAGGCCAGCCTTGCCAGGCGGCGGATGGAGACCGTGCCGAAGCGCAGGTGCACGCTCAGGTAGCTGGGGCCCTTGACGGCGGGAAAGTCGCGCGCCTGCCTGTAGCGCGGCAGGCGCGGCAGGAAGTCGGCCAGCAGTTCCTCGGCGCCAGCGCAGCCCGTGGGCAGGCGCAGGCCGTCCAGCGTGCCGGCCTCGAAGCCCAGGTCGGCTGCGGTGGGCACGGGGCGGCGCTCGCCTTCGGGGCGTGGCGCCAGGCGCTCGGGCAGGTCGCGCTCGCTGGGGTAGGCGGACAGGAAGAAGGGCGTGACCTGGCGCAGCCAGGCGTTCTTGTACGGCGTGAACACCGAGAACGGCGCGCCGGCCTGGGTCAGCACCTCGTCGCGCGCAAAGACCATGTGGTCCTTGAAGCTGTGCAGGGCCACGCCCTCGGCGGCCAGGGCCTGGCGCACGCGGGCGTCGCGGGCCAGGGCGTCGGGCTCGTCGTCCCAGTTGCAGAACACGGCCTGGGCGCCGAGCTGCCGGGCCAGGGCCGGGATCTGCTCAGCGGGCCGGCCGCGGCGCACGATGAGGCCGGTGTCGGCGCGGCCCGAGGCCTCGCGCAGCGCATCGTCCAGGCCCGCCAGGCTCTGGCAGATGAACTCCACGCGCCGGTCGGCACGGGGCAGGGGGGCGAGGATGTCGTCGTCGAAGATGAACACGCAATGCACCTGCCGGCACTGGCGCAGCGCATGGTAGAGGGCGGCATGGTCGGACAGGCGCAGGTCGCGCCGCAGCCAGACCAAGCCCACAGGGTAAGAAGGTGGCATGGATCGCCGGTAAAATCCGTCGTTATGTCTGCTGAAACTGCGCCTATCAATCTGACGCACCACTTCCTGATTGCCATGCCTGGCCTGGAAGACGAAGCGTTCTCGCGCAGTGTGATCTACCTGTGCGAACACAGCGAGCGCGGTGCGCTCGGTCTGATTATCAACAAGCCCTCGCAGCTTACGCTGGAAGGCCTGCTGGAAAAGGTGGATCTGGCCCTGGGCCGCGAGGACCTTCGCGGCAACCGCGTCTTCAACGGCGGGCCCGTACAGACCGATCGCGGCTTCGTGCTGCACGATCCCATGGTGATCGAAGGCGCGCCCGACGACGAGTCCGCCTACGCCTCGACCATGACCATTCCCGGCGGCCTGGAGATGACCACCTCCAAGGACGTGCTCGAAGCCCTGTCCGATGGCGCAGGCCCCAAGCGCCTGCTGGTCACCCTGGGCTATGCCTCCTGGGGCGAGGGCCAGCTGGAGTCGGAGCTGGCCGAAAACGCCTGGCTCACGGTGGGCGCCGACGCCAACGTCATCTTCGATACCCCGGTCGACGACCGCTATGACCGCGCCCTGGGCCTGCTGGGCCTGCAGCGCTGGATGATCTCGCCCGAAGCGGGGCGCGCATGAGCCTGCCCGCTCCCGAGTCCCAGGCAGCAGCGGCAGCCGGCACGGCCGTGCCGCCCGTCGTTCCCTCCCATTTCCAGAGTTTCGTGGCCTTCGATTTCGGGGCCAAGCGCACGGGCTGCGCCGTGGGCACGCGCCTGCTGCGCTCGGCCAACCCGCTGCCCACCATCCGCGCCGAGGCCGGCGAGGCCCGCCTGGCCCAGGCCGGCGAGCGCATCAAGGAGTGGCAGCCCGATGCGCTGGTCATCGGCGTGCCCTACCACCCCGACGGCAATGCGCACGAGAACACGGCGCGGGCGAAGAAATTCGGCCGCCAGCTCAAGAGCCGCTTCGGCCTGCCTGTCTACGAGGTGGACGAGCGCTACAGCACCACCGAGGCCCTGGCCGGTGGCGCAAGGGATGCCGATGCGGCCTCGGCCTGCATCATTCTTGAACAGTTTTTGAGGAGTCTTCCATGAGTGAAACCATTGCGGGAGCCGGCAGCCTGGTGCTGGACGCCGAGGCCCTGTACCGCGAACTGCTGCGCGGCGTGCGCAGCCTCATGGGGCCTGAAACCCGCCTGGCCGGCATCACCTCGGGCGGCGCCTGGCTGGTGGAGCGGCTGCACAAGGACCTGAACCTGCCCGGCAACCCCAGCGTGCTGTCCTCGGCCCTGCACCGCGACGACTTCGCGCAGCGCGGCATGGCCACCAGCGCCCAGACGCAGATCGACTTTGACGTCAACGGCGCCGACATCCTGGTGCTGGACGACGTGCTCTACACCGGCCGCACCGTGCGCGCCGTGCTCAACGAACTCTATGACTACGGCCGCCCGGCCTGCGTGCGCCTGGCGGTGCTGGTGGACCGGGGCGGGCGCGAGCTGCCCTTCCAGGCCGACTTCGCCGCCGCGCGCATCGCGCTGCCGGTTGACCGCCTGCTGTCGCTGGCGCGCGATGACGCCGGCGTCTTCCAATTCCGCATCCAAGAGGCCTGACCGTGCTGTACAAGCGCAATCCCCAGCTCAACAAGAACGGCGAACTGATCCACCTGCTGTCTACCGAAGGACTGTCCAAGGACATCCTGACCCACATCCTGGACACGGCGGCCAACTTCGTCAGCGTCAATGACCGCGAGGTCAAGAAGGTGCCGCTGCTGCGCGGCAAGAGCGTGTTCAACCTGTTCTTCGAGAACAGCACGCGCACGCGCACCACGTTCGAGATCGCGGCCAAGCGCCTGTCGGCCGACGTGTTCAACCTGGATATCGCGCGCAGCTCGGCCAGCAAGGGCGAGTCGCTGCTGGACACCATCGCCAACCTCTCGGCCATGGCCGCCGACATCTTCGTCGTGCGCCACAGCGAGTCGGGCGCGCCCTACCTCATCGCCCAGCATGTGGCGCCCCATGTCCACGTGGTCAATGCCGGCGACGGCCGCCACGCCCACCCCACGCAGGGGCTGCTGGACATGTACACCATCCGCCACTACAAGAAGGACTTCGCCAACCTGCGCGTGGCCATCGTGGGCGATGTGCTGCATTCGCGCGTGGCGCGCTCCGACATCCATGCGCTGACCACGCTGGGCGCGGCCGAAGTGCGCGTTGTCGGCCCGCGCACCCTGGTGCCGCCGGACCTGGCGCAGATGGGCGTGCGCGTCTTCCACACGCTGGAAGAGGGCATCCGGGACTGCGACGTGATCATCATGCTGCGCCTGCAGAACGAGCGCATGAGCGGCGCCCTGCTGCCGTCCAGCCAGGAATACTTCAAGAGCTTCGGCCTCACGGCCGAGAAGCTGCGCCTGGCCAAGCCGGACGCCATCGTCATGCACCCGGGACCCATCAACCGCGGCGTGGAGATCGACTCCGAAGTGGTCGATGGCCCGCAGGCCGTGATCCTGTCGCAGGTGTCCTTCGGCATCGCGGTCCGCATGGCCGTCATGTCCATCGTCGCCGGCAACGAGGCTTGAAATGAAGCACCCCCTGAGCGACTGCGTCGCTTCCCCCTCTCTCGCTACGCGGGAGGGGGGCGTACGGGCAGCCGGCGACGCCCTCGCTGCAGGGCGGCCTTTGCTCGGCGTCCCTGAGATGGGCCATGCTTTTTCCATGCCCGGTGTCCTGGACTGAGTTCAGGCGCTTTTTGTGAATGCAAATGTTTTTGATCGCCGCAGGCCGCAGCCCATGCGCCGCCTGCGGTCTACGGGGTAGCAAACCATGAAGATACTCATCCGCAACGGCCGAGTGATGGACCCGGCACGGGGCCTGGACCAGCAGGCCGACGTGGCCATCGACGGCGGCAAGGTGCTGGCCATCGGCAAGGCGCCCGAGGGATTTGCCGCAGAACGCGAGATCGATGCGGCCGGCTGCTGGGTGCTGCCGGGCCTGGTCGATCTGGCCGTGCGCCTGCGCGAGCCCGGCCACGAGCACGAAGGCATGCTGCAGTCCGAGATGGCCGCCTCGGTGGCCGGTGGCGTGACCAGCCTGGTCTGCCCGCCTGATACCGATCCCGTGCTCGACGAGCAGGGCCTGGTGGAGATGCTCAAGTTCCGCGCCGAGAAGCTGCACCAGTCGCGCCTGTTCCCGCTGGGCGCGCTGACGCTGGGCCTCAAGGGCGAGGTGCTGACCGAAATGGCCGAGCTGACCGAGTCCGGCTGCATCGGCTTCGGCCAGGCCGAGGTGCCCATGACCAGCACCCAGACCCTGCAGCGCGCCCTGGCGTATGCGGCCACCTACGGCTACACCGTGTGGCTGCGCCCGCAGGAGCTGTACCTGGGCAAGGGCGTGGCCGCCAGCGGCCCGCTGGCCACGCGCATGGGCCTGTCCGGCGTGCCCGTGGCGGCCGAGACGATTGCCCTGCACACCATCTTCGAGCTGATGCGCGGCACCCAGGCGCGCGTGCACCTGTGCCGCCTGTCCAGCGCCGCAGGCGTGGAACTGGTGCGCCGTGCCAAGGCCGAAGGCCTGCAGGTCACGGCCGACGTGTCCATCAACTCGCTGCACCTGACCGATACCGACATCGGCTACTTCGACAGCAGCGCCCGCGTCACGCCGCCGCTGCGCCAGCAGCGCGACCGCGATGCGCTGTCTGCCGCGCTGGCCGATGGCACCATCGACGCCCTGGTCTCCGACCACACGCCCGTCGATGAGGATGCCAAGGTCCTGCCCTTTGCCGAGGCCGAGCCCGGCGCCACGGGCGTGGAGCTGCTGCTGTCGCTGGCCGTCAAGTGGTCGCAGGACGGTGGCGTGCCTTTGAACCGTGCCCTGGCCGCCATCACGGCATCGCCCGTGCAGGTGCTGGGCTCGTCTCTGGGCGAGCTGCAGGGGCAGCTGGGCCGGCTGGCCGAGGGCGGCGTGGCCGACCTGTGCATCGTCGATCCGCAGGCGGCCTGGACGGTCAAGCCCCAGGAGCTGGCCAGCCAGGGCAAGAGCACGCCCTTCGGCGGCTACGAACTGCCGGCCCGCGTGCGCTGCACGCTGGTCGACGGCCATATCGCTTACGAACGCCGCTGAACATGAGCCGTCTGCGCAGGGGAGGGCGCGCCACGCTGCGCGCAGCGCGCCTGTTCGGCCATGTGTGCAAGGGGCTGTGGATCGTGGCCCTGCGCTTTCCGCAGCTGCCCGAGGAGCGCCAGCACGCCCATGTGCAGGCCTGGGCCCTGCAGTTGCTGGCCCATGCGGGCGTGCGCCTGGAGATCCAGGGCGAGCCGCCGAGCCAGGGCCCCATGCTCATGGTCAGCAACCATATTTCCTGGCTCGACATTCCCGTGCTGCATGCGGCGCGGCATTGCCGCTTCATCTCCAAGTCCGACGTCAAGGGCTGGCCGCTGATCGGCACGCTGGCCACGGCGGCGGGCACGCTGTACATCGAGCGCACCTCGCGCCGCGATGCCCGGCGCATGGTGCAGAGCATGGAGGAATCCCTGCAGCGCCGCGAGATCCTGGCCATCTTCCCCGAAGGTACGACGGGCGACGGCCGCAAGCTGCTGCCCTTCCATGCCAATTTGCTGCAGGCGGCCGTGCAGATCGGTGCGCCCGTGCTGCCCGTGGGCCTGCGCTTCATCGACGGCGCCACCGGCCAGATCAGCCACGCGCCCAGCTACGAGGGCGATGAAACCCTGCTGGGCTCCATCTGGCGCACGCTGTGCGCCGACGACCTGGTCGCCGCCGTCCACTATGGCCAGCCGCAGACGGCCGATGGCCGCGACCGCCGCGTCTGGGCCCAGGACCTGCATGCCGAGGTGGACCGGCTGCGCCAGGCCTGAACCTTGCCAGCGACATGACAGACACCTTCTCGCTTCGGCCCTCGCGGCCTGATGACCTTCCCGCCCTGAACGCCGTGCTCTGGGCCACCTACGACAGCACCTGGAAGCCGCAACTGACGGCGGACAAGGATGCACGGTTCCGCGCCTCGGGCCGCACCGCGCAGTACGTGCAGTCGCGCGGTCACCTGTTCTGGGTGGCCGAGTGCGATGGCGTGGTGGCCGGCTTCGTGGACCGCGTGGATGACTTCATCGGCGCCCTGCATGTGCTGCCGGCCTGGCAGGGGCGCGGCGTGGGCCGTGCGCTGCTGGCCCACGCGGAGCAGGCCATGCGCGCCGACGGCCACGCCCAGGTGCGGCTGGAGACCGACAGCTTCAACACCCAGGCCCTGGGCTTTTACACGGCGCAGGGATATGCCACGCTGGACACCTATCCCGACGAGGAATGGGACTGCGGCCTGACCACGGTGCTCATGGGCAAGCCGCTGGCCTGAAGGCCAGGGCGGAGCAGGCCTGCCCTCAGTTGCTGTAGGGCTGTCGCTCCAGCACCAGGTTGGCGAAGTCCTCCACCAGGTCGGCGCCCAGTTCCTCGATGGCGTCGTCCTCCTCGTCAAAGGCCCAGACCACGCGGATGTCCGTGCCCTTTTGCCCGGCCTGGTCCAGCAGCGCGAACAGCGAGCGCAGGCCCATGGTGGAGGCGCTGTTGATGTACTGCAGCTTCATCTCGGCCACGAAGCGAGGAGGCTGGCTGGCCTCGAAATACCGGCCCAGCATGGACAGGATGGGGTTGAAGAAGGGCAGGGGGTTTTCGGGATAGCACTCGCCTTCGATGCGCAGAAGCTGCTCGGCCGGCGAGAAGACCACTTCGGGCGTGACGGAGGTGCGTTCGGATTTCAATGCTTGCATGGCGGCAGGTCGGTTCGTTGAAGGACGCCCGGCGTTCAGATCAGCGCCTTGACGTGGAATACGGCATGGGGCGCGGTCTCGGCGGCGTCCTCTCCCGTGGCGATGTGGTACTGCAGCGGTGCCGAGGCATCGCGCGCAATGGTCAGCCAGCCCAGGCCCGCGCCCCGGCTGATGTCGTCGCTGGTGCCGTGGTCCGTGTTGTGCAGTTGGGCCTTGTAGGCGGCCTTGATCTCGGGGTGGCTCATGGCGCGCACGGCATCCAGCTTGGCGGCCAGGCGCGGCACATGCTCGCTGCGCACGGCATTGCTGCAGGCGATCCAGAAGCGGGCAGGCGCCTGATCGGGCCCTGCCTCTTGGGCACAGGTCTGCGCATCGATACGGCCCACGCCGATGGCGCCCTGTGGCACGGGCGCGCTGAGCGCCTGGCGGGGGCCGGTGTCGGCCGCAGGCAGGGGCGCTGCGTAGTGCAGCACGTTCTGCGCCATCTCGATGAAGGTGGAAAACAGCTTGCGCTTGGCGCTGCTCGATCCGTCCTCGCTGGCCAGGCGGCTCTTGAGCGTGTCGGCCGCCGCCTGGATCACGTGGGGGTTGAAGGTGCCCGCGTAGTACAGCAGCAGGCCGTTGTGCTCGGCCTGGGCGCGCAGCTGAGCGAATTCGGCCGGGCTCATGGCTGGCCTTGCACGCAGGTGGCGGGCTGCAGGGCCTGGTTGCGCCAGACCAGCAGAGACACATCGTCGCGCCGGCGCTGCGTGCCCTGCCACTGGGCGAAGGCCTGCCGGAACTCGGCGCAGGCCTGGGCGGCGGGGCGGTCCTGCTGCTCGTGCAGGAAGCGCGCCAGGCGCTTTCTGCCGTGGGCGATCTGGCGCGGCCCACCCAACTGGTCGATGACGCCATCGGTGGCCACCATCAGCAGCGAGCCGGGCGCGACCTCCAGCACCTGCGTGCTCCAGGCTGCGTCGTCGGGCGTGGTCGCATAGCCTATGCCCAGCTTGTCGCCGGCATGGATCTGCACCTGGGCCGCCTCCTGCACGCCGGGCGGCGCCACCAGCAGGTCCAGCCGGGCCGATGCAAAGCGCAGTTGCGTGCCGCAGGGCGACTGCAGGAACAGCGCGGCGTCCAGGCCATCGCTGGAGGTCTTCTCCGCAGGCAGGCCGTCGGCGGGGGCCGCTGGTGCGCCCCAGGCCGGCTGGGCGTCGCGGCTGCGCTGCTGCAGCACGCGCTTGATGTAGCGGTTCATCTGGCCCAGCAGGGCGCCGGGGTCGATGGCGGCGCCGGTGCCGGTACTGGTGCCGATACCTGCAGGCGCCACGGCCTGTTCGAGGAAGGACAGCGCAATCAGCGTCATGAAGGCGCCCGGCACGCCGTGGCCCGTGCAGTCGAACATGCAGCCCAGCAGGCCCTGCGGTGTGGCACGGAAGAAATACGCATCGCCGCCCACCACGTCGCGCGGCTCCCACAGCAGGCCGTGGTCGGCCAGCTGGCTGGCCAGCACGCGGTCGGACTCGACCAGGTGCGAGCGCTGGATCAGGCTGGCGTAGTCGATGCTGGCCATGAGCTGGCGCGTCTTGTCGGCCTCGATGTCGGACATGGCGGCCATCAGCGCGTGGCCCGTGCCTATGCCTGCATAGCGGCCTTCCTCGACGGTGATGAAGCCGTCCTTGAGCACGCGGCTGCCGCTGGCCAGCGCCTGCTGCACCAGCTGGTCGATGGGCAGGCCGGCCGCCACCACCATGGGCGCGGTGTCGGTGAATACCAGGCAGCTGCGGCGGCCGAACACGTCGCGCGCAAAGGGCCGCGCGTACTGCTCCATGAAGCGCTGGCGGTTGATCAGGCCCAGCGGCCGGTCGTCGGCCACCACGGCCAGGGTTTCGAGCAGGGGCTGCTCGCTGAACAGCCGGTGCACGTCCTCGTTGCTGGTGTCGGGGGGAATCGGCGCCGTGGGCTGGCTGAGCTGGCCTGCGCGGGCCAGCAGGCGTGGCGCGGCGGGCGCAGGGGCAAGCGCCGGAACCGGTGTCGGAGCAGATGCAGCGTGCTGCGTGGAGGAGGGGTCCAGAGCAAACATGGGTGGCCTTGAATTGTCACAAGATGTGACAGATTCTGTGTTTCACCCATGACCGTCGGATGACAAAGGCCTGGACGGCGCGGCGGCGGCCGCCTGCTCAGGCCGCTGCGGTCTGCGCAGTGCCCTGTCTCTCGCGCGGGAAGGCGACCACGTGATTCATGTCCAGCCGTATGCCCACCCACTCGCCCACCGCATGGTCGTGGTGGCTGGGCACATGGGCCAGCACGCTGTGGCCGCTGGCCAGCTCCAGCGTGTAGAGGAACTCCGAGCCGCGAAACGCCTTGCGCAGGATGCGTGCCTGCACGGGGGAGGCATCGTCGTGCACCACATCGTCGGCGCGCAGCAGCACATCGCATTCGCCGTCCGCAAACTGCGCAGGCAGCGGGCAGGTGGCCGGATCGACCAGATCGCCCAGCGCCGTGCGCGCCACCACGCCGCCGGCACCGCTGGGCGCCAGCGTGGCCGGCACGAAGACGCCGTGGCCGATGAAGTCCGCCACGAAGCGCGTGGCCGGCCGGTGGTACAGCGAATAGGCGTCGTCCCACTGCTGCAGCTGCCCCTGGTGGACCACGCCGATCATGTCGCCGATGGCAAAGGCCTCCAGCTGGTCGTGCGTGACGAACAGGGCCGTGGCGCCTGCTGCCTTGAGGATGCCGCGCACCTCATGCGCCAGGCGCTCGCGCAGGTCCACGTCGAGGTTGGAAAACGGCTCGTCCAGCAGCATCAGCTGCGGGCTGGGCGCCAGCGCGCGCGCCAGCGCCACGCGCTGCTGCTGGCCGCCTGACAGCTCGTGCGGAAACCTTCCTGCACTGCCGGCCAGGCCCACCAGCTCCAGCACCTCGGCCACGCGCTCGGCCTGGCGCGCCTTGGGCAGATGGTGGATGCCGAAGGCCACGTTGCGTCCCACGTTCAGATGGGGGAACAGCGCATAGTCCTGGAACACCATGCCGATGCGCCGCTGCTCGGGAGGGAGCGAGAAATCCGCGCTGCCCACGAGCTGGCCGTCGATGCGGATCTCGCCGCCGCTCACGGGCTCCAGGCCCGCCACGGCACGCAGCAGCGTGGTCTTGCCGCAGCCCGAGGGGCCGATGAGCACGCCGATGTCGCCAGCGGCCAGATTCAGCGTGACGCCCTGCACGGCAGGCCTGTCGCGGCCCGGGTATCGCACCTCGAGTTGGGAGACGGTCAAAAACATGCGGCGATTGTAGAACCGCGCAAATGAATAGAATTCGCATTTGCATTGGCGGGCCAGGGGCATGCCCGGAGCCCGCCGACTCCAGCAGCCCGCAGGCACGTCCGGTCTCGGCGGCACCTCGGCCCACAGGCCGGTGGCTGCCGCGGATCCCGGCCCGTTCCATAGCCCGGCAGCCAGATCCTCCCCCTCATCCTCTAGCCGAGACCTCCGCTTTGCGCCGTCTGTCGTCCGTACTCCGCTCCCTTCCACTGCTCCTGCTGGCCCTGGTGCTGATGCTGCCCGTGCTGGCCGTGCTCGGCTCCTGGCTGCCTCTGGGGCAGGGCGATGCCCTGGCCGGCTCCATCCTGCGCGAGATGGCCGCCACCGTGCTGCCCGGCTATCTGTGGACCACGGTCTGGCTGGGCCTGCTGGTGGCGCTGGGCGCGGCCATCGTGGGCACGGGCACGGCGGCGGCCGTGACGCTGTTCGACTTCCGCGGCCGGCGCCAACTGGAATGGCTGCTGCTGCTGCCGCTGGCCATGCCGGCCTATGTCACGGCCTATGCCTATACCGACTTCCTGCAGTTCAGCGGCCCGCTGCAGACCTGGATGCGCGACACCTATGGCCTGGAAGGCCGGCTCCTGCCCGAGGTGCGCAGCCTCGGCGGCGCGGTCTGGGTCTTCATCTTCTCGCTCTACCCGTATGTCTACCTGCTGGCGCGCACCGCGCTGGGCGAACGCGCCGCGCACCTGATGGAGGCCGCGCGCCTGATGGGTGCGCCGCTGTCGCGGCGCATCTGGTCGGTGGCGCTGCCGCTGGCGCGCCCGGCCGTGGCCGCTGGCGTGGCCCTGGTGGTGATGGAGACGCTGGCCGACTTCGGCGTGGTCAGCTACTTCGGCATACAGACCTTCACCACGGGCATCTACAAGGCCTGGCTGTCCATGGACAACCGCATTGCCGCCGCGCAGCTGGCCACCTTCCTGCTGGTGCTGGTGGTGCTGCTGCAGCAGCTGGAGCTGCGCGCGCAGCGGCGCATGCGCTTCGTCACCGGCGGCGCGGGCCGTGCCGGCTCGGCCGAGGCGCAGCCGCTGCGCCTGCGCGGCTGGCGCTGCGCGCTGGCCTGGCTGGTGTGCCTGCTGCCTGTGCTCATGGGCTTTGTGGCGCCCGTGTTCTTCATGCTGCGCCCGCTGGCGGCCGACTGGTCGGTGCTGCCCTGGGACCGCTTCCTCGACTGGGCGCTCAACAGCGTGCGCCTGGGCGCCATCACCTCGGTGCTGGCCGTCATCATCGCCGTGGCCCTGGCGTTTGCCGTGCGCCGCCACAAGGAGTCGGCCGTCACGCGCGGCGTGGTGCAACTGGCCAGCCTGGGCTATGCGGTGCCGGGCGCCGTGGTCGTCGTCGGCCTGCTGCTGCCCGTGGGCTGGGTGCAGCAGGTGCGGCCCGAATGGGGTTTTGCCGGCCTGGTCACGGCCACCGCCGTGGGCATTGTCTGGGCCTACCTGGTGCGATTTTGCGCCGTGGCCCTGCAGTCCATGCAAAGCGGCTATGCGCGCATCGCGCCCAGCCTGGACGACTCGGCCCGCATGCTGGGCACGGGCGCCTGGGGCATGCTGTCGCGCGTGCACTGGCCGCTGCTCAGGCGCTCCACGGCAGCGGCGGCGCTGCTGGTCTTCGTCGATGTGATGAAGGAGCTGCCCGCCACCATGGTGCTGCGCCCCTTCAACAGCGACACCCTGGCCGTCGTGGCCTACCAGCTCGCGCGCGACGAACGCCTGGGCGAGGCCGCCCTGCCGTCGCTGGCCCTGGTGCTGGTGGGCCTGATCCCCGTGATCATGCTCAGCCGCACGCTGCGCGCCGAGCGCCCGGGCACGGCCCGCTGAGCCTGGGCTGCCGGGCGCTGCAAAGCGCGGCCCGGCAAACCCCGCTACGCTCGCGCCATGCACGCCAGAGTCCTGCGCTATCTCGACGAAGTAGTCCGCCGCGGTTCCATCCGCAAGGCGGCCGAACATCTGCACGTGGCCCCCACGGCCGTCAACCGCCAGATCCTCGACCTGGAGGCCGAGCTGGGCACGCCCCTGTTCGAGCGCATCCACAAGCGCCTGCGCCTCACCCCGACGGGCGAGATGGTGCTGGCCCATGTGCGCGCCACGCTGCGCGAGCATGCGGCGCTGCGCGAGCGCATTGCCGAACTGCAGGGCGCGCGCAGCGGCGAGATCACCGTGGCCGCGACCACGGGGCTGGCCGGCTCGCTGCTGCCCTCGCTGGTGCATGAATTCCGCCAGCGCCACCCGGGCATCGTGGTGCGCATCATCGACCTGCCCCTGAGCGACATCGCGGCTGCCGTGGAAGGCGGCGACGCCGACCTGGGCCTGGCCTACGACCTGTCCGAACGCCCCGCGCTGCGCGCGCTGGCCATCAGCGAATGGCAGATCGGCGCCATCGTGCCGCCCCGGCATGCGCTGGCACGCCAATCGTCGGTGCTGCTCAGCGAGTGCATAGGCCATCCGCTCATCCTGCCCGCGCCGCCGCTGTCCATCCGCAGCCTGCTGGACGAAGCCTTTGCGCGCAACGCCATCGAGGTCACGCCCGTGGCCGAATCCACCTCCATGGCGCTGATCCAGCGCCTGGTCATGCTGGGCGAGGGCATTGCCCTGCTCAACCCGCTGGACGTGATGGAGGAGCGCAGCCGCAATGCCCTGGTCTTCGTGCCTTTGCGCGATGCGCATCTGCGGCGGCAGACGCTGGTGCTGACCGGCCGGGCCAGGGGGCAGTTGAGCGCGGCGGGCGAGCTGATGGCCCAGTCCATCGGCCAGGCGCTGGCAAGGCTGTTTGCCGGGGGGCGGTGAGTCTTAGGCACTTGTCCACTTTTTGTGGACACATCGGGCGGAATTCAGCGCTATCGGCAATGGCGTGTCCTTCCTAGACTGGCGGCTTTTCCATTTCGAAGAAGAGAACGCCATGACCTTGATCGCACTGAACGCCGATGTACTCGTCACCATGGATGCGCAGCGCCGCGAGATCCGCGACGGCGCCCTGGTGGCCGACGGCCCGGCCGTGCAATGGGTGGGCGCCACGGCCGATCTGCCGCCGCAGTACCGCCGCATGGTGGACGACGGCACGGCTCAGGTGCTGGACATGCGCGGCCGCGTGGTGATGCCGGGCCTGGTCAACACGCACCACCACATGTACCAGAGCCTCACGCGCGCCGTGCCTGCCGCGCAGGATGCGGAGCTGTTCTCGTGGCTCACCAACCTGTACATGCTGTGGTCGCACCTCACGCCGGAGATGATCCACGTCTCCACCCAGACCGCCATGGCCGAGCTGATGCTGTCGGGCTGCACCACCACCAGCGACCACCTGTACCTGTATCCGAATGGCGCTCGGCTGGACGACTCCATCGCCGCGGCGCAGCAGATGGGCATGCGCTTTCATGCGGCGCGCGGCTCCATGAGCCTGGGCCGCAGCAAGGGCGGCCTGCCGCCCGACGCGGTGGTGGAGGAAGAGGAAGCCATCCTGCGCGACAGCCTGCGCCTGATCCAGCAGTACCACGACAGCGCACGCCACTCCATGCTGCGCGTGGTGCTGGCGCCATGCTCGCCGTTTTCGGTGACGCGCGAGCTGATGCGCGAGTCCGCCGTGCTGGCGCGTGCGCACGGCGTGTCGCTGCACACCCACCTGGCCGAGAACGACAACGACGTCGCCTTCTCTCGCGAGAAATTCGGCCTCACCCCCGCGCAGTACGCCGAAAGTCTGGGCTGGGTCGGCCCCGATGTCTGGCATGCCCACTGCGTCAAGCTCGATGCCGAGGGCATTGCGCTGTTCGCGCGCACGGGCACGGGCGTGGCGCATTGCCCGTGCTCCAACATGCGCCTGGCCTCGGGCATCGCACCCGTGCGCACCATGCGCGATGCGGGCGTGCCCGTGGGCCTGGGCGTGGACGGCAGCGCCTCCAACGACGGCGCCCACATGCTGGGCGAGGCGCGCCAGGCCCTGCTGCTGCAGCGCGTGGGCCACGGCCCTGCCGCCATGGGCGCGCGCGAGGCGCTGGAGATCGCCACGCTGGGCGGCGCGCGCGTGCTGGGGCGCGACGACATCGGCGCGCTGGCGCCGGGCATGTCGGCCGACTTCGTGGCCTTCGACATGTCGGGCGTGGGCTACGCGGGCGCAGGCCATGACCCCGTGGCCGCGCTGGTGTTCTGCACGCCCACCGACGTGTCCACCAGCGTCATCAACGGCCGTGTCGTGGTGCGTGACGGCCACCTGCTCACGGCCGACCTGCCGCGCGTGCTGACACGCCACCGCGAACTGGCCCGCACGCTGTTCGAGCGCGCAGCGGGCCACTGACATCACCCTGCAGCGCGGTAGGCCGGCACCCAGGCCATCGCGGGTGCCGACCTGCCGCGCTGCGCCATTCCCCCGAAGCATCTCCAGGAGGCTCGAAGACCCGGACAGCACTTTCAGGACCCCCACCCTTTTCCGGCACCACTGCCCCGACATACATACAAGCGCCTCTGAAGAGGCCAACGGCCAGGACACAAGGAGACAAGACAATGGAACAACTGCTTTACAAGGTGGAAGACCGTCCGCCAATGCTCATCACCACGGTGCTTCTGTCGCTGCAGCACCTGCTGGCGGCGCTGGGCGGCATCATCGCCGTGCCCCTGGTCTTCGGCGGGGCGCTCAAGCTGCCGGCCGACCAGATCGTGGCGCTGGTGAATGCAGCGCTGCTGGGCTCGGGCGTGGTCACCATCGTCCAGTGCAGGGGGGTGGGGCCCGTGGGCATACGGCTGCCCTGCGTCATGGGCACCAGCTTCGCCTTCGTGGGCGCGGGCATCAGCGTGGGGCTGGAGCATGGCGTGGCCGGCATCCTGGGCTCCTCGCTGGTAGGGTCGCTGGTGATGATCGTGGGCAGCTACTTCATGCCCGTGATCCGCCGCTTCTTCCCGCACACCGTGACCAGCGTGGTCGTGACCATGATCGGCCTGTCGCTGACCCCCGTCGCCGTGGACTGGGCTGCGGGCGGCGTGGGCCGCAGCGACTACGGCGCGATCGGCCACCTGGCCATCGCCGGCTTCGTGCTGGTGCTGGTGATCGGCTTCGTGCAGTGGGGCAGGGGCATCGTCTCTGCCTCGGCCGTGGTGCTGGGCATCGCCTGCGGCTATGTGCTGTGCCTGGCGCTGGGCCTGATCGACTTCACCCAGGTGAGCGAGGCCGCGGTCTTCGCCATCCCGCAGCCGCTGACCTTCGGCATGACGTTCCCGGTGGCCGGCATCGTCGCCATGTCCATCGCTTTTCTGGTGACCATCGTCGAGACCACGGGCACCTTCATGGCCCTGGGCGCGGCCACGCAGACGCGCATCGACGGCAAGCGCCTGTCCAGCGGAATGCTGTGCGACGGCGTGGGCTCGGCCTTCGCGGCCGTGATGTCCAGCCCTCCGCTGTCCACCTTCGCCCAGAACGTGGGCGTGGTCTCGCTGACCGGCGTGGCCAGCCGCCACGTGGTCATGCTGACGGGCGTCATGCTGCTGCTGGCAGGCCTCTTTCCTGTGCTGGGCGCACTGGTGGTGACGATTCCGCAGCCCGTGCTCGGCGGCGCGGGGCTGATGATGTTTGCCATGATCATTTCTGCCGGCATCCGCATGCTCAGCGGCGCCGAGCACTCGCGGCGTGCCAGCCTGATCATCGCGGTCTCGCTGGGCTGCGGCCTGGCGGTCACGGTGCGCCCGGACCTGCTGGCCCGCATGCCTGCCTTCGTGCGCGAAGTCTTCGGCTCGGGCATTACCGTCGGCGCCCTGGTCGCGGTGGGGCTGAACCTGCTGCTGCCCGGCCGCGAGGTCGATGCCCATCCCGAGGAAGCCGTGGCCTGAGACGCATTTTCATGGGCCTACACTGCGGCCCATGAACACCACCGCCCCCCGCACCGACATCACCATCTACCACAACAACCGCTGCAGCAACTCGCGCGGCGCGCTGGCCCTGCTGCGCGACAACGGCATAGAGCCGACCATCGTCGACTACATCGCCCAGCCCCTGGACGCTGAGCAACTGCAGGCCCTGGTCCGGCAGCTGGGCATGCCCGTGCGCGAGCTGCTGCGCAGCAAGGAAGCCGTCTTCGCCGAGCTGGGCCTGGGCGATGCATTGGCCAGCGATGCGCAGTTGCTCGCCGCCGTGGCCGAGCACCCGGTGCTGCTCAACCGCCCCATCGTCGTCACGCCCAAGGGCGCGGCGCTGTGCCGCCCGCCGGAGAAGGTGCTGGCGCTGATCTGAGATGCACGGCGAGGCTTCTAAGCCTCGCCTAAGTCTGCCCCTTCAGACTTCTCCCCAACGCAGCAAGGAACGCTGCTTTTGAGGAAAGGTCTGCCATGAACAAGATTCTGTCGACTCCCCGCCGTCTGGTGCTGGCCCTGGTGGCCGCAGGTGCCATCGGCGCCCTGGGCGCCACGGGCGCCGGTCTGGTTGGTGTGGTGCATGGCGATGCGCGTGCCGCCACGTCGCTGTTTGCGCCTGCAGCACAGCCTGCTTCTGCCGCTTCTCCTGCTTCTCCCGCCGGCGCCGTGGCGGCGCCCAACTTTGCCGACATCACGGCGCGCAATGGCGCGGCCGTGGTCAACATCAGCGTGGTCGGCAGCTCGCGTGCCATGGGCGAGGACGGCGACGAGGCCGCAGCGCGCCAGGGGCAGCAGGGCGTGCCGGGCATGGACCCCAACGATCCGTTCTTTGAATTCTTCCGCCGCTTCGGCGTGCCCGGCATGCCGGGCATGGGCCAGGGCCAGCCCCAGCGCGATGTGCCCACGCGCGGCGAAGGCTCGGGCTTCATCGTCTCCAGCGACGGCCTGATCCTGACCAACGCCCACGTGGTGCGCGGCGCCAAGGAAGTGACCGTCAAGCTGACCGACCGGCGCGAGTTCAGCGCCAAGGTGCTGGGCGCCGATCCCAAGACCGACGTGGCCGTGCTGCGCATCGAGGCGAAGAACCTGCCCACGGTGTCGCTGGGCAAGACGGCCGATCTGCGCGTGGGCGACTGGGTGCTGGCCATCGGCTCGCCCTTCGGCTTCGAGAGCAGCGTGACGGCCGGTGTGGTCAGCGCCAAGGGCCGCACCCTGCCTGACGACTCCTTCGTGCCCTTCCTGCAGACCGACGTGGCCATCAACCCCGGCAACTCGGGCGGCCCGCTGTTCAACGCACGCGGCGAGGTGGTGGGCATCAACAGCCAGATCTACTCGCGCTCGGGCGGCTACCAGGGCGTGTCCTTCGCCATTCCCATCGAGGTGGCCACGCGCGTGCAGCAGCAGATCGTGGCCACGGGCAAGGTGCAGCATGCGCGGCTGGGCGTGGCCGTGCAGGAGGTGAACCAGGCCTTTGCCGATTCCTTCAAGCTCGACCGTCCCGAAGGCGCCCTGGTGTCCAGCGTGGATAAGAACGGCCCTGCCGCCAAGGCGGGACTGGAGCCCGGCGACGTGGTGCGCAAGATCGATGGCCAGCCCATCGTGGGCTCGGGTGATCTGCCGGCCTTTGTGGGCCAGGCGCTGCCGGGCCAGAAGGTCACGCTGGAGATATGGCGCAACGGCGAGGCCCGCACGCTCAGCGCCGTGCTGGGCGATGCCAGCGACAAGGCCGCCAAGGTGGCCAAGGACAAGCCCGACGCCGGCAAGGGCAAGCTGGGCCTGGCCCTGCGCCCGCTGCAGCCCGAGGAAAAGCAGCAGATCGGCGTGAAGGACGGCCTGGTCGTTGCCGACGCCGCAGGCCCGGCGGCCGAGGCCGGCATCACGCAGGGCGATGTGCTGCTGTCCATCAATGGCTCGCCTGCCGGAGATATCGAGGCCGTGCGCGCCGCCATGGCCAAGGCCGGCAAGACCGTGGCCGTGCTGATTTGGCGCGATGGCAACAGGATATTTGTTCCCGTACGTCTCGGGTAAGCGAAAGGAGGTAAGGGACTGAAAAGCACCTGCACACTGAATTGATCGCACAGCCCCGGCACGAATGTGCCGGGGCTTATTGCATGGGGAGTTCAACCGGCCAGTGGCTGGCGATTCCTGCATTCGTGCGGCAATGTGATGGTTGTATTCTGTGAATTCGCGTCCTTTTGCGTTAGCGGTGTTTCAAATTGTGACGATTTGAGATAGAGCGAATACGCTTAGACTGCCGGCCCATCCAGGCGGGCGTGCACCGTTCTGGTTTCAGGAAGAAGCGCCCGCAAGGGCCCATGGCAAAACAGGAAGGGCATGCTTTGAAGCAGGACTACAGCTTGCAGGCGGCGGGTTTGGGCGCATCGTTCGGCGCGCGCGTCATCCTGGCTGAGGTGGACTTCACGCTGCCCACCCACGGCATCACGGCCCTGCTGGGCCCCAGCGGCTCGGGCAAGTCCACGCTGCTGCGCACGCTGGCCGATCTCAATGCCGCCAATCCGCGCTTTCGCCGCTGGGGCAGCGTGCGCTACGCGGGCCAGGAATGGGCCGGCGCCATGCAGGCGCCGCGCCTGGTGCAGCAGCAGGCCCGGCTGATGATGGCCAGCACCTTCGACGCCATCGTCGAGCTGGCCCGGCCCCGCCTCAAGCTCGTGCCGCATGCGCTGCGCGACTGGTGCCGCGCGCAGGTGCAGGCCTTCGGCTTTCCCGAGCTTGCGCTGATGTTCGACCAGCCGGCGCTGCAGCTGTCCCCCGTGCAGCAGCGTGCCGTGGCCATCCTGCGCGAGGCGCTGGCCGAGCCGGCCCTGCTGATGGTGGACGAGCCCACGGCAGAGCTTGAGGGCTACGAGGCCTTCGTGCTGCTGGAGCTGCTGCGCCAGGTGGCCCAGCGCACGGCCGTGCTGATGAGCACGCACCACCAGCAGCACGCACAGGCCGTGGCGCAGGACATGCTGCTGCTGGCCGGCGGCCGCATTGCCGAGGCGCAATCCATGGAAGCCTTCCAGCGTGCGCCGCTGTCGCTGGCGGGCCAGCAGTTCCTGCGCACCGGCAGCTGTGCCGTGGCCTCGCCCGATGCGCGGGCCGAAGACCTGGAGGAGGGCGTGCCCCTGCCTCCTCCGCTGCCTGCAGCGGCCGTGGCCGCGATCTCCGAATTCCTGTCGGACGCAGTGGCCGCCGAGCCTGCATCCGAGCCCATGCCTGCACCTGAGCCCGTACCCGTGCCTGCGCCGGTACCCGCACCCGCACCGACACCCGCTGCCGCTGCCGCTGCCGCAGCCCGGCCGCGCGCCGTCAATCCCTCCGTGCTGGTGGACTGGCAGCCGCTGGTGGCCGACCCGCAGGCCGTGCTGGCCAGCCGTGGCCCCAGCGGCTTTGCCTGGCTGGTGCCGGGCCGGCTGGCGGGCGCGCCGCAACCGGGCGTGGTGCAGTCCATGGACTTCGACCTGAAGGCCCTGCGCGGCTGCGGCGTCACCGTGCTGATCACGCTGACCGAAAACGACCTGCCGCAGGAGCCGCTGCAGCGCCATGGCCTGCGCAACCTGCACCTGCCGGTGCGGGACCACGAATCACCGTCGGTGGCCCAGATCCAGATGCTGCTGGCGCGCATGTCGGCCATGCTGCGCGCGGGCGAGGTGCTGGCCGTGCACTGCCTGGCCGGCCTGGGCCGCACGGGCACGGTGTTGGCCGCATGGCTGGTGCGCGAGGGCCTCACCGCCGACGAGGCGCTGCGCCGCGTGCGCCTCATCGATGCCCAGTACGTGCAGTCCCAGGCCCAGGAGGACCTGCTGTATGCGTACGAAGTGGCACTGCTGCTGAAGATGGGCTGACCGATCACATCCATTCACAAAAAAGGAAAGCTGCAATGAGCCTGGATAACGTTTTGAGCGAGGTGGCCGGTTCGGTGCCCGAATGTCTGGCCATCGGCTATGTGGATGCCGCCTCCGGCATGCTGCTGGCCATCCGCACGGTGGACTCGCATCCGCGCGAAGTCATCGATCTCGTGGCCGCTGCCACGGCCGACCTGTTCAACGGCCCCAACGTCTCGATGATCGAGAGCCTGTTCAAGAAATCGCGCGGCCTCAAGGACGACGGCCACCACTACTTCCAGGAACTCATCGTCAACAGCGACAACCTCATCCACGTCTTCCTGCGCGGCAAGCTCATGCCCGACTACGTGGCCGTCTTCGTCTGCCGGCGCACGGCCAACCTGGGCATGGCGCTGACCAAGGCCCGCATGGCCATGCCGAAGATTGAAGCGGCGGTGTGACCGCCGCTCACCCCCTGAGTCGCTGCGCGCCTTCCCCCTCTCTAATCGCTTCGCGAAGGAGGGGGACGACAGCCTCGCGGCGGGGCGGCGCGGCCGGCTTAGGCCCTTGCTCGCTGCCCCTGACGTTTGAGCGCGCCAGTTTCGGGCGGCATGTGCCTCGGAACTGAGCCAGCCGTCCAGGGAGCTATTCTTCTGCCATGCGCTTACTGCTTGTCGAAGATGACGCCATGATCGGCGAGGCCGTGCAGACCCTGCTGCGCGGCGAGGGCCATGCGGTGGACTGGGTCCGTGACGGCCTGCAGGCCGATACGGCCCTGTGCCCCGGCCCGGGTGGCGGCCATGGCTATGACATGGTGCTGCTGGACCTGGGCCTGCCGGGGCAGGACGGTTTGCAGGTGCTGCGCCGCCTGCGCGGGCGCCGCGACCGCACGCCGGTGCTGGTGGCCACGGCGCGCGATGCCGTGCGCGACCGCATTGCCGGGCTGGATGCGGGGGCCGACGACTACGTGGTCAAACCCTATGACCTGGACGAGCTGCTCGCGCGGCTGCGTGCGCTGGCGCGCCGGGCGTCGGGCGCAATGGATCCGCTGTACGAGCGCGAAGGCGTGCGGCTCAATCCCGCCACGCGCGAGGCCAGTGTCGAGGGGCGCGACGTGGTGCTCTCGGGCCGCGAATGGGCGGTGCTGGAGACGCTGCTGGCGCGCCCGGGCAGCACGCTGTCGCGCCAGCAGATCGAGGACAAGCTCTACGGCTGGGGCGACGAGGTCAGCAGCAACGCCATCGAGGTCTACATCCACGGCCTGCGCAAGAAGCTGGGCGCGGGGCTGATCCTCAATGTGCGCGGCGTGGGCTACATGGTGCCCAAGCCATGACGGCGCCGGCTTCCTCTGTCATCGCCCGGCTGCGCGGCCGCCTGCCCGGCGCACTGGGCACGCGGCTGCTCCTGTTCCTGGGGGCGGCCATCGTGCTCACCGCGCTGCTGCAGGGCCTGCTGGCCTACCGCAACGCGCTGCTGCAGACCGACACCCTGTTCGACTACCAGATGCAGCAGACCGCCTTCGCGCTGCGCGCCGGCCTGCCGGTGGATGCGCGCGGCAGGCCCCAGGGCACGCCGCCCGAGGATGAGAACCACGAATTCATCGTCCAGGTCTGGACCAACGAGGGCCTGCGCATTTTCGAGTCCGCGCTGGGTGCGGCATTGCCGCAGATGGCCGTGCTGGGCTTTGCCGATGTGCCCGCGCGCGGCACCGTCTACCGCGTGTTCTCGCTGCAGACGCGCTCGCAGGTGATCCAGGTGGCGCAGGACATGCGCGTGCGCCGCACGCTGGCGCGCGATGCCGCCTGGCAAAGCCTGCTGCCCATCGCCTTGCTGGCGCCCGTGCTGGCGCTGGCCGTGTGGTGGGTGGTGCGCAGTTCGCTGGCGCCCGTGCAGCGCGTGCGCCGCGAGCTGGCCGCGCGCCGCCCGCAGGACCTGGCCCCCGTGCCGGCCGAGGGCCTGCCCGACGAGGTGCGGCCCCTGGTGGCCGAGCTCAACGCGCTGCTGCAGCGCGTGGGCCAGGCCTTCGAGGCGCAGCAGCACTTCGTGGCAGACGCCGCGCACGAGCTGCGCTCTCCGCTGGCCGCGCTCAAGCTGCAACTGGTGGCCTTGCAGCGCGCGCCCGATGCGGCCGCGCATGACGAGGCCGTGCAGCGTCTTTCGGCCGGCATAGACCGGGCCACACGGCTCGTCGAACAATTGTTGACATTGGCGCGGCAGGAAGCCCAAGGCACGGTACAAGGCACGGCCCCAGGCCTGCAAGGCATGCAGGGGCAGCACGGCGCTGCCACGGCTGCACCTGCCGACGTGGACCTGCGCGAGGTGGTGGAGCAGGCCCTGGCGGACCAGGCCGTGGCGGCCCAGCAGCACGGCCTGGACATGGGCCTGAGCGAGTCCCCGCATCTCCGGCAGTCCTTTGCCGTGGCGGGCGACGCACAGGCATTGCAGATGCTGGTGCGCAACCTGCTGGACAACGCCATCAAGTACGTGCCGCAAGGCGGCCGCGTCGATGTGGGCTGGCGCAGCGATGCCCAGGGCCGCGCGCTGGTGGTCGAGGACTCGGGCCCCGGCATTGCCGAAAGCGAGCGCGAACTGGTGCTGCGGCGCTTTGTGCGCGGGCCTTCAGCGGCTTCTGCGGGCCAGCAGGCGCAGGGCAGCGGACTGGGCCTGGCCATCGTGCAGACCATTGCCCAGCGGCATGGAGCACGCCTGCTGCTCGACCGCTCGCCCACGCTGGGCGGCCTGCGCGTGCAGGTGATATGGCCGCCTGTGTCGGCCTGCTGACAGCGGCGCGTGGCGCGCAGGCTTATCGGCCTGCAGCGCGGCCGGGATGCTTCCCGCCTGCGTCTGGCCGGGTCACAATCCCCAAATTGGTGCCGGCCCGCCTGCCTTCCCATTCCCTCATCAGGCGCGCGGGCAGTCTGCTTCCGTCGTCATTTCGAGAGGTATTTCATGGAGTCCCTTGTCCAGCGCCTGTCCCAGTCCGTGACCCAGGCGCATTCTCTGGAAGAGTTGACGCGGCCCCTGCTGCAAATGCTCGAAGAGAGTACGCATCTGGAGTCCACCTATCTCACCACCATCAACGAAGAACAGGGCCAGCAGCGCGTGCTGTACGCGCGCAACGCGAGCGAGATGCAGATTCCCGAAGGCCTGGTCGTCCCCTGGGGCGACACGCTGTGCAAGCGCGCCCTGGACGAAGGCCGCATGTACACGCCCGATGTCGGTGCCTGCTGGGGCGACTCCGAGGCCGCGCGTGAACTGGGCATTCGCACCTACGCCAGCGCCCCGGTACGCTTTTCCGACGGCCAGCTCTACGGCACGCTGTGCGCGGCCAGCAAGACCTCCCAGGCGTTGAGCACCGAGGCCCAGGGCCTGCTGCGCCTGTTCGCCAACCTCATCGCCGAGCGCGTGGAGCGCGAGCAGCTCATCACCAGCTTGAGCAAGGCCAACCAGGAGCTGGCGGCACTGGCCTTGCTGGACCCGCTGACCGGCCTGCCCAACCGGCGCTGCCTCACCGACGAGCTGGGCCGGCTGATTGCGCGCTGCGCACGCAGCCAGGAATGCGTGGTGGTGGGCTTCATCGACCTGGACCGCTTCAAGAACGTGAACGACGAGCACGGCCACGAGGCCGGCGACGCACTGCTGCGCGCCATGGGAGAGCGCCTGTCCTCCCATCTGCGCAGCGCCGACATGCTGGCGCGCTTCGGCGGTGACGAGTTCGTCTTCATCGGCGTGGGCCCGCTGTTCGGCAGCGAGGCCGACGCCGTATCGCGCGACCTGCAGCAGCGCCTGTCGGAGGCCTCGGTCATGAAGGTCGAGCTGCCCGATGGCAAGACGCTGGACTACGGCGGCGCCAGCGTGGGCGTGGTCTGCCTGCGGCCGGACTCCATTGACGCCGACGACGCGCTGCAAAAGGCCGATGCGGCCATGTACCGCGTCAAGATGGCGCGCAGCCGCGGCGCCAGGGGCACCGCGCTGCATTGAGCCAGCCGCAGGCACTGGCCCGGCGGCCAGGGCCTGTTGCTGCCTTGCTCTGGCCTGTCTGGCGGCTTCTCGCGCGCGCTCTTTCTTGTTTCTTTCCGTCTCAGCCTGCTGCCAGCATGGGCTGCCTGCGCTGCAGCTCCACGGCGGCATGCTGATGGCCGCTTGCCGCCTCCAGCTTGAAGGCGCCCACCGTGCGAACCAGGTCGCCGGCCTGGCCGCGCAGGCTGGAGGCCGCGGCGGCCATCTCCTCCACCAGCGCCGAGTTCTGCTGGGTGGCCTGGTCCATCTGCGTGACCGCCTGGCCGATCTGGGCCACGCCCGAGCTTTGCTCGGAACTGGCGGCGCTGATCTCGCCCATCAGATCCGTCACGCGGCGTATGGCGTCCACCACCTCGGCCATGGTCGTGCCGGCCTGGTCGGCCAGCGCGCTGCCGTTGTGCACGCGGCTGGTGCTGTCGGTGATGAGCTGCTTGATCTGCTTGGCGGCCTCGGCACTGCGGCTGGCCAGGCCGCGCACCTCGGTGGCCACCACGGCAAAGCCCCGGCCCTGTTCGCCGGCGCGTGCCGCTTCCACGGCCGCGTTCAGCGCCAGGATGTTGGTCTGGAAGGCAATGCCATCGATCACGTTGATGATGTCGGCGATCTGCCGGCTCGATTCGCTGATGCCGCGCATGGTATCGACCACCTGCCGCACGACTTCGCCGCCCTGCTCGGCCACGGTGGAGGCGCCCAGGGCCAGCTGGTTGGCCATCTGTGCGTTGTCGGCGTTCTGGCGCACGGTGGAGCTGAGCTGCTCCATGGAGGCTGCCGTCTGCTGCAGCGCGCTGGCCTGGCTTTCGGTGCGCGAGGACAGGTCCTGGTTGGCCTGCGCGATCTGCCCGCTGGCCGCCGCCACGCTGACCGATCCCTGGTGCACCTGGCGCACCACGCCGCGCAGCCCCTCCTGCATGGTCTGCAGCGCGCGCAGCAGCATGGACACCTCGTCCTTGCCGCGCACATCGATGTGCCGTGTCAAATCGCCTGCCGCCACGGCATCGGCCGTATGGATGGCCTGTCGCAGCGACCGCGCCATGTTGCGGATGATGGACCAGCCCAGCAGCACTCCCAGCAGCACGCCCCCGATGATGGAGCCCACGGCCACCGCAAAAATCACCTGGTACAGCGATTGCGCGGCCTCGTATTCCTCCTTGGCGACGCGGGTCTGCAGCGCGGTCAGCTGCACGATCACATCACGCAGCGGCGCGTACAGCGCCTCGTCCTTGTCGATCAGCAGCTGCCGGGCCAGCTCCAGGTCACCGGACAGCAGCGCCTGCTGGGCCGGCTTCAGAAAGCCTTGCAGGAACAGCGCGCGCACGGCCTCGAAGCGGTCGGCCAGCTGCGCCTCTTCCTCTGTCATCCGGGTCTGGCGGAACGAGGCCCAGGCCTTGTTCACGTCGTTGATGTTGGTCTGTATCTCCTGCTGCTTTTGCTGCGTGTATTCGGGCAGGTGCACGGCAATGGCGCCCGAGACCGCATTGCGGTTGCGCAGCAGCAGGCGCTGCACTTCCAGCAGATCGCCCAGTGCGACCAGGCGCTCTTCATAGACCACCTTGAATCGGCGGTTGGACTCGCTGATTCCATAAAGCCCGAAAGCGCCGATCACGATCATGAGCAGTGAGAGAAAACCAATCAAGGCGGTCAGGCGAGTCGATAACTTGAAATTATTCATACTGCGTCCTTTGCATGCATTGCGGATGGTTGGTGGGTACTCGCGTTGTCAGGCCGCCCCGTGATGGCTCACATCTCTCGCAAAAAGAACTCGGTCGTGAAAATGAGATTTCATTCACGGTAAATGCCCGGTCTGCACAAAGGCTCACAGGCATCCGGAAACGGCGATGCTGGCTTGCCGATGGCCTGCGTGGCCAATGGCGATCCATCTTGTATTGGTTTGTAAACTATTTGTTACAAACTATAGTATGAATCGGATGGAGCAGGCAATACCAGCTTTTCAGGTATTCGCCCTGGCCTGATAGGGGTTCTCTGCCCATTGCTGCGGCAGGAAGAGACGGCCTGTGCCCGAGGCCGTCCCTGGCCGGCGCCGCGCGCCGGACGGGCCCGCCTAGAATCCGCGTTTGCGCGTGGCCGCTGGCACGCTTTCACGAAAGAGATCCATGAAACCCAAAACACTGGCCGGTGCGCTGGCCGCCCTCTGCGTGGCTGCGGCCGGCCTGCTCTATGCATCGCCCTATATCGTCCTGCACCAGATCGGCAAGGCCGTGGAGCGTCGCGACGCCCAGGCCCTGTCCGGCTACGTGGACTTCCCTGCGCTGCGCGAAAGCATCAAGGGCCAGATGATGGCCAGGCTGCAATCCCAGATGGGCGGCTCGGGCGACAGCGCCTCCAACCCCCTGGCCGGCTTTGGCCAGCAACTGGCCCAGGGCCTGGTCAGCCAGTTCACCGAGGCGCTGGTCTCGCCCGACGGCGTCATGCTCATGCTGGAAAAAGGCAAGCCCGGCAAACCCACGGACGTGGCCGCCGCAGGCGTGGGCGTGGACACCCAGGGCGGGCCGCCGCGCAAGGACTACTCCGTGGAGTACCAGGGCTGGTCCAAGGTCTTCGTGCACCCGCGCGGCGAGCCGGGCGGCTTCGTCTTCAGGCGCGAAGGCCTGATGGGATGGAAGCTGGTGGCCGTGAAAATGGATTGACAGGGGCGGGCCTGCGGCCTTCGCCCCGGCGCTTTATCCCTGGTGCAGTACCTTCATCACATGGCGCTTGCCCAGCCGCAGTGCGCGGACATCGGCCTCCTGCCGCGTGTCGCAGCCCTGGTCTTCGGTGACTGCTCCCAGGGCCTTGCCGCTGGCCACCTCCAGCAGCGTGGCGCGCGGCAGCCAGGCGCCGGGCGTGACATCGCTGGGCAGTGATGCTGGCGTGATCCGCACGCCCATGTAGAGAAGACTGTCCATGGCCTGCCAATATCCCGGGGGGCTCAGCCTGCCAGCGGCGGGCGGGGCAGGGCCAGCCACTGCTGGACGGCGGGGTGCTGCCACTGCCGGCGCGCATAGGCGGCCAGCAGCGCAGGCACGGCGTCGCCGTTGAGCACCAGGCGGTTGAGCATCAGCGCCAGATCCACATCGGCAATCGACCACGGGCCGGCGATGTGGTCGCCCTCCGAGCGGATGAAGGCTCCGGCCACCGAAAACAGCTTGCGCGCCGCCGCCTCGCCCGCATCCGACAGCGGCGTGGGCGTGGGGCGGTAGAACACCACCTCGGTGCTGCGCTCCGAGCGCAAGGCCATCAGATCGCTGCGCAGCCAGGCCTGGACCTGGCGCACACGGGCGCGCGCCTGCGCATCCTCGGGATAGAGCCGGGCGCCGCCAAAGCGCTCTTGCAGATACTCGGAAATCGCCGACGACTCCGACAGGCTGAAATCGCCATCCACCAGCGTAGGCACCCGTGCCGTCAGTGACGCGGCCACATAGTCCGCCCCGGTGTTCTGTCCCGCCGAAAGGTCCAGCGTGCGCAGCTCGAAGTCAATCCCCTTGACCTTCAGCGACACGAACACGGACAGGGCATAGGGAGAGGCGAATTGCGAATCGGCGTACAGCAGCACGAGGGCCTTCCAGGGGGACTGCATCGGTGATTGGGGCACTGATGGTAGCTGAGCACTCGGGGCCTATGGCCCGAGTAGGCAGTCTGCCTCACCTTGTGACTCCGATTGTCCAAGTCAGCCTCGCCGACTGGCCCACGCCATGAACTTTGCCAACCGGTGGGCACTGTACATGGATCGGCAGCATCGGTCAGAAGGTTAAGGGTCCTCTGCACAGATCAAAAACGATCTGCTACGCACCATTCATCACAACACTGTCCAGACAGCCAGTCGCCTGTAAGTCGTTGCGATTGCAACGATAGATAGTTCATGCCTGAAGTTGGCTGTCACAGAAAAAGTCGATTTTTGCAGAGGATTCCTAAGAAAATTCTTAAACTATCGATAGCCTGTTTGCACGCATTTATTGCATCTATAGAATTTCCCTATAGCATTGGGCCAGCCCCTAAAAATAAGTAGCCGTACGCTGACTCCAGCTGCGCCGGTCCGCTCTTGGCGGATGGTCACGCCAGAACAATGCCGCCCACCTTTGGAGTTGGGTTTTTGGTGCTTTTGATTATCCAGTTCTCAGCTTTTCCCAAGCTGGAGTTTTAGGATTCAATTGATTGGACCATGTTCCCTCTCGAAGGCTGCTTGGCGCAAGTTGAGCAACTCGCCTGTATTAAATCAATAGGCGATATTTCTATGGTTCTTAATCTTTCTGGGGGAGAATTATGAAAAGTTTACTTGTTTTTTTCTTTGTAATATTGAGTGCGATTTTTCCTGATACCGTCCTGGCGAATGAAGAGGTCGTGCAGGTAAAAATATCCACTCATTTCAAGGGTGAGGTGGTTAAAAGGAGTGCCGTCGTGGGTTTGGGTGATTCAATAAAGCTCACATCCAGTCAAGAAGGAATGATTGTTGCTATAGAATATGTGATAAAAAATATTCAAGTGAATAATTTGAAGAAATATAGCTTATCTGCGTCTTTATACTCTGGTGTAGAGGGTGGTGAAACTTGGTTGTCCAAGCGCGATATTTTTGCAGTTGTGGAAAAATCAGTTCCTGCCTTTTTCAGACTGGACGAAGCATCTGACGAGATGCAGGTGGAGGTAACCATAGCTGACATCCAGGACGAAGAGGGATACTTGAAAAATATGCCTAGAAAAACCTGCGATTTGAGCTTGGAAAGTCCTATTGTCCTGAAATCTCAGAGTGCATCAGGAACGTATGGCTGCTGCGATATTCGTTGCCAATCTCTTAATGGAACCTGTTGTGGCGCAATTATGTGCTGTCTCAGGGATCCCGATAGCTATCCAGTTTGGCAAAATGATATTGCGCATGATTGCTGCTGTTATCCACCTCAATATTAAGCAAAGATAGCATAAGGAACTCATTTACCGTCCAGCACGAGCGCCCCGAACCCACCCTCGCGGCCCGCCTGCAGCAGGAGCGCCAGCGCCTGAACCTCAGCGAAGCCGAACTCGCCCGCAAGGCCGGCCAAGCCAAACAGGTCCTGCAGCAATTCGAGTCCGGCGCCCTCGTCCCCGACGCCACGGCGCTGCAGCAACTGCACCTTGCCGGCGTCGATATCGGCTACGTGCTGCTGTCCCTGCGCTCCCATGCGCCCGACGCCGATGTACAGGCACTGCTGGCGCATTACGGCAAGGCGACGGACGCTGGGCGCGCGCTGGTGCGAGGGGTGGCGGAGCTGGCCGGGCGGGGGTGAGGCTCACCCTCCACAGGGTTCAGTGTCTTGTCGCCCGGCCCAGCGACGTGCGCGGCTTGCCGTGCAGAAGGCGCCGCAGGACATAGGGCAGGCGCCAGGCGGGCCGCAGCGATGGGCCTGTGCGCTCCACAAAGAGTAAAACGGCAGCAACAGCCATGGCCGGCAGGTGCCAGGCCGCGGGAAAGGCGAAGGGCGCCAGCATCCACGGCCAGCATGCCGTGGCGCATGCCACGCCGGTTCGCAGTCCGTGCTGCAGGCTGTCCCGGTTGGCCGTGGGGCCGCTGGCGGCCACGGGGTACAGCCTGTGGCAGGCATTGTGGGCGCGCGTTCCTGCGGGCGATGAACTCCACAGGACCGCCACGGCAATGCAGGCAAGAATGAGCGCGGGATGCGCGGCTGCGTGCAAGAGGGCGGCAAGCGGCACCATGACCAGGCCGGCCGCCATCCACACCAGCGCATAGCCCGCAAGCAGCAGGCCCGCCGCCAGCAGGCGCCGGCGGGCCACGCTCGATCGCATGGCGTGGCGCACCTGCCGCAGTGCCAGCAGCGGCATCATGGCCAGAACCATGGCCAGCCATGCCACACCGAGGATGCCGAGCGTGTGCCCGTCCAGCACCAGCGGCGATAGGTCGGCCAGCGTGACCGAGGACAGCGAGCCGCACAGCGACAGGCCGGGCGTGGCAGGCGGGCTGATGGCCAGGCTGATGAAGCCTGCCCCCGACACGGCCATCAGTGCTGGCGCGGGAGCGGTCCGCAGGTCTCTCAGCAGCGCGTCCATACGCGGGCCTTAGCGGGTGGCGTCCTGTGCGACCACGCTCACGCGGTCCACGGTGATTTCGCGCCCGGGGTCGGCTTCGGGCTGTTCGATGGCCACGTTCAACTGGTCCAGACTGCCGCCTGCGTCCAGGATGGCCTGCGTGGCATCGGTGATGTCGATGGTGGCGCCCAGTCCGTTGCCTCCATGCGGTCCGTCGCTGGCCGAGGCCTTGGCCAATCCGAACAGGGCGACGGTGTCTGCATGCCGCGCTGCCGCCCCGGGCGAGCCGATGGAGACCGTCAGCACGCCGCTGGGCGCATTGCCGCGAATGCCTTCCAGGTGAAGAAAGTAGCGCTGTGGCCGCGGCAGCGCGGCGCCTGCCTGCAGCAACTCGACCTTTGCGGCACCGGGGTCCGCGATCGATACGGTGGTCAGCCGCGGCGTGCGGCCCACGATGACCCGCTCCGCATTGGAGCCCAGTACACGCGGCGCGGGCGGCGGGACCGTCGAGAATTCTGCGGGCATGTCGATCTCCTGCGGTGTAAGGCCTGCCGTGCTGGCCGTGAGCGTGGTGGCGCCCGTGCCGCTGGTCAGATTGTCATAGTCAGGGGCCAGCGCACCGCCAGGCAGGGTTTCACCCGGATCATAGGAGGCCAGCTTTCCTTCGGTGTCCGGCATGACGAAGCCGCGGCCGGCAGGTCCGTTGCTCCAGGCGGCGCTGTTGTCCTGGATGTTGCCGGGCTGGGTCAGCCAGGCGGCCCAAAGCCGGTCCACATTGCAATGGTGCACCCAGAAAATCGGGTCCAGGGCGGCATAGTCGGGGTCTGACATGAATCCATAGGGCTCCTGCAGTCCGCCGACCATGATGTGAACCAGATTGTGCGGATTGGATTCAATGGCGCCAGTGTCGCTGCCGTCATGGGAAAAGGCGGTGATGCCACCGCCGTATTCCAAGGTGCCGGGAGCGCTGGTGAAGCGGTGGTAGTCCTGGCAACCCAGCGTGATATCACGGGGAATGTCAGGCGTTGGTCCCAGGCGCTTTGACCCATTGCGCCTGGCCTTGGCCAGGAAATTGGGAGAACCATCCGGCAATTTCTCTTCCAGGAAAGCCTGGGGTATGTTGCGTGCGGCCTGATTGCTGGAATTCAGGTAGTTCCAATAGGGAAGCGCCCAGTCGGCAGGGCCACCAAGCTCCTTGACGGTCTTCGCCACAATGGCTTCGAATGCGGCGAGATAGCCGCGATGCCAGGGAAGAAAGTACCAGGTGCCATGCTGGCATTGGTCCCACATCTCCTCGGTTTCGGAGTTGGGTGGCAAGGGGTCCTTGGCCGAAAGCACGCCGGCACTGATCCAGCCGCTCTTGTTGATGCCATGAATGGCGGCAAGATATCTCCAGCTGGTCCTGTCCGTAATGGGAAGAGAGTAAAGGTGCCCCACGGCTTTGGAATACCAGATTAGCGTTTCATTCCAGACAGTTCCACCTTGATTGACATCACGACGAATTCCAGTCATTGCGTTCTCCTCCATGAAAGTTGGAGACTGGAGTGTATGAAGGCGGATTTTATTTTGCAAGGAATTGTTTTTTTATTGTGTCGGGTAGGGCATTCCAATTGATATTGAGATCGCATTCACATTGTGATCATCTCAATGGGATTGAATTGAGGATTTACAGTATTGACCCATGGTAGGCATTGAGTCAGCTGACGGCGACGATTTTTTGTGTTGGAGCCGGGTTCTGGGTTCTTGCCATGGAGCTATCAAGGAAATGCATTGAGGGACGGCAGAGAGCGGTAAGCCCGGTTGCTCGCTTCGCGGTCGGTGAAATGAAAAAAGCCACCCGAAGGTGGCTTTTGTTTTCAGCCCTGGCGGCGGCGCATTCTTGCGATGCCGAACATGGCCAGAAGGGACGACAGCGCGATGATGCCCCATTCAGACAGGGTGGGAATCGCCGCAGTGCTGGCGGGTGCTGCCAGCAGTGCAAAGCCTCCCGGATCCTGGATGGATTGGTTGGCTATGCCGTCGTTGTCGCCGAGCCCGCCGTCGGTCAGCGTCAACGTGGCGCTCAGCCGGTCCGATGCCAGCACAGCACGGTTGGCAGGCAGTTGGTACCAGTGTGGTTGAGCACATGCTGCGCCTTGGCAGTTGAAACCATCAGGGCTGGGGCCGTACTTCATGTATACCGCGCCTGCAGGCACCGGTGTGCTGAAGTTCAGGGTGACGGTTGCATCGCTGCCCAGGTTGCCGCTGCTGAGATTCAGCGAGAGCAGTCCAGAGGGGAAAGTCACGCCTTGCGGAGCGGTCGCGGGTGGCGTGGTGCTGAAGCTGGCGTTGCTCACCTGCCAACCGTTGGCTGTCTGCAGTGCGACCATTGCCTTGCTGCCTCCAGCGGTGGACCAGGGGGCTTCGCAACTGTTGGCGCTGCCGCCGTTCAAGCCCTGGCACTGCCAGGTGTATTTGCCACTGGCGCTGGAGATCGCCGTAGCCGTGCCCGCGCTGCACAGCCCCGCTGCAGGGGCCAATGCCGTGGCTTGGCCCGCCGCCGTGCCACAAGCGCCAGCGACTGGCACCTGTACATCAACGTTGTGCACGGTTCCTGTCGCGAAGCCCCCTGCAATGGGCTTGGCTGCTGCGGTGCTCTCGATGCCGGTGCCGCTGCTGTTGAGGTCCAGGCGCAGGCTGCCCGTGCCGCTGATGGCAGTGACGGGTACAGTCCATGTGATGCCGTTGTCGGCACTGGATGGCGTGCCCATCGTGCCGGTGGCGGTGCCTGTAGTGGTCAGCGCGAAATCGGTGCCATCCACTCCGTTGACCGCTTCGCTGAAGGTCACTGCGAAATTGATGCTTGTGGCGCTGGCTGATGGTGTGCCCTGCGGGGCAATCGATGCCACCGAGGGTCCACCCGGCGTGGCACTGGCGACGACGTTGCCGAGGAAGTCACCCCAGATCCATAAAGAAGAGGCGCCGGCTGCGGCAGATATCGTCTTGGTTTCCGTATCGGTGGCGACATCAATGACATGGACTGTGCCATTCGCTGTTACAGCATACAGCGCCGCATCGTTTGCCGAGATACCAAGGCCCGTGATACCTGAGACCTCACCGCTCAGTGTGAGCGTTTTCTGTGTTGAAGTGTTGGCAGTGTCAACGACGTGCAGTACATTGTTGTTTCCGCCGACATATAGTTTGCTGCCATTCTTTCGAACTGCTACTGCCTTGGCGGGGCCATTAATACCGCTTATTGTGATCTGAGTAACCGTGTTGTCTGCCAAATCGATGAGGCCAACCGTGTTGCCAGCATTGCTCGACGTATATAGTTTTCCGGCTCCTGTCGGGTCATAAGCCAAGCCAAATCCCGAATTTGAGACGTTTTCCAGTGTGGATAACGTGTTGGTGGCAGTATCCAGTTTTTTGATCTCACCAGTGTCTCCACACCGCACATAAAGTGAGGCACCGTCTTGGCTTAGTGCAGAGGAGATTGTCCAGCATCCCGTATTTAAGCTGGCAGTGATTTGTTTGGAGTTGGCGTCTATAATATGCAGCTTACTATTGACGTAATCACTGACGTAGGCGATGGCACCATTTGCAGAAAAGGTGATGGAGACAGATGATCCAGTGTTGTCGATAACTGCTTTTAGGGAGTTGTTTGTTGTGTCAATAACTCCCAGTTTGTTGTTGGATCTGTATTGCCCGAACCACGACTCATTGTTGGCGCCTGGTCGCAATGCAAGAGTGTAGATGTTATCATTTAACGTTGCGTCCATGCTTGCTGGACTTAATGTGGTGGCGAGTTCTCCAGTCGCGGTATTGATGACCGAAATTGTTCTGCTGTTTGAATTGGGAATATAGGCGTAATCGGCGGCGCTTACGGCACAGGCAATGAGTGAGAGCGAAGCGGCGGCGAGGACGTGCTGCAAAGAACGGCGCTGAATCATGTGTGGACACCTTTGAGGAAAACCCCTGAAAGCTTGCAATGCACGCCTTGAGGATTGGGGAGGCTGGAAAGAAGACTTGCTTAGACCGGAGGTTTGGGCCTTGGTCTCATAGTGAGACTTTTGCTACAAATTAGAACAAAAAGAAACATTATGAATCTGAGCAAGTCTGAGCAGATCGCGTTACCAGCCGCGTCTTCAGAAGGTGCTGGGGTAGGAGAGAGTTGCGGAACGCCACTACACATTAGTTCTTCCGCCACTGATCTTTAGTTTTTTCGGGGCGCGCCCGCGCTGCCCAGCGGCGAAGCGAGGCCTGCAGGAGCACACAGAACTTCCGGCGAAAGGGTGGCGCTGAATCACCATGCAGCCTTGCGGGCTGTGTCCTAACGTCGCATCGAGGGCGCCCCTGGCCGTGGGGCTGAGCGCACCCAAAATCAGCCAGCCGTGCAGAATGACTGCCCTAGATCAGGCGCGAACGAGACCGAAGCCTCGGCTGGTGACCTCTGTGGAGTCGAAGGGAGGGAAGCTCCGCCTTCGTGGCACGTTGGCGACCGACATCCAGGTCTACTTCTGCGACCCGCACCATCCATGGCAACGGGGCACCAACGAGAACACGAACGGGTTACTCAGGCAGTACCTTCCCAAAGGCCTGGATCTGTCGGGCTACTCACAGGAGAGCTTGGATGCGATTGCAAGGCAGTTGAACCAGCGTCCCAGGAAGACGCTGGGGTTCAGAACACCTGCTGAAATGTTTGATGAGTGTGTTGCGTTGACCGGTTGAATCCACCGTCGGTAGCTGCCACACGAGAGCCCTTGGCAACCCGCTACGCCGCCGCACATCGGCCCTGAGCGCTTGCGCCTCGGCCGATAGCTCGCTCCTCAGCCTTACTGGTCTAAAAAACTAAAGTCCAGTGGCGCGTTTTCCGTACAGACGAAAGTCCAGTGGCGCATCTCTCTAAAGATCGATGGCGCATGGCTTGCGAGGACGTGAGAAATCAACGAGTTATCTGCGTGACGCGCTGCGTGTTCAGTGGCGTTCCGCAAGAATTCTTCCAGTTGTGTGTTTGTGCTACAGGGGCAGGGGCCTGCGGCCATTGAGTCCTCACGCTGCGGCAGTCGGGCAAAGGCTCCATCCAATTCATGCTGGCGAAGGTGTGCCTCGTGTATCCACTGGAATCTCGTCAAAAACCAGCCGTCCTGGGCTGGTTCCAGAAAGTGATGAAAGCAAGAAGTGCGAAGACTGAGATAAGCAGTCCTACCGCCGCCATGTGGGAGATCCCTGCCATCGTGCTGACCAGCATGGCGCCAAGTGCTGCGCCGGACATCTGTATGAAGCCCAACATGGCGGAGGCTGCACCTGCTTGAGCTCCAAATGGAGAAAGCGCCTGTGCTGTACTGAGAGGATTGGCAACGCCCATTCCCATGAGGAAGACACAGAGCGCGAACGTGAACGCTGTGAGGCTGGATGGGTATCGAACCGAGGCCAGGTAGATCATCACGCCTCCAACCATGGCCAAGATGATTCCGGCTTGGATGACTCGAGCTGCACCCCAGCGATGTGAAAGTCTTGGTACAGCGAGGCCTGCAGCAAAAACCACGGGCACCGTGGCTGCAAAAAAGAGCCCCATCTCCAGCGCGCTCAACTTGATGGCGCCCATCAGCACTGATGGAGCAGCAGCGAAGAATCCATAAAGCCCGCCTGTGAGACACATGACAGCGACGACTGGACGGAGGAAGCGTGGATCGATCAGAAGGCTGGCATAGATCCTGAGTATGGGGCCAACGGCAAGCGGCATCCGCCGCGACGCGACGTGTGTTTCTGGAAGTCGGAAGGCGTACCACATTGAAAGTGCGAGCCCGAAGGCACTGACCGTCAGGAAGGTCATGCGCCAGCCAATCATTTTCTCAGTCATGCCGCCCAGCAGCGGAGAGAACCCCGGCGCCGCGGCCATAGCCACGATCACCATCGCAAGAACGCGTGCCAGAGTTTCGCCTTCATACATATCTCTTGCGATCGCGCGTGCAAGTACGGACGCGGCGCATACGCCTGCAGCCTGTATTGCTCGGCCGACAATCAGTTCGGCTGGAGCCGCCGCCTGGGCACACACCACCCCGCCAGCCGCGAAGACCAGCAAGCCCCCTATGACCAGTTTGCGACGCCCGAAGCGATCAGACAGAGGTCCCACGAAGAGTTGCCCCGCCGCGAAAACTACGAAGAAGACACTGAGTGTCAGGCCGAGCTGGGCATCTGACGCACCCAGGGTTTTAGACATCGCCGGAAACGACGGCAGGATGATGTTGGTTGACAAAGCGCCTATCGCCGCGAGCGCAGCCAACAGAAGAACTACGCCACGGTTCGCTGTGCCTGCTTGATTTTCCGCCGGCACTGGAGCCCGACTGCTTGGCTTCATTCCGGCATCACCATGCGGATTTCGCGAGTCCCGATCTCTGCGCCGGTCTCTGCGTCGATCGCAATCGGCTTCAGATCGTTGCCCGTCTCGGCATCCAGAAACCGAACCAGCTTGCCTTCGCCACGGTGCTTTCGGCCCCAGGCAGCAATCATGAAGAGAACGGGCAAGTAGTCCCTCCCAGCTTCGGTCAGGACGTATTCCTCGCGAGGTGGCCGCTCCGAATACTGCCGCTTTTCCAGCAGTTGCTCATCCGTGAGCGTCGCCAAACGCTTCGTCAGCATCGTGGGAGCGATGCCAAGGCTTTTCCTGAACTGATCGAAGCGCGTCAGCCCAGCGTTCGCATCCCGCAGGATCAACATAGTCCACGCATCGCCCAGGAAGGCCAGGCTGCGCGCGATGGGGCAAGTGCTTTCAGAAGTTTTTTTCGAGTCCATATCATTTCAGTATTGACTAAGTACTAAAACGATACTAACATGCGCTCATCGTTCAGTCCAGCACCCACGCCCGAAAGGAGTCATGCGCGCAGAGAGCCCGGCCTCATCTTGAGAGGTAACGGTTGTGAGCCATGCCTTGGCTGATGAAGGCTTGTTCATGGTCGCGCTGCCAACCCCGATAGCAAATAGCCCAAAGCCCTTCTGCACGCACGTTCAGCCGGGCAAAGTTTTCAAGAATTTCCATCATCTACGGAGAAGCTACCCATGAAGAAGACAGTCCTAATCACCGGCGCATCCTCGGGCTTCGGCCTGCTGCTCGCCAACAGCCTGCACAACCAGGGCTTCGAAGTCATCGGTACCAGCCGTGAACCTGAAAAGCACGAAGGGAAGGTTCCCTTCAAGCTGCTGCGTCTGGACATCAGCGACGACAACTCCATCAACGCGTTCGCTGAAGAGCTGTTCCGCAGCGTCAGGCAGCTGGATGTATTGGTGAACAATGCCGGCTACATGGTGACGGGGCTGGCAGAAGAGACTCCCGTCGAATTGGGACGTCAGCAGTTCGAAACCAACTTCTGGGGCACGATCAAAGTGACGAATGCCTTGCTGCCCCGGCTGCGGGCGCAAAAGCATGGGCAGATCATCACAATCAGCTCCATCGTCGGCTTGATCGGCCCGCCGAATCTCTCGTACTACACGGCTTCAAAGCACGCAGTCCAGGGGTATTTCAAATCTCTGCGCTTCGAGCTGGATCCGTTCAACATCCAAGTCAGCATGGTGGAGCCAGTGTGGTTCAAGACCAACCTCGCTCATAACTCCGTGTCTCAATCAAGCGGGCGTATTGCTGATTACAACGCCTACCGCAAGCAAGCAGATGCTGCGACACAGAAGGGGATCGATGAGGCGGAGGCGCCCGACGCCGTCGTCAAAACGATTACCAAGCTGATCGATACCAAGAAGCCAAAGTTCAGTAATCCCGTTGGAAAGATGACCGGAATGATCCTGTTCCTGCAGAGCTATGCGCCCAAGATGTTCGAGGGGGCAATATTGAAGAGTGTGAAAACAGCTTGAATCTCAGCATCATTTATCTTTGAGAGGAGCCGAAATGAAATACTACCTGTGCAAATTTGTCCCGCCTCGCGCGAATTTCCTGGGCACCATGTCCGGCGAAGAAAAAACATGGATGATGCAGCATGGCGAATATATGAACGGTCTTCTCGAGCAAGGTGTGATCGTAGCGCACGGGCCTGTGATTGACGATGGTGATGGCTACGGCGTGTCTCTTTACCAGATCGCCGACAACCAAGAGATCGGTTCGTTTACATCCGAAGATCCCATCGTGAAGAATGGGATTGGCCACTATGAGCACTACACGATGGCCAGCTTGACTTCCCGCAGCTGAACGCATCTTTCTCCGCAGCAGCGTCTCTCTGCGCTGACTTGTCTTATTAACCAGGCTGTCATAAAAATGGTGGATATCAATTGGGGAAGTTGAAATGACTAGCTCTCTTATTGCTGGCGCCTCCAGTGGCATTGGTGCTGTTTACGCACGCCGCTTTGCGGCTCGTGGCCACGATCTCGTATGGGTGGCCCGTACCACCGACCGGCTCAATGCATTGCTGCCTGAGTCTTCACAAGGTATTTGCGCAGCAACGAAGTCCTACATGTTGGCCTTCTTGCAGAGCCTTGCAGCTGAGGCAGGGCCCAGGGGCGTCTACATACCAGCGGTTTTGCCGGCCGCCACACGCACCGAGATCTATGAGCGCTCTGGTGGCGATGTCATGGATGGAGGTTGACGACCTCGTTGATGCAGCTGGTGGGTTTTGATCGCAGAGAGCTTGTGACCATTCCACCAGTGCCTGAGGCAGCGGCATGGGACGCATTTGAGCAAGCGCGCGGATATTTGGCCCAGGGCTTCTCAAACTCCAAGCCCGCTACTCGTTACCTCACTTGAATTTCACCATCTATTTGGTTTTTGCAGCATTCGTGCACTGGTCTGCTGCGTGTGGATATTCCCTGAGCAAGACTTTGGGTAAAGATCAGCAAAGTGTTTTGAATTTTCAATTATTTTTGTATTGAAAAAGAAAAGCTGATTGGAAACTTATTCTGAATATTGATTGATGAATATATCTGGTAGTCATCAATTTTCTTTAGGAAAGGAGTGGCTCAATATTTAATATTGCGTCTTTGATACATTCGGTCAACACTGCCGCATAACATACTTGCCGGTAGCCTCATAGTCATCTGTCATTTAAACCATGTCAAAAATAGCCTCGCCCTTGATCAGGGTAAGTGCATTGCGCACTCTAAAATTCGCATTCTTCACAATAGCTATTTCTACTTGCTATGCAGCCAATTCTCAAGAGAGCAGCGCAGCAAATAAAAAGGAAGTAAATAGTACTTCTCGCGCGGAGGTCATGGCCGATCTGGCACTCTGGCGTCGTGCCGGAGTCGACCGCTATGAAGTACTGTCGACTTCGTACGGTATGGAATCAGAAGCCTATCGGTTGGCACATCAGGAATATCTTCGCCTTCGGAATGGTGAGGAATTCCAGGAAGAACTGAAAAAAGCAATCACTAAGAGCGGCTAACACCACTTGGTCAGAAGCCCCCCGCAGAGCGTTATGCTCGCTGCCCTCATGGCACGACGACCCGTAAGCAAAGAACTGTGGCGACAGCTACAACCTCTCATCCCAGCCTTCGTACCTTCCTCCAAAGGCGGTGCGCGCAAGCTCGCAGTCAGCGATGAAGCCGCCCTCAACGGCATCCTGTTTGTGTTGCAAACAGGCATTCCGTGGGAAGACCTTCCCCAATCCCTTGGGTACGGCAGCGGCATGACTTGCTGGCGCCGCCTGCGCGACTGGAACGCTGCTGGTGTCNAGAGCGGCTAACACCACTTGGTCAGAAGCCCCCCGCAGAGCGTTATGCTCGCTGCCCTCATGGCACGACGACCCGTAAGCAAAGAACTGTGGCGACAGCTACAACCTCTCATCCCAGCCTTCGTACCTTCCTCCAAAGGCGGTGCGCGCAAGCTCGCAGTCAGCGATGAAGCCGCCCTCAACGGCATCCTGTTTGTGTTGCAAACAGGCATTCCGTGGGAAGACCTTCCCCAATCCCTTGGGTACGGCAGCGGCATGACTTGCTGGCGCCGCCTGCGCGACTGGAACGCTGCTGGTGTCTGGGAGCAGCTGCACCAGGCCATGTTGACTCGCTTGCGTGAACATGACCAGATTGATTGGAGCCGGGCTAGCATTGATGGCTCCTCGGTACCAAGCCCCCGGGGGGCCAGGAAACGGGCCCCAACCCCACGGACAGAGGCAAGCTCGGCTCCAAGCGGCACATCGTCGTAGATGCCAGAGGCATCCCGCTGGTGATCTTGGTCAGCGGCGCGAACCGGCACGACTCCAAGATGTTCGAGAGGTGCGTGGACGCGATTCCTGCGATTGCAGGCTTGGGAGGGCGCCCCCGCAAAAGACCATCGAAGTTGCATGCCGACAAGGGCTATGACTACAAGCGTTGCCGTGCGCACTTGAGACAACGGGGCATCGCCAGCCGCATTGCCAGGCGAGGCGTTGAGAGTAGCGAGCGACTGGGCAAGCATCGCTGGGTGGTGGAGCGGACCCATGGATGGTTTGCAGGCTTTGGCAAGTTGCGAATCCGCTTTGAAAGACGACTGGATATCCACGAAGCGCTGCTAAAACTGGCAGCGGCGATCATCTGTGCACGCTTCGTGGATCGGTGGTGTTAGCCAGTCTNGCGCCCCCGCAAAAGACCATCGAAGTTGCATGCCGACAAGGGCTATGACTACAAGCGTTGCCGTGCGCACTTGAGACAACGGGGCATCGCCAGCCGCATTGCCAGGCGAGGCGTTGAGAGTAGCGAGCGACTGGGCAAGCATCGCTGGGTGGTGGAGCGGACCCATGGATGGTTTGCAGGCTTTGGCAAGTTGCGAATCCGCTTTGAAAGACGACTGGATATCCACGAAGCGCTGCTAAAACTGGCAGCGGCGATCATCTGTGCACGCTTCGTGGATCGGTGGTGTTAGCCAGTCTTAGTGACCAGGGCCTGGGGATCGATGCGCCCATCGTGGGCCAGTTGCGCGGCCATCAGGCCGGTGAACGATTTGGTGACCGAGAACAGCAGGTGGGGCGAGCTGGCCTGCATCTGGTTCTGGTAGCGCTCGAAGACCACCCGTCCCTTGTGCAGCACCACGATGGCGTCGGTATAGGTGCGGTCCAGCCACTGGTCCACGGTGACGGGCTGGCCCTTGTCGTCGTCAAAGCGCAGGCCGCCCAGGGCCATGGGCGCTTCGGGCAGTGCCGAGGGCGCCGCCGCGCCGCGCCGGATGTTCTGCGTGGGCTGGATTTCGCGCAGGTGCTGCACCACCCAGCGCAGCTGTGGATAGCGGTAGCCGTTGGACACGTCCACGCGCTTGTCGGCGGCCGGCGGAAAGCCCTGCATCAGCCCCAGTTGCTCCAGGCGCACGCTGTCGGGCGGCGGCAGCGCGGGCGCTGCGGGGGCCTGTGCCTGGGCCGCCACCCAGCCGGGCAGTAGCACCAGCAGGGCCATGGCATGCCGGGAACGCCGAAAGAGCGGACTGACCATCGTTGTCTCCTTGGTTTTTGGAAACGGCCAGTCTTGCAGAAAGCCCTCGGCCGGTCACGGGTGTTCACCCACCCGCAGGCCGCAAGGCTGTCGTCTGCGCGACGAAGGTTTTAGTGGGGCATTCAGCGGCGCATCAAGGCCGCATCGCACCAGCGCTGCGCCACGGCCGGAGAAGTGGTGCAGACCGTGTCGTGCGTCACCGTGGCCACGGCGCGCTCCAGCAGCTGGATGTCGGCCTCGTGCTGGCGCGCCACATGCGGGTCCTCGAAGAAGATCACGCGCTGGCAGCGGCGGTCCAGCACCAGGTCGGCGATCTGCGCATCGCCGCCCAGCGGGCCGCTGTTGTAGCGGTCCACCCAGGGCCGGTCCTCGGGCCAGCCACGGCTCCAGGCCATTTCGTTGAGGCGCTGGCCCGTGGTGCCCGTGCCCACGCGCCGGCCAAAGCGCGACAGCAGCTCGAAGTTGCGTGCCGCGAAATCCAGCATGGTGGGCTTGAGCGCATCGTGGGCGATCAGCGCCAGCGTCTGCTGTGCGTAGTCGTGAAAGCGCTGCGCACCGGCATCCTTGGGCAGACCTGCCTGGATGCGCTCCATCTCGATCCAGTCCCGCGCCGAGGCCACGGTGGACAGGAAGGGCTTGCCATGGATCACGCACTGGCGCTTGAGCGCCACGGCCTCGGGGAAGATGGAGGACGGATCCACCGGGTCGGTGAAATAGATGGCCCCGTCGATGGTGCGCTCGTCACCTTCCACGCCCACCACCTCGGCCACCAGTTTCATCAGCCCGCCTTCGCGGCCATAGGGATAGCGGCGCAGGCCCCGGTAGGACGCCAGCATGCCGGCCGCCTGGATGGCATCGAAGGTGCGGCCCACGGCATGCAGGCCCAGCTGCAGCTCGCGGATGCCGGACTCGCAGGCGCGCAGCCAGCCGAACAGTGCGGCATCCTCGGTTTGGTGGTGGATTCGGTTGGCGGCCAGGCCCAGGCGTATCGGCATACAGGTTCACTCATCAACAGTGGGGAGAGGCCCGTGCAGCCAGGACAGCCTGCGGACCAGCGGCAAGAATAGCGCCAATCCATGACAGCGCCGGCCGGCACGGCGGCGGCGCTGAACTTTTGGCCGGCCCGTGCATCCATTGTTGCGTCATGCCCTCACTGCTTTCCCACCTGTGGCCCCGACGGCGCCTGCACCGGCTCACGGCAGCGCTGGGCGTGGCCGCGCTGCTGGCGGCCAGCGGCTGCTCCGTGCTGGACACCAAGCAGCGCGAATGGATCTTCCAGCCCAGCGACCGCAGCTGGCCCGGCGCCAACACGGCCGGCATGGAAGATGTCTGGATCGACATGCCAACGCAGGACGGCGCCCGCCTGCATGCGCTGTGGCTGCCCCAGCCGGCCACGGCCGGCAACGCCCCCGTGCTGCTGTACCTGCATGGCGCGCGCTGGAACGTTGCCGGCTCCTCGCCGCGCATCCGGCGGCTGCACGAGCTGGGCTTTTCGGTGCTGGCCATCGACTACCGGGGCTTTGGCAAGAGCAGCGCCGGCCTGCCGTCCGAGGAATCGGCCGCCGAGGACGCACGCGCCGGCTGGGACTGGCTGGGCCGGCACGCTCCGGACCGGCCGCGCTTCATCTTCGGCCATTCGCTGGGCGGCGCCATCGCCATCGACCTGGCGCGCAGCGTCCAGGATGAGGCCGGCGTCATGGTCGAGGCCACCTTCACCAGCATTCCCGACGTGGTCCGCAGCTTCCGCTGGGGCTGGCTGCCCGTGGGGCCGCTGATCACGCAGCGCTTTGCCTCCATCGACAAGGTGGCCGGCATAGGCTCGCCGCTGCTGGTCGTGCACGGCAGCGCCGATCCGCTGATCCCCGCCACGCTGGGCCGCCAGCTGTTCGACGCGGCCAGCGAGCCCAAGCGCTTCGTGCTCATCGAAGGCGGCAACCACCACAACACCCAGTCGCGCGCCATGGACCAGTACCGGCAGGCGCTGGGCGAGCTGTTCGGCCTGCGCCTGCTCGCACAAGCGTCCACAGCGCCTGCAAGCCCGCGCTGAGCGGCGCAGCCTGCGCCGCCTTCCACGCTACGGGCAGCTTGCCGCGTTCTGCGAGATCACGGCACGCAACTGCCGCGTGGTGGTGCTGTCATCCGGGCCCAGGGTGTTGCGCGTGTAGCGGCAGCCATAGGTCGGCGCGGCCACCGTGGCGGCCGTCTGCACATCGTCACCGCCCGGCTTGGCGCCGCCCTGCTCCCACTGCACCATGGCATCGAAGGCCTCCACCTGCTCGGCCACGGTGAAGTCGCAGTGCGATGCGCCGCGGATGGCGCGCTGCACCAGCCAACGGTCCTTGCCCTTGTCAGCCACGCGTCGCTGGTAGATCTGCTGCATGCTGAACGGCACATACAGGTCGCCCAGCGTGTGCAGCGTCACCACGGGAATGCCGATGTCGCCTGGGCTCACGGGAATCCAGCGCAGGCCGTCGCGGCGCAGCCGGTTGGCATCAGGCGCAGCCGTGCGCTTTTGCGCGGCGGCATTGAGCGCGGCCGAGGCCGCTGCATCCCCATCGATGCGGTAGGTGAAGCGGTTGGTATCGGTCACGTTGCGGTTCAGGATGCCGTTGACCGAGCCGTCGCTGCCGAACACGCCCCAGACCGGAGCGAACGAGCCACCCACGGCCACCCCCAGGTCGAACAGCGGGCGCGGACCGCCCGTGAGATTCTGGATCACCGACAGATAGGCGCGGCCCGTCGCGGTAGGTGCAGACGGGAAGGTCGTGAACAGGGCCGATGTCACCTTGCCCTGGATGGCCGCCCAGTCGGTGACGGCATGCCGGGCCTCGCCCGCCAGGGCCTGGGCAGTGACCTGGGCCGCCGAGAAGTAGTCGAACAGTTGGGTATCGCCCATCACGCCGCACATGGGCACGGCGCCCTGGTAGCGCACCTTGTTGCGGGCCGTTGACTGGGCTTCGGCCTCGATGGCCGCCGCCGTGACATGGCCGCCCATGGAATGGCCGGTGATGTACAGGCGCTGCGGCTGCGCCAGCGGCCGGCCGTGGGATGCGGCCAGGCGGTTGAAGGCCAGCGCCAGCGCATTCGTGTCCTCCACGCCGGCGCGCACGTCGTAGTAGTTCTTGCTGTAGCTGGACGCCGCCCAGGCATAGCCGTTCTGGATCAGGTACCGGCGTATGGACGGATTGGTGACGTTGAGCGCACTGCCCTCGCCCGCATAGCCGTGGGCATACATCACCAGGCGGCCATTCCAGTTGGCCGGCACCTCGATGCGGTAGGCCGCGCCTTCCAGCACTCCGGCCCAGCGGCTGGTGCTGGCGTTGTCCACCGTGTCGCCAGCGGCAGCCGCCAGCGCATCGAACGTGGTGGCAGAAGGATTGGCCGGCGCAAAGCTGCGGCTGTCCTGGGCCCGGGTTTCCTCGGGCGCATCACCGTCCCCCCCGCCGCAGGCCGCAAGGCCCGTGGCCGCCAGCAGACCGAGATACTTCCAACGATTCCAACGCAGGGCTCGCATAAGACTGTCTCCTTGGGATGAAGGTTTGAAGGGGAACGCGCGCAAAAAATCCGTTTCAAGGGGGAGTGCCGACGCAGCCTATGCCAGACAACTGGCCCGCCATGCGGGTAGGAACCCGCAAGCAGGGGCTGCCGGCTGTCACCCAGATGACTGTCGCCTTGCGCTAACATCCGCGCTTGCGGTGCAGGCCGCACCCGGACCTGCGGGAAGGGTTGAACCCACCTGTATGCGCCTCTCGGCGTTTTTCTCTTGCCACATGCCTTTGTGCGCCAAGCTGCAGGTCATTGGCCTTCGTGCACGGAGGTATCCCTGTGAAACGCATCCCCGCCCGGCCCGACATGGGCCATCTCAAGAAACAGGCCAAGCAACTGCTGGCCGCCTATCGCGCAGGCTCGGCCCAGGCCATGGAGCAATTGCGCGCCCACCTGCCCGCTGCCCGGGGCCGCACGGATGAAGCACTGGCCGCCATGGACCTGCGGCTGCACGACGCCCAGTCCACCGTGGCGCGCGAGCACGGTTTCGCCTCATGGAGCGAGCTGTCAGGCTACGTCGAGGCATGCCAGCGCCTGGCGGCGGACCCAGAGACATCCCGGCTGCACTGGCTGGCCCTGGTCTATGCCGGCGATGTGGCGGGCGGCACGCACCGCGCGCAGCCCGCGCTGGCCCGGCGCCTGCTGGACGAGCGGCCGGAGCTGCCGGGCAATGATCCCTGGATGGCCTGCGCCATCGGCAACCTGGCCGCGCTGCGCGAAGCCACGCACAGCGATCCCGGCTGGCTGCAGCGCGCAGGCGGGCCGCTGGGACTGCCGCCGCTGGTGGCCGTCACGCACTCGTGCCTGCTGCGCCTGCCCGAGTTCGCCGAGCCGCTGCGCGCCTGCGCGCGCTGGCTGCTGGACGCGGGCGCCGACCCGCTGCAGACCGTGGGCAATCGCTGGCCGCCGGCCTCGCTGCAGGCGCCCTCCGAGACCGAGCGGCTGTCAGCACTCTATGGCGCAGCAGGCCAGAACCATGATGCGCAACTGACGCAGATGCTGCTGCAGGCCGGGGCCGACCCCAACGACGGCGAATCGCTCTACCACTCTCTGGAAGGCACGCCGGCCAGCCGCGAATGCACGCGGCTGCTGCTGCAGGCGGGCGCGCGCGTGGAGGGCAGCAATGCCCTGTTCCGCGTGCTGGACCTGGACGATGAGCAGGCCCTGCGCCTGCTGCTGGACCACGGCGCCGATCCGAACGAGGACAACGGCCAGGGCGAATGGGGCCGCCCGCTGCTGTGGGCCATACGCCGGCTGCGCTCGCCCGCCCACGTGCAGGCCTTGCTGGATGCAGGAGCCGACCCGGCCACCCGCACACCGCAAGGCCTGGGCGCCGCCCGCCTGGCACGGCGCTTTGGCCTGGCCGACGTGGCCGTCCTGCTGGAACAGGCCACGGGCGCTGAACCCGCCACGCCCGAAGAACAGTTCGTTGCCGCCTGCGCCATGGGCGACCGGGCCCGGGCCGGAGGGCTTCTCGCGTCCCACCCGGGTCTGCTGCAAGGACTGTCTCACGAGCAGCTGCGCATGCTGCCCGAACTGGCAGCCCTGGGCCGCTTGGAGGCCGTGCGCTGCATGGTGGAACTGGGCTGGCCCATCGCTGCGCGCGGCGGCGACTGGGATGCATCCGCACTGAACCAGGCCGTTTTCCGTGGCGATGCCGCCATGGCGCGCTTCCTGCTGGAGCACGGCGCACAGTGGACCGAACGCCACGCCTATGGCGACAACTGCGCAGGCACCCTGTGCTGGGCATCGCTGAACCGGCCCGAATCCACGGAACCCGGCGGCGGCGACTGGCTGGGCTGCGCCCAGGCCCTGCTGGACCACGGTATGCCCATGGCCCGGCCCGACCCCGAAGTACCCGGCTGCGTGCTCATCGACGGCAACCGGCAGCGGTATCCGGACGAGATCACGGATTTGCTGCTAGGGGTTGACGCGGACTAGGTCCGCCCGACCCGAAAACCCGTCCTGCCGGCTGGCCCGGCAGGATTCAGCTGCAGTGCCTGCATGGGTCAGAACAGATCAAACCGGCTCATGTAGGCATCGCATGCCAGCAGCCACGCATGTTCATCATTGGACCCCGAAGGCGGCGGGCCGATGAAGTTGTTGAGCCGGGATCTGGCGCGCAAAGGCTTGAGCAGGCGTGCCGCCTCGCCAAAGGCGGGCAGCGTCAGCCCCTGGTCCATATCCCCCAGTCCTGGGAAATCTCCTGCCCGTATCCCCAGACAGTTGCCTACATCCCCAGCCGAAAGATACTGGCTGGCCTGAACCTGCTTGCGCACCGCATCCCGACCACCCAGCTTTTCCAGCAAGGCATCACTCACAAAACTCAGCCAGTTGATGCTGTACATGGCGTTGTTGAAGTCATGGCTCATCAGCGCAAGACTGCCCAGGGCATTCAAACCCGGGAAACGCTGCAGGTAGGGATACAGTATTTGCGGCCCTTTGCCGTCGGGTCCGATATTGCGTTCTTCCACTGCGGGCATGACGCCCCAACCTGCAATGGCCCAATAGGGCTGCATCAACTCCACAATCTGGGTGGTGAGGCGGCCCACATTGCGCTCTGGCGGTTGATCCATAATCCACCACGCGGGAAATGCCATGCGAATGAAAGACATGGCCGGGCCCTTTTTTATCGACCCATATCTCTCACGATACCAAATACCTTCATCATTCTCAATACGGCAATAAAGGCGAAAGTCTTGCGCATTATTCTCCCACACCTCAGGAGGATTTGGCTTACCCGAAGCCATATGAAATATCAGGGCATAACCTTTTGGGTTATCAAAGCTTTTCTGCTTCTTTGCAGCCAACTTTCTTTGTGCTATCGCGCTGGTCAGCATGGCAGGCATTCCGTCGTACCAATAAACCAGTTTCTCCTTCCCTACAGCCTCACAAAAAAGTTCCACCACTTCCCATGCACGCTCACGCACGGCCAATGAATCCCCGTCATGGAACACCATCTCGATCGTCCAGCCTGCTCTTGCACAAATACGTCCAAATTGATTCTGTAATACCAGCGCCTTGAGAATATCCATCGTCGCCGCGGTGGCAACATTCGCTTTCTCATTGCCGCAAGGCCAGTTGAAATCATGTTCCGCAGCCATCGCCATCTTCTCCATTACTTCAACACACCAGAAATCAGAACAAATCAAACCGGCTCATATAGGCATCGCATGCCAGCAGCCATGCATGCTCATCATTGGAGCCAGAAGGCGGCGGTCCGATGAAGTTGTTGAGCCGGGATTTGGCACGAATCGGCTTGAGCAGCCGCGCCGCCTCGCCAAAGGCGGGCAGTGTCAGTCCCTGGTCCATATCCCCCAGCCCCGGAAAGTCTCCGGCCCGAATCCCCAGGCAGTTGCCCACATCCCCGGCGGAAAGGTATTGACTGGCCTGCACCTGCTTTCGCACGGCCTCCCGCCCACCCAGTTTCTCCAGCAATGCATCGCTGACAAAACTCAGCCAGTTGATGCTGTACATGGCTTTATTGAAGTCATGGCTCATCAAGGCAATACTGCCCAGCGCATTCAATCCCGGGAACCGCTGCAGATAGGGGTACAGCACCTGCTGGCCTTTGCCATCGGGATCGATATTGCGTTCTTCCACTGCCGGCACGACACCCCAGCCTGCAATGGCCCAGAAGGGCTGCATCAACTCCACCATCTGGGTGGTGAGGCTGCCCACATTGCGCCCTGGCGGTTGGTCCAGAATCCACCATGCTGGAAATGCCATGCGAATGAAAGACATGGAAGGGCCTATGCCAGGTGTTGTATGGCGATCATGCAGCCAGATGCCTTCATTGTTTTTTATTCGGCAATAAAGTCGAAATTCTTGTGCATTTTCCACCCAATCATCTGGAGGTTTTGGACTTCCCGAGGCCAGATCAAACATCATTGCAAAGCCATTCGGATTATTGAGCGTATTGGGCTTGTGCTTTTCCATTCTCGCTTTCCCTTTCTCGCTGGCCATAGCCACAGGAGCCATCCCCCACCATATTGCAAGCTTCTCAGCACCAACGGCTTCAATGAATAGATCTATCACCTTCCAAGCGCGCTCGCGCACAGCCAATGAATCCCCTTCATGGAATACCATCTCGATGGTCCAGCCAGCTCTTGCGCAAATATTGCCAAATTGATTACGCAATACCAGTGCCTTGAGAATATCCATCGTCGCCACGGTGGCTTTTTGCAGTTCTCTGGTGCTCAAAGGTTTGTTGAAGTCTTTTGCCATATCTATCCTCCATATTTCACCGTACCGAAGCCGTCGCCTCAAAAGGACAACCCGAGAACTCTCGCCAGTGCGCTCCCTACCGCACCAACACCTCGCAGTGCCCTCCCCAGTGCGGATGCACCGGCCGCAGCCCCGACCGCTGATGCCGTATCCGCATTCACCCGCTCCGCCAAAGAGATGGCCTTTTCCCTGTTGGCCTGCCATAGCGTTGCTTGGTTCAACACACTTTCGTTCACGTTTCTTCCATCGCTGTCGCAAGCACAGCTTCCGGCGTCTAAAGCCTTCTTAAGAAATTTCTCTCCAAAAATTTCTTGATATGCCTGGAACTGATTCATGCCATCGGGCCCAAATTCTGAAGAAAAGCCATCCCCCGGAAACTTCATCTCATAGACCCGCTGCACGTTGTCCAGCACAGGCGGAAGGCGCGCGTTCTTCACCACGACCACATCCGGAATGCGCGAGCCCGCAGGCCGGCTGCGCGTGGGGCGCACGGGCTCGTTGCGCGACATGACAGGTGCTCTGTTCAGGTAAGGCACTTCCTGCTTGTAGTAGCCCCGGTAGCCTTCAAACCCATCGGCCTGCATGACCACGCCGGCCACGCAGCGCTGGCCCAGGCCGCCGGTCATGCAGCAGCAAAACAGCTCGCACAGCGCCCTGCGGTCCAGTTCGTTGTCGAAGTCCCGGGTGCCGCATACCTTGTTGAAGCCAACAAGCACGACAGCCTTGCACAGGTCCCTGGACCGCTTCAGGCGATTGAGGGCAATGAAGGCGGGAACCAGTTGCCCGCAGCTCATGTATCCGAGCGGATGGCCGGTGGCCGCTCCACTGCCCCATTCAACTCGTGGAAACGCCCTGCGCGGCTCAATGGCGCATGGATGTCTATCCTGAATGTCATTGGCTCCTTCGCCTGTGAAAGGCGCTCCCTTCCTTCTGAAAGGAAAATAATAGGAGCAATGAATTGGGCACGTAAATCCTATTTTTCAGAGATTTCCAGGACTGAGCTGCCCGCAATTGGCAGCGGTCTCCTCTGAAAACTGGCAGAAAAAAGCCTAGGACAAGCAATGGCCAGAAAGCCTGTTTCAGGTGCCGCGCTCGCCTGTCACTCGGCCATCATCTCCTGCTGCAGGTCAAAGCCCCTGCGCTCCCGCACGCTCGTGCAGCCAGCGCCGCAACGCAAATCCCAGCCACAGCGCCGTGAACACGGCCGCGCCAAAGACCCAGCCCGACAGCGCGCCCGCCATGCTGCCCGACAGCAGCGTGCCGATGGTGCAGCCCAGCCCCGTCATGGCGCCCCAGCCCAGCAAGGCGCCACCGGCCAGGCCGCGAGCCGCATCGCGCCAGGTGGGGCGGCGCGGCGTCCACTGGCGGCTGGCCACGGCGGCGCCCCAGGCGCCGGCCACCAGGCCCAGCAGCAGCACGGCATGGGGCGTGAGCAGGCTGTTGAGCACGGCCGTGGCGCATCCGCCCAGGGTGTCCAGGCCGTGCAGGCGCTCGGGCACCCAGCCGCCTGCCTGGGCCCAGCCACGCACGGTGCTGCCCAGCGTGGTGGTCACGCCCAGCGGCCTCATGCGCACGATGGCGGCGGCCGCGATCAGGCCCACGGCCAGGCCGCCCAGCGCGGCGTTCCAGCGGTCTTGCCACAGTGACAGCCACAGCTGGCACAGGCCCGGTGGCTGCGCCGGTTCTGCCGCAGGCCGGGGCCGTGCGCGGCCCGAGCGCCCATGAATGCGCCAGACCCAGGCCGCCAGCAGGCCCAGCACGGCCAGTTGCAGCGCCAGCGCGCCGCCATAGCCCAGATGGGCCGGCAGCCAGATGACGGGCGCATCGGCAATGGCCAGGCTGTACAGCGGGTTCCAGCTGCGAAACCCCAGCACGAAGCCCAGGCCCGTGCCGACCAGGGCAAAGGGCGCCACGGGCGAGCCCTCGCCCAGCCGATACCAGTGGGCGCTGATGCACGAGCCCGAGACCGACATGCCCGCGCCAAAGGCCAGGCCCGCAAGGACCAGCACCCAGCTCACGGGGCCTATGTGCATGTCGGGCGGCAGCTGGCCGGGCTGGGGCACGGCCACCCAGCTGCCCAGCACCACGGTCATGCCCGCCGAGCCCACGGCCAGCGCCAGCAGGATGGAGAGCACGCCGCGCGGATCGCCGAACTCGAACCAGTCGCGCGCATGGCAGTAAAAGCAAAAGCGCGAGCGCTGCAGCACCAGCCCCAGCAGCAGGCCCAGCGCCAGCGCAAAGACCAGGGTGCGCCCGCCGCCTTGCAGCTGCAGCTGCGCCGCCACAGGCCAGGCTGCGGCCAGCACGGCGGCCAGGGGCAGCCATCTGGTCCAGTCCCTTGCCCTGTGCCTGCCATTCACGTTCTGCGTGTGCTCACCGGTCACGCTTGTCATTCCTGCCCCCTTTGTTGCCATCCACGCATAAAAAAAGGGGCCCGCAGTCTGCGGACCCCAAAGGAGCCGAGCTTTTGCCAAAGCCACTCGTCACCACCCCTGATCCGTCAAACCAAGAGCACCGACACCCCTCGCCCGGCCCCCGCCTTCAAGACAGGTTGATCGACGGTGGGATCATTTCGCGGCCCAGACCGTGCCGGCCGGGTTGTTGATGGGCACGCCCACGGAGTTGCCGTATTCGGTCCACGAACCGTCGTAGTTGCGCACCTGGTAGCCGAGGATCTTGGACAGCGCAAACCAGGTGTGGCTGGAGCGCTCGCCGATGCGGCAGTAAGTGATGACGGGCTTGCTGCCGTCGATGCCCACGCCCGCATAGAGCTTCTTGAGTTCTTCGGCGGACTTGAAGCTGCCGTCCTCGCGCACTGCCTGGCCCCAAGGCACGTTGACGGCGCCGGGGATGTGGCCGGCGCGGATGGCCAGCTCCGGCACGCCGGCCGGGGCGAAGACCTTGCCCTGGTATTCGTCGGCCGAGCGGATGTCGACGAGCCTGGCGTCGCTGCGACCTTCGGCCGAGGCCAGCGCATCGGTCAGGCGCGCGCGCAGCGCGGTGTTGACCTTGCCCACGCGGTAGGTGGTGGCCGCATATTCCGGAGCGCGGTTGTTGAGGGGGCGGTTTTCGGCCTCCCACTTCTTGCGGCCGCCGTCCAGCAGCTTGACGTTCTGCACGCCATAGATGTCGAAGACCCAGGCCCCCCAGGCCGCGAACCAGTTGTTGGTATCGCCGTACAGCACGACCGTGGTGCCGTCCTTCACGCCGGCCTGCGACAGCAGTTTCTCGAACTGCTCCTTGCCCACGATGTCGCGGCGCACCTTGTCGTTGAGATCGTTGTGCCACGAGAAATTGACCGCGCCCGGCACATGGGAGCGCTCGTACAGGCCGGGGTTGACGCTGACTTCGACGATGCGCACGTCGGCGCGATTGAGGTTGGCCGCCAGCCATTCGGTGCTGACCAGCGGACCTTCGGGAACGGGCGCATTGGCATGGGCCGTGCCGCCGATCAGGGCCGCGACGTACAGCACGGTGCAGGCACCCTGGCGCAGGGTGGCGGGGATGGTGGAGAAAGCGGTCGGCGTTGCCATCACGGTCCTTTGTTTGCAGTTGCGTTGATTGCTCGGTTGGGGTCGGGTTGCTCTGCAATGCAATGTAGGCAGGGGCGGGCCGGTTCCCAACTGCGCAATCCGCAGATGGATATGCGCCGCCAAGGCATGGACAGCGGCACCCCGGGTTCTCTGCTACCCTCGGGCGCCTATGTCAGCGCCCCTGTCTCCCGCCGTCGCGCAAGCGCAGCCGGCCATGTCCCCCGTCCTGGTCGTCGTCCTGCTCGGCCTGCTGCTGGGACTGCAGCCGCTGGCCACCGACCTGTACCTGCCCGCCCTGCCCTCGATACAGGCGGCCTTCTCCACCCAGGTGTCCCAGGTGCAGCTCACGCTGACGGCCTTCCTGCTGGCCTTCGGCTGCTCGCAGCTGGCCTGGGGGCCGCTGTCCGACCGCTTCGGGCGCCGGCCCATCCTGCTGGCCGGCATGTCCATCTATGTGCTGGCCGCGCTGGGCAGCGCCAGCGCCGAGACCATGGAATCGCTGATTGCCTGGCGCGCGCTGCAGGGGGCATCGCTGGGCGCCGGCGTGATGTGTGCGCGCGCCATGGTGCGCGACCTGTTCGCGCCGCACCTGGGTGCCCAGGTCATGTCCAAGGCGCTGACCGGGCTGGGCGTGATCGCCTTCCTGAGCCCCGTCAGCGGCAGCCTGCTGGTGGATTCGCTGGGCTGGCGCGCCACCATGCTGGCCCAGGCGGTGATGGGTGCGCTGGCCCTCCTGCTGGTGGCCCTGCGCTTCACGGAGACACTGGCCCGCACCAATCCCACGGCGCTGCAGCCGCTGGCCCTGGCGCGCAACTGGATCACCATCGTGCGCCACCCGGGATTCCAGTCCTATCAGTTGCTGACCTGCTGCACCTATGCGGCCCTGTTCACCAACCTGGCCGCATCTTCCTTCACCTATATCCATGTGCTGGGCGTGAGCCGCACGGGCTACGGCCTGCTGATGGGCAGCAATGCGCTGTGCTACATCGCGGGCACCTTCCTGTGCCGCTGGCTGCTGCAGCGCATGGATGTGCGGCGCGCCGTGCAGATTGCCGGGCTGGCCAGCCTGCTGTCGGCCACGGCCATCGGCATTGCGGCGCTGGCCGATGCGCGCAGCCTCTGGGCCTATGCCCTGCCCTTCTATATCTTCCAGATCGCCCATGGCGTGCACATGCCCTGCGGCCAGAGCAATGCCATCGCGCCCTTTCCGCAGTCGGCGGGCACGGCCTCGGCGCTGAACGGCTTCACCATGATGCTCATCGCCTTTGCCATGGGACACTGGCTGGGCCTGCACCTGGACGGCCAGTCCACCCGGCCCATGGCCTTCGGCATCTGGTTCTGGGGCGTGTGCACGGCCCTGGTCGCCTGGGGGCTGGTGCGCCGCCACGGCGGGGTCGATGGCCACCGCTGATTTTCATTTCCTGCGTTTGCGTTTTTTGAATGTCCACCGCTTCCACGCTCCCCTGCCTGGCCATCGCCGGCCCCACCGCTTCCGGCAAGACCGCTGCCGCCCTGGCCCTGGCCAGGCTGCTGGCCGAACGCGGCCAGGCCGCAGAAATCATCAGCGTGGACTCGGCCCTGGTCTATCGCGGCATGGACATCGGCACGGCCAAGCCCACGCCCGAAGAACTGGCTGCCTGCCCCCATCACCTGATCGATATCCGCGACCCGCTACAGGCCTACAGCGCGGCCGAATTCGTGCAGGACACGCAGCGCCTGGTGGCCGAGATCCACGCGCGCGGCGCCATGCCGCTGCTGGTGGGCGGCACCATGCTGTATTTCAAGGCCCTGCAGGATGGCATTGACGACATGCCGGCCGCCGACCCCGCCGTGCGCGAGCGGCTGGACGCCCAGGCCACCGAGATCGGCTGGCCCGCCATGCATGCGCTGCTGGCCCAGGTCGATCCCGCCACGGCCGCACGCCTGGCGCCGGCCGACAGCCAGCGCATACAGCGCGCGCTGGAGGTCTGGCAGGTGTCGGGCAAGCCGCTGTCCAGCTTTCATACGCGCAGTGGCAAGAATGCCGAACAGGGACTGGTCAGCCCCGGCGGCTTCTTCTCGCTGGAGCCGCAGGACCGCGCCTGGCTGCATGCGCGCATCGCCCAGCGCTTCGACGCCATGCTGGACGCCGGTTTCATCGACGAAGTGCAGCAACTGCGCGCGCGCGGCGACCTGCACCTGGACCTGCCCTCCATCCGCTGCGTGGGCTACCGCCAGGCCTGGGAATCGCTGGACGGCCTGTACCCCATGGACTCGCTGCGCGAGCGCGGCATTGCCGCCACGCGCCAGCTGGCCAAGCGCCAGATCACCTGGCTGCGCAGCATGCCCGCCCGCCATGCCATTGCCTGCGATGCGCCCGATGCCCAGTCGCAACTGCTGCAGGCAGCGATGGCCGTGGTGGCCGCAGCAACCCAGGCCCGCAACGGCTGAACAGGAAACCGCCTTCATGACTGACGCGCCCCGGGACAACACGCCACTGACTCAGCCGCCGCTGCTTCAGGTCCAGGGCCTGGCGCGGCGCTACCGCAACGACGGCGGCACGGAAACCGCCGTCTTCGAGAACGTGGACTGCAGCGTGGCGCGCGGCGAGTTCGTGGCCATCGTGGGTGACTCGGGCGTGGGCAAGTCCACCTTTCTCAACTGCCTGGCCGGGCTTGATGAGTGGCAGCAGGGCCGCGTGCTGCACGAAGGCCAGGACCTGTCGGCCGTGGATGAAACCGGCCGTGCGCTGTGGCGGCGCAGCCATGTCGGCTTCGTGTTCCAGGCCTTCCATGTGCTGCCGCACCTGGATGTCTGGCACAACGTGGCCCTGCCGCTGATGCTGCTGCAGCGGCTGGATGCGGCGGGCCGCCAGCGCGTTCAGCAACTGCTGCAGGCCGTCGGGCTGCAGGGGCTGGAGCAGCGCCTGCCCTGGCAGCTCAGCGGCGGCCAGCTGCAGCGCGTGGCGATTGCGCGTGCCCTGGTCCACGGCCCGGCCCTGCTGCTGGCCGACGAGCCCACGGGCAACCTGGACCCCGGCACGGCCGCACAGGTCATGGAGCTGCTGCTGCAGCAGACCCGCGAGCACCAGGCCGCCCTGGTGCTGGTCACGCACTCCATCGAGGCCGCGCGCCGTGCCGACCGCCTGCTGCGCCTGACCGCACAGGGCATGCAGCCCGCCTAGCGCCAGAGACCATCCGCCCATGCTCGCCCTGCTTCGCACCTTTTCCTGGCAGGAGCTGCGCCAGCATCCCTGGCGCACGGCCACCGCCCTGGTGGCCATCATGCTGGGCGTGGCCCTGGGCTTTGCCGTGCACGTGATCAACCAGTCCGCGCTCGATGAGTTCTCGCGCGCCGTGCGCACGGTCAGCGGCCAGCCGGACCTGGAGCTGCGTGCCATGCAGGGCGGCTTGCCCGAATCGCTGTATGGCCGTGTTGCGCAGCAGCCCCAGGTCAGCCTGGCCGCACCCTGGATCGAAGCCACGGCCCTGGCCGGCACCGCCACGCCGGTGCAGTTGCGCGTGCTGGGCGGCGATGCGCTGCGGCTGGCGCCCGTGGCGCCTGCGCTCATGCCCCGGCTGTTCGATGGCGGCGGGCGGCTGGACCTGTTCGCGCCCGATGCGGTCTTCCTCAATGCAACGGCACTCGAAGCCCTGGGCCTGACGCCGGAGCAGGCGCGGCACACGCCCCTGCCATGGCAACTGGGCGGGCGCGCGCAGACCCTGCGCATCGCGGGCACGGTGGCCGCATCCGGCCCGCCGCTGGCCGTGATGGACATCGGTGCGCTGCAGGACAGCCTGCAGCGCTGGGGCCAGGTGGACCGCATCGATGTGCTGCTGGCCGAAGGCGCCACGCGCGAGTCCCTGCTGGCCGAACTGCGCCGCCTGCCCGACTGGCCCGCCCAGGCCCTGGCCAGCCGCCCCGGCGACGACCAGCAGCGCATAGCCGAGATGTCGCGCGCCTACCGCGTCAACCTCACGGTGCTGGCCCTGGTGGCGCTGTTCACGGGGGCGTTCCTGGTGTTCTCGGTGCTGGCGCTCAGCGTGGCCCAGCGCGCGCCGCAGTTCGCCCTGCTGGCCGTGCTGGGATTGACACCGCGCCAGCGCCTGGGCCTGGTGCTGCTGGAATCGCTGCTGCTGGGCATGGTGGGCAGCGCGGCCGGCATTGCCCTGGGCGCGGGACTGGCCTGGCTGGCCCTGCACCTGCTGGGCGGTGACCTGGGCGGCGGCTACTTTGCCGGCGTGCAGCCCGCGCTGCAGTGGAGCGCCAGCGCCGCGCTGACCTTTGGCCTGCTGGGCGTGGCCGCCACCGTGGCTGGCGGCTGGTGGCCGGCGCGCCAGGCGATGGAGTTGCCGCCTGCGGCCACGCTCAAGGGCCAGGGCGCGGGCTCCGAACGCGCGGCGCGCGGCCTGCCGGCCCTGCTGCTGATGGCAGCCAGCGTGGCCCTGGCCTTTGTGCCGCCCGTGGCCGGCATTCCCCTGGCCGCCTATGCCGCCGTGGCCCTGCTGCTTCTGGGCGGCATGGCCGCCCTGCCCTGGCTGTTGGGCCAGCTGTTGCGCCTGGTGCCGCAATCGCTGCTGCGCCAGCCGCTGGCCCTGCTGCCCGTGGAACGCGCACGGCGCATGCGCCGCAGCACCACGGTGGCCGTGGGCGGCGTGGTGGCCAGCCTGAGCCTGGCCGTGGCGCTGACCGTGATGGTGGCCAGCTTCAGGGACAGCATGATCGCCTGGCTGGATGCCGTGCTGCCCGCCCCGCTGTACCTGCGCACGGCCGGCAGCGCAGGCCGTGCCGATGCCGCGCCCCTGCCCGCCGATCTGGCCGCGCGCATTGCCGCCCTGCCTGGCGTACAGCGCGCCCAGCCCATGCGCAGCACCAGCCTGTGGCTCAGCCCGGATCGCCCCGCCGTCAGCCTGCTGCTGCGCCCGCTGCATGGCCCCCAGGGCCAGCAGTTGCCGTGGATACAAGGCCCCGTGCAAGCGCCCGCTGGCAGCACGCCCGTCTATGTCAGTGAAGCCGTGGCCCAACTCTATGGCGTGCGGCCGGGCCAGGAGTGGCCGCTGCTGGCCCAGGCCCTGCCGTCGGAAGATTCCCGCGTGTTTGTGGCCGGCATCTGGCGCGACTATGTGCGCCAGTTCGGCGCCATCGCCATGGACTGGGATGACTACCAACGGCTTGCCGACGGCAGCGCCACCACGGCAGGCCCCACCGAAATCGCCATCTGGCCGGACGGCGACGACACGGCCACGGAGCAGCAGCTGCAGGCGCGTATCCAGTCGCTGATGACCGGGCCGGGCGCCGCGCAAGCACTGGAGTTCGCCAGCAGCGGCGCGCTGCGCGAGCGCTCCATGCGCATCTTCGACCGCAGCTTTGCCGTGACCTACTGGCTGCAGGCCGTGGCCATCGGCATCGGCCTGTTCGGCATCGCGGCCAGCTTCAGCGCCCAGGTGCTGGCACGGCGCAAGGAATTCGGCCTGCTCGCCCACCTGGGCCTGACGCGGCGCGACATCCTGGCCGTGGTGGCCGGCGAAGGCATGGCCTGGACCACGGCGGGCGCCATCGCCGGCAGCCTGCTGGGCCTGGGCGTGGCCGCGATCCTGGTGCACGTGGTGAATCCGCAAAGCTTTCACTGGACCATGGAGCTGTCCCTGCCGTGGTCCCGCCTTTTGGCGCTGGCTGCCAGCGTGATCGCAGCAGGCACGCTGACGGCCTGGCTGGCCGGGCGTGCGGCTGCAGGGCGCGAGGCGGTGCTGGCGGTCAAGGAGGATTGGTAAACCCCATCCCTCCGCGCAAACAGATAGCCTGCAAAAAATGAAAACGCATAATCAATTGTTAATTTTTCTTACAAGAGAATCATTTTCTATCTGATCATTCGCCCGACTTCGGCAGTGCTGCGCCCTATCCACGGGGGGTGCCTGCCTCTACAAAAATCAGACAGGCGCATTGCCGTCTGTACGCGGGAGATCGGACTCATGGCAGGTTTCGGAAAACGTTGGGCTGCGTCGCTGGCCCTGGGCGCGGCAATGTGCGGCTCGGCCTGGGGGCAGATTGTCTTTCCTCCAGGCTCCAGCATCGATCTGGCTGGCGGTTCGTTCAATTCGTTTTGCGTCCCCGTTTCGATGGGCGGGGAACTGGCCCTGGGCACGGGCACCTTCGATTCGGGGTCCTTTGCCTTTGACGCGGGCTCCACGGTGACCGGCACGGGCGGCCAGCTCAACATCGGCGGCGACCTGACGAGCGCGGCGGCACTGAATCTCGGCACCAGCAGCGTTGTGCTTTCAGACACCTGTGCACCCGGAACGACCCTGACACTCAGCGGCAATATCGTCGTGAAGGATCTGACACTGATCAGCACCGGCCCGACACCCCCGACCATCGTTCTTCCCGCAGGTACCAACCTCACCGTGCTGGGCACGCTCACGCTGGGCTCTCCCGGCAAGCCGGTGGTGCTGACCTCTTCCGGCCCTGGCACCGCCGTGGTGACCATGGGGCCGTCGGCGACCCTGGTCAACAGCAGCGGCAGCGTGGTGCCTGGCAACGTGCAGATCGGAGCGACTGTGGTGACGGCTCCAGCCAGCATCCCCACGCTCAGCACCTACGGGCTGATGCTGATGAGCCTGCTGCTCGGCGGCATGGCCCTGCACCGCCAGCGCCGCGCAACACGCCTCTGAGCAGGCCGGGCGCCCCGGCATCCGGCCCCTGGGCCGGCCCATTCTTCTTCCATCCTGGCGCCCGCCACGCGGGTGCCGGCTTTCCGCGCGTATTCATCCAAGCAGCATCTGAACCATGGACCGTCGCAACTTCCCCATCCCTCCCCGCCTTCTCTGGTCGCTGTGCATCAGCGCGGGAATCTTCAGCCCGGCAGCCCATGCCGCCGACGTGAGCATCACTATGCCGGCCGGTGGCAATTTCGTGATCAAGAATTCTGCGGGGGCCGAACGCTTGCGGGTACAGAACACAGGGGAGGTGCTGGTACCAGCCCTGCCTGCCGATGCAGCCACTGGCAACCAGCTGCTGTGCGTTGACGGCGCCACGGGGCAATTGGTGCATTGCGCGCCGGGTGTGGGCGGCGGGGCAACTGGCGCTACGGGAGCCACAGGGGCGGCTGGCGCCACAGGGGCAACAGGTCCTGTAGGCGCGACAGGCGCCACAGGGGTGGCTGGTCCGTCAGGCGCAACGGGAGTCACAGGTCCAACTGGGGCCACCGGTGCGGGCACCCCAGGTGCCACGGGTTCGACGGGTGCCACTGGCGCGACCGGACCCACCGGACCTACAGGGGCCACGGGTGCAACCGGCCCGACGGGCCCGACCGGCATGACAGGGGCTACGGGCGTGACAGGGGCCCAGGGTGACACAGGTCCCACAGGGCCCCAGGGCGCGCAAGGCATTCAGGGAATCCAGGGCATCCAGGGCGTGACGGGTGCCACAGGAGCTGGACTTCAAGGCCCCACAGGCCCTGCAGGAGTCCCGGGGCCTGCAGGCTCGGGTGGGTTTTTCCAGACGTATACAACTCCTGCCCGCGGCAACAGCGCTGGCAACGGCACAATTTATTTGTTTGCCAACGGCGGCGGTAACACATTCGAGACCGATGCGCAGCGCATGGTACACACCTCATGCACCAATGCTTCATTGCGCGCCATGCTGACAGAGAACAGGGCGTTGAGCCTGACGCTGCAGCTGCGTCGAGGCGTGAACGAGAACTTCTCCAATGTGTCGGGCGTGCCGATCTGTACGCTTTCCAATGCCAACCCCACATGTGATGTGTCCGGCCCCGCCACGTACGCGCCAGGCGACACCATGACTGTGCAGTTGGTTGGCACCCAGGCCTTCAATACGGCGGTTACCGGTTTGATCGTGGTGGCCTCCTGCCAGTGAGCTCGCTATGCGACCTGCGCGCCGCGTCCATATCTGCCTGAACATGATCGTCAAGAACGAGGCCCCGGTGATCGCGCGTTGCCTGGCCTCGGTCAAGCCGTGGGTGGACCATTGGGTGATCGTGGACACGGGCTCCAGCGATGGCACGCAGGACCTGGTGCGCCAGTGCATGGAGGGCATACCCGGCAGCCTGCACGAGCGGCCCTGGGTGGACTTCGCCCACAACCGCAACGAGGCGCTGGAGCTGGCGCGGCCGCACGGTGACTACCTGCTGTTCATTGATGCCGACGAGCAGCTGCGCGTGCCCGAAGGCTTTGCATGGCCGGCGCTGGAGGCGGACGGCTGCATGCTGTCCTGCCACATGGCGGGTACCGAATACCAGCGCAATGCGCTGATCGCCACGCGCGTGGACTGGCGCTGGGAAGGCGTGCTGCACGAGTACCTGACCGCCCCGGCGCACCAGGCCTGGCAGATGCTGGCGGGGCCGTACATCGATGTCTCGCACGACGGCGCGCGGGCGCGGGACCCGCAGACCTACCTGCGCGACATCGCCGTGCTCGAAAAGGCCGTGCGCGAGCAGCCCGGCAACACGCGCAACGTGTTCTATCTGGCGCAAAGCCACCGCGACGCAGGCCAGATCGAGTCCAGCCTGCAGTGGTACCGGCAGCGCGCCGCCATGGGCGGCTGGGCCGAGGAGCAGTGGTTTGCGCTGTTCCAGATCGGCGTGCTGCTGGAGCGCTCGGGCGCCGAGCCGGCCGCCGTGCGCGAGGCCTATCTCACCGCCTATGCCGCGCGACCGCAGCGGGCCGAGCCCCTGTGCGAGCTGGCGCGCTACCACCGCGAGCGGTCCGAGTTCGCCCTGGCCTGCCTCTATGCGCACCAGGCCGCCGCGCTGCCGCGCCCGGCCGAGGACATCCTGTTCATCGACGCCCAGGTCTATGCCTGGCGCGCACTGGACGAGCTGGCCGTCAGCGCCTTCTACACCCCGCTGCGCGACCTGGGCCGCGCCGCGCTGCAGCAGTTGCTGGCCGAACGCCGCTACCCTGCCAGCGAGCAGGCACGCATCGAGGCCAATCGCCCCTTCTATGGCCTGTAGCCGCCTGGGCCGGGCGGCCTGCGACAATGGCCGCCATGCCGCACACCACTTCCCCCTGGCTGCATGAAGCCATCAACCGCATCGAGGCCGACTACCAGCGCAGTGCCGACACGCACCTGATACCGCTGCCCCTGCCCGGCTTTGCCGGCCTGGGGATCGATCTCTACCTCAAGGACGAATCCACCCATCCCACGGGCAGCCTCAAGCACCGGCTGGCGCGCTCGCTGTTTCTCTATGCGCTGTGCAATGGCTGGGTGCACGAGGGATCGACCATCGTCGAGGCATCGAGCGGCTCCACGGCCGTGAGCGAGGCCTATTTCGCGCGCCTGCTGGGCCTGCCCTTCGTGGCCGTGATGCCGCGCAGCACCTCGGTGGAGAAGATTGCACTGATCGAGTTCTACGGCGGCCGCTGCCATCTGGTGGACAGCGCCGCCCAGGTCTATGACGAGGCACGCGCCGTGGCCGCGCAGGCCGGCGGCCACTACATGGACCAGTTCACCTATGCCGAGCGCGCCACCGACTGGCGTGGCAACAACAATATTGCGGAGAGCATGTTCACCCAGATGCGGCGCGAGCGCCATGCCGTGCCGCGCTGGATCGTGGTGGGCGCGGGCACGGGCGGCACCAGTGCCACCATCGGCCGCTACGTGCGTTTCCAGCGCCATGCCACGGGCATCTGCGTGGCCGACCCCGAGGGCTCGGTGTTCGCCGCCTACCACCGCACGGGCGATGCCACCCTCACCGCGCCGGGCTCGCGCATCGAGGGCATAGGCCGCCCGCGCGTGGAGCCCAGCTTCGTGCGCACGCTGGTGGACCGCATGGAGGAAGTGGCGGACTGCGATTCCCTGGCCGCCATGCGCAGCCTGTCCGCACTGCTGGGCCGGCGCGTGGGGCCGTCCACCGGCACCAACTACGTGGCCATGCTCAGGCTGGCCAGCGAGATGCGCCAGCGCGGCGAGCAGGGCTCCATTCTTTCGCTGCTGTGCGATGCGGGCGAGCGCTACCTGCCCACCTACCATGATGCGGACTGGGTGATGCAGCGCATCGGCGACTGCGGGCCGGCCCAGGCGCGCATCGCTCAGCTGCAAGGCTGATCCATGATGCCCCTGCCCCGCCGCCATCTTCTGGGCCTGGCTGCCGGCCTGGGCCTGGCGGCGGCAGGACTGCCCGCCCAGGCACTGCCGCCACGCACGCTGGTCTTCCCGCGCGACCACGGCAGCCACCCCGGGCTGCGCACCGAGTGGTGGTACATCACCGGCCAGGCACGCGCAGCGGGCCGGGCCTGGGGTTTCCAGATCACCTTCTTCCGGTCGCGCGTACAGGCCACGCAGGAGCTGCGCTCCGCCTTTGCAGCGCGCCAGTTGCTGTTTGCCCATGCGGCGCTGTGCGATGTGCAGGGCGCTCGCCTGCACCACGACCAGCGCATTGCGCGCGCGGGCTTCGGCATTGCCCAGGCCAGCGAGACCGATGCCGACGTGCGGCTGCAGGACTGGTCGCTGGCCCGCACCGATGAAGGCGCTGCCGAGCGCTATACCACGCGCCTGCGCAGCAGCACATTCGCCCTGGACCTGCACTTTGACACCCGCCTGCCCCCCTTGCTGCAGGGCCGCGCCGGCCTGTCGCGCAAGGGTCCCGAACCCGATCAGGCCAGCTACTACTACAGCCGCCCGCAGCTGCAGGTGAGCGGCACGCTGGAACTGGCAGGCCAGCGCATGGCGATAGAAGCCGCACGCGAACCCGGCGACAACCGCGCCTGGCTGGACCATGAATGGAGCCAGGCCCTGCTGCACCCCGAGGCCGTGGGCTGGGACTGGATAGGCATGAACCTGTTCGACGGCGGCGCGCTCACGGCCTTTCGCGTGCGACGGGCGGATGGCAGCGCGTTGTGGGCCGGCGGCTCGCTGCGCGGTGTGGATGGCACGCTGCAGGTCTTCGCCCACGATGCAGTGCAGTTCACGCCGCTGCGCCACTGGAGCAGCCCTGCCAGCGGAGCGCGCTACCCCGTGCAATGGCAGGTGGACACGCCCGCAGGCCGCTTCATCGTGAACGCCCTGGTCGATGACCAGGAGCTGGACAGCAGCGCCTCCACCGGCGCCATCTACTGGGAGGGCCTGTGCAGCCTGCAAAAGCCCACCGGCCCGGGCCAGGAGGCGCGAGCCGGTCAGGGATACCTGGAGATGACGGGCTACGCCCGGCCGCTGCAGTTGTAGCTATGGCAGTCAACAGCATGGGCACGTAGCCCACCCCCTTGAAACCGTCCCAACCCGGCTCTCAAGGGATACGCTTTTTCTGCAGCCGGACGATCAGCTCGCCCATGATGCCCTTGCGGAACAGCAGCACGCAGACCACGAAGATCAGGCCCGTGACAATGGTCACCGACTCGCCCAGCGTGGAGAACCACTCCACGCCCGTGAGGCGCTGCAGGAAGAGGCCGAACTCGCCGATCTTGTTCTCCAGCATGACCACCACGGCCGATCCCAGGATGGGGCCGGACAGCGTGCCCAGGCCGCCCATCAGCGTCATCAGGATCACGTGGCCGGAGGTGGTCCAGTGCACATCCGACAGCGTGGCAAAGCCCAGCACCACGGTCTTGAGCGAACCGGCCAGGCCCGTGAGCGCGGCCGAGATCACGAAGGCCAGCAGCTTGAAGCGCGCCACGTCGTAGCCCAGCGAGGTCGCGCGCGGCTCGTTCTCCTTGATGGCCTTGAGCACCTGGCCGAAGGGCGAGTGGATGGTGCGCACGATCAGCAGGAAGGCCAGGACCACGATGACCAGCGTGACGTAGTACATGGTCATGTCGCTGGCCAGGTCGATGAGGCCGAACAGCTTGCCGCGCGGCACGCCCTGCAGCCCGTCCTCGCCGCCCGTGAAGGGCGCCTGCAGGCACACGAAGAACAGCATCTGGGCCAGCGCCAGCGTGATCATGGAAAAGTAGATGCCCTGGCGGCGGATGGCCAGCCAGCCGAAGATCAGCCCCAGCAGCGCGCCGCCGGCCGTGCCGGCCAGCATGGCCAGCTCGGGCGTGAAGCCCCAGCCCTTGATGGCGTAGCCCGTCACATAGGCCGCGCCGCCCAGGAAGGCCGCGTGGCCGAAGGACAGCAGGCCCGTGTAGCCCAGCAGCAGGTTGAAGGCCGAGGCGAACAGTGCGAAGCACATGAGCTTCATCACGAACACCGGATACGCGCCCAGCAGGGGCGCCGCCAGCAGGCCCAGCAGCAGCAGGCCATAGCCCCAGGGGGCAATGCGTTGAACGAGAGTCTTGGATTTCATGTGGTCGGCCCCTTGTCCTCGTTCTTGTTATTTCTCTTTGCCGAACAGGCCGGCGGGGCGGATGAGCAAAACGATGACCATGATGAAGAACACCACGGTGGACGATGCCTCGGGCCAGAAGACCTTGGTCAGGCCCTCGATCACCCCCAGGCCCAGGCCGGTGAGGATGGAGCCCATGATGGAGCCCATGCCTCCGATCACCACCACGGCGAAGACCACGATGATGAGGTTCTGCCCCATCAGCGGCGTGACCTGGTAGACGGGCGCCGCCAGCACGCCGGCAAAGGCGGCCAGGGCCGCGCCGAAGGCATAGGTCAGCGTGATCATCACGGGCACGTTGACGCCGAAGGCCTCGACCAGGCGCGGGTTCTCGGTGCCGGCCCGCAGGTAGGCGCCAATGCGCGTCTTCTCGATCATGAACCAGGTGGCCACGCAGACCACGATGGAGGCGAGCACCACCCATGCGCGGTAGTTGGGCAGGATCATGAAGCCCAGGTTGGTCGCGCCCTCCAGCAGCTCGGGCGTGTCATAGCCCAGCCCCGAGACGCCGTAGACCGAGCGGAACAGGCCCTCGATCAGCAGCGACAGGCCCAGCGTCAGCAACAGGCCGTAGAGATGGTCGAGCTTGTAGATCCAGCGCAACAGGAAGCGCTCGATCAGCACCCCCAGCAGGCCCACCAGCAGCGGCGACAGCACCAGCATCACCCAGTAGTTGATGTTGAAGTAGCTCATGGCCATCCAGGTGACCATGGCGCCCAGCATGAACAACGCGCCGTGGGCGAAGTTGATCACGTTGAGCAGGCCGAAGATCACCGCCAGCCCCAGGCTGAGGATGGCGTAGAACGAGCCGTTGACCAGCCCCAGAAGGAGCTGGCTCATCAGGCCTGGCAGGGAAACACCAAAGATTTCCATGGGATGCAGCTGTCGTGGTTGGCCGGGTGGCGGTTGGGGGTCAGTGGCGGCGCGGCGTTACTTCCACAGCGCGCACTTGGTCTCGGCCTTGGTGGTCCAGACCTGGTCGGCGGGCAGCGTGGCCACGACCTTCAGGTAGTCCCAGGGCTTCTTGGACTCGGCGGGCTTCTTGACCTCGACCAGGTACATGTCGTGGGCAAAGGTGCCGTCGGGACGGATCGAGCCCTTGCCGTAGAAATCGTCGATGGGCGTGCTCTTGAGATGGGCCATGACCTTGTCGGCATCCGTGGACTTCACGGCCTGCACGGCCTTGAGGTAGCTGGTCACGGCCGAGTAGTCGGCGGCCTGGATGGAGGTGGGCATGCGCTTGGTCTTGGCAAAGAAGCGCTCGGCGAACTTGCGCGCCGCGTCGTTCTGGTCCCAGTACCAGCTGGTGGTGAACTGCATGCCTTCGGTGTTCTTCAGGCCCAGGCTGTGGATGTCGGTCAGGAACACCAGCAGGCCCACGGTCTTCATGCTCTTGTTGATGCCGAATTCCTTGGCCGCCTTGATGGCGTTGATGGTGTCGCCACCGGCATTGGCCAGGCCCAGGATCTGGGCCTTGGAGGCCTGCGCCTGCAGCAGGAAGGACGAGAAGTCCGAGGCGTTGAGCGGATGCTTGACGCCGCCCACCACCTTGCCGCCCTTGGCCTTGATCACCGCCGTGGTGTCGTTCTCCAGCGCGTGGCCGAAGGCGTAGTCTGCCGTCAGGAAGAACCAGTCCTTGCCGCCGCGCTCCACCACGGCCGTGCCCGTGCCCTTGGCTAGGGCCACGGTGTCATAGGCGTAGTGCACGGTGTAGGGATTGCACTGCTCGTTGGTCAGCGCCGACGAGCCTGCGCCGCTGTTGAAGTGCACGCGCTTTTTCTCATTGGCCACCTGCGACACCGCCAGGGCCGTGCCGGAGTTGGTGCCGCTGAACACCAGCGAGATACCCTGCGTGTCCACCCACTCGCGCACCTTGGAGGCGGCGATGTCGGCCTTGTTCTGGTGGTCGGCGCTCAGCAGCTCGATGGGCTGGCCCAGCACCTTGCCGCCGAAGTCATCGATGGCCATCTGCATGGCGGTGACGGCATTCTTGCCTTCCACGTCCGCATAGAGGCTGGACATGTCGGTCACGAAGCCGATCTTCACCTTCTCCTGTGCCATGGCAAGCGGGCTGGCCAGGCCGGCGGCGGCCAGCATGCACGACAGTGCGGTCAGTTTTGCTTTCATTGGTGTCTCCTTCGCGTTGATGTCTTGGGTTTTTTGTCACAGGGCCATGGCAGGAATGCAGCCGGCGAGCCCCAGGCGCCAGCCACGATGGATATCCAGGTCAGACTCCGAGCAGTTCGTTGAGCACGGGCATCTTGGCCTGCAGCTCGGCCGCGCCGAAACGCTCGACCACATGGCCGTGCTCGACCACGTAGAAGCGGTCGGCCAGCGGCGCCGCGAAGTGGAAGTTCTGCTCCACCATCACCACGGTGTAGCCCTTGGTGCGCAGCATGGTGATCATGCGGGCCAGCGCCTGCACGATGACGGGGGCCAGGCCTTCGGAGATCTCGTCGAGCAGCAGCAGCCGCGCGCCGGTACGCAAAATGCGCGCCACCGCCAGCATCTGCTGCTCGCCGCCCGACAGGCGCGTGCCCTGGCTGTGGCGGCGCTCGGCCAGGTTGGGGAACATGGCGTAGATCTCGTCCACGCTCATGCCCTGCTGGCCGGTCTTGAGCGGTGGCGGCAGCATCAGGTTCTCCTCGCACGAGAGGCTGGAGAAGATGCCGCGCTCTTCCGGGCAGTAGCCCACGCCCAGGTGGGCAATGCGGTGCGTGGGCAGGTGGATGGCCTCCACGCCATTGATCCTGATCGAGCCCTTGCGTGCGCCCGTCAGCCCCATGATGGCGCGCAGCGTGGACGTGCGGCCCGCGCCGTTGCGTCCCAGCAGCGTGACCACCTCGCCGGGCTGGACCACCAGGTCCATGCCGTGCAGCACATGGGATTCGCCGTACCAGGCCTGCAGGCCCTTGATTTCCAATGCCGGTGCAGTCATCTCAATGCGCTCCCTGCAACTGGCCGTCGGTGGTGCCCATATACGCTTCCATCACTTGCGGGTTGCGCGAAACTTCCTCGTATGGCCCCTCGGCCAGCACGGCGCCGCGCTGCAGCACCGTGATGCGGTCGGCGATGGTGGAGATCACCTTCATGTTGTGCTCCACCATGAGAATCGTGCGGCCTGCCGAGACCTTCTTGATCAGCTGGGTCACGCGGTCCACGTCTTCGTGGCCCATGCCCTGGGTGGGCTCGTCCAGCAGCATCAGCTCGGGCTCCATGGCCAGAGTGGTGGCGATCTCCAGCGCGCGCTTGCGGCCATAGGGCAGGTTGACGGTGACCTCGTCGGCCAGGTCCTGCAGGCCGACTTCGGACAGCAGCTGCATGGCGCGGTCATTGAGCATGGACAGGCTTTTTTCGCTGCGCCAGAAATGGAACTCGGTGCCCAGCTTGCGCTGCAGGCCGATGCGCACGTTCTCCAGCAGCGTGCAATGCGGGAAGACGGCCGAGATCTGGAAGGACCGGATCACGCCACGGCGCGCGATCTGCGCCGGCGCCTCCTGCGTGATGTCCTCGCCGTTGAAACGGATGGTGCCGGAGGTGGGCTCCAGGAACTTGGTCAGCAGATTGAAGCAGGTGGTCTTGCCTGCGCCATTGGGGCCGATCAAGGCATGGATGGAGCCGCGGCGCACCGAAAGGTCCACCTTGCTCACCGCCGTAAATCCCTTGAACTCTTTGGTCAGGTTCCGGGTTTCGAGAATAACGTCGCTCATGTGCGCTTCGCCTGCTCCGTTGATGCTGCCAGCCGCCAACGCGTCGCCAGAGGCTCTGGTGGGCGTTGTGCAGGGTCGGACGCATCGTAGGCTTGCCGACGTTGTGCACCGCAGCGGGAAAACGCCTACGTAGGTGCTCCTAAGCACAGGCCCTGCCCCGCACTGCAGCATGGCGCATCAAGACGAGTCGCCGCAAAAACAAGAAGCAACCACTCACACTTGAAATAATCAAGCAGTCACGGGGCTGCAAGGCGCCGCGGCTGCAGGCGGGCCCTAGGGTTCTCCATCACCTCGGCCCGGCGACGCCCACGCGGAAGGCCAGAGCGCTTCCAAAGAGATAGCAAACTACCCTTTTTGCGGCTTGGCAGACAGCGACCAATGTCTGCTGCCTTACGGGAAACACCCAGGGGGGCAATCTCCCTGTGGCCTGCTCAGTCACTATGCGAAAAGCCGCGGATATGCTTGGGTTTGTCGCCCCATCAATTGAATGGCGACAAAGCGACTCAAAGCGCTATTCAATTAATAGCACCAGGTGATTGCCTGGCATGGGAATTGGCGATCGATCGCCATGAGCGCAATTGTCGCCGCCAAGACAGCATGTGCCCGGAGCAAGTTACTGCAGCGTTTCCTTGCTGCCTTGCGGCAAGGCCAATGGAACCACGGCAATGCCTTCGTCCAGCAATTGCATGGCCTGCTCGGGACTCGCCTTGCCGCGGATGGCGCGCTCTTCGGTCTCGCCATAGTGCATGCGGCGGGCTTCATCGGCAAAGCGTTCGCCCACGTCCTCGGTCTGCTGCGCGACCTTGCGCGACCACTGCAGCCAGGCGGCCTGCATGGCCTGCAATTGCTCACGCGCCTGGGGCGGCATGGCCGTTGAAGCAGCGGCTGCCGCGCTGGCGGCCGAGGCGGCTGCAGCAGGCTCTGCCGCCGCAGCCGGGGGCAAGCTTGCAGGCTTGGCGCCAAGATTGATGCGGGGGGCGCTCAGGCGCTTGGTGATGTCGCTGTGGCCGCAGACGGGGCACAGCACCAGCTGGCGCTGCAGCTGGCTCTGGAAATCCTCTTCCGAGGCGAACCAGCCCTCGAAGAGATGGCCCTGCGGGCAATGGAGGTCGAGCACTTTCATCGCGCACCCTCATCCATGAAGCAACCGGCACCGCGGCCTCAGCCGCGGCGGTGAATCAGGAAACGATAGACGAAACCCGGGAATGCCAGTGTCAGGAACAACGCCCCCGTGATGGCATAGAACTCCCAGCCCTGGGGTGCAATCTGCCCCACGCGGCGCTCCAGCAGCAGCGCCACGCCGCCGACGATGAAGTACAGCAGCACCATCTCCAGCAGGCATAGGGCCAGCGGCTTGCGCTGGGTGCGCAGCGGCCCCAGCTGCAGCCAGCGGGGGTTGAAGAAAGGCAAATTGGCTGCCACAAGGGCAGCCAATATCACGAGCCAGATCGAAGCGGTTTGCGACAAGCCGATGTCCTCACCGCAGGGCCTTGCGCGCAAGGCCCTGCACAGGGAAAGTGGATCAGGAAGCCAGGGCGCGCACGACGGCGTCGGCGCACAGGGCCATCAGGCCGCCGGGCAGGATGCCCAGACCCAGCACCAGGGCGCCATTGAGGGTCAGCACCACGCGCACGTCCAGCGAAGCGGAAACGCTGGTGGCGGTGATGGGCTCATCGAAGTACATGACCTTGACGACGCGCAGGTAGTAGAAGGCGCCGATCAGCGACATGACCACGGCGAACACGGCCAGGGCGATGTACAGGCTGTGGCCCGAAGCCACCAGCGCCTGCAGCACCGACAGCTTGGCGTAGAAGCCGACCAGGGGCGGAATGCCGGCCATGGAGAACAGGCAGATCGCCATCACGCCGGCATACAGCGGGCTGCGCTGGTTCAGGCCGGCAAAGTCGGCGACCTCTTCGCTCTCGAAGCCTTCGCGGGCCAGCAGCTGGATCACGCCGAAGGCGGCCAGCGTGGTCAGCACATAGGTCACCACGTAGAACATGGCCGAGCTGTAGGCGTTCTCGACGGTGGCCGGATCGACCTTGCCGTCGACCACACCCGACATCAGGCCCAGCAGCACGAAGCCCATCTGCGAGATGGTCGAGTAGGCCAGCATGCGCTTGAGGTTGGTCTGCTGCAGGCCGGCCAGGTTGCCGATCAGCAGAGAGGCAATGGCAAGCACGGCCAGCATCTGCTGCCAGTCGATGGCCAGCGGCAGCAGGCCGTCCACCAGCAGGCGGATGACGATGGCGAAGGCCGCCAGCTTGGGCGCGCCACCGATCATGGTGGTGATGGCCGTGGGAGCGCCCTGGTACACGTCGGGGACCCACATGTGGAAGGGAACCACGCCCAGCTTGAAGGCCAGGCCGGAGACCACGAAGACCAGGCCGAACACCAGCACCTGGTGCTTGATTTCGCCCGAGTTGATGGCCTTGAACACCTGGCCGATGTCCAGCGAGCCGGTCGCGCCGTAGAGCATGGACATGCCGTACAGCAGGAAGCCGCTGGCCATGGCGCCAAGCACGAAGTACTTCATCGCGGCCTCGACCGAAGCCGTGTGGTCGCGGCGCAGCGCCACCAGGGCGTAGCTGGACAGCGTCAGCAGCTCCAGGCCCAGGTAGATGACCAGGAAGTTGTTGCCCGAGATCATGATGAACATGCCCAGCAGCGCGAGCATGGCCAACGTGAAGAGCTCGCCGCCGCGCAGCATGTCGCGGTCAGCGGCATAGGGTCGGCCGTAGACCAGGGTGACCATCATGGCCACGGTGGCGAAACACTTGAGCCAGTTGCCCATGGCGTCGGAGACGACCATGTTGCCCCAGCCATAGAACGTGTTGCCACTGGAGGCATACATGCCTTGCAGCACGGCCACCACGCCCAGGGTCAGCAGTGTCAGAACATAGGTGCCCGTGCGGCGCGGGCTTTTGACGCCCAGGTCCACCAGGGCGATCACGCAGGCCATGACCAGGAGAAGGATCTCCGGATAGATGGCCAGCCAGCTGATGTTGTCAATCATCTCGATTCTCTCGTTTCAGTCTGGTCACTGCAGCTTGCTCATGGCCACATGCTTGAGCAGCTCGGCCACGGACACATCCATCACGTCAGTGAAGGGCTTGGGATACAGGCCCATGTACAGCACGGCGATGGCCAGCAGACCCAGCACCAGGAACTCGCGGTTGCCGATGTCGGTCAGGCCGCGCACATTGTCATTGGTGACAGGACCCAGGTAGACGCGCTTGTACATCCACAGCGTGTAGGCCGCGCCGAAGATCAGCGCCGTGGCAGCGCCCAGGCCGATCCAGAAGTTGTATTGCACGGCGCCCAGGATCACCATCCACTCGCCGACGAAGCCGGCCGTCGCGGGCAGGCCGCAGTTGGCCATGGCGAACAGCAGCGCGAAGGCCGCGAACTTGGGCATGGTGTTGACCACGCCGCCGTAGGAAGCGATTTCACGCGAGTGCACGCGGTCGTAGAGCACGCCGATGCACAGGAACATGGCGCCCGACACGAAGCCGTGGGCAATCATCTGCACGATGCCGCCAGCAATGCCCAGCGGATTGAAGATGAAGAAGCCCAGGGTCACGAAGCCCATGTGGGCCACGGACGAGTAGGCCACCAGCTTCTTCATGTCCTTTTGCACCAGGGCGACCACGCCCACGTAGATCACGGCGATCAGCGACAGGGCGATGACCAGCCAGGCCCACTTGTGCGAGGCATCGGGTGCGATGGGCATGGAAAAGCGCAGGAAACCGTAGGCGCCCAGCTTCAGCATGATGGCGGCCAGCACGGCGGAGCCGCCGGTGGGCGCTTCCACGTGCACGTCGGGCAGCCAGGTGTGGACCGGCCACATCGGCACCTTCACGGCAAAGGCCGCGAAGAAGGCGAAGAAGATCAGCGTCTGGGCCGTCATGGACAGCGGCAGCTTGTGCCAGTCGAGGATCTCGAAGCTGCCACCCGACTGGGTGTACAGGTAGATCACGGCGACCAGGGTCAGCAGCGAACCCATCAGCGTGTACAGGAAGAACTTGAAGGCCGCATAGATGCGGTTGGGACCGCCCCAGATGCCGATGATCAGGTACATCGGGATCAGCGTGGCCTCGAAGAACACGTAGAACAGCAGGCCGTCCAGCGCGCTGAACACGCCGACCATCAGGCCGGACAGGATCAGGAAGGCGCCCATGTACTGGTTCACGCGCTCGGTGATGTTCTCCCACGACGCGATCACGACGATCACGGTGATGAAGGCGGTCAGCGGCACGAACCAGAACGAGATGCCATCCACGCCCAGGTGGTAGTGGATGTTGAAGCGCTCGATCCACAGCGCCTTCTCCACGAACTGCATGGCAGCCGTGCTGTTGTCGAACTGCTGTATCAGCGGCAGCGTGACGGCCAGGCCTGCCAGCGCGCCGACCAGGGCCAGCCAGCGCACTGCCTTGACCTGATCCTCGCGGCCCAGGGCCAGCAGGAGGGCGCCGAAGGCGATCGGCACCCAGATTGAAAGACTCAACCAATGCATTTTTGTTCTTCCCCTACTACTTGTTGAGCCACACGAAATACGTCATGAGAGCGAACACGCCCAGCAGCATGACCAACGCGTAGTGATAGAGATAGCCCGACTGCAGCTTGCGCACCCACTGGCCGATGCGGCCGATGAGCTTCCACGAGCCGTTGACGATGCCGCCATCGATGATGGCCTGGTCGCCGACCTTCCAGAAGAAGCTGCCGAAGGCGCGTGCGCCGCGGGCGAAGATGTTCTCGTAGACCCAGTCCACGCCGTACTTGCCCTCCAGTGCCTGGTAGACACCGATCTTCTGCATGGACGACTTGATGGCGGCAGGCACTTCGGGCTTGACCATGTAGAACAGGTAGGAGACGACGACGCCTGCCAGTGCCAGCCAGAACGGCGCGGCCGTGAAGCCGTGCAGCGCCATGGGCACCCAGCCGTGGATCTTCTCGGCCAGCTCGGCCATGGCGCCGTGCTTGCTGCCATCGACGTGGATCACGCCCTTGAAGAAATCACCGAACAGCATGGGCATCAGTGCCAGGGCACCGATCACCACGGAGGGGATGGCCAGCAGCATCAGCGGGCCGGTCACGACCAGCGGCGACTCATGCGGCTTGGCATCGTGGCCATGGCCGTGGTGGTCGTCATGGGCGTGGTGGTCATCGTGGCCATGGTGGTGCGCATCGGGATTCTGGTCGTAGCGCTCCTTGCCGTGGAAGACGATGAAGTACAGGCGGAAGGAGTAGAAGGCCGTGATGAACACGCCGGCCAGCACCGCGAAATTGGCGAAGCCAGCACCCGGCAGGTTGGTGGCATGCACGGCCTCGATGATGGCGTCCTTCGAGTAGAAGCCCGAGAAGAACGGCGTGCCGATCAGCGCCAGGTTGCCCAGCAGGAACGTGATCCAGGTGATGGGCATGTACTTGCGCACGCCGCCCATCCAGCGGATGTCCTGGTTGTGGTGCATGCCCATGATCACCGAGCCGGCGCCAAGGAACAGCAGGGCCTTGAAGAAGGCGTGGGTCATCAGGTGGAACACGGCCACCGAGTAGGCCGAGGCGCCCAGGGCCACGGTCATGTAGCCCAGCTGCGACAGCGTGGAGTACGCGATCACGCGCTTGATGTCGTTCTGGATGATGCCCAGCACGCCCATGAACAGCGCCGTGATGGAGCCGATCACCAGGATGAAGCTCAGTGCCGTGTCCGACAGCTCGTACAGCGGCGACATGCGCGAGACCATGAAGATGCCGGCCGTCACCATGGTGGCGGCGTGGATCAGTGCCGAGATGGGGGTCGGGCCTTCCATCGAATCGGGCAGCCAGGCATGCAGCGGGAACTGGGCCGACTTGCCCATGGCGCCGATGAACAGGCAGATGGCCGTCACCGTCACCAGCAGCCAGCCGGTGCCCGGCAGCAGGGTGTTCTGGATCTCGGGCAGCTTGGCGAAGATCTCGCCGTAGTTCATGGTGCCCGTGTAGGCAGCGATCAGGCCGATGCCCAGGATGAAGCCGAAGTCGCCCACGCGGTTGACCAGGAAGGCCTTCATGTTGGCGAAGATGGCCGAGGGCTTGTTGTAGTAGAAGCCGATCAGCAGGTACGACACCAGGCCCACGGCTTCCCAGCCGAAGAACAGCTGCAGCAGGTTGTTGCTCATGACGAGCATCAACATGGAGAAGGTGAACAGCGAGATGTAGGAGAAGAAACGGTTGTAGCCGTCATCTTCCTGCATGTAGCCGATGGTGTAGATGTGCACCATCAGCGACACGAAGGTCACCACGCACATCATCATGGCCGTGATGCTGTCGATCAGGAAACCGACTTCCATCTTCAGCCCGCCGATTTCCATCCAGGTGTAGATGGACTGGTCGAAGCGCGCCCCGTCGAAGATCACGCTGTTGAAGGTGATGGCCGACAGGATGAAGGCGATCAGCACGCCCAAAATCGTGAGGGAATGGCTGCCGCCGCGACCGATCTTGTTGCCGCCGAAGGCCGTGCCCCAGATACCCGCGAGCGCGGAACCCGCCAGCGGTGCCAGCGGCACCGCCAGGAGCATGGATGCAGAGAGTGTTTGACTCATTCTTAAGAACCTTGCAAGTTACGGCGGACTCAACCCTTGAGGGAGTTGAGATCTTCCGCATTGATGCTGGTCTTGTTGCGGAACAGAAGCACCAGGATCGCCAGACCGATGGCCGACTCGGCCGCTGCCACTGTCAGGATGAAGAACACGAACACCTGTCCGTGCATGTCACCCAGATAGCTGGAGAAGGCCACGAAGTTCATGTTGACGGCCAGGAGCATCAGCTCGATGGCCATCAGCAGCACGATCAGGTTCTTGCGGTTCAGAAAAATGCCAACGACGGAGAGCGCGAACAGCATGGCGCCCAGCGTCAAGTAATGGCCCAAAGTCAGCGTCATGCTTTTGTCTCCACGGCGGGGGTTGCCTCGGCGGCCGGTGCCTGCGGCGCCTGGGTGACCGGCACCTTGACCAGCTCGAGGCGATCCTTTGCGCGCACGCGGATCTGCTGGGCCGGGTTCACTGCCTTGCTGTCCTTGCGCTTGCGCAGGGTCAGGGCGATGGCGGCGATCATGGCCACCAGCAGGATCACGGCAGCGATCTCGACGGGGTACAGGTATTCGGTGTACAGCAGCTTGCCCAGGGCCTGGGTATTGGAGTACTGCACGGTCTGGCCGGCAGCGTTGACCGTGGCCGCAATGGCCTTGGGCTCCTCGACACCGCTGAAGCCGCCCATCAGCACCATGCCCATTTCAAAGGCGATCAGTGCGCCGATCAGGGCAGCGAAGGGGAAATGCTTCCAGAAGCCCTGGCGCACGGCGTCGATGCGGATGTCCAGCATCATCACCACGAACAGGAACAGCACCATCACGGCGCCCAGGTAGACCAGCACCAGGGTCACGCCCAGGAACTCGGCCTTGAGCAAAAGCCAGATGCCGGCAGCCTGCGAGAAGGCCAGGATCAGGTTGAGCACGGCGTGCACGGGGTTGCGCGCCGTGACGACCCGGAAGGCTGCAAACAGCAGCACGACCGAGAACAGATAGAAGAAACCAGTTTTGGCGTCCATGGATCGAATCTTTTCAAGTGATCAAGGAGCCGCTTCAGCGGTACTTGGCGTCCGCAGCCTTGGCGGCGGCAATCTCGGGTTCGTAGCGATCGCCAACGGCCAGCAGCATGTCCTTGGTGAAGTACAGGTCGCCGCGCTTTTCTCCGTGGTATTCGAAGATATGCGTCTCGACGATGGAATCCACCGGGCAGCTTTCCTCGCAGAAGCCGCAGAAGATGCACTTGGTCAGGTCGATGTCGTAGCGCGTGGTGCGGCGCGAGCCGTCGTCACGCACATCGGACTCGATGGTGATGGCCATGGCCGGGCAGACCGCTTCGCACAGCTTGCAGGCGATGCAGCGCTCTTCGCCGTTGTCATAACGGCGCAGGGCGTGCAGTCCGCGAAAACGCGGCGACAGAGGTGTCTTTTCTTCGGGGAACTGCACCGTGACCTTGCGGCGGAAGGTGTAGCGGCCAGTCAGGGCCATGCCCTTGGCCAGTTCCCAGAGCATGAAGCTCTTGAAGAAATCTTTGATCGAAAATGGGGTAGCAGCAACCGCAGACATTCTTGCTCCGCTCAGTTCCAGATGTTCCAAGGCGAGTGCATCCAGCCACCCACGATGACCAGCCACACCAGGGTGACGGGAATGAAGATCTTCCAGCCCAGACGCATGATCTGGTCATAGCGAAAGCGCGGGAAGGTGGCACGGATCCAGATGAACATGGACACGACCAGGAAAGTCTTCGCCGCCAGCCAGATCCATCCGGGGATGAACGACAGGAAGTCGAACGGAGGCAGCCAGCCGCCCAGGAACATGATCACGGCCAGGATGGACACCAGCCACATGCTGGCGTACTCGGCCAGGAAGAAGATGGCAAAGCCCATGCCCGAGTACTCGACCATGTGGCCGGCCACGATTTCGGCTTCGCCTTCGACCACGTCGAAGGGGTGGCGGTTGGTCTCGGCCACGGCCGAGATCAGGTACACCACGAAGATCGGCAGCAGCGGCAGCCAGTTCCACGACAGGACGCTGGCACCCATGCTGGCGAACTGGCCCTGGCCCTGGCTCAGCACGATCTGCGTCAGATTCATGCTGCCCGTGACCATGATCACCACCAGGAAGCAGAAGCCCAGCGCGATCTCGTAGCTGACCATCTGCGCCGAGGCGCGCAGCGCGCCCAGGAAGGCGTACTTGGAGTTGGAGGCCCAGCCGGCAATGATCACGCCATAGACTTCGATGGACGTGATGGCCATGATCAGCAGCAGGCCGGCGTTGACGTTGGCCAGCGCCACTTCGGGACCGAAGGGGATCGCCACCCATGCCGCCAGGGCGGGCATGATGGCCATCACGGGACCCACGTAGAACAGGCCCTTGGCGGCAGCCGTGGGCTGGATCAGTTCCTTGGTCAGCAGCTTCAGGCCATCGGCCAGGGGCTGCAGCAGGCCGAAGGGACCCACGCGGTTGGGACCCATGCGAACCTGCATGAAGCCCAGCAGCTTGCGCTCCCACAGCGTCAGGTAGGCCACGGCGCCCATCAGCGGGGCGACGATGGCGACGATGCCCAGCAGGATCCAGAGCACGGGCCAGGCCACGTCGGTCCACCAGGGGGCGGCGATCAGGCCGGCACCGGCCGTCTTGAGTGCGTCAATCATGCGGCGCCTCCCTCACGAGCCTGACGTGCATCTGCCGTCAGTTGCAGCGACGTCGCGCGGCGCACGATGCTGTCGAGCTGATAAATGCTGGCCACCACGGGCGCGGCATGGCCGGCGCCGTTGGCGATGGAATTCACGGCAGGCGCACCATTGCCCAGCAGGTTGGCCGGCACGCTGGTGGCGCCGGCGGTGGCGGCTGCGAGCACGTCCTGCGACGTCTCGTAGTCCACGCCCTGCACGCCCAGCAGGTTGGCCAGAACGCGCAGCACCTTCCAGCCCGGACGGGCTTCGGCCAGCGGCTTGACCACGGCATGGAAGCTTTGCAGGCGGCCTTCGGCGTTGACGAAGCTGCCCGAGGTTTCCGTGAACGGGGCGATGGGCAGCAGCACGTCGCTGAATTCCATGTTGGCCTTGAACGGGCTCAGGGTCACGACCATCTCGGCCTTGCCCAATGCCTCTGCGGCGCGGGCGCCGGCAGCGGAGTCGAACACGGGTTCGTTGTTCAGCAGCAGCACGGCCTTGAGGCCGCCGGCCAGCATCTGGCCTGCGTTCAGGCCCGAAGCGGCAGGCTGTGCGCCCACCCACTGCGCGCCCACCGTGTTGGCGGCTTCGGTCAGGTAGCCGACCGAGGCGCCGGTCTGCTCGGCAATCCAGTTGGCCAGCGACAGCAGGGTCGATGCCTGTGCGTGGTGCGCAGCGGCATTGCCCAGCAAGATGGCCTTGCGCTCGCCGCGCAGCAGCGCGGTGGCAATGGCCTGGGCCTCGGCATGCACGTCGGCGGCGGCCACGGGAGCGGCAACACCCTTTTCCTGCGCCACGGCGGCGGCCACATCGGCCAGCGCCTGGGCCCAGTCCGGGGCTGCCACGATGGACGCCGTCACCGGCATGGCCCAGTCGTAGACACGCTCATTGATGGCGAGCACGGTGCAGCCCTGCTTGGCCGCCTGGCGGATGCGCTGCGCGAACAGCGGATGGTCCTTGCGCAGGTTGGAGCCGAGCACCAGGACGCCTTGCAGCTTGGAAAGCGAGGCGATGGGCGTGCCCAGCCACTGCACGCCCTGGGCGGCGGTGAACTCGGCATTGCGCAGGCGATGGTCGATGTTCTCGCTGCCCAGGCCGCGCACCAGCTTGCCTGCCAGGAACAGCTCTTCCAGCGTGCTGTGCGGGCTGACCAGCGCACCGATGGCGGAGGCGCCATGGTCGTTATTGATCTGGCGCAGGCCGTTGGCCACGTATTCGAGGGCCGTCTGCCAGTCGACTTCCTTCCACTCACCGCCCTGCTTGAGCATGGGGCGGGTCAGGCGTTCGTCACTGTTCAGGGCTTCGTAGGAGAAGCGGTCGCGGTCGGCGATCCAGCACTCGTTGACCTCTTCGTTCTCGAAGGGCACGACGCGCAGGACCTTGTGGTTCTTGACCTGGACGATGAGGTTGGCACCCGTGGAATCATGGGGCGAGACCGACTTGCGGCGCGACAGCTCCCAGGTGCGGGCGCTGTAGCGGAAGGGCTTGCTGGTCAGCGCGCCCACGGGGCAGATGTCGATCATGTTGCCCGACAGCTCGGAGTCCACCGTATCGCCCACCACCGTGGTGATCTCGGAGTGCTCGCCGCGGTTGATCATGCCCAGCTCCATCACGCCGGACACTTCCTGTCCGAAGCGCACGCAGCGGGTGCAGTGGATGCAGCGGCTCATCTCCTGCATGGAGATCAGCGGGCCCACGTCCTTGTGGAAGACCACGCGCTTTTCTTCCTCGTAGCGCGAGGCGGAGCTGCCGTAGCCCACGGCCAGATCCTGCAGCTGACATTCGCCGCCCTGATCGCAGATCGGGCAGTCCAGCGGGTGATTGATGAGCAGGAACTCCATCACCGATTGCTGTGCCTTGATCGCCTTCTCGCTCTTGGTGCGCACGATCATGCCCTGCGTCACGGGCGTGGCGCAGGCGGGCATGGGCTTGGGGGCCTTTTCCACGTCCACCAGGCACATGCGGCAGTTGGCGGCGATGGAAAGTTTCTTGTGGTAGCAGAAATGCGGGATGTAGGTGCCTGCCTTCTCGGCTGCATGCATGACCATGCAGCCCTCGGCGACCTCCACCTTCTTTCCGTCCAGTTCAATTTCAACCATATGCTTTTCTCGCGATCAGGCGGCGTGGACCGTCTGCTTGGAAGCGTTCTGGATCTTCGCTTCAAACTCGTGGCGGAAGTGCTTGATCATGGCGCGCACCGGCATCGCTGCCGCATCGCCCAGCGCACAGATCGTGCGCCCCATGATGTTCACGGACACCGAGTCCAACAGCTCGATGTCTTCAGGACGGCCTTCGCCGTGCTCGATTCGGTTGACCACGCGCCACAGCCAGCCCGTGCCTTCGCGGCAGGGAGTGCACTGGCCGCAGGACTCGTGCTGGTAGAAGTAGGACAGGCGCAGCAGGCTCTCGACCATGTCGCGCGAGTCGTCCATCACGATCACGGCGCCCGAGCCCAGCATGGAGCCGGCCTTGGCGATGGAGTCGTAGTCCATCGTGCATTCCATGATGATGTCGGCCGGCAGCACGGGCGAGGACGATCCGCCGGGGATCACGGCCTTGAGCTTGCGGCCCGTGCGCACGCCACCGGCCAGCTCCAGCAGCTTGCTGAAGGGCGTGCCCAGCGGCACTTCGTAGTTGCCGGGCAGGTTGACGTCGCCGCTGACCGAGAAGATCTTGGTGCCGCCATTGTTGGGCTTGCCGCACTCCAGGTACGCAGCACCGCCGTTGCGGATGATCCAGGGAACGGCCGCAAAGGTTTCGGTGTTATTGATGGTGGTGGGCTTGCCGTACAGGCCGAAGCTGGCCGGGAACGGCGGCTTGAAGCGCGGCTGGCCCTTCTTGCCTTCCAGCGACTCCAGCAGCGCAGTCTCTTCGCCGCAGATGTAGGCGCCGAAGCCATGGTGCGCGTGCAGCTGGAAGCTGAAGCTGCTGCCCATGATGTTGTCGCCCAGGTAGCCGGCAGCGCGGGCTTCCTCCAGCGCGGCCTCGAAGCGCTCATAGGCCTCGAAGATTTCGCCGTGGATGTAGTTGTAGCCCAGGGAGATGCCCATCGCGTAGGCCGCGATGATCATGCCCTCGATCACGATGTGGGGGTTGTGCACCAGGATGTCCCGGTCCTTGCAGGTGCCCGGCTCGCCTTCGTCCGAGTTGCACACCAGATGCTTCTGGCCCGGGAACTGGCGGGGCATGAAGCTCCACTTCAGGCCCGTGGGGAAACCTGCGCCTCCGCGGCCGCGCAGCCCCGACTCCTTGACGGTGGCGATCACCTGATCCTGCGTCAGGCCTTCGCTGCCGTCCTTGCCCAGGATCTTGCGCAGCGCCTGGTAGCCGCCGCGTGCCTCGTAGTCCTTGATGGACCAGTTGGCGCCGGTCAGATCGGCATAGATCTGGGGATTGATGTGGCGGTCGTGGAAGCAGGTCTCGCTGCCCGAGGCGGCAAACCTGGCCAGGACCGATTGTGCGGCGGCGTTCATGCCTTGCCCTCCGCGGCGCGCAGGCCGTCGATCAGTTCGTCGAGCTTTTCGTTGCTCATGAAGCTGCACATGCAGCGGTCGTTCACCAGCATCACCGGCGAATCCGCGCAGGCACCCAGGCACTCGGACTGCTGCAGCGTGAACATGCCGTCGGGCGTGGTCTCGCCCATCTTGATGCCCAGGCGGGATTCCAGATGGTGCAGCGCCTTGTAGCCGTCGCGCAGCTGGCAGGGCAGGTTGGTGCAGACGTTCAGCTTGAACTTGCCCACCGGCCGCTGGTTGTACATGTTGTAGAACGTGGTGACTTCGTGCACCGCGATCTCGGCCATGCCCAGGAACTCGGCGATCACGGCCTCGCTCTCGGGACTGACCCAGCCCTGCTCCTGCTGCACGATGGACAGGCAGGCCATCACGGCCGACTGCTTCTGGTCGGCCGGGTACTTGGCCACCTCGCGCGCAAAGCGCTCCTTGGTCGCTTCGGTAATCATCGGTCAACGTCTCCAAACACGATGTCCAGGGTACTCAGCACCATCACGGCGTCGGCCAGCATGTGGCCTCGGCACAGTTCGTCCATGGCGGACAGATTGGCGAATCCCGGCGGACGGATCTTCAGGCGGTAGGGCTTGTTGGCCCCGTCGCTCACGATGTAGATGCCGAACTCCCCCTTGGGGTGTTCGATGGCCGCGTAAGCCTCGCCTTCGGGCACGCGGAAACCTTCGGTGAAGAGCTTGAAGTGGTGGATCAGCTCTTCCATGTTGGACTTCATGCCTTCGCGCGGCGGCGGGGCGATCTTGTGGTTGTCCACGATCACCGGGCCCGGGTTGGCACGCAGCCAGTCCACGCACTGCTTGATGATGCGGTTGGACTGGCGCATTTCGGCCACGCGCACCAGATAGCGGTCGTAGCAGTCGCCGGTCTTGCCCACGGGCACGTCGAAGTCCATGCGGTCATAGACCTCGTAGGGCTGCGACTTGCGCATGTCCCAGGCCACGCCGGAGGCACGCAGCATGGGGCCGGTCAGGCCCAGGTTCATGGCACGCTCAGCCGTCACCACGCCGATGTCCACGTTGCGCTGCTTCCAGATGCGGTTGTCGGTCAGCAGGGTCTCGTACTCGTCGGCGCACTTGGGGAAGCGCTGCGTGAAGTCGTCGATGAAGTCCAGCAGCGAGCCCTGGCGGTTGCGGTTCATGACCTCGACCGAGCGCGCATTGCGCACCTTGCTGGCCTTGTACTGCGGCATAGTGTCGGGCAGGTCGCGGTAGACGCCGCCCGGACGGAAATAGGCCGCGTGCATGCGCGCGCCGGAGACCGCCTCGTACATGTCCATGAGGTCTTCGCGCTCACGGAAGGTATAGATCAGCGTCGTGGAGCTGCCTGCATCGTTGCCGCTGGAGCCCAGCCACATCAGGTGATTCATGATGCGGGTGATCTCCGAATACATCACGCGGATGTACTGGGCGCGAATGGGCACTTCGATGCCCAGCAGCTTCTCGATGGCCAGGCAGTAGGCGTGCTCGTTGCACATCATGGACACGTAGTCCAGCCGGTCCATATAGGGCAGCGACTGGATGTAGGTCTTGCTCTCTGCCAGTTTTTCCGTCGCGCGGTGCAGCAGACCGATGTGCGGGTCTGCACGCTGCACCACTTCACCGTCGAGCTCCAGCACCAGGCGCAGCACGCCGTGCGCTGCCGGGTGCTGCGGACCAAAGTTCAGGGAATAGTTCTTGATTTCAGCCATGGTCGTCCATCAAAAAGGCGCCTGCAGCGCCTTCAGTGCAGGCCCCCGTAGTTGTCTTCGCGGATGATCCGCGGCGTGATCTCGCGGGGCTCGATGGTGACCGGCTGGTACACCACGCGCTGCTGTTCGGGGTCATAGCGCATCTCCACATGGCCCGACAGCGGGAAGTCCTTGCGGAAGGGATGGCCGATGAAGCCGTAGTCGGTCAGGATGCGGCGCAGGTCGTCATGGCCATCGAAGACAATGCCGAACAGGTCGAACGCCTCGCGCTCGAACCAGTTGGCGCCGGCCCAGATGGGAGTGACCGAAGCCACCACCGGAAAATCGTCGTCGGTACAGAAGACGCGAACGCGCAGGCGCTGGTTCAGGCTGATCGACAGCAGGTGGGACACCACGGCAAAGCGCGGCCCTTCGCGGCCGACTTCCGCATAGGTGGAATAGTCCACGCCACACAGGTCCACCAGAACCTCGAACCGGCAATCCGGGGCGCTGTGCAGAACCTGCATGGCCTCCAGATAGTTGGCAGCGGACACTTCGACCGTCACCTCGCCCAGGGCCACGGTCACGCTGCGCGCCTTGTCGCCCAAGGCAGCAGCCACCACATCCCGAAGCACTTCGGGGTGAATCGCAATAGCAGTCATCATCTAGCCCTTAGACGCGAGCGATGGTATGGGTGCGGCGGATCTTCTGCTGCAGCTGGATGATGCCGTAGATCAGGGCTTCCGCCGTGGGGGGGCAGCCAGGCACATAGACATCGACCGGCACGATGCGGTCGCAGCCACGCACCACGGAATAGCTGTAGTGGTAGTAGCCGCCGCCATTGGCGCACGAGCCCATGGAGATGACCCAGCGCGGCTCGGACATCTGGTCATAGACCTTGCGCATGGCGGGCGCCATCTTGTTGCACAGGGTGCCGGCCACAATCATCAGGTCCGACTGGCGGGGGCTGGCACGGAAGACCTCCGAGCCAAAGCGGCCAATGTCGTAACGCGCCGCCGCAGCGTGCATCATCTCGACCGCGCAGCAGGCCAGACCAAATGTCATGGGCCACAGCGAGCCCGTCTTGGCCCAATTCACCACCGAGTCGTAACTCGTGGTGATGAAGCCTTCCTTCATCACGCCTTCGATCATCGTGTTTCCTTAGTGAACCCGCATCAGTCCCAGTCCAACGCACCCTTCTTCCATTCGTAGACAAAGCCCACGACGAGAACGGTCAGGAAAATCAGGACAGCGGCGAAACCAGCCCCACCCACGTCCCGAAGCGCAACGGCCCAGGGCAGCAGAAAGGCGATTTCCAAATCAAATAGGATGAACAGGATGGCGACGAGGTAGTAGCGCACATCGAATTTCATGCGCGCGTCTTCGAAGGCCTCGAAGCCACATTCGTAGGGAGAGTTCTTGGCGGCATCGGGCCGGTTCGGACCCAGCACATACCCCAGTACCAGGGGGACTACGCCGACACCCATGCCGACGAGAATGAACAAGAGAACGGGAAGATACTGGTCGATGTTCATCGTGTGCGGCTACCTTGAAAGGCATGCCCGCACCGATCAGCCTGATCAGCAGGGCAGGCTCTTAGTTATATCTTGGTGCCGTCGGCGAGACTCGAACTCGCACAGCTTTCGCCACTACCCCCTCAAGATAGCGTGTCTACCAATTTCACCACGACGGCTACGTCTCGATTTCGGCTGGCTCTTTATCTTCGTTGCAAAGATTCCGCCTACCGAACAATCTCTAGATTCTACTCTGAAAAACCCTCGGACCAGGAGGACCGAGGGCTTTGTTCGAAATTATTTCGTGGGGATCTGGGCCGCACCTTCAGCACCGGCAGCAGGCGCCTGACCTGCCGCAGGAGCAGGCACTTCGCCAGCAGCGCCAGGGACTGCGGGAGCCGGTGCCGTGATGGGGGCCGCGCCTTCCAGCACGCTGCCCGAGCTGACGGGGCGCGCATTGCTCAGATAGGCCAGCGCCAGCGTGGTCACGAAGAACACCGTGGCCAGGCCTGCCGTGGAGCGCGACAGAAAGTTCGCGCTGCCCGAGGCACCGAACAGGCTGCCGGAGCTGCCGCTGCCGAACGAGGCGCCCATGTCGGCGCCCTTTCCGTGCTGGATCAGGATCAGGCCGATCATGCCGAGTGCCGACAGCATCTGGACGGCGAGGATCACGCTTGCGAATGCATTCATTGGTTGTACCTGCTAGTAACGCGAGAGCTAAAAAAGCGAATGGAGAAACTGCTCCGGCTCACTGGGCCGCAGCGATGATGGTCAGGAAATCCGGCGCCTTGAGCGACGCCCCACCCACAAGACCACCGTCAATGTCGGCCTGGGCCAGAAGCTGGGCTGCATTGGAGGCATTCATGCTGCCGCCGTAGAGCAAGGGGATGCGGTCAGCCTGCCGGCTGGCAGCCGCCAGCTGGGCGCGCAGCACGGCATGCACCTGCTGCGCCTGCTCGGGTGTTGCGGTCCTGCCGGTGCCGATGGCCCAGACAGGCTCGTAGGCCACGACCAGCTCACTGATGCACTGACCCACCTGATGGATCACGGCTGCCAGCTGGCGCTTGACGACTTCCTCGGTCTGCCCCGCCTCGCGCTCTGCCAGCGTTTCGCCCACACAGACGATGGGCGTGACGCCCTTGGCCAGCGCAGCCTGCGCCTTCAAGGCCACCACGGCATCGGTTTCGCCATGGTATTGGCGACGCTCCGAGTGCCCCACCAAGGTGTAGCGCACGTCAAAATCCTGGAGCATGGCAGCCGAAAGCTCGCCCGTGTAGGCGCCCGAGTCATGCTGCGACACATCCTGCGCAGCCACGCCAATGGACGAACCTGCAAGCTCGGCCTGGGCCTGGGCCAGATAGGCGGCCGGCACGGCCACCGCCACACCCGCATTTCCACCTTCGGGCAGCCCCTGCTTGAGGGCCTTGAGCAACACGGCATTGGCAGCCAGGCTGCCATTCATCTTCCAGTTGCCGACGATGAGTTTCTTCTTCATGGTTACCACGTCAAAACGATTTTGCCGGTGTGCTGACTTGACTCCATCAGCGCGTGCGCCTTGTCGGCATCAGCGGCAGCAAAGGTGCTGTGAATCACAGGGCGGATACCGCCTGCCTCGATGAGCGGCCAGACCTCGCGCCGCAGCGCCTGGGCGATGGCCGCCTTGAAGGCGACAGGACGCGGACGCAGCGTGGAGCCCGTCACCAGCAGGCGACGGCGCAAGACCAGGCCCGCATCGAACTCCGCCTTGATGCCGCCCTGCACCGCAATGATGACCAGACGGCCATCCTCGGCCAGGCTCTGCACTTCGCGCGCCACATAGCTGCCCGCCACCATGTCCAGGATCACGTCCACGCCCTTGCCGTCGGTGATGCGCTGCACCTCCGCGGCAAAGTCCTGGGTACGGTAGTTGATGGCATGGTCGGCGCCCAGCTTCAGGCAGTCGGCGCATTTGGCATCGGAGCCAGCCGTCACGATGACCGTGGCGCCACGCGCCTTGGCCAACTGGATGGCCGTCACGCCAATGCCGCTGCTGCCGCCCTGCACCAGCAGGGTTTCGCCCGCCTGCAAGGCGCCGCGATCGAACACATTGCTCCAGACGGTGAAGAAGGTTTCAGGCAATGCCGAAGCCTCCACCTCGCTGAGCCCCGCCGGGATGGGCAGGCACTGGGCCACTGGCGCAACGCAGTACTCCGCATAGCCACCACCGGCCAGCAGCGCGCACACGCGGTCGCCCACGCGCAGGCCTGCCAGCCGCATGGCGTCGTCGTCACCCGACACGATCACCCCGGCCACTTCCAGCCCGGGCAGATCCGAGGCACCGGGCGGCGGGGCGTAGTGCCCCTTGCGCTGCAACACATCAGGGCGATTGACACCGCTGGCCGAGACCTGGATCAGCAACTCCTGCGCGCCGGCCACGGGCAGCGGACGCTCGCCCAGGCGCAAGACCTCGGGACCACCAAAGTCCGTGAGTTCCACGGCACGCATGATTTGCTTTTCCATTTTTCGACCTCGCAATCCCTGTCAAAAATGCCACAAGCGCTGAACAGGTCAGCGCTTTTTCCAGTCACCGCATGCACCTGCAAGGCCCCCCCTTTTTGGGGAACGGCCTTGCCGGGCATTACTGCTGCTGTTGCTGTTGCTGCTCGCCCTCGGCAGCCGGACGACCGCCTTCACGGGGCTCGCGAGGTTCACGCGGCTCGCGGTACTCGCGTTGCTGGCGGGGCTCACGCGGCTGGCGGAACTCACGCTCGGCAGGCGCGGGGCGCTCGCTGCGCTCCATGCCGGCAGGACGCTCGGTCAACGCCTTCAGCGACAGCTTGACACGACCCTTTTCGTCGGTCTCCATGACCTTGACCTTGATGATCTGGCCTTCCTGCAGGTAGTCGGCGACGCGCTCCACGCGCTCGTGGGCAATCTGGCTGATGTGCAGCAGACCGTCCTTGCCGGGCAGCAGGTTCACGAGAGCACCGAAGTCCAGGATCTTGGTGACCGGGCCTTCGTAGATCTTGCCGATTTCGACTTCGGCCGTGATCTCTTCGATGCGGCGCTTGGCTTCGTCGGCCTTGGCGGCATCGCTGGAAGCGATGGTGATGGTGCCGTCTTCGCCGATGTCGATCTGCGTGCCGGTCTCTTCGGTCAGCGCACGGATGGTGGAGCCGCCCTTGCCGATCACGTCACGGATCTTCTCGGGGTTGATCTTCATCGTGTACAGCTTGGGAGCGAAGGACGAGATCTCGGCCTTGGCTTCACCCATGGCTTCCTGCATCTTGCCCAGGATGTGCATGCGCGCTTCCTTGGCCTGGGCCAGGGCGACCTGCATGATTTCCTTGGTGATGCCCTGGATCTTGATGTCCATCTGCAGCGCGGTGATGCCGCTGGTCGTGCCGGCCACCTTGAAGTCCATGTCGCCCAGATGATCTTCGTCACCCAGGATGTCGGTCAGCACGGCAAAGCGGTTGTCTTCCTTGATCAGGCCCATGGCGATGCCGGCCACGTGGGCCTTCATCGGAACGCCCGCATCCATCATCGACAGGCAGCCGCCGCAAACCGAGGCCATGGACGAGGAGCCGTTGGACTCGGTGATTTCCGACACCACGCGAATGGTGTAGGGGAACTCTTCCTTGCTGGGCAGGCAGGCCGCCAGGGCGCGCTTGGCCAGGCGGCCGTGGCCGATTTCGCGGCGCTTGGTCGAGCCCATGCGGCCCACTTCGCCAGTGGCAAAGGGAGGCATGTTGTAGTGGAACAGGAAGCGGTCCTCGAACTCGCCGGCCAGCGCGTCGATGCGCTGCGCGTCGCGCTCGGTGCCCAGCGTGGACACGACCAGGGCCTGCGTCTCGCCACGCGTGAACAGGGCCGAGCCGTGCGTGCGGGGCAGCACGGAGTTGCGAATTTCGATGGGGCGCACGGTGCGCGTGTCACGGCCATCGATGCGCGGCTCGCCGGCCAGGATCTGGCTGCGAACGATGCGTGCCTCGATGTCGAACAGCATGCCTTCGACCTTGACGCCGTCGAACTCCACGCCCTGGGCCGTCAGGCCGGCCTTCACGGCGGCGTAGGCTTCGCGGCAGGCCTGCGTGCGGCTTTGCTTGTTGCGGATCTGGTAGGCCGCGCGCAGGGCTTCGTCACCCAGTGCCGCCACCTTGGCGATCAGCTCTTCATCCTTGGCGGGAGCGACCCAGTCCCAGACGGGCTTGCCGGCTTCGCGCACCAGTTCATGGATGGCGTCAATGGCGATGCGGCCTTGCTCGTGGCCGAAGACCACAGCGCCCAGCATCACGTCTTCAGGCAGTTGCTGCGCCTCGGACTCCACCATCAGCACGGCAGCTTCAGTACCGGCCACGACCAGATCCATCTGCGAATCCTTGCGCTGGGTCTGGCCGGGGTTGAGCACGTACTCGCCATTGATGTAGCCCACGCGGGCTGCACCGATGGGCCCGTTGAACGGAATGCCCGACACGGACAGGGCGGCCGACGTGGCGATCAGGGCGGCGATGTCGGCATCGACTTCGGGGTTCAGCGACACGGTGTGGATGACCACATGCACGTCGTTGTAGAAGCCTTCGGGGAACAGCGGGCGGATCGGGCGGTCGATCAGGCGGCTGGTCAGGGTTTCGAGTTCGCTGGGCTTGGCTTCGCGCTTGAAGAAGCTGCCGGGGATCTTGCCTGCGGCGTAGGTCTTCTCGATGTAATCGACGGTCAGCGGGAAGAAGTCCTGGCCGGACTTGGCCTGCTTGGACGCCACCACGGTGGCCAGCACCACGGTGTCATCGATGTTGACCAGCACGGCGCCGGAAGCCTGGCGGGCGATCTCGCCGGTTTCCATGGTGACCGTGTGCTGGCCCCACTGGAAGGTCTTGGTGACTTTGTTGAAGATGGACATTGTTGCTCCTAGGGAATGTTGGCCAGATGCACTCATCCGGCCATGATGGAGAGCAATTCAGAACACGATGCCATTCCATTGCTGGATTTCTTGCTATCAAATCCGCAGCAATGGAATGACACAGCTTCGCTCTGTCTTGCTTTCTCCGAAGTAAAAAACGCCTGAGCTAGACAGGCTAACTCAGGCGTTTCGATCTCCCACCGTGCTTACTTGCGCAGGCCCAGCTTGGCGATCAGTGCGGTGTAGCGATCAGCGTCCTTGGACTTGAGGTAGTCCAGCAGCTTGCGACGGCGGCTCACCATGCGCAGCAGGCCACGGCGACCGTGGTGGTCCTTGGCGTGTTGCTTGAAGTGAGGGGTCAGCTCGTTGATGCGTGCGGTCAGCAGGGCCACTTGCACTTCTGGGCTACCAGTGTCGTTGGCAGAGCGTGCGTTGGACTTGACGACTTCAGCCTTCACGGAAGATGCGATCATTTTTTTCCTTGGAAATTGGCGCCTCAAAGACAAAAGCAAGGAGGCAGCCTTGGTTACTTGCGCCGGGACTGGAAAGGCCCCGACGTGCGTCTTGCACCATGCAAAACCCTGGGATTATAACAAGCACGCCCGGACCGGCATCCACACCTGATTTGCGGCCCTTTGCCACTTCGGCCTGCTGCCCGCCCAGAATCCCGCAAAGCCCGCGCCACAGGCATGCCGTCACGAAGCACGGATATGTGGTGCGCAGGCATTCCATACACCAAGGGAGGGCCACGCCATGGCAGTGCGTTTTTCATTCATTCCATCGACCCGACAAGCGCAGCGGCGGCAATGCGCCCTGCTCTGCCTGGTCGCGGCCCTGGGCCTGGCCCTGCCTGCCCAGGCTGCGTCCCACCGCGCCGACGCATCGGCTGCGCAAGGCTCCAAGCGCAAAAAGGGCGGGCAGCGGGTCCGGGTGCCGACGCAGCGCAGCAGCTCAGACGAGTCGCCCGAGCAACGCGACAAGCGGCTTTACCGCGAATGCCAGGGCAGGCACAACGCCGGAGCATGCGCCGGATACACCGGGCAGCCGCCGGGCAGGCGCCAGCGCTGACACGCTCCCAGAAACAGTCCTAGGCCAGCCTCCAATACCAAAAAATCCGGCAAAGCCTTGCCATCATTGGATTTTTTCGCACCTCTGCACGCCTGAATTCAGCCCCATTCACGGCACAACTCCTATTTTTTGACCAAAGAAACAGATTGGTCTGAAAGACATGCACGAACAACCCCAATAGATTGAGCGGCGCACGAAACAAGCAGCAACAACCAGCGTTGCGCAAGCCAATCGACGGGGAGGGATTCAAGAGATGTCATCGACCAGGCCTCAGGCTCGCCCGGGCGCCAAAGGCTTCACTGCCATCGAGTTGATGGTGGTCGTCGCCATCCTCGCCGTGCTCACCACGCTGGCAGCTCCCAGCTTCAACCTCATCATCGAGCGCTGGCGTGTTCGCCAGACCGTCGAGGCCCTGCAATCGACGCTGCAGTACGCGCGCTCCGAAGCCGTGCGTCGCGGTGGCGGCGTTTTCATCCAGAAACTGCCCCAAGGCACCAAGGGCTGCACCCTGGCGGCGCAGCACGCCGACTGGGGCTGCGGCTGGGTGGTGTTCGTCGACCGCAATGGCAACAGGCACTGGGATCCCAAGGAGGAGCTGCAGCGCTTCGACACGCCCGCCCGCACCCTCGTCACCCGCTCCCGGTCTGCCTCCATCATCAGTGTGGACCGCTGGGGTCAGTTGGGCGGACTCACCGCCATGGGTTTCGCCATTGCGCCATCTCCGGCCGGAATCACTTCCGCCGCAACCCAAGGCATTTGCGTCTCGTCCGGCGGACGCATCCGGGTGGTCGGCCAGGAGGGTATTCCATGCGCCTGACACGTACCCGCAATCGGCATCCCAATGGCTTTACCCTGATCGAAACCCTGGTCGCCACCGTCATCACGGCCCTGGGTGTTCTGGGAATCCTGGGACTGCAGATGCGCACCCTGGCCGACAACCAAAGCGGCGTGCGCCGCGCCCAGGCCATCCGGCTGATCGAGGACCTCAGCGAGCGCACGCACGCCAACCCCAACTCCCTCGGACAGATCGGCCGCTACGTTTCCGACTGGAATCACGCCCCCGAATCCGTCGCCGACTGCAGTGCCGCCGCATGCGGCCCGGACGCAATGGCCAGCTACCACCTCGCACGATGGAAGGCATCCGTTCGCCAACTGCTGCCAGGCGGGGCCGCCAAGGTCTTCCTCGCAGGAAACGAGGCAGCCGCCAGCGCCGGCAACGGGCGCCAGCTGGGGATCATGATCAGTTGGCGCGAGAACGAAAAGTCCGGCAAGGCCGACTACAAGGACCCCGTCGGGCTTGATGGCGATGGCGATCGCATGCACGGCGATCAGGCCACGGCCTGTCCTGCAGGCAGAACCTGCCACCTGCAATACATCGCACTCAGCGCTCGCTGCGCTCCCTACCTTGCAAACAACGCAGTCCAGCTCTTCTGCGCAGGCCCATGAATCCCCATCGCATCGCCACCGCCATTGCGGCCAGACCGCGCCAACGCGGCCTGAGCCTCGTCGAACTGCTGGTCGGACTTTTCCTGGGACTGCTGATCATCGGCGTGGCCATGGGCGCACTCATGGCGTCACGCGCCGTGTCCGCCACCGTCAGCGATGCCAGTCAGTTGCAACAGCAGGCTTCCCATCTCTTCCGTGTCATGGGCCGGCAGATCCGGCAGGCGGGGTCCCTGCGGCTGCTTCTTGCATCACACAAGAGGGCAACAGAAGCCATTGACGTGGCAGACCCCGTTGCATTCGAGGCGGGCGCACTGGACTTCAACCCCACGCACGACACCATCCAGGGCCTCGATGCACCCGGGCGCTCCCAATACAAGCTCGCCGTGGGCTACAGCAACTACACGCAGCCGCTGCACACATCGGCCATCGAGACCTCACTGCAGCGCAATTGCCTGGGGCAGACCAACAGCGACAGCCTCATCCTGAGCCGCTTTGTCCTGGACGCCAGTAAAAACACCCTGCGCTGCGCCGGAGCGCCCTCCGCGGGTGCCCAGCCCCTTGCCAGGAACGTCGCCAACTTCCAGGTGCGCTACCTGATCCAGGCGCCGGGGGGCGCCGCCCGCATCCAGTATGTCAACGCAGCCGCCGTAGGCCAGGACTGGCCTCGCGTCGTCGGCGCCGAGGTCTGCCTGGTGCTATTCGGCAACGAGGCCATCGACATGCCCGCCAACAGCAGCTATACCGACTGCGACGACAGCGACGGTACGGCCGAATCCATCCACATGGCCACGCTGCCTGCGCCCAGGACGCGGCGCCTGCACATGGTCTTTCGCAGCGTGTACCAGTTGCGCAGCCAGGGGTTGGCCGGATGACGCACAAGGCTGCAGGCATGCGACATGCCCACACCTGCGCAGCTCAGCGCCAAAAAGGCATCGCCCTGTTCATCGTGGTGGTCCTGGTCATGCTGTCCATGCTGCTCGCCCTGTGGGCGTCGCGCAGCGCACTGTTCAACGAAATGTTCGTGGGCAACGATGCCGACTACCAGCGTGCCCTGGAGGCTGCACAGGCCTTGCTGCAGGATGCCGAACTGGATATTCGGGGCGAACAGGCCAGCGGCGCCGCCTGCGCCGCCAGCAGCAGCCAGCCATCCGTCTGCCGCAGCGGTGCAGGCATCGCACAGTTCCCCCGGGAAACCGGGGAAGTCGGCCTGCTGCTGGCCAGCCTCGCTGAGGCCACACCCACTGGATGCCGCGATGGCCTGTGCACCAAGCGCACGGGACCTCAGGACTTCTGGAACAACGCGGACGAAGGCCAAGGGATCACGCTGGGCCAGATGACGGCCGCTGACGTCGGCGCACGCTACGGCCAGTTCACGGGCGCCATCGCTGGCGGAAAGAGCGACTCCATCCTGGCAAATCGTGAGGCAGGAAAGGGAGGCTGGTACTGGATAGAGATCCTGCCCTATGACGTCAACGCAGGGAACTCGGGCGTCATCGCCAACGGCTCACCCCGACTGGCCCTTTACATGCAGCCCCAGGTGATCTATCGCATCACGGCCATTGCCCATGGCCGCAAGAGCAACACCCAGGTGGTGATGCAGCAGACCTACGCCCGGCAGAAACGCCGCGACTGACTCAGGACACCTGACATGCCCCACCTCTGCCAACCCTGGCTCCGGCGCATCCTGCTGCCAGCGCCGACAGCCGCAGCCATGGTCGCTGCAGTCCTGGCCGCGCAAAACAGCCAGGCAATGGATATGACCCAGTCGTCGCTTGGGCCCCGAGTCAAGGTCACGATAAAGCCTGGCCTGCCGGCGCCCATCCAGGTCCAGCAGGTCTCGGAGGCAGACACTCCAGTTGCCAGGGTTCAGGCAGATGGCACCGAATTCGCCGCGCCCATTGAAGACTGCCCGGCCGGACAACAGACAGATGCCAAGGGCCGCAGCAGCTCCATGGTCTCCAGCGGCAGCGTGATTACGCGGGCCGGCGTGGACATATTCAGCGCCCGCTACAGCGCAAAAGCGGCCTGGAACGGCTGGATCAGCGCAGAAACCGTCCAGGCCGATGGCAGCCTCACCGCAACAGCCGGCTGGCAAGGCAAAACCACGGCCGGCCACCTGGATGCACTCAGCGACGAACAGGCAATCAATGACCGTCTGATCCTGACCTGGAGCGACAGACTGCAAAGAGGCGTGTCCTTCAAGTGGAATGAACTCGACCACCGGCAGAAAGCCTCCCTGGGCATCGATGCCGAAGGAAGAGCAGACAACCTGGGCAAGCACAGGCTCAACTTCATACGCGGCGACCGCCGCATGGAAGCTCCGGGACAACCGCCGCGCGTTGGCCCCACCCGTCCTTTTCGCCAGCGCAGCTCGCGCCAGGGCGACATCGTCAACTCCCAGATCTGGCATACCGGCCATCCCGTGGACAACTGGCCCCTGCCGGGCTATGCCGCCTATACCCTCGCCCAGCAGAACCGCCAGCCCATGATCTATGCAGGCGGCAATGACGGCATGCTGCATGGCTTTTCGGCCACCGACGGCAGGGAAAAGATCGCCTACATCCCACGAGGCGTGATCTCCGGACTGGCAAGACTTTCCGACCCCGACTATGACGCCCGGCATCGCTACTTTGTGGACGGCTCCGCCATGAGCGGCGACATCCCCCCGGGCAGCGTTGCGTCCTCGCAGTGGCGCACTGTGCTGGCTGGCATGGCGGGCGCCGGAGCCAAGGGCTACTTCGTGCTGGACATCACCCATCCGGAGGCTTTCAGCGAGTCCGGCGCCAGCTCGCTGGTCCTGCTCGACCGAACCCAGACACGCAACAGCGATCCCGGCGACTGCGCCAGCCTGGATGACATGCGCCAGCGCGCCACTTGCCAGGAAAACAAGGACCTGGGCCATATTTTTGCGGCCCCCGTGCTGGACGATGCCAACCCGCAACGCAGCACTCAGATCACGCAGTTGAACAACAACCGCTGGGCACTGGTGACGGGCAACGGCTACCACAGCACCAACCAGCGGCCCGTGTTGCTGATCCAGTATCTCGATGGCAACCAGGAGCTGTTGCGCCTCGTTGCCACGGGCAATACCCCAACCGGCACCACCCCCGAGACTACCCGCAACGGACTCTCCGCCCCGCGCCTTGTGGACATCAATGGAGACGGCCGGCCCGATGTGGTCTACGCAGGTGACATCCAGGGCAATCTGTGGAAATTTCTCATCGCCAGCGGTGCCTCCTCCCGCTGGGGCGTGGCCTTCGACGGCCGGCCGCTGTACACAGCCTGGGGTGGCAGTTCTCCATCGGCCACTCGCAACCTGCGTCAAGCCATCACCGCCCCTCCTTCCGTACGCGCCAATGACCGGCGCAGGGCCAGCAAAAATGCCAAAGAAGGGCGCGAGCGCTTGACGGCAGGCGGCATGCTGGTGGCATTCGGTACCGGACGCCACATCACGCGGCAGGATTCTGGCAACACAGCGGTCCAGAGCATCTATTCCATCCTCGACAGCACCCGCTACAGGTTGCTCGCGGACGGCAGAGTGCAAGCTTGCCTCGATGGCAAGGATTCGGACTGCAGGCAGCCTGACGGACAGCGAGCGGCACCCGTTTCAGGCATCGGAGAACTGGCCAGGCGCTCGGTGAACCATCAGCCGGCAGGGGCGGCCGGCCAAGGCTTCTGGCGCGTTGACTCCACGACCGACCTCGACTGGACGCGGCACAAAGGCTGGTACATGGACCTGCCCCTGCCGGGCGAGCGCCTGCTCAAGCCAATGGGCTTCCACGACGGCAGCAACATCCTCGCGATCTACAGCCAGATACCTGCCGGATCCCCCAGGCGCCCCGGCGAAAGCGCAAGCCCGCCCGACGCCTGCAATGCGAGCGAGGAGCGCCAATTCCTGACATTCATGAACATCATGGATGGCAAGCGACCCGGCGTTCCGTTGATGGACAGCAACGGCGATGGGGTCTACGGCACGGCAGATGAGGAGGTCTCGCGCGCAAGCGTCGCCAGGGGATCCCAGGCCCTGCTCCACAAGGGCCATCACGCCATCGGCTACGACGCCGAAGGCCGTCGCAATGTACTCGCCCGCATGCCGGAGCAATCCCTGCGCCCCAGCTGGCGCCAAATGAAATGAGGCACCACATGCGCCGCCCTCGATCCCCAGGATTCACGCTCATCGAACTCATGATCGTCGTGGCCGTCATCGTCATCCTCGGCACGGTCGCCGTCCCCAGCTACAACGAGTACATCCGCGCAGTCCACCGCGCCGACGCCCGCGCCGGCCTGCTCCAGGCCCAGCAATGGCTGGAGCGCGCCGCCACCGCCAACGGCACCTACCCCACCGAGCTGCCTGCAGACCTGACCTGGGCCCACGACTCCAGCAAGCGCTACACCATCGACTTCCTGTCAACCAGCGGCCACGACGACGACACCTACACCCTGATCGCCACACGCCGCGGCTCCCAGTTCGGTGACCGATGTGGCGATTTCACGCTGACCCATACGGGCGAGCGTGATGCGCTCGGCCTGGGTGTGAATACCACTGCGGTGGAGTGCTGGGGGCGGTAGCAGTAGCTGCGGCTGCGCATGACGCCTCAGGTTGCGCAGCTCAACCCAAGCCGATCCGCCCCTACCTTGCGGAGAAGCACCCGCAGGTCGCCTCCCACACTTGAGACTGAATGGAATGACATGGCCTGAGCATCGGCCAGTCTGCTCAAAGAGGGCATATCGGCCCAACCGGCTCCGTTCCATAGAAGCTTGGGCGCCAGATAGGCCAACCATTCGTCTACCAGCCCTGCTTCGGCAAGCGCAGCATTGAGCCGATGGCCGGCCTCGACGTGCAGCTCATTCACTTCCAGCCTGGCCAGATCATGGATCATGGCGGGCACATCCACACGCCCCAGACCATCAGGCACATACTGCAACTGCGCTCCACGCTCCAGCAGCGCAAGCGCGCGGTTTGATGCCAAATCACTGACTGCCGTGTAGATGACGACCTTGCGTTGCGCAGCAAACAAGAGTGCATCAGGAGGTGTCTGGAGCTGGCTATCCACCACGATGAGCATGGGCTGCCGGGACGTTTCTACCTCTCTGACATCCAGGCGAGGATTGTCGGCAAGCACCGTGCCTATGCCCGTCAGGATCGCACAGGAACGGGCGCGCCAGGCATGGCCATCATGCCGGGCTTCGGCAGAGGTGATCCACTGACTCTGCCCATTGCTCAATGCAGTGATGCCATCCAGAGAAGCCGCCACTTTGGCGCGCACCCAGGGCCTGGCACGAAGCATGCGGCTGAAAAAACCCAGATTCAGCTCCCACGCCTGATCTGCGCCATCACCAATCTCAACCTCGACCCCTGCGGCGCGCAGCCTCTCAAAGCCCTGGCCACCCACGCGGGGATTGGGATCCGTCAACGACGCCACGACCTTGCCGATGCCGGCCTCCACCAGCGCATCGCAGCACGGCCCTGTGCGGCCATGGTGAGCGCAGGGCTCCAGGGTCACATAGGCAGTGGCGCCTCGCACGGAGTGCCCTCGGGACTGGGCATCGCGCAAGGCCATGACTTCGGCATGCGGACCTCCCGCGCACTGGGTGGCGCCTTGACCCAGCAACACCCCCCGGGAGTCGACGATGACGCAGCCGACCCGAGGATTGGGGGAGGTTCTGAACAGCGCTTGCGTGGCAAGCTCGATGGCCTGAGCCATCCATTGCGAGGACAATTTGGAGACCATTTCAGGAGGTCAGCGGTAGCCTAGGCCCTCTGCCAACTATCGCCAGCAGTAGTCCATGGCCGCCTGCTTGTTGGCGAAATACTTGTCACTGTACTCTTTCAAGTCCTTGCGGCCATATTGGTCCAGGTAGTAATCGCCGCAGCGATCCGAGGCCATGCCGGCAGATGCCTTTCGCACGGCCTTGATGGAGTAGGCATCCCGCACATCCTCAGTCACCACAACCGAAATGTCATAGACCGCTGTGCCCTGCCCCTTGGGGGGAGATACCGAGAAATATGCAGGGAACAGCGCAGAATTGGTCACGGCGGTTCCAGCGCTGTTCTTGTCATAGCGGAAATTCTCCGAATAGAACCGTTCCATCCACTGCTGAGCAGACGAAAGAACGGTTCTGGCCTCGGACCTGCGGCTCTTGGCCACATATTCCTTGTAGGAGGGGTAGGCCACAGAGGCCAAGATGGCGACGATGGCCACGGTAATCATCAGTTCGATCAGCGTGAAACCCGCCATCAATCGAGAATCTCTTTTCATTGATTGGTCCTCAGGCCGGGGACATCACGCCACTGCATGCGGGGAGAAGAACTGAAGCACATGATGGCGTCCGCATTGCGGCCCACCACACGCTTGGCACCCATGCCAGGGCCGCAGGTGGGTGAGGCCTTCTCGCAGGTACTGCCCGTGCAAGTACATCCAGGTTCGCCCGCCTTGCAGTTTTTGGTGAAGGGCTTCTTGGAGCGGTCATTCACCACGCGTACGCGCTGGTCACCGCCAATGTCCTTGCCGGCGATGATGACCGTCTTGGAGTTCACCACCATCGTGCCTTGCACATTGCGCTCGGCACGTCCGGAAATAGGATCGATAGTGTAAAGGGTCGTGTTGGGCGTATCCGAGCACTGGTTGGAATCCGATTTGGGCCGGACCCCCACCAGAGAAAGCACGCCCGCATCCAGCGAAGGATCGGCGAGCACGGCCTCGGCCGAGCCAGGCAGGGCGATGTACCAGCCATCGTGCTGTGACCAGTCCAGCGCCGTTCCATCGGAAGATAGGTAGACATTGCCCGCACTATCGCGCGTATATGCACGGGACACCAGCGTGCTGCCCGACCAGGCCGGTAACGCCCTTGACGTGGGCATACCAGGGCGATCCCAGATGCCATAGACGCGTTGCGTGGTGCCCGTCGCAGGGAAGTCCCCGGTTTCAAATGCATTGCCAGTACCAAAGGTGACCAGCATGCCGCCACGCCCCATGAACAAGGTCTGCGGCGCTGTTGTGATGGGCAGTTGCGTCGTGACAGCCGAGGCTCCGGTGCCCGTGGTGTACTGGGCTCGGAACAAGGGAAGGTTGGCGGACGACGTGGATTTGTAGGCTACGCCCCAGTTGTCTGCCGTCGTGCTGGACACATCGAACTTCCACAGATTGCCCTTGAGATCCCCTGCGTAGATCACATCGGCCGTACCGTCGCCGTTGTAGTCCTCCCAGCGTGGCATGGCCATGCCATTGCCGGTGCCAGCATCGGCGACGATCTTGGTATAGCGCCCGCTCCAACTGCCGCTCGAAGGGCCATCCATGTAGAGGATATAGAGCACCGCCTTGCCACCGGGAGACCTGTTGCCGTTGCCCAGCAGCAGCGCATACTGGCCGTTGTTCATCTTCGCCACGGGTGTGGCCTGATTGCTGGTGGTATGGATACCCACATCGCCGGTGATATAGCCGAGATCCGCATCATCGTCCGACGTGAATTGCCATTTGAAGATGCTGGACGCATTGGACTCCGAGAAGCTCGAAGGGTCGGTCGCATCGAGAGCAAACACGGCGCGTCCACCGCGACCCAGCGATGCGAAGACATAAGACCGCCACACCGACTTGGAGCCCGATGTCACCAAGACGTCCGCCGTAAAAGGATTGCCGTCCACATAGGGCCAGATCGTGCCCTGCGGCAAGGTCTCGGTGGAATCCAGTGTGAAATTGGCGTTGTTGAGTTTGGTGCGACTGGAGGTGTCGCGCTGCAGCGGCAGCTCGGGCAGGCGATTGGCCAGCACCCCCGGCACATAGGCCAGCAGCTCATTGCCATTTTCCGCATCGAAGGCGTGCAGCATGCCGTCATTGGCAGCCACCCACAGCAGCTTCTTGCGGCTACGGTTGTCGCCATAGAACTTGGTGTAGTCGGCATTGCCCTGAATCAGCGCCTGAGGGCGATCCTGTATCCAGGGTGTGCCGTTCACGATGGAGCCCAGCAGACTATTGCCACGCTGGCGCAGAGCGGAGGCGCCCTCCAGAGATTGGTCGCCGCGCACATAGTTCAAGGCCAGCTTGGCGTTGTCCACGCTGAGCTTGTTGGCTGAAGCCGTGGTCATCTGCTCTTTATATGCGTCGGTCAGGGAGTCCCAGCGCAAGGCGATACCCGCATTGCTGCCATTGCCGCTGTTGGTGATGATGGCGCGCGTGCCACCCGCCGCAGCGGTCTTGAGCATCAGCCCGGCTTCCCACGAGTAATTGGCGCCGACATTGCCGTCCGCATCGATCTTGTAGGCCTCCAGCGCGCCCGAATAGGTCGCGTTGTCGAATTTGGCCACGTACTTGTAGCTGCCTGACACGAACTGAGAGGACGAAATGGCTGGAGCCGCATTCGAGTCCTTCGCCACGGCATCCAGCACCCGGCGCAACTGGGCCTCGAGAATTTCAGGACGGCGTGCGAGAAAGTAGCCGTCCGGAACACCATCCGAGCCAGAGTTTCCATCGCTGCTCAGGCTGTCCCAACTGGCCTGGTTGGGCGGCATGGTCAGTGTGCTGTAGGTGCCGTTTGACAGCTTTTCGCTGGAGCGGAAGTAGCCGTATTTCGCTGCGTACCACAGCGGGTCCTTGATCAGTGCATCCGTCTCGCCAACCATGTTGAAGGTCATGGGCACCAGATAGTCCTCGTTCTTGACCGTGCAGTAGGCGGAGAATTTGCTGCTGCTGCCGTCGCTGAACGAGACCGTGCCATTGCCGGTGACATTGCAGACCGTGCCGTCATACGTCTTGGTGCCAATCAGCCGCTTGCGGTAGCTGTCATCACCGCAGAGATACTGGGAGGTATCGGGCATGCCCTTGAGCTTGCCACTGCTGTAGTGCTGGTGGGTCAGGTATCGCCCATTGGCGGATTTGCCGCCCGTTTGCACCCCAATGATACTGAAGCCATGGGTTCCCGGACTGCCCCCGCAGACACCCGGGATGTCGGTGGTGATTTTGATATCCCAGCCAGAAGGCGAACTGGCATTTGCAATCAAGTCGTAGCGCAGGAAGCCGGTGATATCCATGTCGTAGTCGCCGCCCATCAGAATGTCATTCCAGGTGACGATGAAGGAACCATAGAACTCGCCGGAACTGATGGAGGCAAAGGTCAACGGCGCACTGACATTTCCGCCGTCCTGCACGCTCTCAGGCGTGATATAGACATATTTCTTGGGATTGCTGCCAGGGATCAGTACGTCGATTCGCGGAGAGCCACCGGTCAGCGAGGCGGCCATGGTCCGGACCTTGAGTGCGTTCTCCACCGTGCCCAGATCCGAGGGCGGATTGGAGATAGTGCGAATCTTGGCGGTGTTGCCATAGAGCGCGGCGCCTGCCACCTGGTAGGTTCCGCCCATAGCGGGCGCTTCGGGACAGATGCCATTGACGTCCGACAGCGTGCCCACGGTCTTGGCTGAGCAGGCATTCTTGTCGTCCGCCGCTGTCAGCCCCTTGCCGCCCACCGAGCCTACGGAGCGCGATGTGCCTGTCAGCCCTTCGGCATCCCCGATCTTGTTGACGTAGGAATCCAGATTTCCAGTGGTATTCGACAAGGTGCCAAAGGCCGTTCCTGCCTGGCCGTCAAAACTCAGCGCATTGGACGAGAACGCAAGGATATTGAGGGGCCTGCAGATGGCATTGCCATATTTTGCACGCGCATCCGTCGTGGCCAGCGGGTCGGCCCATGTCGCCACGGGCATGCCCGCCGTCGTGTCGTTGTTGCTGGATGACGGATTGTTGGGCGTAGGACTGCTGCCGTTGTAGGCGTAGTACTGCAGGGCCTGCACCACCATCTCGCCTATGGGGTTGCCCCAGGCCGGCAAATCCCCGTCGGGAGAATTGCTGGGCGTCTTGCCGTTTCCATACGAGGTGCCATTGCGTCCGAACAGGATGATGGAGTCGAAGGTCTTTATGGCACCCTTGCCCGTTTCTCGAAGGTCGTCCAGCTTCTTTGCACATTTCGAGGATTCGCTGTGGCAGAAGACACCGGTGGTGCGGTTGATCTCGTCGTCCAGATCGCGGATGTTCTTGCGCAATGCACCCGCCGTATGGTTGTTGTCGTAGCTGCCCGTGATCAGGCCGAATTCCACGCGCGCCGCAGCGTTGCTGGTGCTCGGATAGCCGAACTCCTGCAACAGGCCATAAGGCTTGTAGTTGGATGTGGAGTCCGCCGGATAGGCCTGGCAACGCTCATCGCCCAGCAGGCTGGGAACACAGGCCTTCACCTTCACCGTCAGGTCAGGGCCTACGCCGGAATAGGTGGCTCCGTCCGCAGTCTTCGAAGGAATCTTCTCTTCATGCTTGACCCCACCGTTGCCCTTGTCTGTATCGGAATAAAAGCGCGCCAGCTTGGGGCCAAAGGTGCCCAGGTTGTAGTTGTCCGTGTCATCTCTCCAGCGGCAGAGCTTGACCTCCACGGTGGACCAGAATCTGACATTGCCCTTGACCAGCCGGATATTGGGTTCCGACAAGGCAGGATTTTCACTGCTGCCCGTGACACACATGCTCAGGCCTGCATAAACATTGGCATTGGCGCCCGTCGTTTTTATCAGATCAGTGGTCGAGAATGGCGTGTAGTCACGGATATCCGTGCCACGGTAGTATTTGACGAAGGAGTGCGCATCCTGCACCAGCCTGGAGCCCATCAGCACCGTGGATTCGTTCTTGTCCTCGCTGCGAAAACCTCCATAAAGCATCTTGCGCACGGTATCCAGGCGCGTCATCGTCGCCCAGTTGAGGAAATTGCCGCTCCAGTACGACTGCGTTGCCGGGCAACTGAACTTGGTGGATTTGACGGACCCGGTGGTGACCTCTGTTTTGGTTGCAAGCACCTTGGGCACGAAGATGCCGCTTTCATAGGCATAGCACTTCGTGGCATCGAAATAGCCGTAGTACTTGAAGTCGGGCTTGAATGTGGTGTCGATCACTCCATCGCCATCGAGGTCTTCAAAGTCCGTGTAAACCGGCCCGAACAAGGTGTGGTCCTTCGAAGCCGTCAGCATGATCATCGGCTTGTTGGCCGATGTGACGATGTTCGGCGGAACGCCTTGACGTGGCCTGGACACTTCCAGCGGACTCGCGCCAACGGCAGTGCAGGCGAACGCAGCCACCAAGCCACCCACAAAGGCCAACAATGATTTTCTTGTATTCATTTTTCCCTCACCTCAAGGAAAGTAGATGGTCTGGAGCACCACCTGCGTGCGTTGCGAGTAGCCAAAGCCACGGGCTGTAATCCTGTACATATACGACCACTGATTTGCGTTCTCGCCCCGCGATGTGACCAGGGTTTCATCAAGATTCATCCGTACATGCTTTCTGCGGAAAATCTCTATCAGGTACTCGGGCTGCACGGCCACACCCGTAATGGCTGCAACGCCTGTATATGTTCCAAGCGGCACGCCTCCCGTAAAATTGCAGTTGGTTGCCTTGACCGGTGTTCGACTGGGCTTGGAGTCAAAATCGTCATTCCACAGCCCCCCTTTTCCGGTAGGCCACCAGGGCTCGGCAACTGTGGCGTTGTCCTTGGCGGCGGCAGCCCAGTCCGTGGTCGTATAGCTGGCATCAGCCATGTAGCAAAGCCCGCCCTTGCAGGTGGAAGAAAAGTCGTTGGGATTGAGCTCCTGAACTCCACGAGAGCAGGAGGCATTGGTGCGCAACGCGGTCTCGACATTCAGGATGTCCCGCTCCGCGTCCCGCAATGCCGATTCGGCCGCCTGGCGTGCAGCCTCCTGATCCTGCTGATTGCGTGCCAACCCCTCGGACAGGGTCGATTGCTTGACCATCCACAGTGTGATGCCCGTGATGGCAACCAGCAGCAGCATCACGACAACCAGCGCCACGCCACGTTGATGATTGATTTTTTGTTGCGACGACATGATCACGCGACCTAGTAACTTTGCTTCAGGCCATTGCGGGCGCCGAAAACCTGGACAAGCCGGGTATAGGTCTCTCCTGTCGGCTGGCTTTTTTCCACTTCCTGGCAATCCACATACTTCCGTTCACTGCCAGACTTGTCCGCGATTCGGGTTTTTCCATTGAGCGTCTTGGTAAGAATGCAGACCCGGATGGAGACAACACGCTGCCAGCCCGTCATGGTGACACCATTGATGCTGGCATTCGACAGGCCATTGACCTGTGCAGCCGTATAGAAGCGGTCCGGGGAAAGCGTCTGCTCCGACGAATACACGCCATAGGTGAATTGCAGGTCCTCGATGCCCGCCAGCAGCGGCTGATAGGCGGTGCTGTCAGCGGTGCCATGCGGACTTTTGCCATTGCCGCTGCAAACCAGGCTCTTGGTGTTCACTTCGGTCTGTCCCACGTATACAGTGCCTGCGCTGAGCGCATAGCGGTTGGAGCCGAACAGGGGCAGGCGTGGAGGCTTTCCATCAGCGATGGTCACGCCCTCGGCGTCCTTGTTGCGCTCGCTGTTGCTGGGGTCGGAAGCCACGTCCCGACCCGTGCAATCGAAACGCGAACCCGTTGCACCTCCCATCGAATCGCTGGTGAAGTAGTTGATCACGAGGGTATCAGGGTCATTGGCGGTCTCCGTCCCGCAGAGGCTGGTGGCAACGTCAAGCTTTGCACCATCGCAGCCATAGATCCCGGTCTGAAAGGCGGTGGGAGGCCAGCCGCTGGCCGGATCCGCCCAATCGGTAGACACCCGCGAAGCAGCAGGGATGGGCGGATAGGTGTCATACATACCGGTCTGGCTTACATCCACCGGGATGGGCAACGCTGGCGCCGGATAAAAGCCGGCATTCATAATTGCGCGCCCCATCATCTGCATGGCAAATGCCCCCGTCTCGGTGCTGACAGTACTGCGGTCCTGGGCGCGCTGGGAATCCACTGATGCCATGTACACAAAAACGGCGGCAAGAATGATGACCATGCTGATGGCCAGTGCCACCATCAGCTCCACAAGAGTCATGCCACGCTGTGGCTGGATGTGCGTTTTCATAGCTCAGGGCACGAAAGAAAAACGGGAGCAGCGCACCCCTTCGACCGCCTTGGCCTCTGCCGGACAACAGGTCTGCCGAGCCATGCCGCTCTGGTCGGCATTGCAGGTGGGTGCCTTCTGCAATGTGGCATCCGAGCTGCCGTCGGTGAACTCCTTGTCGAACCACATGAGGGTCACGGCAATACCGTCACGCTTGTTGCCCGAAAGCATGGCGGATCCCTGCGGCATGCTTTCGCGAACTTTCTGACGCCAACTCAGTAGATCAAAGGTGGCACGTTCACTGGAACTGCAGGCCGCGGAATTGCAATTCTTGGTCACGGTAAAGTTGCTGTTCTTTTGCTGCGTGGCCCAGTCCGCGGTAATCGTGTACAGAGAGGTCGTGCTACTGCCCTCCTGCATGAAGCTCGGGCCTGCGGCATCGGCGTTGATGCGAATGCGTTCGGACAGATCGAACACAAGACCGGTCCCTGCTGTGCGGGACATGGTGGTGATTCGGTACTTCGTCGTGGCAGCCTGCAGCCCCGCCAAGCCCAGCAGGCCAATAGACAGAATGATCAGCGCGACCATCATCTCGATCAGAGTCACGCCTTCATCGGTGCGGCGCGTCATTGAATGAGCAAATTTCATTCTTGGCCCTCAGCAGGACTTGTTGCCCGGGATGCTCCTGGAACGCCCCTGGGCATCTATGCAGATATTGGAGCCGTATCTCTTGGTGTAGGCACTGTCTTTGTCCTGATAGAACAAGCCAAACTGGGAAGAGCTCGGCAAGGACGGAGAGCCGGATGAGTTGAACATGATGGTTCTGAGCGGCTTAGTGCCTGCGGCAGAAAGAAGTACGTCGCTGCCGTTGGCCACCCGCGCGAAGATCAAATCACCATCCACAGCAGGCTTGGTAGCAGAGGCATCGCAACTGGTATTCAAAAAGGCAATCCAGCCGACCTGCCAGTCACTGCCCGTAGTCGTGCAGACAGGTGCCGCATCGCCCGCCTTGCTGCTCATGCACATGGTGACGCAGGTGTTGCGGCTTACAGATTCATTCCTGGCCCGAAGGATGCTCCCCGAGAACTCTCCACCCACGCCGTTCATCTTGCTTTTGACGATGTAGTCGCCAATGGAAGGTGCTGCCAGCATCGCCAGCACAGCGGCAATGCTTAGCGTCACCATCAACTCGATCAAGGTGAAGCCTTTTGCCTGCGTTGGCGGCGGTAACAGAAGCTTGCAAAAAGACATATTTTGATTATTACTTTCCACTTCGCAGCGCAGCGGACCGTTCAGCGGGCACAGGCCACCGCCTGTCTTGGCGCCAGACTGGTCTGGCAGGCTTGACGCGTTTTCGGCCACATCTGCAACAGATGAAACATGCAAAAATCCACAGGCGCCGTCCCCTTACAGACTATTCCCCAGCCTTCATCACCATGAGCGACTCGTCCTTACCCTTGAACCGGTTGCGCAAGTCGCTCATGGGCATGGCATTGCTTGCACTTCTGGCATCCACAGGATGCGCGGGGCTGCCGAACGACGTGGAAAGACCCGTGACCCATGCGCTGGTCGCGCCCCCTCAGTCAACGCCTTTAGGCCGCTTGCTGGAGCTGCAACGTGCCGAAACGGGCGCAAAACAGTCCACCTCCGCCTTCACCCTCCTGTCCGGCGCCCAGGCCGCCTACGGCGCACGGCTGGCCCTGGTCGAGGGTGCGCAGCAGACGCTGGACCTGCAGTACTACGCCATCCATGCCGACGAGAGCACGCAGCGCCTGCTGCGCGGCGTGGTGGAGGCGGCGCGGCGTGGCGTGCGGGTACGGGTGTTGCTGGACGACTTCCACAGCACGGGTGCGAATGCGCAGGTCATGCGGCTGGCCTTTGTGCCGGGCATAGAGATGCGCATGTTCAACCCGCTGGCGGGCGCACGCAGTTCCGTGCTGGGGCGGGCCTATACGCTGTTGACGGATTTCCAGCGGGCGCAGCAGCGCATGCACAACAAGCTCTTCATTGCCGACAACGCCATGGGCGTGATCGGGGGGCGCAATCTGGGCGATGCGTATTTCGACGCGGACAGCGCCAGCAATTTCGTGGACCTCGACGTGCTGGCTGCGGGGCCGGTGGTCGGCGATCTGTCACGCAGCTTCGACAGCTATTGGAACAACCCGCGCGCCTATCCGGTTCAGTCGCTCATCAGTCTCAAGGAGCTCAAGCAGCTGCGCGAGCGCTTTGCCGATGATGGCGATCAGGCGCAGGACGAGGACCCTACGCCTGCCGTTGCCGCCAAAGAGGCAAAGACGGCTGAGCAGGCCGCCGAACACAGCCGCATCATCTGGGACCAGCAGCCCATGGATTTGCGCAAGGCGCCATGGACCTGGGCCTCGGCCGCCGTGCTGGTGGACCAGCCGGCCAAGATCCCGCTGGACAGGGATGACAGCCCGAGCACCAGTGCGGACGCGTCTGCGCCAGCCACACCCGCCCCGAACAGCCCGCAGGCCAAGCCTGCTGGCACGCTGCCCATGGGCCAGCCAACTCCGGCCTTGCGCCAGGCGGCGCGCCCAGTGCTGGAGGCCGATTCGGTAGTGGACGGCCTGCTGGCCCTGGTCCGCAAGACGCGGCGCGATCTGCTGGTGGTCTCGCCCTATTTCGTGCCCGGTCCGGACATGATGGAGGCGTTTCGCGGCGCGCGGCAACGCGGGGTGCGCGTGCGCATCCTGACCAATTCACTGGCCTCCAATGACGCGCCCCTGGCCCATGCCGGCTATGCGCGCCACCGCAAGGCGCTGCTGGAGATGGGCGTTGAACTCTACGAGATGCGCAGCACGGCGGCCAGTGTCCGCTCTGCGTTTGGCTCGGGCAGCAGTGGCGGTGGCGGTCCTTCAGGCGCCACGGGTGCCTCGCGCGCCATGCTGCACTCCAAGCTGCTGGTGGTGGATGGTCACCTGGTGGCAGTCGGCTCGATGAATCTGGACCTGCGCTCGCAACTGCAGAACACCGAGATCGCCCTGCTCATCGCCAGCCGCGAGTTCGGCAGGCTGGCCACGCAAAGTATTGACGAGGGCCTGCAGGACGGCAGCTGGCGCGTGGAGATCGACAAGGATGGAGGACTGGTCTGGCGGGCCTCGGAAGACAGCGACCGCGCCGACGAGCACAGCGAGCCCGATGCCAGCTGGGGCCTGCGCCTGATGCTCAAGCTCCTGGGCCCGCTGGCGCCGGACCACCTGCTGTAGGCGGGCGACAGCGCCACAACCCCGCCCACTCCTGGCGCCGAGCCAGCGCCTGGACCCAGAGGGTGATCTCGCGCTGATCGGTCTGGGTGCGCACCTCCTGATAGGCCTGCTCGGCCTCGGGAAAGCGGCGGCGCAGCAGGTTCAGCCATTGCTTGAGACGGCCTGCGCGCTGGCGCGGCTCCAAGTCCTCGCAGACCATGTCCCAGAAGCGCTGAACCTGGGGCACGAGGTCGCTCCAGCACACCTCGGCGGCCGGGGTCTGCTCACCTTCAACGGCGGCGCGAATGGCCAGCGCCAGGCCCGGGTCGGCAACGATTCCCCGCCCCAGCATCAGGTCGCTGCAACCCGATTGCTCGCGGCAGCGCAGCGCCTCCTGCACCGTCCATATCTCGCCGTTGGCCACCACGGGCACGGTCACGGATTCGCGGATGCGCGGGATCATCTCCCAGTAGGCGGGCGGGCGGTAGCCATCGAGCTTGGTGCGGGCATGAACGACGATTTCGCAGGCACCGCCGGCCTGCATGGCCTGGGCGCATTCGGTCATCAGGGCGGTGTCGTTGAAGCCCAGCCGCATCTTGGCCGACACGGGCATGGCCGCTGGCACGGCGGCACGCACGGCGCCCACCACGCGCGCAATCTGTTCCGGGTCCTGCAGCAGCGCAGCGCCGCCGCCGTGGCGGTTGACCACCTTGGCCGGGCAGCCGAAGTTCAGGTCGATGCCCTCCGGCCCCAGGCGCGCCAGATTGGCCGCGTTGGCCGCCATGCTGTCCGGGTCCGATCCCAGCAACTGGGCCCGCACGGGCACCCCCGCCAGCGTCCGGCTGCCATTGTTCAATTCCGGCATGGTGCGCAGGAATACCTTGTCGGGCAGCAGCGTCCCCGTGACGCGGATGAACTCAGAGACGCAGCGGTCCGCACCGCCCACGCGCGTGAGCACATCGCGCAGCACGAAATCAAGCAAGCCCTCCATGGGCGCCAGCAACAGTCTCATCAGCTGTGTTCCGGGGCCTGCAGCCCCGTCTTCCTGTTACAGATCAAACAATATTCCTGCGGCCCGTATTGGCCGCCTGCCCCTTCGAATCGCCCCTCATCAAGGCGGCGGCAGGCGATTGTGCCCTTGCCGCAGCAAGTTGCACCGGACCAGTTGTCATGGCTTTTTCACGCCACGGTCATTCATGTAACGTGCAATCGGGGCTTGTCGGACTCCCCTGCCCCAACCATGCTGCTGCAAAAAACCGCCAAGGCCCTTGAAGAGCTGCAGCCCGGCCGGCGCAGCCTGCCGCTGCGCGAGCGCTCGGTGCTGCTGATGGCCGATGGCCGCACCGAGGAGCAGCTGCAGCAGGTGCTGGGTGCCCAGGCCAGGGAGCTGGTACAGCAGCTGATAGACAGCGGCCATCTTCAGCGCCTGGCCGGCAATGCCATCGAAACATCGCCCCAGCCGCAGGGCCCCGCGATGGCGCCAGCCGCTGCCAGGGAACCCTCTTCACCAGGCCCTGCCGCCACGCTGAATCTGGCCGGCACACGCATGTATCTGTTCGACCTGTGCGAGCGCATGTTCGCCAACCGCCATGAGGACAAGGCCCAGGTGCTGCGCCATCTGCTGCGCGAAGCGCGCGACCTGGCGGCTCTGCAGGCCGCCGCCTTGCAGCTGCTGCAGACCGTGCAGGAGCATGCCGGCAACGAGCGCGCGGATGCGCTGCGCGAGCGGCTGCAGCATCTGCTGCCCCAGCAGGCAAACGAGTCAATGGCAGCGCAAGGCGCCTGACCGGGATGAAAGCGTGGGTGCCGGCGATCAGCGAGGCGCCAGGCGCCACAGCGAGGTGACTTCGGCAGCGCGTGCGGCGTGCAGCGGATCGGCAGCGTCCGCAGCCTTCCCATGGCGCGGGCGGATGTCCTCTCGGCCCAGGACCTGCAGGCCAGCGGCCTCGATCCACTCCAGCAATTGCTCGCGCGAGCGCAGTTGCAGATGCTCGGCCAGATCCGACAGGATCAGCCAGCCTTCGCCGCCCGGCAGCAGATGCGCTGCAAGGCCTTGCACAAAGCCGCGCAGCATGCGGCTGCCTTCGTCGTAGACGGCCTGCTCCAGCAGGGAGCTGGCCTTGCCCGGCAACCACGGTGGATTGCAGACCACCAGGGCGGCCCGGCCTTCGGGGAACAGGTCTGCCTTGAGCAGGCTCACGCGCTGCGCCAATCCCAGTCGCTGCAGGTTGTCCTGCGCACAGGCCAGGGCCCGGTCGCTCAGATCGGTGGCCACCACCTGCCGCACGCCACGGTGCAGCAAGAGAGCGGAAAGCACACCCGTGCCCGTGCCGATATCCCAGACCGCGGCATCGGCCTGCTGGGCTGCGGCCGGCAGGGGCGCCTGCGCCACCAGATCCAGGTACTCGCCGCGCACCGGGGAGAACACGCCGTAGTGCGGATGAATGCTGAACTCCGGCATGCCCGGCACAGCCAGGGCCACGCCCTTCTTGCGCCACTCATGCGCGCCCAGCGCGCCCAGCAGTTCACGCAAGGGAACGATGACGCTGCGCGCACCCTGATCGGCGGGAATGTCGCCCCAGGCCTCACGGCAGGCCTCGCTCCAGTCCGGGGCGCGGCGCAGGGCGCAATGCCAGCTGGCATCGAGCTCGATCATCACGCTGGACAGAATGCGTGCCCGCTGCGCCAGCGCCTGGCGGTGCAGGTGGAAGGCATGGGGAAAGACAGGCTGGGCGTCTTCCTTGCCGGCCCGCCGATGGCGAGCCTTGGCGGACGTCTCACGTGCAGGCTTGTCCAGGCGGCGGCCCAGCGCCGACAGCAATTGCCTGGCATTCTGGAAATCGCCACGCCACAGCATCGCCTGGCCTTCGCAGGCCAGGCGGTAGGCGCTGTCGGCAGACAGGCTGTCGTCGGCGATGACGATGCGGCGCGGTGCGGTCATGGTGCTGTCCGCGCGCCACAGCGCTGCCTGCGTGGCCTCGTTCTCCTGCCATTGCAGCAGGGACCAGTTCTGGGAAGAGGACAAGGCCTGCTGCTCCGTGAGTGATTTAGGGGGAAGGCGGGTCGGAGACCCGATCAGTTCAGTGCGCGCTTGAGCCGCACTTCCTCGATCTTGAGACCGCCCACCTGGGCCGTCTTGGCGGTGGACATTTCGCGCTTGAAGCCGGCGAGCTCGTGAAAGCGCAGCGCGCGTTCATTGCGCAGCGGCACCCACGACGTGACATTGGTGCAGCCTTCTTCAAGCAGGCCGTCGCGTGCGGCGTCCCACAGGGCCACGCCCACACCCTGATTCCAGTGGGTAGGTGCAGCATAGATGGCCCAGATTTCACCGGTGGTCTGGCGCGACTTCTCATCGCGCGAGCGGTCGAAGCCGACGAAGCCGACGATCTTGTCGCCATCGATGGCGACCTGAACCTGGGGCTCGCAAAATTCAATGGCTTCGCGCCAATAGGCCTGGCGTTTTTCTACCGACGACATGCTCTTGAGCTGGTCATCGGGAACCAGACCTCGGTAAGCCTCCATGGCGGAAGCAGTATGGATCTGGGCAATCGCTTTTGCATCGCGGAGAGTGGCTGGACGAACCTGGATACTAGACATGGAAAAACCGAAACGAAAACAGGTGAAAATAGAAGGGCGTGATTTTCACCGGAATCGCGCTTTTTGCGTGCATCGAGCCCCTTAGCCATGCACGCAAGTACGGCTGTGCTCGTTTTCTTGCCCTCGGCAATCGGATGTGCTATGTGCTCTTCAAAAAAGAGCAGCTAGTGCATGCAACACAAGGCTCGCCAAGGAATCAGTTGACAATTCCTCACGATGCAGGCATGCCCGGCCGCACGCCCGATCGAGCCCTTGCTCACAGCCAGCGGCGCATCAGTTCCATGATGCGATCGAACTTCGCACCATAGGGCGGATACAGCATGGCGGCCCCTGACCAGCGCGACTGCACGAACACCGCCTTCTGATGGCTCAGCCGCGCAAAGCCCTGCTCCGAATGATAGGCACCCCAACCGCTGTCGCCCACGCCACCGAAGGGCAGGTTCTCGTGCGCGAAGTGCAGCAGGGTGTCATTGACCGTCACCCCGCCGCTGATGGTGCGTGACAGCACCGCATCACGCACCCTCTCATCGCGGCCGAACCAGTACAGCGCCAGCGGCCTGGGCCCGGCATTGATGGCCGAGACCACGTCGTCCAGCCTGTCGTAGCTGATCACGGGCAGGATGGGGCCGAAGATCTCCTCCTGCATGAGCTGCATCTGGCTGGTGGCATTGAAGACCAGGGCCGGTGCCATCTGGCGCTCCACGGCATCACCCCAGGCCATGTCCGCCCCCTCCTGGCTGGCGCCACCGTCCTCCATCCATTCGACATGGGCGCCCATGCCCTGGGCCTGGCGCAGCATCTGCCGCAGGCGGGCCAGGTGGCGCTTGGTGAGGATGGCGGCATAGTCCGGGTTGCCGGCAAAGCGCGGGAACAGCCGCTGCGCGGCGGCGCGAAAGGCCTCGGCGAATTCGGCCTCCTGTCCACGCGGCAGCAGCACGTAGTCGGGGGCAATGCAGGTCTGGCCTGCGTTGACGAGCTTGCCATGTGCGATCTTGAGCGCCGCCTCCTTCAGGTCGCAGTCGGTGGAGACGATGCAGGGCGACTTGCCGCCCAGCTCCAGCGTGGTCGGCGTCAGGTGCGCTGCGGCCGCCTGGGCCACGCGCCGGCCCACGGCCGTCGATCCGGTGAACAGCAGATGGTCGAAGTGCAGGCCCGAAAACTGCGTGGCCACGCTCACATCGCCCTCGATCACGGCGAACTCCTCGGGCGCAAAGAACTGCCCCACCAGCGCGGCCAGTTGCGCCGACGTGTGCGGCGTGAGTTCGCTGGGCTTGAGCATGACGCGGTTGCCCGCTGCCAGGGCCGTGATGGCAGGCCCCAGCGCCAGCTGCACCGGATAGTTCCACGGAGAGATCACCCCCACCACGCCCAGCGGCTGGCGCTCTATCCACCCACGGCCCGGCATGAGCATCAGCGGCGTGCGCACCCGCTGGCGCCCCGACCAGCGCGCCAGATGGCGCAGCGTGTGCTTGAGCAGGTTCCGCAGCACGAACAGCTCCACCATCTCGGTCAACCGTGGCGAGCGCATGCCGAAGTCGGCCTGCACTGCGGCAGCCAGCACGGGGCCGTGCTCGTCCAGCAGCTTTTGCATGCGCAGCAGCCTCTCGCGGCGCACCAGCAGCGGCACGTCCACCTGCGCCCGGCTGGCCTGGTACTGAAGTTCGAAGACGCGATGAAGATCCATCTGGGTCATAGGGCTCAATGGTAAGAAGACGCGGCAGACGCTCTCGTGCTGCACAGGCCGCCTGCGGGTTGGCTGGATACGGCGGCAAGCAGCCAGAACGGCTCGGAGAAAAAAAAGGGAGCCTTGCACGGGCTCCCGAGGGTTACAGACTATACGGGCCGATATGCGCGGCCTGGGCGCGAAGATGCGCAGGCCGCGTAAAGGCTGCAGCAAGACGCTTCAGGGCTCGCGCACTTCACGGGGCTGAACGTCGGTCACCTCGCCCGCTCCCGGCAGCACGCCTGCGCCTGCACCTGCGCGACGGCCACCGCCTTCAGCCGCGCCGTAGGCGCGCTGCGGGCGCTGGGCCATCCACTCGGAGCCGGAGCGGTAGACGGTCTGCCAGCCAGCCCGCGGGCTCATGCGCATGGCCCAGGGCATGACCGGCTGGCCGGTGAGCCTGGCCCACAGCGCCCGCACGGCCCAGACCAGGGCCAGCAGCGCTGCTGCGGTGAGCAGGCTGACAAAGAAGACCAGGCCCACAAGCATCAGCAGGATGCGAACGGCCCAGCGGGTCAGGGTGGCGACGAAATCGTTCAAAGCAAAGCCTTTCTTGGCTGGCCCGGTGCGTCAGGCGGAGTCTGCCGCATCGAACCGGAATACGCCCGGTTCCTGTACCGGGTCCACATGCACCGCAATCGTGCTCTTGGGCGGGAAGCGCCCTTCAAGCAGCAGTTTCGACAACGGATTCTCGATCCGCTGCTGTATCGCGCGCTTGAGCGGCCGGGCCCCGAAAACGGGATCGAAGCCCACCTTGGCCAGTTCGGCCAGTGCCTGGTCGGACACCTGCAGCGCAAGGTCCATTTTCTCCAAACGCCGCTCCAGCAGCTTGAGCTGAATCCTTGCGATCGACTCGATATTCTTCGCGTCGAGCGCGTGGAACACCACGGTCTCGTCGATACGGTTGAGGAATTCGGGTCGGAAATGGTTCTTGAGTTCCCCCCAGACCGCGTCTTTCACATCATCGTAATCCTCGCCGACCATGGCCTGGATCAGCAAAGAGCCTATGTTGCTCGTCATCACGATGACCGTATTCTTGAAGTCCACGGTGCGGCCCTGGCCGTCGGTCAGCCGGCCGTCGTCCAGTACCTGCAGCAGCACGTTGAAGACGTCGGGATGGGCCTTCTCCACCTCGTCGAGCAGCAGCACGCTGTAGGGCTTGCGGCGAACGGCCTCGGTCAGGTAGCCGCCTTCCTCGTAGCCCACATAGCCGGGCGGCGCGCCGATCAGGCGGGCCACGGAATGCTTTTCCATGAACTCGCTCATGTCGATGCGCACCAGATGGTCTTCGCTGTCGAACAGGAAGCCGGCCAGCGCCTTGCACAGTTCCGTCTTGCCAACGCCCGTGGGGCCCAGGAACAGGAAGGAACCGGTGGGCCGGTTGGGATCGGACAGGCCCGAGCGCGAACGGCGGATGGCGTTGGCCACGGCCGAGATGGCCTCGTCCTGGCCGACGACGCGGTCATGCAGCCGGTCTTCCATGCGCAGCAGCTTGTCCTTCTCGCCCTGCATCATCTTGGCCACGGGAATGCCCGTGGCACGGCTGACCACCTCGGCAATCTCTTCGGCGCCCACATGGGTGCGCAGCAATCTGTGGGCGGGCGCACCGCCCTGCCCTTGCTCGCTGGCCTGGGCTTCATTGAGCTGCTTTTCCAGCGAGGGCAGCTTGCCGTACTGCAGCTCGGCCACCTTGTTGAAGTCGCCCTTGCGCTTGAGCTCCTCGATCTGGATACGGATCTGGTCGATCTCCTTGCGGATCTGCTCGGAGCCCTGGGCGCTGGCCTTCTCGCTCTTCCACACGTCTTCGAGGTCGGCGTACTCGCGCTCCAGGCTGCCGAGTTCCTCCTCGATCAGTTGCAGGCGCTTTTGCGAGGCCTCGTCCTTTTCCTTCTTCATGGCCTCGCGCTCGATCTTGAGCTGGATCATGCGGCGCTCGAGCTTGTCCATGACCTCGGGCTTGGAGTCGATCTCGATCTTGATCTTGGCAGCAGCCTCGTCGATCAGGTCGATGGCCTTGTCGGGCAGGAAGCGGTCGGTGATGTAGCGGTGGCTCAGCTCGGCCGCGGCCACAATGGCCGGGTCGGTGATGTCCACGCCGTGGTGGGCCTCGTAGCGCACCTGCAGGCCGCGCAGGATGGCGATGGTGTCCTCGACCGAGGGCTCCTCGACCAGCACCTTCTGGAAGCGCCGCTCCAGCGCCGCATCCTTTTCGATGTACTTGCGGTATTCATCGAGCGTGGTCGCGCCGATGCAGTGCAGCTCGCCGCGCGCCAGCGCGGGCTTGAGCATGTTGCCCGCATCCATGGCGCCATCGGCCTTGCCGGCGCCGACCATGGTGTGGATCTCGTCGATGAACAGGATGATGCGCCCCTCTTCCTGGGCCACTTCCTTGAGCACGGACTTCAGGCGTTCCTCGAAGTCGCCGCGGTACTTGGCGCCGGCCAGCAGGCCCGCCATGTCCAGCGACAGCACGCGCTTGTTCTTGAGGCTTTCGGGCACCTCGCCGGCCACGATGCGCTGGGCCAGGCCCTCGACAATGGCGGTCTTGCCCACGCCGGGCTCGCCGATGAGCACGGGGTTGTTCTTGCTGCGGCGCTGCAGCACCTGGATGGAGCGGCGGATTTCGTCGTCGCGGCCGATCACCGGATCGAGCTTGCCGATGCGCGCGCGCTCGGTCAGGTCCAGGGTGTATTTCTTGAGGGCCTCGCGCTGGCCTTCGCCTTCGGCGCTGTCCATGGTCTGGCCGCCGCGCACGGCGTTGATGGCCGACTCCAGGCTGGAGCGCGTCACGCCGCTTTCCTTGAGCAATTGGCCCGCACGCGTGGAGGCGCCGCTGCTATCGGTCAGCGCCAGCAGGAACAGCTCGCTGGCAATGAACTGGTCGCCCCGCTTGAGGGCTTCCTTCTCGGTCACCTGCAGCAGGCGGCCCAGCTCGGAGCCGACCTGCACCTGGTCCTGATGCTGCACGCGCGGCAGGTCTGCCAGAGCCTTCTCGGCTGCGGCCTGCAGCTGCCCCACGTTGGCGCCGGCACGCTGCAAGAGCGAGCGCGGACCGTCGTCCTGGCGCAGCAGTGCCACGAGCAGGTGCAGGGGTTCGATGTTGGATTGGTCACCGCCCAGGGCCAGCGTTTGCGCGTCGGCCAGGGCTTCCTGGAACTTGGTTGTCAGTTTGTCGATTCGCATGGTGTTTCTTTTCGCTCCTGAAACAGGGTCATTGCGATTTATCTGATACCGGCAGGGCAAATTTCAAGCCATGCCCGGCCCGCAAGGACAGACGCTTGCGCCAGATCAAGGCCGGCGAGGCCGGCCATCCTTCTCAAGCATTGCGCTGAAAGATCGAGAACTGCGTAGGCGTAACGCCCAAATGCGCCCGGAAGCTGCGCACCAGGTGGCTGGCGCTGGAAAAGCCGCAATCCAGCGCCAGCTCGGCCAGCGGCGGCACGTTGCGCGCAGACAGGGCGCGCCGTGCCCGGGCCAGGCGCTGCTGCAGCACCCATTCGTGCACCGTGCAGCCCATGCTCTGGCGGAACATGCGTGCGAAATGGAATTCCGAAAGGCAGGCCTGTCTCGCCAGTGCCGGCAGCGACACGGCCTTGGAGTCATGCAGATGCGCCTCGATATGGGCAAGCACCCTGCGCCGCACGGCCGCAGAGAGCCCGCCCAGCGGCCGCTGCATCGCCTGCAGCTGGCGCGGCGTGGCGGACTGCAGCACCAGCCGGTCCACCAGCTGCTGGCCAATGGCATCGGCCGCCAGTTGCTGCTGCGGGTCCTGCCAGTCCAGCTGCATCAGCGCACGGGCACCGGCGTGGAAGGCCTGATCGTCCCCGTAGATCTGCGCACGCAAGGTGCGTGAGCGGGGCTCGGCATCCAGCATTCGGACCACGCGCCCCGCCCAGGCCAGGTCGGACACATACAGGTGCAGGAACTGCACGGGCGAGCGCACCAGCCAGTGCGATTCGTCCTCTGGCGTGAAGATGCAGATGCGCCCCGGCGCCCCCATGGCCTCGGGCCGCGCCTTGAGCTGCGAGCCCTCGCCGCCGGCCAGGTAGACCGACAGCGTGTGGTGGCCTGGCTGGCAGTAGCGCACCTCGTCGTCCACATTGGCCCAGACGGCCAGCTCCACCCCCTCGCTCAGGCGCACGCGCCGCTGCAGCCGGGCCTTGGAGCGTGACAGCACCTGGCACAGGTGGCTGGAGGGCAGCTCGGGCAGCGGCGTGGGCGTCATGGCAGCGATTGTGGTCCCGCAGCCATACCGACGCATGGCGCCAGGCCATCAAACCGCAGGAATCTGCCATGCCCGCCCAGCCTGCGGCGCCATCATCACCGGCCATGACTGCCACCCTCTATGCCCTGGTCGTGCTGATCTGGGGTTCGACCTGGATCGCCCTGAAGCTGCAGCTGGGCGCCGTGCCCGTGGAGCTGTCCATTGCCTACCGCTTTGCGCTGGCCGCCGTGCTGATGTTCGCCTGGCTGGCCTGGTCGCGCCAGCTGCGCGTGCCCCGCGGCCCGGCGCTGCCGCGCGTGCTGGCCCAGGGCCTGTGCCTGTTCAGCTTCAACTTCGTGTGCTTCATGCATGCCAGCGAGACGCTGGCCAGCGGCCTGGCCGCCGTGGTGTTCTCCAGCGCCAATCTCTGGAACGCGCTGCTGGCGCGCATCATCCACGGCCGCAGGCTGGCGCGCCATGTGCTGGCCGGCAGCCTCTTCGGCCTTGCAGGCCTGGTGGCGCTGTTCTGGCCCGAGCTGCGCGCAGGCCGGCATGCCAGCCTGCCCGGCCTGGCCTGGGCCGTGCTGGGCACGCTGTGCTTTTCCTGCGGGAACATGCTGTCGGCCTCGCTGCAGTCCATGGGCTGGCGGCCGGCCCAGACCAATGCCTGGGGCATGCTGGCCGGCACGCTGCTGCTGACCGGCTATGCGCTGGTGGCGGGCCTGCCCTGGCGCTTCGATGCCAGCTGGACCTATGTGGGCTCCTGGCTGTACCTGGCCATTCCAGGCTCGGTGATCGCGTTCACGGCCTACCTGACCCTGGTGGGTCGGCTGGGCCCGGAGAAGGCGGCCTATGCGACGGTGCTGTTCCCCATCGTTGCGCTCAGTATCTCGGCCCTTTTCGAAGGCTATGTGTGGACGCCGCTGGCCGTGGGTGGCCTGCTGCTGGTGATGTTCGGCAACCTGCTGGTGTTCCGGCCGCCGCAATGGTTGCGGGGTGCCGCACTGCGCAGGGCCTGAAGCGTCAGCTCACTGGCGCCAGCGCGCCAGCGCCTCTTCGTCGCTGACGCGCGCATCCACCCAGCGCGCGCCCTCGGGCGTCTGTTCCTTTTTCCAGAAAGGCGCCAGCGACTTGAGGTAGTCCATGATGTATTCGCAGGCCTGGAAAGCCATGCCCCGGTGCGATGCGGTGACGGCCACGAGCACGATCTGGTCCATGGGCTGCAGCGGGCCGATGCGGTGGATGACGCGCGCGCCATGGATGCCGAAGCGCTGCACGGCCTCGTCGATGATGGCCTCGATGGATTTCTCGGTCATGCCCGGGTAGTGCTCCAGCTCCATGCTGGCCACGGTGGCGCCCTCGTTGCGGTCGCGCACGGTGCCTATGAAGCTGCAGACCGCCCCCACGCGGGCGTCGCCGGAGCGCAGGGCGGCGAGTTCGGCCGATACGTCGAAATCCTCGGTCTGGATGGATACACGGGCTGCTTGCATGCCCGCATTGTCGCAGGGCGGCGGCGCGCCAGAAGGCGATGAACGCGGTAGCATTGCCCTCCCCCGCCCCCAGCGCTTTTTTGCTGCGGCGGGCCACGCATGGCCACACTCACGATCACCACCCCCGAATACATGCTCTACCCCTCGCCGCGCAACGAGCAGCGCGTGGTCTACGAGCACCAGCTGTTCGTGCCCCATCCCTACACCATCATCCACCTGCCCGACTACGGCTTTCGCGGCAAGGCCACGCTGTTTGCAGCCCACCGGCTGGGCGACGGCAAGATGGGCCAGCTGGTGAGCTGCGAGCTGGCCGAAGACATCGCACGCTTCGAACGCCTGTTCGAACCCGATTGAGGCGCGCCATGGACGAGACCAGCCAGATACAGCCGCCGCCGAGCTTTGCCGCCCTGTATGCCGACCGGCACGGCCGGCTCAAGTCATCGATTGCAGACGTGGTCGGGCGCTATGAACTGTGCGAGGACCTGGCCAGCCACCTGGTCGAGCAGGCGCAGACGCTTTACCACTCCGGCAACTCCTCGGAGCAAGGCGTGCTGCTGGGCATGCACGCGGGCCTTGCGGCCGATGGCTCCATCGTCAGCCCTGGTGAGGCGCGCTGGATCGTGCAGCGCCTGGCCGAGCTGCTGGAGTGGCAGGCACCGCTGCTGCCCGATGCATCAACCCCTCCCGGCGCCGAAGGCGCAGCCTGAAGGTCACCACCGAGGCGCTCAGGCGCGCTACACTGCGCGCCATGCCTGCAATCTTTGCCTTCCCCACATGCCACGGCGATGCCGTGTGCCTGTGCCTGGGCAAAGCCTGCAAACCCCAGCTCGTCTGACCGGAGCTGAGGTTCCGTCCAGATGAGCGACGGAACCGGCCCGGCAGCCTCCATCTCCCCTTCCCGCATCCCTTCAGGCGCCTGCCTTTCCGCCCTCGGTCTGGCCGGTGGCTGCGTCCGGTCGTTCATTGTTTGAATCACCCGAAGGGATCTTCCATGTCTTTGCCTTCCACCACCTCGCCGCAAGCCCGATTCCAGGGGCTGTGGCTTCCGCTGGTCACGCCCTTTCTTCCTGGAGATGAGGCGGCGGTGGACCACGGGGCGCTGCGCGCCCTGGTGCAGCACTACAACGCCAGCGGCATCGCCGGCTACGTGGCCTGCGGCTCGACCGCCGAGGCCGCCGCGCTGAGCGAAGCGGAGCACGATGCCGCCCTGTCCACCATCCTCTCAGCGGCCCAGGGCATGCCCGTGGTCATGGGCGTTTCGGACTGCCACCTGGGGCATGCGCTGGCCCGCGTTCAGGCACTGAACGCCCTGCCGCTGGCCGGCATTCTGGTGCCCGCGCCGCATTACATACGCCCGTCGCAGGCAGGCCTGCTGCAGTGGTTCACGGCGATTGCCGAGCGCAGCGCCCATCCGGTCATCGTCTACGACATTCCCTACCGCACCGGCGTGGTGCTGGAGCTGGCCACGCTGCGTGCGCTGGCCGCCCATGAGCGCATCGTGGCAATCAAGGATTGCGGGGGCGATGCCGCCAAGACCCAGGCACTGATCGCCGATGGGCAACTGCAGGTGCTGGCCGGCGAAGACGCGCAGATCTTTTCCACGCTGGCCCTGGGCGGCGCGGGAGCGATTGCTGCCAGCGCGCACGCGCATACAGGGCACTTCGTCGAGCTGATGCAATGCCTGGAGCGCGGCGACCTGCCCGCTGCCCGTGCGCTGTGGCAGCCGCTGCAGCCGCACATCGCCGCCTGCTTTGCCGAGCCCAACCCCGCCCCCATCAAGGCCTTGCTGGCGCAGCAGGGCCGAATGCGGGCAACGCTGCGGGCGCCCATGCAGCCGGCATCGGCCGCGCTGGCGCAGCGGCTGGCCGGGATTCAGCTGCCGCTGCTGCCGTCCGCAGACAGTGTTGCCGAACGCAGGTCCGCGTAGCGGTTCAGGATGCGCTGCACCTGACCGTGCGTCCACTCGCCACCCCGGGCCGCGGCAATGCCGCGCGCATTGAGTTCGGCGGCCATGGCGCGGTGCGTCAGGCCGCGCGCCTGCAGTTCGGCGAACAGCGCCTCATGCTGCTGGGCGAAGGCATCGGCCGTGGATTTGCGCTTTTCCACGGTGGCGCGCAGGTTGTCTGCGCCTGCGCGGCCCAGTTGCACGCCGCGCGCCTTGGCTTCGGACAGGGCCTTGCGCGTGCGTGCGCTGATGGCCTGGTCCACGGGCTTGTCGGTGGTCATTTGGGTCAACCTCCGGTCACGGGGGGGAAGAAAGCCACCTCGTCCCCCTGCCGAATGGCGGCGCCGGCATCGCACAGGACCTGGTTCAGCGCCATGCGCACGGCCTTGCCAGGGGCCAGCGCTTCGGCGGCGGCACCGCCACGCGCAATCAGTTCCTCACGCAGCGCGCCCACGGTGGCGGCCTCGGTGGACAGGGTTTCGCTGCCCGTGCCCAGGGCTTCGCGGATGGAGGCGAAATAGCGCACGGTGATGGTGATGGCGATGGGGACGGCCTGGCTCATGACAGCAGCTCCGAAAAGGCGATGAAGCGCACCCGGTCGCCCGGCGCAATGGCCTGGCCTGGCGGGTTGTCCACCACGCCATCTCCCCAGGCTGCCGAGGTCAGCACGCCCGAACTCTGGTTGCGGAACAGCTCCAGGCCACCGCCCTCGTTGTAGCGCACGCGCAGGAATTCGCGGCGCTTGTCCCCGCGCGGCCAATGGAAGTCGGCGCGCACCTCGACCGAGCGCGGCAGCGCCTGCTGCACGCCCTGCAGGCGCAGCACGAAGGGGCGCACCAGCAAAAGGAAGGTGACGAAGCTGGAGACCGGGTTGCCGGGCAGGCCGATGAAGTGGGCAAAGCCTTCGCCCTCGCGGTTCACGCGGCCATAGGCAAAGGGCTTGCCGGGCTTGACGGCGATCTGCCAGAGGTCGAGCTGGCCCAGCGCCTGCACGGCGGGCTTGACATGGTCTTCCTCGCCGACCGACACCCCGCCGCTGGTCAGGATCAGGTCATGCGCGCGGGCCGCCTCGCGCAAAGCATCCACAGTGGCCTCGCGCCGGTCGGGGACGATGCCGAAGTCGGTGACCTCGCAGCCCATGCGCTGCAGCAGGGCGCGAAGGAAGAATCGGTTGCTGTTGTAGATGCTGCCGGGCGGCATCTGCTCGGGCGCGACCGTGCCCGGCATGACCAGCTCGTCGCCCGTGGAGAACAGGGCCACGCGCGGCTTGCGTGCCACGCGCAAAGAGGCCAGGCCGATGCTGGCGGCCAGGCCCAGCTCGGCCGGCGACAGGCGCGTGCCGGCCGCGATGACGGTGGCGCCGCGCCGGATGTCCTCGCCCGAGCGGCGTATCCATTGCCCGGCCTCGGGCCGCGCCTTGATGCGCACGCGGCCGTCTTCCAGGACTTCGCAGTCTTCCTGCATGACGATGGCATCGGCACCTTCGGGCACCGGAGCCCCCGTGAAGATGCGCGCCACCGTGCCCACGGCCAGCGGCTGGCCCACGGCGCCTGCGGGGATGCGCTGCGAGACGGGCAGCTCGGCATTGCCCTGCGTGCATTCGGCGCTGCGCACGGCGTAGCCGTCCATGGCGCTGTTGTCCTGGGGCGGCACCTGCAGCGGCGAGACGGCGTCGGCCCGCAGCACGCGGCCATCGGCGTCAAAGCAGTCCACGGTGTCATCGCCAGCCAGCGGCAGTGCCTGGGCCAGCAGTTCGGCCAGCGCTTCATCGAGGGGCTTGAGCGGGGCTCGCATGGTTTTTCTCCTAGTCTTGGCCGCTGTCAGGTGCACGGTAGCGCAGGCGCTCCCCCTGATCCAGCAGCCATTGCAGTATCTGCGCTGGCGCGTTGAGGTCCAGCACGGGCTGGCGCGGCGGCTCGGGCAGGCGGGCCGGCGCATCGGTTGCCACGGCCAGCACATGGGGATCGTGCGGGAACAAAGGCGCCTGGGTCTTGCCGGCGCTGGTGCGCTCGGGCTGCTCGCGCCAGATTTCTATCTTGGGAAGATCGGCGTGCTTGAAACCCTCTACCAGCACCCAGTCCACGAGGGGGTCCAGCTCGGCCAGCATGTCGTGCACCGACAGCTCCGTGGGCCTGGGGAATTCGCGCATCAGCGCCAGACGGCGATCAGAAGCCAGCACCACCTCATAGGCACCCGCCTTGCGGTGGCGCCAGCTGTCCTTGCCCTCGTGATCGACATCGAAATGGTGGTGGGCATGCTTGACCACCGAAACGCTGAGCCCCTGCGCACGCATCAGCGTGATCAGGGGCTCCACCAGGCTGGTCTTGCCCGAGCCGGAGTAGCCGGCGAAGCCGATGACCTTCATCGCCATGCACTCCAGCTGCGGACCTGCGGACAGCCCGGCCGTGGCATCAGTCGCAATGCCGGGCGATGTAGGCCTTGACCTGCTCGGCGTCGGCCGGCAAGTCGGTCACGCGCTTGGGCAGGTCCTCGATGCCTTCGAACTTGGCCGGGCGATCGGGCAGGCGGCCCAGGGCCTCCTCGATGGTGGCGGCGAACTTGATGGGCAGTGCCGTCTCCAGCACGATCATGGGCACGCCGGCCTGCAGCTGCTCGCGCGCCACCTTGACGCCGTCGGCCGTGTGCGTGTCGATCATGGTGCCGAAGCGCTCGAAGGTATCGCGGATGGTGGCCAGGCGGTCGGCATGCGTGCTCTTGCCGCTGACGAAGCCGTAGCGGGCAGCAGCTTCCTGGAACAGCGGGTTGCCGCCCAGGTCGAAGCGGCCCTGGCGTGCCACGCCCTCGGCGAACAATTCGCGCGTGGCTTGGCCATCACGGCCCAGCAGGTCGAACACGAAGCGTTCGAAGTTGCTGGCCTTGGAGATGTCCATCGAGGGGCTCGATGTCTCGTAGGTGTGCTCGCTGCCGCGCACCACGTAGGCGCCCGTGCGGAAGAACTCGTCGAGCACGTCGTTCTCGTTGGTCGCCACCACCAGGCGTTCGATCGGCAGGCCCATCTGGCGCGCCACATGGCCGGCGCAGATGTTGCCGAAGTTGCCGCTGGGCACCGTGAAGCTGACCTTCTGGTCATTGCTCTGCGTGGCCTGCAGGTAGCCGGCAAAGTAGTAGACGACCTGGGCCAGCAGGCGGGCCCAGTTGATCGAGTTGACCGTGCCGATCTTGTACTTCGCCTTGAAGGCGTGGTCGTTGGAGACGGCCTTGACGATGTCCTGGCAGTCGTCGAACACGCCTTCGATGGCGATGTTGTGGATGTTGGCATCCTGCAGGCTGAACATCTGGGCCTGCTGGAAGGGGCTCATGCGGCCGCGCGGGCTGGTCATGAACACGCGCACGCCTTTTTTGCCGCGCATGGCGTACTCGGCGGCGCTGCCGGTGTCGCCGCTGGTGGCGCCCAGGATGTTCAGCTCCTCGCCACGGCGGCCCAGTTCGTACTCGAACAGGTTGCCCAACAGCTGCATGGCCATGTCCTTGAAGGCCAGCGTGGGGCCGTTGGACAGGGCTTCGAGCCACAGGCCGTCTTCCAGCGGGCGCAGCGGCGTGATCTCGGCCGTGCCGAACACCTGCTGCGTATAGGTCTTGGCGCACAGGGCGCGCAGATCCTCGGCCGGGATGTCGTCGATGTACAGGCTCAGGATCTCGAAGGCCAGCGCCGCGTAGCCCTGCTCCTTGTAGATGCTGCGCAGCTCGCCCAGGCGGGCGGCATCGATCTGCGGATAGTGCTCGGGCAGGTACAGCCCGCCATCGGGCGCCAGGCCCTCGAGCAGGATGTCGCAAAAGCGCTTGCGGTCCGCGTGGCCGCGCGTGGAAAGATAAAGCATGTCGCTTCCTCGTCAGTATTCTGTGAGACGGGGCGCGGCCGATGCCAGGGATGCCGAGCAAGGGCCGCCCCGCAGCGAGGGCGTCGTCCCCCTCCCGCGTGCGAGAGAGGGGGAAGCGGCGCAGCCGCTCAGGGGGTGTCTTAGTTCAACTCTTCCTTGCGGATGCGGTTGATAGGGGCCAGCACCGTGGGCAACTGCTGGATCTGCGCCAGGGCAGCATCCATGTCGCCTTCGCGCGTGGCGTGGGTCAGGATGATCAGGTCGGTCTGCGGCACGCCCTGGCTGCCTTCGCTGTCGCCGCTCACCTCGCCAGCCTCGCGCTGCAGCAAGGCATCGATGCTGATGCCGGCACCGGCGAGGATGCTGGTGATCTTGGCCAGCACGCCGGCTTCGTCGGCCACGCGGATGCGCAGGTAGTAGCTGGTGACCACCTCGCTCATGGGCAGCACGGGCAGCTCGCCACCTGCGGCGACCAGCGTGTTCGACTGGAAGGCCAGCGGGGGCACGCGGTGCTCGGGGTCGGCCGTGTGCAGGCGGGCAATGTCCACCAGGTCGGCAATCACGGCGCTGGCCGTGGGCTCGGAGCCCGCGCCCTTGCCGTAGTACAGCGTCGTGCCCACGGCGTCGCCATGGACGACGACGGCGTTCATCGCGCCTTCCACGTTGGCGATCAGGCGCTTGGTCGGCACCAGGCTGGGGTGCACGCGCAGCTCGATGCCCTTGTCCGTGCGCTTGGTGATGCCCAGCAGCTTGATGCGGTAGCCCAGTTGCTCGGCGTACTTGATGTCGGCCGCAGACAGCTTGGTGATGCCTTCCACATGCGCCTTGTCGAACTGCACGGGAATGCCGAAGGCGATGGCGCTCATCAGCGTGACCTTGTGGGCGGCGTCCACGCCTTCGATGTCGAAGGTCGGATCGGCTTCGGCATAGCCCAGGCGCTGGGCCTCCTTGAGCACCACGTCGAAGTCCAGGCCCTTGTCGCGCATCTCGGACAGGATGAAGTTGGTCGTGCCGTTGATGATGCCGGCCACCCACTGGATCTGGTTGGCCGTCAGGCCTTCGCGCAGCGCCTTGATGATGGGGATGCCACCGGCCACCGCCGCTTCGTAGGCCACCATCACGCCCTTCTCGGCGGCGGCCTTGAAGATTTCGCTGCCATGCACGGCCAGCAGGGCCTTGTTGGCCGTGACCACATGCTTGCCAGCGGCAATGGCCTCCAGCACCAGGGCCTTGGCAATGCCGTAGCCGCCGATCAGCTCGATCACCACGTCGATCTCGGGGTTGGCGATGATCTCGCGCGCATCGCCGACCACCTTGGCCGTGTCGCCCACGACGGAGCGTGCGCGTTCCGTATCCAGGTCGGCCACCATGGCAATCTCAATACCGCGGCCCGCGCGGCGGCGGATCTCTTCCTGGTTGCGCTGCAGCACGTTGAAGGTGCCGCTGCCCACGGTGCCAATGCCCAGAAGGCCTACTTGGATCGGTTTCATAAACTACTTGCCAGTCAAAAAATGCTGCGGCGCCCAGACGGTGCGCGCCGGCAGCCGGTAAAAAGCGATGGTCGGCGCAAGGCCCTCTCCCCCGCCGGCCCCCGCACAGTTCAGCCGCGGTCCGTGCCGTGGCGCTTGCGGTATTTCTCGAGGAACACGGCCAGGCGGCGGATGGCCTCGCGCAGGTCGGTGTCGTGCGGCAGGAAGACGATGCGGAAATGGTCGGGGTGCGGCCAGTTGAAGCCTGTTCCCTGCACCAGCATGACCTTGGTCTCCTGCAGCACTTCCAGGAAGAACGCCTGGTCATCCTTGATCGGGTAGATCTCGGGGTCCAGGCGCGGGAACATGTACAGCGCGGCCTGCGGCTTGACGCAGCTCACGCCGGGGATTTCGGTGATCAGTTGGTAGGCCAGGTCGCGCTGCACGCGCAGCCGGCCGCCTTCCTGCACCAACTCGTCGATGCTCTGGTGTCCGCCCAGCGCCGTCTGCACGGCCCATTGGCCAGGCACATTGGCGCACAGGCGCATGTTGGAGAGCATGTTCAGGCCCTCGATATAGTCCTTGGCCGCCTTCTTGTCGCCCGAGACCACCATCCAGCCGGCGCGGTAGCCGCAGCTGCGATAGGCCTTGGACAGCGAGTTGAAGGTCAGCGTCAGCACATCGGTGGACAGGCTGGCCAGCGGCGTATGCACGACGTCGTCGTAGAGCACCTTGTCATAGACCTCGTCGGCGAAGATCACCAGGCCATGCTCGCGGGCCAGCGCCACGATGCTTTGCAGCAGCTGCTTGCTGTACAGGGCACCTGTCGGATTGTTGGGGTTGATGACGACGATGCCCTTGGTGCGCGGCGTGATCTTGGCGCGGATGTCGTCCAGGTCGGGCATCCAGCCGTTGGACTCGTCGCACATATAGTGCACGGGCGTGCCGCCGGACAGGCTGGTCACGGCGGTCCACAGCGGATAGTCGGGCGCCGGCAGCAGCATCTCGTCGCCGTCGTCCAGCAGCGCGTTCGTGGCCAGGCTGATCAACTCGGATGCGCCATTGCCCAGGTAGATATCGTCCAGCGTCACGCCCAGGATGCCCTGGCGCTGGGTTTCGTGCATCACGGCCTTGCGCGCCGCGAAGATGCCCTTGCTGTCCGAGTAGCCTGCCGAATTGGGCAGGTTGCGGATCATGTCCTGCTGCACTTCCTCAGGAGCGTCGAAGCCGAACACGGCCAGATTGCCGATATTGAGCTTGATGATCTTCTGGCCGTCCTCTTCCATCTTCTTGGCCGCGTCCATGATGGGCCCGCGGATGTCATAACAGACGTTGGCTAGTTTTGCGGATTTGAGAACGGTTTTCATGCTGAGAATATGAAAGTGGCCGGCGCGGGCTTGCGGCCTTCATGCACGCCAAAGTGCCCCATGCACCCTGGTGAAACCTATAATTTGACCACAGTTCCGCAATGCAGCATCGCCCTGGCCCCGACCCATGTGGCGGCCACCCCCATCGCGCAGACCGCGCCACCCTCATCCATGAAATTCCACGCCGACAAATCCGAAGCACAGAGCATCACGGGCTATGGCCCCGGCTGGGTCGCCGTGGACCGGGAAAAGTTCGAACACAGCCTGCTTGTCGGTGCCAAAGGCCTGCGCCAGGCCTGGGACTGTGCCTGCTTCGAAGACCTGACGCCTGAGCATTTCGAGGCCCTGTCCCAGCTGGATGCAGAGGTCATCATCCTGGGCAGCGGCCAGCGCAACCGCTTCCCGCCAGCGGCCTGGCTGCGCCCGCTCATGGCCCGACGCATCGGCCTGGAAAGCATGGATACGCAGGCCGCGTGTCGCACCTACAACATCCTTGCCAGCGAAGGCCGTAACGTCGTCGCGGCCCTACTCTTGGAGTAGACTCCTGCCCCCCTGATTGGGAGAAATTCCGTTTTCAGGGTAAAATTGCAGGTTGCGGTTGGGGGCATTTCCGATAAAAGCAAAAACACAAACACGGCCCTCGGCATTTCAACGACTACACCCGAGAGATATAAGCGCATGGCGATCGTTGTCAACAAACCCCTTCCCGAATTTGAAGCCAACGCTACCGGCGGGATCAAGGTGACCAACACCTCCCACACGGGCCAGATTCTGATCCTGTATTTCTACCCCAAGGACAATACGCCTGGCTGCACCACCGAAGCCATGCAGTTCCGCGACAAGTACAAGGACTTCGTGAAAGCTGGCGCCACCGTGTTTGGCGTCTCGCGCGACAACATGAAGTCGCACGACGACTTCAAGGAAAAGCTGGAACTGCCGTTCGAGCTGATCGCCGATACGGAAGAGAAGATGTGCCACATGTTCGGCGTGGTCAAGAACAAGATCATGTACGGCAAGAAGGTGAAAGGCATCGAGCGCTCCACCTTCCTGGTCGGAGCCGATGGCCTGCTGGTGCAGGAATGGCGCGGCCTGAAGGTTCCCGGCCACGTTGACGAGGTGCTCAAGGCTGTCAAGACCCTGAAGGCATTGAAGCAGGCTGCCTGATAGCAACAATCCGACAGGTGACAGAGTGCCGGCCGACATATTCAGGCCGTCCGCCTATGCATAATGGGGCAATGCCTCTTAGCAAAGACGCTTTTCCCTGTCACCCCTCCAAAGCCGCCTCGGTTTCCAGGCGGCTTTGTGCTTTTTGATCCTTGTTGAGGAACGGTTCGTCCACCATGCCCCTGCCCCCCGCACCCGGCCGCCGTGCCGCCAAGCTCTCCCCCGAAGCCTTTCTTCCCGTGCGCGGTGCCCAGCACGCAGACCCCCTGCCCGCTGACGATCTTCCCGATGCAGTCAAGGCCGTAGCTGCCGCCGCGCCACGCAAGCGCAAGCCGGCCCCGGCCTCCGCCTCCAACACCACCGTCACAGCCGCAAAGCCCGCACCGGCGCGCGGCCGCAACGCCAAGCCCGCATCACCGGCACCGGCTACTGCGGCCGCGACTGCAGCCCCGGCCCATCGGCAGCGCCGTGCAACCGACAATTCCAACGCAACGGCAGCGCCGTCCAGCACCCGGTCGGCCAACAGGTCGGCCACGGAAGCCAAGCCGGCAGCACTGCTGGCAGCGCCGGTTCGCCCACGCCGCACGCGCACAGGCCCGAAGACGCTGTTCGTGCTCGACACCAACGTGCTGCTGCACGACCCGACCAGCCTGTTCCGCTTCGAGGAGCACGACATCTTCCTGCCCATGGTGGTGCTGGAAGAGCTCGACGGCCACAAGAAGGGAATGACCGAAGTGGCGCGCAACGGCCGCCAGGTCAGCCGCACGCTGGATTCACTGGTCGCCTCCCAGCCCTCCGAAACGCTGGACAAGGGCCTGCCGCTGAATGCCACGGGCCAGCGCAGCGCCACGGGAATGCTGTATTTCCAGACAGAACCGCTGGAGACCTCGCTGCCCGACAGCCTGCCCCAGGGCAAGGCGGACAACCAGATCCTGGGTGTTGTCGCCGCGCTGCGCAAGAAGTTCAGCGAGCGTGAAGTCGTGCTGGTGTCCAAGGACATCAACATGCGCGTCAAGGCACGCGCCCTGGGCCTTGCGGCCGAGGACTACCAGAACGACAAGGTACTGGACGACGGCGACCTGCTGTACGCAGGCGCCCTGGCCCTGCCCCAGGACTTCTGGGCCAAGGCCGGCAAGAACGTCGAAAGCTGGCAGGAAGGCGCCATCACCTACTACCGCATCAGCGGCGCCATCGTCGACCAGCTGATGATCAACCAGTTCGTCTACCACGAGGCACCGGGCGAGCCCAGCCTGTTCATGCGCGTGACCGAGATCCGCGACAAGACGGCCGTGCTCAAGACGCTCAAGGACTTCGGCAATCCCAAGTACGCCGTCTGGGGCGTCACGGCGCGCAACCGCGAACAGAACTTCGCGATGAATCTGCTTATGAACCCGGACATCGACCTGGTCACGCTGACCGGCACGGCCGGCACGGGCAAGACCCTGCTGGCCCTGGCCGCCGGCCTGTCCCAGGTGCTGGACGACCGCCGCTACACCGAGATCATCATGACGCGCGCCACGGTCAGCGTGGGTGAGGACATCGGCTTCCTGCCCGGCACCGAGGAAGAGAAGATGGGCCCCTGGATGGGCGCCCTCGACGACAACCTCGAATTCCTGGCCAAGGGCGATGGCGGCAATGCCGGCGAATGGGGCCGCGCCGCCACCAACGAGCTGATCCGCAGCCGCATCAAGATCAAGAGCATGAACTTCATGCGCGGCCGCACCTTCCTGAACAAGTACGTCATCATCGACGAGGCCCAGAACCTGACGCCCAAGCAGATGAAGACCCTGATCACGCGCGCCGGCCCCGGCACCAAGATCATCTGCATGGGCAATCTGGCGCAGATCGACACGCCCTACCTGACCGAGGGATCGTCGGGACTGACCTACGCCGTGGACCGCTTCAAGGGCTGGCCCCACAGCGGCCACATCACGCTGGCGCGCGGCGAGCGCTCGCGCCTGGCCGACTTCGCCAGCGAGGTGCTGTAAGCCATGGCGATCAGCTGGATCACGGCGCTGAAGCTGGTGCCCTGGGGCGATGTCATCGAGGCCACCCCCCAGGTCGTCAAGGCAGCCAAGAGCCTGCTGCGCAAAAAGGATGCGGAGCAGGCGGTCGTCGCGCAGCCGGCTGCGGCCGGCGAGCCGCTGGCAGCTCCGCGCTCGGCTGGCGAACAGGCTCTGCTGCTGATCCAGGCCCAGGAAGCCCGCATCACGCAGCTGGAGCAGTCACAGCGCCAGTCGCTGGAACTGATCGAGAAGCTGGCCGAGCAGAATGCCCAGATCGTGGCCACCGTGGGTGCGCTGCGCACGGGCGCCCAGCGGCTGGCCTGGGCCTGCGCCATCCTCGGCGCCTGCGTGGCAGGTCTGCTGATCCATGCCTGGCGTACATAGACCGCCCACTGCAAAAAAACAAACGGCCCCTCGGGGCCGTTTTTCATGGAAAGCCTGAAAGCCAAGTGCTGCAATCAGTACTCGTCGCCACCACCGTAGCCCACGGCCAGGTTCTCGAAGCGCGTCTGGTTTTTCTGAAAGAACAGCTTGACCGTGCCGGTCGGGCCGTTACGCTGCTTGCCGATGATGACTTCGGCGATGTTGGGCTCCTTGCTGTCCTTGTTGTAGTAGTCATCGCGGTAGATGAACATGATGATGTCGGCATCCTGCTCGATGGCGCCCGATTCGCGCAGGTCGGACATCATGGGGCGCTTGTCGGTGCGCTGCTCCACCGAACGGTTGAGCTGGGACAGGGCAATCACCGGGCACTGCAACTCCTTGGCCAGCATCTTCAAGCCCCGCGAAATCTCGCCCAGCTCGGTCGCACGGTTGTCGGAACTGGCGGCCGAACCCGAGCCGCTCATCAGCTGCAGATAGTCGACCACGATCAGGCCCAGCTTGCCGCAGGTACGCGCCAGGCGCCGCGCATTGGCGCGCAGCTCCGTAGGCGACAGGCCGGGCGTCTCGTCGATGTGCAGGGACACCGTGCGCAGCCGCTCGATGGCTTCCGTCAGGCGCGGCCACTCGTCATCGTTGAGCTTGCCCGTGCGCAGATTGCCCTGGTTGACGCGGCCGATAGAGCCGACGATACGCACCGCCAGCTGGGCCGCGCCCATTTCCATGGAGAAAATGGCGACCGGCAGGCCTTCGTTGAGCGCCACGTGCTCGGCGATATTCACCGCAAACGAGGTCTTGCCCATCGAGGGGCGTGCGGCCAGCACCACCAGGTCGCCAGCCTGCAGGCCACTGGTCATGCGGTCAAGATCGACAAAGCCCGTTGGCACGCCGGTCACATCCATGGGGTTGTCGGCCATCTCCTGGACACGGTCCAGCAGGTCCACCACCAGCGTGTCGAGCGACTGGAAGCCCTGCTTGTTGCGCGCCCCCTCCTCGCCGATGGCCAGGATCTTCTGCTCGGCCTCGTCAAGGATGCGGTCCACCGTCTTGCCCTGCGGATTGAAGGCATTGGTGGCGATGTCATCACTGGCCGTCACCAGCTTGCGCAGGATGGAGCGCTCGCGCACGATCTCCGCGTAGCGCCGGATGTTGGTGGCACTGGGCACGTACTGCGCCAGCTGGTTCAGGTACAGCAGGCCGCCAATTTCCTCGGCCTTGCCCATGCCCTGCAAATGCTCGTACACCGTGATCACGTCGGCCGGCTTGCTGGCATTGATCAGCTTGCCGATGGCCTCGTAAATCAGCTTGTGCTCATGGCGGTAGAAATCACCATCCACCAGCAGATCGCCCACGCGGTCCCAGGCACTGTTGTCCAGAAGCAGGCCACCCAGCACGCTGGACTCGGACTCCATCGAATGCGGCGGCACGCGCAACTGCGCGACCTGCTGGTCGCCAGCGGGCAGCAGCGGTGCGAACGCATCATCGAGATCGAGCGGGGGCATTACGGACGACATGGAATTCCTGGAGATGAGCCCGCCATCGTAGCGGCTGGCAAAAGGCCGCGCCACCCGGCGTCATCACCCGGGCGCGGCAAAGCAAAAAGCCGCCCGAAGGCGGCTTTTTGGTGATACGGAACAAGCCCCGGATCAGGAGTGGTCGCCGTAGACCGACACCGACACTTCGACGCTGACGTCGGTGTGCAGTGCCACGACCACGGTGGCGTCGCCCACGGTCTTGATGGGACCGTTGACCAGGCGAACTTGCGACTTGGCAACGGCGAAACCGGCCTTGGTCAGTTCTTCGGCGATGTCGGCATTGGTCACCGAACCGAACAGGCGGCCGTCAACGCCAGCCTTCTGGGTCAGCTTGACGTTCACGCCGTTGAGCTTTTCGCCCAGTTGCTGGGCAGCAGCCAGCTTTTCAGCCGCTTGCTTTTCCAGTTCGGCGCGCTTGGCTTCGAACTCGGCCTTGGCGGAAGCCGTGGCGCGACGGGCAGCGCCCGTGGGGATCAGGAAGTTGCGGGCGTAGCCGTCCTTGACCTTGACGATATCGCCGAGGCCACCGAGGTTCACAACCTTGTCGAGCAGAATGACTTGCATGGGTTGTATTCCTTAGATCTTGTGCTGGTCAGAGTAAGGAACCAGAGCCAGGAAGCGGGCGCGCTTGATGGCAGTGTTCAACTGACGCTGGTAGATGGCGCGCGTGCCGGTCAGGCGAGCGGGGACGATCTTGCCGTTTTCACCGATGAAGTCACGCAGGGTGTCCACATCCTTGTAGTCGATTTCTTCGACGCCGGCGACGGTGAAGCGGCAGAAGCGCTTGCGCTTGAACAGCAGCGACTGCGTGTTGCGCTTGGGGCGCTTGTCCTTGTTGAATTTCTTGAACGTGGCCATTTCTGGACCTCTTGAAAATTAGTTTTGTTGAATGTCCTGGATGTGAAGAACCAGCAATTTGCCGTTGCGGGGCGTTGCCAGGAAGCCTTGGAACTTCCACTGGCTGCCGAGCGCCTGGCGGGCCAGCTTTTCAGCCAGCGCGCCAAAGGCCACCGCCTTGACAGATGCCGTCACGCTGCGCTCGCTTCCCGCCTCTTTCTGCCGCGACGCATGCTCGAGTCGCAGTTCAAGGGCTGGCAGCCCTGCCGGCGTGTAGCGCAGTGCTTGAAGCTCTGCGATGGCGGCCGTCAGTACAACGTGGTTCTCCACTCCTTCAGGTTCTGACAGGGCTGGGCTCAGGCCTGTTCGGTCTGGCTGGCCTTGCGGGCCTCTTCACGCTCGACGGTCTTCATCATCGAGGAAGGAGCCGTATCGGCCTTCTTCTTCTGAACCGTCAGGTGACGCAGCACGGCATCGTTGAACTTGAAGGCATGCTCCAGCTCAGCCATCACAGCCTGGTCGGCTTCGATGTTCAGGCACAGGTAGTGGGCCTTGGCGAGCTTGTTGATCATGTAAGCCAGTTGGCGACGGCCCCAGTCTTCTTCGCGATGGACCTTGCCACCGCCAGCGGTGATCATGCCCTTGTAGCGTTCCAGCATGGCGGGAACCTGCTCGCTCTGATCCGGGTGGATCAACAAAACGATTTCGTAATGACGCATATCGACTCCTTTTGGGAAAACGCCGCCCACTGCGTCTTGTAGCGGTGCGGCAAGGCAAAGCATTGGATTCTAGCGCAGCCCTCTTCCATCTGTACACTTCGCACTGCCCGAGACCCCGGATCTGTGTGGGGCTTTTGCCCCGTCGCCCGGCTTTTGCCCTCACCGTGTACCTCTGCCGCGCGGATGCACATGCACAAAGCCCTTGAAAATACACCGATCCGCTCGCATCTCGATTCAAGATCGTGCAATCGCCTGGCCTCCAGTCTGGCGACCGCTTTGTTTTGTAGCTGAAGTCTCTATCCATGTCTGAACAAAACTCCAACCCCTTGCAAGACGCAGCCCCGGAAGAAATCGAAGCCGCCATGGCGGCCAATGCAGCCGACGAGCTGCAGCGCCTGCAGGCCGAGCTGGCCGAACTCAAGGCCAAGAGCGCCGAGCTGGCAGACCAGTTCCTGCGCGCCAAGGCCGAGGCCGAGAATGTGCGCCGCCGCGCAGAAGACGAAGTCTCCAAGGCGCGCAAATTCGGCATCGAGAGCTTTGCCGAAAGCCTTCTGCCTGTCTGCGACAGCCTGGATGCCGCCCTGGCCATTCAACAGGCCACGCCGGAACAGCTGCGCGAAGGCGCCGACGCCACGCTGCGCCAGCTGACCTCGGCCCTTGAGCGCAACAAGGTCGTGACCATCAATCCGGCTGCCGGCGAGAAATTCGACCCCAACCTGCACCAGGCGATCAGCATGGTGCCTGCACAGCAGGAAGCCAACACCGTGGTATCGGTGCTGCAAAAGGGCTACCTGATCGCCGACCGCATCCTGCGCCCGGCCCTCGTGACCGTGGCCCAGCCCCAGTAAGCGGGCACTCACGGCAGCACTGACAAAAAAGGGGACAAGCCCCTTGAAGCTGCGCGAGCCGGCCACAAGTTAGCAGTCATTCAAACATTTCACAGAACGCGGAGAGAACTCAAAATGGGAAAAATCATCGGTATTGACCTGGGCACCACCAATAGCTGCGTGGCCATCATGGACGGCAACACCACGCGCGTGATCGAGAACAGCGAAGGTGCGCGCACCACGCCGTCGATCATTGCGTACCAGGAAGACGGCGAGATCCTCGTCGGCGCCTCGGCCAAGCGCCAGGCGGTCACCAACCCCCGCAACACCATCTATGCCGCCAAGCGCCTGATCGGCCGCAAGTTCGACGAGAAGGAAGTGCAAAAGGACATCGACCTGATGCCCTACACCATCTCGCGCGCCGACAACGGCGACGCCTGGGTGGAAGTGCGCGGCCAGAAGCTGGCCCCGCCGCAGATTTCCGCCGAAGTGCTGCGCAAGATGAAGAAGACCGCCGAGGACTACCTGGGCGAGCCCGTGACCGAGGCCGTGATCACCGTGCCCGCTTACTTCAACGACGCCCAGCGCCAGGCCACCAAGGACGCCGGCCGCATCGCCGGCCTGGAAGTCAAGCGCATCATCAACGAACCCACGGCGGCGGCCCTGGCCTTCGGCCTGGACAAGACCGACAAGGGCGACCGCAAGATCGCCGTGTATGACCTGGGCGGCGGCACCTTCGACGTGTCCATCATCGAAATCGCCGATGTGGACGGCGAAAAGCAGTTCGAAGTGCTGTCGACCAACGGCGACACCTTCCTGGGCGGCGAAGACTTCGACCAGCGCATCATCGACTACATCATCACCGAGTTCAAGAAGGAACAGGGCGTCGATCTGTCCAAGGACGTGCTGGCGCTGCAGCGCCTGAAGGAAGCCGCCGAGAAGGCCAAGATCGAGCTGTCGAACTCGGCCCAGACCGACATCAACCTGCCCTACATCACGGCCGATGCCTCGGGTCCCAAGCACCTGAACATCAAGCTGACCCGCGCCAAGCTGGAAAGCCTGGTCGAGGACCTGATCGAGCGCACCATTGCGCCCTGCCGCACGGCCATCAAGGACGCAGGCGTGTCCGTGTCCGACATCGATGACGTCATCCTGGTCGGCGGCATGACCCGCATGCCCAAGGTGCAGGAAAAGGTCAAGGAATTCTTCGGCAAGGATCCCCGCAAGGACGTGAACCCCGACGAAGCCGTGGCCGTGGGCGCCGCCGTGCAGGGCCAGGTTCTGTCGGGTGACCGCAAGGACGTGCTGCTGCTGGACGTGACACCGCTGTCGCTGGGCATCGAGACGCTGGGTGGCGTGATGACCAAGATGATCACCAAGAACACCACCATCCCGACGAAGTTCGCACAGACCTTCTCGACGGCCGACGACAACCAGCCTGCCGTGACGATCAAGGTGTTCCAGGGCGAGCGCGAAATGGCTTCGGGCAACAAGATGCTGGGCGAGTTCAACCTCGAAGGCATCCCGCCGGCCGCGCGTGGCGTGCCCCAGATCGAAGTGGCCTTTGACATCGACGCCAACGGCATCCTGAACGTGTCCGCCAAGGACAAGGCATCGGGCAAGGAAAACAAGATCACCATCAAGGCGAACTCCGGCCTGTCCGAGGAAGAGATCCAGAAGATGGTCAAGGACGCCGAGCTGAACGCCGCCGACGACAAGAAGAAGCTGGAACTGGTCCAGGCCCGCAACCAGGGCGAAGCTGCCGTGCACAGCGTCAAGAAGAGCCTGGGCGAGCATGGCGACAAGCTCGACGCTGGCGAGAAGACCGCCATCGAGAGCGCCGTCAAGGACCTGGAAGAAGCGCTCAAGGGCGAGGACAAGGACGCCATCGACGCCAAGACCACGGCGCTGATGACGGTCAGCCAGAAGCTCGGCGAGAAGATGTACGCCGATGCACAGGCAGCGGGCGCCCCCGAGGCAGCCGCCGCCGCAGCAGCCGCCGGTGCTGCAGGCGCCTCGGCCGGTGCTGCAGCCGCTGACGACAACGTCGTCGACGCCGAAGTCAAGGAAGTCAAGAAGGACTGAACCCAGCGCGTGGTCCCTTGACGACCGCTTGCCGCCGCGCTCGGCCCTGCCAAGGGGCTGACGCGGCGTTCCTGTTCTCACTGACTGGCTAGCAAACACCATGTCCAAACGCGATTTTTACGAGGTCCTCGGCGTTGCCAAGAACGCCTCGGACGACGACATCAAGAAGGCTTATCGCAAGCTGGCGATGAAGTACCACCCTGACCGCAACCAGGGGGATGCCGCACGCGAGGCGGAAGAGAAATTCAAGGAGGCCAAGGAGGCCTACGAGATGCTCTCCGACAGCAACAAACGCGCGGCCTACGATCAGTACGGCCACGCAGGCGTGGACCCCAACCGCGGCATGGGCGGCGGCGCAGAAGGCTTTGGCGGCTTTGCCGAGGCCTTTGGCGACATCTTCGGCGACATGTTCAACCAGGGCGGGCGGCGCGGCGGCGCAGGTGGCGGCCGCCAGGTCTACCGTGGCAACGACCTCAGCTATGCCATGGAGATCACGCTGGAGGAAGCCGCCCACGGCAAGGATGCGCAGATACGCATCCCCAGCTGGGACAGCTGCGACACCTGCCACGGCAGCGGCGCCAAGCCCGGCACCAGCGCCAAGACCTGCACCACCTGCAACGGCATGGGCAGCGTGCAGATGCGCCAGGGCTTCTTCAGCGTGCAGCAGACCTGCCCGCACTGCCGAGGCACGGGCAAGATCATTCCCGAGCCCTGCACCAGCTGCGGCGGCCAGGGCAAGGTCAAGCGCCAGAAGACGCTGGAAGTGAAGATTCCCGCAGGCATCGACGACGGCATGCGCATCCGCTCCTCGGGCAATGGCGAACCCGGCACCAATGGCGGGCCTGCAGGCGATCTCTACATCGAGATCCGCATCAAGGACCACGACATCTTCGAGCGCGATGGCGACGATCTGCACTGCAACGTGCCCGTGAGCTTCATCACGGCAGCGCTGGGTGGCGAGATCGAGGTGCCCACCCTCTCGGGCAAGGCGGCCATCGACATCCCCGAAGGCACCCAGGCCGGCAAGCAGTTCCGCCTGCGCGGCAAGGGCATCAAGGGCGTGCGCTCCAGCTACCCCGGTGACCTGTACTGCCACATCGTGGTCGAGACGCCCGTCAAGCTGACCGAGTACCAGCGCAAGCTGCTGCGCGAGCTGGAGGAATCGCTCAAGAAGGGCGGCGCCAAGCATTCGCCCAGCGGCGAGAGCTGGACCGACAGGCTCAAGAGCTTCTTCAGTTGATGCAGCACTGAGCCCCCAACAAAAACGCCTCTTCCGAGGCGTTTTTCATTGGTGCATCCTCAACAGGGCTCAGGGAGCGGGTTTGGCCTTCCAGGCCGCCGCCTGCCGCTCGGCACGTGCGCGCTCTGCCGCGCTCAGCGGCTGGGCCATGCTGTCGCGCTTGGCCGCCAGAGAGCTGTCCTTGCCCGCTGCCAGCAGCATCCAGAAATAGGCCTGCGACGGGCTGCGCTCCACGCCCTTGCCCGAGGAATAGAGGCTGGCCAGATTGGACTGCGCCAGCGCGTCGCCCTGCTGGGCGGCACGCTCCAGCCAGCGCGCGGCCTGCTTGTCGCTGGCAGGCACGCCCTGGCCATTGGCATACAGAACGCCCAGGTTGGACTGGGCTGCGGCACTGCCCTGCTCGGCCGCCTTCTCCAGCCAGTGTGCGGCCTGCGCCATGTCGCGATCGACCACGCCACCCTCGGCATAGAGCATGCCGGCGTTGAATTGCGCATCGACATGGCCCTGGCCTGCCGCCGCCACGAACCAGCGCAGCGCCTGCGCCACATCCTCGGCCACGCCCCGGCCCGTGGCATACATCACGCCCAGGCTGTACTGGCCGGCCGCCTCCCCCTGTTCGGCCGAGCGCTGGAACCATTGCACGGCCTGGACGGGATCCTTGGCGGCTCCGCGCCCTTCGGCCAGCATCAGGCCCAGGTTGTTCTGTGCCACGGCATCACCCTGCTCGGCCGCCTTGCGATACCACTGCACGGCCTGCGCATCGTCGCGCACCACGCCACGGCCATTGGCGTACATCAAACCCAGGTCGGACTGAGCCGGCGCATAGCCTTGCTGGGCCGATTTCTCATACCACCGGGCGGCAGTCTCCGCATCCAGGGCAACGCCCTGGCCGCGCTTGTACAGCGAGCCCAGCGCGTACTGGGCGCTGGCCTCGCCCTGCTCGGCATGCTGCTGCAGCGCTGCAAGCTCGGCAGCGCTCAGGCCGGACTCACCCTTGGACGCGCCGCCACCTGCGGCTGCAGCTGCAGCCCCCGCTGCGGCAGCGCCGCCCACCACGCCTGCAGCGGCGGCCGCCTTGGCAGGTGCGCTGCGGGTGGTGGCAGGTACCGGCTTGCCCTTGGATTTGACGGCGGTCTTGCCTGTCGGCCTCGCAGCTGCCTTGGCCGCAGGCTTGGCGGCGGCCTTCGCGCCGCTCTTGGCCGTGTTCTTCGCCGGTGGCTGCGGCTTGGCAGACGCCGGGACGGCCATGCAGGACAGGGCTGCGGCCAGCAGCAATGACAGGCCTGCAGGCAGGGCTCGCAGGCCCGTCGGGTATCGATCGTTCATATGCTCTTATTTTTGCAGCAATCCATGCAGGCGACTGGCGCAAAGATTGACAAATTCTTTCAGTATGCAACCGGCGTTCCGGCGGGCATGGTTGCCCGCAGCCATCGCCACGAGGCATGACCCCCATCTCCATGAAATCGCACGACATCACCAAAGACATCGCGCTTGAAGATGACAGATCGATGACTTGTGCGAGAAAATCCATTCAACTTCTCCTAATGAGAAGCCTGAACCCCACCACATGAAGAATTCAGAGCGCAGTTTTGCACGGCGCATAGACCTTACCTCCTTGCAGCTGTTCGTGGCTGTCTGCGAACTTGGCAGCATCGGACGAGCGGCAGAGCGCGAGTTCATCGCCGCTTCGGCGGTGAGCAAGCGCCTGTCCGACCTCGAGGCCACCGTGGACACGGCCCTGCTGTATCGCCACAGCCGTGGCGTGACACTCACTCCTGCCGGCGAAAGCCTGCTGCACCACGCGCGCAACGTGCTGTATGGCCTGGAGCGCATGCAGGGCGAGCTGTCCGAGTACGCCGATGGCGTGCGCGGCCATGTACGCATCCACGCCAATATGTCGGCCATCGTGCAGTTCCTGCCGGAAGACCTGGGCGTCTTCGCGCGCAAGCATGGCCAGGTCAAGATCGACCTGCAGGAGCAGCTCAGCCCCGCCGTGCTGGCGGCGGTGCAGGAAGGCACGGCCGACATCGGCATCTGCTCCATGGCATACATGCCGCTGGGCAATGGCCAGGCCACTCCCGCGCTGCAGCACCGCCCCTACCGCGAGGACCGGCTGGTCGTCGTGGTGCCCGAGCAGCACGCGCTGGCGCACAGCGACAGCGTGGCCTTTGCCGATGTGCTCGAATGGGACATCGTCAGCCTGCAGGCCGGCTCCTCCATCAGCCTGGCCATGCGTGCGGCTGCGGCCCAGGCCGGGCATGCGCTGCACCAGCGCATCCAGGTCACCAGCCTGGATGCCATGTGCCGCATGATCGACAACGGCCTGGGCGTGGGACTGATCCCCGACCGCGCCTTCGAGCTCATGCACGGCGTGGGCCATCTGCGCGCCCTGGAGCTCAGCGACGACTGGGCACGGCGCGAGCTGAGCATCGTGGCGCGCGACTTCGACGCGCTACCCGTTACGGCCCGCCTGCTGGTCGAGCACCTGAGCCCGCCGGCCAGCGCATCCTGAAGGCCCCTTGGCCCCCGGATGCACATCCAAGAATTTCCCCACGACACCAACCATTCGAGAACGCCATGGGACGCACCCTCTACGACAAGATCTTCGACGAGCATGTCATCCACACCGAGGATGACGGCACCGCCGTCCTCTACATCGACCGCCACCTGGTGCACGAAGTCACCAGCCCCCAGGCCTTCGAAGGCCTGCGCATGGCCGGCCGCAAGCTGTGGCGCATCAGCTCCGTGGTGGCCACGGCCGACCACAACACACCCACCGACGGCTGGGAGCGCGGCTATGACGGCATTGCCGACCCCATCAGCAAGGAACAGATCACCACGCTGAACACCAACATCGGCGAGTTCGGCTCTGCGGCCTTCTTTCCCTTCATGGACAAGGGCCAGGGCATCGTCCACGTCATGGGTCCCGAGCAAGGCGCCACCCTGCCCGGCATGACCGTGGTCTGCGGCGACAGCCACACGTCCACGCATGGCGCCTTCGGCGCACTGGCCCACGGCATCGGCACCTCCGAAGTCGAGCACGTGATGGCCACCCAGACCCTGCTGGCCAAGAAGGCCAAGAACATGCTGATCAACGTCAGCGGCAAGGCGGCGCCCGGCATCACGGCCAAGGACATCGTGCTGGCCATCATCGGCAAGATCGGCACGGCCGGCGGCACGGGCTACACCATCGAGTTCGCAGGCGAGGCCATCCGCGACCTGAGCATGGAAGGCCGCATGACGGTCTGCAACATGGCCATCGAAGGCGGCGCACGCGCCGGCCTGGTGGCCGTGGACGACAAGACCATCGCCTACGTCAAGGGCCGCCCGCTGGCGCCCACGGGCGCCGAATGGGACGCCGCCGTCGCCTACTGGAAGACGCTGCACTCCGATGCCGACGCAAAGTTCGACCGCGTGGTCGAGCTGCAGGCCAGCGAGATCGTGCCGCAGGTCACCTGGGGCACCTCGCCCGAAATGGTACTGGGCGTGGATGCCCGCGTGCCCGATCCCGACAAGGAAAAGGATGCCAGCAAGCGCGGAGCCATCGAGCGCGCGCTGACCTACATGGCGCTGGAACCCGGCAAGGCCATCGACGACATCTTTGTGGACAAGGTCTTCATCGGCTCGTGCACCAACAGCCGCATCGAAGACATGCGCGAAGCCGCCGCCGTGGTCAAGAAGCTGGGCCAGAAGGTGGCACGCAACATCAAGCTGGCCATGGTGGTGCCCGGATCGGGCCTGGTCAAGGAGCAGGCCGAGCGCGAAGGCCTGGACCAGATCTTCAAGGCGGCAGGCTTTGAATGGCGCGAGCCCGGCTGCTCCATGTGCCTGGCCATGAACGCCGACCGCCTGGAGCCCGGCGAGCGCTGCGCCTCCACCAGCAACCGCAACTTCGAAGGCCGCCAGGGCGCGGGCGGACGCACCCACCTGGTGAGCCCCGCCATGGCCGCTGCCGCGGCCATCCACGGCCACTTCGTGGACATCCGCAGATTCTCCTGAACCCGCAACTGCCCCGCCAGCACACCATGAAGCCTTCCTTCTCGATCCTCCTGATCGGCCTGGCCTTCACCCTGGCCGCCTGCAATACCGTCAAGGGCATTGGCCAGGACGTGCAAAGCGCGGGCAGCGCCATCGAACGCGCCGCCCGCTGAACCCTGAATCCGATACAGCCATGCAACAATTCACCGTGCACAAGGGCCTTGTCGCCCCCATGGACCGCGAAAACGTCGACACCGACGCCATCATTCCCAAGCAGTTCCTCAAGTCGATCAAGAAGACCGGCTTCGGTGTGAACCTGTTCGACGAGTGGCGCTACCTGGACCATGGCGAACCCGGCCAGGACCCGGCCTCGCGCAAGCCCAACCCCGACTTCGTGCTCAATCAGCCGCGCTATGCGGGCGCCTCCATCCTGGTCGCACGCAAGAACTTCGGCTGCGGCTCCAGCCGCGAGCACGCGCCCTGGGCCCTGGACCAGTACGGCTTTCGCGCCATCCTGGCACCCAGCTTCGCCGACATCTTCTTCAACAACTGCTTCAAGAACGGCCTGCTGCCCATCGTGCTGCCCGAAGCCACGATCGACATGCTGTTCAACGAGATCGCCGCCTTCCCCGGCTACGAGCTGACCATCGACCTGGACCGCCAGGTGATCGTGCGCCCGCAGGGCGAGGAGATCCCCTTCGACGTCATTGCCTTCCGCAAGTACTGCCTGCTCAACGGTTTTGACGACATCGGCCTGACCCTGCGCCATGCCGACAAGATCCGCGCCTACGAGGCCGAGCGCCTGGCCACCAAGCCCTGGCTGGCGCACACGCTGGTGCAGCGCTGATCGATCTCCACTTGCGCGCATCAATGGGCCGCAGGCGTTGCTGAACCAGCCGCCGGCGTCCTTCCACCATCCGAACAGTCTCTCAAAAGGAACACCATGAAAATCGCAGTCTTGCCCGGTGATGGCATCGGCCCCGAAATCGTTGCGGAAGCCGTGAAGGTGCTGGGCGCCCTGGGCCTGGACTTCGACATGCAGACCGCCCCCGTGGGCGGCGCTGCCTACGAAGCTGCCGGCCACCCGCTGCCCGAATCCACGCTGAAGCTGGCCATGGAGTCCGACGCCGTGCTGTTCGGCGCCGTGGGCGACTGGAAGTACGACACGCTGGACCGCCCGCTGCGCCCCGAGCAGGCCATCCTGGGCCTGCGCAAGCACATGGGTCTGTTTGCCAACTTCCGCCCGGCCATCTGCTATGCGGAGCTGACCCATGCCTCCAGCCTCAAGCCCGAACTGGTCGCAGGCCTGGACATCCTCATCATCCGCGAGCTGACCGGCGACATCTACTTCGGCCAGCCGCGCGGCCGCCGCGTGGCCACTGACGGCCACTTCCCCGGCGCCGAGGAAGCCTTCGACACCATGCGCTACTCCAAGCCCGAAATCGAGCGCATCGCCCACGTGGCCTTCCAGGCCGCGCAAAAGCGCAGCAAGCGCGTGACCAGCGTGGACAAGGCCAACGTGCTGGAAACCTTCCAGTTCTGGAAGGACGTGGTCACCGAGGTGGGCCAGCAGTACCCCGACGTGCAACTGGACCACATGTACGTGGACAACGCCGCCATGCAACTGGTCAAGGAGCCCAAGCGCTTCGACGTGGTGGTCACGGGCAATATGTTTGGCGACATCCTGTCCGATGAAGCCTCCATGCTCACCGGCTCCATCGGCATGCTGCCCTCCGCCTCGCTCAACGCCAAGGGCCAGGGTCTGTACGAGCCCAGCCATGGCTCGGCCCCCGACATTGCGGGCAAGGGCATTGCCAATCCGCTGGCCACCATCCTGTCGGCTGCGATGATGCTGCGCTTCTCACTGAATCAGGAGGCTGCTGCACAGCGTATCGAAGCCGCCGTGCAAAAGGTCCTGGCCCAGGGCCTGCGCACGGCCGACATCCACAGCGAAGGCACGACCAAGGTCTCCACCCGCGAGATGGGCGATGCCGTGGTGGCCGCGCTGGCCTGACGTCCACGACAGCCGCGAGCCTCCGGGCTTGCGGCTGCCTGGCCTGGCCAGGATTTTCCAGAACTTGGCAAAGCGTCAAAACAGACGTCTGCTTTTCGCCATTTCGACGAAGATATTCATCAAACAGACATTCTCTTTCCTGGCGTATTCGCTAGAATGACTGCTCTTATGTTTGCCGCCCGCCCGTTCCTCCTGCTGAACATTGCACCCGCCGCCCAGGCTGGTGTGGCCGTGCGCGCAATCACATCCACAACCATTACGACAATCAAAGGCTGACCCAGCCCGGTTCGTCGTGCGCCCTCACCTGGCCCAGACGAGCCGGGCGACAACAGTCTTGAACCAGCACTGTTTTCACACTGAAAGGGCGTTTCAAAAATGAGCAAGCAATTGGTAGGCCTGGTGGGCTGGCGCGGCATGGTCGGCTCCGTGCTGATGGACCGCATGCAGGCAGAGGGCGATTTCGACCTGATCGAGCCCGTTTTCTTCTCCACCTCCAACGCCGGCGGCAAGGCCCCGGCCATGGCGAAGACCCACACGGAGCTGCGCAATGCCAACGACATTGCCGAGCTGTCCAAGTGCGACATCATCATCACCTGCCAGGGCGGTGACTACACCAAGGAAGTCTTCCCCCAGCTGCGCGCCTCGGGCTGGAACGGCCACTGGATCGATGCCGCATCGTCGCTGCGCATGGAAGGCGATGCCGTCATCGTGCTCGACCCCGTCAATGAAGGCCTGATCCAGTCCAAGCTCGCCGCGGGCGGCAAGAACTGGATTGGCGGCAACTGCACCAACTCCATCCTGCTGATGGGGCTGGGCGGCCTGTTCAAGGCCGGTCTCGTGGAATGGGTCAGCTCCATGACCTACCAGGCAGCCTCCGGTGGCGGCGCCAACCACATGCGCGAACTGCTCAAGGGCATGGGCGTGGTGCATGCGGCCGTGGCCGACGAGCTGGCCACGCCCGCCTCCGCCATCCTGGATATCGACCGCAAGGTGGCCCAGACCATCCGCACCGATGTGCCCACCGAATTCTTCGGCGCGCCTCTGGCTGGCGGCCTGATCCCCTGGATCGACGCACAGCTGGACAACGGCCAGTCCAAGGAAGAGTGGAAGGGCCAGGCCGAGGTCAACAAGATCCTGGGCACGGAGCAGACCATTCCCGTCGACGGCCTGTGCGTGCGCATCGGCGCCATGCGCTGCCACAGCCTGGCGCTGACCCTCAAGCTCAAGAAGGACCTGCCCCTGCAGGAGCTGGAAGCCATCATCAAGTCCGGCAACCCCTGGGTGAAGTGGGTGCCCAATGAACGCGCCATCACCGTCAAGGAACTGACGCCAGCCGCCATCACCGGCGGCCTGGAAGTCGGCGTGGGCCGCGTGCGCAAGCTGAACATGGGCCCCGAATACCTGTCGGCCTTCGTGATCGGCGACCAACTGCTGTGGGGCGCCGCCGAGCCGCTGCGCCGCATGCTGCGCATCCTGCTGGCCGCCTGAGCACCGCCGGCTTGAGCCAACACAAAAAGCGCCATGTCCTGGCCCGGGACATGGCGCTTTTTTCGGCTTTAAACCCTGTGCGATTGGGCACAATGCCCAAGTCTCTTGTCCCCTGACTGTAGGCGGTTGCCTACAATCACCGAAGATACATTGTGTTTCTTCTCGTTGCCGTTCGACAACAACTGGCAGCGTTCACCGGCAACCAGACGCTTGCGATCCTATAGCGTGGCCGACAATGCGACCCAAGCACCTTGGTATATGGCGTGCCATCTATCCCCGGGTAAATTTCAATTACATGTGCAAACGCGGGCATCCCCACAATAACAATAGTGCCTGCCCAATTGCATCCACACAGGTTTGACGCTTTATGCATCGTTGGAAACTCTCTGTGCTGGCCGCTGCGGCCGTCGTCTCGGTCGCACTGCCCGCCTCCGAGGCCTGGGCACTGGCTCTGGGCCGGGTGAACGTGCAATCGGCCCTGGGCGAGCCCCTGCGTGCCGAAGTCGAAATCCCCCAGATCACGGCGGCTGAAGCCGAAGGCCTGCGCGTGGGCGTGGCCTCTCCCGGCGTCTTCCGCACCCAGGGCATGGAGTACAACGCCACGGCCAGCCAGGTGCGCGTCAGCGTGCAGCGTCGCGCGGACGGATCGGCCGTGCTGCGACTCACAAGCACCCAGCCCGTCAACGAGCCCTTTGTCGATCTGGTGATCGACGCCAGCTGGGCCTCGGGCAACCTGCAGCGCAACTACACCCTGCTGCTGGATCCGCCCACCCTGCAAAAGCTGCCGCCTGCCGTGACGGCTGCGGCCCAGGCCTCCGCCCCCGAACCGGGCGCCGCACCGCGCCGCGCCGCACCGGCCCCCTCGCCAGCTGCCGCAGGCAACACCGAGGAAAGCCGTCCAGCCCCTGCTCCGGCAGCCCCGCGCCGGAGCACCGCATCAGCCCGCGAGCGCGCTGCTGCAGCGCCGGCGCCGTCCGAAGCATCCGAGGTCCGCATCAAGACCGGAGACACGGCTGGCCGCATTGCCGCCGCTCACCTGCCCGCAGGCGTTTCGCTGGACCAGATGCTGGTGGCCATGCTGCGCTCCAACCCCAAGGCCTTCATCAACGGCAATGTGAACCGCATGCGCTCCGGCGCCGTGCTCACCGTGCCTGACGAGGCCACGGCACAGGCCACCTCGCCGCGCGAGGCGCGCCAGATCGTTGCAGCCCAGTCCCGGGATTTCAACCAGTTCCGCCGCCAGCTGGCCAGCGCCGCACCGGCCGCGCCCGTGGCATCGGCCAATCGTGAAGCATCGGGCAGCGTCCAGGCCCAGGTCGAAGACCGCAAGCCCTCCACCGCCGCACCCGACAAGCTCACCCTGTCCAAAGGTGCTGTCAAGGGCGTGGAGGCAGACGAGCGCCTGGCCAAGCAAAAGCAGTCCGACGACCAGGCATCGCGCACGGCCGAACTGCAGCGCAACATGTCCGAGTTGAGCCAGATCGCCGCCGCCACCAAGCCCGCCGAAGGTGCTGCTGCAGCACCTGCCTCGGCAGCCAGCGGCACGGCAAACGGCGTGGCTGTGCCGGGTGCGCCGACCGTGCCTGCAGCGCCTGAAGCTGCAGCACCCCAGACAACGCCCCCGGCCCCGGCGGCGACTGCCGACGCAGCCGCTGCGGCCGCTGCCGCCACCGCTGCTGCTCCAGACGCCGCAGCCAATGCTGCAGGCCCGGCAGCGCCCGCGGCAGAAGCCGTGCCCGCCACGCCCGCTCCTGCCGAGCCGCCGAAGCCCAAGCCGGCACCCGCCCCCGTCGCACCGATCGCCGAGCCCAGCTTCATCGATACGCTGATGGAAGATCCCACCATCCCGCTGGCCGGCGCCGCCTTGCTGGCCCTGCTGCTGGGCTATGGTGGCTACCGCGTCATGCAGCGCCGCCGCGCTGCCGCAGCCTCCAGCGAAAGCGCCTTTGGCGACAGCCAGCTCGCGGCCGATTCCTTCTTTGGAGCCAGTGGCGGCCAACGCGTGGATACCGGCACATCGAGCCAGCTGTCGGGCACCTCCATGCACTACTCGCCCAGTCAGCTCGATGCCGGCGATGTGGACCCCGTGGCCGAGGCCGATGTCTACCTGGCCTATGGCCGCGACCTGCAGGCAGAGGAAATCCTCAAGGAAGCCCTGCGCACCGATCCCAGCCGCACCGCACTGCACCAGAAGCTGGCCGACATCTACGCCAAGCGCCATGACCGCAAGGCCTTCGAGGCCGTCGCGCAGACCCTGCACGGCCTGACCCAGGGCAAGGGCGTGGACTGGCAGCGCCTGGCCGACCAGGGCCGCATCCTGGACCCGGAAAACGCCCTCTACCAGCCTGCCGGCGCCGCGCCCCTGTCTGCTGCCGCCGTTGCCGGCGGCGCCGCAGCGGCAGCTGCCGGACTGGCGGCCGCCTCGCTGGCCAGCCGCCCCCTGGACATGGAGGCGCACCGCGAAGGCCCTGCCACCCTGCCCATGGACCTGGACATGGACCTCAACATGGACCTGCCCGGCGGCCTGGCCGACGCCAGCCTGCCCGCGCAGCACGCCAGCCCGCTGCCCGCACCGGCCCCCATGCCCAGCGAACAGGACTTCGCTGCGCTGGAGCCCACGCTGCGCGCACCACTGGAGCCCATGCAGCCCGCAGCAAGCGAGGCGCCTCGCATGGATCCCCGCGTGGAGCCGCCTGCTGCATCGCTGGACATGCCCGGCTTCCAGCCCACGGCCCATGCCTCGCTGACGGATGCCCTGAACCACAGCAGTGCCATGAGCGACATGCAGCCGACCGAGATGCTGCCGCTGGACATGCCCGTCACACGGCAGGTCACGGACAGCTTCCCGGCCACCGAACCCTCGCCCCTGACCGGTTCCACCACGGACGACAGCCACGCCAGTACCGATCTGCTGTCGCTGGACGCCATGGAGTTCAACCTGGAAGACCTGGGCACCGAGGCGCCAGCCCAAGCGCCGGCAGCAGCGCATTCGGGCGGCGTGCTGGAAACGGCGGCCAAGGCCAAGCCTGAACCGGCCGAATCGCTGGAATTCGACCTGGGCAGCCTGTCCCTGGACCTGGGCAATGACACTCCCACGGCCGCAACGCCGCCTTCGGCGCCCGAGGACCCGCTGGCCACCAAGCTCGCCCTGGCCCAGGAATTCAATGCCATCGGCGACAGCGACGGAGCCCGTACACTCATCGAGGAAGTGATCTCCGAGGCCCACGGCGATCTCAAGGCCAAAGCCCAGCGCCTCCTTGCCGAGATAGACTGAAGCCCGACGGCGCCTGCCCAGGCGCCGCGTGCCGGTTTCGCGTGACAGGGTGGTACATGCCACCATGGAAAACTGACAACTTGATGCACACCCAACCCATGCCGGAGGCCTCGCCATGCGCGTAGCCCTCGGCGTCGCCTACAACGGCCAGCGCTACAGCGGCTGGCAAAGCCAGCTGTCTGGCAACACCATTCAAGACCATCTCGAAGCGGCCCTGGGCCGCTTTGCCGCTCAGGAGGTCCACACCCTCTGTGCGGGCCGCACCGATGCCGGAGTGCACGGCCTCATGCAGGTCGTCCACTTCGACACGCCGCTGGACAGGGCCCCGTTCTCCTGGGTCCGTGGCACCAACACCTTCCTGCCGCCGGACATCGCCGTGCAATGGGCCCAGCCCGTGCCCGACTCCTTCCATTCACGGGCCTGCGCCACAGCCAGGCGCTATGCCTATGTGCTGCTGCAGTCGCCCGTGCGGCCCAGCGTGGAGGCCGGGCGTGTGGGCTGGGTGTTCCATGCACTCAACGGTGACGCCATGCAGGCCGCCGCCCAGCACCTGCTGGGAGAGCACGATTTCAGCTCGTTCCGCGCTTCGGGTTGCCAGGCCAAATCCCCCGTCAAGACACTGCACCGCCTGTCCATCACCCGCCGCATGGCAGGCGACGGCGCCCAGATGGCCGCGGCCAGCTCCATGCGTCCCGGGGATGCAGCCATGGAATGCTGCTACTGGCGATTCGAGTTCGAGGGCAGCGCGTTCCTTCACCACATGGTGCGCAACATCATGGGCTGCCTGCTCGCCGTAGGCCAGGGCACACACGCGCCGCAGTGGATGCAACAGGTGCTGGAGGCGCGCTCCCGCGATGCCGCCGCGCCCACCTTCTCGCCGGACGGCCTGTACTTCCTGGGTCCCGTATACGATCCTTCATGGGGCCTTCCTTCGCGCAGCCCGGCCTATGATTGGCTCCCGTGAACGAGCAGGCCTTCCCCCATTCTTCAGCCCCCATGCAGCGCACCCGAATCAAGATCTGCGGACTCACCCGCGAACAGGATGTGGACGCAGCCGTGGCCGCCGGCGCCGACGCCGTGGGCTTTGTCCTCTACGCCCCCAGCCCGCGCGCCGTGACGGTGCAGCGTGCCGCCGAGCTGGCGCGGCGCCTGCCGCCCTTCGTGACACCGGTGCTGCTGTTCGTCAATGAAAGCGCCGCCAACGTGATGGCCGCCTGCACCGCCATCCCGGGCGCCTGCGTGCAGTTCCACGGCGACGAGTCGCCCGAGGACTGCCTTGCCGCCACATCGGGCGGCACCCGCGCCTTCCTGCGCGCCGCGCGCATTCCCCTTGGTCCCGATGCCGCGCGCTTCGACCTCGTAGAATATGCCCAGCGTTACTCGAAAGCCCAGGCCATACTGCTCGACGCCCATGTCGACGGCTATGGTGGTGGCGGAAAAGCATTCAATTGGTCACTCCTTCCACCAAACGTCGCCTCTCACCTCGTTTTGTCTGGTGGACTCACGCCTGCAAACGTGACCGATGGCATCTTGCAAGTGCGCCCGCGAGGACTCTCGCTGGCCGTTGATGTCAGTTCCGGCGTCGAGGCCGATGGTCCCGACGGCAAGCCCCTCAGGGGCATCAAGGACGCCGGCAAGATACACCGATTCATCGCCGCCGTGCGCGCGGCCGATGACCAACTTTTGCAGACAAGCCATGTTCGAATACCAGTACCCTGACGCATCTGGCCACTTTGGCCGCTTCGGCGGCAGCTTTGCCAGCGAAACCCTGACACACGCTCTGACCGAGCTGCGCGACGCCTACGCCAAGTACCAGAACGACCCGGAATTCGTTGCCGAATTCCAGTCCGAGCTGGCCCACTTCGTCGGCCGCCCCTCGCCCGTCTACCACGCGGCACGCATGTCGCGCGAGATGGGCGGCGCGCAGATCTACCTCAAGCGCGAAGACCTCAACCACACGGGCGCGCACAAGATCAACAACGTGATCGGCCAGGCCATGCTCGCCCGGCGCATGGGCAAGCCCCGCATCATTGCCGAGACGGGCGCCGGCCAGCACGGCGTGGCCACGGCCACCATCTGCGCGCGCTACGGCCTCGAGTGCATCGTCTACATGGGCTCCGAGGACGTGAAGCGCCAAAGCCCCAACGTCTACCGCATGCGCCTGCTGGGCGCCACCGTGGTGCCGGTGGAATCGGGCAGCCGCACGCTCAAGGATGCGCTCAACGAGGCCATGCGCGACTGGGTGGCCAACGTGGACAACACCTTCTACATCATCGGCACCGTGGCCGGCCCCCACCCCTATCCCGCGATGGTGCGCGACTTCCAGAAGGTCATCGGCGAGGAATGCCTCACGCAGATGCCCGAGTTCCTGGGCGCCGACCGCCAGCCCGACGCCGTGGTCGCCTGCGTAGGCGGCGGCAGCAATGCCATGGGCATCTTCCACCCCTATATCCCGTTCGAGAACACGCGCCTGATCGGCGTCGAGGCTGCGGGCGAGGGCCTGGACAGCGGCAAGCACTCGGCCTCGCTGCAGCGCGGCAGCAGCGGCGTGCTGCACGGCAACCGCACCTTCATCCTGCAGGACGAGAACGGCCAGATCACCGAGACGCACAGCATCAGCGCCGGCCTTGACTATCCCGGCGTCGGCCCCGAGCACGCCTGGCTGCAGGAACTGGGCCGCGCCCAATACGTGGGCATCACGGACCAGGAGGCCTTGGACGCCTTCCACTACCTGTGCCGCACCGAAGGCATCATTCCCGCCCTGGAGTCCAGCCATGCCGTGGCCTATGCCATGCAACTGGCCAAGACCATGCGCGCCGACCAGTCCATCCTCGTGAACCTGTCCGGTCGCGGCGACAAGGACATCGGCACCGTGGCCGATCTCTCGGGCGCCGACTATTACGACCGTCCCTCCATGCGCGGGCTCACGGTCAAGGGAGGAGCAGCTCAATGAGCCGCATCACCACGACTTTCACCAAACTTCAGGAAGATGGCCGCAAGGCCCTGATCCCCTACATCACCGCGGGCTTCCCGTTCGCGGCCATCACGCCGTCGCTGATGCACGGCATGGTGGAGGCTGGCGCCGATGTGATCGAGCTGGGCGTGCCCTTCTCGGACCCCATGGCCGACGGCCCCACCATCCAGAAGGCTGGCGACCGTGCCATCGCCAACGGCGTGGGCCTGGTGCAGGTGCTGGCCTATGTGCGCGAGTTCCGCCAGAAGAACCAGACCACGCCCGTGGTGCTGATGGGCTATGCCAACCCGGTGGAGCGCTACGACCAGATCCACGGCAAGGACCGCTTCGTGGACGATGCGGCCGAAGCCGGCGTCGACGGCCTGCTCATCGTGGACTACCCGCCCGAGGAGTGCGAGGCATTCGCCGCGCAACTGCGTGCGCGCGACATGGACCTCATCTTCCTGCTGGCACCCACGTCCACCACCGAGCGCATGCAGCAGGTGGCGCGCGTGGCCAGCGGCTATGTCTACTACGTCTCGCTCAAGGGCGTGACCGGCTCGGGCGCGCTCGACACGGCAGCCGTGGAAGCCATGCTGCCGCGCATCCGCGAGCATGTGAGCATTCCCGTGGGCGTGGGCTTCGGCATCCGCGACGCGGCCACGGCACAGGCCATCGGCCGCGTGGCCGATGCGGTGGTGATCGGCAGCCGCATCATCGAGATGCTGGACGGCCAGCCCCACGAAAAGATCGTCCCCCTGACCATCGACTTCCTGCGCGGCGTGCGCAAGGCACTCGACGCGTAGGTCGCATAATGCAGCCCTTGCATGCGGCCCGGTGCCGCATGCCCTGCGCCTGAAAAGGAAACACCATGTCCTGGCTTGAAAAACTCCTGCCTGCCAAAATCCAGCAAACCAACCCTACGGATCGCCTCCAGCAGATCCCCGAAGGTCTGTGGATCAAGTGCCCGAGCTGCGAGACCGTGCTCTACAAGGCCGATCTGGAGAAAAACCAGAACGTCTGCCCCAGCTGCAGCCACCATCACCGCATCGGCGCGCGCGCCCGCCTGAACCATTTCCTGGATGCCGAAGGCCGCTATGAGATCGGCCAGGAAGTCATTCCTGTCGACGCCCTGAAGTTCAAGGACAGCCGCAAGTACCCCGAGCGCCTCAAGGAAGCGCTGGAGAACACCGGCGAGACCGATGCCCTGGTCGTCATGGGCGGCGCCATCAAGAGCGTCAACGTGGTCGCAGCCTGCTTCGAGTTCGAATTCATGGGCGGCTCCATGGGCTCCGTGGTCGGCGAGCGCTTCGTGCGTGGCGTCGAGACCGCCATCGAGCAGAAGGTCCCCTTCATCTGCTTCACCGCCACCGGCGGCGCGCGCATGCAGGAAGGCCTGCTGAGCCTGATGCAGATGGCCAAGGCCAACGCCGCGCTCACACGCCTGGCCAAGAAGGGCCTGCCCTACGTCTCGGTGCTGACCGACCCCACCTTCGGCGGCGTCTCCGCCAGCTTCGCCTTCGTGGGAGACATCGTCATTGCCGAGCCCAAGACCCTGGTCGGCTTCGCCGGCCCGCGCGTGATCGAGACCACGGTGCGCGTGAAGCTGCCCGAAGGCTTCCAGCGCGCCGAGTTCCTGCAGGACAAGGGCGCCGTGGACATGATCGTGGACCGCCGCGAGCTGCGCGACCGCATCGCCGCATCGCTTGCCATGCTGCAGCGCCTGCCGGCCGACGCTGTTCAGTAAAGCCTCGCGCAGACACAAAAAAGCCGCCGCAGGTGGGTGCCTGCGGCGGCTTTTTCACGTCCGGGAAACTGGGGAAATCAGGCCAGCAGCATCAGGCCCGAGCCCTGGATATAGCCCAGCACCATCAGCGCAATCTGCAGCAGCACCAGGGCCACCAGTGCCGACAGATCGATACCGCCGATCAGGGGCACGATGCGGCGAATGGGCCGCAGCATGGGCTCGGACAGGCGCTGCAGCACGCCGTACATCGGCGACTGCGGCTGCACCCACGACAAGATGACATAGATCAGCAGCACGCCCACCATGCCCGACAGCGCCACGCGCGCCAGGCCGCACAGGGCCAGCCACGGCAAGGCGAGCACATTGGACTGCCCGCCCATCAGCAGCCACAGCAGCACGAACTGCAGCATCTGCAGCAGGAAGGCCGCGATCAGGCTGGACATGTCCCAGCGCCCGGCCGGCTTGATGACGCGGCGCAGCGGCATCACGATCCAGTCGGACAGCGCAAACACCAGTTGGCCGACCGGGTTGCCGAAGGGAATGCGCTGGGCCTGCATGTACATGCGCAACAGGCAGACGCCGGTCAGCAGGCCAACGACCACGTCGAGCAAAAAGGAAACGATCTGAAAAAGCATGGCGTTGTAGGACTGCGAGAGGAAGATCGGACCACGGCCAGCCGGCCTTGGCACAGCATGGGATGATAGCTGCCGCATCCCGCCCATCACATGACCGCCCATACCGCACTGCACTCCCTGCCGCTTTTCCCCCTGGGCAGCGTCCTTTTTCCCCAAGGCCTGCTGAGCCTTCGCGTCTTCGAGGTCCGCTACCTCGACATGATCCGCAAGTGCGAGCGCACGGGAGCCCCCTTCGGCGTGGTGGCATTGCAGGCCGGCAGCGAAGTGCGCAAGGCCGGTGCTGCCGCCGAGCAGCTGCATGCCGTGGGCACGCTGGCACGCATCGTCCAGCTGCAGCAGCCCCAGCCCGGCCTGCTTCACCTGCAGTGCGAGGGCACGCAGCGCTTTCGCATGCAGGATCACCGGCAGCTGCCCCACGGCCTGTGGGTGGCCGATGTGCAGATGCTGCCTGCCGACGCCGCCGTCCCCGTCCCCGATCACCTGCTCGCCACGGCCCAGGCCCTGGCCCAGGTGCTGATGCAGCTGCACGCACGATCCACCGACGCCGACCATGCCCGGCTGCCCAGCGCCGAACAGATGGGCGACTGCGGCTGGGTGGCCAACCGCTGGACCGAGCTGCTGCCCCTGCCCGTGTCCATCAAGCAGCAACTGATGGCCTTGGACAGCCCGCTGGTGCGGCTGGAGCTGGTGGCGGATGTGCTGGAACGCAGCGGCATAGGCAATTCACAGGGGACGGCCCCCGGCTCCCCGCCCGCTGCGCACTGACGAATTGGCGGTCCTGCGGCGTCATACCGCAGCAAGGTCCGGCACATTGACGGCACCACGCACCGAAAGCGCGACAAAAAACTTAAAATCGCGGATTCAGCCCGCCAGCTGCGGGGCCTGCCGGTGGCATTTGCTGCTGCCGCTGCATTTTCCAGCCCTTCCCGCCTGGCTTTTTTTCGGCTTTCCCCGATTTCCCCCTCCGGCTTTTTTCCGGCCCCTCGGCGTTTTGCGCTGGCGCTCATTGTCATGACCGAACACAACACACCATCTGCAGCGGACCAGACCGCTCCCCAGGACGAAAACCAACTCATCGCCGAGCGCCGCGAAAAACTCAAGGCCCTGCGCGAACAGGTGCGTGAACAGGGCGGCGTGGCCTTCCCCAACGACTTCAAGCCGGCCGACCGCGCCGAGGCCCTGCAGCAGGCCCATGCCGACAAGAGCGCCGAGCAGCTCGACGCCGAATCCGTGCAGGTCAGCCTGGGCGGCCGCATGATGCTCAAGCGCGTCATGGGCAAGGCCAGCTTCGCCACCATCCAGGACGGATCGCTGGGCCCCACGCACGGCCGCATCCAGCTGTACATCACGCGCGACACCGTGGGCGAGGAGGTCTATGCGGCCTTCAAGCGGTGGGACCTGGGCGACATCCTGGGCGCCGAAGGCACGCTGATGAAGACCAAGACCGGCGAGCTGTCGGTCAAGGTGCAGACGCTGCGCCTGCTCACCAAGAGCCTGCGCCCCATGCCCGACAAGTTCCACGGCATGGCCGATCTGGAGCAGAAGGTGCGCCAGCGCTACGTGGACCTGATGATGGACGAGCAGGCCCGCCGCCGCTTCATCGCGCGCAGCAAGGCCGTCTCGGGCATCCGCGAATTCATGGTGGAGCATGGCTTCCTGGAAGTGGAGACGCCCATGCTGCATCCCATTCCCGGCGGCGCCAACGCCAAGCCCTTCGTCACCCACCACAACGCGCTGGACCAGGAGATGTACCTGCGCATCGCGCCCGAGCTGTACCTCAAGCGCCTGGTGGTCGGCGGCTTCGAGCGCGTGTTCGAGATCAATCGCAACTTCCGCAACGAAGGCATCTCGGTGCGCCACAACCCCGAGTTCACCATGATGGAGTTCTACGCGGCCTACTGGAACTACCGCGACCTGATGGACTACACCGAGGCACTGGTGCGCGACGCCGCGCAAAAGGCCGTGGGCACGCTGCAGCTGACCTACGGCGGCAAGCCCGTGGACCTGTCCCAGCCCTTCCAGCGCCTGACCATTCCCGAGGCCATCGTCAAGTTCACCGAAGCCGGTGACAAGGTGGCCGACCGCGAATGGCTGACCAATGCCCTGCGCAAGCTGGGCATGACGGAAGAAAAGGACCGCCTGTCCACCCGTACCCTGGCCAGCCTGCAGGTGCTGTACTTCGAGGAAGTGGTCGAGGAAAAGCTCTGGCAGCCCACCTTCATCATGGAGCACCCCACCGAGATCTCGCCGCTGGCACGCGCCAATGACGAGCGCCCCGAAGTCACCGAGCGCTTCGAGCTGTACATCACGGGCCGTGAATTCGGCAACGGCTTCTCCGAACTCAACGACGCCGAGGACCAGGCCGCGCGCTTCAACGCCCAGGTCCAGGCCAAGGACGGTGGCGACGACGAAGCCATGTACTTCGACCACGACTTCGTGCGTGCCCTCGAGTACGGCATGCCCCCCACGGGCGGCTGCGGCATCGGCATCGACCGCCTGATGATGCTGCTGACCGACAGCGCCAGCATCCGCGACGTGATCCTGTTCCCCGCCCTGCGCCGCGAACAGTAAACCCCCGGCATCCAGCGCCTGCGCGCATGGCCAACTGAAGCCGCCTGCGTTCCCTTGGGAGCCAGGCGGCTTTTCCCTATACTGGCTCGCCATGCACATCCCCACCTACTGGGCGCAGGCGCGCCTGCGGCATGAAAGCCGCCCCACCCACGGCATCACCGTCCAGCGCTGGGGATGGTCCGACACCAGCCAGGAGGCTGCCCAGGCCCACGCCCAGGAGCGTGCCGCCAAGGCCCTGCAAGACGCCCGCAATGCGGCGCTGCCCCCGGGCGAGCCGCGCATGGAATGGAAGAACGAGTACGCGCTCGACGGCTTCAGCACCCCCATACGCGAAGAAGTCCTGCAGCGCCGCGACGGCACGGTGATGACGCGCAACAGCTACGGCGCCCACTGCCTGAACACCGAGCGCGTGGCCATCGCCGATATCGACCTGCCCGAGCCGCCCAGCGCTGTGCGCTTTCCCGTCGTGACCCTGCTTTTGTTGGCTTCGGCCGCCACCTGGCTGGCCCGGCTGGCACCGCACAAGAACAATTCGAGGATGGTGGCCACGGCGCTGGTCGTGCTGCTGCTGTTCCTGGCCATGCGGCGCGTGCAGCGCTGGTGGGAGGCGCGGCAGGCGCGCCGGCGCGCGGCCACGGACTCGCCGTCCGCACGCGCCATGGAGCGCGTACAGGCCTTCCACCAAAGCCATGCCGACTGGGGGCTGCGCGTCTATGAAACGCCCAAGGGCCTGCGTGTCATCGTCACGCATACCGATTTCGCACCCGACGACCCTGCCGTCGCGCAGTTGTTCGACGCCTTGCAGGTGGACCCGCTCTATGCCCTGCTGTGCGAGCGCCAGCAGTGCTTTCGCGCCCGCGTATCGGGCAAGCCCTGGCGCATGGGCCTGACCGGACTGTCCACCTCGCTGCGCCGCTGGCCCCAGCCCGAGCAGACGCGGCAAGAGCGCCGCCAGTGGGCGCTTGCCTATGACGAAAAAGCCCAGGGCTTTGCAGCTTGCAGGCTGCTGCAGCAACTGGGCAACCCACGCCTGTGTGCGGCCGCCGACGCCTTCGTGCAATGGCACGACGAAGCCAGCCGGGCCCGCACGGACCTGCCCCTGGCCTGAAGAAAGCCGGGCATCCACAATCGCACACGAATACAACGACCGACTTACACTGGCGCCACCCCCATGCCGCGTACTGCGCAGCCCCCTGACCCATTTCTGGTCTCACAACCCTGAAGGCCATGCCCGCTGCCCCACCACCTTCGCCCACCGACAGCACCGACTCTCCCGCCATCGAGCCCACCGGAGCGCGCTTCGCCAAGCCGACGGACGAGGCATCGCCGTTTTGCGTGCTGGTCGTGGAAGACCAGGCCTCGGTACGCACCAGTCTGGTCAGCGAGCTGCTGCATGCGGGCGTGACCCGCGTGCTGGAGGCTGCCGATGGCCCCAGCGCCCTGGCACTGTTCCGCGAGCAGCGCCCCGACCTCGTGCTGCTCGACATCCGTCTGCCGGGCGAGGACGGCTACTGGGTGGCCCGCCAGCTGCGCGAGGCCGAGCCCGGCGAGTGGACGCCCGTCATCTTCCTGTCCGGACTGGACAATGACCTGGACGTGTGGCGCGGCATCGAGGCCGGAGGCGACGACTACCTGGTCAAGCCCGTCAAGCCCATCGTGCTCGTGGCCAAGCTGCGCGCCATGCGCCGCCTGCTGGACATGCGCCGGCGCCTGGTATCGCTGTCGGCCGAGCTGCATGAGGCCAACCAGAAGCTCAACGAAATGGTCGAGCTCGACCAGCTCACGGGCCTGGTCAACCGCCGAGGCTTCGACCGCATCCTGCATGCCGAGATCGCCTCGGCCCGCCGCGAGGGCCAGCCGCTGACGCTGATGCTCTGCGACCTGGACCATTTCAAGCGCTACAACGACACCTATGGCCATGTGCATGGCGATGAATGCCTGAAACAGATAGGCCGCCTGCTGCGCGAGGTCTGCGTGCGCCCGCGTGACGTGGCGGCGCGCTATGGCGGCGAGGAATTCGCGCTCATCCTGCCGCGCACGCCACGCTCGGGGGCCATGACGTTCGCGCGTGCCGTGGGCCAGATGCTGCGCGTGCTGCGCATACGCCACCCCGACTCACCCCATGAATCGGGCCTCACGCTGTCGGGCGGCATCACCACCTGCGTCCCCGACGAATACACCAGCGCCGAAGCCATGCTCATGCGCGCCGACCAGGCCCTGTACGCGGCCAAGGCGCAGGGGCGCGACCGCTTCTTCAGCTTCGAGATGCAGATGGACACGGTGGAGCAGCGCCGCACCTGACTGCCGGGCCTTGCGCCTGCGCTTACGATCGCAGCTCAATGCCGGGCGCGCGCAAGCCGCGCATCCGGGTCTTGCTGTTTCCTGAATGTTTGAAGTTATGCGTCGTTTTCAAGCGCACCTGCCCGCCTGGATGCAGGATTGGCTGGAGTTCATCATCCCCGGCGCCCAGATCCTGCTGATCATCGGTGCGGCCTGGCTGCTCAATCGCCTGGTTCGCCGGCTGATCGCACGCGCGGGCAGGCACTACGGCCTGCCGCCGGAGCTGCTGGTGCCGCTGCGCGGCGTGTTCCGCTGGATTCTGATTGCCGCCACCGTGCCGCTGGTACTGGAGCGCCTGGGCGTCTCGGCCACCGTGCTGTGGACAGCCTTCACCGGCTTTGCCACCGTGGGCGCCGTGGCCTTCTTTGCGGCCTGGAGCGTGCTGTCCAACCTGTTCTGCGCCCTGCTCATCGTCATCGTCGGGCCCTTTCGCCTGGGCGACTACATCGAGGTGCTGGACACGGCCGAAAAGCCCGGTGCCAAGGGCCGCGTGATCGACATCAACATGCTCTACACCACCTTGCAGGATGCCCATGCGCCCGATGGCTCACCCAATCTGCTGCAGATCCCCAACTCGCTGATCTTCCAGCGCGTGGTCCGGCGCTGGAAGGGGGGCCTGGGCGCGGATGGCGAGCATGCCAGCCATGGCGAGGAGGAGCGCGCCATCCGGCTGACCACGCCGCATGATGCCCAGCCCTCGCAGCCTCCCATGCACACGACCAACTAAGGCCGGCACCCCATGAAAAAAGCCGCCGCCCGGCAAAGGGACGGCGGCTTTGTCATTGGGCAGCGCCTCAGGGCTTGCGCGGCCGGACCTTGCTGGCGGCCAGCTTGGCGTTGGTGCGCGCCTGCTCCACATCCTGGGCGCGCGCCAGGGCCACGCCCATGCGGCGCTTGACGAAGCTCTCTGGCTTGCCAAACAGGCGCAGGTCCGTGCCCGGCACGGCCAGGGCCTCGTCCACGCCGTCGAACACCAGGCCTTCGGCATCCTGCCCGCCATAGATCACGGCGCTGGCGCCGGGATTGCGCAGCGAGGCATCCACGGGCAGGCCCAGGATGGCGCGCGCATGCAGCTCGAACTCGCTTTGCCACTGCGTGGCCAGCGTGACCAGCCCCGTGTCGTGCGGGCGTGGCGAGACTTCGCTGAACCAGACCTGCTCGCCCTTGACGAACAGCTCCACGCCAAACAGGCCCAGGCCGCCCAGGTCGTCGGTCACCGCCTTGGCGATGTCGCGCGACTTCTGCAGCGCCGCCGGGTGCATGGGATGGGGCTGCCAGCTTTCCACATAGTCGCCGGACTGCTGGATGTGGCCGATGGGATCGCAGAAATGCGTCTGCACCTGGCCGTCCGCACCCTTGGCGCGCACCGTGAGCTGGGTGATTTCGTAGTCGAAGTCGATGAAGCCTTCGACGATCACACGGCCATGGCTCACGCGGCCGCCGGCCATGGCGTAGTCCCAGGCCTTGGCCACGTCGTCCGGGCCGTCCAGCTTGCTCTGGCCCTTGCCCGAGCTGCTCATCACGGGCTTGACCACGCAGGGAAAGCCGATGGCGGGCTGGCCATCCGTGCCGTCGATGGCAGCCTGCAGTTCCTGCTGCGAATCACAGAAGCGGTAAGGGCTGGTGGCCAGGCCCAGCGTCTCGGCGGCCAGGCGGCGAATGCCTTCGCGGTCCATGGTCAGGCGCGCGGCGCGGGCCGTGGGGATCACGGTGACCACGCCTGCCGCTTCCAGCTCTTCGAGCATGGGCGTGGCAATGGCCTCGATCTCGGGCACGACCAGGCCGGGTTTCTCGGCCTCGATCAAGGCCTTGAGCTGGGCCGGATCGCTCATGGTGATGGTGCGTGCGTGGTGGGCCACCTGCTGACCGGGCGCGTTCTCGTAACGGTCCACGGCAATGGTTTCCACGCCCAGGCGCTGCAGCGCGATCAGCACTTCCTTGCCGAGTTCGCCGCTGCCCAGCAGCATGACTTTGGTGGCATGGGGGGAGTAAGGGGTTCCAAGGGTGGTCATCTGCGCGTCCGGTGAGCCAGGCAGAGCCTGGGCAAGATAAGAAAGAGAGGGAGGCAGGCCTGCACGGCCCGCAGCAGCCCCCGATCATAGGATGCCGACACAGGCGCCGCCTACAAACCCAGCGCCTGCGCGAGGTTGCACCGCGCCCGTGCCTCCAGCCGTTGCCGGAACCAGTCGGTGCAGTAGATGGCCTCGCGCTGCATGAAGCCCAGCAACACCTCGCGGCGCCTGGCGCGGTACAGCGGCAAGGGCACCCATTCGTACTCGGCCCGCACCTGTACCTCGTACTCGGCAAACCGCAGAGGGTCGGCCGCGAGAATGCCCAGGTCGGCATCCACCAGCAGTTGGGCGTCGATCCCGGACGGCTGTGCAGCGTGACAGGTCGCCATGATCAGGCCGTGCACGCGCCCGGCCACCTCCGCCGGCAGGCCCTGCCCGCGCACCACGGCCACGGCCCAGTCGGCGCTGCGCGCCTCGTTGTCCTTGGCCTGGGTTTCGTAGACGGCATCATGGAACCACAGCGCCAGCGCCACCTCGCCGGGGTGCGCGGCCAGGCCCAGCGCCGGCTGCAGCAGGCCCATGGCCTCGCCCAGATGCTGCAGCGTGTGGTAGTGGCGCTGGGGCTCGCTGTAGCTTTGCAGCAGCTCGGCCAGCACAGGCTGCGGCGCGCTGGCGCCCAGTGCGGACCAGGCATGCTGCCAAGATGCCTGCCAGGTCTGCAGCGATGCATCGTTTGCGCTGGGCATTTCGGCCCCTGGTCCAGCCTGGGTCATCGCCTGCTCCTTGGGTCTTCAGAAGATGCCGGGTGCCAGAGCCCGCAACGGCGCACCCGCCGGTGACAGCAGCCAGGCCAGCAGGCCGCAGTTGATCCCCACGGTGATCCAGAATACCAACTGGAACGAGGCCTTGCTGGACTTGTGCCGCAGCAGCCCTTGCGCGAGCAGCGCGCCAGGCCAGCCGCCCAGCAGCGCCAGCAGGTGCAGGCGGCCTTCGCTGGTACGCCAGCGGTCGTGCACGGCGGCGGACTTGTCGAATCCGTAGACCATGAAGGTCACAAGGCTTGCCGCCGCATACAGGCCGACCAGTGCCCAGGGCATGCGGCCAATCCAGGCAACGGCCATCAGCACGCAGAAGAAGGCAGCGGCCAGCCCCACTGCCACCTGGCCTCGCACAGTTGACTGAGGCCGCGAGGACATGCCGGCACGGCGTCGCCGCGCAGGCTGCGGATGGCTGCTACTGGACTCGCCAATGAAGGCGACATCCTGGGCGCGCCATTTCCCCTGGGCGTTGCGGCCGGGTACGTAGCTGACGCGCTCGCCGCCCTCGGGCCTGCGGCGGCGGTCGGTGAAGGACTTGATGTGCACAAAGACCGGCGCCCCGCCGCCATCGGGCTCGATGAAGCCGAAGCCCTGCTCGTCCTTCCAGCCGGTGATGCGCCCCTGTTGCCGCATGGCGGGCTCAGTGGCGGCCAGCGGCGGCCGGCGACGCAGCAGGCTTGCGGAGCTCGCCCAGGCAAATGCCTATGTCGCGCGCCATGGTGAGCAGGCCGTGGTCCAGGGGCACGGTGCGCTGGGTGTTGGCCACGCGGGAGATTTCCACGCTGCCGATTTCGCCACCCTGCAGCGTGACCATGCGGCCGAAGCGCCCCGACAGCACCAGTTGCGCCGCATGGTGGCCGTACTGGGTGGCCAGCACGCGGTCAAAGGGAGTGGGGTCGCCGCCGCGTTGCACATGGCCCAGCACCGTGGTGCGCACCTCGCTCCTGAGATGGGGCTGCAGGCGCTCGCGCAGCACATGGCCGACGCCGCCCAGGCGTACGGGGTCCGGGCTTTGCTCTATGCGCTCACGCACCGTGAGGCTGGCGCCGCTTTCCTTGGCGCCCTCGCCGATGCAGATGATGGTGTAGCGCTGGCGCTGCTCGCGCATGCGGCAAAAATCCACGATGGCCTGCAGGTCGTAGTCGATCTCGGGCAGCAGGATGACGTCGGCCGCACCGGCAATGCCGGCCTCCAGCGCCAGCCATCCGGCATGGCGCCCCATGGTCTCGACGATCATCACGCGGTGGTGGCTGTTGGCTGTGCTCTCGATGCGGCGCAGCGCCTCGGTGGCCGTGGCCACGGCGGTGTCGAAACCAAAGCTGCGCTCGCAGTTGGCAATGTCGTTGTCGATGGTCTTGGGCACGCCCACGCAGGTCAGCCCCACCTGTTCGGCCAGGCCATGCGCCAGGCTCATGGTGCCGTCGCCGCCGATGGCCACCACCACGTCCAGTCCCAGCGCCCGGACATTTCGGCCCACATGCTCCAGCGTGGCCTCATCGCGCAGGGGATTGGCGCTGTTGCTGGTGCCCAGGATGGTGCCGCCCACATGCAGGATGCCCGAGACCTCGTCCCAGCCCAGGGGCTTGACGCCGGGCGGGTCGAGCATCAGGCCCTCGAAGCCGTCGGCAATGCCCAGCACCTCGCACTGGCCGTGGTTGATCAGGGACTTGGTGACCGCACGGATCACCGCATTCAGGCCGGGGCAGTCGCCACCTCCGGTCAGCACGCCAACGCGCATGGGAAAACTCTCCTGTGAAAACACTTGGCGTGCGCGTCCTCCATGGCCCGCACAGCCTTTGCAAAGCCCGCCAGGCCTCAGCCGGCCAGCCGCTGCGCTCGTCAATCCATCAAGGCAGCAGGTCCAGCGCCTGGAGGTAGGCCGGCTGGCGCATGAGGTCGTCCCAGGGCTGGGGCACGGTCTCCGGCAGCAGGGCCAGGCGGCGCGATTCGCTGTCGGCATCGGGCTGCCAGCGGCCACTGCGCTGCGCGGCCTCCATGCCGGCCAGCAGCTCGTCCACATGCTCGCCCAGGCCCAGGCTCTGGTTGCACAGCAGCACCATGTCGCAGCCGGCCTCCAGCGCGGCCAGGGCTGCGTCGGTGTAGCCGATGAGTTGCCCGTCGATGCGGCGCGCGCCCTCCATGCTCAGGTCATCGCTGAAGATGGCGCCGTCGTAGCGCAGGCGGCTGCGCAGGATGTCCTTGAGCCACTTGGCGGAAAAACCGGCCGGGCGCCTGTCGACCTTGGGGTAGATCACATGGGCCGGCATCACGGCCGTGAGCACGCTGGACAGCCAGGGATAGGGCGCGGCGTCCTCGCCCAGGATGGCGGTGAGGCTGCGGCCATCGACCGGAATGTCCACATGCGAGTCGGCCTTGACGAAGCCGTGGCCGGGAAAGTGTTTGCCGCAGTTGCCCATGCCGGCCTGCAGCAGGCCGTGCATGAGGCTGCGGGCCAGCGCCGCCACCACGCGCGGGTCGCGGTGGAAGCTGCGGTCGCCGATGACGCTGCTGGCACCGTAGTCAAGGTCCAGCACCGGGGTGAAGCTGAAATCCACGCCGCAGGCGCGCAGTTCGGTGCCCAGCACGTAGCCGGCCGCCGTGGCGGCGTTCATGGCAGCCAGGGCGCCGCTGCCTTCGCGCTGCTTGCTGCCCTTGCCGTCGTCCATCCACATCTGGCCGAAGGCGCGCATGGGCGGCAGATGCGTGAATCCGTCGGCACGAAAACGCTGCACGCGCCCGCCCTCGTGGTCCACGCAGATCAGCAGGTCGGCTTTGACGCCCTTGATATCGGCGCACAGCTGCACCAGTTGCTCGCGGCTTTCCCAGTTGCGGGCGAAGAGGATGATGCCGCCGACCAGCGGATGCGCCAGGCGCCGGCGGTCCGCGTCGGTGAGCGCCTTGCCGGCGATGTCGATGATCAGGGGTGCGTGCTCGGTCATGCTATGAATCCTGTGGAGTCAAAAAAGCCAGCGCTGCGCCGGCCGGGTGTCAGGCGCGGCGCTCGACCACGCAGAAGCTGGCCGCGTAGTCGCTCTCGTCGGTCACGGACAGGTGCACCTGCAGGTTCCGTGCCTCGAACCATTCCTTGAGCGCGCCGTGCAGCACGATGGCTGGCTGGCCACTGGGCAGCTTGACGACCTCGCAGCTGCGCCAGGTCATGGGCATGACCATGCCCATGCCTATGGCCTTGGAAAAGGCCTCCTTGGCGGAAAAGCGCGTGGCGACGAAGCGGATGCCGCGCTCGGGCCAGCGCGCGCGGCGGGCTCGCCAGGTGGACAGTTCGCCTTCGGCCAGCACCTTCTCGGCGAAACGGTCGCCATGGCGCTCCAGGCTGGCGCGGATGCGGCGCACGTCGCAGATGTCGGTACCGATGCCGTAGATCATGGATTCGCTCCGCGAAAGCTTCAGGCGCGCGCCGCCATGCCCTGGTCTATGCACTGCTGGTAGGCGCGCACGGTTTGGGCGTAGCCCAGCTCCAGCGCGTCGGCGATCAGCGCATGGCCGATGGAGACTTCGAGCAGGCCCGGCACGCGCGCCACGAAGGCGGCCAGGTTGTCGCGGCTGAGGTCATGGCCGGCATTGATGCCCAGCCCGGCGTCCAGCGCAGCCTGGGCCGCCGCCGCGTAGGCCTGCAGTTGAACTTCCTGGTCTGCCGTGCCCCAGGCGGCCGCATAGGGCTCGGTGTACAGCTCGACCCGGTCGGCGCCCACGGCCCGCGCAGCGGCCATCTGTGCGGGAACCGGGTCCATGAACAGGCTGACGCGCACGCCGAGTTGGCGGCATTCGGCGATCAGCGGCTTCAGGCGCTCGGCATCCTGCGGGAAGTTCCAGCCATGGTCGCTGGTGAACTGGTCCTCGCTGTCGGGCACGAAGGTGGCCTGGTGCGGGCGCGTGGCCCGGATGAAGTCCATCAGGTTCTGCGTCGGGTTGCCCTCGATGTTGAACTCCGCCTGCGGCCAATGCTTCATCAGCGCATGCAGTTCATAGACATCTTCGCTGCGGATATGGCGCTGGTCGGGACGCGGATGGATGGTGATGCCCTGGGCACCGGCCTCCAGGCAGATGCGCGCGGCGCGCGTCACGCTGGGAATGCCCAGATGGCGCGTGTTGCGCAGCAGCGCAACCTTGTTGACATTGACCGACAGCGCCGTGCGCTGCGAAGCGTGGGAAAGATTCATAGCGATTGCAGATCCATCATCAGCTGGCGGGTGCGCAGCATGGGACTGCCGCAATGGTATTGCAGCAAGGCCCTCAGTTGGGGCTTGAGGGCCAGCGCCGCCTCGGGCTGGGCCACCACATGCAGTGTGGCGTTGAAGGCCTGCCGTGCCTGCAGCGCGCTTTCAATGGCCTGCCACTGCGCAGCGCCCAGCACGGCGCGCTCGCCCTGCAGCGCCGGGCGCAGGCCGCCTTCGGCCACCAGCGCATAGCGACGCCCCTCGGCCAGCGGCGCCAGCGTGGCGCTTTCCTCATTCAAGGCAGGCAGATGGCCCAGTTCGCGCAGCAGCAGCAGCTCGAAGGTGCGCAGCACGGGCTCGATGGCATCGCCATGCTGGCCTGCCAGCACGCGCACCACGCCGGCATAGATGTCGAACAGCGCCGCGTAGGGATCGTCGCGCGCCAGCAGGCGCATCAGCAGCTCGTTGAGGTACAGGCCCGACAGCAGGGCGTCACCCTGGGGCATGACATGCCCGCCCACCCACTCTGCGCCCTTGAGGGTATGGATCTCGCCATTGCCCTCGCCGCCCAGGCTGTAGCTCAGGCTCAGCGGCTGCAGCGGCAGCAGCACGGGGCGAAAGTTCGAGGTCGGCCGCTTGACGCCCTTGGCCGCCAGCGCCACGCGACCCCGGTGACGCGTGAAGACCTCAAGGATCAGGCTGGACTCGCTCCAGTCGTAGCTGTGCAGGACGAAGGCCGGCTCGTCCGAGACACGCTTGGCGCTAGCCATGGACGCAGGGCCTTGCGGTAAGGGTGCTCACTCGTAGCCGAACGAACGCACGCGGGCTTCGTCGTCGGCCCAGCCGGAGCGGACCTTGACCCAGACTTCGAGGAAGACCTTGGCATCCATGAGCTTTTCCAGCTCCTGGCGCGCCTCGGTGCTGATGCGCTTGAGGCGCTCGCCCTTCTCTCCGATGATCATGGCCTTGTGGCCGTCGCGCTCGACCACGATGGTGGCCGCCACGCGGATGAAACGCTTGTGCTGCTTGCTGGCCTCTTCCTCGAACTTGTCGATGACCACCGTGGAGGTGTAGGGCAGCTCGTCGCCCGTGAATCGGAACAGCTTCTCGCGCACGGTCTCCGAGGCGAGGAACTTCTCGCTGCGGTCGGTCAGCTCGTCGGCGGCGTACATCCAGTCCTGCTCGGGCAGGTACTTCTCGCAGATGCCGAACAGGCGCTCGATGTCTCCCTTGTTCTTGGCCGACATGGGCACGAACTCGGCGAACGGATGGCGCTCCTGCATGCCCTTGAGCCAGGGGGCGATCTCGGCACGGCGGCCCACGGTGTCCAGCTTGTTGGCAATCAGCAGCGTGGGGATGCCAGGCTTGAACAGCGACAGCACCTTGGCATCGGCCAGCGTGAACTGGCCGGCTTCCACGACGAACAGGATCAGGTCCACGTCGCCGATGGCGCCCATCACGGTCTTGTTGAGCGACTTGTTCAGTGCCGTGCTGTGCTTGGTCTGGAAACCCGGCGTATCGACAAAGATGAACTGCGTCGCGGCGCGCGTGCGAATGCCCGTGATGCGGTGGCGCGTGGTCTGCGCCTTGCGCGAGGTGATGCTGATCTTCTGGCCCACCAGCGCATTCATCAGCGTGGACTTGCCCACATTGGGCTTGCCGACGATGGCGATCAGGCCGCAGCGCTGCGGGCCGGTCGGCACCTCGGGTGTCGGGGTGTCATCAGCAGCGGATGCCGTGCGAGCTGCGCCAGCGCCGGGCTTGGCCGCAGCCAGCAGGGCGTCGAGTTCGGCGGCGGTCTGTGCCGGCGCCGGGGGTTTGTCTTGGTTCATGCGTGTCTTGCTTTCAATAGTTCCAGCATGGCTGTGGCAGCCGTCTGCTCGGCGGCCCTGCGCGAGGCACCCGTTCCCCTGGCCTGCAGTTGCAACTCGGCAATCGCGCAGGCCACCTCGAAGGTCTGGCGATGGGCGGCGCCCGTGGTGGCAACCACTTCGTACTGCGGCAGCTTCATGCGCCGCCCCTGCAGCCATTCCTGCAGGGCCGTCTTCGCATCCTTTTCGGCTGCGCGCATGTGGGGGTTGATGTCCACGCCCTCGAAGAGATGGTGTACCACCTTCTCGCCCGCAGCGTAGCCGGCGTCCAGATACACTGCGCCGATCAGGGCCTCGACCGCATCGGCCAGGATGGAGGGGCGTTGCTTGCCGCCCGACTTGGATTCGCCTTCGCCCAGGCGCAGCAGATCGGGCAACTGCAGCCTCAGCGCGATCTGGTGCAGCGTGCCTTCCTTGACCAGGTTGGCGCGCACGCGGGACAGATCGCCCTCGGGCATGGAACTGAGCCGCTGGTAGAGCAGGCTGGAAATGGCAAGATTCAGCACCGAGTCACCGAGGAATTCCAGGCGCTCGTTGTTGTCTGCCGAGAAACTGCGGTGCGTGACGGCACGCTGCAGCAATGCAGGCTCGGCAAATTGATGCTGCAGCCTCAGCTGCAGCGCATTCAGTAAGGGTGGCACCTATTGGGTCTACTTCTTAAAACGATAGGTCAGGTAGGCGGGCCCCACGAGATGTATCTCGCGTGAGTACTCGAACCCAACGACCACACGGTCGTTGATTTTGGTCACTTCGAGGTCAGCCGGCTTCACGGAAGTGAAGTCATCGATGGCGGCGGAACGCTCAAAGCTGGCCCTCACTTCAGCCACGGAATTGCCTTCGCGGGCCGCCTTGTTGGCGGCCTTGACGATGGCCTGGTACTCCAGGAAGACCGGCACGGATTGTGCGCCCACGGCCACCACACCCACGCCCAGGGCAATCACAAACACCAGTCCCAGAAAGGACAGACCGCGCTGGCGCGAACGCCGGTTGTTCGATGTCAACATGCTTTTTCCTCCTCCGATGTGAATCCCTCGCGCATGCCTGGGGGTATCCGGCCCTCAGGCATGCATGTGATCAATGGAAGCCGCCGATGCGCTTGAAATCCCCGAAGTTCATCCAGACGAAGAAGGCCCGGCCAACGATGTTCTTGTCGGGCACAAAGCCCCAGTATCGGGAATCCAGCGAATTGTCGCGGTTGTCTCCCATCATGAAGTACTGGCCCTCGGGCACCTTGCAGGTGATGCCTTCGACGCTGTAGCGGCAGTTCTCGCGGAACTCGAAGCCGCTGGCACCCTGGATGAATGCGGGCACGTCCTGGTTCACGATCATGCGGTGCGGCTTGTCGCCCAGCGACTCCTCGTACTGCTTGAAGTAGCGCATCGCGTCCTTGTCGAAGAAGTCCGGCAGTTCGCTGACCGGGACTTCCTTGCCATTGACCGTCAGCCGCTTGTTCAGATAGGAGATCTCGTCACCCGGCAGGCCCACCACGCGCTTGATGTAGTCCAGGCTGGGTTGCGGAGGATAGCGGAACACCACCACATCGCCGCGCTGCAGCGGCTGGCCCTGGGTGATCTTGGTGTTGATCACCGGCAGGCGCACGCCGTAGGTGAACTTGTTCACCAGGATCAGGTCGCCCACGAGCAGCGTGGGAATCATGGAGCCCGAGGGAATCTTGAACGGCTCGAACAGGAACGAGCGCAGGACAAAGACGATGGCGATCACGGGGAACAGGCCCGCGGTCCAGTCAAGCCACCAGGGCTGCATGAGGATGCGGCCCTTGGCCTCTTCCGACACCTCGATGTCGGTCTTGGCGATGCCCATGCGGTCGAGTTCTGCGCGGCGCGCCACAGCAGCCTCCTCGATGGCCACGGCGGCGCGGCGGCGGCGGGGCAGGAAATACAGCCGTTCGGCCACCCAGTACAGGCCAGTGACCACGGTGGCCAGGAACAGCAGCAACGCGAAGTTGCCCTCGATGAAGCCCGTGTACCAGGCGCCGATATAGCCCACGAAAGCCGCCAGCACGACGGCCGTAATCCATTGCATGGCTTGCATCAATCCTCCACTTGCAAGATGGCCAGGAAGGCCTCCTGAGGCACTTCCACCGAACCGATCTGCTTCATGCGCTTCTTGCCGGCCTTTTGCTTCTCCAGCAGCTTGCGCTTGCGGGTGATGTCGCCGCCATAGCACTTGGCCAGCACGTTCTTGCGCATGGCCTTGACGGTTTCCCGAGCAATGATGTTGGCGCCGATGGCGGCCTGGATGGCCACGTCGAACATCTGGCGGCTGATGATCTCGCGCATCTTGGCCACCACGGCCCGGCCGCGGTACGTGGCCTGGGAGCGGTGCACGATGATGGACAGCGCATCGACCTTCTCGCCGTTGAGCAGGATGTCCACCTTGACCACGTCGGAGGCGCGGTACTCCTTGAACTCGTAGTCCATGGAGGCATAGCCGCGCGAGACCGACTTGAGCTTGTCGAAGAAGTCCAGCACGATCTCGCCCAGCGGCATCTCATAGGTGAGCATCACCTGGCGACCGTGGTACTGCATGTTGATCTGCACGCCGCGCTTCTGGTTGGCCAGCGTCATCACCGGACCCACATAGTCCTGCGGCATGTACAGGTGCACGGTCACGATGGGCTCGCGCACCTCCTCGATACGGCCGGCATCGGGCATCTTGGACGGGTTCTCGACCTGGATGACCTCGCCATCGCCCTTGACCACTTCGTAGACCACGCTGGGCGCGGTGGTGATCAGATCCTGGTCGAATTCGCGCTCCAGGCGCTCCTGCACGATTTCCATGTGCAGCAGGCCCAGGAAGCCGCAGCGAAAGCCGAAGCCCAGCGCCTGCGAGACTTCAGGCTCGAACTGCAGGGACGAATCGTTGAGCTGCAGCTTTTCCAGCGCATCGCGCAGCTGGTCATATTCGCTGGCTTCGGTGGGGTACAGACCCGCGAACACCTGGGGCTTGATTTCCTTGAAGCCGGGCAGGGCCTCGGTGGCAGGGCCCAGATTGTTGGGAAGCTTCTTTTCCAGCGTGATGGTGTCGCCCACCTTGGCTGCCTTGAGTTCCTTGATGCCGGCGATGATGTAACCCACCTCGCCGGCGCGCAGCGCGTCGCGCGGCACGTCGGCCGGAGTGAACACGCCCAGGTTGTTGGCTTCGTAGGCAGCGCCCGAAGCCATCATCTTGAAGCGCTCGCCACGCTTGAGTTCACCATCGACCACGCGCACCAGCATCACGACGCCCACGTAAGTGTCGAACCAGCTGTCGATGATCATGGCGCGCAGTTGGCCATTGGGATTGCCCTTGGGCGGCGGCACCTTGGCAACCACGGCCTCCAGGATCTCGTCGATGCCCATGCCGGTCTTGGCCGAGCAGGGAATGGCATCGCTGGCATCGATGCCGATGACGTCCTCGATCTCGGCCTTGGCGTTGTTGGGGTCGGCCTGCGGCAGATCCATCTTGTTGAGAACGGCCGTCACTTCCACGCCGAGATCCAGCGCGGTATAGCAGTTGGCCACGGTCTGTGCCTCTACGCCCTGAGAGGCGTCCACCACCAGCAGCGCTCCCTCGCAGGCCGACAGGGAACGCGAGACTTCGTACGAGAAGTCCACGTGGCCGGGCGTGTCGATGAGGTTGAGGTTGTAGACCTGACCATCCTTGGCCTTGTACTGCAGGGCAGCCGTCTGCGCCTTGATGGTGATGCCGCGCTCTTTCTCGATATCCATCGAGTCCAGCACCTGGGCTTCCATGTCACGGTCAGCCAGGCCTCCGCAACGCTGGATCAGGCGGTCGGCCAGCGTCGACTTGCCATGGTCGATGTGCGCAATGATGGAAAAATTTCTGATGTGGTTCATCAACGAGAAGGACTGCTAGTGAAAGTGGAAAACGACAGGGTCGGCGCGCAAGAAAAAAGGGCGCGTCCATGAACGACGCGCCCCGAACCAACAATCTCTGGCAACTGCGATAGTTGGGACTTTATTGTAGGCAAAAAGGGCTGGAAACCAAGCCCTGACAAGGCCTGCAAAGCTCCGGGCTTGATCTGTCACAATTATTTATCAACAGTTTATCAACAGACCCAACAAGCCATTTCTAGCCCGTCGATCACCGGATAGTGCGGTGCTTTTGCACCGCAACAATCCTCTTTGAAAACAGGTTTCTGACGCCTTGAGCCGTCACGCTTTGGTGGGGCATTTTACCCAATGCCCCAAGGGGCATGGGCAGGCCTTGGTCCGGATTCCGAGGGTATTCCCCAGGACCCCGAAAAACCGGCCTGCCCCAGCCCCTCAGCGGGCAGGACGGATAAGCACGTACTGAGCCCATTCGCCGCGGCGCACCAGAAGGTTCACCGGCTTGCTCTTGTCCACCTTGGCCAGCGTGGCCTCGAAGCTCTTGAGCCCCGTGATCTCGACATTGGCCAGTTGCAGGATCACATCACCTTCGCGCAGGCCTGCGCGTGCTGCTGCCTCGACAGCGGCCGTCACGCGGACACCGCCCTTGATGCCCAATTCCCTTTTCTGGGCATCCGTGAGTTCGGCCAGCGTCAGGCCCAGCGACTGGGAGACCAGGGTGCTGCCCTTGCCTGCAGCCTTTGCCTGGGGAGCGCCATCGGGCTCGACTTCGGCGATCACCATGGTCAGATCCTTGGCGGCTCCACGGCGGAATACGGTGATGGTGCTGCGCGTTCCGGGCTTGGTATTGCCCACCAGACGCGGCAGGTCGGCGACCTTCTCAATGGCCTTCCCATCGAACTTGATGATCACGTCACCCGCCTCGACGCCGGCCTTGGCGGCTGGGGAATCGGGTTCCACGGCAGAGACCAGCGCACCCTGAGCCTTGCCCAGGCCGATGGATTCAGCAATGTCCTTGGTGACCTGCCCGATTTGCACGCCGATGCGCCCTCGCGTGACCTTGCCGGTGGCGCGCAGCTGGTCGCTGACGCGCACGGCCTCGTCGATCGGAATCGCGAAGCTGATCCCCATGAAACCGCCGGAACGCGAATAGATCTGGCTGTTGATGCCCACGACCTCGCCGCGCATGTTCAGCAACGGGCCGCCCGAGTTGCCGGGATTGATGGCCACATCGGTCTGGATGAAGGGCAGATAGTCTCCCGTGTCGCGCTGCTTGGCGCTGACGATGCCTGCGGTGACCGAGTTGTCGAGGCCGAAGGGCGATCCGATGGCCATCACCCACTCACCGACCTTGAGACGGTTCACGTCGCCGATCTTCACGGCGGGCAGTCCGGTGGCATCGATCTTGACCACAGCCACGTCGGTGCGCTTGTCGCTGCCCACGATCTTGGCCTTGAACTCACGCTTGTCGGTCAGCGTGACGATGACCTCGTCAGCACCTTCGACCACGTGGGCATTGGTCATCACAAAGCCGTCCGCCGTCAGGATGAAGCCCGACCCCACGCCACGCGGCTGTTCCTCGTCAGGCTGTGAACGCGGCTGGGGGCGTTGGCGCGGCACATTGGGCACGGGCAGGCCGAAGCGGCGGAAGAACTCGAGCATGTCCTCATCCATGCCCAGCGCCTCGGCAGAGTTGGCCGACGCCTTCTCCAACGTGCGGATGTTGACCACGGAAGGCCCTACCTGCTCGACCAGGTCGGTGAAGTCCGGCAGACCCCGCACCACGGCACCGCTTTGCGCATGAGCGGCACTCACCGGCACCAGCATTGAGGCGCTGCCAGCAGCCAGCGCCAGAACGCCTGCCAGTGTGCAGGACTGCAGCGTCTTCCATCGAACTGTGGTCATGGTGATCCTTTCCTTCTCAATCATTGTGTTGCCCCCGTGCCCATTGCGCCCGGGCGGCCTGTTCAGATACGCGGTGCCGACTTGCATCTCGGACGAACGCCACATTCTGGCGCAGTCCCGGCATGCACCGGCCAGACGATGGCTCAGAAGCCTGAAAGACGCTGTTAGTTCCCGAATCGGCAGCATGCATGCGGCGCGAACCGCCGTGCATGGGCCACAAATGACTGCACCCGCGTCCATTTCAATGCCGAACGGCTGGACGCGGGTGCAAAAGAAGGCAGGAGAGTCATGCTCTCCTGCGGGATTCAGCGCTGGTTCGCGCGCGGTGCCGAGGCGAAGTTGGCATTGCGCAGGAAGCTGGCCGGCATCTGCAACGTGGCCGGACCACTGTATTGCGGATGGGAGGCCAGCAGCGCATCCAGGCGCGGATCACGCAGCATGACGCTTTGGCCGTAAGGGCCTGCCACAGCCACCACCGAAGAGGATTGGGCCGTATCTCCGAGAGGGAAGTCCTGGGCATTTCCAGCGACAGCAGCCGCTGCAGGCGCCCCCGTTTCAAGGGCGGCCAATGCCCGGCCCGGCGCCGCGCCGGGGCCTGCAGGCGCGCCGAGCATCACGCTCCAGCCAATGGCAGCCACGGCCGCCACGGAAGCAAAACCCGCAGCCATCTTCCAGCGGAATACCGACGCATTGGCTGCGTCGTGCAGCGGCGCGCCATTGACGACGGCCCTGCCGTGCGCCGGGCGCGCGACCTGCTCCAGCTCGTCTACGGCGACGGGAACCAGGGGGCGGCGCGGCTCATTGGCCAACTGGGAGCGGATTCCGGAAAGCAGATCGTGCCGGCTGTGGTGCGCCAGCTCAGGGGAGCGCAGCACATCGCCCACCAGGTGGTACATGCGCCATTCCTGCTGGCCTGCATCGCTTTGCGCATAGGCCAGCGCGGCCTGCAGCTCCGCGGCAGAGAGTTCGCCATCAGCCAATGCCGACAATTGTTCGCGCTTCGTCAGATCGTCATTCATGATCAATCACCTGCCTGTCTGCTCTGAGACCCTGTACCCAAAAAATGCGCCACCCGATGGCCATCACCCGTTGCTACCACCGCTTGCCAGACTGGCGCTCCAGCAAAGGCTTGACTCTCGCTGAAATCGCTTCGCGTGCACGGAAGATACGTGAACGCACGGTGCCTATGGGACAACCCATGGCGTTCGAGATTTCCTCGTAGCTCAGGCCTTCGATTTCCCGCAACGTGACGGCTTGACGGAGATCTTCGGGCAAGGCCTCCATGGCGGCGTTGACTGCCTGGGCAATTTCCTGGGCCGCCAGGATCGTTTCGGGTGTTTCTTCGGTGGTTAGTTCCTGGCTGAGCCGGGAAGTTTCATCATCGTCATCCCCGTTGTGTAACGCGCTTTCGGTGATCAGCGGCGAGCGCTTCATGTCCAGCAGCGCCTTCTTGGCGGTATTCACGGCGATGCGATACAGCCAGGTGTAGAACTGGGCATCACCCCGGAACTGGTGCAGCGCCCGATAGGCCCGGATGAAGGTTTCCTGCGCAATGTCAGGCACCAGGTCCACGTCGCGCACCATGCGGCCAATGAGGCGCTCGATGCGGCGCTGGTACTTGATGACCAGCAGCTCGAAGGCCCGCATGTCTCCTGCGTTGGTGCGCTCGACCAGAGCCAGGTCGCTGTCGGCAGAAGAAGGCGGGAATTCGGGAGGCGTCATGAAATCGGTGAAGACGGGCCGTGGCGGCCCTGGCGCAGTCACTGCGCGCGTTCTGTAGGTCTGGGCGGGAAATATACAGCACGCCGCAAATCACCCCAGGTTTCAGGACTCTGCCTGTAAGACAGCAGCAGCCAGCGGGAGCTTCGCCAGCGCAAAGACCCCGTCGAAACGGGTCTGGCCTGCGCCCATAGCCATTGACCACCGTCAGCGCGCACCTGCAGCAGCACCGGCTGCGCATCGTAGGCAGCGGCTGCCTCACCAAGCCACCACTGCGCGCCATCCCATGCAACAAAGCCTCTGCCCAGGGCGCGCCATCCATGCCACATGCCTGCAGCTGCAACCAGAGAACCCGTGACAGCCACGACGGCAGGCCCCCATCCGGACTGTAGATCAAGCGCCCACGCCAGCAAAAGCATGGCCGCCAGCAGCCAAAGCGCGCACAGGCATGCGACCGACCCACGCGGTGGATTCAGCGGATGGCGGACTGCGGGCGGGGCATGGCGTGAGGTCATGCCTGCAGTGTCGCAAAACCGCAGCATGTCTGACATGCATCCCACCCCAGCCGGACGCGCCCTGACCCATGGGAGAAATAAAAAAGCCCGCTCCCTTGCGGGGCGGGCTTTTCATGGTGAGGTGTGCAGGCCTCAGATTCGCTTGAACACCAGCGTTCCGTTGGTGCCGCCGAACCCGAAGTTGTTTTTCACTGCCACTTCGATCTTCGCATCCCGTGCCGTGTTGGCGCAGTAGTCGAGATCGCACTCGGGATCCTGGTTGTCCAGATTGATGGTCGGGGGAATCTTCTGCTCGTGCAGTGCCAGCACGGTGAAGACGCTCTCGATGCCGCCAGCGCCACCCAGCAGGTGACCGGTCATGGACTTGGTCGAGCTGACAACGATTTTCTTGGCGTGATCGCCCAGAGCCGCCTTGATGGCATTGGTCTCGTTGAGGTCGCCCAGCGGCGTGGATGTGCCGTGCGCATTCAGATAATCGATCTGGTCGGCGTTGATGCCGGCGTTGCGCAAAGCTGACAGCATGGCGCGGCGCGGGCCGTCCATGTTGGGCGCCGTCATGTGGCCGGCATCGGCACTCATGCCGTAGCCGCACAGTTCAGCATAGATCTTGGCACCGCGGGCCTTGGCATGCTCGTACTCTTCCAGCACCAGCACGCCTGCACCTTCACCCAGCACAAAGCCGTCGCGGTCCTTGTCCCAGGGACGCGAGGCGGCCTTGGGATCATCATTGCGCGTGGACAGTGCGCGCATGGCGGCAAAGCCGCCGACGCCCAGCGGGGAGACCGTGGCTTCCGTGCCACCAGCCACCACCACATCGGCATCGCCGTATTCGATCATGCGTCCTGCTTCGCCTATGCAGTGCAGCCCGGTCGTGCAGGCAGTCACCACGGCGAGATTCGGCCCCTTGAAGCCAAACCGCATGGACACATGGCCAGCCACCATGTTGATGATGGAGGCAGGCACGAAGAACGGCGTGATGCGGCGCGGTCCGCGCGCAGCCAGTTCTGCGTGGGTGTTCTCGATCAGCGGCAAGCCGCCGATGCCCGAACCGATCACACAGCCGATGCGCGTAGCCAGATCATCCGACAAGGCCTCGCCCGTGGGCAGACCTGAGTCCTGCACGGCTTGCGCCGCAGCAGCGATGCCGTAATGGATGAAGGTGTCCATGGAGCGCGCATCCTTGGCGCTCATGTACGACTCCACATCGAATCCCTTGACCTCGCCCGCAATCTTGCAGGCAAAGTTCGAGGCATCGAACTTGGTGATGAGGTCAATGCCGGACTGGCCGGCCAAAAGATTGGCCCAGGCGTCGCCCACCGTGTTACCCACGGGGGAGATGCAACCCAGGCCGGTCACGACAACGCGACGACGGCTCATGCGTAAAACCTTCTGCTGATCGCTCGGGTCAGGGCCCTGTCAGGCCTTCTGGTGGGTGTTGGCGTAGTCGATGGCGTTTTGCACCGTCGTGATCTTTTCCGCGTCTTCGTCGGGGATCTCGATGCCGAATTCATCTTCCAGGGCCATCACCAGCTCCACCGTGTCCAGGGAGTCAGCACCCAGATCAGCCACGAAGGCCTTTTCGTTGGTGACTTGAGACTCTTCAACGCCGAGTTGTTCGGCAATGATTTTTTTGACACGTGCTTCGATATCGCTCATGGTTTCCCTCTGGGGGTTGTGAATGAACCCGCGATTCTAGCCGTTTCGGACCTTACGCCCTCTTCAGCCGGCCGTCGCGAGGAAACGGCCTCTTCGGTTGCAAGCAACGGCGGCTTCTGGCAGGGATCTGCCCGCAGCCGCCGCAGCGCTTACATGTACATGCCGCCGTTGACGTGCAATTCCTGGCCGGTGACGTAGCCTGCGCCCGCCGATGCGAGATAGGCCACGGCATGGGCGATGTCGCTGGGCTGGCCCAGATCACCCATGGCGATCTGCGATTTCAGGGCATTTTTCTGCTCTTCAGGCAGCTCCGCCGTCATGTCGGTGGCGATGAAGCCCGGAGCCACGCAATTGACCGTGATGCCGCGGCTGCCCAGCTCACGGGCCAGCGCACGCGTCATGCCGGCAACGCCGGCCTTGGCAGCTGCATAGTTGGCTTGACCGGGGTTTCCGGAGGCACCAACGACGCTGGTGATGTTGATGATGCGTCCGAAGCGCTGCTTCATCATGGGCCGAATGGCCGTACGGCTGACTCGGAAAACCGCCTTGAGATTGGTGTCGATCACCGCATCCCAGTCATCGTCCTTCATGCGCATGGCCAGGGTGTCGCGTGTGATGCCGGCATTGTTGACCAGCACATGCAGGCCACCGTCATTCTTGACGATGCTGTCGATCAGGGCATCGACGGCGGTCACGTCCGTGACATTGAGGTTCACGCCACGGCAGCCTTCATGGGCCAACAGGGCCTGGCTGATCTTCTCGGCACCACCATCGGTGGTGGCCGTGCCGATCACGCGGTAGCCGCGTGCTGCCAGCTCCTGGGCAATGGCGGCACCGATGCCGCGCGAGGCACCCGTCACCAGGGCAACCTGGGGCTTGTTCTGGTTGTCAGTCATGCGAGGGATTCTTTCACGTCGGCCAGCGTGGCCGGGTCATAGAGGGCAGCGGCCGTCAGGTCCGCGTCAATCCGCTTGGTCAGGCCCATCAGCACCTTGCCGGGACCGCACTCGACGAGGTGGACGACGCCGCGAGCCTTCATGGCCTGAACGCATTCCACCCAGCGCACCGGGCCGAAGGCCTGGCGATACAGCGCATCGCGAATGGCGTCGGCGTCCTGCTGCACAGTCACGTCGATGTTGTTGAGCACTGGGATGCGCGGTGCAGCCAGCACGGTGGCAGCCAGCGCCGCCTTGAGCTTTTCGGCCGCAGGCTTCATCAGGCTGGAATGGAAAGGCGCCGACACCGGCAGCGGCAGCGCGCGCTTGGCGCCTGCGGCCTTGAGGGCCTCGCAGGCCTTCTCGACAGCCGCCTTGCTGCCGGCAATCACGGTCTGCGAGGGGTCGTTGAAATTCACGGCCTCTACGACTTCCGCACCACCCAATGCCGCCGTGACTTCTGCGCAGCCTGCGCGCACCTTGTCGGCATCCAGCCCCAGGATGGCAGCCATGGCACCGGTTCCCACGGGAACGGCCTCCTGCATGGCAGCCGCGCGCAGCCGCACCAGCGGCGCAGCCTGGGCCAGGGTCAGCACACCTGACGCGACCAGGGCCGAGTACTCACCCAGCGAGTGGCCCGCCACAACGTCGGGCAGCGCGCCGCCTTCGGCCAGCCAGACGCGCCAAGCAGCCACACCGGCCACCAGCATCACGGGCTGGGTATTGGTGGTGAGCGCCAGAGCTTCCTTCGGCCCCTGCTGGATCAGCTGGCCGATGTTTTCGCCGAGGGCATCGGAGGCTTCGACCAAGGTCTGGGCCACGACGGGATGGTCACCCCATCCGTCGAGCATGCCCACCGATTGCGAACCCTGACCAGGAAAGACGAATGCAAACTTCTTCATGATTTTCAAAAAAAAAGGCCGCGCCATGGGCGCCTGCCCTCAGGCAGGCATCCCGCATCACATCTTGAGAAGTACCGCGCCCCAGGTGAAGCCGCCGCCAACACCTTCCAGCAGCACGGTCTGACCGGGCTTGACCTGGCCACTGCGCACGCCGTGGTCCAGCGCCAGGGGGATCGAGGCAGCCGACGTGTTGCCATGCTGGTCCACCGTCACCACCACCTTGTCCATGGACAGCTTGAGCTTGCGCGCCGTGCTTTGCATGATGCGGATATTGGCCTGGTGGGGGATCAGCCAGTCGATGTCGGCATCGGTGAGCCCTGCCTTGTCCAGCGTGGCGCGAGCAGCCTTCTCCAGCACGCCGACCGCCAGCTTGAACACGGCCTGCCCATCCATCTTCAGCAGCGGATCACCGAGGATCTGGCCACCGGAGACATTGCCTGGCACGCACAGGATGCCGACATGCTTGCCGTCGGCATGCAGGTCGGAAGCCAGGATGCCTGGCTGCTCGGACGCCTCCAGCACCACGGCTCCGGCACCGTCACCGAACAGCACGCAGGTCGTCCGGTCGTTGAAGTCCAGGATGCGGCTGAATACTTCGGAGCCCACCACCAGCGCGCGGCTCGCAGCGCCGGACTGGATCATGGCGTCGGCCACGGTGAGGGCGTAGACAAAGCCGCTGCATACGGCTTGCACATCAAAGGCCGCACAGCCATTGGCGCCGAGCTTGTTTTGCAGGATGCATGCCGTGGACGGGAAGACCATGTCCGGCGTCGATGTGGCGACGATGATCAGATCGATATCCTGCGGCTGGCAGCCGGCGGCTTCCAGCGCCTTCTTCGATGCCTCCAAGGCCAGATCGCTGCTGGCCACTTCTGGCGCGGCAAAGTGTCGGGCATGGATGCCGGTGCGCTCGACGATCCACTCGTCCGAGGTCTCGATGCCGCGCTGGGCCAGTTCGGCTGCCAGATCGTGATTGGTGAGTCGGCGGGGTGGCAGGTAACTGCCCGTGCCGGTGATGCGTGCGTAGCGTCTCATCTGTATTAGGGCGCCGACGGTCCCGATTCCGACTGCGCAGCCAGCAACAGAGGCAGGGCTGCGGAGATACGGGTACGGACACGGTCGAGCAGGTTGTTGCGGGCCGCATCATACGCGCGCTTCAGCGCGTGCTCGAAAGCCAAGGCATCGGCCGATCCATGGCTTTTGAAGACCAACCCGCGAAGGCCCAGCAGCGCCGCGCCGTTGTAGCGGCGATGATCCACGCGCCTCATCAAAGCAGTTAGCACCGGATAGGCAACGATGGCTGCCATTTTGGTGAAGATGTTGCGCTTGAACTCCTGCTTGAGGGCATTGGAGATCATGGACGCCACGCCCTCGGAAGACTTGAGAGCCACGTTGCCCACAAAGCCATCACAGACCACGACCTGGGTCGTGCCCTTGAAGATGTCGTTGCCTTCGACGTTGCCGTAGAAATTCAGATGACCGGCCTTGCCGGCCGCGCGCAGCAGTTCGCCAGCGCGCTTGATGACCTCGCTGCCCTTGATCTGCTCTTCGCCAATGTTGAGCAAACCCACCGAGGGTGCCTCTTCGTTGTTCAGGGCAGACACCAGGGCCGAGCCCATGACGGCGAACTGCAGCAGATGCTCGGCCGAGCAGTCCACATTGGCACCCAGGTCCAGCACCGTGGTGGCCTCGCCCTTGGCATTGGGCAACTGGGGCGCGATGGCAGGGCGATCAATGCCATCGAGTGTCTTGAGCAGGTAGCGCGAGATGGCCATCAGCGCACCCGTGTTTCCAGCCGACACAGCAGCGGCAGCCGCGCCATCCTTGACTTGCTGGATGGCGATGCGCATGGAGGAATCCTTCTTCCTGCGCAGCGCCATCTCGATCGGATCATCCATGCCGACCACTTCCGAGGCCGGCACCACACTGGCGCGCTCATGCGCAAAGCCAGCCAGCGCCTCGGGCTGACCAACCAGCAGCAGCCGGGCATCGGGGTGGGAATCGAGGAACTGGCGGCACGCCGCAAGCGTGACGCGGGGGCCGTGATCACCCCCCATGCAGTCAACGGCCAAAGTGATCATGTGCGACTGGCAAGCCTGTTGCAAGGCCTGGAAAGATAGGAGCAACCATCAGAAAAAACAAAAGCCCGCGCTACGAAAACTGTAGCCGCGGGCCCTGCGGGAACGGTCGAAGATCAGGCTTCGGACTTGTTCTTCAGCACTTGACGGCCGCGGTACACGCCGTTGGGGCTGATGTGGTGACGCAGATGGGTTTCACCGGTGGTGGGTTCCACGGCAATGCCAGGCACATTCAGTGCGTTGTGCGAACGGTGCATACCGCGCTTGGAGGGGGACTTCTTGTTCTGCTGAACAGCCATGATGGCTCCTGTGTATCTGAAAAGGGTTGGTAAAAAACGCGATCAGCCCATTAAAGACACGAGGGGGTTTCGCGCGAAGCCCTTGATTATAGCGCAATCGCTTTTCCCGGCCTCGGCCTTTTTTCCGGACATCGCAATCAGTCGGCTGACTTGCCCACATCCAGCCCGCGCAGCACGGCAAATGGATTGGGCTTGTCCTCGCTGGCCTGCTCGAAGTCTGCGTCGCTGGACTGCATGCTCACCGGCTCGGGGCAGCTGTCGTGGCGTGGCACCACGGGCAACTCCATGAGCAGCTCATCCTCTATGAGTTCAAGCAGGTTGAATTCGCGGCTGAGCACCAGCAGGTCCTCGTCGCTCTCGTCATCCTCGGACTCGGCCGTGGTCTCGTCCGCAACAAAGCGGAAAGACCTATCGACCTGGAGGGAGATGGGCGCCACAGTGAGGCAGCGTTGGCACACCATCGGAACGACAGCATCGGCCTGCAGATGCAGCCAGACCTGGCCCGAACCGCCGGTTTGCTCGACCAGTTCGCCGTCAGCCTGCCAGTGCACCTCGCCGTGCCCATCAGCGGCATCCGGCTGCGCATCCTCGGCCAGACGAGGAAAGGCCGAAAGCGCCGACTGACCCTGGAGATGGCCCGCCGATTGCGCAAAAGCGCGAACATCGAGACGGACCGCAGAAAATTCCTTGCTCATGCGGGCAGTGTAAGAGAATCCGGGCATGCAAGCTTCCCACCTCGCCTTAGCCCAGGCTCCCGGCCTGGCACGCCCCCTGATCCTTGGTTCCACCTCACGCTACCGCCGCGAACTTCTGGAGCGGCTGCAACTACCATTCCAGGCCGTGTCCCCGGAAGTCGATGAGACACCGCTGACCGGCGAAACACCGCATGCACTTTCGTTGCGACTGGCCCTGGCCAAGGCACAGGCCGTGGCGGCGCTGCACCCGGGCGCCGTCGTCATCGGCTCCGACCAGGTACCCGAGTTGGATGGCATGCCGCTGTCCAAGCCCGGCACCCACGAGCGCGCCACCGAACAACTGCGCCAGATGAGCGGGCGCCAGATGAATTTCCACACCGCCGTGAGCGTGGTCTGCCGGGAAAGCGGCTTTGCCGAGACCGATGTGGTCACCGTCCAGGTCCGGTTTCGTGATCTCAACGACGCGGAGATCGAACGCTACCTGCGCGCCGAACAGCCCTATGACTGCGCAGGCAGCGCCAAGAGCGAAGGACTGGGCATCGCGCTGCTGGATGCCATCGTCAGCGACGACCCCACGGCGCTGATCGGCCTGCCGCTGATCCGCACCTGCCAGCTGCTGCGCGCCGCAGGAGCCGTGCTGCCATGAACGATGCTGCAACCCAACCCACCAAAGGAACGCTCTATCTGGTGCCCGCGCCGCTGGACTTCGGCTGCGACGAGCAAATGCCGCTGACGCAGGTCCTGCCCGATGGAACACTGCGCACCGCTGCACGCCTGACCCACTGGATCTGCGAAAACGCCAAAAGCACGCGCGCCTACCTGAAGCGCATTGACGCACTGCACGCCCTGGCCCAGCCCTTGCAAGCCCAGCAGATCACAGAACTGCCGCGCGAGGCCCACAAGAAGGGCGACCACGGCGACAAGGGCGCAGCGGTCTTCGATGCCAAGCCACTGCTCGCCCCCTTGCTGCTGGGCCACGACATGGGACTGGTCAGCGAGGCCGGAATGCCTGCCGTGGCCGACCCCGGCAGCTCCATCGTGCGCGCCGCGCATGATCTGGGCATACGGGTCGTGCCCCTGATCGGTCCGGTGTCGTTGCTGCTGGCTCTGGCCGCCAGCGGACTCAACGGACAGAACTATGCTTTTGTGGGGTACCTGCCGCAGGACGCTGGCGGGCGGGTTCAGCGCATCAAGGAGCTTGAAGCCCTGGCATTGCGCCAAGGCCAGACCCAGCAGTTCATAGAGACGCCCTACCGCAACGCCGCGCTGTGGCAGGCCTTGCTGCAGACGCTCCAACCCCATACACGCCTGGCGCTGGCCTGCGGCCTGACACTGGAGAGCGCCCGCATCGAAAGCCGTCTGGTGCGCGAATGGCGCCAGCACAAGGAAGTGCCAGACAACCGCACGCCGGTGGTGTTTTCCATCGGTCGCTGAGACTGTCTTCCTCGATGAGCAAAAAAAGCCCGCCTTCCACAAGAAGGCGGGCTTTTTGCATCTTGGCAAACGCCAGAGAAATCAGCGCAGAGACGGAAGGCTGGAGCGCAGCGCCTGAACGGCACCTCCACCGAAGGCCGCGCCAAAACGCTTGGCCAGGCGCTCGGCCACGTTGTCGCGGCGCGTGTAATCCACCACCTCTTCCGCCTTGACCACTTCACGGGCCACGTAGTCAAGACTGCCCAGCTTGTCGGCCAGGCCCATCTCCACGGCCTGCTGACCCGTCCAGAACAGGCCGCTGAACGTCTCGGGCGTCTCGTGCAGGCGATCGCCACGGCCGGCCTTGACCACATTGATGAACTGCGAGTGGATCTGGCCCAGCATCTGATGGGCATGGGCGCGCTGTGCTTCGGACATGGGACTGAACGGGTCCAGGAAGCCCTTGTTCTCGCCAGCCGTCAGCAGGCGGCGCTCCACGCCCAGCTTTTCCATGGCGCCCGTGAAGCCGAAGCCATCCATGAGCACGCCGATGCTGCCCACGATGCTGGCCTTGTCGACAAAGATCTCGTCGGCCGCCGCAGCAATGTAATAAGCAGCCGAAGCGCAGGTTTCCTCCACCACGGCATACAGGGGCTTGTCGTACTTGCCCTTGAGCCGCACGATTTCGTCATTGATGATGCCGGCCTGCACCGGGCTGCCGCCTGGCGAGTTGATCAGCAGCACGACGGCACGCGAGCCCGAGTCCTCGAAGGCGCTGCGCATGGCGGCCACCACGAATTCCGCGCTGGCGTCGGCGCCTGCAGCGATCTCGCCCTTGACCTCGACCACTGCGGTATGCGGAGAGGAGCTGGTCGTGGTCGCCGTGTCCTTGGCAAACAGCACCCACAGGACCACCAGGATGAGTGCCGTCCACAGCAGGCGGCCGAAGAGTCGCCAGCGGCGCGAGGCGCGCTGCTCGTGGATGGTGGCGAAGACCAGCTTTTCCAGCACGTCCCGCTCCCAGCCGCTCGATGCCGCCGTTCGCGCATCGGCAGCCGCCGCGGCGGGCGTGGCCCGGGCCCACAGGTCCGCACCCGGGGAAGGGTGCGATGCGGAGCCAGGATTTTCCGGGGGTATGGGGGAAGTCATGTCAGAACTCGACGGGTTTCAGGTTATCGGCAGTATGCCAGTGCACCACCCCCGCGCTTTCGCTCAGGGAGATTTTCACCAGGCCGCCACGGCAGGGGCCGCCAGCGCAGGCGCCGCTGTCCGGCGCATAGACCGCACCATGGGTTGCGCACAGCAACCAACGCCCGGAATCATCGAAAAAGCGGTCTGGCTGGTAGTCCATCTCCATGGCCACGTGCGTGCAGCGGTTCAGATAGGCATGCGCCTGTCCCTCGAAGCGGATGGCGAATGCGCGGCAGGCATGCCCCGCGTAGACCACGTCGAAAGGCACGGCATTCGCACCTTCCTGCAAGGCCTCGCTGGCACACAAAACGATGCGATCAACGGTCACCAGCGCACCTCACAAGCATGGATTCCCGCGCTGACGCGGGCATGACGACTCAACCATGGGCCAGCAGCCACTGATGCAAATCCGCAACACTCTGCGCCACATGCAACGGCTGCAGCACGCCAAAGCCGTCGGTGGGATGCGCGCCATAGCCCACGCCCACGCTGGCACAGCCAGCATTGCGGGCCAGTTCCAGATCGTGCGTGGTGTCGCCGATCATCAGCACGCGGCCAGGCTCCACGCCGAATTCGGCCATCAGCTCCTGCAGCATCAGCGGGTTGGGCTTGCCGGCGGTTTCGTCCGCCGTGCGCGAGCTGTCGAACATGCCGCGCAGTTGCGGGTCCTGCAGCGCATCGTTCAGACCGCGCCGGCTTTTGCCCGTGGCCACGGCCAGCAGGTGGCCGCGCTCGCGCAGCGCCGCCAGCATGGGCAGCACGCCGGCGAACAGGCTGATGTCGTCCTGGTGCTTGATGAAATGGTGGCGATAGCGGTTGCCCAGCTCGGGGTATTTCTCGGGCGACACATCGGGCGCCGCACGCGCCAATGCCGGCATCAGCGCCATGCCGATCACATAGGAGGCCGCCTCATTGCTGGGGGGCGTGCCTCCCACATCGGCCACGGCCGCCTGAATGCACTTGACGATCACCGCGGTGGAATCCGACAGCGTCCCATCCCAGTCGAAGGCGATGAGGTCGAAGCGGCGCGCACGGTAGATCTCGGAAGAACCAGGAGTTGTCATGTCTGCAAGGAGTCAAATCCGGCGTCAGCCGGCGAAACGGGCCAGCTCCTCGGGAAGCTCGGCGCGCAATTCCACCCGCTCACCACTGGACGGGTGTGTGAACTGTAGCCGCCATGCGTGCAGGAACATGCGTTTGAGCCCCTGTTTCTGCAACCGGCGGTTCAGGTCGAAGTCCCCGTACTTGTCATCCCCCGCAATCGGGTGCCCCTGGCTGGACAGGTGCACGCGGATCTGGTGCGTGCGCCCGGTCTTGATGGTCACCTCCAGCAGGCTCATGGCCGGCAGACCCAGCAGGGGCTGGGGCGCCAGCGTGCTGCGAACGCGCACCAGCGTGACGGAGCGCATGCCGTCAGGATCATCGGCCGTGGTCACCCGCACGCGGCGCTCGCCGTCGGCCTGCAGGTATTTGTGCAGCGGCAGATCAATCACCTTGCGGTTGGCAGGCCAGGTGCCCTGGACCAGCGCCAGATAGGTCTTGCCGGTTTCGCGCTCGCGGAACTGGTCCTGCAGATGCGTCAGCGCCGAGCGCTTCTTGGCCACCAGCAAGATGCCGGATGTCTCGCGGTCGAGCCGATGCACCAACTCCAGAAAGCGGCTTTGCGGCCGCGCCTGGCGCAATTGCTCGATGACGCCAAAACTCACGCCCGAGCCACCGTGCACGGCCACACCGGCAGGCTTGTCGATGGCAATCAGATGCTCGTCTTCCAGCAGACTGGGGAAATCCCTGGCGGGCGCAGGCCGCTCGGCCTTTTCGGCGACTTTTTCGGAAATGCGCACGGGCGGCACGCGAACGACATCGCCGGTCGAGACGCGGGTTTCCGCACTGACGCGCCCCTTGTTGATGCGCACTTCTCCACTGCGGATGATGCGATAGACATGGGTTTTGGGAACGCCCTTGAGATGGCGTATGAGAAAGTTGTCCAACCGCTGTCCGGCCGAATCGTCATCGACTTCGATCAGCCGCACTGCGGCAGTGGCTGCGTTCAGGGAACGGTCGTCTGCCGGTTTGCCCTCTATAATGTGTTTCACCTGTGCCGAACTATTTATAAGTGGTTGATTCTCATGGAGTTTAGTCCAAACAACCATTTCCCCGCACAGGCAGGTCGATGCCATCCGGTGTCATGCACGCGAAACAGCAGGAAAAGATGGCCTGCGAAGTTCGTCGTTGCATCGGTTGTGGCTGACGAATTGAAACACTGATACGGAATCTCAAGCTGGCAGAAGGGGTCGGACCCGGCGTCCGCCGCTGCCAGCGGATCAAAAGCGAGCATGTGGATCTTTTGGGCATGGATGGTCACGCTGTGGAGCAGGAAAACGCCTGCGCCCAGGATCATTGCCGCCCCCAAGCCTCCCGCCTGCCCTGCACGTGCAGCAGCTTCGCTTGAAGCTGGACGGCGTGCCTCTCTCATCGCTCTCGTCCCCCTGCCCTTGCCCCCATTGCTGACTTGAGCCAGGTCTCAAGAAGCAAGGCATTCGGCGATTCCTTTCGTTTCAATGCGTCAGTCCGGCATCTCGGCTCCCTCGCGAGCCTGTCTTTGATTACAAGTCAAAGGCGTGACGGTCTGGCAGCAGAGGCTGCACCCCGGCGCGCCCCAGAGAAAACGAATAAAGGAAACGCATCATGAAACGGATGCTCATCAACGCCACGCAGTCGGAAGAGCGGCGCCTTGCCATCGTCGATGGACAAAAGCTCCTCGACTACGAGATCGAGATCGAAGGACGCGAGCAGCGCAAGGGCAACATCTACAAGGCCGTGGTCACGCGCGTGGAGCCCAGCCTTGAGGCCTGCTTCGTCGACTACGGCGAAGACCGCCACGGCTTTCTGCCCTTCAAGGAAATCTCCAAGCAGTATTTCGCCGAAGGCGTCTCGCCCAGCCAGGCCCGCATCAACGAAGTCATCCGTGAAGGCCAGGAACTGATCGTCCAGGTCGAGAAGGAAGAGCGCGGCAACAAGGGCGCGGCCCTGACCACCTTCATCTCGCTGGCCGGCCGCTATGTGGTGCTGATGCCCAACAACCCGCGCGGCGGTGGCGTCTCGCGCCGCATCGAGGGCGAGGACCGTGCCGAACTCAAGGAGGCGATGGACCAGCTCGAGTACCCCAAGGGCATGTCCATCATTGCGCGCACCGCCGGCATCGGCCGCACCGCGCCCGAGCTGCAGTGGGACCTGAACTACCTGCTCAAGCTGTGGAACGCCATCGACGGCGCAGCCAAGTCGGCCAAGGGCGCCTTCCTGATCTACCAGGAATCGAGCCTGGTGATCCGCGCCATCCGCGACTACTTCAACGGCGACATCGGCGACATCCTCATCGACACCGACGACATCTACGAGCAGGCGCAGCAGTTCATGCAGCACGTCATGCCCGAGCATGCCGCCCGCGTCAAACGCTACCGTGACGATGCCCCCCTGTTCAGCCGTTTCCAGATCGAGCACCAGATCGAATCGGCCTACGCGCGCACCGTGACCCTGCCCTCGGGCGGCGCCATCGTCATCGATCACACCGAGGCTCTGGTCTCCATCGACGTGAACTCGGCCCGCGCCATCAAGGGCGGCGACATCGAGGAAACCGCCACCCGCACCAATCTGGAAGCCGCCGACGAAGTCGCGCGCCAGATGCGCCTGCGCGACCTGGGCGGCCTGATCGTCATCGACTTCATCGACATGGAGGAGAGCAAGAACCGCCGCGAAGTCGAGAATCGCCTGCGCGACGCGCTGCGCCAGGACCGTGCGCGCGTGCAGTTCGGCACCATCAGCAAGTTTGGCCTCATGGAAATGAGCCGCCAGCGCCTCAAGCCCGCCCTGTCCGAAGGCGCGCACATCAACTGCCCGCGCTGCGGCGGCTCCGGCCATATCCGCGATACGGAAAGCTCTGCGCTGCAGATCCTGCGCATCATCCAGGAAGAGTCCATGAAGGACAACACGGCCGCCGTGCACTGCCAGGTGCCCGTGGAAGTGGCCAGCTTCCTGCTCAACGAAAAGCGCGGCGAGATCACCAAGATCGAACTCAAGCAGCGCGTCAACGTGATCATGGTCCCCAACAAGTCCATGGACACGCCGCACTACAAGCTCGAGCGCCTCAAGCACGACGATGCGCGCCTGGAAAGCATGGAAGCCAGCTACAAGCTGGCCGAAGAGCTGGACACCGAAACCACGGTGACACGCCGCTCGCAGGAGCCCACCAACAAGCAGACACCCATGATCAAGGGTGTGCTGCCGGACATGCCGGCTCCCATTGCCGAGCCCCGTCCCGAAGGCAGCCGCAACCGCCCGGCCAACGGCCAGCAGCGCGACGCCAAGCCTGCAGCCACGGCGGCAGCGCCCGCACCGGCCGCCGCCCCCGTCGTGGTCCGCGAACAAGGCTTCTTTGCCTGGCTCAAGAGCCTGTTCGGCTTTGGCGCGGCACCTGCGCCGGTCGCAGCGCCCGTGCCGGCTGCCGAAGCCCCCGCACGCGAAGGTCGCCGTGACGGCCGCAACGACAGCCGTGGCCGCCGCAACGAACGCAATGGCGAGCGTGGTGGTGAGCGCACCGAGCGCAGCGGTGAGCGCGCCGGCGCCCCCAACGCCGAGCGCCAGGCTGGCGGTGGCGATCGCAACCGCCGCAATGCCGAGCGTGGCGAGCGCACGGAACGCGGTGAACGTGGTGAGCGCCCGGATCGTGGCGAGCGCGGTGAACGCACCGACCGCGGCGAACGCCGCGGCCGTGGCGAGCGCAGCCGCGACGGCGAAAACCGCCAGCCGCTGGAGGCCGTGAACGCCTCCGCAGCCCTGGCGGCAGATGGCAGCACCCTCGAGCAGCGTCCCGAGCGCGCGCCGCGTGGCGACCGCCAGGAACGCGGCGAAGGCCGCCGCGAGCGCGGTGAACGAGGCGAGCGTGGAGATCGCGCCGAACGCGGTGAACGCAGCGAGCGCCAGCCCCGTCAGTTCGAAGTCGCGCCCGAGTCCGAAGAAAAGCTGGACAACCAGGCCCAGCAGCAGGACCAGTCCCTGGACAACGCTGCTCCCGCCTCCGGCGAAGAGCAGCCGCGCCAGCGTCGTTCGCGCGACCGCTACGGCCGTGACCGCCGCGAGCGTGGCGATCGCGGTGACCGTGCAGAGCGCGCGCCGCGTGAAGCCGAAGGCGAAGCCGTGCAGTCCTTCGAGGCCTCCGTGCCCGAGCAGGATCAGCAGCCAGCCCGTCGCAGCTACTTCAACGCCGCCAACTCTGCTGCCGAAGTCCAGGCCCCCGAAGCCGTGGCCGAAGCCCCAGTGGCCGCACAGCCTGCGGCAGTTGTGGAAGTGCAGCAACCCGTCGCGGTGCCCGAGCAGCAGAGCGCGGCCTTCGCGCCGGTCGCACCGGCCCCCGTGGCGGCCCCTGCCGTGACGGCAGACGTGCCAGCACCTGCTGCACCTGCTGCACCTGCCGCTTCTGCTGCTTCTGCCGCAGCCGAGCCCGCTGCAGCCAAGGCCGCTGAGGCAACCGCAGAACGCGGCCTGCCCAAGGTCCAGGCCTACCAGTTGCCCGTGTCCGAGCTGCAGGCGCTGGCCGCCGCCTCGGGCCTGCAATGGGTGGGCTCCGATGCCGACAAGGTGGCCGCTGCGCAGGCAGCCATCGCGGCCGAACCGCAGCCCGAGCGCGTCGTGCGCGAGCGCCCGCCCATGGTCGTGCTGGATGACGGTCCTCTGATCCTCGTGGAAACACGCAAGGACCTGAGCGACCTGCAGCTGCCATTCGAGCAGCAACCGCAGGGCGTGGCCCATGTCTGACCACAGACAGTGACGACACAGGGGCCCTCGCGGCCCCTGTTTGTTTCTGCCGCCACCCCCGTCCATCTGTCTTTCCTCCCTCTCTATCCTGGAGCTTGCGTCCCGCCATGCTGTTGCTGCTCTCCCCCGCCAAATCGCTGGACTACGACACACCGCTGCCGCCGAAGCTGCCACACACGCTTCCCGTCTTCTCCGAACAGCCGCTGGAGCTGATCGAAGTGCTGCGCCGCCAATCGCCGCAGCAACTGTCGGAACTCATGGGCATCAGCGACAAGCTGGCTGCGCTCAACGTGGCGCGCTACGAGGCCTTCAGCCCTCGCTTCACGGCCACCAATGCCCGCCAGGCGCTGCTGGCCTTCAACGGTGATGTCTATGAAGGCCTGCAGGCGCGCAGCCTGGACGCCGAAGACCTGGACTGGGCGCAGCAGCACATCGCCATCCTCAGCGGCCTGTACGGCGTGCTGCGTCCGCTGGACCGCATGCAGCCCTACCGCCTGGAAATGGGCACCCGGCTGGAGACCGCGCATGGCAGCAACCTCTACCAGTTCTGGGGCAGCCGCATTGCCGAGTACCTGAACCAGCGCGCGGCCCGGCAGCCGGCGGGCGAGCGCGTCGTCGTCAACCTGGCTTCGCAGGAATACTTCAAATCGGTAGACTTGAAGCACCTCAAGCCCCCGGTGGTGGAATGCGCGTTCGAGGATTACAAGAACGGCGCCTACAAGATCATCAGCTTCCATGCCAAACGCGCGCGCGGGCTGATGGCACGATTTGCCATACAGCAACGCGCTCGCAGCGCGGCTGAACTCGAAGCCTTCGATCTGGAAGGCTACGCACTGGCGCCAGCTTCCTCGACGCCTGCGCGCCTGGTGTTCCGCCGCAAGACCGCTGACTGAGCCTCGCCGGCCACCGGCCGGCCCCGGCCTCGATGCCTTTGGAGTCCATTCACTGCGGCAAGGGCCGCACTGCACGCCATGAGCCTCAAATCCTCACCAGATTCCCCGAGCACCGCGCAGGACCTGCTGGCGGGTCTCACGCCTGAACTCATGCAATGGGTGCGTGAACAGCGCGCATCGGGCATAGGGCCTGCGGCCCTGCTGCGCTCCATGCGCGACGTGGGCTGGAGCGAAGAACTGGCCCGGCGGGCGTTGGACCTGCCCCACCAAGGCGAAGCGGCGCCACCGGCCGTCGTCGTCTCGGCCTCCTCGCTGCCCGAGCCGGACCTCTCCCAGGACCCCACCAGCATCGATGTCGGCGACCGCAAGGTCCAGGTACTGGTCAGCATGCGCAACCCGCGCATCGTGGTCTTCGGCAACCTGCTCTCGCATGAGGAGTGCGACGCCATCATCGCCGCCGCGCGTCCGCGCATGGCGCGCTCGCTCACCGTGGCCACGCAAAGCGGCGGTGAAGAGATCAATGACGACCGCACCAGCAACGGCATGTTCTTCCAGCGCGGGGAAACCGGCATCGTCCGCCAGCTGGAAGAACGCATCGCCCGCCTGCTGCGCTGGCCGCTGGACCACGGCGAAGGCCTGCAGGTGCTGCACTACGGCCCGGGCGCCGAGTACAAGCCCCACCACGACTACTTCGCGCCCGGCGAACCCGGCACGCCCACCATCCTCAAGCGCGGCGGCCAGCGCGTGGGCACGCTGGTCATCTACCTGAACGAGCCCGAGCGAGGCGGCGCAACCATCTTCCCAGAAGTGCCGCTGCAAGTGGTGCCGCGCCGGGGCAACGCCGTCTTCTTCAGCTACGAACGCCCCGACCCCTCCACGCGCACCCTGCACGGCGGCGCGCCCGTGCTGGCCGGCGAAAAATGGATCGCCACCAAATGGCTGCGCGAACGCGAATTCCACTGAGCACCATCGAACCCGGGCGCACCAACCCTTATTGACCTTATATGGCCGCCCATGCCTGCGGGCATGGAAATTCAGTTAGCTTCAAAGCCTGGGTCCACGCGCTCCGCGCGGACCGTCCAGGCCTGACCAGCGCCGGCACGGCCGGCCCTTTTTCCATGAACACTCCCGAACAATCCCAGCTGGGCAAAAGCTCTGCCTACGTCGACCAGTACGCCCCCTCGCTGCTGTTCCCCCTGCCCCGCGCGCCCAAGCGCGAGGAAATCGGCATTCAGGGCAGCCAGATGCCCTTCTTCGGCGCCGACCTGTGGACGGCGTTCGAACTGTCCTGGCTCAACCTGCGCGGCAAGCCGCAGGTGGCGCTCGTGCATTTCACGATCCCCTGCGAGACCCCCAATCTCATCGAAAGCAAGTCGTTCAAGCTCTACCTCAACAGCTTCAACAACACCCGCCTGTCCGACGCGGCCGAAGTCCAGGCACGCCTTCGCACCGACCTGGCCGAAGCACTATGGCGAGGCAGCGAGCAAAAGGGCAGCATCGGCGTGAAGATCATCGGCCTGGACCGCTTCGACCAGGAAATGGTTCAGGAACTGGACGGCCTGCTGCTGGACCGCCTGGACGTGGAATGCACGCAGTACCAGCCCGCCCCAGAGCTGCTGCACGCCAACCACGAGGAAGCGCCCGTCACCGAGACCCTCGTCAGCCACCTGCTCAAGAGCAACTGCCTGGTCACAGGCCAACCCGACTGGGGCAGCGTGCAGATCCGCTACAGCGGCGCGCAGATCGACCAGGAAGGCCTGCTGCAATACCTGGTGAGCTTCCGCAACCACAACGAATTCCATGAGCAATGCGTGGAACGCATCTTCATGGACATCTGGACCCGCTGCCGCCCCATCAAGCTCTCGGTGTACGCACGCTACACGCGCCGTGGCGGCCTGGACATCAACCCATTCCGCACCAGCCATCCTGGCGCGCTGCCGGCCAACGTGCGCTCTGCACGGCAGTAAAAGACGCGGCCGGCCATCCTCAGGCCGGCCGTCATTTCAAGCTTTTCACCGGCATGCCGACGCCGCAGCGGCATGCCCGCACTCCTGCCCATCGAGCCCCGCGCCCAGGCTCCTGTCGGCGGCCCGCACCTGAATTCTGAAAAACAGGAATCGTCCTGCATCGATTCAGATTGACTTTTCAGATCACCCTATTTGAGCCTATTTCGCCTCGATTTATCTGCCACGGATGGATCGTCGAAAACACGGAATTCACTAAATAGCTTGCTATTGAAATGGCAGCAAAAATCTCCGTCGATGCATTCAGAAACATCGTCAGGAGTTGTCTTAGAGACAAGCGAAAAAAAAGTTCATAGGCTTGGCGGCACAAGAAATAACTTCAGGCAGCAATGAATCGCCGCCTGAAAGTCAGGCATAGGCAGGTGCCTTTTTCCTGCCAATGCCCCACGCAGAACTGTCCTGGCGCGCAGCGCCAAAGCGGCAGTCCACCGCCAACCTTGAGGGAGAGACCATCCATGCATCGCTTTCATTCAGCGTCTTGACGCAGTGCGCTGACGCCCAGGTCAAGGCGCTGCGCCTGGGCACGGCTTATTCCCTGCGCATGCGCAATTCGGAAGAACCGCCAACCAACGCCCTGGTGCCCGCTTCGGCCTGAATTGCGTTTTCCCTTTTCCACGTTTTCTGCGATTGGCGCGGCTTCCCGCTATGGCCTCGTGTATGCACTCATGTGCAACGCCACCGTACAGCATGCGGGCCAGTGCATCCAGCCAATGGCCGAAATGGCGCCGCCGCTGGTCCAGGCAACCGTCTCAGCCGTAGAGATCAACAAACAGACCATGCAGCAGGCCCAGAACCTGCTGGATGCGCCCATGTACTTGCAAAACGCGATCTTGCAGGCACGCCGGTGCCTGGGCCAATCCCGGCAGTTGACGGTGGTGGCTGACCGCGAATGGTCACGAGTTTCAAGAAAGGTACTTCCATGAATGCTGCCCACGCCACCCCCCGCCCGGCCTGGAGCCCCGCCTTGTCCGGGACAGTGGCTGCGCTGGCGGTCAGCGCGCCCGGCTCGGCCCTGGCGCAGGTCTTGCCACCCCAGGTCATCGTCACCTTTGGCCCCGCCCCGGTGGCCGTGCCTCTGGGGCCGTCGCACCTGTTTTTAGCCTTGGGCGTGATGCTGCTGGCACTGGTTCTGGCCCGCATGGGCAAGCTGCGCGGTTCAGGCGCCTTGCCGTGCATGGCCGCCTTGGCGGTGGCTGCCGGGTTGTTGGGCATGGATACGGTGCGCGCGCAGCTTCCGCAGCAAACGCTCGATCTGCGCCGCAGCCCCGCAATGCTGCAGATACAGCCAGGTCAGAATAACAGCGTGCTGGTACGCAACAAAACAGGCCATCCCGTGGTGCTGAGAAGCATTGGCCTGGGCGATGACAGTGCCAACGAATACAGCATCACCACGACCATCTGCAAGCCAGGCCTGCGGCTGCAGAACGAGGCGAGTTGCGCCGTGGAGGTGACACACACCACTAGTGGTGGTGGCGGCGGTGGCACCGGAGGAGGCGGCGGCGGTGGTGGCAGCGGTGGCTTTATCGATAACCCGCAAGGTCCTGACGATTTTGCCGACCGCGCCCAAGCGCTGGCCGACGGAGACTCGCGCCTGCCCCCCAGCACGCCCGAGCAACTCGAACAATCCTTCAAGACCGACAAAACCCCCGGCAGCGCCGCGCGCAGTCAGCGCCTGCGGCGAAATCACAGCCTGGTACTGGCGGCCGTCGATCCCGAACCCCGCTGGCACAAAACGCAGATCAGCACCAGTTTTATCGTGGCCGAGCCGGGCGGCAGCTATGCGGTCGAGCTTGCCAGAATCGACCCGGCAGGCCAAAGCCTGGGCCCGTTGCGCAAGGCCGATCAGGCGCGGCTGCGCTTTGAGCTGCGTGTGCAACAAAGCAGCGGCACGGTTGACTACGTGCCCGCGCATACCCACAAAGACTACCTGCGCTGGGACGACGCCAACCCCGGCCGCTTGCGTATCGGCGTGCCAGCCGGCATGCAAAAGGGGCGCCTGCTCATCGGCATTCGTCCCGACCTGGGCGACAAGGGGCAAAACGCCATTGCCGAGCGCTGGAGCGTGCCGTTGGTGGTTGAGGTATGGCCCAGGCGTGCGGGCGTACGGCCGATCGAGGTGGGCCGCATCCTCTACCCGGCCCGTTTCAGCGAAGGCATACAGCCCAGTCCAGGCAGCGCCTTCAGCATGCCCGAGATTGCCGAGCACCTGCGCCAAGCCTATGCCGCGCTGCCGGGCGCAGTCCTGCTCAAGCCGCTGGTAGTGGCGGGCGCCGGCCTGGCCGAAGGCCAGCTGGTGGATGCACGCATTCCGCACCCCGAAGGAGGCAGCTACCCCTACGGCGGCAGGGTGCTGCGCGTGGTGGAGGGCAGTGGCGGACAGCAACTGGCCATTCTGGACTTTGACCTGGCCGCCACCTATGAACTGCTGCCGGGGGACCCGCTGGTGAGGGAAGGGGTCATGCCCGAGTTTGTCACCTACCGCCAGGGGCCGTCGCAGCAGGCCCCAGGGGACATGAGCGAACCCGAACTGGAATACTTTGGCCCCGAGGAGCGCAGCGGCATCAAGGCCCGAGAGGCCTGGCAGGACGGCAATGTACTGGCGCAAGCCAAGATCAGCGTGGCCCCCAGCTGCAATGCCAGCGGCAGCATGAGCCTGACGTTCACCCCCATATTGCAGATTTCGCCGCAGGTTGACGTGGGCATCGAATACACCGTCGCGGCCAACGGTACCAAGGTGGAATGCTCGGCCAAGATCGATGGCGCAACAGATATTGTCTCCTCGCTATCCACGGGGCTGCCACTGGCGCGTCTGGCGTCGCTGGTGGGGATTAAGCTCGAAGCCGGCCCCTATGGCGAGGCCAAGATCGGGCTGACGCCCAAGTCCGACACCGGGGTGGCGGTGTTTTTCAGCCAAACGGGCCAAGTGAGCTATCGCGGCGGCATGGCATCGCCCCAAGTGCAGATGAGCGGCGGTGACGCCGCCAGCGGCAAGGGACTGGACGGCGCGCCCTGGGGGCTGGACGTAGGTCTGGGCAGCGGTGTGGGCGTGGGCGTGGCGCTCAAACTTGAGCCTTTCTCCCTCTTTGGCGGCACCTTTCAGGTGGTGAGCCTGGAGGCCAAGGCCGAACTGGGCATGGGCACGGCGGTGGACAACCGCAATGCGGCGGCGGTCAAGCAGTGGAGCGATGCGTCGAATGCATCGTTCAGCCTCAAGCCCGAGGTCAGCGTGCTGGCATCATCAGGTTTTGTGGATTTTTTGAGCTTCCTGGGGCTGAAGGCCGAGGTGGGCGCAGGCGTTTCCCTCAAGCTCATCGATAGCAAAGTAGAGGCTAACTATGCCATCCAGGAGGTAAAGGATGCAGGCGACGGCACAGGCTCGGTGTCATTCAAAGAACTGACGCTGCCGTCGGTGCTGAAATCCATTTTTGCCGGCAGCACTGCGGGCTATGCCAGCCTGCAGAACAGCTCGGTATACAACGACCCCACCGGCAACATCACCTACGAACTGGACGAATGCGATACCCGGGGCGGCACCATCAGCACGCCGCTGGTGGCCTGCAAGGGCGGCCTGTTTTGCGGCAAGGCCGAAAGGAATGCTGATTTCTGCAAGGCCACCTGGGTGTCGCCGGTGATGGCATCGGCCTATGTGGGCGATACGGCCAGCGCCACGGGCACAGCTGGCACCCAGGGACCGGCAAGCGTCAATGCAAGCCTGGCCGGCTCGCCGCTGCGGCCGGCGCCAGCCGTGCTCACGCTGCCCGGTGGCGGCCGCCAAAGCTTTAGCGCCAGCGCGGCATGCACCGCGCGCGGCGTAACCCAAGGCAAGATACAGCTATCGGTAGGCGGCAAGGTGGCGGATGAGCAGCCGAACACCTTGGTATGCAACTGCGAGCCGGGCAGCAAGGACTGCGACCGCACCTGGGCCTCGCCCCATTTGGTGACGGCCGACGGCCTTGCCTACGACTATGTGGCCAGCGGCGACTACATCCTGGCGCGCGTGCACGATGCCGATGAAGAGCCAGTGCATGGGTTTGAAGTACAGTCCCGTTTTTTGCCTGGCTACGACGTTTCATGGCCGCAGGCGGCAGCCATGCAGGTGGGCAATGATGTGGTGGAAGTGCGGGCAGTTCCGTTCGCTCCAGCGGGAATGGAGTGGGCCGGATATGTCAACACGCTGGAGCTGCATGTCAATGGGCAGCTGTTGGCAAGCCTGAGCGACGACGGCTTTTGGAACGGATTGCGCCGCACACGGGTGCAAAACCTGCCGTCTGGCGGACTGGTCTATTTTGATGATTTTGCCGGACGTGGCGGCGGTGCCTATTGGGTGCCCCGCGCCGTCACGGTGCTGTGGCCGCAGAATGGCCCGTTTGCGGAATATGCGGTCAAGCTATCGACGCCGTATTTTGAACAAGGCACAGCCAAGGCAGACAGCTTTTCGCTGATGGAGGTTCAGATCATCCGGCCGGCGGCGGCGCAGGGCGCGGCCCGGGGCATGCTGGGCAACAACGACGGCAGCCCCGGCAACGACCTTATCCGCCGCAATGGCGAGGTGCTGGCGCATGGCAGCACCTTGAGCTGGACGGCGCTGTATGCGCTGTTTGGCGGCGACTGGCTGGTCAAGCCGCAGGAGTGCTTGTTTGGCAGCGGCTGCATGGCCCAGCCAAGCTTCCCAGAGAAGGCCGTGGTGTTGAGCGACAAGCAACGCACATCGGGCGAAATTGCTTGCGCGGGCTTGAAGGGCTACTACCGCGAAGCCTGCATCCACGATGTGGGCCTGTCCGGCTCCATCGAACTGATCAAGCATTACTACGCCAATACCGCAGATCTGAACGCCATGGCCGACAAGCTGGTGACCCCCGGTGTGGATCTACCGATGTATGTGCTGTCGTCCATGGGCGCAAGAGCCAGCCTCCCGGATTACCCCGGCAGAGGCTTTCGGCAGGCGTACCAGGTGGCGCACCAAAGGGGCAAGGGCCAGTTCATGCTGACGATTCGACCGCCACGCGACGCTTCGGCTTTCTTTAGCGCAGGCAGTGCCGGTGCCTTGAAGCAAAGCTTGGCGGCAATAGACGGTCTGGAGGTTTCGGTGGATGTGCAGTGCGAAACGCCCGACCCTGCCTGGGCGAAATTGGGCAATGCCTGGGCGCGCCATGGTGCCGTACAACTGTGGGCCGTGGACCCACTGTCGGGGTTTGCATCGCGCTTGCTGGGCGAAAAGTCGCTTTTCTGTGGTGACGCAGGCCAGGGCAGCAGGCTGGTAGCGGGGGAAACGCATTCTTTGATCCTGAATGGTGAAGGTGTGCTATGGGTCTGGGGTGGGAACAACCTCGGTCAGTTGGGCGATGGCACGAGCACTGAGCGAAACCGGCCCGTGCAGATGGACATCGCACCGCTGGACGGCAGCAAGGTCGTGGCGCTTGCTACACGCAGCAACCACACTCTGGCGCTCGATAACCGAAGCCGTCTATGGGCCTGGGGTAGGAACTACGCCGGTCAGTTGGGCGATGGCACGAGCATCGATCGAAACCGACCGGTGCAGGTGGACCTTGCACCGCTAGATGGCAACGAGGTCGTGGCAGTTGCTGCAGGCGACAACTTCACTCTAGCGCTCGATGAGCAAGGCCGTCTATGGGCTTGGGGCTGGAACTCCGGTGGTCAATTGGGCGATGGCACGACCATAGATCGAAACCGGCCCGTGCAGGTGGGCCTTGCACCACTGGACGGCAGCAAGGTCGTGGTGCTTGCAGCAGGCGCCGACCATATTGTGGCGAACGATGAGCAAGGCCGTCTATGGGTCTGGGGTCTGAACTCCTACGGCCAACTGGGCGATGGCACGAACGCCTATCGAAACCGGCCCGTGCAGGTGGACCTTGCGCCGCTGGATGGCAGCAAAGTCGTGGAAGTTGCTGCAGGCGGCTCCCACACCCTAGCGCGCGATGAGCAAGGCCGTCTATGGGCCTGGGGTGAGAACTCCTACGGTCAGTTGGGCGATGGCACGACCATAGATCGAAACCGGCCCGTGCAGGTGGACCTTGCACCGCTGGACGGCAGCAAGGTCGTGGCGCTTGCAGCAGGCACCTTCCACACTTTGGCGCTCGATGAGCGAGGTCGTCTATGGGCCTGGGGTTATAACCACGACGGTACGTTGGGGGATGGCACGACCGTAGCTCGAAACCGGCCCGTGCAGGTGGACCTTGCACCGTTGGATGGCAGCAAGGTCGTTGCGTTTGCAGCAGGCAGCTACCACACTTTGGCGCTCGATGAGCAAGGTCGCCTATGGGCCTGGGGTCTGAACTACTCCGGTCAGTTGGGCGATGGCAAGACCGGACGTCGAAACCGACCTGTACAGGTCGATCTTGCGCAGCTGAAGCCGTAGCAGCTCACCCTGGACTCAGAGCAATCGCCTTTGTCTCCCCTCAGGCGCGTGTCCCCCGACATCAACGCCCCAGTCCTCCAAAGCCTGCCTGCAGGCAGCCTGCTGCAAGTGCTGCCCCAGGCCCCGCAGGCCCAGTTCTCGGCCGTGCGCATTGATGACCGGCTGGGCTGGGCCGAGACCCAGTGGCTTTCACCCCTGACCTCCGCAACCGGCAGCCCCCAATGATCGACCTTGAAATCATCCACCCCGACGGCCGGCGCCAGCCGTTGAGCGTGCCCGATATGTGCTCCATCGGCAAAGGCTCCCAGTGCGAAGTCCGCCTGGACAACTGGCGCCTTGCCAAGGAGCATGCACGCCTTTTCACCAGCCCCTCGGGCGTGCTGATCGACGACGCAGGCAGCTTCGGCGGCGTGCTGGTCAACGGTCAGCGCATCACCGCCCAATACGGCCCGCTGCAAAACGGCGACCTCATCGGCATTGGCCCGTTCCAGTTGCGCATCCTGAACAGCGGTGAAGAGCCGCAAGCCGCGGCTTTTCCTGTACCGGCCGCAGCGCATGCCGCCACCACAGCGCCCATGCAGAGCACACAGGACACGCCGCTGGCAGCGCCTGCCGACGCGCCCGAGCCTGCGGCAGCCGAGCCCGGGGACGCCCACTTGCAGGCGCTGCAATTCGAATGGCGCAAGCGCCTGCACACCAAGCTCATCGACACCATGGACCTGCGCCGCCATGACGTCTCCAGCATGTCCGACGAACACCTGCGCGCCGAGGCGGACCGGCTCATCGCCAGAACGCTGCAGGACATGGACGACGAGATACCGGCCCAGCTGGACCGCAACGCGCTGCGCAGGCAGGTTCTGGACGAGGCCGTGGGACTGGGGCCGCTGGAGGAATTGCTGGCCGACGAAACGGTCAGCGAAATCATGGTCAACCGCTTCGACGAAATCTATGTCGAGCGCGCGGGGCGCCTGCAAAAGCATGCCCTGAGCTTCACCAGCGATCGCGCCGTCATGGGCGTGATCGAGCGCATCGTGGCACCGCTGGGCCGGCGCATCGACGAATCCTCGCCCATGGTCGATGCACGGCTCAAGGACGGCTCGCGCGTCAACGCCATCATCGCGCCGCTGGCGCTCAAGGGCTCCACGCTGACCATCCGCAAGTTCGCCAGGCGCAAGCTCAATGCCGCCGACCTTGTGCAGTTCGGCGCGCTCAGCCCGGCCATGGCCGACTTTCTGCGCATCTGCGTGGAGGCCCGCAAGAACATCATCGTCTCGGGCGGCACGGGGTCTGGCAAGACCACGCTGCTCAACATCCTGTCCAACTTCATCCCGTCCGGCGAACGCGTGATCACCGTCGAGGACGCCGCCGAACTCAAGCTGGCCCACGAGCACCTGATCAGCCTGGAGTCGCGCCCCGCGAATGTCGAAGGCAAGGGCGGCGTGCCCATCCGAGAACTGGTGCGCAACACCCTGCGCATGCGCCCGGACCGCATCGTGGTCGGCGAATGCCGCGGCGCCGAGGCGCTGGACATGCTCCAGGCCATGAACACGGGCCATGAGGGATCTCTGACCACGCTGCACGCCAACACCCCGCGAGACGGGCTCGCCCGGCTGGAGACCATGGTGCTGATGGCCGGCATGGAACTGCCCTTGGCGGCCATACGCGAGCAGATCGCCAGCGCCGTGGACATCATCGTGCAGCAGACCCGCTTTGCCTGCGGCACACGCCTGGTCACCCACATCTGCGAAGTCAGCGGCATGGAAAGCGGAAAGATCCAGCTGCAGGAGCTGTTCCGCTTTGCCAACAAAGGCTACGCCGCCCAGGCCAACGGCCTGGCCAAGGTGCAGGGCCTGTTCACCGGCTGCGATGTCGTTCCCCACTTCTACGACGAACTGCGCGCCAGCGGCCATGCGCTGGACCTGGATATCTTCCGTCCGGGCTCCGAGAGCGCGGACCTGCATGCCGGAGAGCGGCCATGAGCGGGCTCTCGCCAGACACCGTCCTGGCCCTGATCACGGCCGTGGTCGCCCTCTGCGTCGGTCTGCTGACATGGCTGGCCTTGGACCTGGGAGGCTCCACGCTCAGGCGCTACCGGGCCGGCTTCACGGAGCGCGCCGGCTTTCAGGCCGCGGAATTCTTCCTCTTCATCGACCCGCGCAAACTCTTCCTGGCCAACCTGGCAGTCATGTCGCTGGGCGGCGTCCTGGTGTGGCTGGTCAGCGGCAGCCATCTGCTGGCTGTGCCCGCCTTCTTCGCGCTGGGGCTGCTGCCCCGGCTGCTGTACCGGCACATGCGCAAGCGCCGGCTGCGCAAGTTTGAAGAGCAGTTGCCCGATGCGCTGATGATGCTCAGCGGCGGCCTGCGCGCCGGCATTGGCCTGAGCAGCGCCATCGCCCAGCTTGTGGCCGAGTCCCGCCCGCCGCTGAGCCAGGAGTTCTCGCTGATGCTGCGCGAGCAGCGCCTGGGCGTATCCCTGGAACAGGCACTCAATCACCTGAGCCTGCGCGTGCCCACCCAAAGCACCGTGCTCATCACCTCGGCCATGCGCATCGCCAGCGAAACCGGAGGCGGCCTGGCCGAGACCATGGAACGCACGGCCTCCACGGTGCGCAGCCGGCTGCAAATGGAAGCCAAGATCGGCTCCCTCACCGCCCAGGGAAAACTGCAGGCCTGGGTCGTTGGCGCCCTGCCCCTCGTCCTCATGCTCATCCTCGACCGGATGGAGCCTGAAGCCATGTCCATGCTCTGGCACTCCCGCGTGGGCTGGGGGGCGCTGGCCGTGATCGCCTGCTTCGAGGCCATGGGCATCTATGTCATCCGAAAGATCGTCGCCATCGACGTCTGAAGGCCGCGCCATGGACTCCAACACCGTGATACTCGCCCTGATCGCTGTGGCAGCCGGACTCAGTGCTGCCCTGGTGGCCTGGCTCCTGGGCCACTCGATGAGCAGCGTTCCCGCCGAGGACCGCAGCTACAAGGATCCGCCGCCACTGGCACTGCGCATGGTCTGGTGGCCCATCCAGTGGACCAGCCACCACCTGTCGCCCCGGCTCGGAACGGGCAGAACCGCGCAAGCCGTGCAACTGCGGCTGCGACAGGCGGGACTGGACTACGCGCTCAGTCCTGCGCAGTTCATCGCCAGCCGCATCGTCGGCGCCGGGGTGGCCGCGCTGGCGGCCTGGTGGCTGGTCTCCAGCTTCGACGGCCTGCCCCGGGGCGCCGATGGCGGTGTACGCCACATCGCCCTGCCCATCTATCTGCAGGCCATGGCCGCAGGCGCACTGCTGGGCTGGGCCTACCCCGCCATCTGGCTCAGGGATCGCATCGCCGTGCGCCGGCGCGAACTGCTGCGCATGCTGCCCTTCTTCCTGGACATCATCACGCTGTGCGTGGAAGCCGGCCTGAACATGCAGGGCGCCATGACCCAGGCCGTGGCCAAAGGCCCCCAGGGACTGGTGCGCGACGAATTCCAGCGCGTGCTGCGCGATATACGCGCCGGCAAGGCGCGTGCCGAAGCACTGCGCGGCATGGCCGAGCGCCTGAACGAACCGAGCGTCGCCAACTTCACCTCCGCCGTGATCCAGGCAGAGAGCATGGGCATGAACCTCGGCCCCGTGCTGCGGGCACAGGCCGATCAGCGCCGCTCCGAACGCTTCATGCGCGCGGAAAAACTCGCGATGGAAGCGCCCGTGAAGATGCTGTTTCCGCTGATCGCCTTCATCTTTCCCTGCACCTTCATCGTCTTGCTGTTCCCCATAGCGATGAAGCTGCTGAACTCGGGACTGTGATGCAGATGCCGCCCTCCCCCTTCCTGGTGCGCCAGGCCTGCGGCTTCTGGCAGCGCCTTGCCGGCCTCATGGGCCAGGCCCAACCCGCCGCCCGCTGCGCATTGCTCATCGCGCGCTGCACCAGCGTGCACACCTGCTTCATGCGGCAGGCCATCGACATCGTCTACCTCGATCGGCAGGGCCGCATCACCGGCCTGCGTCCAGGCGTTGCGCCCTGGCGCCTCAGCCGGGGCGAACGCGGCAGCAGGCATGTGCTGGAGATGCGTGCAGGTGCCATCGCCTGCCAGGGCCTGGTGTCGGGCATGCAGTTGCAGCCCTGGCCCATCGAAGGTGCCGGGGCTGCGCTGAACGTCTGCGCCTTCACCCCTGACGGGTCCAACTCCTAATGCAACGCCGCGGAGGTGCCCACACAACGCATTGCCCAGAACACACCAAAGTGAATTGCCAGCCGGCCCTGCCGGCCTTCCTCCACTACGCATTGAAAAACCGACGGACATGCACCATCCATCCATCACCTCTCCCACAGACCACGGTGCCACGCACATGCGGCTGACACACCCTTCATCCTGGCTACTGGCCTGCGCCGCTGGTCTGGCCCTGACCGCCTGCGGTGGCGGCTCCGGCAACGAAGGCGGCGCGGGAGACCCAGGCCCCGGAGGCACCGCCAGTTCCGGCGTCTTCATCGCCCCCTCAGGCCCGCTGTGCACCAAACTCAGCAGCACGGGCAGCTGTCTGCAACCCACCTCATCGGCCATTGAGGAGTCTGACCTGATCAAACTCATCACCGATCCCGATGCACAAACGTCGTTGATCGATTTCAGCGGCATGGGTGTGATCCACAACACCACACTCACCTATAGCCAGCAGCCGGGCCAGGCCATCGAAAGCAGTTTCATCTACAGCTCCTACGGCATGGCAAGGCGCGACTTCCAGGTAGGGCGCAACACCTTCATCGTGCAGGGCAGGCAGTACCCGCAAGTCACGCACTACCCGGAGGCAGGCCAGAGCCACTACAAGAACATCAGCGGCGATGCAGGCGTCATCTTCCTCGTAGGACCACCGGACCAGCACGAGGAAGGCATCTGGGGCACCACCTTCTCGGAAGGCCAGAACCTCAGCATGGTCGGCCGCATGCCCAACATGCGCAGCGAAAACACCAACTGGATTTCCGCCATCAGACTGCTCACCGACCAGAGCCAGGCGCCGAGCGAGCCGACCGTGACCTATATCGGCAGTGTCAGCACGCTGGCCGGCACGGCACAACGGCTGGACCCGTACACCACCGACATACTGGACACCGGCGTCAACTACGAGGCGGAATTCAATACGGCCACGGGCAAGCTCACTGGCGTAAAGATCGACTACACAGACCCCAAAAGCCAGAGGCGCACAGTGATGGAAGTGCCAGAGCTGACGTTTGTGAACTCGCAGTTGATCCCTGACTCGCGCAGCCAACGCATCAACGTCGTGCTGGAAGGCCCTGCGAGCGACGTCCGCGCAGATGCTCCACGGCCCGACACACCCCTCACCCGGCAGGACTACACCCTCGATGGCCTCGAAGGCGAAATCACCGGCAAGCAGGCCGAGATCATCCACATCCTCGGCGCCGGCCCCCAGGGCACCATGCAATTGATGCTGATGCGCAAGGACAAGGCCGGACCGGACGTGCCCATCCACATCCCCCTGCCACACCCAAACAGGCCCTGAAGCATGGCCAGCGGGTGGATACAAGCCCGTCCGCCGGCCGCAAACCTGCAGGCATCCTCATGCGCCAGAGCACCTCATTCCGCAGGCCGCGCCAGCGCGGCAGCGCCATGGTCGAGTTCACCGTGGTCGGCCCCATCATCACCCTGCTGGGGCTGGCCCTGCTGCAGTACGGCCTGGTTTTCTTCAACAAGAACCAGATCAATCACGCCAGCTTCATGGCCGCCCGCGCGGGCACCATGGCCCATGCGCGCATGGACGATATCCGTGACGCCTATCTGCGCGCCATGGTTCCGCTGTATGGCGGTGGCAGCAACAGCACCGAACTGGCGGATGCCAAGGCCAAGGCCAAGGCCGACCTTAAAGACCACCTGCGCATCGACCTCATCAACCCCACGCGCGAGAGCTTCGAGGACTGGAGCGAGCCCCACCTGAAAGAGAAATATGGCGTGCCCGCCATCCCCAACGCCGGCCTGGCGCACCGGGACAAAAAAGACATTGGCAGCAAGTCGGGCCAGAGCGTGCAGGACGCCAACCTGCTCAAGATCCGCGTCACCCACGGCTACGAACTCAAGATCCCGCTGGTGCGCGGCATCTACCAGCACTACCTGCGCTGGCTGGACGACGGCAGCGACCCCTTCCACACCGAACTCATCCAGCACGGTCGACTGCCCATCGTCGCGCAGGCCACCTTGCACATGCAAAGCGACGCCATGCAAAGCGATGCCACGGTATCCATCCCCGACACAGGCAACAAGGGCAATCCGCAGGACCCAGGCCAGCCCGATACATCGGAACCCGGTGAACCGCCCGATTGCGAAACCGTGGGCTGCACCACGGTCGGGCCGCCGGGGCCGGGCGATGAGGGCGATGAAGACGACGGCGGCGATGGCACCGGAGATGGAGGAGATGGAAATGGAGATGGAGGCAATGGAGATGGAAACGACAACGACTGTAAAGGGGCTGACTGCCCCAACTGCACGGGAGACGCATGATGTTGAATAGACCCCATCTCACCCCCCTGCTGGGCAGCGCCCTGCTGTGCATCGCCTCACTGCTGGCCCAGGCCTCCCCCGCAGCCGCCGCCCCCAACCTGGGCGGCGGCTCCAGCAAATGCGACCCCACCGTGCAAAGCTGCGCCCCCGGCACGGGCGGCGGCATCGACCTTGGCGGTGGCGGTGGCGGCTCGGGCGGCGGCACCTGCGCCCCCACGCCCGGCGGCAGCCCCTGCGGCGGCGCCGGCCCCGCCACCCAGGGCAACTCCAGCAGTACCAACCAGGGCGCAGGCAACCCCATCCACCTCATCAACGGCAACAAATACCAGCGCGAAGTGGACATGCCCGCCTTGCCAGGCGTGCTCGGCCTGGAAGTCGTGCGCCACTACAACAGCAGCTACAGCCGGACCTACGTGCCGCCAGGCCTGCTCGGCCGCGGCTGGCTGCTCAGCTACGAGGCCCGCCTGTACGACCACCCCACCAATCTGCAGATCGTGCAGGCCGACGGCACCCGCATCATCTTCAGCAAGCTGCGCGAGCACCCCAGCCTGTGCGCCAGCGAGCAGCCGGGCAACGGCATCGTGCGCATCGAAGGCCCGGATACAAAGGGCACCAAGGAAACCAAGCCCGGCCAGGAACGGCACTACACCTGGCAATGGATGGACGGGCGCGAGCTGCGCTTCAACCACCGGGGGCGCCTGACCCGCATCAGCCTGCCCTCGGGCGAACAGGTCCGCCTGGACTACAACGCCAAGGGCAACCGCCTGCTCAAGGTCACCGACCCGCAGGGGCGCAGCCTGCGCCTGCACTACGCCCAATCTTCGGGCGAGGACAGCTTCACCGGCGTGCAGGCCATCGACACCCCGCTGGGGCGCATCGGCTACCGCCACGGCAGCGCACCGTTGCCCGGCAGCACCCAGCCCCAGGCCAAGCTGAACGCCAGCCTCGTGCAGGTCAGCCTCCCGTCGGCAGATGGCCAAGCCCCGGTCCAGCGCCACTACCACTATGAGGAGCCGCGCCACCCCACCTTGCTCACCGGCATCAGCGTCCAGGGCCAAGGCAGCGACGGCAAGCCCATGGACGAGCGCATCGCCAGCTACGCCTACGGCGACACCGGCCGCGCCATCTTGAGCGTGCGCGGCCCGCCGGACAGCCAGCAGGAAAAAGTCACCCTGGACCTCAGCCAGCCCTGGAAGAACACCCTCACCAACAGCCTNGGGCAAACAACCACCTACCACTACGACACCATCGGCGGGCAATGGCGATTGCTTGAAGTGCGCGGCCCGGGCTGCGCCAGCTGCGGCCCCGGCGACATGCGCTACCGGTACGACGCGCAAGGGCGCCTGACCGAAGCCACGCGGCTCGATCCCGCAGGCCGCCCGCTGGAAGGCACGCGCACCGAGCTGGACCCCTTCGGCCGCCCGCTGGCCGTGTACCGCATTCCCTACACACAAGGCCAAGCCCGGGCCCCGCAGCTGCAGGTGCGCTACGGCTACGGCAAGGACCCCTGGAAGCAATACGCGCCCGAACTCATTGCCCGGCCCAGCGTCGTGCCCGGGCGCGAACACCAGATCCGCATCCGCTACAACAGCAGCCGCCAGCCGCTGCAGATCACCGAGACGGGCTTCAGCCCATTGGATGCCCAGGGCCAGCCCGCAGGCAATGCGGACGGCGCCACGCCCATCGAACGCAGCACGCGCTACCGCTACACCGAGATCAACGGCCGCAGCGTGCTGGTGGACATCGACGGGCCGCTGCCCACCTCGCTGGCAGGCTATGACGACGGAAGCCCGGCGCAGAACGATCTCACGCGGCTGCGCTGGGACCGCAGCGGCAGCCACGTCACGCGCGTGCTGCAGCCCGATGGCACCGCCGTGGCGCTGGAGCATGACCAGGCCGGGCGCATCATCCAGATGCACAGCCGGGATCCCTCGGCCAAGGAGGACGAAACGGGCTGGCGCACCGAACTGCGCCACGACGCCCAGGCCCGACTGGTGGCCATGCGCAGCCTGGCCCCCGACGCCAGCGTGCTGCAAGAGCAAAGCTGGCGCTACGACGCGCTGGGCCACCTCACGGAAACCGGCACCGGCGGCTGGCCCGGCAACGGGGACAAGACGGGCAATGCCGCCTATGCGGCCCAGACCCGCCAGCACCATGACGCCCTGGGCCGCCTGCTGTGGAGCGCCGATGTCCGAGGCAGCTTCACACAGCACCGCTACGACACGGAAAGCCGCCTGCTGCAGTCCGGTCGCTACGGTGGCCGCGCCGATGACGGCAGCCGCCTCATGGCCCAGGTGCAGACCTACCAGCCCGGCGCGCCAGAGCAGCCGCCATCCGCCGCAGACAAGGCCGGCACTGAAACTGCACCGCAGGCACGCCAGTTCTACGACGACTTCGGCCGCAGCGTCGCCACCCTCAGCCCCGACAGCGGCCTGAGCATTCGCGGCTACGACGCCACCGACCGGTTGGTCTCGGGCCGCGACGCCCTGGGCCAGCAGGCGCGCTACGAATACGACCTGCGCGGCCGCATCCTGCGCCAAACCATCACGCAACTGCCGCAAGATGGCGCGCGGCCACGCACCACCACCACCCGCTGGCGCTACCAGGGCCCCAGGCTGGTGGCGCTGGAGCATCCCGAGCAAAGCGAGGCCTACGAATACAACGACAGGGGCCTGCGCGTGCGCAAGCGCATCACCCGCCATGAAGAAAGCGGTGCAAACGGTGAAAGCGGGGAGAGCAGCCAGCACCACACCCTCCACTACGAATACGACAGCCACGGCAGACTCTCCGCCGCCAGCCTTCCCGACGGCAGCTGGCTGCACTACCTGCGCGACGGCCATGGCCAGATCACCGGCCTGCAGCGGCAGCGCGTGCGCACTCCCTGGCTGCGCTGGCTCAGCCCGGCGCAAACCATTGCCACCGGATTCGAGCGCGACCTGGTGGGACTGCGCAGCTGGCAGGCAGGCAACGGCATCGAGGCCCGCTATCAGCGCAGCCGCGAAGGTCTGCTGGCGCGCATCGTCTACCGCCAGACCGGCAAGAACAACACACGCACTGCCTCTGGCACATCCCATGACTGGATGCTGGGTGCCCGGCCCACCGACATTGCAGAGCAACTGCTAGGCCTGACCCCGGCCCATGCGGCCGAGCCCATGCAAGCCAAGGCACAGGCCACTGCAGCAACTGCCGCGCAAACGACAGCCGAACCGGCGCCCGACCAGCCCGGAGCCCTGGGCCAGCCCACCGACCCCCAAGCCCTGCTGGACATGCGCTACCTGTGGGACAGCCAAGGCAACCTGCTGCTGCGCCAGGACCACTACAGCCAAGCCCCGCAGACTTTGCACCAGGACAGCCATGCCTACGACATGCACGACCGCCTGATCGTCCAGGTCCAGCGCACTGGCCAGGAACTGCGCTCCAGCCGCTACCACTATGACGAGGCCGGCAGGCGCACCCTGGACCAGCAGAACGTGTCCTCCGGCAATCTGAAGGCGGGCACGCGGGCCATCGCCTACCTGCCAGGCAGCCACCGCTGGAGTGCCGAGCGTGCAGCGGACCAGAAAGACACAACCATCCAGCGCACCCAGTACAACGCCAACGGCCAGCCCCTGCAGGCAGGCCCGCACAGCTACCGCTGGGACGCATTGGGACGGCTGGAACAGGTCAGCGAACAGGGCGCCCCGCTGGCCCGCTACCGCTACAACCACCGGGGCGAGCGCATTGCCAAACACACCGGCAAGGCCCAAGGAGACAGCCGGGCGTACCTCTACGAATCTGGCCAACTCAGCGCCGAACTCGATGCCCAGGGCCGCATCACGCGCCAGTACATCCACCTGGGCCAGTGGCCCCTGGCCGTCATCGACACGCCCCAAGGCCGCAAGCCTGCGGATGGCGCCGGCACGCTGGGGCGCATCGTGCAGGACCTGGGCACCATCGCGGGCTGCTGGGTGGGCGGCGGCGAACGCCTGGCCTGGCTGCACACCAACCACCTGGGCGCCGTGGAAGCGGCCACCGACACGCAGGGCCAGTTGATCTGGCGCGCCCGCTACACGGCGTTTGGCCGGCAGCAGGTGCTGTCCAAGGCATCGGAGCCCGGCTTTGAAATGCCGCTGCGCCTGCCGGGCCAGTACCACGATGCTGAAACCGGGCTGCACTACAACCTGCACCGCTACTACGACCCGGACCGGGGCCAATACCTCACACCCGACCCGCTGGGCACGCCGGATGGGCCCAATCCCTACAGCTATGTGCGGGGCAATCCGCTGCGGTATGTGGATCCGGAGGGGTTAATTCTGTTTGCGTTTGATGGAACAGGTAATTCCAATCCACCACCCGGAAATGACACGTTATCCAATGTCTACAAGTTTTTTCTAGCGTATGACGAGACAGCGAATGGACCGCGCCTGCATATCAATGGTGTGGGCCGTGATGACTTGGATAAAGGTATCCGCACACGAATGGGAGACTATTCCAGGGGTGTCACAGCCCGCGAACGTGTGGACTACATGCTGGGACAGCTGGATAAGTACATGGAGTCTCATCAGTTTGCGGACGGAAAGAGAGTAAGTATAGATATTGTAGGTTTCAGCCGTGGTGCCGCCATGGCCAGGGACTTTGCAAACCGGGTGATCACTCGCACCAAGGAGCGTCGATGGAAGGAAAAATCCGACTGTGTGGAAATGCGTTTCCTGGGGCTGTGGGATACCGTAGCACAGTTTGGTGCCCTTGGAGCCAGCAATGACGAATGGCAACTCGCTATTCCTGCTGAAATTCAACATGTATTCCAGGCCGTGGCGCTGAATGAGCATCGCTCAATATTCCCTGGTGAAGCTATTGATCGAGGCATCCAGTTAGGCTTTATTGGAAGCCATTCCGATATTGGCGGCAGCTTTGGGACGGGCGACTTGTCCAATGTGGCGCTGAACTGGATTACAGAGAAGGCAAAGGAGAGTGGTTTAGCAATGAGAAGCTGGGAGGAGGCTGGTGACAAAAAATGGGGCACAGTAACCGAGCCCGTTCTTCACGACAAAAGCACTACACCTCCCGGCGGAATTCCAGAAGACAGCCTTTTTTGTTTAAAAAAGAACAATGAAAAGAAAGGTGATTGTATCTATCGACGTGTTGCAGAGATAGAAGGACTGACGCACGCCGAGAGCCAAAAATTCATCAAATATAGAGACAGGCCGGGATTTGATAGAGATGGTGTATCAGCTATTACTGGAGATATAGATATAAGGGAATATGCAAAATGGCTACAAGAAAATTATGGACTAACCGTCGCACTGCGATAGTTTATTTTTCCTCATCATTTTTATTACCATTAGCCAGTTGCGCAAATAGAAAGCAAGGCATTGGCTTGTCATTGTCTTTTTACAACAAAGGAATAAGCTCATTATTAGCAAAGCGTTTTGATTTTGACGGACGACGAGGACCATTTCCTGGTCCACTTGGCCCAGGAGGAGGAGGATCACATATGAGTTTTATGCCAGGAGATACACAAGGAGGAATACCAAGATCTGTAGAAATAGAGTGGTTTATTTATAGCAATGAATTTCTCGATTGGTCAAAAAACACTCCGCAAGAAATAAAGTACTCGAGCAAAAGCGATGAAATTTATGAGAAACTCTGGGCCACCAACCCCCATTACGTACAGCGTGTGGACCTGACTCCCATACTGACTCCAGAGCTTATTTCAAAAGTCCGAGCAGACCGCCCAAATACCCAATTGAAGATGATTGTCATATTTCGAGATGACAAAGTGGAAATCACCGCTGAACCTTATAAGTGGCGCTAGACAGAAGCAATTACTCAGAACATTCAATAAGGGGCATATGCAGGAAAATAAACTCCAGCCCATCCATGATGATATGGATGCAAACCCCGTAAGCCTGTGTTCTTTCATGTTGTACTTTATGCCGATGCATGAACAATCCAGAACACATTCCACAACATGTCGTACGCCAGACAATCATTCATCAAACCATTCGGAATATTTCATGAAAATATTCCGATTATTGATCATATATTTTGCGACCAGCATCACTCAAGCGTACGCAAAGTTAAATTTATCCACTACAAATACAAAGCCAGCACATCCTCCGTATGTACAATTAATCTCACGAAATGGCACCTCGCATCTAGTCAAGTCAATATTAAGAACACACTCATCTGAAAACACCCCAACTCTATATACCCAGGAGATGAGATGTGGCTCAGAAAAATCCACCGAGATAATAAATTCACCGATCAGCCTCTATATTCTCCCGTCATTTGCAGAAACCACCCAATACCGTCCATTACTAATTCACATGGGCCACAAAGGTGATTCGACAATTCTGCAATTGAAGAAAGACTTGTCAATGGTATCGCGCACCAGACCATTGAGCGAAATGACACTTGTCCTCAGCATCGCCGCAAGTGCCAAGGGCTATTTCATAGGAGGAATAACAGAAAAAGATATGCCATCCCTACAGTATCTCAGCCATGACCTACAGAAAAGCAAGCCACTAAAAATACAAGGTAATCGCCAAGGGGAGATAACGGCGCTGTTCGAAAGCCAGGGGCGCATCATCGGAATTCTCAACTATTACGTAGAAAAAATCTCTCAGCAATCTATCGGATCGGCACTGAGAGTCTATGGTGCCACAGGAAATCTGTTGATTGAAATCCCTTTGAATTCAACTGCAACCACAGGCATTGCACTCAAAGATGGAGGCCTGGCCATCAGCTACTGGATCGGCGAGCAGCTCTATGTAGAAAAACGTTCGGAGAATTTTGGATTTCTATGGAGAACCAAGCTTCATCAACGCCAGAACATCGCTTCCATTTTTGGGAAGATGGTAGAGGTGGGCAAAGACATTGCCTGGGTTGGCGTAAATGATAGGAAGCTCCTAGTGCACCGCATCAGTCAGCAAGACCAATCAGTCCATACAAGCATAGATACAGAATCAGGTGTAGTGGCATCCGGCAATGATTTCAACTACGTGCATGCTTATGGCAACGAGCTGCATATCGTCAGCGCGGACTCTCGCCTCAAAACCGACTCAGGCGCGAACCGCACCGAATTCTGTTTTATCGAAAGCCGGGATTTCTGAACTGTCCCGGCATTTCAAGGCAGTCACAGCCCATGGCCTGACTGTGGCCTGCCCCAAGCAGACCCCCTCCAACCGGCCCTTCCCCTCACCTCAACGTAAACACCTCCAGCGACCGCTCCAGCGACTGAGCGCTGGCGCGCAGCGAGCCCGCCGCGCCGGCCGATTGCTCTACCAGGGCGGCGTTTTGCTGGGTGACGGAGTCGAGCTGGGCCACGGCGTCGTTGACCTGGGCGATGCCTACGGATTGTTCGCGCGTGGCGATGCTGATCTGGTGGACCAAGTCGCTGACGCGGCCCACGGCGTCGACCATGCCGTCGATGGTGCGGCCTGCGGCGTCCATGCGGGCGTTGCCATCGTTGATGCCGTCCACGGTGCGGTTGATGAGGCCGCTGATTTCCTTGGCGGCCGAGGCGCTGCGCTGGGCGAGGGCCCGCACTTCGCCGGCCACGACGGCAAAGCCGCGGCCCTGCTCGCCTGCGCGTGCCGCTTCGACGGCGGCATTCAGGGCCAGCAGGTTGGTCTGGAAGGCAATGCTCTCGATCACGCCGATGATCTCGCCCATGCGGCGCGAGGAGCCGCGGATGTGCTCCATGGCAGCGCCCACTTCCTGGATGGCGGCGCCGCTCTTGCCGGCGACCTGGCGGCTCTGGTCGCTTTCATGGGCCATGAGCTGGGCCGTGTCGGCGGTCTGTGCGACGGTGCCCGATATCTCTTCCATCGAGGCCGCCGTCTGCTGCAGGCTGGTGGCCTGGGATTCTGTGCGCTGCGCGAGGTCGAAGCTGCCCTGGGCGATCTCGTGGGCCGTCGTGGCAAAGCCGCGCATTTCGGTGCGCACGTCGCCGACCACGGCGCGCAGGTTGATCTGGATCTGCTGCAGCCGCTGCATCAGGGCGCCCATGGGGCCGCTGTAGTCGTGCTGCATGTCAGTGCCCAGCTGGCAGCTGGCAATGTCGGCGGCAAAGCCGCTGGCCTGCTCCAGGCCCGCCACGCAGCGCTGCTGGAAGCGCCACAGCACAAAGCTGCCACCCGCCAACAAGGCGGCCAGGCGCGTGCCCCAGGCTGCGGCGCCCTGCCAGCCCAGCAGGTCGGGCAGCATGGCCGCCAGGCCCACGCCGCCCAGCATCAGTGCCATGCGGGCTGTCAGGCCCAGGTCGCTGCGGCGGTCCCACAGCCCGGCCAGGCCCAGGCGGCGCAGTTCGCCGCCGCGCAGTCGCAGGGTTTCCTGGCCGGCATCGGCTTCGGCGCGCATGCGGGCATAGAGGGCTTCGGCGGCCTCGATCTCGTCCGGCCGGGGCTTGGTTCGCACCGACAGGTAGCCGCGCGGCCGGCCGCCTTCCATGATGGGCGTGACGTTGGCGCGCACCCAGTAGTGGTCGCCGTTCTTGCGCCGGTTCTTGACCAGGGCAGTCCACGGGTAGCCGTGGGCGATGGTGCGCCACATGTCCTTGAAGGCGGCGGCCGGCATGTCCGGGTGGCGGATGAGGTTGTGCGGCTGGTCGATCAGTTCCTCGTAGGTATAGCCGCTGACCCGCACGAAGGCAGGGTTGCAATGGGTGATCTCGCCCTTGGTGTTGGTGACGGATACCAGCAGCTCATCGCCCGGAAAGTCGTAGTTGAGCTGGCTGACGGGCAAATTCACGCGCATGGGTACCACTCCTTTGGGATGTCTCTTGTTCTTGTGAAATGGCAAGGCGAAGCGCTCTGAAGCCACCGGAATCCATCAAACGGAAACACAAATTCACATTTCCAAATCATCTCACAGCACGGCAACCTCAGTCCCATGCTCGGAACTGGTGCATGGTTTTACAGCGTGTGCGCCAGATTTGTGGTGATGATTCAGAACAGTTGAGGTGTAAAGGGATCGCTGTCCGGCGCGGGCTGGGCCGGTCCCCTGAGCAGTTGCTCGCGCGCCAGCGGGTCGTGGGCGGTGGCGTTCCAGTCGGCCGTGCGAACGAGGTTGCCCACGCGCACGCCCAGCAGGCGCAGCCGCTTGGCCAGGGGCACGCGCTTGAGGCATTGGCCTGCGGCGCGGCGCAGGGTGGCGGCATCGGCCATGGGCAGCTCCAGCGTGTGGTCGCGCGTGGCGGTCTTGAAGTCGTCGTAGCGCAGCTTGATGCCCACGGTGCGGCCCATGTAGCCCTTGCGCTGCAGGTCCTGGGCCAGGCGTTCGCACAGGTCGGTGAAGATGGCGCTCAGTTCGGCCCGGTCGCGCACGGCGTGCAGGTCGCGCTCGAAGGTGGTCTCGCGGCTCATGGAGACGGGCTCGCTGTGCGTGACCACGGGCCGGTCGTCACGGCCCCAGGAGGCACCATGCAGCCAGTTGCCGTAGGCGCGGCCAAACCATTGCACGAGCTGGGGCAGGCTTTGCGCGGCCAGCTCGCCGATGGTCCGTATGCCCAGCGCCTGCAGCTTGGCGTCGGCCTTGGGGCCTATGCCATTGATCTTGCGGCAGGCCAGCGGCCAGATGACGGTCTGCAGGTCCTCGGGCTGGACGATGGAGATGCCGTTGGGCTTGTTGAATTCGCTGGCCATCTTGGCCAGCAGCTTGTTGGGGGCCACGCCGATGGAGCAGGTCAGGCCCGTGGCGTCGGTGATGGTTTTCTGGATCAGCCGAGCCAGCACGCGCCCGCCTTCGCGCTGGCCGCCAGGCACGTCGGTGAAGTCGATGTAGACCTCGTCCACGCCGCGGTCCTCCATCAGCGGGGCGATGGAGACGATGATCTCCTTGAACATGCGCGAGAAGCGCCGCACCTCGGCAAAGTCCACGGGCAGCATGATGGCCTGGGGGCACAGGCGCGCGGCCTTCATCATGCCCATGGCCGACCCCACGCCGAACTGGCGCGCCGGGTAGGTGGCCGTGGTGATCACGCCCCGGCCGACGTAGTCCTTGAGGCGCGAGAACTCGTCCACCGGAATCTCGTGCAGCCGCCCGGCGTAGCGCGCATCCAGCGCCTCGTCATGCGCGCGGCGCCCGCCGCCGATGACCACGGGCAGTCCCTTGAGCTGCGGATAGCGCAGCAGCTCCACCGAGGCATAGAAGGCGTCCATGTCCAGGTGGGCGATGCGGCGCGCAGGCGCAGCATCGGCAGGGCTTGCGGGTGTCGTGGGTGTCGTTTCAGGCACGCCGCCATTATTGCGGCAACTGTGCATTCATACAGCCTGCAGGGCTTGTTCCCACAGGCCCTGGACCATTCATCCCTGCAGGCAGATGAGGACCAGTCCCAGCACCATCAGAGCCATGCCGATCTTCTCCTGGCGGCTCAGGCTTTCGCTGAGCACGCGGCGCGAGACGATGTAGCTGAACACCACCTCGACCATGCCCAGCGTGCGCACGGGCGCGGCGCCTTGCAGGGCGTAGGCGGTGAACCAGGCCAGCGAGGCGGCCGCGCCCATGCCGCCGGCCAGCAGCGACACGCGCCAGGCGCGGAAGATGGGGCGCAGGCCCTGCGCGTGGGTGCGCGCAATCCAAGCGCCCAGGCCCAGGGTCTGCATGAGCTGGGCAATCAGCACGCCCCAGGCGCCCGACAGCCAGGGAGATATCTCGCCCAGGCGCGCCAGTTCCACGGCGCCGCCCCGGTAGCCCACGGTGGCGATGGCAAAGCAGGCACCGCAGGCCAGGCCGTAGAGCGCCGAGCGGCTGGCCCAGGCCGACAGCGACAGCATCTGGCCGCGCGGCGGCAGCGACAGGATGAGCACGCCCAAGGTGGCCAGCGCCATGGCCAGCAGGGCCACGGCCGTGGGCAGCTCGTGCAGGAAGAGGCCTGCGAACAGGGCGACCTGCAGCACCTCGGTCTTGGACAGGGTGACGGCCACGGCGAAGTTGCGCTCCTTCATGGCCAGCAGCAAGGCCGCCGTGGCCGCTACCTGGAAGAAGGCGCCCAGCGCGATCCAGCCCAGGTAGGCCCAGGAGAACCGGGGCAGCGCCCAGGCCCCGTCCCCTCCCAGGTACAGCGCCAGCAGGTAGATGCCGGCAAACGGCAGGCCGTAGAGAAAGCGCACCAGGGTGGCCGGCAGGGTGCCGAGTTCGGAGGTCAGCGAGCGCTGGGCCGTATTGCGCACAGTCTGGGCGGCTGCGGCGAACAGCACCACGGGCACCCACAGCCAGGTCAGGTCTTGGAGGGAAGAAAGCATGTCGGCAAAAAAGGGAAGGCACCGCCGGCATGGCGCGGGCGACTGAGTGCCGGCCAGCATAGCCGCCGGTCGGGCACCAGGCGCACGCACTTGGAGAAGGCTGCCGCGCCCGGCAGCGAAACAGAGGCCGGCCAGCCAACGCTGCACGCGCGCCCTGCTCTGGCCAGGGCAAGCAGGCTGCGTTGTGCAGCAGCACGGCCGTCGCCAATGGCGAGCGGGCCTGCGCGGCGCGCTACAGGTCGCGCCGGATCAGCGCGCCCTTGAACAGCACCGGTCCCGTGGGCCCGGTCTGGCTGGGCACGCCGCCCTTGGGCTCCAGGCTGATGGCCAAGGCAGGCACGCCCTGGACTTCGGCGGCCGCTGCCGTCAGCTTCACGAGCTTGTCGCGTCCCAGCACGCCCAGCGATTGCGGGCCGCCCTGGGGCGGCAGGGCCCACAGCTGCAGCGATTTGTCTGCGGCCTCGTGGAAGTCGCCCACGCGCTGCAGCACCAGGCTGTTCTTGCCGGGGTCGAAGGTCACGAGCATGGAGGCATCGGCCTTGTCGTCGGCCAGCACGGCCACGTACTGGATCTGGGGCGTTGCCTGCAGCGCGACCTGGGCGGCCTGCAGCTGGTTGCGCAGCACGGCCAGCTGGCGCTCACCGCTTTGGCGCAGGTCCTGGTGCGACCACAGCCCCACGGCCACGGCCGCCACGGTGGCGCAGGCGCCCAGCAGGGCCGCGCCGCGCCACCAGGCCAGGGCACGGCCCACGCCGGATTTCGCGCGTTCGTCCAGGCCTTGCCCATCAACGGCGCGCCGCCGGTGCGGCTGGGCGGCGCGGGCTTTTTCGGCCTGCAGCAGGTTGTCGATGCGGACCCAGACCGCATCGTCGGGGCGCACGGGAGCCTGCATTTCGGACAGGGCCGACCAGCGGCCCTGCCACAGCAGGGCGGCGGCGCGCACCGGGGCCTGGTCACGGGCCAGTTGCTCGAAGCGGCGGCGTGCCGCACCGCGCAGCGTGCCCAGGGCGTATGCGGCGGCCAGCCGGTCCAGCAGTTCGGGGTGTCGGGAAATATTCATGGCAAATCCTTGGGCCGCTCAGAGCATGTCATCTGCATCACGCATGGCGCGAGAGGCAGCGGCGCAACTGCTCCAGGCCGCGCCGGATCCAGGTTTTGACCGTGCCCAGCGGCAACTGCAGCTGGCCGGCCAGTTCGCCGTGGCTGAGGTCACGCAGGTAGGCCAGGCTGACCACCTCGCGCTGGCGGCCTTCCAGCCGCTCCAGGCACTGGTACAGCGCCACCGCCTGCTCGCTGGCCTCGGCCAGTTGCAGCGGGCCCTGGCTTTCATCGCTACCGCCGCCATGGGCCGCCAGTTGCGCCTCATCGAACTCCTCGTTCAGGTGCAGGCGTTCGGCGCGGCGCCGGCGCAGGAAGTCCAGCGCCCTGCTGCGCACCACCAGGCCCATCCAGGCCAGCGGCGGGCTCAGCGAGCCCCGGTAGCCCGAGGCGCTGCGCCAGATGTGCAGGTAGCTGTCCTGCAGCACGTCTTCGGCCCAGTCCTTGTGCCGCAGGATGCGCAGCGCAAGCCCGTACAGCCGGGACGAGGTGGCCTCGTACAGGCTGCGGAGCGCGGGCTCGTCCTGCGCTGCGATGCGGTCCAGAAGGTCCATCAGCTCTTGGTCGGTTGGTGTGGTGCCCATGCACGCATTGTGGGCGAGCGGGCGGCCCCGTGGCCCGCACTGTTGCGTCGCCGCCCCGGGGGGCTTGTCGTGTCCTTCAATCGGCTGCAGGGGTCATATCGGTGGCCTGCAGGGGGTCTGGTACCGGTCTGCCGGCCTGCGCCGGCTCTCACTGGGCAATACGCAGCACATTGCGAACCGGATGCGGATAAATTTTTTTTGCACCCAGGTGAATCCAACCTCACCCATGCTGCGTATTCCGTGTGTCGCGCCCCGGACAGCGGTCCAAGGCGACATCCCTCAACCCCTCGACCTGGAGAACCTCATGAGCTACATCCTCCCCCTCGGCCTGGCCACCATGGCTGCACTGACGCTTGGCGCCTGCTCCTCCATGGACATGAGCAAGAGCTATTCCCAGTCCGGCCTGCCGGCCGCCGTGCAGGTGCCCGCAGGCCACAAGGTCGCCATGGAAACCGTCGGCATCGGCCAGATCACCTACGAGTGCCGCGCCAAGAAGGACCAGGCGATGGAGCAGGAGTGGGCCTTCGTCGGCCCCGATGCCCGCCTGACGGACCGCCAGGGCCGCGTCATCGGCCGCTACTTCGGCCCGCCCGCCACCTGGGCGCACCAGGACGGCTCCAAGGTCACGGCCACCCAGGTCGCGGTGGCTCCGTCCAGCGCAGGCAACATCCCCCTGCAACTGGTCAAGGCCGAACCTGCCACCGGCATGGGCGCCATGCAGGGCGTGACCTATATCCAGCGCGTGGCCACGCGCGGCGGCGTGGCGCCGGCCATGGCCTGCAACAGCTCCACGCTGGGCCAAAAGCAGGTGGTGCAGTACCAGGCCGACTACATCATCTGGAAGGCTTCCTGATCCGCCGCCACCGGTGCCGCTACGGCTGCCCGCCCCCTGCCCCGAAGGCCGAGGGCGGCATGCCGAACTGGCGCCTGAAGGCCAGCGAATAGGCGCTGTGGCTTTCATAGCCGGCCTCCAGCGCCACCTGCACGATGGGCCGGCCGGCCAGCAGGGCCTGCATGGACGACAGCAGCCGCGCGCGCTGCCGCCAGCGGCCGAAACTCAGGCCGGTGGCCTGCAGGAAATGGCGGTGGAAGGTCTTCTCGCCCATGGCCAGCCGTGCGGCCCAGTCGGCGGCCGTGGCGGCCAGGTTTTCAGCCCGTTCACCGCCCTGGCCCACGGCCTGGCCTTCTTCGGCCAGCGCGCGGCAGACAGCCGCCATGCGCGCATCCTGCGGCCAGGGCAGGTGAAATGGCACGACAGGCGGCTGGCGCAATTCCTGCAGCAGCAGTTCGACGACCAGCCGGTTTCTCGTTTCATCCTGTCCGCGCTGCGGCGCCGCCGGCCAGCGCGCGACCTCGCTGATCAGCTCGCGCAACAGCGGCGAGACCTCGATCACGCAGTCCGCCACCGGCAGCCCCTGCGCCGCCTGGGCATCCACGAACAGGCTGCGCACCTGCACGGCACCACGCATGCGCAGGCTGTGCGGCACGCCCGAGCACAGCCAGACGCCGCGCGTGGGTGGCACCACCCAGCGCCCGCTGCGCGCACGCACCTCCAGCACGCCCTGAACGGCATAGAGCAGTTGGCAGCATTCGTGGGAGTGCTCCTGCACTTCCATCCCGGCCGGGTAGTCGCCGGCCACGCCCGTGACGGGCAAGGGCGCGGCAGCCTGCAGCTCAGGCAGGCCGGCATGGCCACAGGGCACGGCGGGAAGGTCGGCGGCAGTGCGCATGTTTGTCCAGATCCATGGAGAAAATGAGAAATTCTATAAAGACAGACAAACGCCCTGCCCGCAAACTGGCAACCGTTCCCTGTGATTCACCGCCATCGCACCATGCACCGCCTGCCCTCGCCCTCCCTACCATCCCTGGCCCATGGCCGGGGTCCGGGCGCCTGCGCAGGCGCCGCATTTCGCACCGACTCTCCCTGATCCCGGCCTGGCGCAGCTTCCCCACACCGGGAAGCCAGGAGAGCGGGGCTGCCGGCCGATCCGGTGGCTGCATACCCAGCGTTTCCTGCGAGGCCCGCATGCTGAAGAATCCCGCGTCCAGATACCTTCCCTTCCCCGCCGTCGACCTGCCCGACCGCCAATGGCCTTCGCGCCAGCTGAGCCAGGCGCCCGTGTGGCTGTCCACCGACCTGCGCGACGGCAACCAGGCCCTGTTCGAGCCCATGAACCGCGAGCGCAAGCTGCGCCTGTTCCACGAGCTGGTGCGCATAGGCTTCAAGGAGATCGAGGTGGGCTTTCCCTCTGCCTCGCAGACCGACTACGCCATCGTGCGCCACCTGATCGACGAAGGGCTGATCCCCGCCGACGTGACGCCCATGGTCATCACCCAGCTGCGCGAGGACCTGATCCGCGCCACGGTGGTCAGCGTGGCCGGCGCGCGGCGCGCCATCGTGCACTTCTACAACGCCGTGGCACCGGCCTGGCGCGAGATCGTCTTCGGCATGCAGGTGCCCGAGATCATCGCCATGGTGGAGCGGCACATCGCCCTGCTGCGCGAACTCACCGATGCCCACCCCGAGACCGAATGGGTTCTGCAGTACTCGCCCGAGACGTTCTGCATGGCCGAGCTGGAGGTATCGCTGGCCGTGTGCAACGCGGCCATCCGCGCCTGGGATGCAGGCCCCGCGCGGCCCATGATCATCAACCTGCCGACCACGGTGGAGGTGAGCACGGCCAATGTCTTCGCCGACCAGATCGAGTGGATGCACCGCCGCCTGGAGCGGCGCGAGCACATCGTGCTGTCCGTGCACCCGCACAACGACCGGGGCACGGGCGTGGCCTGCGCCGAGCAGGCGCTGCTGGCCGGCGCCCAGCGCGTGGAAGGCTGCCTGTTCGGCAATGGCGAGCGCAGCGGCAACCTCGATGTGGTGACGCTGGCGCTCAACCTGTACACGCAGGGCATCGCGCCGGGACTGGACTTCTCGGACATCGCCGCCGTGGCGCGCATTGCGGAGGAATGCACGGCCCTGCCCATCCACCCGCGCCACCCCTATGTGGGCGACCTGGTGTTCACGGCGTTCTCGGGCTCGCACCAGGACGCCATCGCCAAGGGCTTTGCGGCGCAACGGCCCGATGCGCCCTGGCGCGTCCCCTACCTGCCCATCGACCCGCAGGACCTGGGCCGCACCTACGACAGCATCGTGCGCGTCAACAGCCAGTCGGGCAAGGGCGGCATCGCCTTCCTGCTGCAGCGCGACCATGGCGTGACCATGCCCCGGCGCATGCAGGTGGAATTCAGCGCCGTGGTGCAGCGCCAGGCCGACGCCAGCGAGGCCGAGCTGGCCAGTGAAGACCTGTGGGAGCTGTTCGAGTCCACCTACCTCGCACCCCGGCAGCTTCCCTGGCGCTACCACAGCCACCATCTGTTCGACAGCGCCAAGGGCCAGGGCATTGCGTTGGAAGTGGTGCGGACGGACGGGCTTCGAATGCAGCTGCATGGCGAGGGCAGCGGTCCCATCGACGCCGTGGCCGCTGCCATCGGCCAGCACCTGGGCGTGGCGCTGCGCATAGACCACTACGAGGAGCGCAGCCTGGGCCAGGGCGCCGGCGCCACGGCGCTGGCCATCGTCGAGGCCGCCCTGCCCGGCGTGGCGGGCACGCGCTTCGGTGCGGGGCGCCATGCCAACATCGTGACCGCCTCCATCCTGGCCGTGCTGCATGCGGCGGGCCGGCTGGTGGCGGCGCAGCCGGAAAACCGGCGCGTACCTGCCCAAGCCTGAGGCGCAGCCTGAAAGGAGAAAAGGACCGCCGAGGCGGTCCTTTTCTCGTGCAGCTTTTGCCGGTTCAGCGCACGGCGCCCGGATAGGTTCCGGGCAGCAGGATGCTGCGGTCCACGGTATCGATCTGCGTGTGGCCGCAGAAGGCCATGGTGGTCTCCAGCTCCTTCTGGATGATCTGCAGGGCGCGCGTCACGCCATGCTCGCCGTAGGCACCCAGGCCGTAGAGGAAGCTGCGGCCGATCATGGTGCCCTGGGCGCCCAGGGCACGCGCCTTGAGCACGTCCTGCCCGCTGCGGATGCCGCCGTCCATCCAGACCTCGATGTCCTTGCCCGCCGCCTCGGCAATGCCCGGCAGCGCCTCGATGGACGAGGGTGCGCCATCGAGCTGGCGCCCGCCGTGGTTGCTGACGACGAGCGCGTCGGCGCCGCTGTCGGCCGCCAGGCGCGCGTCCTCGGCGTCCATGATGCCCTTGAGGATGAGCTTGCCGCCCCAGAGCTTCTTGATGCGCTCCACGTCGCCCCAGTTCAGGCTGGGATCGAACTGGCTGGCGGTCCACGACGACAGCGAACTCATGTCGGCCACGCCATCCACATGTCCGACGATGTTGCCGAAGGTGCGGCGCTTGGTGCCCAGCATGCCCAGGCACCAGTGCGGCTTGGTCGCCAGGTTGGCCAGGTTGCGCAGCGTGGGCTTCGGTGGCGTGGACAGGCCGTTCTTGATGTCCTTGTGGCGCTGGCCCAGGATCTGCAGGTCCAGCGTCAGCACCAGGGCCGAGCAGTTGGCCGCGCGGGCACGCTCGATCAGGCGCTCCATGAACCGGCGGTCGCGCATCACATAGAGCTGGAACCAGAACGGATGGCGGCCCGTGTGCTCGGCAATGTCCTCGATGGAGCAGATGCTCATGGTGGACAGCGTGAACGGAATGCCGAAGGCCTTGGCCGCGCGCGCGCCCAGGATCTCGCCGTCGGCATGCTGCATGCCGGTCAGGCCCGTGGGCGCGATGGCCACGGGCATGGCGACCTGCTCGCCGATCATGGTGGTGCGCGTGCTGCGCCCCTCCATGTTCACGGCCACGCGCTGGCGCAGCTTGATCCGGTGGAAGTCGTCCTCGTTGGCGCGGTAGGTGCCCTGGGTGTAGGAACCCGAATCGGCGTAGTCATAGAACATGCGCGGCACGCGGCGCTGGGCCACGACGCGCAGATCTTCGATGCAGGTGATTTTGGAAAGGTCGGTGGACACGTTTTCTGGCTTTCTGGAACCCGCATGCCGCGGGACTGCCGAGCATGGTAGTGCCGTGCGCGGGCTCCGGCCACCCGTTCGGGTTTGAAGTGATTTGTGCGCCGATTGAAATTTTCTCTCTCGCAGCCCAACCCAGGGCTAACGCTAGTGCGCCAAACCGCCATGGGAGTAACGATCCGCCCCGCACAACATCCTAAAAACTCTTCAGGAGAAGCTCCTATGGTTTGGCAACAGGTCTACGACCCTCTTTCCAACATGTGGCTGTCCACACTGCTTGCGGCCATTCCGGTCGTGGTCATGCTGGTGGGACTGGGCTTTTTGCACATGAAGGCCCATCTGGCGGCCGGCGCCGGGCTGGTTGCCGCGCTGGTGATCGCGGTCTTCGTCTACAACATGCCGGCCGGCATGGCCGGGCGCGCGGCGCTGTTCGGCGGCTTCACGGGGCTGCTGCCCATCGGCTGGATCGTTCTGAACATCATCTTCCTGCACCAGCTGACCGAGAAGAACGGCAGCTTCAAGATCCTGCAGGACTCCATTGCCGGCATCACCGAGGACAGGCGCATCCAGCTGCTGCTGATCGCCTTCGCCTTCGGCGCCTTCTTCGAGGGCGCGGCCGGCTTCGGCACGCCCGTGGCCGTGACGGCGGCCATCCTCATCGGCCTGGGCTTTTCGCCGCTGGCCGCCTCGGGCCTGTCGCTGATCGCCAATACCGCGCCCGTGGCCTTCGGCGCGCTGGGCACGCCGGTGATCACGCTGGCCAAGGTCCATGGCTACGACCTGATGGAGGTCACGGCCATGGTCGGCCGCCAGCTGCCGTTCTTCTCGGTGCTGGTGCCGTTCTGGCTGATCTGGGCCTTTGCCGGGCGCAAGGCCATGATGGAGATCTGGCCCATCATTTTGGTGACCGGCGTGTCCTTCGCCATTCCGCAGTACCTGGTGTCCAACTTCATCGGACCCGAGCTGGTGGACATCATCGCGGCCATCGTCTCCATGGTCTGCACGGTCGGCTTCCTGCGCATATGGCAGCCCAGGACCATCTGGCGCTCGACCTCGCTCAAGGGCCATGAGAGCAGCGGCGGCGAGGCCCAGGCGCCCCGCGCCGTGACCCAGCACCCGCGCGCCGACGTGATCCGCGCCTGGACGCCCTGGGCCATCCTCACGGTCTTCGTCTTCATCTGGGGCCTGCCCTCGGTCAAGGCAGCGCTCAATGGCCTGTTCGCACCGGCCTTTCCCATGGAAGGCCTGCACAACATGGTCGAGAAGGTGCCGCCCGTGGTGCGCCAGCCCACCAAGGAAGGCGCCATCTACACGCTGAACCTGCTGTCGGCCACGGGCACGGGCATCCTGCTGTCGGCCATCGTGGGCGGCCTGGTCATGAAGTACAACCCCGTGCAACTGGTCAGCCAGTTCGTGCGCACCCTCTGGCTGGTGCGTTATTCGCTCATCACCATCGTGCTGATGCTGGCGCTGGGCACGCTGACGCGCTACTCGGGCACCGACACCACGCTGGGCCTGGCCTTCGCCAACACGGGCGTGTTCTACCCCTTCTTCGGCACGCTGATGGGCTGGCTGGGCGTGGCGCTCACGGGTTCGGACACGGCATCGAACGTGCTGTTCGGCGGCATGCAGAAGGTGGCGGCCGAGCAGCTCGGCCTGTCGCCCAACCTCATGGGCGCGGCCAACAGCTCGGGCGGCGTGATGGGCAAGATGATCGATGCGCAGTCCATCGTCGTCGCCTCCACGGCCACGCGCTGGTTCAACCACGAGGGCGACATCCTGCGCTACGTGTTCTTCCACTCCGTCGCCCTGGCCTGCCTGATGGGCATCTTCGTGACGCTGCAGGCCTATGTCTGGCCGTTCCGCCTGATGGTCAATTGAGCCTTGCGCATCTGCGCCAGGCCTCAGCCGCCCGCATGCGCCGGGCGGCTTTTTTGCGCCTGGGGTATGCATCGCTGCATCAACAGATGCGCAGCGGCATTTATGGTTGTACCATGCAACCATATTCAAACCCTGCACGGCCCCAAGGAGCACCCATGCCGCAGCACGATCTTTCCCTGGTGGACGACATCCGCGCCGCCTCGCGCCAGATGGTGCGCGAGCTGGGCTTCATGCAGGCCACGCTGGCGGCCACGGACTATCCGCCCTCGGCCGTGCACGCCATCCTGGAGATCGGCGCGCAGGGGTCCATGGCGGCCTCGCAACTGGCCCAGGCGCTGGGGCTGGAGAAATCCAGCGTCAGCCGCATGGTGCGCAAGCTGGTGGAGGCCGGCGAGCTGAAGGAAACCGCCGATGGCGAGGACGGCCGCGTCAAGCGGCTGGCCCTCACCGCCAAGGGCCGGCGCACGCTGGCCGCCATCGAGGCCTTCGGGCGCCAGCAGGTGACGGCCGCGCTGGACCGCATGCAGCCGCCGCAGCAACAGGCGGTCTCGCGCGGGCTGGCCCTCTACGCTCAGGCACTGCAGGCGCATCGGCAGGAGGAGCCCCTGCCCGCACCCGCGCAGATACAGGTCCTGCCCGGATACCGGCCCGGCTGCATCGGCCGCATCGTGGAAATGCATGCGCGCTTCTATGCACGCCACGCAGGTTTCGGCGTCTTCTTCGAAAGCCGCGTGGCCAGCGGCCTGGCCGAGTTCGCTAGCCGGCTGGACAAACCCTGCAACCAGCTGTGGACGGCGCTGGACGGCGACCGCGTCGTGGGCTCCGTGGCCATCGATGGCGAGGACCTGGCCAAGCACCCCGAGGACCGCCAGGCGCACCTGCGCTGGTTCATCCTGGACGACGGCCTGCGCGGCGCCGGCACGGGGCGCCAGCTGCTGCAGCAGGCCCTGGCGTTCTGCGACCAGCAGGCCTTCGAGGCCACCCAGCTGTGGACGTTCAGCGGCCTGGATGCGGCACGCCGGCTCTACGAATCGTCAGGCTTCACCCTGGCCGAGGAATGGCCGGGCCAGCAATGGGGCGAGACCGTGACCGAGCAGCGCTTCGTGCGGGCTCGGCCCTGATGCTGCCCTGATGCTGCCCTGGGGCCGCACTGATGCCTCACTGATGCCGCACTGCGGCCTTCAGCGCCCGCCCGCGCGCGAAGCCACCACGCCGGCGCCGCGCACCTCCACCTGCACGCTGTCCAGCACCTGCCCCTTGGCATCGACCAGTTCCAGCCGGTGGCGGCCGGGCCAGGGCATCCAGGCGGCGGCAGCACCCCGGCCGATCTCCTTGGGCGGCGGCTCGGCCGCGCCGGGCGGGGCGACGCTGACCATGCGCCAGCGCAGGCTGGCGTCCTGCCATTCCTGCGTGGCGGCCGTGCCTGCGGGGCGGGCCGACAGCTGCACGCGCTGGCGGTCTGGCGGAATGTCGGGGTCCAGCGCGAGGATGGTGCCGTTGGCCGGGCGCGCAATGCGCACGGGCGAGGCGGCCGAAGTCCCGCGTGTCGATGCGGATGCGGCAGGCAGGCCGCTGCCCGCCATGGCGAACAGGCTCTGCTGCGTGCCCGCCACGAACCACTCGCTGCGCGCGCTCTCCAGCGGCAGGCCCGACGCATCGGGGCCGAAGCGCACGGCCTGCTGCAGCACGCCCGCCGGCGCCTTGGGCGCGCGGCTGGGCGTGCGGGCATGCAGGAAGCCCATCACGGCGGCCCAGACAGGTGCCGCGCCGCTGGTGCCGCTGACCGAGTGCATGGCCTCGCCGCGCGCATTGCCCACCCACACGCCCACGGTGTAGCGCTGCGACCAGCCCACGGCCCAGTTGTCGCGCATGTCCTTGCTGGTGCCGGTCTTGACGGCCGACCAGAAGCGCGTGGCCAACACGCTGTCCGTGCCGAAGGTGGGCGCGCGCGCCATGGGATCGGACAGGATGTCGCCCACGATGAAGGCCGCGCGTGCGTCGATGGCCTGCACGGGCGCAGCCGGCTTTTGCGCTGCGGTCCCGGCACCCGTGGGCTGCGCCGCCCAGCGCACGGGCGTCAGCTGCCCGCCGTTGGCCAGGGCGCGGTAGGCGTTGGTGAGCTGCAGCAGCGGCACCTCGGCACTGCCCAGCGCCAGGCTGAAGCCGTGGTAGCCGCCGCTTTCGCGCAGCGGCAGGCCCAGGCGCTGCAGTTGCGAGAAGAAGGCATCGGGCGTGACCATGACCAGGGTGCGCACGGCCGGCACGTTGAGCGACGACGCCAGCGCCGTGCGCGCCGAGACCCAGCCCTTGAAGCGCCGGTCGTAGTTCTGAGGGATGTAGAGCCCGTTCTGCGTGGGAATGTGGGCCGATGAATCCTCGATCAGCGAGGCCGCCGTCAGCCGCCGCTCGGCAATGGCCTGGGCGTAGAGAAAGGGCTTGAGCGTGGAGCCGGGCTGGCGCATGGCCGTGACGCCATCCACCTCGGCCGCCTGGCTCAATTCGCCAGACGAGCCCACCCAGGCCAGCACCTCGCCCGTGGCGTTGTCCAGCACGACGATGGCGCCGTCCTCCACGTTGCGGCCCTGCAGCTCACGCAGTTGCTGCTGCAGGCTTTGCACGGCAAAGCGCTGCACGGGCGCGCTCAGCGTGGATCGCACGCGGGCCTGGCCTTTGGACTGCGTCTCGGCCAGCAGGCGGCGCGCCAGGTGCGGGGCCTGGCCTTCGCTGGCCGCCCATTGCCGGCGCAGCAGCACACTGGCGGTGAGCAATTCCATGGCCGTGCAGTCGCGCGCCGCCGCATCCTCGGGCGCCAGCGACTGCAGCACGCCGCAGGCGCGCCGGCCCACGCGCTCGGGCGAGGCGTTGGGGGCACGCACCAGGGCGGCGGCAATGGCGGCCTCGCGCGCGTCCAGCCCGTGCGCGGCCTTGCCGAACAGGGTGCGCGACAGCGCATCGATGCCCACGATCTCGCCACGGAAGGGCACCAGGTTCAGGTAGGCCTCCAGGATCTGGTCCTTGCGCCAGCGCCGGTCCAGCACCTGGGCCGACACGGTCTGGCCCAGTTTCTGCACCACGCTGCGCCCGCCCGGGCCCTGGCGCCAGTCGCCGTCCAGCAGGCCCGCCAACTGCATGGTGATGGTGCTGGCGCCGCGCGTGCGCTGGTTCCAGAGGTTGCCCCAGGCGGCGGCGGACACGGCCGCCCAGTCCACGCCGCTGTGCTCGTAGAAGCGCTTGTCCTCGCTGAGCACCAGGGCCGTGCGCAGCGCGGGAGAGATGTCGGCCAGGGCCACCCAGTCGCCACGGCGCACGCTGGCGTCTGTGCGCTGGCGCTGCAGCACCTCGCCCTCGCGCGAGAGCAGTTCGGTCTCGGAGGAGCGGTGGCCTTCGCGGACTTCGGAAAAGCTGGGCAGCGCCTGGGCGGCACCGGCCGCCGCGAACAGCAGCGCGGCCGCCAGGGCCGCGCGGGGAAGACGCATGAAGGGGGAAGGTCGCCGGGATTCGATCATGGAGCCGGCATTGTCCGCCTTTGAGCCAGCGGCTCAGGAAGAATGGCGTATGCCCTTCTTGAGCTTGAAGGACAGCAGCACCATGAGCACGCCGAAGACCACCGCATACGTGGCCAGCACCCAGAGCATGGCCATCATGCCCGCGCCCGGCTGGGCCAGCACGAAGGCGCCGAACAGCACAGACAGCACGCCGCCCAGGATCAGCAGCCACTCGCCCGTGATCTCCTTGCGCAGCCGCACGGCCGCCACGATCTGCAGCAGGCCCGTGACCAGGGCCCAGGCGCCGATGTACAGCGTCATCACCAGGGCCGTGACGCCGGGCGCGACCACGGTGAGCACGCCCACCACCACGCCGGCCAGACCCCACAGCAGCAGCACCCACCAATGGCGCATCTGGTCGCGCCCCTGGATGGCCGAATACACGCCCAGCAGGCCATCGACGAAGGTGAAGGCGCCGAAGGTCAGCACCAGCGCCGCCAGCGATACCGCCGGCTGCGCCCAGGTCAGCACGCCGAAGGCGATGGCGACCAGGCCGCGCAGCAGCAGCACCCACCAGGTGCGGTGAAGAATCGTGGACAGCGGATTGGGGCTCATGGATGCTCCTTCAAAACAGTCCCCATGACCTTGGAGCAGGCCTGCGGCACTGTCTGTAGGCCAAGGCCGGCTTGGCGGCGGTCCGTGACCTGGATCAATCCAGCTGCAGCAGCACGGGCTGGTGGTCGGAGAGCCTTGTGTCGCTGTCCACGGCCCAGCCGCGCACATGGCCGCGCAGGCTGTCGCTGACCCAGGCGAAGTCGCAGGCGCCGGGCTCGGGGCCCCACTGGCGGTCGAACAACCGGAAGGTGGGCGGCTGGGGCTGGTCCGGGTGCAGCACGCTCCAGCTGTTGTGCCATTGGCCTGCGCTCAGGGCGCCCTGCTCGCCGGCCGCCCAGGGGGCGGACAGGCCGGCGTATTCATCCTCGTGCGGCTCGAAGTTGAAGTCGCCGCAGAGCACGGCATGCGGCGTGTGCGGCTTGGTCTGCTGGGGCGAGCCGTCGCTGGCTGGCTGGGGCGGCGCCTCGGCCTGGCCCAGGGCCTCGATCTGCAGGGAACGCAGCGCCAGCGCCTGGGCCATGCGCTGGCGGCGCGAGAAATATTCGAGGTGGGTGCTCATCACGCGCACGGGGCCCAGTGCGGCATCCATCACGGTCACTGCCGTGCAGCAGCGCGGCATGCTGCGCACGCCGCCATCGTGCGGATACGGCAGGCGGTGATGGGCCACCTGCAGAGCAGGCAGGCGCGTGGCCACCAGGTTGCCGAAGCGCTGCCGGCCCACGGCCGTGAATTCGTCCACGGCCGCGCCGAAGAAGACCTTCCAGCCTTCGGGAAGGGCCGCGCGCACCTGCTCCACCTGGTCGCCGGGCGCGCCCTGCAGGCCCGGATAGTGGACGGCGATTTCCTGCAGGCACAGCACGTCGATATCGGCCATGGACAGTGCATGCGCCACGATGCGCTCCGGGTCCATGCGGCCGTCCAGGCCCAGGCACCATTGGGTGTTCCAGGTGAGGATCTGCATCATGCGGACAGCGGCTCGCGCAGCTGGAACAGGTTGCCTTCGGGGTCCATGGCGTTGCAGACGCGAAAGCCCGGGCCCAGCCAGGACTGCTCCCACAGCTGGCCGCCATGCGCGATGACCAGGGGGCGCACGGCCGCAAAGCTTTTCACGGTGGCAAAGAACTTGATGGCCACGTTCTCGCGCGGCTGGGGTGGCTCGGTGATGGTGATGTGCCGCGCAATCGCCTCGGGAATGGCGTGCAGCACCAGTTGCAGGTCCGGCGACTGCAGCACCATGAGCTCGCTCGTGTGGTGCAGCATGCGCATGGCCAGCACCTCCATGTAGAACAGCGCCAGCCTGTCAGGCTGCTTGGCGTAGATGAACAGGCCGGCGCTAGCGGGTCCGGACATGGTGAACCTCGGCATTGAAAGCAGGGAAGAGTGACTTTAGCACCGCCGTCACTTGATCCCCGCACGCATGAAGCTCTGCACGAACTGGCGCTGGAACAGCACGAAGGCCACCAGCAGCGGGCCCGAACTCATCAGCGTGGCGGCCGTGATGGTGGCCCATTCCACGCCAGACTCCACGCTGGAGAACACCTGCAGGCCCACAGTTAGCGGACGCGCCTGCACGCTGTTGGTGATGATCAGCGGCCACAGGAAGTTGTTCCAGTGAAAGCTCACAGACACCAGCGCAAACGCCAGGTACACGGGCCGCGCCAGCGGCACGTAGACGCGCCACAGGATCTGCAGGGTGCTGGCACCCTCCACCCGCGCGGCCTCGTCCAGTTCCCGGGGAATGCCCAGGAAGGTCTGGCGCAGCAAAAAGATCGCAAAGGCCGATGCGAAGTACGGCAGGCCTATGCCCAGCAGCGTATCGACGGCGCCCAGTCGCGACACGGTCTGGTAGTTCGCCACCAGCAGGATGTCCGGCATGATCATCAGCTGCACCAGCACCAGCGCAAAGGCCAGGCCCTGGCCGCGAAAGCGGTAGCGTGCAAAGGCATAGGCCGCCAGCGTGCCCAGCACCAGCTGGGCCGCCAGGATCATGGCCACCAGCACGGCCGTGTTCAGGAAATAGCGCGCAAAGGGCGCGGCCTGCCAGGCACGGCGAAAGTTCTCCAGCGTCCAGGGCGCGGCCAGGTCGAAGCGTGCCGAGTATTCGGGCGGATGGAAGGCCGTCCAGAACGCATAGGCCAGCGGCAGTATCCACAGCAGGGCCAGCAGCCAGGCGGCCAGCGTGTCCAGCCAGGTGGCACCGTACAGCGCGGGCGGCGCATGGCGCGGGGCAACGGGTGCGGCGCTCATTGGTAGTGCACCTTCTTGTCGAGCACGAAGAACTGCAGCAGCGCCACGGCCGCCAGCACCACGACCAGCACCACGGTGATGGCCGCCGCATAGCCCGTGTCCCAGAACTTGAAGCCCACTTCGTACAGGTGGTAGAGCAGCAGCGTGGAGGCGTTGTCCGGCCCGCCGCGTGTGAGGATGAAGAGATGGTCCACCAGGCGGAAGGCATTGATCACCGCGTTGACCAGCACGAACAGCGTGGTCGGCATCAGCAGCGGCCACTGCACGCGGCGCAGGAAGTACCAGCGCGAGGCGCCCTCGATGGCCGCAGCTTCCCTGAGGCTGGGGTTGAGCGTCTGCAGCGCGGCCAGGTAGAAGATCATGAAAAAGCCCGCCTCCTTCCACACCGCCACCACGGTCACGCAGGCCAGCGCCGTGGACGGGTCGCCCAGCCAGTTGTGCGCGGGAAGGCCCAGTGCGCCGCGCAACTGCTCCAGCAGCCCGTACTGCGGCGTGTAGAAGAACAGCCAGATGTTGGCCACGGCAATCATGGGCAGCACCGTGGGCGTGAAGTACGCCATGCGCACGAAGGCGCGGCCGGCCAGCCTCTCGTTGACCCACAGCGCCATGGCCAGCGCCAGCGCCATGGACAGCGGAATCGTGGCCGCCGCGAACCACAGGTTGTTGCGCACGGCCTGCCAGAACACCGGGTCGTCCACCATGACGGCGTAGTTCTCCAGCCCCACCCATGGCCCCGGCTGGCCGCCGCGCGGCGTGGCATGCAGGCTGTCGATCAGCGTGGCCACGGCCGGCCAGTGCGTGAAGGCCACCAGCAGCACCAGCGCCGGCAGAAGCATCAGCCAGGCATGGACGGCCTGGCGGCCGCGGACAAGGGAGGCGGAGGCGGAGCTCATGCGGTCAGCGGCACTGCGCCATCACTTGTAGCGGCGCAGGATGCGGTCGGCCTCCCTTTGCGCATCCTGCAGGGCCTGGGCCGAGGTCTTGCTGCCGTTGAGGGCGGCCTGCACGGCGTCGTTGAGCACCTTGGTCACGCGCTGGTTCTCATGCGTGGAGAACTCGGCCACCGATACCGGCAGCTGGTCGCGTGCCACCAGGGCCTGCGGGAAGTCCTGGCCGTACTTCTTGAGCGCGGGCGTGTCATAGGCGGCGGGCGAGACGGCCACGTAGCCGCTGTCCATGCTCCACTGCGCGGCCAGCGGGGGCTGGGTGACCCACTTCATGAACTGGAAGGCCGCCTCCTGCTGCTCCCTGGGCGCCTTCTTGAACAGGTAGAAGTTGCCGCCGCCCGTGGGCGAGCCCTTGCGCACGTTGCCTGCGATCTGGCCCACGCCGAAGTCGAATTTGGCATTGGCGCGGATATTGGTCAGGTTGCCCGTGGTGGTGACGATGATGGCGGTCTTCCTTTCCATGAAGTCCTTGGGCGTCGTGCCCCACTCCACCACGCCGGCAGGGTGCACGCCTTCCTTGACCAGGCCCACCCAGAAGTCCAGCGCCTCCACTACCTTGGGGCTGTCCAGCGTGACCTGGGTGCCGGCCTCGTTGGCCAGCAGCACGTCATTGGGCGTGGTCAGCGTCTGCAGCATCCAGTAGGCAAAGCCCGTGGACGGGATCTGTATGCCGTACTGCACGACCTTGCCGCTGGCGTCCTTCTTCGTCAGCCTGTGGGCGGCTTCCTTGAGCTCCTTCCAGTTCTGCGGCGCCTTGTTCGGGTCCAGGCCGGCTTCCTTGAAGGCTTCCTTGTTGTAGTACATGACCACGGTGGAACGCTGGAAGGGCACGCCCCAGGTCTTGCCGCCCGTCTGGCTGTTGGCCATGAAGGCCGGGTAGAAGCCCTTGAGCCAGGCCCGGTCGGCATCGGTCTTCACGAAGTCGTCGATGGGGGCGATGGCGTCCTCGTCGATCAGCGTGAACATGTCGGTGGACAGCAGCACCGAGGTGGCCGGCGGCTTGCCCGACTTGTGGGCCGTCAGCGCCTTGACGATGGTCTCCTGGTAGGTGCCTGCATAGACGGGCGTGATCCGGTACTGCGGATGGGCCTTGTTGAACTCAGCCGCATAGCCGTCGATCACCTTGGTGATGGGGCCACCCACGGCCACGGGAAAGTAGAACGGCACCTCCAGCGGCGTCTGCGCGCTGGCGGTGTGCAGCAGGCCCGTGGCGGCCAGGGCGGCAGCGGCTGCGAGGGTTTTGAGGAAGGCATGGCGTTGCATGGCGGACTCTCCTGGAAGGTGCTTCGGGTGCGAAAGCCGGAACGGCTGAAACGGTGGATTGGCGAAGGAATTGGGGGCCGGTGCCTCGGCATCAGGCCGTGCAGCGCCGCCCCTTTTCGTCAAAGAAATGCGTGGCCTCGCGCGCCCAGCGCAGGCCCACGAGCTGGCCCGGCTGCAGGCCGCCGAGCTGGCTGCCAGCAGTGCGCACCATCAGTTGCTCGCTGCCCACGCGGCAGCGCAGCACCAGGTCGGCGCCCAGGTATTCGAGGCTTTCGATGTCGGCAGCCACCACGGGGCCGCTGCCGACATCGCCATGGAGCGACAGGCGCATGTCCTCGGGCCTGACGCCCAGCCAGCGCGCCTGGCCCGGCTGCTGCAGGCCGGCGGGCGCGGCGCTGGCATGGCTGCCCGCGATGTGCAGGCCGTCGAGGCGCGCGATGTTCATGGCCGGCGTGCCGATGAAGCGCGCCGCAAAGGTGGTGGCGGGCCGGCTGTAGATCTCCTGGGGCGCGGCGCACTGCTCCACGCGCCCCTGGCTGAGCAGCACCACCTGGTCGGCCATGCCCATGGCCTCGGCCTGGTCGTGCGTGACATAGACCACGGTCAGGCCCAGCCGCCGCTGCAGCTCGCGCAGCTCGGTGCGCATTTCCTGGCGCAGCTGGGCGTCGAGGTTGGACAGGGGCTCGTCCATCAGGCAGACCCGGGCGCGGGCCACCAGGGCACGGCCCAGCGCCACGCGCTGCTGCTGGCCGCCCGACAATTGCCCGGGCCGGCGCGCCAGCAGCGCGTCCAGGCCCAGCAGCGCGGCGGCCTCGTCGATGCGCCGGCGCGCCTCGGCCGCCGGGACCTTGCGCACGGACAGGCCGAAGCCGATGTTCTGCGCCACCGTCAGGTGCGGGAACAGCGCGTAGTTCTGGAACACCACGGCAATGCCGCGCCGTGCGGGCGGCAGGTGGGTGACGTCCTGCCCATCGATGCGCACGCGGCCCGAGGTGGCGCTTTCCAGGCCCGCGATGATGCGCAGCGTGGTGGACTTGCCGCAGCCCGAGGGACCGAGCAGCACGCAAAAGGATCCGGGTTCAATGCGCAGATCCAGCGCCTGCAGTGCCGTGGTGCCGCCCCAGGACTTGGCGACACCTTCCATCTCGATCAAGGACATCACGCCAGTCTAGGAAGGCTGTGTGACAGGCCCGTGTCGCGCCACCGGACTGGCGCCCCGCGCAGCTCAGGCAGCTCAGGCAGCTCAGGCAGCTCAGGCAGCAGGGTGCCGTCTGTGCCAGTCCGTTGCCTGCTGGAACGCCCAGCCCGCGCGCACCAGCAGGTCTTCGCGGAAGTCGGGGGCCACGAACTGGAAGGCCACGGGCGCGCCCTCGGGAGTGCGTCCTCCGGGCAGCGTGATCGTGGGGCTGCCCGTCAGGTCGAAGGGGCAGGTATAGCGCAGCATGCCCGAGAACAGCTCGGCATCGGAGCCGAAATGCGCCATGCGCTGCAGCGTGGGGGCCGCAAAGGCCGTGGCGGGGACCAGCAGCAGGTCCACCTGCGCGAAGAGTGCACGCACCCGGCCCGTGAAGTCCGCGCGGCGCAGCAGCAGCCGCTGGTAGTCGGTGGCGGACAGGCCCAGCCCCAGGTCGATCAGCCCGGCGAGCCCGGGGCCATAGACCTCGCGCCGTGCAGGGAAAGTGGCGCCGTGCGCCACGGCGGTCTCCACCGCGCACAGCGCCGGCCAGTCCTCCACCGCCTGGGTGGCATCGGGAAAGCGGACCTCCTGCACGCTGGCCCCCAGGCGCTGCGCCACCGCCAGGGCCTGCTCCACCGCCTGGCGGGAGGGGGCATCCACGCCGTCCAGTGCCCATTGCCGGTCCATGCCCAGGCGCAGGCCGGAGAATCCGCGCGTCATCATGGCCAGATAGTCGGGCACGCTGCACTGGCTGGCCGTAGGGTCCAGCGGGTCCGCCCCGGCGATGGCCGCGAGCATGGCTGCGGCATCGGCAGCACTGCGCGCCATCGGGCCTATGTGGTCCAGGGACGCGGCCAGTTCGAAGGCGCCGTGGCGGCTCACCCTGCCCCAGGTGGGCTTGAGCCCCGTGATGCCGTTGGCGGCCGATGGAAAGCGGATGGAGCCCCCGGTGTCCGTGCCCAGCGATCCGAAGCACAGCCCCGCCGCCGTGGCCACGCCCGAGCCGCTGGACGAGGCCCCGGGCCATAGCTGGGCGCCCCAGGGGTTGACGGGGGCAGTGATCTCGGGATGGTGGTCGGCGAAGGCGCCTTCGGTCTGCTGCAGCTTGCCCAGGATGACGGCGCCGGCCTCGCGCAGCCTGCGCACCACGGTGGCATCTTCCGTGGGGCGATGGTCGCGGTGCAGCGTCATTCCATGCGTGGTGGGGACGCCCCGGGTCCACAGCAGGTCCTTGAGCGCCAGCGGCACGCCGTGCAGCGCACCGCGGCGGCGGCCCTGCGCGATCTCGGCGTCGGCGCGGCGGGCGTCCTCCATCGCCTGCTGCGCCATCACCGTCACGTAGCTGTGCAGCCGCGCGTCCACGGCCTCGATGCGCGCCAGCATGTGGCGCGTCACCTCTTCCGAGGAAATGCGGCGGGACTGGATCTCGCGCCCCACCTCCAGCAGTTCGAGATGGTGCAGTTCGCTGTCGTTCATGGCATGTCTCCCGGCGCCCGGCTCCGGGGCGCCACCGTTGTTGCACTGGAAAAGCCGCACGGGACGCGCGGCAGCCCCATGCTAGGGAGCCGGCGGCACCCACGCTTGTTCGGGAGGGTCAGCGACCTTGCTCAGGCGGCCAGCAGGCTGCGGGGCGTGCAGCCGAACGCCTTGCGAAAGGCTCGGCTGAAGTGCGCCGCATCGGAGAACCCATGCGCGAAGGCCGCCTCGGTCACGCTGGAGCAGCGCCCCTGCATCAGGGCCTGGCGGCTGGCCTGCAACCGCAGCTGCCATACCAGGCCCATGGGCGTCTGGTTGTGCCGCGCAAAGGCCCGCGTCACGGTACGGGGCGAGACGTTGTGCTGCTGCGCCAGCCATTGCAGCGACAGCTCGGGCGAGCCCAGGTTGTCCTGGATGAACGCCTGGATGCGGCCATGCAGGTCCCTTTCCGCGCGGGGCTGCACGGCCATTTCCTGCATCTCCAGCGCCAGGGCCAGCACGTCGAGCAGCGCCATGCCGAAGCGCTGCGCCAAGGCATCACCGTGCGGCGCATGCGGCATGGCCATGGCCTCGCCGAGCATGGCCCGCAGCGGCGCCACGGCCGGGGCATGGCCATGCAGCGCCCGGCCCGCGTGCAAGGGTGCACGGGCAAAGCGATTCAACAATTCGCTGCGCGGAATGCGCATCAGCAGGATATCGCGGGGCGCCACCGAGAATTCGAAAGGCTGCGCAGCGTCATAAAGCACCAGATTGCCCGCACTCAGCCGGGCCACTTGCCCGCCCTGGCGCACCTCGGCCTGGCCCTGGAGCAGATAGCCCAGCCACAGCTCGTCGCGGGCATGCAGGCGCAGGTGGGCTGCGTTGCGCACCCAGCGGTGGCTGGGCGCCGACATGGCACTGATCTCCAGCAGTCCCAGGGACCGCACGGACAGCGTGGCCCCGAAGCCGCCGGGACCTGCACCATCCCCCTGCGCGCGGTGGCTGTCGGCAGGGATGCAGTGGCGGCAGACCACCTCGTGCCAGTAGTCGAAACGATGGCGTGGCTCCTGCGAATGGGTGGAGTATTCGAGCTGCATGGCAGCGCCCAGTATCCGCAGGCGGCCGCCGGCTGGCACCCCGGTGTTTACCCAAAGGCCCGGGGTGCCGCGACGGCGGCGCTGCCAGGCACGGCTCAGCTGTGGCCCGGCGCCCGGTTCAGCAGATGCGTGCGCTGGTCGGCGCTCAGCGACAGGTAGCGCTCGTAGTGGCGCAGGATGTCGGCGATGACTTCCTCGCTGCGCAGGTACTGGATGTCGTGACCCAGGCGGCCGTCCTCGAAGAACGTGATGGGCTCGTAGACATGGCGGCGCTCCTGCTCGCTGGCCGCCTCGCTCACCAGGAAGGTGGGCACCGTGCGGCGCGTGGCGCGCACGCCGTAGACGAAGTCGCGCAGCGAGGGATCGGGCACGGTCAGGCGCACGGCGCCCTCGCCGTCCAGGTCCTCGGTGACCACCGCCTCGACGCCGCGCTTGTGCATTTCGGCTGCCACCTCGTTCATGGCGGGCAGCACCACGCCGGCCAGGAACCTGCGCACATCGGCGCGCGAGGGCTGGTGCACGATCTGCTCCAGGCGCTTGCGCCAGTGCTGGCCGCTCCAGAAGCTGGTGGCCGGAGCCAGGTCGGGCGAGAAGTGCGCGCGGTCGGCCAGCAGGCCGCGCCACAGCCCGTAGCACAGCGCCAGCATGATGACGGCCACCGGCAGGGCCGCCACCAGGGTCATGGCCTGCAGCGCCTTGAGGCCGCCGGCCAGCATCAGCACCATGGCCGTCGCACCCAGCACGGCAGCCCAGAACAGCCGCTGCCAGACCGGCGAACGCGCATGGCCGCGCGAGGCGATGTTGTCCACCACGAAGGCCCCGGAGTCCGCCGAGGTGACGAAGAACACCGCGATGAGCACGATGGTGAGCCAGGCCACGGGCTTGAACCAGGGCAGGTACTCGAAGAAGCGGAACAGCAGCGCATCCACGTTCGAGGCCGTCTGCCCCAACGCGCCCATGGCCACGTGGGTGTCTATCCAGATGGCGCTGTTGCCGAAGGCCGTCATCCACAGCAGGTTGAAGGCCGTGGGCACCAGCAGCACGCCGGTCACGAACTGGCGGATGGTGCGCCCGCGGGAGATGCGTGCGATGAACATGCCCACGAAGGGCGACCAGGAGATCCACCAGGCCCAGTAGAGGATGGTCCAGCCGCCGAACCAGCCTTCCTGGCTGGGCGGCTCGTAGGCAAAGGTGCGGAACGACAGCTGCACCAGGCCAGACACGTAGTTGCCGATGTTCTCGCTCAGCGCCTCGAACAGGAAGACCGTGGGCCCGGCGACGATGACGAAGGCCAGCAGGATGAAGGCCAGCATGAGGTTGAACTCGCTCAGGCGCCGCACCCCTTTGTCCAGGCCCGAGACGGCCGACAGCCCGGCCAGGCAGACCACGATGACGATGACCGCGATGCGGAAAGCCGCCGCAGAGGTGTCCCAGCCCGTGAGGGTGTGCAGGCCGGCGGCCAGCTGCAGCGCGCCGTAGCCCAGCGTGGTGGCGATACCCGCGATGGTGCCCACCAGCGCGAAGGCATCCACGCTGTGGCCGATGGGGCCGTTGATGCGCTTGCCCAGCAGCGGGTACAGGCCCGAGCGCATGGTCAGCGGCAGGTTGTAGCGAAAGCCGAAGTAGGCCAGCACCAGGCCCATGGTCCCGTAGACGGCCCAGGCATGGAAGCCCCAGTGGAAGAAGGTGGACTGCAGCGCCTCGCGTGCGGCGGCCGGCGTGGAAGGCACGGCCGTGGGCGGCTTGAGGAAGTGCTGCAGCGGCTCGCCCACGCCGAAGTACATCAGGCCGATGCCCATGCCGGCGGCGAACAGCATGGCGGTCCAGGAGATGAAGCTGAACTCGGGCTCCGCATCATCGGGACCCAGGCGGATGTCGCCGAAGCGGCTGGACGCGACGAAGATCAGAAAGACCAGGAACAGCGTGACCGAGACGGCATAGAACCAGTCCATGTGCCCCACCACCCAGGCCTGGGCGCTGGAGAACAGCCGGTCGGCGCTGTCGGGCATGAAGCCGCAGTACAGCAGCAGCAGGCCCAGCACCAGCAGGGAAGGAATGACGACGGGGCCCGAGAACGTGATGCGCGGTGCAGGCTCTGCAGGCGATGGCGTGGCCGCCTGCGGCGCATCCGGTGGCGGAGCTGCCGGTGGCGCCGTGCGGGGATCGGTGTTCATGTCTGGCATAGACCCTCTCTCTCTTGTGATCAATGGTGTGCCCGGGAACCGATTCGCAATGGTGGCGGCCTTGCCCTTGTGGGGCGGGCCGCGTTCCCTGCTCGGGGTATGTCCGCCGGGCAAAGGCCGCAAGTATCGTGACTCTTCGCGTCTGCCCGCGTCGGACGCAGGCCCTGAAGGCTTCCGTTTTGCTGACGTGATGCCTTCAGGCCAGGTCAGCCGGCCAGCTTGGCCACCACGGCCGGGGCGATGACGCGGTGGGCCGGCGCCACGCCCAGCATGTAGATGCGGCCCAGGGCATTGTGCACATGGACCACGGTGGACATGGCGGCGGTGAAGGTGGCGGACGTCGCGCCCTCGGGGCCGGGCAGCCGCATGAGGGAGACCTGCACGTCCAGGTGCCGGTCGCTGTCGCCCAGGACCACTTCGCTGTCGCTCAGGGCATGGACACGGAAGATGCCGGCACGGTCGCCCACGCGGTAGCTCGATGGCTGGCGCTGCGCATCGACGCCGCTGAGCGTGCCCAGGTCCTTGATGCCGAAGGGCGCCACCACGCGGTTGCGCAGGCGCATCAGAAAGTCGATCCAGCCCGGCGTGCGGCCCACGCAGCGCAGGTACAGCGCCATGGGGCTGCTGCCGTCGTCCGGCAATTGCAGCTGGTAGCTGTCGTGGAAATAGGCGGTCTTGAGGCGGTCCTGCAGGGCGCTGCCCGCGGGAACCGGAGAGAGGATGACTTGTGCCATGGAGCGGAGGGTGATGAAAAAAGGGGGCGGTCCTGCAGCCATCATAGGCCGCAGGGCCGCCCCCTTGTCAGGGCGCCATCAACGCTGCATCAGCGCTTGTCGCCCACCTTGATGCGGGCGTTGGGAACCTCGCCGAACATCTCGGGCGCATACAGCGCCTCCACCCGCGTGGGCGGCAGCGCGAAGTCGCCGGCATTGTTCAGCCGCACGGTGTACTCCACGCGCGTATTGCCCTTGGGCAGGTACTGGTAGTAGGCGCGGTAGGCCTCGAAGCTGCGCTCCTCATAGGCCAGCCAGCCCGCGCCTTCTGCGCGCTCGCCGCCCGAGGCGATCTCCGAGTCGCGCCCCAGACCGCCGCCCAGGATGGTGGCGCCCGTGGGCACGGGGTCGGTGATGGCCACCCAGGTCATGTCGGTGCGGGCCTGCACCTCCAGCGTGACGCGCAGCACGTCGCCGCGCGAGTACTGGCCTGCGGGCAGGCTCTTGTCGGCCTGCTCCACGGGCTTGACCGTGCGCGTGACGGTGTAGCCGGCGCTGAACGGCGCCTTCAACTGCACGGCCGCCACAGACTGCAGCGTGAGCCAGGGCTTGCCCGTGCCCTGCTGGGTCACCGTCAGCTGGCCCTTGCGGGCCTCGCCCACCGCGCTCCAGGGCAGGAACATGGTGTTGTTGCGCAGGCCGCCGACCACCGTGGTCGCGCCGAAGCTGGACGCCTGGTGCGCCGCGCCCTCGCTGTCGCTGGCGCGCATGCGCGTGACCTGGCTCCACTCCACGCGGGCCTGGGACGCGCCCAAAGCCGCCTGGGTGGCGCCCGTCACGGGCGTGGCCTCGAACTGCTGCGAGAAGCGCTGCAGTGCCAGCGCTCCCCACAGGTTGGCCGTGGTCGTGCCCCAGGCACCGTTGCTCTGGCGCGAGATGAAGCCGTTGGCCAGGCGCGGCAGCTCTTCCTTCCACGTCGGGTCGTCCATGTTGACCAGCATCAGGCGGGCCAGGTTGACCTCGGGGCCCTGCATCAGCCACCACCACTGGTCGTCCTGCTCGTTGCTGAAGGCCACGCGCGTGCCCTGGTAGCTCAGGCGGGCGCGCAGGATCTGCTGGGCCTGGGCCAGCTGCTGTTCGCGCTGGGGCAGCTCGCGCATGTGCTTGAGCAGGGCCACCCAGTCGATGACGGCATGCGTGGGCCAGTCGTTGGGCGCGATGGTGATGCTGTCGAGCATGCGCGGATTGGCGCGGCCCGTCAGCGCCAGCGCCTGGATGGCGGCCAGCTTGCGCATGTCCAGGTCCTTGCGCGGGCTCCAGAAGCTGCGCTGGATGCGGCCTTCGACGAAGGCGATCAGGCCGTTTTCCATGCGCTCGCGCTCGGCCGCCGGCAGCACGAAGCGCTTGTCCACGCCCTGCGCCAGTGCCGAGAGGTTGAGCAGGTGGGCCGTCAGCGTATCGCTGCCGCGGGCCGCACGGCCCGAGCCGTCGCCGGCCAGCGGGAAGTAGCTGGCCAGGCCGTCGCTGTCCAGGTAGCTGGGCAGCTGGCCCATGGTGGACTGCCACAGCGTGGCGTCACTCATGCCCACGGCCTTGCTGGTGACCTGCTCCAGGCAGCTGTAGGGATAGCGCGCCCACCAGTCGCGCACGCCCGGCAGGCCTTCGGCCAGCTTGGGCGCCAGCGACATGCGCAGGCCGCCGCGGCCGGCCAGCGCGTCGGCCGGCAGCTGCACGGGCAGGTTGATGCTGCCATCGACCTGCATCAGCGTGCCCTGCTGCACCGTCAGCGGCACGGCCGGGATGATGCGCTGGCTGACCTTCAGCCTGTCGCTGGCCGGCTTGTCACCGCCTGCGGTGTCGCGGGCCTCGATCTCCCAGATCAGCGACTCGGCGCGGGTCTGGCCCAGCTGGGCCGGGGCGGTGACGTTCCAGCCCACCTCGCGCGCCTCGCCCGCGGGAATCTCCACGGTCTGCGCTGCCAGCTCCAGCAGCGTGGCGCGCGGCGTGACCTGCACCTTCATGGCCTTGGCCGAGGTGTTGCGCAGCGTGACCATGGCACGGAACTGGTCCTCCTCGCGCACCAGCGGCGGCAGGCCGCTGATGATCTGCAGGTCCTGGGCCGTGCGGATGGGCGCCTGGCCCGTGCCGAACATCGACACGCCATAGTCGGCCACCGCCACCACCTGGAAGGTGGTCAGCGAGTCGTTGAGCGGCACGCTGACCTGGGCCTTGCCCTGGGCGTCCAGCACCACGCTCGGATTCCACAGCAGCAGCGTCTCGAACAGCTCGCGCGTCTGGCTGCGGCCACCGCCGCCGCCAGCGGCCACGGCCTTGCGGCCGTAGTGGCGCCTGCCGATCACCTCCATCTGCGCGGTCGAGGTCTGCACGCCCCACTCGCGGCGGCGCAGCATGGCGTCGGCCAGCTGCCAGCTGGTGTTGGGCATGAGCTCCAGCAGGGCCTGGTCCACGACCGCCAGGGCCACCTCGGCGCCAGCGGCGGGCTTGCCGTCGGGCAGCGTGGCGCTGATGGTGACCTTGGCGGTGCCGCGCACCTGGTAGCTGGCCTGGTCGGCCGTGACCTTGACGTCGATGCGATGGGCCTTGGTGCCCACGCGGATCTCGGCCATGCCCAGGCGGTAGGCGGGCTTGGACAGATCGACCAGGGCCGTGGGCGCGATGTATTCCTTGCCCTCATGCCAGAAGGCATTCCACCACTCGCGCGGCGCCTTGAAGCCCCAGGTGAAGAAGCTGTACCAGGGCACCTCGCGCAGCCGCCCGCGCAGGGCCAGCACGCTCACGTAGACGTTGGGCCCCCAGTCGGGCTGGACCTTCAGCTCCACTGTGGGGTTCTGGCCATTGAGCTGCATGACCTGGGTGCTGACGATGCCTTCGCGCTCCACGGCGACCAGGGCCGTCGCATAGCGGAAGGGCATGCGCACCTGAAAGCGCGCGGTCTCGCCGGGCTCGTAGCTGCGCTTTTCGGGCAGCACGTCCATGCGGTCATGGTCCTCGCCGCCGAACCACAGTTCGCCCTGGCGCGTGACCCAGACGCTGGAGGCGGCCTGGGCGGGCCGGCCATCCTTGTCGGAGGCGGTGACGATCAGCTCGACCTCGCCGGGCTGCGACAGCTGGGCCTCGCACTGCACCATGCCCTGGGCATCGCTGTTGCCCGTGCACACCGTGCCCATGGATTGGAGCGCGGTCTGGTTGTCGTAGCTGTAAAAGCCCCCCACCAGGCGCTTGCGGCTGCTGGTGGTGACGCGGGAGATGGCCTCCACCTTGACCGGCACGCCGGCCTGGGGCTTGCCGTCCACGCCCAGGGCCAGCGCCTGGAACTGGAGCTTGCGGCCCGTGGTGATCCAGCTTTCGGCGCGCACGCCGGCCACGATGGCCGCGGGCCACAGCATCTGCGTGCTGCGCAGGGTCTGCACCTCGCCATTGGGGTCGGCATAGGTGGCCTCGATCAGCAGTTCGCGCGGCTCGCGCAGCTTGGGCAGGTTCTCGATCTTGAGCTTGCCCAGTCCTTCACGGTCCAGCGTCACGGGCAGCTTGTCGGCCACCACCTTGCTGTCCTGGGCGGCCGTGGCCTCCTCGTCATCGCTCTGGCCCGTGTCCTGGGCGCTTCGCGGTGCCGAGAAGCTGAAGCCCTGCCAGTCGCTGCGGTCCATCCAGGTGGAGCGCACCAGGGCGGACACGCGCACCGGCAAATTGGCGGCCGGGCCGCCGGAGACGTAGTTCACCTGCACCTGCACCGGCAGGCTGGAGACGCCGACCAGGGCCTGCTTGCCTTCGGGTCCCACACGGCCTTCGAGCACGGGCAGGCGGAATTCCTCGACACGGAAGCTGCCCGTGCCGAAGCGGTTGTTGCGCCCGCGCGAGCCGTTGCCCTCGCCGCGCAGCTCCACGGAGTACGAACCCAGCTTGGCGCCCTTGGGCACGGAGAAGCTGTTTTCCGCACTCAGGCCGCCCGTGCCCGTGGAACGCCACTGCAGCGGCTGCGTGTACTGCTGGCCGCTGCCTTCATGGGTGATGACCAGTTGCGTGGGCCGCTGCTCGGGCAGCGCAAAGCCGCCCTGCCCCTGGCCGATGCCGGTCTGGGTGCGCATCAGGTGCTTCATGGACACGGTCTCGCCGGCGCGCAGCAGCGTGCGGTCGAAGATGGTGTGGGCCACTTCGTCGCGCTGGGCGCTGCGGCTGGTGGGCACGTTGAAGCGCCAGGACTCGATGCCGCGCTGCCAGTCGCTCCAGGTGAAGGCCAGCTCCTGCTGGCCGTCCTTGCCCTGGGCGCGTGCGCTGACGAAGTAGGCCGGCGAGCGGTAGCCGACACCGCCCGTGCACTGGGGCGGCTCGGGCGACAGGCCGTCCAGGCGGGCCACGCCGCTGGCATCGGTGGTGGCCGAGGTCAGCACCTTGCCATTGCAGTCGGAGACCTGGACCCTGGCATTGGCCACGGCCTGGCCCTTGTCCAGCGTGGTGACCCAGGCGGCCGCGTTCTCGCGGCCGAGCTTGAAGTGCACGGACAGGTTGGTCACCAGGGCCGCGGTGCGCACATACATGCTGCGCGCCGAGCCGTAGCGCTCGTCGAGCAGCGACTGCCCCAGCAGCGGCGAGGCGATCTCGACCACGTGAAAGCCCGGCGTGAGCGGAATGCCCACCACCTCAAAGGGGCGCGGATCGCCCTTGACGGGCTTGGGCAGCTCCAGCGTCTTGACGTCGCCCTGGCCGGCCAGCAGCGACAGCATGCGCGTCTGCACATAGTCGCGGTTTTCGTTGTCGATCACGGGCGGCAGCGGGCCCTTGATGTCGCGCGAGGCGCGCTTGCGGTCCATGTCGGAGGACTCGTAGTCGGCCACGCGGCGCATCCAGGCAATGATCTCGGCATCGCTGCCGGGCTGCTTGGTGCTCACGCGGCTGGCGTCCAGGGACCTGGTGGCCAGCTCGGACTCCACATTGCGCAGCGTCACGGGCAGCAGGGCCGGGCCGTCCGGGCCTTCGGCATAGCGCTCGACGATGCCGAAGGGCGAGGCCGCGAACTTGGCCAGCGGCGGCAGCGCGCCCGTGGCCACCTGCAGCGGGAACATGTCGGCATTGCTCAGGCTGCGGCCTGCCGCGTCCTTGAACTGCGGAGGCAGCTCCACCGTGTAGCGCGCCTGGGCCTGCATGGTGGCCGGGAAGCTCAGGTTCTGCACCAGCGAATCCTCGCTGAGCTTTTCGCCGTATTCGCTGTCGATCACGGGCGCCACCTTGGAGGCGCCGCTGCTCAGGCGGATGCCCTCGGCCAGCTTGCGCGGCACGGGGGCGTTGAAGCGCAGGCGCATGGGACGGATCGGCAGGCAGGCGGCCTGGGCGTTCTCGCGCTCGCAGCTGAACTCGGCGGCGAAGGGCTCGCGCACGCGGTACTCGAAGCGCTTGTCCTGGCGGCTGGCCACGCCGTTGGGCGTGGCAATGCCGGCGCCGAAGACCAGCGTCATGGTCGTGCCCGCCGTCAGGCGGCGGTTGCAGGCCAGCGTGGCGTACTGCAGCGGGTTCTTGGCAGCGGCCTTGTCCCAGCCGCGGTGCTTGAGCAGCTCGTCGCGCTCCTTGCCTTCGATCAGGCGCACGGGAATGCGCTCGCCCACGCCTTCGGCCGTGCACCACATGTGCTGCTGCAGGCTTTGCACGGTGGCCGGGCCCGACAGGCGCAGAGCGAAGTACTGCTCCTCGTCGATCTGTTCATAGGTGTCGGGTGCCATGTCCAGCACGGCCGGGCCACCGGTCTGGAACTGGTAGCTGGCAGCGCCCGTCACGGCCGTGCCCGCAGGCGACTTGTAGCCGGCCACGAGCTGGGCCGTGCAGCGCACGCCGGGCGGCAGGGCCTGCTTGAAGTCGAACACCCATTCGCGGTCGCTGTTCCAGCGGCCCGTGCCCTGGGTGGCCGCCGCATCGCTGCAGCTGAGCGTGACCGGCGCGGCCGCCTTGGGGTCGCCAAAGCGCACGGCCGTGCCATCGAACTGCACCACCACCTGCTCGACCTTGGCCACCTCTCCCTGCGGGCTGAACTGGCGCACGCCCACGGCCTGCGCCGCCAGCGCCGCCGATCCCAGCAGCAGGCCCAAACCCCACCTGCCCCAGGGCCGGCCGTGCGCCGGCGGACTCTGGAACCCCTTGATCGCTGTCGTGCGAAGCACCCCCATGGCAATCCCTTCTGTCGGGCTCAGATGGCCCGGTGTTTTCTTGGAATGAGCAGGCTTTCAGCGCTGCGGCGCGCGCCGTGCACGGTGCACAGGCTGCAAATGAAAAGCCCTGCGCTGCGGCAGGGCTCGGCGGCAAGGGCTGCAACGAGGCAGATGCCCGCCGCCCGCATGCGCCGAATGCAGGGCCGCATCCGCTGCGGCTGAAAACCACTGCGCGGGATGATACCGGGCCGCATCCGCTGCAGGCCCTGCTGCAGGTGCCCGGAACCGGGTCTGCGGTGTATCCATCTGTAAGACATCGGCGCACAAGGGCGTCATATATGTCCGATCACAAGGATTCGCGCCACCCACTGCACCGTCAGCTCCGGCGATGGCCGTACCAAAACACAGCGCTTGCCGGTTCACAGCGCCTGCCGGTCGCGGAGGCTGTCGCCCCGCAGTCCGCCTGTCTTACTGCGGCTGGAAGCCGCTGGTCTGGATGATGCGTTTCCAGACCTGGGTATAGGCCTGCTCGCGCTCGGCCAGTTGCGCGGGCGGCATGTGGCCCACGGTCAGGCCCAGGGCGGTGAGCTGCTCGTGCACATCGGGCTGCTTGAGCACGGTGGCCACGGCGGCGGAGAAGCGGTCGATGAAGGCCTGGGGCGTGCCGCGCGGCGCGTAGATGCCGTAGTAGGGCGTGTCCTCGAAGCCCTTGACGCCCTGCTCGGCCAGCGTGGGCACTTCGGGCATGGTGGCCTGGCGGCGCGTGCCCAGCACGCCGATCACGCGCAGCTTGCCGGCCTTGTGGTTTTCCATGAAGTCCTGCACCGAGGCGATGCCGGCCGGGATCTGGTTGCCCAGCATGTCGGCCAGCATGGGCGCGCTGCCCCGGTAGGGCGCGGCCACCAGGTCCAGCCTGTAGTGCTCGCCCAGCAGCCTGACCAGGAATTCCGGCGTGGACGCGGGCGCGGGTATGCCTATGCTGCCGCGCTTTGCGCCCTGGCGCACCCACTCCACATACTCGGCAAGGTTGCGCGCCGGCGTGCTGGCGGAGACCGCCAGCGCGTTCACGAAGGTGGCAAAGCCGGCCACGGGAACGAAGTCATGGGCCGGGTCGAAGCCCGGCTTCTTCACCACCTGGGGCAGGATGGAGATGGTGTGGTCATGCGTGAGGAACAGCGTGTGGCCATCGGCCGCAGCCGCCTTGAGCTGCTGCGCCGCGATCTGGCCGCCCGCGCCGGGGCGGTTGTCCACCAGCACCGTGGTGCCCAGCACGTCCTTGAGCCGGTCGGCCAGCAGGCGCGCGATGGCATCCGTGCCGCCGCCCGGCGGAAAGCCCACGAGGATGCGAATGGCCTGCCCGGGCTGGGCCCAGGCCAGCGGGGCCAGGGCGGACGAGGCGGCAACGGCGGTCACTGCGCCGGCGGCGCGCAGCGCCCCCGTCAGCAGTTGGCGGCGGGAGGATGTCATGGCGTGGCTCCGGCGAACGGGGGGATCAGCCCAGGCGCGCGTTCAGGCGTGCATTCAAGCGCGCCTGGTGGCCTGCCAGCTGCTTGCGCACCTGGGCCGGCGCCGTGCCGCCCAGGGTGTTGCGCGCATTGAGCGAGCCTTCCAGGCTGAGCGCCTCGAAGACGTCGGCCTCGATGCCGGGATTGAAGGCCTGCAGTTCGGCCAGCGGCAGCTCGGTCAGGTCCACGCCCTTTTGCGAGGCCAGCTTGACGGCATGGGCCACGGTCTCGTGCGCGTCGCGGAAGGGCAGGCCCTTCTTGACCAGGTAGTCGGCTAGGTCGGTGGCCGTGGCGTAGCCCTTGAGAGCGGCGGCGCGCATGGCTTCGGCGTTGACGGTGATGCCGCCCTTCTTGCCGCCCGTGGCCGGGTCGGCCTGGCCGCCGATCATCTCGGCGAAGATGCGCAGCGTGTCCTTCAGGGTGTCCACCGTGTCGAACAGCGGCTCCTTGTCTTCCTGGTTGTCCTTGTTGTAGGCCAGGGGCTGGCCCTTCATCAGGGTGATCAGGCCCATCAGGTGGCCGACCACGCGGCCGGTCTTGCCGCGTGCCAGCTCGGGCACGTCGGGGTTCTTCTTCTGCGGCATGATCGACGAGCCCGTGGTGAAGCGGTCGGCGATGCGGATGAAGCCGAAGTTCTGGCTCATCCAGATGATCAGCTCTTCGGACAGGCGGCTCACGTGCACCATGCACAGGCTGGCGGCCGAGGTGAATTCGATGGCGAAGTCGCGGTCGCTGACGCCGTCCAGCGAGTTCTGGCAGACGCCTTCCATGCCCAGCGTGCGGGCCACGCGCTCGCGGTCCAGCGGGTAGGTGGTGCCGGCCAGGGCGGCGCTGCCCAGCGGCAGCACGTTGACGCGGCGGCGCAGGTCCAGCATGCGCTCGGCGTCGCGCTTGAACATTTCCACATAGGCCAGCAGGTGGTGGGCAAAGCTCACGGGCTGGGCCACCTGCAGGTGGGTGAAGCCGGGCAGGATCACGTCCACATTCTTCTCGGCCACTTCGACCAGGGACAGCTGCAGCTCGCCCAGCAGGCCTTCGATGAGGTCGATCTCGCCGCGCAGCCACAGGCGCACGTCGGTGGCCACCTGGTCGTTGCGGCTGCGGCCCGTGTGCAGGCGCTTGCCGGCGTCGCCGACCAGCTGGGTCAGGCGGGCCTCGATGTTCAGGTGCACGTCTTCCAGGTCGAGCTTCCACTCGAACTGGCCGGACTCGATCTCCTGCGTGATCTGCGCCATGCCCTTGCGGATGGCTTCATGGTCGGCGGCGGCGATGATGCCCTGGGCCGCCAGCATCTCGGCATGCGCCAGGCTGCCCGTGATGTCGGCCTGCCACAGGCGCTTGTCGAAGAACACGCTGGAGGTATAGCGCTTGACCAGATCGCTCATCGGCTCTTCGAAGAGAGCGGACCAGGCCTGGGCCTTGGTATCGAGCTGGTTGTGCGAGGCGGACGTTGGTTGATTGGCAGACATGTGAGGACGCGATCTTCGATGGGGCTGTGCAGGCAGCGCAGGCGGCGGGCGGCATCGCCCCCCGGCGCAGGCAGGAAGCGAAGATTCTATCGACCTGGGCGGCGCCACGCCCGTGCAGGGGCCTACACGGGCCTGCATGGGCGTGCATGGGTGTGCATGGGCGGTGTGACCGCTGTGCAGGCCCGCCCGGCATGACCATAATCCGGGCATGCGGCGCGAACCCCACCCGCCGAAACACTACCTGCCGCCCCTTGCCGACCCAGCCGACCCCCACCACTGCCCCCCCGCCCCTGCCTGCGGCGCTGGTCTTTGACGCCTGCAACGTAGGCGTGGTGCTGCGCGCCGTGCTGTTTGTGCAGGCCGTGGTGGCAACGGCCTCGATGTTCGGTGCCGACTCGCCCCTGCAGTGGCTGCAGGGCATGGCCCTGCTGACCGGCGCCTGCCTGCCCGGCACGCTGGTCTGGCTGGTGGCCGCCTGCCTGCTCAAGCACCCGCTGCAGCGGCTGCCCGCCTCCGGCCAGTACGCGGCCGGCGTGCTGCTGGGCATGGCGGCCGGGCTGTATGCCTGCGCCATGCTGCACCTGGCTGGCGGCACCAGCGCCCCCTGGCTGGCCAGCGCCGTGTCCGGCGGACTGCTGGCAGCCCTGCTGGTCGCAGCCCTGGTGCTGCGCGCACGCGGCCACGCACCCGCCGACACGCAGGCGCGGCTGGCCGAGCTGCAGTCGCGCATACGCCCGCATTTCCTGTTCAACACGCTCAACAGCGCCATCGCCCTGGTGCGCGCCGAGCCCGCCAAGGCCGAGGCCCTGCTGGAGGACCTCAGCGACCTGTTCCGCTATGCGCTGGCCGAGCCGCACAGCACGACCACGCTGGCCGAGGAGATCGAGCTGGCCCAGCGCTACCTGGCCATCGAGCAGGTGCGCTTTGGCGAACGGCTGCAGGTGCGCTGGCAACTGGACCCTGCCGCCCACGGCGCCCTGCTGCCGCCGCTGCTGCTGCAGCCGCTGGTGGAAAACGCCATACGCCATGGCGTGGAGCCCAGCGCACGCGGCGGCAAGCTGCAGGTGCGCACCGAGCGCCGTGGCGATCTGGTGGAGGTGCGCATCACCAACACCCTGCCCTCCGAGATCGATTCCGCCAGCGCAGCCGGCACGCGCGGCAACGGCATTGCGCTGGCCAATGTGCGCGCCCGGCTGTCGCTGCTGCACGACCTGCAGGCCCACCTCACGGCGCGCACGCTCAACGGGCATTTCGTGGTGCGCATCAGCCTGCCGCTGGCACCGCCTGCCAGCCAACCCACGAAGGCTTTATCGAAGAAGAAGCACCATGCACATCCTGATCGTTGACGACGAAGCCCTGGCCCGCGCGCGGCTGCGCACCCTGCTGGCCGACGTGCAGGCATGCACGGGCAGCGGCCCGCACCAGGTCAGCGAGGCGGCGGACGCCCGCCAGGCCATGGCCGTGCTGCAGGCGCCGGGCCCGCGCCCCGTGGAGCTGGCACTGCTGGACATCCACATGCCCGGCCAGGACGGCCTGGCCCTGGCCCATATGCTGCGCCGCCTGCCGCTGCCGCCTGCCGTGGTCTTCGTCACCGCCCATGCCGGCCACGCGGTCGAGGCCTTCGACCTGGATGCTGCCGACTACCTGACCAAGCCCGTGCGCCGCGAACGCCTGCAGCAGGCCCTGGCCAAGGCCGCGCGCACGGCCGCGCACCAGACGGCCGAACGCGACAGCGGCCCCGTGCTGCTGATACAGGACCGGGGCGCCACCGTGCGCCTGCCCCTGTCGGAGGTGCTCTACCTCAAGGCCGAACAGAAATACGTGACCGTGCGCACCGTGGGCCGCAGCTACATCCTCGACGGCGCCCTGGCCGACCTGGAGGCCCGCCACGCCGACCACCTGCTGCGCGTGCACCGCAACGCCCTCGTGGCACGCAGCGCCCTGCGCGCCCTGGAACGCCACGACGACCCCACCGAAGGCGAAGGCTGGGCCCTGCGCCTGCACGGCATCCCCGAACTGCTCATGGTCTCACGCCGCCAGCTCCCCCAGGTCCGCGCCGCCATCCGCGACGAAGGACAGCCCGGCTGACGATGAAAGGCGGAGGACAGCGCTCCGCGCCTAAAAGCGCGCCCCCAACACAAGCATGGCCCAACGCGAGGGACACCGAGCAAGGGCCGCCCCGCAGCGAGGGTGTCGTCCCCCTCCGCGAAGCGAGAAGGGGGAAGCCGCGAAGCGGCTCAGGGGGTCAAGCCATCTTTCTAGACAGATCCCACATCGCATCCACCAGCAGATCGATGTCCCGCGCGTCATGCCACAGGTGCGTGGACACGCGCACGCCGTAGTGGTCTGCCGCCGCGCCGATCACGGGGAAGTTGGAGTTGCGGATCACGAAGCCCTGCGGATAGTCGCTGAGCATGCGCGCCACGAAGGTCGAGGACTTGGTCCCGTTCATCACGTCGTCCTTGTTCTGGAACGGGTTGAAGCAGGTCAGCGCCGACAGCAGCTTGGGATCGTCCTTGGGCGAGTACAGCGAGTCCACGCCCCAGCGCTCGACGATCTTTTCCTTGAGGTAGGACGACAGCGTCAGGTCATAGGTCTCGATCTTCTTGCGGCCGATGCTGTCCCACTGCGCGCAGGCCTGGGCCAGCGCCATGAACATGGGCGTGTGCACGCTGCCGCAGGAAGTGACCGAGGCGGCGATGTCGTAGGTCTCCTTGGCCGTGGTCGTGCGCTCCAGCGCCGGATAGGCGCTGGTGTGCACCGGGTACCACTTGGGCAGGGGCAGCGGGTTGGAGGCGCGGATCTTGTTGCGGATGATGAGGATGCCCGTGGAGCCCGGGCCGCACTGCCACTTGTGGCCCGCGCCCGACATGAAGTCCATGCCCAGCTCCGCATAGTTGTAGGCCATCATGCCCGGCAGGTGGGCGCCGTCCACGATGCTGATCAGGCCGTGCGCCTTGACCACGCCCATCAGGTCAGCAATGGGCAGCATGGTGCCGGTTTTGTAGGTGGGAGAGGACCACATCATGGCGCGCACGCGCTTGCCCTGGGCCTTGAGCGCGCGGATGCGCTCGTCGAACAGGTTCACGTAGGTGGCGGCCGTCTGGTTGTTGCCCACGGGCAGCGCAATGCGCGAGACCTCGATGCCGTAGCGGTCCTGGGCGATCTTCAGCGGCGTGTCGCCGCCGCCGTGCTCGTGGTTGGTGGTCACCACCACGTCGCCACGCTGCCAGTCGATGCCCAGGATGGCGTGGCACATGCCCGAGGAGGTGTTGGCCGAGAAGGCCAGCTCGTCGGCATCCACGCCAAAGCCCGGCGCCACCTGCTTGCGCAGGTCCAGCAGGTTGCTGTAGCCGTTGCCCGAGTCGGCGGCCTTCTTGCGGTTTTCGGTATCGAACACATCGAGCACCAGCTTGGGCATGGAGCCCGCCGTGCCGATGTTCATATAGGTCTTCTCGGGCTTGAGGATGAACATGCTCTGCACGTCGGTCCAGAAGGCCTCGTCACGCATGAGCTGCTCGCGCAGCGCAGCGGCCGAGGTCTGGGCATTGCCGCTGCCGCAGGCAGCCAGCAGCGGGCCCAGCGTGGCTGCGCCGGTGCCGTAGCCCAGCATGCGCAGGAAGTCGCGGCGCTTGGAAGTCCAGCGCGCGGGATAGCCGGATTCGCCGGCGGCCGCAGTGGCGGTCAGGGATGTGGCCTGCTCGGCCGCGATCTGGGGGTGTCGTGCGTTCATGCGGTCCTCCTGTCGTTGCGCAAGCGGTCAGCGGCGGCCGACGATGGCCGAGATTTCGATCTTCACATCGCGCGGCAGGCGCGCCACCTCCACCGTGGCCCGAGCGGGGGCGCCGGTCTTGAAGTACTCGCCATAGACCTTGTTCATGGCGGCGAACTCGTTGAGGTCCTTCATGAAGACCGAGGTGGACAGCACATCCTCATAGCCCAGTCCCTGGGACTTGAGCTTGGCGCCGATGTGGTCCAGCACGGCGCGCGTCTGCTCCTCGATGGTCGTGCCCTGGATGGCCGTGCCCTGCGCGTTCAGCGGCAGCACGCCCGAGAAGTAGATCGTGTTGCCATGCGCCACCATCTGCGAATACGGGCCGATGGCCGGATAGATCTGCGTGGTGGACAGCACCTCGCGCTTGTGGGGCGCGGCGCAGCCCGCCAGCGTCGCTACCGCCGCCGCCACACCGCATGCCAGCGCCACGCGCCGCAGGTTCGATCGAATATCCATGGTATTGCCTTTCTGAAACAAGAATACAAACTGCCACTGCCGTGCCGCGCATTACTGCAACGGCGCCCCGGAAACACTTCGTCACCATTTAATTGGGTCATCGAAGGCGACATGAATCATTGACACAAAATGATTCGAATCAGTGATTTCACGGAGAAATTCTAGGCAGGGATCTGGAGCATTCGATAATGAATTTTCCCCTACGCACCACTACGCAGGACCGCTTGCGCAGTGCTACGCAGCAGGATAACTCTCTTCTGAAACAACGGCTTGGCACGGAACCTGCTCAACCGTAGCCAGGCATGTCAGACAGATGAGGGACGGCGCACCACAATACGGCAAAACCATTATTCAAGACCCCAAAAAGGGGACAACGCACCAAGAAAATGCATATCGGATTCCCTATGTCAATGGGATATTCTTTCGTGCGCGAAATATATTATCCATGGCATTTTCCTTGGGATATTCAAATTCCTTTTCCTGCGCGCGTGGATATGCAGCGCGCACAGGCTATTGGCAGATACGACGCCCGCCATTCAAGGTCCGCTGCCGGGCCCCGGCGCCATGCGCGCAAGCCCTGTTGACAAGGTCCGTGCACTGGGCGGAAAAGATCGTCGGTGCACTCCACACAGGCTCCCATGCAACTTCCGCTGAAACTTGCGCTTCTGTCGATTGCCGCCATCGCGTTGGCCCTGGGCCTGGTCGCGGTGACCGTGCAACACCAGACACTGGAGCTGGCCCGCCAGGAACGAGAGCTGGTCGAGACCGCCTACCTGCACAGCAAGGAGACCGAGCTGCGGCACTACGTGCAGCTGGCGACCACGGCGCTGGCGCGCATCCAGTCCAGCGGCGAGGAGCCATCCGTGCAGCGGCGCCAGGCGCTGGATACGCTGGCGCGCATGCAGTTCGGCGAGGACGGCTACTTCTTTGTCTACGACGAACACGGCAACGTGCTGCTGGATGCGCGGCAGATGGGCCTGTCGGGCGTGGACCTGTGCGATCCCAACAGCCCGGGCGGCGCAGGGCCCGCCAGGATCATCCTGGATGCCGCGCGCAGCGGCGGCGGCCTGGTGCGCTACCAGTGGCAAAAGCCGTCCTCGCTGCGTACCGAGGCCAAGCTCGCCTACGTGGCCACGGTCCCCGAATGGGGCTGGTCGCTGGGCACGGGCCTGTACCTGGACGATGTGGAGCAGGCGCTGCGCCAGATCGACGAAAGCGCCCAGGCCAATATCGCGGCCACGCGCTGGCGCATCTTCGGCATTGCGGCGCTGTGCATCGTGCTCATCGGCGTGGCGGGGCTGGCGTTCAATCTCAGCGACCACCGCGTGTCCAGCACCAAGCTGCAGCGCCTGGCCCAGCGCGTGGTGCATTCGCAGGAGGAAGAACGCACGCGCGTGGCGCGCGACCTGCATGACGGCGTGGTCCAGGTGCTGGTCTCGTCCAAGTTCCTGCTGGAGACGGCCCAGGCCCAGCTCAGGCGCCTGGCCGCACAGGACCCGGCCACGGCCCAGCGCATGGTGGACCAGGGACTGGAGCAGCTCAACCACGCGCTGGTGGAGATACGGCGCGTCTCCCACGGCCTGCGCCCCGCCCTGCTGGACGACCTGGGCCTGGCCCCGGCCCTGGCACTGATGAGCCAGCAGATGCAGGCCGAGGACGGCCTGCGCATGCAGTTCGGCTGCCGGGGCGAGACCCGCTTTCTGCCGCCCAGCCACGCCACGGCCCTGTTCCGCGTGGCCCAGGAGGCCGTGACGAATGCGCAAAACCATGCGCAGGCCACGCGCATCGACGTCAGCCTGCACTTTCAGCGCCGCCGCGTGGTGCTGCAGGTCAGCGACGACGGCCAGGGCTTCGACATGCGCCGCGTGCAGCGCGACCGCCAGGGCGGCATCGGCCTGCGCAACATGCGCGAGCGCATCGAGGGCCTGGGCGGCCATCTGAGCATCAGCTCGGGCGCCCGGGGCACCCGGCTGGTCGCCGTGCTCTACCGCAGCGGCGGCATGCCGCTGTCTCCCTCACCGGAATTCGAACTCCCACAGGCCGCTGCATGAACCCCATGATCCGCATCCTCCTGGTGGACGACCACCCTCTTGTGCGCGACGGCGTGTCCATGCGCCTGCAGGCCACCGACCATATCCGTGTCGTGGGCGAGGCCGCCAGCATGGACCAGGCCGTGCCGCTGGCGCGCGAGCTGTCGCCCGACCTGGTGGTGACCGACATCCGCATGCCGGGCGCCAGTGGCATCGACCTGGCCGCGCTGTTCCGCGATCAGTTCCCCCTGGTGCGCGTGCTGGTGCTGTCCATGCACGAGGACCCCGAATACGTGCGGCGCGCCGTGGCACTGGGCGCACGCGGCTATGTGCTCAAGGATGCACCGGCGCAGCAGCTCATCGAGGCCATAGACCGGGTCTACGCGGGCGGCCTGTATTTCAGCCCCGGCCTGCAGCCCGTGGTCGAGGACGACGGCGCCGGTGCCGGCCCCCGGCGCGCCCTCACGCCGCGCGAGGCCAGCGTGCTGCAGTGGATCTCGGAGGGCCGCTCCAACAAGGAGATTGCGGCACTGATGGGCACCTCGGTGCGCACCGTGGAAACCCACCGGCTGCACCTGCGCCGCAAGCTGCGCATCGACGGCCATGCGGCCTTCATCAAGTACGCCGTGGACTATGCCGACCTGCTGGGCAGCACGCCCGTGCAGGCCGGTGCGGGATAGCCTGAAACGCCGCCCGCTCAGTGCGCGTGCGCCGCGCGGCTGACCACGGTGACCAGCACGATGCCCAGCATCAGCCAGCCCACCTGGGCCACGGTCTCGCGCGCGCTCAGGCGCTTTTGCAGCTGGGGAATCAGGTCGGCCAGCGCCACGTAGATGAAGCTGCTGGAGGCCACGGCCAGGAAGTACGGCAGCAGCTCCTGCAGCTGGCCGACCAGGAAATAGCCGCCAATGCCGCCCAGCGTGGTCACGGCCCCGGCCATGGACACCTTGATCAGGGCCACGCGCCGGTTGGAGCTGGACTGGCGCAGCACCACGATGTCACCCATGTGGTGTGGCACCTCATGGGCCAGCACCGACACCGCCGCGATCAGCCCCAGGCGCATGTCGGCCATGAAGGCGGAGGCGATCAGCACGCCATCGCCGAAGCAGTGCACGCTGTCGCCGGTCAGCACCGCCCAGCCGCCGTGGCGGTGGCCATGATGGTGGCCATGGGAATGGTCATGGGCGTGGCCCTGGTGATCGTGATGCTCGTGGTGATCGTGCTCATGGGCCGGCGGCGCGCCGTGCTCATGCCCGTGGTGCCACAGCTCGGCCTTGGACAGCAGGAAAAAGAACACCAGGCCCACCAGCAGCGTGACGAACAGGTCGTGCGCGCCGGCCTCGCTCTCGAAGGCTTCGGGCAAGAGGTGCATGAAGGCCGTGGCCAGCAGCGCGCCCGCCGCCAGGCTCAACAGCCGCTGCGGCATCATGCCCGGCGAGCGGTTGCCTCCCAGCCCCATCAACAACGCGGCCACCCAGACGCTGCCAATACCGGCGGCCAGGGTGGCCAGAATGATTGCTACCAATGTCATAGCGATTTGTGCTTCAACCGTATGCCCTTGCAGGCGAAACCCGCGAATTCTCGCAGAAAGACCGGCCCCATCGCAGCCGTGGCCTGCGATCCCATGAAGGAAGCAGGCCACGGTGTCGGGTGCCCTCGGTTTCAGCCTACAGAAGCTGTCAAGCCCCCCTGCGCGAATAAAGTTGAAAGCTAGTCAGCAATACCTTAAAAACTGGCGCGTCCTCACACCAGGGACACCGAGGAAGGGCCGCCCCGCACCGAGGGTGTCGTCCCCCTCCCGCGAAGCGAGAGAGGGGGAAGCGGCGCAGCCGCTCAGGGGGTCACCCCATGCTTATTGAACCAGGCCAGCATTTTTTGCCAACCGTCGCGCGCAGCCTGCTCGCGGTAGCTGGGCCGGTAGTCGGCATGGAAGGCGTGGGGCGCCTCCGGGTAGATCACGAACTCCGAGGCCTTGGCCGCTGCCGAGCCCTGCTTGAGCGCCTCGCGCATGCGCTCCACGGATTCCAGCGGAATGCCCGTGTCCTGCCCGCCATACAGGCCCAGCACCGGCGCCTTGAGGCTGGAGACCAGCTCCAGAGGATGGCGTGGCTGCAGCGCGGTCTTGGCGCCTTCCAGCCGGCCGTACCAGGCCACGCCGGCCTTGACCGGGCCATGGGCCGCATACAGCCAGGTGATGCGCCCGCCCCAGCAAAAGCCCGTGATGGCCACGCGCGCCGTATCGCCGCCCTGCGTGCCCGCCCATTGCACGGCGCCGTCCAGGTCGGCCATGACCTGTTCGTCGGGCACCTTGGAGACCAGCTCGCTCATGAGCTTGGCGATCTCGGTATAGGTCTTGGGATCGCCCTGGCGCGCATACAGATCGGGGGCGATGGCCAGGTAGCCGGCACGCGCCAGGCGGCGGCAGGTGTCGGCAATGTATTCGTGCACGCCGAAGATCTCGGAGATCACCAGCACCACGGGCACATTCTTCTTGCCGGCGGGCGCGGCGCGGTAGGCCGGCACCTTGAAGCCGTTCACGGTGAAATGCACCTCGCCGGCCGTCAGGCCGTCGGCCGGCGTGGAGATGGCGGTCTGCGCCATCAGCGGCGTGGCCGCTGCGGCATAGCCCAGGCCCAGGGCCGTCTGCAATGCCAGGCGCCGCGTGGGCCCCTCTTCGCTGCTGCGCCCCGGAACCAGGGCCTTCAGGTCTTGCTGCTGATCGTCACGCATGCATCTCTCCTTGGTGGTGGTTGAGAACCGGCCAAGTCTACGATGCGCGCGTGAAGCTCAATGTGCCTTGTCCCAGTTGGGGCCGACGCCCACTTCGGCGAGCAAGGGAACCTTCAGCTCCGCCACGCCGGCCATCAGGCGCGGGATCTCGGTGCGCACCCAGTCCGACTCGCCTTCGGGCAGCTCGAACACCAGTTCGTCGTGCACCTGCATGATGACGCGGACCTCGGACTGCCTGGCATCGAGCTCGGCCTGCACCGCCACCATGGCCTTCTTGATCAGGTCGGCCGCCGTGCCCTGCATGGGCGCGTTGATGGCCTGGCGCTCGGCCGCCTTCTTGCGCGGGCCGCTGCCGCCGTTGATGTCCACCAGGTACAGGCGGCGGCCGAAGACGGTTTCCACGTAGCCGTGGTCGCGCGCGAATTCCACCGTCTCGTCCATGTAGCGCTTGACGCCTGGATAGCGCTGGAAATAGCGGTCGATGTAGGCGGCGGCAGCCTTGGTCTCTATGCCCAGGTTCTTGGCCAGGCCAAAGCTGCTCATGCCGTAGATCAGCCCGAAGTTGATGACCTTGGCATAGCGGCGCTGCTCGCTGCTGACCTGCTCCAGCTCCACGTTGAAGACTTCCGATGCCGTGGCCCGGTGCACGTCGCGGCCTTCGTGGAAGGCGCGCAGCAGCGACTCGTCGCCCGACAGGTGGGCCATGATGCGCAGCTCGATCTGCGAGTAGTCGGCGCTGGCGATCACATGGCCGGGCGCGGCAATGAAGGCCTCGCGCACGCGCCGGCCTTCGGGCGTGCGGATGGGGATGTTCTGCAGGTTGGGGTCGTTGCTGGACAGGCGCCCCGTCACGGCCACGGCCTGGGCGTAGTGCGTGTGCACCCGGCCCGTGCGCGGCAGCGCCAGCTGGGCCAGCTTGTCGGTATAGGTGCCCTTGAGCTTGGACAGGCTGCGGTGCTCCAGCAGCTTGGCGGGCAGCGGATAGTCCTCGGCCAGCTTCTCCAGCACCTCTTCATCGGTGCTGCGTGCGCCGGTGGCCGTCTTCTTGACCACGGGCATGCCCAGCTTGTCGAAGAAGATCTCGCCCAGCTGCTTGGGGCTGGCCAGGTTGAAGGGCTGGCCCGCGATGTCGTAGGCCTCCTGCTCCAGCTGCACGATGCGCTGGCCCAGATCGTTGCTCTGCCTGGCCAGCGTGGCGGCATCGATGAGCACGCCGTTGCGCTCTATGCGGAACAGGGCCTCGCTGGTGGCGATCTCCAGCTCGTAGATGCCGCGCAGGCCGTCGTGCGCCTGCAGCTGCGGCCACAGCACGCGGTGCACGTCCAGGGTCTGGTCCGCATCCTCGCAGGCGTAGGCGGCAGCCTTGTCCACGGGCACCTGGGCGAACGGGATCTGGTGGGCGCCCTTGCCGCACAGGTCTTCATAGCTGATGCCCGTGCGGTTGGTGTGGCGCAGCGCCAGGCTGGCCAGGCCGTGCGGGCGGTGCACTTCCAGCACATAGCTTTGCAGCATGGTGTCGTGCACATAACCGTGCACCTCGATGCCGGCATTGGCGAAGACATGGCGGTCGTACTTGACGTGCTGGCCCAGCTTGGGCCGGGCCGCATCCTCCAGCCAGGGCTTGAGGCGCTGCAGCACTTCGTCGGCCGGCAGTTGCTCGGGCGCGTCGGGGCCGGCATGGCGCAGGGGGATGTAGGCGGCGGCGCCGGGCTCCACGCTCAGCGAGATGCCGACGATCTCGGCACGCATCTCGTCCAGCGAGGTGGTTTCGGTATCCAGGGCCGTGAGTTCGGCGGCGTTGATCTTGGCCAGCCACTGGTCGAACGCTTCCCAGGTCAGCACCACGTCGTAGTCCAGCGCACGCTGCTGGGCGGTCTCGGCCTCGGCGGTGGCGTCGTCGGATTCGGCCTGCTCCTGGGCAAACATGTCGCCCGTGGACTGGTCGGCACGCGGCTTGGCCGCTGGCTTGCGGCCGGCCTTGACGGCTTGCAGCGCATCGGGCTCGGGCGCGGCACCGCCGAGCATGCGTGCCAGCCCCTTGAAGCCGTAGCGCTCATAGAACTCGCGCAGCGGCGCGGTATCGGGCTCGCGCGGCGCCAGCGCGTCGAGCACGGGCAGGGTTGGCACTTCGGCGCTCAGGTCGCAGTCGGTCTTCATGGTGACCAGCTGGCGGCTCAGCGCCAGCTGGCCCGAGGCGATGGCATCGCGCAGGTTCTGGCCAGCCACGCCCTTGATGCCGTCGGCCGCAGCGATCAGGCCGTCGAGCGAGCCGTGCTCGGCCAGCCACTTGACGGCCGTCTTGGGGCCGACCTTGGCAACGCCGGGCACGTTGTCCACGGCATCGCCGACCAGCGCCTGGTAGTCGATCATCTGCGCAGGCGGCACGCCGAACTCGGCCGTCACGCCGGCCACGTCGCGGCGCTTGCCGCTCATGGTGTCCATCACCATGATGTGGGGATCCACCAGCTGGGACAGGTCCTTGTCTCCACTGGAGATGACCACGTTCACGCCCTGGGCGGCGGCCGTCTTGGCCAGGGTGCCGATCACGTCGTCGGCCTCCACGCCCTGGATGGCCAGCACGGGCCAGCCCATCAGGCGGACCACTTCGTGGATGGGCTCGATCTGCGAGCGCAGATCGTCGGGCATGGGCGAGCGGTGCGCCTTGTATTCGGGATAGAGCGCATCGCGGAAGGTGGGGCCGCTGGCGTCGAACACGCAGACCGCGTAGTCGGCCGCCACTTCCTTGCGGATCGCCTGGAGCATGTTGATCATGCCGCGGATGGCGCCCGTGGCGGGGCTTTCCGGGTTGCCGGGCTCGGCGCGCAGATCCGGCATGGCGTGGTAGGCGCGGTAGAGGTAGCTGGAGCCGTCGATCAGCACCAGGGTCTTGGAATTGCTCATGCGCCGATTGTGCACGCGCCGGCAGGGGGACAGGGCGGGACAGGGCCCGCCGCAAGACCTACAATGGAGCCCATGCGCGCCGCTCCACTTCTCATCCTCCTGAGCCTGGCCGCCAGCCCCGTGCTGGCCCAGAACCCCACGCCTGCCCCGGCTGCCTCCACCGCCCCCGCGGCGGCGACCGCCGGGCAGACCGCGCCGGACACGGCCAGGCCCGAGGCCCGCGACCGAAGCAACCAGCGCGTGGAACGCATCCATGTGGAAGACGAAGGCAGCCGCGTTGACGAACTGCGCGTGGGCGGCCAGACCCGAAGCATCACCGTGCAGCCCAAGGTCGGCGACATGCCCTCCTATGAGGTGCAGTCCAACGACGGCGCCCGCTCCTCCCGCAACCGCGGCGATGGCGACGGCACCAACGGCACGCGCGTCTGGAACCTCAAGAAGTTCTGATCCTCACCGGACTGTCCGGGCCCCGGGGCCCGGCGGCATCCCAGGGGGCAGCACCTGACGGCGCTGCCCTCTTTCCATATCTGACGACAACGATTTCCGCCGAGCCGCGCTGGCCGGCAATGCAAACATGGCCGTTTTCACCGAAGTCTCCGACAAAGATGCGCGCGAGCTGCTGCGCCGCATGTCCCTGGGTTCCTTCAAGGAGCTGCGCGGCATCCAGGGCGGCATAGAGAACACCAACTACTTTCTCACCACCGAGCAGGGCGAGTGGGTGCTGACGCTGTTCGAGCGCCTGACGGCCGAGCAACTGCCCTTCTACCTGTACCTGATGAAGCATCTGGCGCAGGCCGGCATTCCCGTGCCCGACCCGCAGGCCGAGACGCGCAGCGGCGACATCCTGCTGCGCGTGTGCGGCAAGCCCGCCTCCATCGTCAACCGCCTTCCCGGCAGGAGCGAGCTGACCCCCCAGCCCGCACACTGCGCCGCCGTGGGCGAGATGCTGGCGCGCATGCACCTGGCCGGCCGAGACTACGATCGCCAGCAGCCCAATCTGCGCGGCCTGCCCTGGTGGAACGAGACCGTGCCCACGGTGATCCCGCACATCGACGCACCCACCGCCGACCTGCTGCGCTCCGAACTGGCCTTCCAGAACCATGTGGCCGCCTCGCCCGCCTATGCGGCGCTGCCGCGCGGCCCCGTGCACGCCGACCTGTTCCGCGACAACGTGATGTTCGATGGCGAGCGCCTGACAGGCTTCTTCGATTTCTACTTCGCAGGCGTGGACAGCTGGCTGTTCGACCTGGCGGTGTGCCTCAACGACTGGTGCATCGAACACGCCACAGGCGCCCATGACGCGGCCAAGGCCAAGGCCATGATCGATGCCTACCAGTCCGTGCGCCCCCTGACCGCCGCCGAGCGAGAACTGTTCAACCCCATGCTGCGCGCGGGCGCGCTGCGCTTTTGGATCTCCCGCCTGTGGGATTTCCACCTGCCGCGCGAGGCCTCCATGCTCGTTCCCCACGATCCCACGCATTTCGAGCGCGTGCTGCGCCAGCGCCTGGCCCGCCCCGTGGCGCTGGACTGACGTCCCAGGCCGGCCACGACGCGGCTGCCGGAGGGCTTTGCGGTCCACGGGCCGCGCTTCCTCGGGTACAGTCCCCGTTCGGGCGCCAGCGGCGCGGCCCATGCCAGAGGCCATGCCCCATCCAGGCGCCCCGACTTCCTCACCCCATGAAACTTCTCATCGTTCCCGCCCGTACCGGCCTGCAATGGGTGCAGCAGGGCATCCGCACCTTCCGCCAGCAGCCGCTGGCGCTGGCGGCACTGTTCTTTCTGTCGATGGCGGCCATGTCGCTGGTCACGGTGCTGCCGCTGATAGGCCCCGTGATCGCGCTGGGCCTGCTGCCGGCCACATCGCTGGCCATGATGGTGGCGGCGGCCGAAGCCTCGCACGGGCGCGCGCCCACGCCGGCCCTGCTGCTGGTGGCCTTTCGCACCGGGCGCCAGCGCCTGAATTCCATGCTCACGCTGGGCGCCATGTATGCGGCAGGCTTCTTGCTGATCATGGGCCTGTCCATGCTGGTGGACGATGGCCAGTTCGCCAACGTCTACCTGGGCGGCGAGCCGCTGACGCGCGAGATCGCCGAATCGCCCGACTTCCAGGCCGCCATGTGGCTGAGCATGGGCCTGTACCTGCCGCTTTCGCTGCTGTTCTGGCATGCGCCGGGCCTGGTGCACTGGCACAACGTGCCGCCGGTCAAGGCCGTGTTCTTCAGCCTGGTGGCGTGCGTGCGCAACATCGGCGCACTGGTGGTCTTCGGCCTGAGCTGGATGGGCGTGTTCATCGTGGCCGGCATCGTGATGGCACTGATCTCGGCCGTGCTGGCCCAGGTGCTGGGCGGCATTGCCAACGGCCTGATGATTGCCACGGCCATGCTGCTGGCCGCCATGTTCTTCACCTCCATCGTCTTCACCTTCCGTGACTGCTTTGCGGCGCCCGATGAAAGCGATGGCAGCGACGCCATCGGCACCGAACCGCCGCAGCCGCCCGGACTGTCCGGCTGACGCCTGCACGGCACCAGATCACCAGGCCCCTTTCGAGGGGCTTTTTCTTTGCCGTTTCTCTGTCGTGCCAGCGGCCACCCGGGCGTCCACATGACGCAGTCACTGTTGTGTCATACGGATGCCATCGCTTTGTCACAGTGCCTGCCTAGCATGCCGTGCGGATGCATAGCCAGCGAGTGCGCAGCGGCATCCCGGCCCATCCCGCCCCCGATGGGCTGATGCAGACAACCCCACAACGGAAGCCCCATGTCCCAATCCACGATGCTCTCCCGCCGCAAGGCGCTGCAATTCCTGACCGGCGCCCCCCTGCTGCCGCTCGGCTCCGCCGTGTCCGCCGCCGGCCTGCTGACCGCCTGCGGCGGTGGCGATGACGGTCCCGCGAAGAACTATGTGGCGGCCAGCTTCACCTCCATGGCCGCGCCCACGCTGGCCAACCCCCAGGCCATGGCCCGGATGACCGTGGCCTCGCAGCTCAAGGTGCAGTACAGCGACAACAGCGAGCAGAGCTTCGACCTGGGCTACCAGCCCTTCTTCGTGACCGGCGACGAAGTGCCGGACGGCAAGGGCGGCAAGATCCTGGCCGGCGGCTACTACGACATCAACAACAACAAGATCATCGACCGCACCGTGGCCGGCAGCGAGCGCCACTTCTTCTCCGATGCGCCCGACGGCACCTCGCTGCTGACCGTGCCCAATGCCAAGGTGGATGGCGTCAAGGGCAAGCCCGTGTTCGCCGTGGTGCAGTTCGAATACACGACCTGGGCGCAGGATGGCAAGACCGACATGTACGGCAAGCTGCCCTCGCCCATCGCCGTGCTGACGCTGGACCAGGACCAGACCACGGGCAAGCTCAGCCTGGTCAAGTACCACAACGTGGACACCTCCAAGGTGCACGGCCTGTGGATCACCTGCGGCGCCAGCCTGTCGCCCTGGGGCACCCATCTGTCCAGCGAAGAGTACGAGCCCGACGCCTTCGCCACCGGCAATGCGCAGTTGCAGGCCTTCAGCCAGAACCTGTATGGCGACCAGACCAAGGCCAACCCCTACCACTACGGCCACATGCCCGAAGTGACGGTCAACGTGGACGGCACGGCCAGCATCAAGAAGCATTTCTGCATGGGCCGCATCTCGCACGAGCTGGTCCAGGTCATGCCCGACCAGCGCACGGCGCTGATGGGCGACGACGCCACCAACAGCGGCTACTTCGTCTTCGTGGCCGACAAGGAAAAGGACCTGTCCTCGGGTTCGCTGTACGTGGCCAAGGTGGGTGCGGGCTTTTCCATCGACCCCGCATCGGGCAGCGCCGCCGCGCTGACCTGGATCAAGCTGGGCTCGGCCACTAGCGCCGAGATCGAGCAGCTGGCCAACACGCTCAAGCCCACGGACATCATGACCGTGGCCAAGACCGATCCGGGCGACGCCAGCTACACCAAGATCACCGCCAACGGCAAGGTGGAGTGGATCAAGATCAACCCCGGCATGGAAAAGGCCGCCGCCTTCCTGGAAACCCACCGCTACGCCGCCTTCAAGGGCGCGAGCATGGGCTTCACCAAGATGGAAGGCACGACCGTCAACGCCAAGGACAAGGTGGCCTACTCGGCCCTGCAGAACTGCGAGAAGTCCATGGTGGCCGGTGATGCGCTGAACGTGGCAGGCAATGGCGTGTCCATCCCCAAGCAGCTCAAGGCCGGCGCCGTGATGGCACTGAACCTGCGCGGTGGCCAGAAGGACACGGCCGGCGCCGCCATCAACAGCGAGTGGATGCCCGTGGACACCAAGGCCCTGCTGGCCGGCGAGGACATCAGCGCCGACGCGCTGGGCAACACCGGCAACCCGAACAAGATCTGCAACCCCGACAACCTCAAGTTCTCGGAGAAGATGCGCACCCTGTTCATCGGCGAGGACAGCGGCCAGCACGTGAACAACTTCCTGTGGGCCTACAACATCGACACCAAGCAGCTGTCGCGCCTGATGTCGATTCCCGCAGGCGGCGAATCCACGGGCCTGCACGCCGTGGACGAGATCAACGGCTGGACCTACATCATGAGCAACTTCCAGCACGCCGGTGACTGGGGCAGCATCCACAACGTGGTCAAGTCCACGCTGGACCCGCTGATCAGCACCAACTATCGCGGCAAGTTCGGCGCCGCCGTCGGCTACCTGACCGGCACCGCTTCCCAGCCCAAGCTGTCGGCCTGACCGCCGCCACAACGCCCCGCCGCCCTGCGGCGCGTGGCGCCACAACAAGAAGGCCATGGATTTCCATGGCCTTTTTGCATGCCTGCGCCGCAACTGCATGGATGTCATGAACCCGACTCTTAGCGTGCAAAACAAGAGTCATTCTCACCTGCTCGCTATAATTTCTGATGCATTGCGGCGTCGCTAGCCCGCCATCGCACCATCTTCAGCCCCGCCGGATCACGCCCCTCAAGGCCCGGCAGGCGCACGCAGAGCCACACCACAGGAGAGACTCCATGACCCCAGCTTCCCGCATCCTTCGCAGCACGGCCTCCGCATGGCTGGCGGCCGCTGCCACCCTGGCGGCGCCGGCTGCACATGCCGACTATCTCTGGCTGCAGCAGGACGCAGGACAGGCCCGGGCCTATGCCGGAGAACTGCGCAAGCCGCTGCAACAGCTGCCGGCCCTGGAGGACGCCAAGCAGGTCCTGCCCGACGGCAAGAGCCTTCCCCTGAAGGCCGAGGCCAATCATTTCACCGCGGACGCAGGCCAGGGCGATGTGCGCATCGCCGCCACGCGCCCCGGCGCCAATGGCGTGCTGACCTACTACCAGGCCCGTTTCGGCCGCAACGACACCAAGGCCGTGAACGACCTGGAGCTGGTGCCCACCACGGCGGGCGGCGATACGTTCCAGCTGGTGTTCAAGGGCCGCAAGGTCGCGGCCAGCCAGGTCAATGTGCAGACCAGCGAGGGCTGGTACCGCACGCTCACGCCATCGCAGGACGGCACGGTGAGCTTCAAGCCCTACTTCCCGGGCCTGTACGTGCTGGAGGTGACGGCGCGCGTGGACAACGGCTCGGTCACGCTGGACGGCAAGAAATACACCGACGTGCGCCACACCACCACGCTGAGCTTCGAAGTCAAGCCCTGAGCGCCGGGCGCGGCAGCCCGGCCCTCATTCCACGACCGTGAGCTTAGCAATGGACAGCGCCAGCCACTTCGTGCCGTGGCGCCCAAAGCTGACCTGGGCACGCGCGTCGTCGCCCGTGCCTTCCAGTGCCAGCACCTTGCCTTCGCCGAACTTGTTGTGGAACACGTTCAGGCCCACGCGCAGGCCGTGGCCCGGGTCGGCCTTTTGCGGGGGCACGGGCGGGCTGGCGAAGACCTCGCTGCGCCAGCCTTCGGCCTTGCTGCCGAAGCCGCCGCGATCGCGTGAGCCATAGCCGCCACCACCGCCGCCACCGGGGCGGGGCGCGTAGCTGCCAAAGCCGCCCTGCTTCGGCGTGATCCACTTGAGCGCCTCTTCAGGCAGCTCGTCGAAGAAGCGGCTCTTGACGTTGTAGCGCGTCTGCCCGTGCAGCATGCGCGTCTGCGAATGGCTCAGGTACAGGCGCTTGCGCGCGCGGGTGATGGCCACATAGGCCAGGCGGCGTTCTTCCTCCAGGCCGCCCCGGTCCATCATGGCGTTCTCGTGCGGGAACAGGCCCTCCTCCACGCCGCCGATGAAGACGGCGTCGAACTCCAGGCCCTTGGAGGCATGCACGGTCATCAGCTGCACGGCGTCCTGGCCTGCCTGGGCCTGGTTGTCGCCAGCCTCCAGCGCCGCGTGCGTCAGGAAGGCGGCCAGCGGCGACAGGGTCTCGCCGGTATCGGCATCGACCATGCCGGCCACGGTGCCGGCCGGCGGCGTGAGCGGCGTGTCCAGCAGCGGCAGCGCAGGGTCCAGGCCCTGGCTGGCGGGGCTTTGCGTCAGCGCCCTGGCGCCGTCGTGCTCGTCCAGCGGCAGGGCCACGGCATCGCGGCCGAAGCCTTCCTGGGTGACAAAGCTCTCGGCCGCGTTCACGAGTTCCTGCAGGTTCTCGATGCGGTCGGCGCCTTCCTTTTCGTTGCGGTAGTGCTCGAGCAGGCCGCTTTCTTCCTCGATGGCCTCGATGATCTCGCGCAGCGTGCGGCCCTGGGTCTGCTCGCGCAGCACGTCGATCTTGGCGACAAAGCCTGCGAGCTTGGCGCCCGGCGCGCCCGGCACCGCCGAGACGGCATCGTGCAGCGAGCAGCCCGCGCTGCGCGCCGCGTCCTGCAGCGTCTCCACACTGCGCGCGCCGATGCCGCGCGGTGGGAAGTTCACCACGCGCAAAAAGCTGGTGTCGTCGTGCGGGTTCTCAAGCAGGCGCAGGTAGGCCAGCGCATGCTTGATTTCGGCGCGCTCGAAAAAGCGCAGCCCGCCGTACACGCGGTAGGGAATGGCGGCATTGAACAGCTGCGATTCGATCACCCGGCTTTGCGCATTGCTGCGGTAGAGCACGGCGATTTCCTGGCGCTGCCAGCCGTCCTTTTTCACGAGCTGCTGGATTTCCTCGACCATCCACTGCGCCTCGGCCATGTCGGTGGGCGCCTCGTAGATGCGCACGGGCTCGCCCGGGCCCTGGGTGGTGCGCAGGTTCTTGCCCAGGCGCTGGCTGTTGTGGCTGATGAGAGCGTTGGCGCAGTCCAGGATGTTGCTGTAGGAGCGGTAGTTCTGCTCCAGCTTGATCTGCTGGCGCACGTCGAACTCGCGCACGAAGTCCTGCATGTTGCCCACGCGCGCACCGCGAAAGGCGTAGATGCTCTGGTCGTCGTCGCCCACGGCGATCACGCTGCCCAGGGCCTGCAGGCGGCCATCCACCACGTCGCCTGCCAATTGCTTGAGCCACTGGTACTGCAGCTTGTTCGTGTCCTGGAACTCGTCGACCATGATGTGGCGAAAGCGCCGCTGGTAGTGGGCGCGCAGCGCGGCGTCGTCGCGCAGCAGCTCGAAGGAGCGCAGCATCAGCTCGCCGAAATCGACCACGCCTTCGCGCTGGCACTGCTCCTCGTAGAGCTGGTAGATCTCGACCTTCTTGCGCGTGTCCGGGTCATTGGCCACCACGTCGCCGGGGCGCATGCCCTCTTCCTTGCAGCCGGCAATGAAGTACTGCAGCTGCTTGGGCGGGAAGCGCTCGTCGTCCACGTTGAACTGCTTGCACAGGCGCTTGACGGCCGACAGCTGGTCCTGCGTGTCCAGGATCTGGAAGGTGGACGACAGCCCTGCCGCCTGGTGGTGGGCACGCAGCAGCCGGTTGCACAGGCCGTGGAAGGTGCCTATCCACATGCCGCGCACGTTGTAGGGCAGCATGGTCGACAGGCGCGCCAGCATTTCCTTGGCCGCCTTGTTGGTGAAGGTCACGGCCAGGATGGAGCCCGGCGTGGCCTGGCCCGTCTGCAGCAGCCAGGCGATGCGCGTGGTCAGCACCCGCGTCTTGCCCGAGCCGGCGCCGGCCAGGATCAGCGCATGGCCGGCCGGCAGCGTGACGGCAGCGAGCTGCTCCTCGTTGAGGTTGGCCAGCAAAGGGGAGTTGGAGGCGGGTGCGGCACCGGAGGCGCCGTCGAGCAGATCGATCGGGAACATCCCGGCATTGTAGGAAGCGCCCTGGCCTGCGGGGAAAGCCATGCTGCATTTCCCGCATTCGACACATGCAGCGCATCTTCCCGGTCCATAACGCCATTGCTATAACCGCTATATCGACAGGGCGCCCAGGCCCGCCGCCGGCAACGTATAGAATCAATCACCGGGCCCAAGTTTCTTGCGGTCCGGTTTTTTGTGCCCGGGCCACAGCCGCCCTGGCGACGCGGCCCGCCCGCGCCGCCCGCAAGACCGGCCTCCAAGCCAAGCGCCCCATCGCGGAGGGATGTTCCTGCCGCGACCTTTCATGGAGCTTGGAATCAAATGGAAATCTTCGACTACGACAACATCCTGCTGCTGCCGCGCAAGTGCCGCGTGGAAAGCCGCTCGGAGTGTGATGCCAGCGTGGAGCTGGGCGGTCGGTCCTTCCGCATCCCGGCCGTGCCGGCCAACATGAAGACGGTGGTGGATGAGAGCATCTGCACCTGGCTGGCCCGCAACGGCTACTTCTACGTGATGCACCGCTTTGACCTGGACAACGTGCAGTTCGTGCGCGAGATGCAGGGCAAGGGCTGCTTCGCCTCCATCTCGCTGGGCGTCAAGAAGCCCGACTACGACACCGTGGACCGCTTCGTCGCCGAAGGCCTGTGCCCCGAATACATCACCATCGACATCGCCCACGGCCATGCCGACAGCGTGAAGAACATGATCGGCTACCTCAAGGAAAAGCTGCCCAAGTCCTTCGTGATCGCCGGCAACGTGGGCACGCCCGAAGCCGTGATCGACCTGGAGAACTGGGGCGCCGACGCGACCAAGGTCGGCATCGGCCCCGGCAAGGTCTGCATCACCAAGCTCAAGACGGGCTTCGGCACGGGCGGCTGGCAGCTGTCGGCGCTCAAGTGGTGCGCGCGCGTGGCCACCAAGCCCATCATTGCCGACGGCGGCATCCGCAGCCACGGCGACATCGCCAAGAGCGTGCGCTTTGGCGCCACCATGGTGATGATCGGCTCGCTGTTCGCGGGCCATGAGGAATCGCCGGGCCAGACGGTCGAGGAAAACGGCCAGCGCTTCAAGGAGTACTACGGCTCGGCCTCGGACTTCAACAAGGGCGAGTACAAGCACGTCGAAGGCAAGCGCATCCTCGAGCCCGTCAAGGGACTTCTGGCCGACACCCTGATCGAGATGGAGCAGGATGTGCAAAGCTCCATCAGCTACTCGGGCGGCAAGAAGCTGATGGACATCCGCAAGGTCAACTACGTGATCCTGGGCGGTGACAACGCAGGCGAACATCTGCTGATGTAAGCGCAGACACCAAGGCAAGGCGGCTTCGGCCGCCTTTTTTTGTGCCTGCGTTCCCGACGTCACGCAGGCCGCGCATGCCGAGATCGCGCCATGAACCAAAAAATTGGCGTGTCTTCCTGCAAGCACGCCAAAAATGCCGCATAATTGTGGTCTCGTTTGCAGCGCAGACTTGTTTTTGGGGCTCTTAGCTCAGCTGGTAGAGCAGCGGACTCTTAATCCGTTGGTCGAGTGTTCGAATCACTCAGGGCCCACCAAAAATTCCTTTTCAGCCTGGATTCATCCAGGCTGATTCCTTCGGAATACCCGAGGGGGCTCTTAGCTCAGCTGGTAGAGCAGCGGACTCTTAATCCGTTGGTCGAGTGTTCGAATCACTCAGGGCCCACCAAGAATTCCTTTGCCTGATCTCTTCAGGCAGCCACGCAGAAATACGTGGGGCTCTTAGCTCAGCTGGTAGAGCAGCGGACTCTTAATCCGTTGGTCGAGTGTTCGAATCACTCAGGGCCCACCACCAACACCCCGAAAAAGGCACTCAGCGCACCGGCGCTCAGTGCCTTTTCTTGTTGTACTCCATCAGCACCGACATATTGCTGCTGCCGGCCTTGGCCACCCACTCGCGACCAAAGCGCTCGCCCACCAAATCCAGCATGTGGCGCAGATCCGCCGACGGCGCGGCCACGGACACCTTGTTGTCGGCAAGGATCTTCTTGCCCAGCTCATCGGCCTGCTGGGCCAGCGCCCAGCCCTCTTTTTCAGCCGACTCGGCAGCGCGGCCGATGGCCTGGCGCTCGGGCTCGGTGAAGCCCCTCCAAGCAAGTTCGCTGACGCAAAGCATGTTCTTGGGAATCCAGGCCTTGATATCCAGAAACACCTTCATGGCCTTCCAGGCCTGGATGTCGGCGCCCGTGGCGCTGGAGGTAATCATGGCATCGATGCCACCTTGCTCCACGACGGCACCCAGATCGCCTGCGGCAATCACCACCGGCTGCGCCCCCCAGAGCTCGGCCAACCGCTTGGTCGCATCGCTTTGCACACGCAGCCTGAGGCCCTTGAGATCCGCGATGCTGTGGACCGGGCGCCGGCTCAGGAGACCCTGCGCCGGCCAGGGCACGGCAAACAGCAGGCGCGCGCCCTGCTGGACCAGCAAGAACTCCTGCAGCACGGGGCGGGTCAACTGCCACAGGCGCGCGGCCTCGTCAAAGCCACGCACCATGAAAGGCAGCGAGTCCATGGCCAGCAGCGGGTGGATATCCGCACAGGACGACATGAGCACTTCGCCGAACTGGAGGTCATTGCGCTTGAGCGCAGGCAGCACCTGCGCCATGGGCTTGAGCGCCGAGCCGGACACCACCTCGATCTCCAGCGACTGCCGGGTGTCGGCACCCACGCGTGCCGCGAAATTGCGCAGGTTCTGCGTGTGGAAGATGCCATCGCCATAGGCCGCCGACAGCTGCAGCCGGTGGCCCTTGGACCAGGCAGCGCCGGCGGTCAGTTGCAACGCGGCCGGAGCCAGGCCTGATATCAACGTGCGGCGAGAAACAGTCATGAAAGATCCTTGGCGAAAGCGCCCAGAACCATGCCATCCACCCCACGGCGGACCTGTGCATGCGGGCGGAAAATATAAATTCTATCGATATTTATATCATTTAGATACAAACTATCGACTCATTCCATCGCCCAGGTCATTCGCCAAGCCATCCGTCACACCGGATTCCAGCCAAGCCGCTACAGTGTCACCCTGCCGCAGACGCATGAGTGTGCGGCCCTCTTCTGCGCCTGTGGCCCGCCTGCAGCGCACAACCGCCTCGCCTGCATGCCACAAAATGTTTCCCCGCTCTGGCAGGGCCCGCGCTGGGCCCTGGCCGTCCTGCTTGCCATCCTGGGCATGCTGGGGCCGTTCTCGATCGATACCTACATCCCGGCCTTCTCGGGCATCGCCCAGGCCTTGAACGCCACGCCGCTGCAGATGCAGCAGACGCTGTCGGCCTATCTGTTCGGCTTTGCCTTCATGAACCTTTTCCATGGCGCCATGGCCGACAGCTTTGGCCGCCGCCCCGTGGTGCTATGGGGACTGGCCGTGTTCACGCTGGCCTCGGCAGGCTGCGCGCTGTCGCAGAACATCACGCAGCTGGTGCTGTTCCGGGCGCTGCAGGGACTGTCCACGGGCGCCGGCATCGTGGTGTCGCGCGCCGTGGTGCGCGACCTGTTTCCGCCTGCCCAGGCCCAGCGCGTGATGGCCCAGATCACCATCTTCTTCGGCATTGCCCCGGCGCTGGCGCCGGTGCTGGGCGGCTGGCTGTTCGTGCACCTGGGCTGGGCGGCCGTATTCTGGTTCCTGACGCTGGTGGGCGTGCTGCTGTGGAGCATCAACTGGCGCTTTCTGCCCGAGTCTCTGCCGCAGGCGCAGCGCCAGCCCTTCCGGTTCAAGCCACTGATGCAGGGCTACAAGGCGCTGTGCAGCGATCCGCGCTTTGTGCTGCTGGCCTTTGCCAGCGGCGTGCCGTTCAACGGCATGTTTTTGTACGTGCTGTCGGCCCCCGCCTTCCTGGGCGACCTGCTGCACCTGCAGCCGCAGCAGTTCTTCTGGTTCTTCGTGATTTCGATCTCGGGCATCATGGGCGGCGCCTGGGTGAGCGGCCGGCTGGCCGGGCGCATTCCACCCAAGCACCAGATCCGCCACGGCTTTCTGATCATGTTCGTGGTGTCCATCGTCAACCTGGTTGCCAACCTGATCTGGCCTGCCCATGTGAGCTGGGCGTTGATTCCCGTGGGTGTGTTCGCCTTCGGCTGGGCCATGATGGTGCCCGTCGTGACCTTGCTGGTACTGGACATCCATCCCGAGCGGCGCGGCCTGGCCTCATCGCTGCAGGCCGTGGTGGGCTCCACGGCCAATGGCATCGTGGCCGGCGTGCTGGCGCCGCTGGTGATGCATTCGACGGTGCTGCTGGCCCTGGGCTCGATCAGCATGATGCTGATCGGGCTGGCGTCGTGGATCTACCTGCATCACCGCTGGCCCGAAATCGGGCGGCATGCCTCGGAGGCCTGAAGGCCACTGCTCCCGGGATCCCGGGCGTCTATGCCCGGCCCGCGCGGCGGTCCAGCATTTTTTCCTTGTAGTAGCGCGCCTTTTCGGCATACATGGCCTGGTCCGCGCGTGACACGGTGGCCTCCAGTTGGCTGCCCTCGTTGCAACAGGCCACGCCCATGGACAGGCTGACCAGCTGACCCGGATAGAACTGGTTGTTGAGCTCCAGCAGGGACAGGATGCGCTCCTTGACGGCTTCGGCGCCGCGCTCGTCCGAGGCTGGCAGCAGCACCATGAATTCGTCGCCGCCCACGCGTGCCGCACAAGCGGGCGCATCCACGGCCTTGGTCAGCACTTCGCCCACGCGGCGAAGCATGTCGTCGCCTGCGGCATGGCCATGCTCGTCATTGGCCTCCTTGAGACCATTCATGTCGATGGCGATCACGGCCAGCGGCCACGGCCCCTTGCGCGCCAGGCGGTTCAATTCCTCGATATAGAAGGCGCGGTTGCGCAGTTGGGTGAGCACGTCGTGCTTGCCCAGGTATTCCAGATAGGCCTCGGCCTTCTTGCGTGCCGTGATATCCACCAGGGACAGCAGCACCAGCCCCCAGTCGTCCGCATGGCCGTCCAGCACGGCCAGCTGCATGTGGATGTGCAGCGTGTCGCCCGACAGCGCGTAGTTCACCACTTCGCGGTGCTGCACGAGCTTGCCGTTCCACAGGTCCTGGAGTTGATCGGCAAAGGAGTCGATCATTTCATCGCGGAAGATGCGGCCCAGCCGGCTCAGCAGCTGCAGCTTGTCGGTGGCACCGAACATGCGCAGCGTCTGGCGGTTCACGTCGATGACGCGAATCTCCTGCATGCAGCGCGAGATGAATTCCGGATGCACCTTGAGGAAGGTGGCGAAATCGCTGATGCCCTGGGCGCGCACATCGTCGAGCAGGCGCTTGATGGAGCTGAAGTCCTCGACCCACAGCGACACGGGCGAGTACTCGAACAGGTCGCGCGAGTACTGCTCGCTGCGGTGCAGCTGCCGCGTGCTGCGCATCTCGGCCGTCACGTCTTCCAGCGACACCAGCACGCAATCCCAAAGCTCCTCATGGCCGGGCAGGATGCGGCCACGGATCTGCACGTCCAGCCGGCGCCCGTCCAGCGTGTAGTTGGCGGTGCGGTTGGCAAAAGTCGGCGAGCCCTTCCAAAGCTCCTGCAGCTCGCAGGCCAGGCCGGCATGCATGTCGTCACGGAACACCTGGCCCAGGCTGTCGAGAAAGGTCTGCTGGTCCGCGGCGCCGAACAGGTCCAGCGTGCGCTGGTTGACGCGAACCACCCTGAGCGCGGCACTGCACTGCTGCAGTGCCTGCGGATGGGCAGAAAAATGCGCCTGCAGATCGGTCACGCCCTGTGCTCGCCACTGGTCGAGCAGGCGCTTGAGCGCGCTGTAGTCCTCCAGCCATAGCGAGACGGGGGCCAGTTCGAACATGTGCTCAAAATCCACACTGGACGCGATCAAAGACTCCACAGGGCACCTCCGCGCCGCGATTATGGCAGTCGCAGAGCCCGCCAGACAGCAGGTTCTGCGCCACGAACACAGGCAGCGCCAGGCAGGCAGGCGGATTGCCCAAAAAAAACCGGCCCCAAAGGGCCGGTCTGCATGCAAAGCCGGAATCGATCAGCGCACGGCGCGCTTGCGATCGCCGCCCTGGGGCGAGTAAGGCTTGGGAGCGCTCTTGCCAAAGGCCGGACGGCGCTCACCACCGCCGAAGCCGCCGCGGGATTCACCGCCGAAGCCACGCGACTCACCGGATGCACCACGGAAGCCGCCATCGCGGTGGCCGCCATCGCGGGGAGCAACCTCACGACGGTCGCCGCCGCGCGCAGCGCCACGGTCGCCGCCGAAGCCACGGCCTTCGCCGCCACGGCCAAAGCCGCCTTCACGCGGAGCCTGGCTGTAGCCGCCTTCGCGCTGGCCCTGGCCAAAGCCGCCTTCGCGCTGACCCTGGCCGAAGCCGCCTTCACGCTGGCCGCCACCGAAGCTGCCGAAGCCGGCCTTGCGGCCATAGCCTTCCGAATCACGGCGGGGGCCGAAGCCACGGTCGCCACCGCGATCACCAAAGCTGCGCTCGCGGTCACCACCGCCGAAGCCGCGGTCGCCACCGAAACCACCACGACCACCGCCGGCGGAGCCTCGGCGATCACCACCACGGCCTTCAAAGCCGCCGCCACGACGGCCGCCACGGCCTTCGTTGCTGCTGGGTGCGCGCTGTGCAGGCTCGAGACCAGGAATCACCTCGGCCTTGAATTGCTGACGGCTGTAGCCTTCGATATCGAAAATGCGGCGGCGGTCACGGAATTCCGCGAACGTCACGGCCACGCCTTCGCGACCGGCACGACCCGTGCGGCCGATGCGGTGGGTGTAGTCCTCGGCCTTCATGGGCAGGCCGTAGTTGAAGACGTGGGTGATGGAGGGCACGTCAATGCCGCGTGCCGCCACATCGGTCGCCACCAGCACCTGCACCTGGCCGCTGCGCAGCGCCATCAGGCGGCGGTTGCGCAGGCCCTGGCTCAGGGCGCCGTGCAGCGCCACGGCCGAGAAGCCGTCCTGCTGCAGGTCGTTGGCCAGGCCGTCGCACTCGACCTGGGTCGATGCGAAGACGATGGCCTGGTTGATGGTGGTGTCGCGCAGCCAGTGGTCCAGCAGCTTGCGCTTGTGCTGGGAGTTGTCGGCCCAGAACAGCACTTGCTTGATGTTGGCGTGCTTTTCCTGGGGCGTGTCGATGGTGACCTTCTTCACACCCGATCCGCCGTCATGCATCACGCGCATGGCCAGTTGCTGGATGCGGGGCGCGAAGGTGGCGCTGAACATCATGGTCTGCTTGCGCTGGGCCGTCAGGTCGTTGACTTCGGCCAGATCGTCCGAGAAGCCCAGGTCCAGCATGCGGTCGGCCTCGTCGACCACCAGGAACTGCACCTGGTCGAGCTTGATCTGCATCGAGCGCTGCAGGTCCAGCAGACGGCCAGGCGTGGCCACCACGAGGTTGGCGTTCTGCAGCTTGGCAATCTGCAGCTGGTAGGGCATGCCGCCCACCACGTTGGCAATGCGGATGCCACGGCAGTGCTTGACCAGTTCGATGGCGTCATGCGCCACCTGCTGAGCCAGCTCGCGCGTGGGGCACAGGATCAGGGCGCCGGGAACGGCCGCCTTGAAGTTGCGGGGATTGGTGGGGTCCTTGCGCTTGTTGCGCTTGGGCGTGGGCTGGCCGCTGGCAGTGGCCTCGGCGCACTGGCGGTCATATTCGGCGCGGATGGCGGCTTCCTCGTCAGCCTTTTGCTGGATCAGCGTGTGCAGCACGGGCAGCAGGAAGGCGGCGGTCTTGCCCGAGCCGGTCTGGCTGGAAACCATCAGGTCGATGAAGGCCTGATCACCACTGCCCATGGCCAGGGGAATGGCTTGCGCCTGCACGGCCGTGGGCTGGGTGTAGCCCAGATCGGCAACGGCGCGGACCAGCTCTTCAGCCAGGCCCAGCTCGACGAAGGCGTTGGGGAGTTCGGGAGCTGCCTGAGCGGCTTCGGCGCCCTCGACGGTTTCAGCAGCGGCCTGCGACTCGGCGGCCTGCTCGGCACCGGCAACGGCGGCGTCCAGCACGGAAGAGGCTTGGGCAGCGCAAGCAAAAGAGGAATCGGCAGCGGCAATGATGCCCTGCTCTTGAGAGATGTCGTTCATGAATGGCTCTAACGAAAAGCACGCGCAGTCAGCGATCTGCCACGCTTTTCTCGACGGTTGGGTCAACATCCACCGTCAGACTTGACCGGCCCTTCGCAAAAGGGCGGATGGGCGTTTTCGGCTGGTCCGAAACCGATGGTCCCGCCATCCATGAAAGCCTTCATGGAGGTCTGTGGACATCGACCTCAGACACACAGCGCAGGAGCCCTTGTGTGATGGAGATGTGCAAATTGCCCCTTGTTGATGGAGGCAAGCTGTAGATTGTCGCACTCCTGGGGTTTTCCCGCAAGCCCCCTGCACAAAAATGGCCGGAGGGCCCGGCTCCGGGCGCTAGACGCTCAGCAGGCGTGCGCGATAGTGCGCCAGCTCATCGATGGACTCATGCACATCGGCCAGCGCCGTGTGGCGCTGGGCCTTCTTGAAGGATGCGTAAGCATCGGGCTTCCAGCGCCTGGCCAGTTCCTTGAGGGTGCTGACATCAACGTTGCGGTAGTGAAAGAAGTCGTTGAGCTTGGGCATGTAGCGCTCCATGAAGCGCCGGTCCTGGCCAATGCTGTTGCCGCACAGCGGCGCCTTGCCCTTGGGAACGTACTGCGCCAGGAACTTGATCAGCGCGGCTTCCGCATCGGCCTCGGTGGTGGTCGATGCCTTGACGCGCTCGATCAGGCCACTCCTGCCGTGCGTGCCCTTGTTCCAGGCGTCCATGCCGTCGAGCAGGGCATCGCTTTGATGGATGGCGAACACAGGACCCTCGATGCGCGTGGCAAGGTCCGGGCTGGTGACGACCACGGCGATCTCGATGATGCGATCGGTGTCGGGCTGCAGCCCGGTCATCTCGCAGTCGAGCCAGACGAGATTGAGGTCGGATTTGCTCAGGGTGACGGGCGTGCCGGATTCGGCGGGGACGGGAATGCAGGCGCTGGAGGCTTCGGACATGGCCCAAATTGTCGCCTACACTGCGGCCACATGGTCTTCAACCCCGATTTTTCCTCGACGCTTTCCCTGCTGTTTGCCGCAGCCGTGCTGGCCCAGTGGCTGCTGCGCGCCTGGCTGGCCTCGCGCCAGGTTCGCCATGTGGCAGGCCACAGAGCGCAGGTGCCCGAGGCCTTTGCGCAGCGCATCAGCCTGGCCGCCCACCAGAAGGCCGCCGACTACACACTGGCGAAGGCACGCGCTGCCCTGATCGACATGACGCTGGGCGCCGTGGTGCTGCTCGCATGGACGCTGCTGGGCGGGCTGGATGCACTCAACCAGCAGTTGCTGGAATGGATGGGCGCCGGCCTGTGGCAGCAATTGGCGCTGCTGGCCAGCTTTGCTCTGATCTCCGGCCTGGTGGAGCTGCCGCTGTCGCTCTACCAGACCTTTGTGCTGGAGCAGCGCTTCGGCTTCAACCAGATGACGCTGCGGCTGTGGCTGGCCGATGCCGCCAAGTCCACGGCCATGGGCGCAGCCATCGGCCTTCCGATTGCGGCACTGATCCTGTGGCTCATGGGTTCGGCCGGCGACCTGTGGTGGCTCTGGGCATGGGCCGTCTGGACGGGCTTCAACCTGCTGCTGATGTGGATCTTCCCGACCTTCATCGCACCGCTGTTCAACAAGTTCGATCCACTGGAGGACGGCCCGCTCAAGGAGCGCGTGAGCGCACTGATGCAGCGCTGCGGCTTCACGGCCAAGGGCCTGTTCGTGATGGACGGCAGCCGCCGCTCGGCACATGCCAATGCCTATTTCACGGGCTTCGGCCACTCCAAGCGCGTGGTGTTCTTCGACACCTTGCTCAAGCAGCTGGACGCCGACGAGGTGGAGGCCGTGCTCGCGCATGAGCTGGGCCATTTCAAGCACCGCCACATCCTCAAGCGCATGCTGCTGATGTTTGCCGCCAGCCTGGCGGGCTTTGCGCTGCTGGGCTGGCTGTCGCAGCAGCTGTGGTTCTACCTGGGCCTGGGCGTGCGTCCGGGTCTCGACCTTGCGCTGGGACACAGCGGCATCGGCGCCGGCAACGAGGCCGTGGCGCTGCTGCTGTTCCTGCTGGCCGTGCCAGTGTTCAGCTTCTTTGTCACCCCGCTGTTCTCGGCCCTGTCGCGCCGCGACGAGTTCGAAGCCGATACCTACGCCATGCAACAGGCCAGCGGAGCCCACCTGGCCTCGGCACTGCTCAAGCTGTACGAGGACAATGCTTCAACGCTCACGCCCGATCCCTGGTACGTGAGCTTCTACTACTCGCATCCGCCCGCCCTCGCCCGGCTGGCGCGCATGCCCTCTCCGACCTGAACCATACGCACTCACCATGAGCACACAACGCTTGCAACAACAGGACTGGTCCAACCAGCAGCGCCGCGCGCTGACTTCCGACGAACTGCACACCGCACTGGCCGCCCTGCCGGGCTGGCAGCTCGATGGCGATGCCATCGCCAAGAGCTACGCCTTCGCCAACTACTACGAGACCATGGCCTTCGTGAATGCGCTGGCCCTGATCGCCCACCAGCAGGACCACCATCCCGACCTGACCGTGAGCTACGGCCGCTGCGGTGTACGCCTGAACACGCATGACGTGAACGGCATCTCGTCCACCGACATCGAGTGCGCACGCCGCATCGATGCGTTGCTGGCGCGCCCATGAATCGCACCCCGCTGACCCATGGCTGAGCGCTCCGCACTGCACGAAGGCCTGGTCGTCTCCAGCCATGGCCGCCATTGCGTGGTCGAGACCGAAGACGGCTCGCGCCACATCTGCCACCCGCGCGGCAAGAAGAGCCAGACCGTGGTGGGCGACCGCGTGCGCTGGCAACTCCCGCCCCCAGGCCAGGGGGAGGAAGGCACCATAGAAAAGGTGCTGGAGCGGCGCAACCTGTTCTACCGGCAGGACGAGATACGCACCAAGTCCTTTGCAGCCAACATCGACCAGGTGCTGATCCTGATCGCCGCCGAGCCGGTCTTCTCCGAAAGCCAGCTGGCCCGCGCCCTGATCACTGCCGAAGCCACCCACATCAAGCCCCTGATTGCCCTCAACAAGCGTGACCTGGCCGAGCCCTTTGCCGACGCCTGGGAGCGCCTGGAGCCTTATCGCGAGATGTACCTGGGCCAGGAAAAGCCGCACTACGAGGTACTGTCGCTGTCGCTGGCCAATGAGGGCGAGGCCGATCGGCAGCTGCTGATGAAGCACCTCAAGGGCAAGGCCACGCTGGTGCTGGGCCCTTCCGGCTCGGGAAAGAGCACCCTGATCAACCTGCTGGTGCCCGGCGCACGCGCGGCCACCAACGAGATCTCGCAGGCACTGAACTCCGGCAAGCACACGACCACCACGACCAGCTGGTACTGGATGGACGAGGAGCGCACGACAGCCCTGATCGACTCGCCGGGCTTCCAGGAGTTCGGACTGCGCCACATCGAACCCACCGACCTGCCCCGCTGCATGCCCGACATCGGCGCCCATGCGCAGGAATGCAAGTTCTACAACTGCACCCACCTGCACGAGCCCGGATGCGCGGTCATGCCGCGCGTGGAGGATGAGGAACACGGCATGGACGCCGACCATGACATCAGTGCCAACCGGTACTGCATCTATGCCGAGCTGTTTGATGAGTTGAGTCAGGCCACGAAGTATTGAGCCTCCCCCAAACGCCACGGGGCCGCTCCGGGAGGGAGGAAACGACGCCTCCAAAGGGGCGTCATCCAGGACTCGCCCGCAGGCTCCGCACTCAGCCCAACAGGCGCGCCAGCGACAGCAGCGCCAGCAGCAGCAGCCAGACCACGACCGAGCGCCAGACCAGGCCGACCACGCTGCGCAGGTGGCCGATCTCGGGCTCACGGCCCGGCGTGGCTTCGCTGTCCACGTCGAGATCGATCTCCTCGCCGTCGTCCCGGGTCACCGAGATGCCCTCGCGGCGCTTGAGTGCCTCGCCGCCCAGGCGCACGTTGATGGCGCCCGAGGTGGCGGCCAGGATCACGCCGTCGTTGTCGTTGGGAAAGCGCTGGGCATGGAAGCGCCAGCCCTCGATGGCCTCCTCGAAACTGCCGACCACGGCAAAGGAAAGAGCCGTCAGCCGTGCGGGCAGCCAGTCGATCACGGTCCAGGCCAACCGTGAGGCGTGCTGCAACTGGACACTGACCTGGCTGCCACCCAGCAGGCCCTTGCGCGACCAGGAGCGCGACAGGTGCTCGGTCATGCGGTAGAACACGGCACCCAGCGGACCCAGGCCCAGCGCCGCCAGTGCAGAGAACCAGAACAGCACGCCAAACACATGGCGATGCGCCGCCAGCACCGAGTACTCGATCACATGGCGCACCACCTCGCTGCGGGGCACTTCGCTGGCGTCCACCTGCTGCCAGTGGGCGAGGGCTTCGCGCGCCGCGTACTCGTCACCTGCATCCAGCGCATCGCGGATGCGCGTGAAGTGGTGGCTGAACTGGCGAAAGCCCAGCGTGACGTAGAGCACGGCCACATTCCAGACCATGGCCAGCGGCCAGCCCACGCCCCACAGCAGCAGCAGATAGATGCCTGTCACCAGCACGCAGGGCAGCGCCACCGCCACGGTCCAGGCCAGCCAGCCGTGGTGCGCCTGGCCGGCATCGAAGTTGCGGCGCACCGAAACCGTCCAGGCCCTGTAGCCTGTGTGCACCAGGTTGGCCGGCGTCAGGGGGCGCGCCTGCTCGATCAGCAAGGCGATCAGAATGGCAAAGAAACTCATCCGGCCATCATACTGGCGCATGCGGGCAGGCCCGTGACCCCGGGGTGGCACGGCACCCCATCCGGGCATCAGGCCGACAGGAATCGGTAAAGATTGCGCAGCATGCCGGCCGTGGCGCCCCAGATGTAGCGCTGGCGGTCTCCATCCTGGTAGGGCATGGCAAACCATTCGCGCGGCACGCCGTTCCAGACCATGGCGTGGCGCTCATGGTTGGCAGGATCGAGCAAAAAGGACAGCGGCACCTCGAACACGTCCGCCACCTCGTAGGGATTGGGATGCAGGCGCGCCCGGGGATCGACCAGGGCCACCACCGGCGTGATCAGAAAGGCCGTGCCCGTGGTGTAGATGGGCAGGGTGCCCAACACTTCCACATCGCCGGCAGCAAGCCCGACTTCCTCCTGCGCCTCGCGCAGGGCCGTGGCCTGGGCAGACACATCCTCAGGATCGCGCTTGCCACCCGGAAAGGCCACCTGGCCCGAATGGGTGGACAGATGGGCCGTGCGTTCGGTCAGCAGCACCGTGGGTTCGGGGCGCATCACGATGGGCACGAGCACGGCGGCATCGGTGGGCTGGCGATCGCTGAAGCGCTTCTCGCGCACCACCTCGGGAGCCCACTGGGGCGGCAGCGCAAAGCGCTGGCGCAGGGCCTCGGGCGTGCGGGCTTCGGGGGGCACGGCAGGCAGGTGGCTGTCCTTGCCAATCAGTTGCGCCATGCGCGGGTCGGCGATCGACGGCACGGCTGCGGGCACTGGCCCGCCGGTCGGCACGGGAATGGCGGTATCGGGCAGAGAGGACACGAATGAAGGCTTGTGATGGGCAACGGCCGGACAACAAAAAAGCCGCTACAGGCGACTGTAGCGGCTTTCCAGCTGTGACGCAGGTGCTTAGGCTTCGGCAGAAACCTTGACACGCGACGGCAGCTTTTCCTTGATGCGGGCCGACTTGCCGCTGCGCTCGCGCAGGTAGTACAGCTTGGCACGACGCACATCACCGCGACGCTTGACTTCGATGCCGGCGATCAGGGGCGAGTAGGTCTGGAACGTACGCTCCACGCCTTCACCGCTGGAGATCTTGCGCACGGTGAAGCCGCTGTTCAGGCCACGGTTGCGCTTGGCGATCACCACGCCTTCGTAAGCCTGCACGCGCTTGCGGCTGCCTTCGACCACATTCACGCTCACGATGACGGTGTCACCGGGGGCGAACTGGGGGATGGTCTTGTTCAGACGGGCGATTTCCTCTTGCTCGAGGATCTGGATCAGATTCATGGTCAACATCCAATCGATCTTGTCCGCGCCAGGATTGGCAAGCGCCGGGATTGGCGCCATGGCTGCTTTGTTCGTAGCAGCGGCCGGATAGAGGATCGAAGAATCGCGGATTATAGCCCGGAGACGTTTTTTGCCAAAAACCCCTCGTCCTTGGCGTTGAGCAGGCCCTGGGCGCGCGCCTGCTCTATCAGCTCGGGCCGGTGCCTGGCCGTGATGGACAGGCGCTGGTCGCGGCGCCAGCGCTCGATCTGCGCGTGGTGGCCGGACAACAGTGGCGCCGGCACTTCCCGCCCTTCCCAGACTTCGGGGCGGGTGTAGTGCGGGCAATCGAGCAGGCCGTCTAGCGCCGGATTGAAGCTGTCCTGCTGGAAACTGCCTTCGTCATTGAGCACGCCGGGCTGCAGCCGCGCGACGGCATCCAGCAGGGCCATGGCAGCGATCTCGCCGCCAGAAAGCACGAAGTCGCCCAGGCTCAACTGGTGGGTGACATGGGTATCGATGAAGCGCTGGTCCAGGCCCTCGTAGCGGCCGCACAGCAAGATTGCGCCCTGCCCCTGCGCCCAGTCGGCCACCACGGCATGGCGCAGCGTGGTGCCGATCGGCGAGAACAGCACCACGGGAGCCGGCTCGGGCTCGCCGGCCTCGCGGCGCGCCTGCCGGGCCGCCTCCAGGCAGCGCTGCAGCGGCTCGGCCATCATCACCATGCCCGGACCGCCGCCAAAGGGGCGATCGTCCACGCGCCGGTAGTTGCCCTGGGCATGGTCGCGCGGATTCCACAGGTGCACGCCAACCTGGCCCGAGGCATAGGCACGGCGCGTGACGCCGCTTTCAAGAAACGGCGTGAACAGCTCGGGGAACAGCGTGATGATGTCGAAGCGCATGGAGGTCGGCGATCAATAGTCGGGCTGCCAGTCGGCAACGATGGTCTTGCCCGGCAGATCCACCTTGTCCACATAGGCATCGACAAAGGGAATCATGCGCTCGCGCTCCTTGCCATCCTCTTCATAGGCCAGCACCAGCACGGTCTGCGGACCGGTGGACAGCAGGTCGCGGACGACGCCCAGGGCCACGCCCTCGCGGTTGACCACGGACAGGCCCAGCAGATCGACCCAGTAATACTCGCCATCCTCGGGCTGCGGGAAATCGCTGCGCGCCACGAAGATGCGCGCGCCACGCAGGGCCTCGGCGGTATTGCGGTCGTTCACGACAGGCGAGGTGGCGACGACGGAATCGGAGTGGACGCGCGCCTGCTTGACCGGCAGCAGCACCGTACCGGTGAACTGCCGCGCACCCTTCTCGGGGGGCTGCAGATACCACTGCTTTGCGGTGAACAGGGCCTCGGGGTCGGCACTGAAGGCGGCCACCTTGAACCAGCCCTTGATGCCCCAGGCATCGGCGATACGCCCGACCTCCACGGCATCGGCGGGCAGGACGCTGGCTTCGAGTTCAGGCATGTGGCTCATGGCAGTCGGTAGGCAGTAGATGGACAGTCAATGCAGATCGTTGCAGATCCGTGCAAGGCGATCCGGAGGGGAAAACAAAAACGGGCTCCGTCAGACAAGCCAACGGAACCCGATTTCAGAAGGGATGCTGAATTAGGCAGCAGTCTTCTGGGTGGCCTGCTTGATCAGGCGCTCTGCGGTCTCGGAAGCCTGCGCGCCAACGCCCTTCCAGTAGTTCACGCGGTCCAGAGCAACGCGCAGACCCTCTTCGCCGCCACGGGCGTTGGGGTTGTAGAAGCCCAGGCGTTCGATGAACGAACCATCGCGGCGCACGCGCTTGTCGGCGGCAACGATGTTGTAGAAAGGACGGGCCTTGGAACCGCCGCGAGAGAGTCGAATGACGACCATGATTTTCCTTCGGGTGGGCGCAGCCACCACACAATTAACTAGACAATGAATGGCTGCACATGTTTTGCGGCGTTTGAGACACGCGACATGGCCACCCGGCCAGCGACACGCCGTAAAACCAGCGATTATATCCAACTTCTCTTTCCATGCCTACCATTCGCTCAAGCCTGGACGGCGATCTCGCCGCCATCACCGCCATTTACCGCCACCACGTGCTGCACGGCACGGGCACGTTCGAGACCGATCCCCCTGCCGAATCGGACATGGCAACGCGCCGCGCGGACGTGCTGGCCAAGGGCCTGCCCTATCTGGTCGCCGTGGACGAACAGGGCCAGGTGCTGGGCTTCGCCTATGCCAACTGGTTCAAGCCGCGCCCGGCCTATCGCTTCTCCGCCGAGGATTCCATCTACGTGCATGACGCGGCGCGCGGCCAGGGCGTGGGCCGACTGCTGCTCGATGCGCTGTCGCGCGAATGCGAGGCGGCCGGCGTGCGCAAGCTGCTGGCGGTGATCGGTGACTCGGCCAATGCCGGCTCCATCGGCGTGCACCGCGCCGCGGGCTTCACTCCGGCGGGCACGCTGAGCTCCATGGGATGGAAGTTCGGCCGCTGGCTGGACATCGTTCTCATGGAGAAGACCCTGGGAGACGGCAACCGCAGTTCGCCCGAATAATGGGTGCATGAACCGACCCAGCACGCCTTTGCCTCAGCCCGCTCAAGCACAGCAGGGGGCTCCGCGCCCCAAAAGCAAGACCCTGACGACCTGGCTGGCCTTCGTCGGCGGGCCGCTGGGGCTGCACCGCTTCTATCTGCATGGCTTCGGCGACTGGCTGGGCTGGCTGCTGCCCGTGCCCACGGCGCTGGGCGTGTACGGCATCGAACGCGTGCAGCAACTGGGACAGGACGACCAGCTCAGCTGGCTGCTGATTCCGCTGCTGGGCTTCACCATCGCCGGCTGTGCGCTGCGCGCCATCCTCTACGGGCTGACCGACACCGAAGCCTGGAACCGGCGCCACAACCCCGGCATTGACGTGCAGGCGCAGGCCGGACGCACGGGCTGGTCAACCATCTTTGCCATTGCGCTGTCGCTGATGCTGGGTGCCGCCGTGCTCATGGCCAGCATTGCCTACAGCTTCCAGCACTACTTCGAGCACCAGGTGGAGGAGGCGCGCAAGATTTCGCAGTGAGGCGCAGCCAACGCCTCCCCCGAAAAAAGAAAGACCGCCCTGGGCGGTCTTTCTTTTTGGCGGCAGCAGCCCCGGCTCAATACAGCTGCAGGCTGATCCAGTAGGCAATCGATGCCACGAAGGCGCTGGCAGGGATCGTCAGCACCCAGGCCCAGACGATGTTGCCTGCCACGCCCCAGCGCACGGCGCTGGCGCGCTGGGTGGAGCCCACGCCGACGATGGCGCCGGTGATGGTGTGCGTGGTCGAGACCGGCACGCCCAGGAAGGTTGCAAAGAACAGCGTCAGTGCACCACCGCTTTCGGCGCAGAAGCCGCCCACGGGCTTGAGCTTGGTGATCTTCTGGCCCATGGTCTTGACGATGCGCCAGCCGCCGAACATGGTTCCCAGGCCGATGGCCAGGTAGCAGCTGACGATGGTCCACAGCGGCGGCTCGGCGTCGCCGGCATTGGCATAGCCGGTGGCGATCAGCAGCAGCCAGATGATGCCGATGGTCTTTTGCGCGTCATTGCCGCCGTGGCCCAGGCTATAGGCACCGGCGGAGACCAACTGCAGCCTGCGGAACCAGCGGTCCACCCTGTTGGGCGCGGCGCGCCGGCAGACCCAGGCCACCAGCACCATCATCAGCGAGCCCAGCAGGTAGCCCAGCAGCGGCGAGACGAAGATGAAGGCCACGGTCTTCCCGATGCCGCTGGCAATCAGCGCGCTTGCGCCGGCCTTGGCCATCACCGCGCCCACGATGCCGCCGATCAGCGCATGCGAGGAACTGCTGGGGATGCCGTAGTGCCAGGTGATCACGTTCCAGGCAATGGCACCGACCAGGGCACCGAAGACCACATGCGTGTCGACGATGCCGGGCTGCACGATCCCCTTGCCCACGGTGGCTGCCACGCTCAGGTGAAAGACAAAGACCGCCACCACGTTGAAGAAGGCCGCGAAGGCCACGGCCTGCGTGGGCTTGAGCACGCCCGTGGAGACCACGGTGGCGATCGAGTTGGCAGCATCGTGGAAGCCGTTCATGAAGTCGAACAGCAGGGCCAGCACCACCAGCAGGATCACGACCCACAGGGCCGCTTGTACGGATTCCATAGAGAAACGACTCCGCGAGGGCTCAGGAATTTTCGAGGACGATGCCCTCGATCAGGTTGGCCACGTCCTCGCAGCGGTCGGTCACCGTCTCCAGCAGCTCGTAGATGGCCTTGAGCTTGATGACTTCGCGCACATCGGGCTCTTCGCGGAACAGCTTGCTCATGGCCGAGCGCATCACGCGGTCGGCGTCCGATTCGAGACGGTCGATTTCCTCGCAGGTCTTCATCGCCGCGTCCACCACCGAGGGATCGGAGATGCGCGACAGCAGCTTGACCGCATCGCGCAGCCGCTCGCAGCAGCGCACGCACAGGTCCGTCAGGCGCGTGATCTCTTCCGTCATGTGGCGCACGTCGTACAGCGCCATGGTCTCGGCCGAGTCCTGGATCAGGTCGGCCACGTCGTCCATGGTGTTGATCAGCGAGTGGATGTGCTCGCGGTCCAGCGGCGTGATGAAGGTCTTGTGCAGCGCCTTGGTGACGTCGTGCGTCACGCGGTCTGCGGCACGCTCGGCGTTGTTCACGTCCTCGTTGTACTTCTCGCGAAGATGAGGATCGTTGTAGTTGGCGACAAGCTGCGAGAAGGCATGCGCGGCTTCGACGATGCGATCGGCATGCTGGTTGAACATCTCGAAAAAATTGCCTTCGCGCGGCAATAACTTGCCAAAAAGCATGAATGCTCCTTACCGGGAAACAGGGGGAACCAGGCGACTCACTGCGTCACATTGCGGATGCTTGGCATGGCTTCCCGGCTTGAACGGGGCGAAGTGTACTCTTGAGTCCCAGGCGCGTTTTTGCGCGCCGGCGCGCCGCCCTGTCAGCCGCTGCGAAAAATAAAGTACACCGCGCCCACCATGCACAGCCCGGCCCAGAGGAAGTCCCATTTGAGCGGCTGGTTCAGGTAAAGCACGGCAAAGGGCGCGAACACCGCCAGCGTGATCACCTCCTGGATGATCTTGAGCTGCGCCACGCTGAACTGCGTGTGGCCTATGCGGTTGGCGGGCACCTGCAGCAGGTACTCGAACAGCGCGATGCCCCAGCTGACAAGGGCTGCCACGTACCAGGGCGACGAGGCGTGGTTCTTCAGGTGGCCATACCAGGCGAAGGTCATGAAGACATTGCTCATGGCCAGCAGGACCACGGTCTGCAGCCCGACGGGGATGTGTTGGAGCCAGTTCATGTGATGTGCAGCCCGACGCGGGGAAACCCAAATTATCGCGTCCGGCACTGGGCAGGGCGGATTTTCGATTTCTTTCCAAAAATTGCCTTTTTGCGCGAATTTCCTCGAATAACCCATTCCATCGCACAAATACGCAAAGTCTCGCATCGATCGACGCTTGATGAATCTTCATCAAATCGTCATATTTTTGCCATATCCCGTCAGTGGCACGGGGCATTCCATCCATCCCCGCGCTCACGGCAGCCGTGGCGCTCACTCGCCCAGATAGGCAGCCCGCACGCGCGGGTCGCTGAGCAGGGTCTGGCCGGGCCCCGTCATGGTGATCAGGCCGGACTCCATCACATAGCCGCGATCGGCCAGCGCCAGCGCACGGCTGGCATTTTGCTCGACCAGCACAAGGGTCACGCCCAGGCCGTGCACGTCGCTCACCACCTCGAAGATCTTGTCCACCATGATGGGCGACAGGCCCATGGAGGGCTCGTCCAGCAGCAGCACCTTGGGCTGGCTCATCAGCGCGCGCGCCATGGCTAGCATCTGCTGCTCGCCACCCGACATGGTGCCGGCCAGCTGGTCGCGGCGCTCCTTCAGCCGCGGGAAGATGCCGAACATGCGCTCGATGTCGGCGGCAATGCCGGCCTTGTCGTTGCGCGTGTAGGCGCCCATGAGCAGGTTCTCGGTGATGGTCATGCGCGCGAACACGCCGCGCCCTTCGGGCACCATGACCAGGCCCTGGGCCACCAGATCCCAGGCGCCCACGCCCCGGATGCTGCGGCCCAGGTAGTGCACATCGCCGTCCGCCATCTGCAGGCTGCGCGTGACGGCCTTCATGGTGGTGGTCTTGCCGGCACCGTTGGAGCCGATCAGCGAGACCAGCTCGCCCTGGCGCACCTCGAAGTCCACGCCCTTGACGGCCTGAATGCCGCCATAGGCCACCTTCAGGCCCTCGACCTTCAGCAGCACCGGAGGGGACGCGCCCTTGTCTTGCTCTTGCTCGCCCATGGTTCAGTGTCCTCCCGTGCCCAGATAGGCTTCGATCACCTTGTCGTTCTTCTGCACCTCGGCCGGCGTGCCTTCGGCAATGGGCTTGCCATAGTCGAGCACGGTGACGCGGTCGCACAGGCCCATGACCAGCTTCACGTCGTGCTCGATCAGCAAGATGGTGCGCTGGTCGCGGCGGATGCGGTCGATCAGCTCGCGCAGCTGCACTTTCTCGGTGGCATTCATGCCGGCGGCAGGCTCGTCCAGCGCGATCAGCTGCGGGTCGGTGGCCAGGGCCCGCGCGATCTCCAGGCGCCGCTGGTCGCCGTAGCTCAGCGTGCGGGCCTTGAAGTCCGCGTACTTGGAGATGCCCACGTAGTCCAGCAATTCACGGGCGCGCGCGCGGATGGCGGCCTCCTCGGCCTTGAAGCCGCGCGTGCGCAGCACCGCGCCGATCAGGCCCGAGTGCGTGCGCACATGGCGCCCGACCATCACGTTCTCCAGCGCCGTCATCTCGGCAAACAGCCGGATGTTCTGGAAGGTGCGCGCAATGCCGGCCTTGGCCACCTTGTGCACGGCCGTGGGCTCGTAGGCCTTGCCGGCCAGCTCGAAACTGCCGCTGTCGGGCGTGTACAGGCCCGTGATCACGTTGAAGAAGGTGGTCTTGCCCGCGCCATTGGGTCCGATCAGTCCGTAGACCTGGCCCCGGCCAATGGTCATACCCACATCGGACAGCGCCTGCAGCCCGCCGAAGCGTTTGGAAATGCCCGAAACCCTGAGCACCGGAGCGCTGGAGCTGTTGTCTGCCGTATTCGCCATCTGCGGTTTCTCCATGCTCAGGACTGGTGCGGCAGGTTCTTGCCATGCTCGGGCGACGGCCACAGGCCGCGCGGACGCATCAGCATGATGACGATCATGGCCAGCGCGATCAGCAGCTGGCGCAGGATGGAGGCATCGAGCCGCCCATCGGTCATCTGCTGCAGGGGACCGGCCACATAGCGCAGCACCTCGGGCAACGCCGACAGCAGCACCGCGCCCAGGATCACGCCGGGCAGATGGCCCAGGCCGCCGAGCACCACCATGGCCACGATCATGATGGACTCCATGAGGCTGAACGACTCGGGCGAGACGAAGCCCTGGAAGGCCGCGAACATGGCGCCCGAGACACCGCCAAAAGAGGCGCCCATGCCGAAAGCCAGCAGCTTCATGTTGCGCGTGTTGATGCCCATGGCCTTGGCGGCGATCTCATCCTCGCGGATGGCCATCCAGGCGCGGCCTATGCGCGAGTCCTGCAGGCGCCAGCAGATCACGATGCTGACCAGCACCAGGAAGAGGAACAGGTAGTAGTACAGCGTGACCGAGCTGATGTCGTAGCCGAAGATCTCCTGGCGCTTGGCCAGGTCCAGTCCCAGGATCTTGACCGAGTCGATCTGGCCTATGCCTTTGGGGCCATTGGTGATGTTGACCGGCTGGTCCAGGTTGTTCATGAAGATGCGGATGATCTCGCCGAAGCCCAGCGTGACGATGGCCAAGTAGTCCCCGCGCAGCTTGAGCACCGGAATGCCCAGCAAAATCCCCGTGATGGCCGCCAGCAGCGCCGCCAGCGGTATCACCAGCCAGATGGAGGTATGCAGCCCGTCCGGGAACATGGCGGCAAAGCCCTCGAAGGTCTCCGCCAGATGCGGCGAGGCCATCAGCGCGAACATGTAGGCGCCCACGGCGTAGAACGCCACATAGCCCAGGTCCAGCAGGCCCGCGTAGCCCACCACCACGTTCAGGCCCAATGCCAGCAGCACATAGAGCAGCGCCAGGTCGGCGATGCGCACCCAGGCATTGCCGAAATACTGCAGCACCAGCGGCAGCACCAGCAGCGCCAGTCCGCCCAGAATCCATTGCACGGTCTTCTTGCTGTTCATGCGTCTCTCCTCAGGCGCGGTCGGCCACTCGCTCACCCAGCAGGCCCGAGGGGCGCAGCGTCAGGATGATGATGAGCACGATGAAGGCGAAGATGTCGGTGTAGTGGCTGCCCAGCACGCCGCCCGTGAGATCACCGATGTAGCCCGAGCCAATGGACTCGATCAGCCCCAGCAGCATGGCGCCGACCACGGCGCCCGCCAGGTTGCCGATGCCGCCGAACACGGCCGCCGTGAAGGCCTTGAGCCCCGGCAGAAAGCCCATGGTGTGGTGGGCCGTGCCGTAGTTGGATGCGTACATGATGCCCGCGATGGCCGCCAGCACGGCGCCGATGATGAAGGTGGCAGAGATCACCATGTCAGGCTTGACACCCATCAAGGCCGCCACGCGCGGATTCTCGGCCGTGGCCCGCATGGCGCGCCCGAGCTTGGTGTAGTTGACCAGGTAGGTCAGCGCAGCCAGCGCAATCGCCGTGACCACCAGCACCAGGATCTGGGTGGGCGTGATCACCGCCGTGCCGATCTCGAAGGGCGTGCTCGGCAGCAGCGTGGGATAGGCCTTGTAGTTGGGCTTCCAGATGATCATGGCCAGCGTCTGCAGCAGCAGCGAGACGCCGATGGCCGTGATCAGGGGCGCCAGGCGCGGGCTGCTGCGCAGGCGCCGGTAGGCCACTTTCTCGATCACGAAATTCAGTGCGGCGGCCACCACGCAGGCGATCACCGTCGCCAGCAGCAGGATCAGCCAGCCCGGTGCGCCCGGCATGGCCTCCTGCATCAGGCCTATGCAGCTCCAGCTGGTCAGCGCCCCGACCATGAGCACCTCGCCATGCGCGAAGTTGATGAGCTGGATGATGCCGTACACCATGGTGTAGCCCAGGGCGATCAGGGCATACATGCTGCCCAGGACCAATCCGTTGATGACCTGCTGAAGCAGTATGTCCATATGCGCTCTCCCCTTTTGCTCAGGATGGAGACATTCAGCGTGCCTCGCATCCAAACGAACGGAGCCAGCAATGCCATGGTGGTGGAAGCTCTCCTGCCGCATCCCGGCTTGTGATCAGGAAGCCGCAGGGGATGGGCGATTCTAGGCACCCCCCGGTGGCCTGCAACGCCTTGTTGCAGCGGGGTTTCCCGAGGCTTTACAAGCCACGCGCTCTTATGTAGCACTGCAGCAATTTGCCGCAGCCAGCATGAACTCCTACCATCAACGGCAGTGCCGCCAGCAAGCGGGGGCCACGGAGAACCCCGATGAAATACCACGGCAGCTGCCACTGCGGCGGCATCGCTTTCGATGTGGAAGGCGAACTCACCCAGGTCATGGCCTGCAACTGCTCCATCTGCGCGCGCAAGGGCGCCCTCATGTGGTTCGTGCCCCGCGAACAGCTGCAGCTGAGCACGCCCGAGGAGCAGATGCGCTCCTACACCTTCCACCGGCATCTGATCCAGCACCGCTTCTGCCCGACCTGCGGCATCCACCCTTTCGGCGAAGCCACCGATCCCAAGGGCCGGCACATGGCGGCCGTCAACGTGCGCTGCCTGGAAGGCGTGGATGCCGAAGCCTTGCGCATCACGCGCTACGACGGACGGTCGGCCTGAGGCTGGCTTCAGGCCCGCAGCGCCTCCTCCTCCACATCGCGCAGGCGGTCCTTGCCGAAATACATCTCGGTGCCGACAAAGAAGGTCGGCGAGCCGAAGGCGCCGCGCTCGAAGGCCTGCTGCGTATTGGCCATGAGCCTGGCCTTGACTTCGGGCGTCTGGCTCGCGGCGACCAAGGCCTGGGCATCCAGGCCTGCATCGGAAAGCTCGACACCGATGACCTGCGCATCGTCCATCTTGCAGCCCTTCTCCCACATGCTGGAGAACACCGCATCGACATAGCGCTCGAAGCAGCCCATGTCCTGGGCGGCCACGGCCCCACGCATGATCTGCAGGGTGTTCACGGGAAAGTGCGGATTCATCCGGAAGCGCGTGAGGCTGTGCCTGTGCACGAAGCGCTGCAGCTCCAGCGCCTCATAGGCGCGCTTGTTGGGAATGTCGGCATTGGCCTCGGCCGGGGAGCGGTTGTTGGCCAGCTTGAACAGGCCTCCCAGCAGGACAGGCACATATTCGAAGCGGATGCCGCTGCGCGCCTCGATCCGGGGAATGACCTGGTGGCAGAGATAGGCGTTGGGGCTGCCGAAGTCGAAGAGAAATTGCACCTTGGTGTTCATGGCGTGGCCTGCGGGAGTGGGAGGAAGTGACGATGCGATAAGGCAAGGCGGCTCACCACGGCTCCATCCAGGGACGGATCTCGGTCTCGTGCGTCCAGGCGTCGCGCGGCTGCTGGTGCAGTTGCCAGTAGAGGTCGGCAATGTGCTCGGGATTGAGGATGCCGCCCTGCTCCTTGAGGGCATAGCGCTCGGGGAAATTGCTGCGGATGAATTCGGTGTCTATGGCGCCGTCGATCACGGGATGGGCCACATGGATGCCCTTGGGCCAGAGTTCGCGCGCCATGCTCTGCGCCAGGGCGCGCAGGCCGTGCTTGGCACCGGCAAACGCGGCAAAGCCCTCGCGCCCGCGCAAGCTGGCCGTGGCACCCGTGAAGATGATGGTGCCCCGGCCGCGCGGCAGCATCACCCTGGCCGCCTCCCGCCCCATCAGAAAGCCGGCGAAGCAGGCCATCTCCCAGACCTTGAAGTAGACGCGCGCCGTGGTTTCGGTGATGCCGAAGCGCACATTGGCGCCGATGTTGAAGACGGCGACCTCGATGGGTGCGATCTCGGCCTCGATCTTCTGCACCAGGGCCACCATTTCCTCTTCCTTGCGCGCGTCGCTGCCAAAGCCATGGGCTTCACCCCCTGCGGCGCGGATCTGCTCGACCAGCGGCTGGAGTTTGTCGGCATCGCGGCGGGTGACGCAGGCGGTATAGCCTTCGCGCGCAAAGCGCCGGGCAATCGCCCCGCCCGTGGCGTCACCGGCACCGATGACGAGGATGGCTTTCTTGTCGGTCATGGAATCTCCGTGGATGAAGAAGTCAGTTCATTTTTTGAACTTTATGCACAGTAGGTTTAAAATCTGAACCCGTCAAGCGGGGAACTGCCCAATGAAATGGAACGAATTGGAAGAGGAGCGCTGCTCCATCGCACGCACGGTCTCGGTCATCGGTGACCGCTGGACGCTGCTGGTGCTGCGCGACTGCTTTCTGGGAGTGCGCCGCTTCGATGAATTCCTGGGGCGCCTGGGCATTTCACGCCCTATGCTGTCGGACAGGCTGGCCAGGCTGGTCGAGGCCGGCGTGCTCAAGAAGGTGGCCTACCAGGAGGCGCCGGTGCGGCACGAGTACCGCCTCACGTCCAAGGGACTGGACCTGCATCCCGTGGTCATGGCCATCGTGCACTGGGGCGATGTGCACATGTCCGGCGAGGAAGGCCGGCCCCTGCTGCACCGGCATTCGGTGTGCGGCCACACGTTCGATCCCCTGATCGTCTGCTCGCACTGCCACGCTCCCTTGCACGCGCGGGATGTGACGGTGGAGCCCGGCCCGGGCGCCTAGCCCTGGCTCCAGCCCCGGCCTGCTCTCACGGGATTCGGCTATGCGCCGCCGCCAGCCTCTTCATCCCACTTGCGCAGCACGGCCAGCTTCTCGCCGATCTTGATCTCCAGGCCCCGTGGCACGGGCTGGTACCAGCCCGGCTCCGCAATGCCCTCGGGCAGATAGGTCTCGCCGGCCGCGTAGGCGTTGGGCTCGTCGTGCGCGTAGCGGTATTCATGGCCGTAGCCCAGCTCCTTCATGAGCTTGGTGGGCGCGTTGCGCAGGTGCACGGGCACCTCGCGGCTCCTGTCCTGCTTCACGAAGGCCCGGGCCTTGTTGTAGGCGTTGTAGCCGGCGTTGCTCTTGGGGGCCATGGCCAGGTAGATGACGGCCTGGCCCAGGGCCAGCTCGCCTTCGGGGCTGCCCAGGCGCTCGTAGGTCAGGGCCGCATCGTTGGCGATCTGCATGGCGCGCGGATCGGCCAGGCCTATGTCTTCCCAGGCCATGCGCACGATGCGCCGCGACAGGTAGCGCGCATCGGCGCCGCCGTCGAGCATGCGGGTGAGCCAGTAGAGCGCCGCATCGGGATGGGAGCCGCGCACGGACTTGTGCAGGGCCGAGATCTGGTCGTAGAAGTTGTCGCCCCCCTTGTCGAAACGCCTGGCGTTCAAGGTCAGCGCGTTCTGCACGAATTCGGCATCGATCCGGGTGACGCCTGCAGCGCCCGCCGCCGTCTGGCATTGCTCCAGCAGGTTCAGGAACCGCCGGGCGTCGCCATCGGCATAGCCGATGATGGTGTCCCGCGCCAAGTCGTCGAACTGCAGGCCACCAAGGGCCTTTTCCTGCGCGCGCTGCAGCAGCTGCCTGAGCTCTTCGTCGGTCAGGGACTGCAGCACATAGACCTGTGCGCGCGACAGCAGGGCCGAGTTCACCTCGAAGGACGGGTTTTCCGTGGTGGCGCCGATGAAGGTCACCAGGCCGCTTTCCGCATAGGGCAGCAGCGCATCCTGCTGGGATTTGTTGAAGCGGTGGATCTCGTCCACGAAGAGGATGGTGTGCCTGCCCATGGCCAGGTTCTGCTGGGCCTGCTCCATGGCCGCGCGGATGTCCTTGACCCCGGAGAACACCGCCGACAGCGCAATGAACTCGCACTTGAAGGCAGTGGCCGTGAGCCGGGCCAGCGTGGTCTTGCCCACGCCGGGTGGCCCCCAGAAGATCATGGAATGCGGCTTGCCCGACTGGAAGGCCAGGCGCAGCGGCTTGCCTTCGCCCAGCAGGTGGGACTGGCCCACGACCTCGTCCAGGGTCTTGGGCCGCAGGGCTTCGGCCAGTGGTGCGGAGGGCTCCTGGGTGAACAGATCAGCCATGGGGCAGCTCTCTCGAAGGCCGCTCCCCGCACGCGAGGTGCGGTAGCCCGTGTTGCGGATTCTTCGCCAAGGGGAACAGATGCAGTTGCAGAACCATGGCGCCATTGTCCACGCCATGGCTGGCGCAGGTGCGCCAGGCCTTGATGCCTGATGTCGGCCGTGGACTGAAACTCCTGATCTTCAGACGGGAATATGGCCATCGCCTCCAGGCATGTCACTGAAACGACATGGATTGTTTGCATGCACCCCATCAAGAGCAATCACTGACATTTCACACCTGCTTCGGGCCGCAGCCCTAAAATGCTGCCCTTTGCGGAGCCGGCCGCGCGATCCACGCGCGACCTTCGGGCCTGCGTCATCGCAGCCTTCCAACCCGCGCCTCCCTCCGTTTACGGAACCGCCTGCCATGCGGCAATGCGGTGCCTTTTCATTTCTGCATCCATGCAAACACTCAAGACCAGGGACCTGATCGCCCTAGGCTTCATGACCTTTGCGCTGTTCCTCGGCGCGGGCAACATCATCTTTCCGCCCATGGTCGGCCAGGGCGCCGGCGAGCACGCGGCCGCTGCGGCCACGGGCTTCCTGCTGACGGGCGTGGGCCTGCCCCTGCTCACGGTGGTCGCACTGGCGCGCGTGGGCGGCGGCATGGACGCACTGACCTCGCCCGTGGGCCGCAAGGCCGGAATGGTGCTGGGCCTGCTGATCTATCTCATCCTGGGGCCGCTGTTCGCCACGCCGCGCACGGCGACGGTGTCGTTCGAGATGGGCTTTGCGCCCTTCATGGGCCACAGCAGCACAGCCCTGTTCATCTACTCTGCCGTGTACTTCGCCCTGGTCATGGGCCTGTCCCTGTTCCCGGGCAAGCTGATCGACAACATCGGCAAGCTGATCACGCCCGTGTTGATCCTGGCGCTGGTGGTGCTGGGCGCCGCCGCCGTGCTGCTGCCGGCCGGGGAGGCCACCAGGGCCAGTGGCGACTACCTGGTGTCGCCGCTGACTGAAGGTTTCCTGGAGGGCTACCAGACCATGGACGCGCTGGGGGCGCTGGCCTTCGGCATCGTCATCGTCAACGCCATCCGTGACCGCGGCATCTCCGATACCGGCCTGCAGACGCGCTACGCCATCGTCGCGGGCGTGATCGCCGCCGTCGGACTGGGCATGGTGTATCTGTCGCTGATCCATCTGGGCGCCACCAGCCAGTCCATCGCCCCGCAGGCACAGACCGGCGTGCTCATCCTCACGCGCTATGTGGATCACACCTTCGGCCCCATCGGCAGCCTGCTGCTGGCCGTGGTGATCTCCCTGGCCTGCCTGACCACGGCCGTGGGCCTGGTCAGTGCCTGCGGCGCCTACTTCAGCCAAATGCTGCGCCTGCCCTACCGTGCAGTGGTGGTGGCCATCGGCCTGGCCTGCATTCTGGTGTCCAACCAGGGCCTGGCCCAATTGATCGCCGTATCCGGACCCGTGCTCGTGGGCATCTACCCGCTGGCCATCGCCCTGGTGGTGCTGAGCCTGCTGTCTGGCCTGTGGCGCAATGCGCAGCGGGTGTTCGCACCGGTGCTGGCCGTGGCCCTGTTGTTTGGTCTCATCGATGCAGCCAGGGCTGCCGGCTGGCAGGACTGGCTGCCCGCGTTCCTGAACAGCCTGCCGGGCAACGGCATGGGCTGGGCCCTGCCCGTGGCCGCGACCCTGGTGCTGGCCGCCCTCCACGACCGGCTGCGCCCTGCGCCCGCCGCCGCGTTCAAGCCGTCCTGAACCTTGACATGAGTTCGACCAGCTGATGGGCCTGCTTGCGCAGGCTCTCGGCGGCCGAACTGGTCTGCTCCACCAGCGCGGCGTTCTGCTGGGTGCCTTCCTCGATGCGGACGATGGCGCTGTTGACATGGCTCACGCCCGCGCTCTGTTCGCCGCTGGAATGGCTGATGGCGCCGATCATGCGCGAGACCTTGGCAATCGCCTCCTGCACCGAGGCCATGGTCGCGCCCGCACTGTCCACCTCCTGGGCGCCCAGGGCCACGCGCTGGGCGTTGGCCTGGATCAGGTCGCGGATCTCCCGCGCCGCACCCGAGCTGCGCTGGGCCAGCGTGCGCACCTCGGCGGCCACCACCGCAAAGCCCCGGCCCTGCTCGCCGGCCCGTGCGGCCTCCACGGCCGCGTTGAGCGCAAGAATGTTGGTCTGGAAGGCAATGCCGTCGATCACCTCGATGATGCTGACCACGCGTTCGGACGCATCCTGGATGCTGCGCATGGTGCCCACGACGGCCGAGATGGCATCGCCGCCGCGCGTGGCAATGTCGCTGGCGGAGGAAGCCAGCAGGTTGGCCTTCTCTGCGTGATCGGCATTGCCACGCACGGTGGAGTCGAGCTGGTCCATGGAGGATGCCGTCATCTGCAGGGCCGACGCCTGCTGCTCGGTGCGCTGGGCCAGGTCGCTGTTGCCCGCTGCGATCTGCGAGCTGGCGGATGCCACCTGCTCCGCATTGCCGCGCACTTCCACGACGATGCTGCGCAGCTGTTCCTGCATGGCGCCCAGCGCCCGCAGCAGCTGGCCCAGCTCGTCGCGGCCGCCGCTCGCTATGGCATTGGTCAGATGGCCACGGGCCACGTTCTCGGCCAGCCGGACCGCGCTGCGCAGCGGTGCCACCACGGCGCGGGTGATGAGCCAGCCAATGGCCACGCCGGCCACGGCCGCCACCAGCATCAGCGCCAGGCTCAATTCCGTGGCGCGCCTGCCGCTGCTGTACGCATCGTCGGCCACGGACTTGCTCTGGGCAGCGATGCCTGCCTTGAGTTGGGACAGCAGCTCGGCCGGCTCGCGGTCCACGCCGCGCACGGCCATGTCGCCCACGGAGGGGTCGAAGCCCGTGGCCTCGAACTTGTCCAGGCCCACGCGATAGCCCTCGGCCATCTTGCGGTGCTGTGCCACAAAGCGCTGGGCCATCTCGCGCAGGGCGGCGTCTTCCACCAGGGCCAGCAAGGCGGTGGTCTTGTCCTGCACGGCGCGCTCATCGGACAGAAAGCCCTTCCAGTGCCGCTCGCGCAGCGCGTTGTCCGAGCCGCGCAGCAGCACGTTCTTCCATTCCTGGACCTGGGTCTTGAAGTGGCCTTCCACTTCTGCGGCAAGGCGCTCTGCGGCCATGTGGCGCTGTACGTCGCCGTGAAAGACGCCAAGGGATTGATGGGCCGACCAGAGGCCGAAGAATCCGGCGGCCAGGGTGAATAGCAGCGCCATGGCAATGGCGAGCGGCAACTTGCGACTGAGGTTCATAAAGACATGCGAGAGCCGGCCAGCATGTCCTCGAAGGGACGTCGAAACAGTCGCTGGCCGCAGGCCGCTATTGTCCCGGCGATATTAGGCAAAACCATTACAAAACCTCACAAACTGCGCACCGCAGCGTGTGAGGTTCTTGAAGGGCCGCCCTGTGCAGCGGTGGCTTACTGCTTGAGCACGTCGGCGCCCGCAGGCACCTTGAACTCGAAGGTCGAGGCCGGCAGGGATGCCTGGGTCTGCAGCTTGCTGAAGCGGATCAGCGAACGCTGGCCAAAGCTGTCGAGGATGTCCAGCGCCGAAAGCTGCCCATCGGCTGCAAAGCCCACGCGCACGCTCTTGAGCTGGCCGTTCCTGTCCTTGGGGCTGGCCTGGACCCATTGCAGGCCATCCTGCTCGGGCGCGGACTGCAGATCGAAGTCGGCGCTCAACGCCTTGAGATCGCTGGCCGACGCCAGGATGGCGGCAGGCGTGCTGCCCAGGGCCTGGGCCTGCGCGCGCTGCGTGACCTGGTTGAGGTCGGCGTCATAGAGCCACAGCGTCTTGCCGTCGGCCACGATGGTCTGCTCGAACGGCTTGGTGTAGACGAACCTGAACTTGCCGGGACGCTGGAATTCGAATTGGCCGCTGGAGTTCTTGGTGCGCGGCGGCTGGCCATCCTTGGACGGGGCCGTGACGGCCTGGGTGAATTCGGCGCGGCCGGCCTGGGAATTCTTCATGAAGGCTTCCAGGCTCTTGAGGCCATCGGCCCACGAGGCCGTCGCGCTTGCCGCGATCACAACTGCAGTCAACAGACGTTTCATTCTTTCTCCATGATTGCGAAATGCGGGCTCATTCCCCGGCGCGCGCCGGCACCAGCACTTCGCGCTGCCCGCTGGCCGTGAGACCGCTGACCAGGCCCGCCTTTTCCATATCTTCCAGCAGGCGGGCCGAGCGGTTGTAACCAATCCTGAGCTTGCGCTGCACATACGAGATGCTGGCCTTGCGGTCCTTGAGCACCACTTCCACGGCCTGGTCGTACATGGGGTCCTTCTCGCCGTTGCCGCCGTCGCCGGACTCCGCGCCGAACTCGCTGTCGCCCTCGGCCGTGCCGCCTTCGAGCACACCCTCGATATAGTCGGCCTCGCCCTGCTCCTTGAGGTAGCCCACGACGCGGTGCACTTCCTCGTCGGACACAAAGGCGCCGTGCACGCGCACGGGCAGGCCCGTGCCGCTGGCCATGTAGAGCATGTCGCCCATGCCCAGCAGGGACTCGGCACCCATCTGGTCGAGCACGGTGCGGCTGTCGATCTTGCTGCTGACCTGGAAGGCGATGCGCGTGGGAATGTTGGCCTTGATCAGGCCGGTGATCACGTCCACGCTGGGGCGCTGGGTGGCCAGGATCAGGTGGATGCCGGCCGCGCGGGCCTTCTGGGCCAGGCGCGCGATCAGCTCCTCGATCTTCTTGCCGACCACCATCATCAGGTCGGCCAGCTCGTCGATGACGATGACGATGTGCGGCAGGCGCTGCAGCGGCTCGGGCTCCTCGGGCGTGAGGCTGAAGGGGTTGGGAATCGATTCCTCACGCGCCTTGGCCTCGTCGATCTTGGTGTTGTAGCCCGCCAGATTGCGCACGCCCAGCTTGCTCATGAGCTTGTAGCGGCGCTCCATCTCGGCCACGCACCAGTTCAGGCCATTGGCGGCCTGCTTCATGTCGGTGACCACGGGGCACAGCAGGTGAGGAATGCCTTCGTAGACCGACATTTCCAGCATCTTGGGGTCGATCATCAGCAGGCGCACATCGCGGGCCTCGGCCTTGTACAGCAGCGACAGGATCATGGCGTTGATCCCCACCGACTTGCCCGAACCCGTGGTGCCGGCGACCAGCACGTGCGGCATCTTGGCCAGATCGGCCACCACCGGGTTGCCCACGATGTCCTTGCCCAGGCCCATGGTCAGCATGCTCTTGGCATCGTGGTAGACCTGCGAGCCCAGCACCTCGGACAGGCGGATGGACTGGCGCTTGGCATTGGGCAGCTCCAGCGCCATGAAGTTCTTGCCGGGGATCGTCTCGATCACGCGGATGGACACCAGGGACAGCGAGCGCGCCAGATCCTTGGCCAGGTTCACGATCTGCGAGCCCTTGACACCCGTGGCCGGTTCGATCTCGTAGCGCGTGATCACGGGGCCGGGCATGGCGGCCACCACATGCACTTCCACGCCAAAGTCCTTGAGGCGCTTTTCGATCAGCCGGCTGGTCATCTCCAGCGTCTCGGGCGAGACGCTTTCCTGGCGCTGCTGCGCCGCATCGAGCAGGTCCACCTGGGGCAGCTTGCTGTCGGGCAATTCGGAGAACAGCGGCTTCTGGCGCTCCTTGACCACGCGCACGCTGGGGGCCGCCGCCTCCTGCAACACAGGCTCGATGATCTGCACGGGCTGCGGGTGCTGCACGGCGCTTTCCGTGCGCTCTTCCTGCAACACCTCTTCGCGCTCGCGCGCGGCACGGCGGCCTGCGGCCTCGTCCCGGGCCTTCTCGCGGCGCGCGAAGAGGAAATGCACCCATCCATCCAGGCGTGCGCCCATGGATTCGGCCAGATGCCCCCAGGAAAAGCGGAACACCATGGCCAAGCCGATCACGGCCACGCAGATGCCGATCAGGCCCGAACCCATGAAGCCCAGCCATTGCAGGCTGTGGTAGCCCAGCATGTAGCCAAAGACGCCGCCGGCAGGGCCTGGCAGCACGCTCTCGAAGCGGTACAGCCGCGTCCATTCCAGCGCGCAGCTTGCGCCCAGCAGCAGCAGCAGGCCACCCCAGAAACGCAGGCGCCGGCGCCACAGCGGCGGCAGTTGCACGCCATCGCGGGGCACGCCGCCCCGCAGCCAGCGGGCGAAGGAAGACATCCAGGTCTGCACCGAGGCCAGCACCAGCCACCAGACCGACATGCCGAAGCCGAAATAGCAGGCGTCGGCCAGCCAGGCTCCGACGCGGCCCATCCAGTTGGCGACCAGGCGCGCGTGTCCCGCCCCGGAGGTGGACCACGCTGGATCCTGGGGCGAGTAGCTGAGCATGGAGGCAAGCCAGAACACCAGGGCCAGCAGCCCCGCCAACAGCAGCATTTCATGGCCGAAGCGCGCCACCATGCCGGGGCGCGCCGCAGACTTGGATTTGCCCTTGGCGGATGTGGAAGCGTTCAGAGCGTTCAATGAGTAGGTCATACGCAGGCGGGAGCTTACCCCAGCCCCCTCGGGCTGGCCGCAAAAACAGCCAGGACGGCCTGCTAGCGTAATGCAAGCACTTGCAACAGAACATGACGCCTCTGCATGACGGCGCCATGTCGATCATTTTTGACAATCCGGGCCATTGATCCGCATGGCAACGGGAACCCGGCTGCGGAGCGATACTCCATGGCTGTGCCCGATGTATCTTTTTTCTGCACGCCGACTGCCGGCGTGCGCCTTTTTCAAGAACTGCATCCATGTCTTCTACGCAACACGCCAAAGTCCTGATCCTCGGCTCCGGCCCTGCCGGCTACACGGCCGCCATCTACGCCGCGCGCGCCAACCTCAACCCGCTGCTGGTGACCGGCATGGCCCAGGGTGGCCAGCTGATGACGACGACGGAAGTGGACAACTGGCCTGCGGACGTGAACGGCGTACAGGGCCCCGAACTGATGCAGCGCTTCCTGGAGCACGCAGAGCGCTTCAAGACCCAGGTGGTGTTCGACCACATCCACAGCGTCGATTTCTCCAAGCGCCCCTTCACGCTGACCGGCGACTCCGGCACCTATACCTGCGACAGCCTGATCATCGCCACGGGCGCCTCGGCCAAGTACCTGGGCCTGCCCTCCGAAGAGGCCTTCATGGGCCGCGGCGTCTCGGGCTGCGCCACCTGCGACGGTTTCTTCTACCGCGAGCAGCCCGTGTGCGTGGTCGGCGGCGGCAACACCGCCGTCGAGGAAGCCCTGTACCTGTCCAACATCGCCAGCAAGGTCACCCTGGTGCACCGCCGCGACAAGTTCAAGGCCGAGCCCATCCTCGTGGACAAGCTCATGGACAAGGTCCGTGCCGGCAAGATCGAACTCAAGACCCACTTCGTGCTCGACGAGGTGCTGGGCGACCAGTCCGGCGTGACCGGCATCCGCATCAAGAGCACCCAGGATGGCCATGCCGAGGACATCCAGCTGCAGGGCTGCTTCATCGCCATCGGCCACGCGCCCAACACCGAGATCTTCAAGGGCCACCTGGAGATGGACGAGACCGGCTACATCATCACCCAGGGCGGCCTCAAGGGCTTCGCCACCCAGACCAGCGTGCCCGGCGTGTTCGCGGCCGGCGACGTGCAGGACCATGTCTACCGCCAGGCCATCACCAGCGCCGGCACGGGCTGCATGGCCGCGCTGGACGCCCAGCGCTTCCTCGAGCAGGAATAAGCGGGATGCCATCCCGCCCGCCCTGCCCTCGTGCAGGGCGGCAAAAGCCCCTGGCTGCCGCCGTGATTGGCTGGCCCAGGGGCTTTTCTCATGAAGACGCTATAATCCGTGGCTTTGCTGAATTTGAAGCGCGCCTTGCTTGCATGGCCAGGACACTTTCAGCGATGGGGTTACCGCCACCCTTTATGGCGAGGTGAGGTTGCCGGCAGGCCCTGCAGCAAATGCAGGGCATCAGCGTCGGCGGCTGTACAACTATCGGAGTGTCCTCATGGCACGCGTATGTGAAGTAACGGGCAAGAAGCCCATGGTGGGAAACAACGTTTCCCACGCCAACAACAAGACCAAGCGTCGTTTCCTGCCCAACCTGCAATACCGCCGTTTCTGGGTTGAGAGCGAAAACCGTTGGGTGCGCCTGCGCGTTTCCAGCGCTGCTCTGCGCCTGATCGACAAGAACGGTATCGACTCCGTGCTCGCAGACCTGCGTGCCCGTGGCCAAGCCTAAATCCCTCAAGGAGAAACACCATGGCTGCTAAAGGCGGACGCGAAAAGATCAAGCTGGAATCCACTGCAGGAACCGGCCACTTCTACACCACGACCAAGAACAAGAAGACAATGCCCGAGAAGATGGCGATCATGAAGTTTGATCCCAAGGCTCGCAAGCACGTCACGTACAAGGAAATCAAGCTGAAGTAATTCAGCCTGTCCCTGGTACCGACAAAGAAACCGCCCGGCGCAAGCCCGGCGGTTTTTTTGCGTCCCTCACCCGTGGCGCGCGGGCTGGCCCAGCTGCGCGCAGGCCATGGCGCCGAGATCGCGACAGGCCTGCTCGACCACGCCATCCACGGGCAGGGTGCAGCCCAGGCGCATGCAGTGCTCGTAGCGGCCCGAGTTGGAGAACATGCTGCCCGGCGCCGTGCGTATGCCGCGCGCCAGCGCCTGCGTGAACAGCGCGGACGTGGACACGCCAGCCGGAAGCTCCAGCCACAGGCTGAGCCCGCCGGGCGGCAGGCTTAGCCGCGTTCCCAACGGGAAAAAGCGCGCCACCAGCTGCGCCATGCCCTCGCGCTGGCGCCGCAGCTGCTGCTTCAGGCGCTGCAGATTGCGCAGATGCGCGGGCGAGCCCACGCAGGCGGCCGCCAGCAACTGGGCCAGGGTCTGGGTCCCCCGGCTGCGCGCGAACTTGAGCATCTGCACACGGCCATGCCACTGGCCGGCGTTCATCCAGCCCTGGCGCAGGCCTGGCGCCATGCTCTTGTTGAAGGCCTCGCAATAGATCACATGTCCCGGCAGGCGGTCCCAGGCCTTGATGGGGCGCACGGGCTGGCTGCTTTCCACGAACAGGCCGTAGGAGTCGTCCTCGATCAGCGCCACGCCGTGGGCGGCGCACAGCTCGACCAGTCTGGCCTTGTGTTCATCGGGAATGCGCGTGCCCAGCGGCATCTGCAGCTCGGGCACGACCACCACGGCCTTCAGCCGGGGCTGGGTCTGCAGGGCCAGCTCCAACGCCTCGATGGACAGGCCGGTGCGCGGGCTGCAGGGAATCTCCAGCGCCTGCATCTGCAGCGACTCCACCACCTGCAGCAGGCCGTAGTAGGTCGGCGACTCCACGGCCACCACATCGCCGGGCGAGGCCACAGCGGCCAGCGCCAGGCTCACGGCCTCGGAATTGCCCGTGGTCGCCAGCACATCGGCCGGTGCGACATGGATGCCCGCCGCCAGCGCGCGCCGCGCCATGGCCCGCTGGAAATCAGGGTGGCTGCCCATCATGGAACGCCCCAGCACCAGCAGATCGGGCTGCTCGCGCAGCAGCCGGGCAGCCGCCTGGTTCAGGTAGCCGCGATCGAACAGTTCCGGCGGCGGCGTGGCACCGCCCAGGTCCACCTGCACATCGGCCTGGCGGCCGCGCTCCAGCATGAGCGAGATGTGCTCATTGATGCCCGCAAAGTGCTGTTGTGGCAACGGCTGCACGGGCTGGCTCAGATCCGGTTCGCTGGCAGGCGCCAGCCCTGCAGGCCGGGCATCGCGAACGAAGTAGCCCACGCGCGGGCGGGCCTCGAGCTGGCCCAGATCCTCCAGATGCCGCAGCGTCTGCAGCGCCGTGGACAGGCTGACCTCGTGGCGGCGCATCAGCTCGCGCACGGAAGGCATGCGCTCGCCCGCCTTGAGCGTGCCCATCTCCATGGCCAGGCTGTAGTCGGCCGCCAGGCGGCGGTACAGGGTGGGGGCGGCGCTTGCGGCGGTCATGGGCAGGATGGAAAACGGCTGGGGATGGAAGTGCTTGACTGAGATCTTGCCTCAAGGCCCTGTTACGCAACAGATACAGATCATCAAGCCATGTAGCAGAACAGAACATGGACTGCCTGCACTGCTGCGGCGCAACAAACCACAGCCTGTGCCTGTGCCAAAGAGGGCCGAATGCCTACGCTTGGGGCCTGGAACTACAGGACAACGACCCATGCACAACGCCCACACCCGCTCTTTCGAACTGCGCCATCTCGCCCCCGGAAACGACCTGTATCTGTCCATGCAGGAGGGCTGCGAGCTGTTCTGCCGCCAGGGCAGCCTGGAAATCAGCGTCCCGCAGCAGGCCTGGGCCGATGCAGCGCCGGGGCTGACCCTCAGGCTGCAGCCGGGCCAGGGCTGGCGCGCAGGCGCGGACCTGCGGATAAGAGTCCGCTCCGTGTCCCAGGCCACGGCAGGTCTGGAACTGCAGCCGAACCCCGCAGCAAAAAGCCGCATCGCCTCCGAAGAGAAGATGCGGCCCCGGGAATGGACGCTTGCCGGCTGGCTTCGCAGCTTCAGGCGTGGGCAGCGCGCAGCTTGACCGAGAACTCCTTGAGCGCGGCAATGCCGCTGGCCTCGGCGCGATGGCACCAGGCCTGCAGATGGGCCGTCAGCTGCTCGCGCGACAGCGAGGTGTTGAGCCACAGCTGGCGCAGCTCCTCGCGCATGACCAGCATCTGGTCCAGCACGGGATGGGCGGCGCGCGCCTGGGCCAGCTGGTCCTGCGCCTGGGCGGGCACCTTGTCGGCATCGCGGTGCAGCCAGCGGCGCGCCGTCCTGAGCAAGGACAGGTCGGCCTGCTGCGCCTTGCGCTGCTTGAGCGCATCGAGTTCGAACTGCACGGCGGCACGCACGCCGCGCGCATAGCGGGCCATGACCTCGTAGCGGTTGGCGATCACGGCCTCCAGCGTCTTTTCGTCGGCCACAGGCTTGATGGCGCCCATGACCAGCCTGGGCGGCGTTTTCTTGACCTTGGCCCAGCCGACCGCCTGCATCGCCCGGATGTAGGCCCAGCCCACATCGAACTCATAGCGCTTGACCGAGAACTTGGCCGAGGTCGGATAGGTGTGGTGGTTGTTGTGCAGTTCCTCACCGCCGATGATCAGGCCCCAGGGCACGAGGTTGGTGCTGGCATCCTGGGCCTCGAAGTTGCGGTAGCCCCAGAAATGGCCCAGGCCGTTGACCACGCCGGCAGCCCAGAACGGAATCCAGGCCATCTGCACGGCCCAGATGGTCAGTCCGATGGCGCCGAACAGCAGCACGTTGATGACCAGCATCAGAGAAGGACCCCAGATCGAATGCCGGCTGTAGAGATGACGCTCGATCCAGTCGTCGGGCGTGCCGTGGCCGAACTTCCTGAGCGTCTCGGCGTTCTTGGCCTCTTCGCGGTACAGCTCCGCGCCCTGGCGCATCACGGTATCCAGCCCGCGCGTTTGCGGGCTGTGGGGATCGTCCTCGGTTTCGCACTTGGCGTGGTGCTTGCGGTGGATGGCTACCCACTCCTTGGTGACCATGCCCGTGCCCAACCACAACCAGAACCGGAAGAAATGCGAGGGCACCGGCCCCAGGTCCAGCGAACGATGGGCCTGACAGCGGTGCAGGAAGATGGTGACGCCCGCAATCGTGACGTGGGTGGTGACCAGGGCATACAGCAGCAGCTGCCACCACGACAGCTGCCACAGGCCATGGGCCATCCAGTCCAGGGCAATATTCCAAACCGACGCGAAATCCACAGACATGACCCAAGCCTTTGCCAAAGCCGGCGCCCAGTGGCACCGATGCCTCAATTTTAGGCGAGCCCCCCGTGAAGACGTTCGGCAATCTCCCGCGATTTACAGCTTATTGCGTCTGCAAGTTACGGCTTCCGGGTCCAAACGGCGGCGAAAAACCCGTCCGTCTCATGGCGCTGGGGCCACAGGCGCAGGTACTGCGTGCCGGTCTCGCCGCCGCTGCACAGCACATCGCCCCGCTCCACCTTGAGCTGGGCCAGAAGTTCTCCGGCATCCATGGCCACGAAGTCAGAGTGCTCCGCTGCAAAGGCGTCGGCGATGGCTTCGTTTTCCTGGGGCAGGACCGAACAGGTGGCATAGACCAGGCGCCCGCCCGGCTTGACCAGCCGCGCAGCACTGGCCAGGATGGCCGCCTGCTTTTGCGTGAGCTCCTCAATGGCCTTGGCCGACTGGCGCCACTTGAGGTCGGGATTGCGGCGCAGCGTGCCCAGGCCCGAGCAGGGGGCATCGACCAGCACGCGGTCGATCTTTCCGGCCAGGCGCTTGACGCGGTCGTCGCGCTCATGGGCGATGGCCGCGGGGTGCACGTTCGACAGGCCCGAGCGCGCCAGGCGCGGCTTCAGGGCCTCAAGCCGGTGGCCCGAGACATCGAAGGCGTACAGACGCCCCGTGCTGCGCATCGAAGCACCAATGGCCAGGGTCTTGCCGCCTGCGCCTGCACAGAAATCGACCACCATTTCGCCGCGCTTGGCATCGAGCATCAGCGCCAGCAGTTGCGAGCCTTCGTCCTGCACCTCGATGGCACCGCGCGTGAAAGCGTCCATCCGGGCCAGCGCCGGCTTGCCCTGCACACGCAGGCCCCAGGGCGAGTAAGGCGTGGCTTCGGCGGCGATGCCGGCATCGGCCAGTTCCTTTTGCACATCGGCACGCTTGGCGTTCAGCGCATTGACGCGCAGATCCAGCGGCGCGGCCTGCTCCATGCTCTGGGCAAAGGCCCAGAAGTCATCACCCAGTTGCTGCTGTAGCGGTGCGACCAGCCATTCGGGAAGGTTGTGGCGGTGCGGCTCCATCAGTTCGTCGGGACGCACGGCCTCGCAGGCGTCCAGCCATTGCAGCTCCTGCGGCGACAGCGCGGCGCGCACGAAGCTGCGTGCGTCCTTGACACCTTGCTCGGTCTTGCCAGCCACGCGGGCCAGTGCCTCCTGGCTGTGGGCAAAGCCCAAAATGGCCAGCCTGCGCTCACGCGAGCCGCTGCCAGAACGCGCCAGGCTCTCAAAAAGCAGCTTCTTGCGCAGCACGGTGTAGGCGGTCTCGGCCAGCGCAGCGCGCTCGCGCGGGCCCAGGTTGCGGTTTTCACGGAAAAAGCGTGACACCACGGCGTCGGCCGGATGTTCGAAAGTCAGGGTGCGCTTGACCAGTTCGGCGCAGGCGTCGAGAAGCTGTTTGGGATGCATGGCCGCGATTGTCCCACTGCCTTGCAAATCCGAGAGGGGCGCAGGTCGGAACCCGGAGCAACGCCGGGCTGGCACGGCTACCATGGCGCCCCATGACCGATGACGACCTGCCCCCTCTGATTGCCACGCCCCCGGGCCTGTACCGCCACTACAAGGGCGCTCCCTACGAGGTGCTTGCCACCGTGCGCCACAGCGAAACGCGCGAGTCCATGACCCTGTACCGCGCGCTCTACGGCGAGCGCGGCCTGTGGGTGCGGCCGGCCGCCATGTTCAACGAAACCGTGGTCATCAACGGCGTGGAGCAGCCCCGCTTTGCACGCTGCCCCGAAGTGGAGCAGCAGGCCTTTCAGAGCGAAGGCCTGTGAGCAGACCCTAGCCCCGCATCAACTGCGCCACGGCGCGCGGGTAGATGATGTGCTCCTGCACCAGCACGCGCGCGGCCAGTGCCTGGGCCGTGTCGCCGGGCAGCACGGGCACCACGGCCTGCTCCAGGATGGGGCCCACATCCAGCTCGGCCGTCACGCGGTGCACGGTGCAGCCGGCGAAGCGGCAGCCTGCATCGATGGCCCGCTGGTGCGTGTGCAGGCCCGTGAAGGCGGGCAGCAGCGACGGGTGGATGTTGATCATGCGACCTTCGTAATGCGCAACGAAGCCCGGCGTGAGGATGCGCATGAAGCCGGCAAGCACGACCAGCGCGGGCGCGTGCCGGTCGATCACCTGGGCCAGCTCGGCGTCGAAGGCCTCGCGGCTGGGGAACGGGCGGTGGTCCAGCACCTCGGTGGCAATGCCCTGCTCGCGCGCGAAAACGAGGCCCGAAGCCTCGGCCTTGTTGCTGACCACGGCGGCCACGCGGGCGCCATAACGCCGCGCCCAGTCCTGTTGCTGCGAAGCACGCACAATGGCAGCCATGTTCGAGCCGCCGCCCGAGATCAGGATCACGATATTTTTCATGGGCGGCGATTGTCGCACCGCGGGCCGCGCGGCCTGCGCCAGCCCCGGCAAGGCCCATGGCCCTGCCGGGCCTTGTCACCTCTTGCCCTCAGACCCATGCCATTCGATCCCCGCTCCACCCCCTTGACCGCCGTCGAAGCCCGCGTGCTGGCCACCCTGATGGAGAAGGCGCGTACCGTGCCCGACAGCTACCCGCTCACGCTCAACGCACTGGTGACGGGCTGCAACCAGAAAAGCAGCCGCGATCCGGTGATGGAAGTCAGCGAGGGCGAAGCCCAGGAAGCGCTGGACAGCCTGCGCCTGCGCACCATGTCCGTGCAGATCAGCAGCGCACGCGCCACGCGCTGGGAACACAACTTCCCGCGCGGCGTGGGTGTGCCCGACCAGAGCGCCGTGCTGCTGTCCCTGCTGATGCTGCGCGGCCCGCAGACGGCTGGCGAGCTGCGCATCAACTCCGAGCGCTGGCACCGCTTTGCCGACATCTCCTCGGTCGAAGCCTTCCTGGAAGAGCTGCGCGAGCGCAGCGAGGAAAAAGGCGGCCCGCTGGTCGTCCTGCTGCCCCGCGCGCCCGGCGCGCGCGAACAACGCTGGGCCCACCTGCTGTGCGGCCCCGTGGACGTGAACGCGATCGCCTCGGCCCCTGCGGCAGCAGGCGCACGCGGCGATGCCCTGGCCCAGCGCGTGGTCGATCTGGAAGCCCAGGTACGCCAGCTGCAGGCACGTCTGGCACATGTCTACGCCCAGCTGGGTCTGGAAGAACCCGATCAGCCTGCCTGATATCCGGCGGCCGTGAAGCCATCAGGGATTGCCATAGGTTGTCACGCCCTGGACAGTTCAAAAAAGAACGCGCGTGCTACAAAAGCCGGGATTGAAGGAGACACAGTCCATGGACCTGGCATTTACCACTGAAGAACAGTCCTTTCGCGAGGAAGTCCGCGCCTGGGTGCGGGCCAACCTGCCCCAGGACATCGCGCACAAGGTGCGCCATTCGCTGCGCCTGACGCGCGACGACCTGCAGAACTGGGCCAAGATTCTTGGCAAGAAAGGCTGGCTGGGCTACGGCTGGCCCAAGCAGTTCGGCGGACCCGGCTGGAACGCCGTGCAAAAGCACCTGTTCGAGGAGGAATGTGCCCTGGCCTGCGCGCCGCGCATCATTCCCTTCGGCCCCGTGATGGTGGCGCCCGTGATCATGGCCTACGGCACGCCCGAGCAGCAGCAGCGCTTTCTGCCCGGCATTGCCAGCGGCGAAGTGTGGTGGAGCCAGGGCTACTCGGAGCCGGGCTCGGGCTCGGACCTGGCCAGCGTCAAGACCCGCGCCGAGCGCGTGGGCGACAAATACATCGTCAACGGCCAGAAGACCTGGACCACGCTGGGCCAGTACGGCGAATGGATCTTCTGCCTGGTGCGCACCAGCAACGAGGGCAAGCCCCAGACCGGCATCAGCTTCCTGCTGGTGGACATGAAGAGCCCTGGCGTGACCGTGCGCCCGATCAAGCTGCTGGACGGCGAGTGCGAGGTCAACGAGGTCTTCTTCGACAATGTGGAAGTGCCGGCCGAGAACCTGATCGGCGAGGAGAACAAGGGCTGGACCTACGCCAAGCACCTGCTCAGCCACGAGCGTACCAACATCGCCGACGTGAACCGCGCCAAGCGCGAGCTGGAACGCCTCAAGCGCATCGCCAAGGCCGAAGGCGTCTATGAGGACCAGCGTTTCCGCGACGAGATCGCCAAGCTCGAAGTCGACGTGGTGGCGCTGGAGATGCTGGTGCTGCGCGTGCTGTCGGCCGAGAAATCGGGCAAGAACCCGCTGGACATCGCCGGCCTGCTCAAGATCAAGGGCAGTGAAATCCAGCAGCGCTACTCCGAGCTGATGATGCTGGCCGCAGGCCCCTTCAGCCTGCCCTTCATCGAAGAAGCCATGGAAGCCGGCTGGCAGGGCGACTTCCCCGGCGGCGTGGCGGACAACGCGCCGCTGGCATCGACCTATTTCAACATGCGCAAGACGACGATCTACGGCGGCTCCAACGAGGTCCAGAGAAACATCGTCGCTCAGACGGTGCTGGGCTGATTTTGGCTGGAGTTTCGCTGACCCCAGAAGTGCGCCGGACGCGCTTCGATCAGCTTCGGGAGACAGAAAATGGACTTTGATTTTTCGGATGACCAGCAGCAACTGCGCGACGCGGTGCGCCGCTGGGTGGACAAGGGCTACACCTTCGAGCGCCGCCGCTCCATCGTCGAGGCGGGCGGCTTCTCGCGCGAGGCCTGGGGCGAGCTGGCCGAACTGGGCCTGACGGCACTGACCGTGCCCGAGGAGCACGGCGGCCTGGGCCAGGGCGCCACCGACGTGATGGTGGTGATGGAAGAGCTGGGCCGCGGTCTGGTGATGGAGCCGCTGGCACAGGCCTTCGTGGCATCCAGCGTGCTCGGCCAGCATGCCGACGCCTCCGTGGCCGGCCAGTGGCTGCCGCGCGTGGCCAGCGGCGAGGCCCTGGTCGTGCTGGCACACCAGGAGCGCCAGGCCCGTTACCGGCTCGACGTCTGCGCGGCCACGGCCGGCAAGAGCGGCAGCGGCTACACGGTGGATGCCACCAAGAGCGTGGTGCCCGCAGGCGACGCGGCCGATGCCTTCCTGGTGCCGGCCCAGCTGGACGGCAAGATCGCCCTCTTCCTGGTGGAGCGCGGCGCCAGCGGCGTCAGCACCCAGGGCTACCGGACCCAGGATGGCAGCCGCGCCGCCGAGCTGCGCTGCCAGGCGGCTCCCGCCACGCTGGTGACGACCGATGGCCTGGCCGCCCTGACGCTGGCCCAGGACGTGGCCAACGCCGCCCTGTGCGCCGAAGGCGTGGGCGCCATGGAGCAGACACTGAAGCTCACCACCGAGTACATGAACCAGCGCAAGCAGTTCAACACGGTGATCGCCAGCTTCCAGGCCCTGCGCCACCGCGTGGCGGACATGAAGATGCAGCTGGAGCTGGCCCGCTCCATGAGCTACTACGCCAGCCTCAAGATGAACACGCCCGAGGCGGAGCGCCACGTGGCCATCGCGCGCGCCAAGGTCCAGCTGGGCCAGTCGCTGCGCTATGTGGGCCAGCAGTCGGTGCAGCTGCACGGCGGCATCGGCGTGACCGACGAGTACGCAGGCAGCCACTACTTCAAGCGCCTGACGCAGATGGAGATGACGGGTGGGGACACGCTGCACCATCTGGGCATCGTGTCCGGGAAGATGCAGGACACGGCCGGCGTGTTTGCCTGAGCCTCGGGTCCCGCTTCAGACCACCAGACCCCGCAGGAAACTGCGGGGCTTTTTCATGGGCTTTTCATGGGCCTTTGCTTTTTCCCATGCTTGCCCGCCGCCTCAGGTCAGCCTGTAGCCCTCGGGCCTGAGCGGCGCGGGCAGATCCGTCTCGCCCAGCGTGCGGCCCAGGCTGATCTCGATGGAGCGGCAGATGGTGTCCAGCGGCAGGTCGTTGCTCTCCAGGCCAAAGGGCTCTTCGAGTTCATCGCCAAGGGCGTCGAGCCCATAGAAGGTGTAGGCCACGATGGCCACGACAAAGGGCGTCATGAACCCGGTCGTGTCCACCAGGCCGAACGGCAGCAGAAAGCAGTACATATAGGCCGTGCGGTGCAGCAGCAGCGCATACGAGAACGGCATGGGCGTGTTGCGTATGCGCTCGCACGAGGCGGCAGCGGCCGTCATGCGTGTGAAGGTCTTGTCCATTGACGCGGCCAGGCAGGGCTCCATCTCGCCACGGCGCACACACTGCGCCAGGTCATGCCCCATGGACATCATCAGTGCGTCGCAGCGCTGCTCCAGCGGCAGGGCCTGGATTTGGCGCCATTCCCTGTCCACGAGCCAGCGGCCGGCTTCGGCATCGTCGTGCAGGCCCCGCAGCTGGGACCGCAGCGAATGCGCGAAGGCAACAGCCCGGTGCACCATGCGCACGCGCACGTCGCTGTCGCGGCGCCGGGGATCGGGCACCGTGTCCAGCGCAATCAGGCTCTGGCACTGGCGCGCCAGCGTGCGCGCGCAGATCACCATCTCTCCCCAGAGCTTGCGCCCTTCCCAGTAGCGGTCGTAGGCGGTGTTGTTGCGAAACCCCAGGAAGATGGCCAGCGGCAGGCCGATCAGCGTGAAGGGGATGGGCGTCACCGTGATCTTCACGTCGAAGAGATTGCCGTGCACCAGGGTGATGATGGCGGCAAACACGATGTTCACGAGCAGCGTGACCTGGATGCGCTGGAGCACCGAGCCCCGCAAAATCAGAAACAGCCTGAGGCCGGCGGGGCGATCACGGACGATCATGGGGCGAATGCTAGGTATAAACCCTTATTCGATCACATATTGAGCATGTCAATGGGCTGCGGCCATGCTCCGAACCAAAAAAAAGGCGCCCCGAAGGGCGCCCTGCGTCACGACCGGTTGCCGGTCACAGCGCGTTGAAGCGGCGGCGGCGCACCATGCCCCAGCCCATGATGCCCATCAAGCCGGACATCAGGATCAGGCCCCATTCGGAGAGGGTGGGGATGGAGGCGGGCGATACGGCCACGGCCACCGCGCGTGAAGCCGTGTTGTTGGCCGGGTTGGCATCTCCGGTCGCACCGGTGCTGCCCGTCAGTGCCACCGCCCCCACGGAGCTGGGCGTTCCGCTGACCGTGCAGGTCACGCTGGCGCCCGCAGGCACGGCATCCCCTGCGGACCAGGCTGCATTGGAGGGGCTGATGCGGCAAGCGCCCTGGCTGACGCCAGGCGGCAGTCCCGTGACTGCGCACGAGGTGCCTGCCGATGCATCGGCCGAGCCCTGGTTCTTGCAGACAAAACGGCCGCTGTAGGGCGTGCCGGCAGTGAACGCGGTCGGCAGGCCGCTCAGATCGACGCCCATGTCGGGCACTGCAACGGTGGACACATTCATGGTCGCGGTGTTGTTTGCCGCATTCGAATCATCCGTTGCGCCCGTGGTGCCCGTGACCGTGGACGAACCTGCGGCCGTGGGCGTACCGCTCACCTGGCAGGTGACCGTGGCTCCCACCGGCACCGCATTGCCCGCCACCCACGCGGCATTGCCGGGGCTGATGGAGCATGCGCCTTGCGTCACGCCAGCCGGCAGGCCGGTGACGGCGCAGGAGGTGCCGCTCACGGCGTTGGCCAGGCCCTGGTTGCTGCAGGTGAAGCTGCCGCTATAGGGAATGTTCAGCGGCGAGGTGGAGGGCAGTCCGCTCAGATTGACCTGCATGTCCGGCGCTGTGGTGACCGTGATGTTCGATGTGGCCGTGTTGTTGCCCGGGGTCAGGTCGTTGTCGCCGCCCGTGGTCACCGTGACCGTCGAGCTGCCGCCTGGACCCGTCGGTGTGCCGGAGACCAGGCAGACCACCGTCTTGCCCACAGGCACCACGGCGGGCTGCATCCAGGCCGCGCCGTCTATCGTGCATTGGCCTGCCGTCACACCAGGGGGCAGACCGGAGGCATCGCAGATAGCCTGGCCTGCGCTGGCTGCACCATCGTTCTTGCAGGAGAAGCTGCCGGTGTAGGGGACGCCGACCACGGCGGTGGGCGGGAGTCCGGAGACATCAGGCACCATGTCGCTGCTCGCCGCGGGAGCCAGCAATTGGGTCTGCACCATGGCACCGAGCAGGGTCGAGGTCAGGTCGCCTCCGATGGTGTAGTTGCCGTTGTTGATCTGGTCTGACGGCGTGCCCGCAGGAACCTTCACGGTCATCGTGAACATGCCCGACTGCCCGGGTGCCAGGGTCCCAAAGTTGCACTGGGCAGGGTCTGAACTGCCCACGGCCGGGGCCGTGCAAGCGCCGCCGTCGCCGGCCAGCGACACGAACGTGGTCGGACTGACGCCCGCATCCGTGCCCACGGGCATGGCGGGCGTGACCTTCACGTTGTTCACCGGGGTGCTGCCGTTGTTCGTATAGGTATAGGTGTAGGTGATCTCCGTGCCGTCCGCCTTGGGCGCGCTGACAGGCCCGGACGCGCTGATCCACAAGGTCTTGGGCAGGGTCGTGCCGAAGTTGTCAACGTACAGATGGCCTGCGTGGCCACCGGCACTGCAGGCCGAGGCCACGGCCTGCAGCCTGACCTTGTCGCCTACCCGCAGGTAGGCATTGCCAGGAGCGACATCGTAGGCCTGGGGGTCGGTGTAGTTCTGGATGGCACCGCCCTTGTCGGTAAAGGTCTTCCAGGGTGCTCCCGGCTCGCCGCCGTAGTGGTACTTGAAGAACAACTCCTGGGGTGAGCCCGTCAGATCCGTGGCGGTCTGGGCGTCATAGGTCTTGACCAGCGAGATGGCAAAGTAGGGGCGATCCTCGCCTCCGTGATTGCTGGCGTACTCAAGCACGGGCGCCGCGACAAATCGGATGTGGATCTTGCCGTCCTGGTCGATGTCATCCGCAGTCAGCGTCACTTCCTGGGTGATGGAACTTGCCGTATTGACCTGCTGGGTCCAGCCGGCGAGTCCCCCCGTGACATTGTTGGACCGCGGTATCACGTTGCTGGCTGGGGTGGTGCTGTTCGCCTTGAGGTTGATGCGGGCAGAGTGGGAGCCTGCCAAAGTCAGTTTGAGGGCGGACTGGCCGGCGTCACCCCGGAACAGGACTTCGTCTGCAGCGCCTTCCGAGCCGCTGTCGATTTCGACCAGATGAACCTTGCTGCCGGGCGGCTGCAAAAGCAACTCGCTCAGGCTCTTCGGATTGGTCTGGGTCCCATTGTTGGTCCAGGCCTGAGCCGTCCAGCCAGTCAAGTCTCCCGTCTCGAAATCACCATTCAGAAACGCCGCCTGTGCCCCCGCACCGATCACCGCCAGGGTGCCAGCCGCGATCAGGCGTCTCGCCTGCCTCCAAGCGTTCATGCGCGGCCCTGTGGGCCGGATATGCAAACTCTGTCTCGCCATACCATTCCTCTCTTCATGTGTGTTTGATCACGGATGAAAACCCCGACGGCCCACGCCGCCGGCTTGCGCACACCGCCAGCACCAAGCCGCCCAATCACGCGCACGCGCTTTTGCAGCAAAAAAATGGGCGAACGAATCCCTTCCGCATGCCCGGACGGCAGCGGTTCAAAAAGCTGAAATGGAGAAGAAAAAGGCGCCTAAGGCACGAACACCAGCCCTCGACCGAACACGGCCCTCACCGGCAGGGCCAGCCCGGAGATATCCAGGGTCTTGCGGCGAAGCCGCGTCAACTGCGATTCAATGCGATGAAAACCGTCATCCACATCGGCATAGCCCATGGCCTCGATCAGGGTCTGCTTGGACACCATGGTCCCAGGGGTTGCCATCAGGCAGCCGAGCAATTCCAGCTCGCGGCTGGTCAGGGCAATGATCTGGTGGTTGGGTGCGACCATGCAGGCCGACAGGGGGTCAAGGCGCCAGGTCAGGAATGGGGCGGACGCCCTGCCCGGCTGACCGGTGTTGCGGCGAAGCTGGGAGCGGATGCCGGCCACCAGCTCGTTCATGTCGGTGGGCTTGACGAAGTACTGCAGCGCGCCGGCATTGAGGCCGGCAATGCGGCTGTCCAGATCGCCGCGTGCCGTGAGCACCACCACGGGGATCTCCTGCTCGGCCAGGCGCTTGACCAGGCTCAACCCGTCCTCGCCGGGCAGACCCAGGTCGACGACGACCAGATCTGCCTTCTCGCGCAGTAGCTTTATGTAGAAGTCTTCTGCAGAATCCGTGCCCCAGGCATGCAGGCCAGACTTTGTTAAAAATCGACACACATTGATACGAATATCCTCGTCGTCCTCTACGACGGCGACGGTGAACTCGATCGATGGCTCTAGTGTCTGCTGCATGATGTTTGCCTATTGGTGCGCGGATTTTCATTGGGGTGAACGTCCGCCGCCATGCACGAACACTCTCGAATGCTCACAGTTCAGAGAAACACACAAAAATTTACTTTTATTGCATGGATCACGGTATCGCTCGGGCTGCTCGCATTTTTCGTGCTGAGCCCGGCAACCATGTCTCCCCCTGACAAGGGACTGCGTCTGGGCAAGGACCTGCCGATGCAGGTGCTTGCCGATGCGGGCCGCAGCATGACCATTGAACAGGTCGCGGCCCTGCCCGATGATGCCTTCGAAACCCGGCGCACGCCTCTGAACGAGGGCTATACCCGCCAGGCTTACTGGGTGAGGGTTGCCATGCCTGCCCTCGCACCCGCCAGTGCGCTGGCCGGCAATGATCCGCTGTGGCTGGAGATCACGCCCACCTATCTGGACAGGGTCACGCTCTACCAGCAGGCGAATGGCCTGTGGCAGGCACGCGAAAGCGGCGACACGGTGCCCATGGCCCAGCGCATCCATGTGCGCCAGCTGGTGTTTCCACTGCGCGCCGGCCAGCCCTTTGTGCTGCGCATCGAGACCAGCAGCGCCATGCAGCTGTACGCCACGGTCTGGCGCAGCACGGGGCTGATGGCCTGGCTGTCCAGCGTGGAGTGGGCCTCGGGGGTGCACCAGGGCGTGAACCTGGTGCTGACCTTGCTGATCGCCGGCGCAGCCCTGGCCCTTCGCATGCGCAGCCTGATGGCCATGACGCTGCTGGCGTTCGTGGTTCTGACCCACAACGCCAATGTGCGCGGCTATGCCCAGCTGTGGCTGCCCGAGCCCTGGGCGCCGCATGCGGATATCTGGGTGAGCGTGGGCGTCTTCCTGCTGCCTGCCGCCTTTGCCTGGCAGGCACGCGAGACCTTGACGCGCGGCACGATCTGGCGCCGCATCGACCGCATGCTGGTGCTGCTGACCTTGGCGCCGCTGCTGGCCTTGCTCAGCATTCCCATGGGGCACTACACGCAATGGGCCTGGCTCGGAGTCAGCGTCCCCTGGATGGCCAGCATGCTGAGCGCTCTGGTGGCCTGGAAGAACCTGCTCCGCCAGGGCCCCAGCATCGTCAACCTGCTGGTGCTGATTCCCTACACGCTGCATGCGGTCATGGGCATCCACGTGGCTGCAGCGTTCACGGGGCTGGTGTCCTCCGACATCGAAGCCGGCATGTACTGGCAACTGGAATCGCTGCTGCTGTACATCCTCATCATCATTGCCGTGGGCGCCAGCCTGGTCGAGAAATTCCAGAACTCCATGGACAGGCAGGCGCAACTAATGGAGTCATTGGCCCGCTCCGAGCACGCGCTCGAAGGCCGGGTACGCACACGCACGGCCGAGCTGCTGCATGCACAGAACGCGCTGCAGGCCGCGCTGCACGGCGAACGCACCCTGCGGCTGGAGCAGCGCCAGTTCTTCAACATGGTCAACCATGAATTCCGCACGCCGCTGGCCGTGGTGGACAGCGCGGCCACGGAGCAGTTGACCTTTCCGTCCACCGATATCGACTCCCAACTGGAGCGGGCCGCCCAGATCCGGCGTGCCTGCAGGCGCCTCACGGCCCTGGTGGACAACTGCCTGGTCAGCGACCGCCTGGACGCGCCTGCGTTCCGGCTGCAGCTCGACCGGGTTCCGGTGACGGACCTGATCGACGATGCCGTACAGCTCGTGCACTGGTCGCGCCGCCATCATCTGAGACTGGAGACTGCGGGCATCCCCGCCTCCTGGCAGTGCGATCCCACGCTGGTGCGCATCGCCCTGTCCAACCTCGTGGACAACGCCGTGAAATACGCCCAGGCCGGCGAAATCGCCGTGTGTGCCCGCCTGGACGGGCAGGGCCGGCTGGAGCTCACCGTCAGCGACGAGGGCCCTGGCCTGGCGCCCGAGCTGGCGCAGCGCATCTTCGAGCTGCACGAGCGCGGAGAGCGCTCGGACCAGACCCGAGGCTTCGGCCTGGGCCTGTGGGTGGCCCGGCGCGTGGCCCAGATGCATGGCGGCGATGTGCAGGTCACGCCAGCTGCGGGCGGAGGCACCTGCTTCACGCTGACGCTGCCCTGCAGCATTCCCGAAGACAGCGGCCTTGCCACAGCTGCAACACAGCCCGCCTCGCCATGCGTATCCTGAACCTGCTGCTTGTCCTGAACCGTCTGGCGCTGCCGGGCTGGCTGGTGTTTTCGCTGGTGCTGGTGGTCTGCTTCATCCTCAGTCCGGCCTGGCAGTCCCTTCCAGCCAAGCGCCTGCAGCTGGGCACGGACCTGCCCATGCTGGCGCTTGTCGATGCGCAGGGCAGCCTCACCATCGACCAGGTGGCAGCCCTGCCCGATACGGACTTCACCGCGCTCGACACACCGCTGAACAAGGGCTACACGCACGATGTGTATTGGCTCAAGGTGCAGGCTCCCTATATCGCGGCCGGGAAGATCGACCCCGAGCAGGACCCTCTGTGGCTGGAGATCCTGCCCAGCTACCTGGACCAGGTCGCGCTGTACCAGTACATGGACGGCGCCTGGCGCATGCGCAGCAGCGGCGATACGGCAACCGGCGAACCACGGGTCCATGTGCGCCAGCTCGTGTTTCCGCTGTACACGGACCAGCCCTTCATCCTGCGCGTGCAGACCTCAAGCCCCATGCAGCTGGACGCCACGATCTGGCGCAGCAGCGGTCTGATGACGCAGTTCTCGGCCGTGGAATGGGCATCGGGCATCCACCAGGGCATCAACCTCATGCTGGCCCTGCTGATCATCGGGGCAGCCCTGGCCTTGCGGTTGCGCAAACTGGCCGCCATGGCCGTGGCAGCCATCGCCGTACTGATCCATGGCGCCAGCGACCGGGGCTACCTGCAGATCTGGCTGCCCGACCATCTGGCGCACTGGGGCCATCTGTGCGTCAGCCTTGGCACCCTGATGCTTCCCGCCGCCCTGGCCTGGCAGATGCGCGAGCTGCTGACCCGCGACACACGCTGGCGGCGCATGGACCGGGCCCTGCTCGCCCTGGGAATCATCCCGTTGCTGTGCCTGCCAAGCATCCCGCTCGGCCGCTACCAGGACTGGGCCTGGATAGGGGTCGGCGCGCCCTGGGCCATCAGCGCGCTGTTTGCGGTGGTCGCATGGAGCAATCTGCTGCGCGATCGTGCCAGCCTGGTCCATGTGCTGATGGTCGTTCCCAGCACCATGTACGGGCTCATGGGGCTGTATGTGACGGCAGCCTATGTGGGCCTTGCCAGCCTGCCCACCATAGAGACCAGCGTTTTCTGGCAGCTCAACACCTTGCTGGTCAACATCGTGATCACCGTGGCCGTCGGCGCCAGCCTGATCCAGAAATTTCGGGACTCCATGGCACGCCAGGCACAACTGCTCGAATCCCTGGCCAAATCCGAGCATGCGCTGGAAGAGCGCGTGCGGCTGCGCACGGCCGAGCTGCTGCGGGCGCAGAACGCGCTGCAGGCGGCGCTGCACAGCGAACGCACGCTGCGACTGGAGCAGCGGCAGTTCTTCAACATGGTCAACCATGAGTTCCGCACGCCGCTGGCCGTGGTGGACAGTGCCGCCACCGAGCAACTTTCCTTTCCCTCCCCCGACATCGACTCCCAGCTCGAACGTGCCGCCCAGATCCGGCGCGCCTGCAGACGCCTCACGGCCCTGGTGGACAACTGCCTGATCAGCGACCGCCTGGACGCTCCCGCCTTCAGGCTGCAGTTGCACCGCGCTCCCGTCATGGAGCTGGTCGATGATGCCGCGCAGCTCGTGCACTGGTCTCGCCGCCACCGTCTGCGCCTGGACAGCGCGCAGGCGCCCGCCATCTGGGAGTGCGACTCCACGCTCATCCGCATCGCACTGTCCAACCTCGTGGACAACGCCGTGAAGTACGCCAAGGCCGGAGAAATCACCGTGCGCGCGCGCACCGACGACCGTGGTCAGTTGGAACTCACCGTCAGCGACCAGGGCCCAGGCCTGGCGCCCGAGCTGGCGCTGCGCATCTTCGAGCGCTTCGAGCGCGGCCACCGCTCCGACCAGGCCCGCGGCTTCGGCCTGGGCCTGTGGGTCGCCCGGCGCATTGCGCGACTGCATGGCGGCGACATACAGGCGGCACCTTCACCGGAAGGTGGCACGAGCTTCACGCTCACGCTATCGAGCACCTCATACAGGACAGCACCCCTTGCGTAACCCAACCTGGCATAGGGGCGGATGAAGAATCCGCGATAATCGAGAGTTATCTGCTGGCATAGCAACTACGCATGTTGCAGCGCCTGTCCTGCCCCTCTCCGGTCATACACACACCCTTTCGTCATGAGTGCTATCTCCATCCCCGCAGACATAAACCGCAAGCTCTTGGAAATGGCCCGCCAACAGATCATGCAGGGCAACCTGAAGAAGGCTGCACAGACCCTGAACAAAGCTCATCGGCAAGCGCCTCATGACGCCCGTGTTTTCATGCTGGGAGGACTGTTGGCCGACAAGGCAAACAATCCCGCCAAAGCCGAAGAGTCGTTTCAGCGCTGCCTGGAAATGGCCCCGATGTGGGGACCCGGCATGCTGGAGTATGCGATGTACAGCGCACGCAGCGGTGAGACGGACCGAGCCATTGAATTGGCGGAAAAAGTCGCGCGCATCGAGCCCAGAAACCCGCAGGTCCTGGCCGCTGTCGTGGATCTTGCACATGCTGTGGGCAACTTGGATATGGCCATCCACCACCTGCGGCGAGGTCTGGAGTTGTATCCTGGAGATCCTGTCCTGCGCCGCTATCTCGCAGTGGACCTCAGCCTCACGCAACAGCACGCAGAAGCAACAATACTATGGGACGCACTGGTGATAGAGAGGCCCGACGAGGCAGAACTTCGATATGGCCGCATCAAGGCATGCGCGGCCCGCGGCGAGCCTGCGGCAGCCATGCCCGACATTCTTGTGCTGCGGGAAAAATTTCCCGAGGATCCCACCCTGGACTACTACGCCACTCTGGCCAGAGGAGAAGTGCCTTCCAGCCAACCGGTGGAAGTTCATCAATCCATGTTCAACAAGATGGCTGGGCAGTTCGACCAGCATCTGGTCCGCCGCCTCCAATATCAGTTGCCGAAGCTGGTGGCAGATCAATTGATAGAACAGCGCCCGGACAAAGACTTCAATCTGCTAGATCTGGGCTGCGGTACAGGCCTGCTTGGTGCCTGTCTCGGTCCAATGAAAGGCTATCTGATCGGTGTGGACAGCTCTCTTGCAATGCTAGAGCAGGCTGCCCAGCACAATGTCTACGATCGGTTCCATCATGTCGACTTGCTAAAAGCACTGCGCGACACCCCGGCAGAGCAATATGAGGTTCTCACTAGTCTCGACGTATTGATTTATGTGGGCGACCTCCAGCCCGTGATACCCAATGCAGCCCGCATCCTCAAGGCAGGCGGCTCATTTATCTTCTCCTGCGAGGCTGCGCCAGAAGACGGGCCAGATCTGCTGCTTCAAGACTCGCACCGCTATGCCCACAAGCTCAGCCACGTAGAAGAGCTGTGCAGGCAGGCGGGCCTCGACCCCAGTAAACAGGAACTGGTGCTGCGCATGGAAGCAGGAACACCTGTACAGGGCTTTCTGATCACCGCGAACAAGCCGGCATGAACGCAAGGCAGACCAGTGATAGGACTTGCAGACCTCACCGCGAGGAAATCGCTTTGTCCGACATAACTTCATCACTGTATGCCAAGGCCACTTGGAGCCATCGGAAATACGGAGCTACACCAGCAGCCGTGACGACTTGGGCACATGGGCGATCAGAAACTCCATCTGGTCCGCCAGAATCCGCCGGTTGCGCAGGATGAAGTCTTCCCAGAGGCTGGGTACATAGGGCGTGTAGAGCAGGGGCATGCGCGCCTGTTCAGGCGTGCGGGCGCCCTTGCGGTGGTTACAGGAACGGCAGGCAGTCACCAGATTCATCCAGTGATGGCCGCCGCCCGCGGAGATGGGCACGATGTGTTCGCGCGTGAGGTCGTTTTCGTGGAAGACCCGGCCGCAGTAGGCGCAGATGCAGCGGTCGCGTGCGAACAGCTTGCCGTTGGTCAGGCCCGGCTGCAGGCTGTGCGGATTGATGGAGGGCGCACCGCGCGTGCCGATGATGCTGTTGATGTGGATGACCGACTGGCAGCCCGTGACGGCATTGTGGCCACCGCGGAAACAGGCGACTTCCCCGCCGGACTCCCAGCGCACATCGTCCGCCGCGTAATGCAGCGCCGCCTGCTCCAGCGTAATCCAGGATTGGGGCAGCCCTTGGGCCGACAGCTTCAAGACCTTCACGACACGCCTCCTCTGACACCAAGGTGAACGGGAATGCAGCCAGTGCACAGGGCCTGCAAGGCAGGCCTTATCGAGGCAATATACTCTGTTTCCGTGTCGGATTGACAGCCTGCGCTGGCTGCGCGCGTGCCAGCCGCTATTGAAAACAAAGCGTCCCATGAAGATTTTTCGAGGCTTCAACCATCCAGGGCGAGAACCGGCCTGCGCCGTCACCATCGGCAATTTCGATGGTGTTCACCGGGGTCACCAGGCCATGCTGGCCCTGCTGTCGGCTGAAGCTGCCCAGCGTGGCGTGCCCACCTGCGTGCTGACCTTCGAGCCCCATCCGCGCGACTACTTCGCCCAGGCCCTGGGCCGGCCCGAGATCGCGCCGGCGCGCATAGGCACGCTGCGCGACAAGCTGTCGGAGCTGCAGCGCTGCGGCGTGGACCAGACCGTGGTGCTGCCCTTCAACCGGGCGCTGGCCAGCCAGGCGCCCCAGGCCTTCATCGATGAGGTGCTGGTGGCCGGCCTGGGCGCGAAATACGTGCTGGTCGGCGACGATTTCCGCTTCGGCGCCCAGCGCGCGGGCGACTACGCCATGCTGGACGCGGCAGGCCAGCGCCAGGGCTTTGACGTAGCCCGCATGAACAGCTACGAAGTGCATGGCCTGCGCGTGTCCAGCACCCATGTGCGCTGCGCCCTGGCCGAGGGGCGCATGCAGGATGCGGCGCGGCTGCTGGGTCATCCCTACACCATCTCCGGCCATGTGGTCCACGGGCGCAAGCTGGGCCGCAGCCTGGCCGAAAGCCGCCAGGGCGCGGGCGACGGCTTTCGAACGCTGAACCTGCGCTTCAACCATTGGAAGCCCGCGGCCAGCGGCATCTTCGCGGTACTGGTCCACGGACTGCATGAGCGTCCTCTGCGCGGCGTGGCCAACCTCGGTGTGCGCCCTTCCCTGGACCCGACGGATGTCAACGGCGGGCGCGTCCTGCTGGAAACCCACTGCCTCGATTGGCCCGGCGCGCCGGGTGGCGAAGAGGCCTACGGTAAAATCATCCGCGTGGAACTTCTGCACAAACTGCACGACGAGCTGAAGTACGACAGTCTCGACGCCCTCACCGCCGGCATCGCCAAGGACTGCGATGACGCGCGCGCGTTCTTCGCCACCATCCACACACCCATCTACACCGAGACCCGTCGCCAGACCACGCGCGACCGAATTTGACGATCTCCGTCACCTGCCCGGGCGCGGGTGCGCACCAGGCTTCCTCCCCTTTTTCCCGTGCCTGGACCAGACGGTCCGGGCTCTGGCCTGCTTTCAAGGTTCTCCATGTCTGATTCGAAAGTCTCTCCCAACGCCAATGCGGGCTATCGCGCCACGCTGAACATGCCCGACACGCCCTTCCCCATGCGCGGCGATCTGCCCAAGCGCGAGCCGGGCTGGGTCCAGGAATGGGAGGACAAGGGCATCTACAAGAAGCTGCGCGATGCGCGCCACGGTGCGCCCAAGTTCATCCTGCACGACGGCCCGCCCTACGCCAACGGCAAGATCCATATCGGCCATGCGGTGAACAAGGCGCTCAAGGACATGATCGTCAAGAGCCGCCAGCTCGAGGGCTTCGACGCCATGTACGTGCCGGGCTGGGACTGCCACGGCCTGCCCATCGAGAACGCCATCGAAAAGCTGCATGGCCGCAATCTGCCGCGCGACGAGATGCAGGCCAAGAGCCGTGCATTCGCCACCGAGCAGATCGCCCAGCAGATGGTGGACTTCAAGCGCCTGGGCGTGCTCGGCGACTGGGACCATCCCTACAAGACCATGAACTACGCCAACGAGGCCGCCGAGCTGCGCGCCTTGAAGCGCGTCATGGAGCGCGGCTTCGTCTACCGCGGCCTCAAGCCGGTGTACTGGTGCTTTGACTGCGGCTCCTCGCTGGCCGAGTTCGAGATCGAGTACGCCGACAAGCAAAGCCAGACGCTGGACGTGATGTTCCCCTCGGCCGAGCCCGACAGGCTGGCGGCCGCCTTCGGCCTGACCTCGCTGGCCAAGCCCGCCTTCATCGTCATCTGGACGACGACGGCCTGGACCATCCCCGCCAACCAGGCGCTCAACGTCAACCCCGAGCTGGAATACAGCCTGGTGGATACCGAGCGCGGCCTGCTGATCGTGGCCTCCGCCCTGGTCGACAAATGCCTGGCACGCTGGAAGCTCGAAGGCCAGGTCCTTGCCACCGCCGTGGGAAGGAAGCTGGACCACCTGCAGTTCAAGCACCCGCTGGCCCACGTGGACAAGGGCTTTGACCGCGTCTCGCCCGTGTTCCTGGCCGACTACGCCACGGCCGATGACGGCACCGGCATTGTGCACTCGGCCCCCGCCTACGGCGTGGACGACTTCAACAGCTGCATGAACAACGGCATGACGCGCGATGACATCCTGAGCCCCGTGCAGGGCAACGGCGTCTACGCACCCGAGCTGCCGCTGTTCGGCGGCCAGCACATCTGGAAGGCCGTCCCCGTCATCATCGATGCGCTCAAGCTGGGCGACCGCCTGCTGGATACCACGACCATCACCCACAGCTACCCGCACTGCTGGCGCCACAAGACGCCGGTGATCTACCGCGCCGCCGCCCAGTGGTTCATCCGCATGGATGAGGGCGAGGGCGTGTTCACCAAGCCCGGTGACAAGCCCGCGCAGACGCTGCGCCAGATCGCGCTGGAAGCCATCGAGCACACCCAGTTCTACCCGGAGAACGGCAAGACCCGCCTGCGGGACATGATCGCCGGCCGGCCCGACTGGTGCATCTCGCGCCAGCGCAGCTGGGGCGTGCCCCTGCCCTTCTTCCTGCACAAGGACAGCGGCGAACTGCATCCGCGCACCATGGAGATCATCGACCAGGCCGCCGCCATGGTCGAGCAAGGCGGCATCGAGGCCTGGAGCCGCGTGACGGCCGAGGACATCCTGGGCGCCGAGGAAGCCGTGCACTACACCAAGAGCACCGACATCCTCGAAGTCTGGTTCGACTCCGGCTCCACCTTCTGGCATGTGATGCGCGGCACGCACGCCGACATGCACCACGACCAGGGCCCCGAGGCCGACCTTTACCTGGAAGGCCATGACCAGCACCGCGGCTGGTTCCATTCGTCGCTGCTGCTGGCCTCGGCCATCTTTGGGCGCGCGCCCTACCGCGGCCTGCTGACCCACGGCTTCACCGTGGACGGCCAGGGCAAGAAGATGTCCAAGTCGCTGGGCAACACCGTCGCCCCGCAGGACGTGAGCAACAAGATGGGCGCCGAGATCATCCGCCTGTGGGTGGCCTCGACCGACTACTCGGGCGACCTGGGCATCGACGACAAGATCCTGGCCCGCGTGGTGGACGCCTACCGCCGCATCCGCAACACGCTGCGCTTCCTGCTGGCCAACGTCAGCGACTTCGACGCGGCGAAAGACTCGGTTGCCACCGAAGAGCTGCTGGAAATCGACCGCTGGGCCCTGGCCCGCGCGGCCCAGTTCCAGGCCGAGGTGCTGGCCCACTACAAGGTCTATGAATTCCACCCCGTGGTGGCCAAGCTGCAGCTGTTCTGCTCGGAAGACCTGGGCGGCTTCTACCTGGACGTGCTCAAGGACCGCCTGTACACCAGCGCGCCCAAGAGCCTGGCCCGCCGCAGCGCCCAGACCGCGCTGCACCAGATCACGCACGCCATGCTGCGCTGGATGGCGCCCTTCCTGTCCTTCACGGCCGAAGAGGCCTGGAAGGTCTTCGGCGACAGCGAGTCCATCTTCCTGGAGACCTACACCGACCTGCCGGCCGGCGACGAGGCCCTGCTGGCCAAGTGGGCCCGCCTGCGCGAGATCCGCGACGTGGTGAACAAGGACATCGAGGCCGTGCGCGCCGAAGGCCGGGTCGGCTCCTCGCTGCAGGCCGAAGTCCGTGTCTCGGCGCAGCCCGAAGACCTGGCCCTGCTGCAAAGCCTGGGCGACGACCTGAAGTTCGTCTTCATCACCTCGGCCGCCGAGGCCCTGGCGGGCGAGACGCTGCAGGCCGCCGTCGCACCCAGCAGCCATGCCAAGTGCGACCGCTGCTGGCACTACCGTGCCGACGTGGGCATCAATCCCGAGCACCCCAGCCTGTGCGGCCGTTGCGACAGCAACCTGCACGGTGCCGGCGAAGAGCGCCGCAAGGCGTAATCCCACCGAGGCGCTGCCATGACCCCTAGCTTTGCCGCAGTCCCCGAATCCCGCAGCCGCCGCATCTGGCCCTGGCTGGCCTGGTCGCTGGCGATCATCGCCATCGACCAGCTCACCAAGCAGTGGATCCTTGATGCCTACCAGCTGGGCGACTGGACGCCGATCACGGGCTTTTTCAACATCGTGCGGGCCCACAACACGGGGGCTGCCTTCTCGTTCCTGGCTGGAGCCGGTGGCTGGCAGCGCTGGCTGTTCGTGGGCATCGGCGCGGCGGCCACGCTGCTCATCGTCTGGCAGTTGCGCAAGCATCCGGGGCAGAAGCTGTTTTGCTTCTCGCTGGCCAGCATCCTGGGCGGTGCCATCGGCAACGTGGTGGACCGCCTGCAGCACGGCTACGTGGTGGACTTCCTGGACTTCTACTGGGGCCGTTCGCACTTTCCGGCCTTCAATGCGGCCGACATCGCCATCAGCGTGGGCGCGGCCCTGCTGATCCTGGACGAGGTGCTGCGCGCACGGCGGGCCAAGGGCGCCTGATCCCTGCCGCAACCGGAGCCGCCGCCGCCAGCCCCTCTTGCGAGGGGCTTTTTCATTGAGGGGGCCACCGGCTGCATGCCGGCGGGTTTTCCTCGGGTTTTCCTGAGTGCGTTTTGGGTCAACCGAAATTCTTTTCGATTCGTTTTATTTCTACAATTTTCCTTATTTCGCACCAAACTGTGCGCTCATGCGGCCGACTCTCCTGCGCGCAAGCCGGGACCGGGGTTATATTGGTCCGCTTCTCCGCTCACAGCACATGAAGCACTTACTCAATCTACTGGCCGCCATCGCCCTGCTGGTCTGGGGCACGCACATGGTCCGCACCGGCGTGCTGCGGGTGTTCGGCGCCAACCTGCGCAACCTGCTCGCCCACAGCATGAGCAACCGCTTCTCGGCCGCGCTGTCCGGCCTGGGCGTGACTGCGCTGGTGCAGTCGAGCACGGCGACCTCGCTGATGACCTCGGCCTTCGTGGGCCAGGGCCTGATCTCGCTGCCGGCCGCGCTGGCCGTGATGCGCGGCGCCGACGTGGGCACGGCGCTGATGGCCGTGCTGTTCTCCACCGACCTGTCCTGGCTGTCGCCGCTGTTCATCTTTGTCGGCGTGGTGCTGTTCATCACGCGCCAGGACACCACGGCCGGGCGCATAGGCCGCGTGCTCATCGGCCTGGGCGTGATGCTGCTGGCCCTGCGCCTGGTGGTCGATGCCACCGAGCCGCTGCTGGAAGCCCCCGCCGTGCGCACCCTGCTGGCCTCTGTCACCAGCGACATCTTCATGGAGCTGCTGCTGGGTGCACTGCTGGCCGTGATGGCCTATTCCAGCCTGGCCATCGTGCTGCTGATCGCGGCCATGGCCAGCTCGGGCGCGATTCCCATGGAAGTGGCGCTGGGCCTGACGCTGGGCGCCAACATCGGCAGCGGCCTGGTGGCCGTGCTGACCACGGCCAAGTCCAGCGTGGAAGTGCGCCAGGTCACCATCGGCAACATGCTGTTCAAGATCATGGGCGTGGCCATCGTGGCGCCCTTCCTGGGGCTGTGGGCCACCTATGTGATGCCGCTGATCGACGGCAAGGGCCAGAACATCGTGCTGTTCCACCTGGCCTTCAACATCTTCAACAGCCTGTGCTTCATCGGCCTGACGCAGACCGTGGCGCGCTGGGTGACGGCCCTGCTGCCCAAGCCCGAGGCCAGTTCCACCAGCCTGCTGCGGCCCCGCCACCTGGACCCCTCGGCGCTGAGCACGCCGTCGCTGGCCATTTCCTGCGCCGCGCGCGAGGCCCTGCACCAGGCCGACATGGTCGAGTCCATGCTGATCGGCATGCAGCGCGTGCTGGAGACCGACGACCTCAAGCTGTCCCAGGAGCTGCGCGAACTCGAAGGCACGGTGGACGACCTGTACTCGGCCATCAAGTACTACATGACCAAGATCTCGCGCGCCGAACTCGACGAACGCGAGGGCCAGCGCTGGACCGAAATCATCAGCTTCACCATCAACATGGAGCAGATCGGGGACATCATCGAGCGCGTGCTGCTGGACATCGAGGACAAGAAGATCAAGAAGGGCCGCCAGTTTTCCGAGGCCGGCACGCAGGAGATCCGCGAGCTGCTGCACCACCTGCTGGACAATCTGCGCCTGGCCATGAGCGTCTTTCTCAACGGCAATGTGCGCGAGGCCCAGAAGCTGCTGGAGGAAAAGGCGCGCTTTCGCGATCTGGAACTGGCCTACTCGGCCACCCACCTGGCCCGCCTGTCCGACAACACCGTCTCCAGCATAGAGACCAGCTCGCTGCACATCGACCTCATCAGCGACCTCAAGCGCATCAACTCGCTGCTTTGCTCTGTGGCCTATCCCATCCTGGAATCGGCCGGCGCCCTGGCGCCCAGCCGGCTCAAGGAATCGGCGCTGGACAAGGCGGCGCGCTGAGGCGCCGCAAGCCTTGCCCGTTCACCAGCCCAGCCAGGCCGTCAGCACCTGGGCGGCCTCGGGCGTGAAGCGGTCCTGCAGCAGCCATTGCACGAGCTGGTCGCGCTCTATCAGTGCAAAGGCCTGCACCTCGCCATCCTGGTTGCTGGGCTCCAGCGCAGCCGGCACGGTGGCGCTGAACCAGTCGATGCGTTCGCGCATGAAGCCACGGCCCTCGGCCTCGTCGCTGGGGCGCTCGAACAGTACGTGGCCGCCATGGCGCAGGCCCTGCAGCTCGCCCACGCGCAGGCCGGCCTCTTCCCAGGTTTCACGCTGCACGGCTTGTTCCAGGGTATCGTGCGCGGCCACCATGCCGCCCATCAGCGTGTCCCACATGCCGGGGTTGGTGGGCTTGCTGTCGGCGCGCTGCTGCACCCAGATGCGGCCGTCGGCCGTCTCGCCCACCAGGTGCACGGCCAGGGTGGCAATGCCCAGCGGACGCACGGCGCCACGCTCCACGGTGCCAATGCGCTGACCCTGCACGTTGCACACGGCCAGTTGCTCATTGCGCCAGGGGCCGCTGTGGCCGCAGGCTCGCAGCACGCGTGCCAGGGCGTTGAGCAGGGCCGTGGCATCACCTTCGCCCTGCAGGTGCCAGTGGCCGGCCTGCTGCCGCAGCGCCACGCCATGGGCCTGCATCACCCCGTCCGGCAACTGCGCAGCCAGCCCATCTTCCAGCGAACCGATTTCCTCTGCCGCCACCTGAAGCGGCCGGCGCGGCTGCAGCGCAGGCTGGCGGGTTGCGGCGCGCACCCGGTTCAGCCATGCCTGCACGCCTGGGTCGGCTGGTCTCTTTTCCCCGTTCATGGCAGCAAGATGGTGGAGCCCGTGGTCCTGCGTGCCTCCAGGTCCAGATGGGCCTGGCGCACTTCAGCCAGCGGATAGCGCTGGTCGATGTGGATCTTCACGGCACCGCTTTCCACCACGGCGAACAAATCATCGGCCATGGCCTGGGTGGCCTCGCGGCTGGTGATGTGGGAGAACAGGGTCTGGCGCGTCACATACAACGACTTGGCGGCCAGCACGGCGGGTGCGAAAGGCGCCACGGGACCGGATGCGTTGCCGAAGCTGACCATCAGCCCAAAGCGCCGCAGGCAGGCCAGCGAGCCTTCCCAGGTGTCCTTTCCCACGCTGTCGTAGACCACCTTCACGCCCTGGCCGCCCGTGATTTCCTGCACGCGTTCGGCGAAGTTCTCGCTGCGGTAGTTGATGGCATGGGCCGCGCCGTTGGCCAGGGCCAGCGCGCACTTCTCGTCCGAGCCTGCCGTGGCGATGAGCTTCAGGCCCATGGCCCTGGCCCATTGGCAGGCAATCAGGCCCACGCCACCGGCCGCCGCGTGGAACAGCACGGCATCACCCGGTGCCAGGCCCTCCACCGGAATGCATTTCTTGAGCAGGTACTGGGCGGTCAGGCCCTTGAGCATCATGGCGGCAGCCGTCTCGAACGCGATGGCGTCGGGCAGGCGGCACACGCACATGGCGGGCATGACACGCACTTCGCTGTAGCTGCCCGGCGGATTGCTGGCATAGGCCACGCGGTCGCCCACGCCCAGGTGCTGCACGCCCTCTCCCACGGCCTCGACCACGCCTGCGCCCTCCATGCCCAGGCTCAAGGGCATGGGCAGCGAGTACAGGCCCGAACGCTGGTAGACATCGATGAAGTTCAGGCCCACCGCATGGTGGCGTATGCGCACTTGGCCCGGCCCGGGCTCGCCCACGGCGACCTGCACCAGCTCCAGGACTTCGGGGCCGCCGTTGTGGCGGATCTGCACTGCAATACCCATGGGATGCACTCCTGCAAAAAACCAACAAGAGCGGCATCGTGCCATGTTTCGGGAGGCCACGCGAAAGACGCTGCACCGGGCCCGCACAGGACTGGCGCAAGGCCGGCAAAGAGCGTTCGCAGCACCTATAGTGGCGGGCCTATGAGCCACACGAGCCCGCCGCTGAAGCTGTCCACCGCCGCCATCCTGACGCTGCCGCCCCTGCTGTGGGCCGGCAACGCCATCGTGGGTCGCCTGGTCCATGACCTGATCTCGCCGTTTGCGCTGAACTTCCTGCGCTGGGCCATTGCCTTTGTCCTGCTTGTGCCGCTGGCAGGATGGGCACTGGGCCGCAGCAGCGGCACCTGGAGCCACTGGCGTCAGTTCGCCGTGCTGGGCCTGCTGGGCATCGGCTGCTACAACGCGCTGCTGTATCTGGCGCTCAAGACCTCGACGCCGCTGAACGTCACCCTGGTCAGCTCCAGCATGCCGGTGTGGATGCTGGCCCTGGGCCGCATCGTCTGGGGCATTCCCGTCAGCCGGCGCCAACTGCTGGGCGCACTGCTGTCGATGCTGGGCGTGGCCGTGGTGCTGTCGCGCGGAGATCCCGAGCTGCTGCTTCATCTGCAGCTCGTGCCCGGCGATCTGTTCATGGTGCTGGCCACCATGGTCTGGGCCCTCTACACCTGGCTGCTGTCCAAGGCGCAGGTCCCGCAGCGGCTGCGCTCGGACTGGGCAGGCTTTTTGCTGGCCCAGATGGTCTTCGGCCTGGTATGGTCCGGCCTGTTCACGGGCGGCGAGATGGCCATGGGCCAGTTCCACATTCAGTGGGGCTGGCCTCTGGGCGGGGCACTGCTGTTCATCGCCCTGGGCCCGGCCATCCTGGCCTACCGTTTCTGGGGGCTGGGCGTGCAGCGCAGCAGCCCGGCCGTGGCGGGCTTTTTCGGCAATCTGATCCCGCTGTTCACCGCCCTGCTGTCGATCGCGCTGCTGGGCGAAGCGCCGCGCCTGTACCACGGCCTGGCGTTCGTACTCATCGTGGGCGGCATCATGGTGTCTTCGCGCCGGGGATAGCCTTGGGCAGGCCGTGTGCCGTGGTGCGCACGGGCACCTTGGCCAGCAGCTGTTCGAACGCGCGGATGGGAACGGGCGGGCTGAACAGATAGCCCTGGAAGTACTCGCAGCCGTAGTGCGCCAGCAGGGCGCGCTGCTCCAGCGTTTCCACACCTTCGGCGATCACATCCAGGTTGAGGTTGCGAGCCATGCCGATGATGGTCTGCACGATCACATCGTCGGTATGGCGCATGCCCAGGTGGCGCACGAAGGACTGGTCGATCTTGAGCTGGTTCAGCGGCAGCTGGGTGAGGTAGGTCAGCGAGGAATGGCCGGTGCCGAAGTCGTCCATGGAAAAGCACACGCCATGGCTGCGCAGCTGCTTCATCTTGGCGATGGACTCCTGCACGTTCTCGATCACCAGCGACTCGGTCAGCTCCAGCTTGAGCAGATGGGGGGCGATGCCTGCGCTGCGCACCTGCTCGATGACCTGGGAGGCAAAGTCCTGGTGGCGGAACTGGCGGGCGCTGACATTCACGGCCACCTGCAGATGGCGCAGCCGCGCATCCTTTTGCCAGGCGGCCAGCTGCTCGCAGGCCGTGCGCACCACCCACATGCCCAGCGGCACGATGATCTCGCTTTCCTCAGCCACGGCGATGAACATGCCGGGCGGCACCAGGCCGCGCTCGGGGTGGCGCCAGCGCAGCAGGGCTTCGGCACCGATGACCTCGCCTGCCAGCGTGAACTGGGGCTGGTAGTGCAGCTCGAACTGGGACTGCGCCAGGGCCTGGCGCAGGTCGCCCTCCATGCGCACGCGCTGGTGGATCTCCACCTGCATCTGCGGATCGAAGAAGCACAGGCCGCTGCCGTTGCGCGCCTTGATCTGGTACATGGCGATGTCCGCCTGCTTGAGCAGCTCGGCCGCCGACTGCGGCTGGCGGCCGAACAGCGTGGCGCCAATGCTGCAGGCGCTGCGGTGCAGGTGGGCACCCAGCACATAGGACTGGTTGAGCCGCGCCAGGATCTTCTCGCCAATGCGCTGGGCCAGCGTGGCCGCCTCGGCAGGCTCGTGCGACAGCTCGCAGAGCATGACCACGAATTCATCGCCCCCCAGGCGCGCCACCGTGTCCGAAGAGCGCACGGCGCTGCGCAGCCGGTGCGCCACCTGCTGCAGCAGCTGGTCGCCCACTTCATGGCCGAGCGTGTCGTTGAGCATCTTGAACTGGTCCAGGTCCAGGAACAGCAGCGCCCCGGTCCAGCCTTCGCGCGCAGCCAGCACCGTGGCCTGGGCCAGGCGATCCAGCAGCAGGCGGCGATTGGGCAGGCTGGTCAGAGGATCGTAGAAGGCCAGGCTTTCGATCTCGGCCGTGGCCAGCCGGATATCGGTGACATCGTTGTAGGTGATGACCACGCCGCCCTCGGCAGCCGGGCGCGCCGTCATCTGCACGAAACGGCCGCTGGCCAGTTGCTGCTCCATGGGGACGCCAGGACGCAGCACCAGTTGCCGGTGCAGGTCCTTCGCCTCATCGATCTGCTCCGGCGCCGCCACCAGACCCACGGCGCTGGGGCTGGCATCCAGCAGGGATTGCAGGGGCCGGCCGGGCTCCAGCTGATCCGCATGCCATGGAAACATCTCCTCGTAGCAGCGATTCCAGCGCAGCACGCGCTGCTGTGAATCCAGCAGCAAAAAGCCGCTGACCATGCTGTCCAGCGCCTGGTCCAGCCATTGCTCGGAGCGCTGTGCCTGACGGCGCGCGGCATGCAGGCGATCCATGTAGCGGTGGACCGTCCAGCCCAGTATGGCCAGCAGCACGCCGAAGATCATCACGGCCAGCACCATCAGCCAGGCCGCCACACGCCAGCCCGCCAGCACGGAGGACATGGGCAGGCTGGCCGTGACCCACAGATTGCCCTTGGGCAGCGGATGCGCGGCCACCAGGGCGGGCACGCGGCTCAGGCGTGCGGCCATGGGCATGACGCCGCTGGACGCCAACTGCGATGTCGCCGGCAGCAACCGCGCAGCCGAGGCCTCGCCGTAGGGGGGCATGGACAGCAGCAGCTCGCCGCTGCCCTGCTCCAGCGTGACTTCCAGTCCGTCCAGCACGCCGCCCTGGGCCAGCACCGCGCCCAGCGCCGCCACCGGCACCTGCATCAGCACATAGCCACCCTGCTGCGCACGGCTCAGCGGGCGCACCAGATAGAGCATGCGCTCGCCGCCCGGCGGCTGCGGCGCCACGGAGGGCGGGCTGGCCAGCAATTCTGAGCGGCTTTGGGCCGCAAGGCGCTCCCAGGCCTGGGCCGGCAGATCAATGGCCGGGCCATCGCCCGAAGCCGCCAGCTCGCGGCCCTTGGAGTCGTGCACGGAGGCGCGGCGCGCCAGCGTGTTCTGCCGCTCCATGGCGTGCAGCATCTCCTGCAGTTGCGGCTGCGAGGCCGATGCGGGATCGCGCGAACCCAGCCATTCATCCACCCCCATGGCCAGTGCGTCCAGGGATTCAAGGCTGCGGCTGATGGCCGCCTCGGTACCGAGCACAAAGCGCACCAGGCGCAGCGATGCCTCTTCCTGCGCGGTGGTGCGCATGCCGCTGAGCAGCCAGACGACGGCGGCCGCCAGGGCCACCGTCAGCAGCACGAGCATCAGGCCCAGGGTATGGCGCACGCCTGGGGGACTGAGCGCAGCCGCCGGGCGCGCGGAGGGGCCTGCAATCGCCTGCGACCAGTCCGTCTGGTGGGACAGTTCGCTCATCTCCCGGCTCCCTGCATGGCATGCGACATGGGCAGGCTGCGGCGAGGCCGCTGGCCGCGATGCAGGGCCGGGGTTTTCAAGACCGCCCCTGTCCGCCGCCCGTTTGCAACTGCGCGGCCATGCCTGGCACTGTCCGGGGCTTGCGGGCTCCGGAGGCGTTCATGGTCGCAGTGCCCTGGCGCATCAGAAGGTTCCTGCGTACAGGCCGCCGTCGGGCAGGATGTTCTGGCCCGTCATGTAGCCTGCGTGGGCGCTGCACAGGAAGGCGCAGATGGCGCCGAATTCATCGGGCGTGCCGAAGCGGCGCGCCGGCACCTGGGATTGCTGCACCAGGCGCACATCGTCCAGGCTCTTGCCGCTCTTGTTGGCGGCGGCCGTGAAGGTGGTGCGCAGGCGGTCGGTGTCGAACTTGCCAGGCAGCAGGTTGTTGATGGTCACGCCCTTGGCCGCGATGCCGCTGCGCGCCAGGCCCGCCACAAAGCCCGTGAGGCCGCTGCGCGCGCCGTTGGACAGGCCCAGGATGTCGATGGGCGCCTTCACGGCGCTGGACGTGATGTTGACGATGCGGCCGAAGCCGCGTGCCGCCATGCCGTCCACCGTGGCCTTGATCAGCTCGATGGGCGTGAGCATGTTGGCGTCCACGGCCTTGAGCCAGGCCGCGCGGTCCCAGTCACGGAAATCGCCGGGAGGCGGGCCGCCCGCATTGGTGATGACGATATCGAAATCCACGCCCGGGCCGCCGGCGGCCGACAGCACGGCGGCACGGCCTTCCTCGGTGGTGATGTCGGCGGCAACGGCCAGCACCTTCACCTGCGGCGCGAGGGCCGCAAGGCTGGCCGCGGCCTCCTTCAGGGCCTCGGGATTGCGCGCATTGATCACCAGGTTCACACCCTCTTGCGCCAGCGCCTTGGCACAGCCAAAGCCCAGGCCCTTGCTGGCGCCACATACCAGGGCCCACTTGCCCGCGATTCCCAGATCCATGTCTCACTCCTGAACAAACACAACCTTGCTCGATCCTTGCAGAACGGCAGCGCACATTGTGCGCGAGGCTTCGACGCTTTCACGCCAAACGTGAGAAAACGTGAACTCGCCGGCACACCGGCGAGCCCCTGGCGCTGCCTTCAATGCGCGCCGCCGCCGTGCTGGCCACGGAACAGCCTGTGGTGCAGCCTGCGCAAGGACCACCACACACCCAGCGCCACCACGGGAATGGCGACGGCGGCCGTGCTCTCCGGCGACCAGGGCCAGCCCAGGGCCTTGGCGCCCTTGGCCAGATAGCTGATCAGGCCCGTAAAGTAGTAGGTGATGGCGGCCACGGACAGGCCTTCCACCGTGGACTGCAGCTTGAGCTGCATGTCCTGGCGCTGGTTCATGGCGCCCAGCAGTTGCTGGCTGCTTTGCTGCTGCTCGATCTCCACGCGCGTGCGCAGCAGGCTGCTGACGCGCGAGACGCGCTCGGACAGCGCGTTCTGCCGCCGCGCCGCCCATTCGCAGGTGCTGCGCGCCGGCGTCAGGCGCCGGTCCATGAACTCGCGGATGGTCTGTATGCCGTCGATGCGTGATTCCTGGATGTCCTGAATGCGCTTGTCCACCAGCTCGAAATAGGCCGCACTGGCGGAAAAGCGCGAGTGCGTGGTGGCGTACTCGCTCTCCACCTGCCCAGCCAGGCGCGTGAGCCGGTCCAGCAGCGCCGGCTCGGCATCGCGGTCCGCCAGGCGGATGGAATGGGCCAGGGCCGCCAGGTCCCGCTCGGCCGTGGCCAGAACGGCAGCGGCCTGGCGGGCGGCAGGCAGGCCCAGCAAGGCCGCCATGCGGTAGGTCTCGATCTCCAGCAGGCGCTGCACCAGCCGCCCCAGGCGGCGCGGCGACAGCGATTCGCCGGCCAGCAGCAGCATGCGCGAGAAGCCATCGGCATGGATGGCGAAGTCCGTGTAGACCTTGCCCGCATCGCCGGCCACGCGTGCGCCCACCAGCGTGTCTTCCTGCAGCAGGTGGCGCACCAGGTGCGGCTCGTTGATCGCCTGTTCCTGCAAGGCCCACAGGTGCAGGCCGCTCAGGCACTGGCCAGGCAATGCAGCCAGCCAGTCGCGCGGCACGTAGTCGATGGCGGCCTCGGGCTCGCGCACATCGTCCATGCCGGCCTGCGACATGGGCTTGCTGAAGGTCCAGCAGACGAATTCCGTGTGCAGCTCCCAGCGCAGGTGAAAGGCGCCCAGATCGATGAGCACATGCGTGGTCGCCGCATCGGGCGGGGGCAGGTGGTGGTTGCGCAGCAGGGTGGCCACATGGGCGCGGCTGGCCTCGCGCTGGGCCGCGTCGGTGAGCATCACCACGTGGGTGATGGCCAGCGGCGCCTGCATTTCCTCGGCTGGACGCGCATGGATCTCGTTGTGCAGCAGCACGCGCAGCGGGTGCTGGGATGACAGAAGTGGGGACATCGTGACCTCGAAAGACTGCGCGCTATTGTGCAGGCACGGGCGCTGCGTCCTCCTGCCATCCGGGATCAACAGCTTTCACGTGCATTTCTCGTCGACGCAAAAAAAAACGGCCCCGAAGGGCCGTCAAGCAACATGGTTGCAGCGCTGAGGCGATCAATCCTCGACGAATGCTTCTTCGCGCTTGTTCTTCACTGCGGGCATCAGCACCACCACCAGCAGCACCACGGCGGCGAGCAGCAGGCCGGCCGAGATCGGACGGGTCACGAACACGCTCCAGTCGCCACGCGACAGCAGCAGCGCACGGCGCAGGTTTTCTTCCATCATCGGGCCCAGGATGAAGCCCAGCAGCAAGGGAGCCGGTTCGGTGCCCAGCTTGTGGAACACATAGCCCACGAAGCCGAAGATACCCACCATCCACACGTCCCAGGTGTTGTTGTTGGTACCGTACACGCCGATCGCGCAGAACAGCACGATGGACGGGAACAGCCAGCGGTAGGGCACGGTCAGCAGCTTGATCCAGACGCCGATCAGCGGCAGGTTCAGGACGATCAGCATCAGGTTGCCGATCCACATCGAGGCGATCAGGCCCCAGAACAGCTCGGGGTTGCTGGTCATCACCTGCGGGCCCGGCTGGATGTTGTGGATGGTCATCGCGCCCACCATCAGCGCCATCACGGCGTTGGGCGGAATGCCCAGCGTCAGCAGCGGGATGAAGGAGGTCTGCGAACCTGCGTTGTTGGCCGACTCGGGCGCGCACACGCCACGGATGTTGCCTTGGCCGAAGGGGACTTCGCCCGGCTTGAGCTTGGTCTTCTTCTCGATGGTGTAGGCAGCAAAGGCCGACAGCATGGCACCGCCACCGGGCAGGATACCCAGGGCAGAACCCAGGGCCGTGCCGCGCAGCATGGCAGGCAGCATGCGCTTGAAGTCCTCGGCGGTGGGCATCAGGCCCGTCACCTTGGCTGCGAACACTTCGCGCTCGTCCTCGGGCTTGGACAGGTTGGCAATGATTTCGCCGTAGCCGAACACGCCCATGGCGATCACGACGAAGTCGATACCGTCGGTCAGTTCGGGAATGTCGAAGCTGTAGCGGGCCACACCGGAGTTCACGTCGGTACCGACCATGCCCAGCAGCAGGCCCAGCACGATCATCGCAATGGCCTTGAGCAGCGAGCCCGAAGCCAGCACCACGGCGCCGATCAGGCCCAGGGTCATCAGCGAGAAGTACTCGGCAGGGCCGAACTTGAAGGCCACTTCCGTCAGCGGAGGCGCGAAGGCGGCCAGGATCACGGTGCCCACGCAGCCTGCGAAGAACGAGCCGAGTCCTGCGGCAGCGAGAGCGGGTCCCGCTCGCCCCTTTCTGGCCATCTGGTAGCCGTCGATCACGGTCACCACGGACGAGGATTCACCCGGCAGGTTCACCAAAATGGCGGTGGTCGAGCCACCGTACTGCGCACCGTAGTAGATACCGGCCAGCATGATCAGCGCCGCCACCGGAGGCAGGGCGTAGGTCGCTGGCAGCAGCATGGCGATCGTTGCCACGGGGCCGATGCCTGGGAGCACGCCGATGAGCGTACCGAGCAGACAGCCGACGAAGCAGTAGATCAGGTTCTGGAAAGTGAAGGCGACGCCGAAGCCGGTCGCCAGGTTCTGAAAAAGTTCCACGGACGATGCTCCTGCTTAGCCGGTGATGAAGCTGGGCCAGACGGGGAACTGCAGATTCAGTGCCCACACGAAGGCCACATAGCTGCCTACGGCAAGAACGGTGGCCAGAATTGCCACTTCCTTGAAGTTGAAGCTATGGCCGCCCAGGCTGGCGATGAACACCAGCGCGTAGATGGCGACGATCAGACCGAACTGGGGAATGCCCAGATTGGGAACGCCGACCAGCAGGATGCCGAAGGCAAAGTTCGCGGCCAGGATGAAGAACACCTGCTTCCACGCCCACTTGCCGATCTTGTCACCGCCGGAGGGTCCCTTGGTCAGGCCGGAGAAGCAGATGGCCGTGCCCAGAATGGACATCAGCACACCCAGGATCAGCGGGAAGTAGCCCGGGCCCATGCGGGCACCGGTGCCGACGGTGTAGTTGGTTGCGCCGATCGCAAAAGCGAGGCCGACAACCAAAAACATCACGCCGGAAAAAAAGTCTTTCTGACTCTTGATTTTCACGAGAATGTCTCCTTACGGAATCACGACCCGGCGATTTTGCGTTCAGAAAAACTGTGTCCGAATGTGGATTCCACCTACAAAGGGCATACCCTCATGTCCTACCCGCATGAGGAAAAAAGGGTGCCCATGCCAGGCACCCCATCCATCATTGGCAACGGCCTGCGCAAGAGCAGGCACTTACGTTTTTATCCGCCAGTCAGCCCAGCAGGGGCGTGCTGGCCATGACCTCTTGCAGCGTGGTCACGCCTTCGGCCACGCGCAGGGCTCCGGCCAGGCGCAGCGGACGCATGCCGTCCTGCACGGCCTGGCGGCGCAGCGCATCCATGGACGGCGAGGTGTGGATCTGCTGCTTGAGCGCCTCGCTCACGGTCAGCAGCTCGTACAGGCCCATGCGCCCGCGAAAGCCCGTCATGCGGCAATCCACGCAACCCACGGGCTTGTAGGGCTGGTAGCTGCCTGACAGTTTCCAGGGCCGCACGGCCTCGGCCAGCGTGGCGGCCGAAGTCTCCTCGTCGCGCTGCTTGCATTGCGGGCACAGCGTGCGCACCAGGCGCTGGGCCAGCACGCCCAGCAGCGTGGCGTTGATCAGGTAGGGCGGCACGCCCAGCTCCATCAGCCGGCTCACGGCGCTGGGCGCATCGTTGGTGTGCAGCGTGGAGAACACCAGGTGGCCGGTCAGCGCGGCCTGCACGGCCATCTCGGCCGTGGCCAGGTCACGGATTTCGCCCACCATGATGATGTCCGGGTCCTGGCGCATCAGCGAACGCAGTCCCTCGGTGAAGCCGAAGTCCAGCTGCGTCTGCACCTGGGTCTGGTTGAAGCTGGGCTCGATCATTTCGATCGGGTCCTCCACGGTGCTGACGTTGACCTCCTCCGTGGCCACGCGCTTGAGCGTGGAGTACAGCGTGGTGGTCTTGCCCGAGCCCGTGGGACCGGTCACGAGGATGATGCCGTGCGGGCGGCGCACCAGCTCGTTCCAGCGCTGGGCGTCATGGCTGGTGAAGCCCAGGGCGTCCAGGTCCTTGACCGTGTTGTCGGGGTCGAAGATCCGCATCACCAGCTTTTCGCCAAAAGCCGTGGGCAGCGTGGACAGGCGCATTTCCACCTCGTCGCCGCGCGGGTTGCGGGTCTTGATGCGCCCATCCTGGGGACGGCGCTTTTCCACCACGTCCATGCGCCCGAGCAGCTTCACGCGCGAGACCATGGCATTGAGAACGCCCATGGGCACCTGGTAGACCGGATGCAGCACGCCGTCGATGCGAAAGCGGATCACGCCCTGGTCGCGCCGGGGCTCCATGTGGATGTCGCTGGCGCGCTGGTCGAAGGCGTATTGCCACAGCCAGTCCACCACGCGCACCACGCCCTGGTCGTTGGCATCGAGCTGCTTGCTGCTGTTGCCCAGCTCCACCAGCTGCTCGAAGCTGGCCGCGCTGGCCGCACCGCCGGCCTTCTCGGCAGCGCGCACCGACTTGGCCAAGGCGAAGAACTCGCCCGTGTAGCGCTTGAGGTCCACCGGACTGGCCAGCACGCGGCGCACCTTGCGGCGCGCCTGGCGCTCGACCTCGGCCACCCAGTCGTCGATGAACGGCTCGGCCGTGGCCACCACCACTTCCTGCGGCGACACCTGCACGGGCAGCACCTTGTGGCGCTCGGCATAGCTGGCGCTCATGATTTCGCCCACGCGGCCCGCATCCACGCGCAGCGGGTCGATGCGCAGGTAGGCCAGGCCGCTGCGGCTCGCCAGGTACTGGGTCAGCTCCTCGATGTCCAGCGCGCGCCCGTCACCGGCCCGGGCCACGCCCACGTTGGCCAGCCGGACCAGCGGGTGCTGGGTGCTCTCGGCCTGCGAGCAGCGCGCCACGGTGCGCTGGGCCTCTTCGGCCGTGATCACGCCGTCGGCCTGCAGCCACTGCACCAGCCTGCGCCAGTCCAGGGGCCCCGAAGGATTGCGCGGAGCGACGGCGGTTGTGGGCTGTGTGGTGGAGGTCGGGTCGGACATGGCGTTGGGCCGGAAGCTGAACTGCGCCCTATGGTAAGCCTGCCGGCCTCCCTGCCCGGCCAGCCCGCTCTACCAGGGCCGCACGAAGATCTTGGGCCAGCGCGTGGTGGGCAGGTCCCAGCGGGCCTGCACCTGGGCGCTGGCGGCCTGCAGCGCTGCGGGGTCGAGCGCGCGCGGGGTGCGCTGAGCCAGCACCACGGTGTTGCCTTCGCGCGTGGGGCGGAAGGCCCACATGGCCTCTTCGCCAAAGGCTTCGGCCATGCGTGCCAGGCTGCGCTCGTAGCTGGAGGTGCGGCCGAACAGGTTGACGGTCATGATGCCGTCCTCGGTCAGCAGATTGCGGCAATCGGCATAGAACTCGGCGCTGTCCAGCACGGGCGCGGCCGCATCGTGGTCATAGAGATCAACGGCCAGCGCATCGACCGTGCCCAGCCACTGGCTCTTGCGGATTTCCTGGGCCGCATCGGCCAGCACCACGCGCAGCGTGTCGCTGTCGGGCGGCAGCTTGAACCAGCTGCGGCACACGGCCAGCACCTGCGGGTTCAGCTCGATGGCCGTGGTGCGCATGCGCAGCTTCTTGTGGCAGAACTTGGTGATGGCTGCGGCGCCCAGGCCCAGCTGCATGGCATGGCGCCCGGCCACGCTGGCGGGTTCCATGAACAGCAGCCAGCCCATCATGCGCTGCACGTACTCCAGCTCGATCTCGAATGGCTCGCGTATGCGCATGGAGCCCTGTATCCAGGGCGTGCCCAGGTGCAGGTGGCGCACATCGCCATCGTCGGAGACGCTGACTTCGGGCAGCTCGGCGTCTGCGGCGTTGGCGGGAGAGGAAGGGGCGGCCTTGGCGGCGCCACGGGTCTTGCGTATCACGTCGGGAAAAATGGAAAGATTCAGAGCAGTTGATGGAGAGCCAGCGCCTCGCGCCAGGCCTGGACCTTGCGTTCGAAACGCCAGCTCGCGTTGGCCGGGCTGGTCGATGGCAGCTTCACGGCAGCCAGGCCCAGGGCCTGCGTGCGGCCGGCGTGCTTGTAGCTCTCGCCACCGTTGTGCAAGGCCAGCGTCAACTGCGGGCAGTGCGTGCGCAGCCCAGCGAAGTCGTTCACCTGGGCAGCGCGGATGGCGCTGTCCAGGCTGCCTTCGCGCTCGCAGCTGGCGTACACATCCCACAGCCCCAGGCCCCGGGCCAGCAGCCATTCGCAGCGGCCCGCATAGTCATCTCGGCCGGGCTGCGGATACTCGGGCCACAAGGCCTGGAGCAGGGGCCAGAACTGGTTTTGCGGATGGGCGTAGTACTGCTGCTGCTGCAGCGAGCGCAGGCCGGGAAAGCTGCCCAGCACCAGGGCCCGGGTCCGCGCATCGGCCACCGGCGCCAGGCCCTGCCAGCGCGGGGTGCCGGGGGGCGGCAGGTCGGGAACGGTCAAGGACATGGCCGGCATTGTCGCCCAGCGGTCGCCGGGCTGCTGGCAGCGGGCGGCAAGACCGCTCAGGTTCAGGTTCCGCTCAAGCTTGGTTCAGGCCATGGCGGGCAGGCCTCGCAGCGCGGCACGCGCGTTGCGGCCCGTGGCCTCGGCCAGGGCCTGGGGCGTGATGCCGCGCAGTTGCGCAATCACATCCGCAATGCGTGCCAGCTCGGCCGGCGTGTTGCGGCCCTGGGCCTGGCCCTGGGCGCGCTGCCCGGCCGTGGTGTAGAGCCAGTGCGGCGGAATGTCGGGAGCGTCGGTTTCCAGCACCAGCGCGTCCAGCGGCAAGCTGGCTGCCAACTCGCGCAGCCTGAGCGCGCGGTCATAGGTCACGGCGCCGCCGAAGCCCAGCTTGAAACCCAGGTCGATGAAGGCCTGGGCCTGCTGCCCGCTGCCATTGAAGGCATGGGCAATGCCGCCCGCCACGGGCCGTGCGCGCAGGGTCTTGAGCAGCCGGTCGCTGGACTTGCGCACATGCAGGATGACCGGGAGATCGAACTCGCGCGCCAGCGCGATCTGCTGCTCGTAGAACCAGACCTGCCGCTGTGCGTCCAGCCCCGGCACGAAGAAGTCCAGCCCGATCTCGCCCACGGCCACCAGTTGGGGATCGCCACGCAGCCGGTCCAGCGTCTCGCGCAATGCGGCAATGTCCTGCTCGCGGGCATTGGGCGTGTACAGCGGATGGATGCCCAGCGCATAGCTGTCGCCATGGCGCCGCGCCAGCGCCACCACCGTGTCCCAGTGCTCGCGCGCCACGGCCGGAATCACCAGATGCGCAACGCCTGTCTCGGCCGCCTGCGCGCGCACGGCATCGCGGTCGGCATCGAATTCGGGGGCATCGAGGTGGCAGTGGGTGTCTATCCAGGCGGGCATGGCCGCATCATGCCACCGGCCCGGGCAGCGCCCGTCCAAGGGGCAGACGAGGCCCGGAGCAAGGGCAAACCCTTGGCTTATTGCGAGTCGGCTCCGTTTGACAAAATCAATACACGAATGGCTTGCGCCTCCATAAAAATACATAAAGTAACACTTGCACCCCGCATCGGGCTCCCGCATCACCGGCCGGCATGCTTTGGAGAGAGGAATTCCCATGAAGCGCTCAGCATGGAGTCGAATCCTGGACCTCGGTGGCGCACGCCGCAAGGCGGAGCTTGACGGGCAATTGGCCGCCATACACAAGTCCCAGGCGGTGATCGAGTTCGACCTGCAAGGCCATGTGCTGGCTGCCAACCAGAACTTCCTGGACACCATGGGCTACGAGGAGCACGAGGTCATCGGCCAGCACCACCGCATGTTCGTGGACAGCCAGGTCAGCGAATCCCCCGAATACGCCCGGTTCTGGCAGCGCCTGGGCAGCGGCATCCACGATGCGGGGCGCTACCGGCGCATCGCCAGGGATGGGCGCGATGTCTGGCTGCAGGCCAGCTACAACCCCATCTTCGACCGGCATGGCCGGCCCTTCAAGGTGGTGAAGTACGCCACCGACATCACCGAGCAGCAGCGCCGCAACGCCGATGCCGAAGGCCAGCTGGCGGCCATCTCCAAGGTGCAGGCCATCATCGAGTTCGACCTGGACGGCAACATCCTCCATGCCAACCGCCTGTTCCTGCAGGCCATGGGCTACACGCTGGACGAGGTCGTCGGGCGGCACCACAGCATGTTCGTCCAGCCCCATGAGCGCCAAAGCGCCGAATACGCGCAGTTCTGGCGCAAGCTGGGCAGCGGCCAGCACGATGCAGGCCAGTACCTGCGCATCGGCAAGCACGGCCGCCAGGTCTGGATCGAGGCCAGCTACAACCCCATCCTCGATGCCGACGGCCGGCCCTTCAAGGTAGTCAAGTACGCCCGCGATATCACGCGCCGCTTCACGGCCGCGCAGACCCTGGGCGAGGCCATGCAGGGCCTGAGCGAAAGCGCCGAGCACGCAGGCCAGGCCAATGAACTGGCCCGCCAGGCCTGCCGGGTGGCCGAGCAGGGCGGGCGCACGGTGCACGAGGTCATGGGCACCATGGAGTCCATCAGCGCCAGCTCGCGCAAGATCAACGACATCATCGGCGTGATGGACGGCATCGCCTTCCAGACCAATATCCTGGCGCTCAACGCCGCCGTGGAGGCGGCCCGCGCCGGCGAGCAGGGCCGGGGCTTTGCCGTGGTGGCCGGCGAGGTGCGGGCACTGGCGCAGAACAGTGCCGCCGCCGCCAAGGAGATCAAGCAGCTCATCCACACCTCGGTGGAGCAGGTGGCTCTGGGCGCCGAGCAGGTGCGACAGGCCGGCGGGACCATGCAGGAAATCGTGGATTCCTCCCACCAGGTCACGGCCATCATGGGCGACGTGGTGCAGGCCTCCATGGCGCAGTCTGCGCGGCTGCGCGAGGTCACGGCCGACCTGACGGCCCAGAGCGTGAACATCGGCGACACGCCCCGCGCGCAACCCGTGCGCAAGTCGCTGCCGGCGGCCATGGTTCCCGAGGCCCCGCAGATCAAGGCGGCGCCAGCGCCCACCGTGGTGCCTTTGCGCACGCCGCACATGGGCGGCAAGCTGCTGCGCATGGCCTGACGCCGGAGCGCGCAGGACGGCACATGCAGGACCCAGTACAGGGTCAGGCCAGTTGTCCCTGCACCAGGCGCACCATGCGGTCGCAGCGCGCCGCGAGCTGTTCGTCGTGCGTGACCATCACAAAGGCCGTGCCATGGCTGCGCGCCAGCTCCAGCATCAGGCGGAACACGGTGTCGGCCGTGCTGCGGTCCAGGTTGCCGGTGGGCTCGTCGGCCAGCACGCAGGCAGGCTGCGTGACCAGGGCGCGGGCAATGGCCACGCGCTGGCGCTCGCCCCCCGACAGCTCGGCCGGCCGGTGCAGCATGCGTTCGCCCAGGCCCACGGCCGCCAGCATGCGTGCGGCGCGCTCCATGCACTCGGCCCGGTCGTCGCGGCGTATGCGCAGCGGCATGGCCACGTTGTCCTGGGCGCTGAATTCGGGCAGCAGATGGTGGAACTGGTAGATGAATCCCAGGTGCCTGTTGCGCAGCGCACCCTGCTTCTGGGCGCTGAGTTCATGCAGGGGCTCGCCCTTGAGGGTGACGCTGCCGCTGGTGGGGGCATCCAGCCCGCCCAGCAGGTGCAGCAGCGTGCTCTTGCCCGAGCCCGAGGCGCCGACAATGGCCAGCGTCTCGCCCGCACGCACCTGCAGGTCGACACCTGCCAGCACCTGCACGTTGAGCCGTCCTTCGGCGAAGCGCTTGGTCAGGCCGCGCGCATCGAGGACCACGGCGCCCTGCTGGGACACTTCGAAACCGGGCATCACATTCACTTCATTCATAGCGCAGCGCCTCGGCGGGGTTCACGCGGCTGGCGCGCCAGCTGGGATAGATGGTGGCGACAAAGGCCAGGACCAGGGAGATCACGGCGATGGGCATGATGTCGCTGTACTGCGGATCGCTGGGCATCTTGCTGATCAGGTAGATGTCCTTGGGCAGGAAGTTGGCATGCAGCAGGCGCTCGATGGCCGGCACGATGACATCGATGTTGAAGGCAATGCCCAGGCCCAGCAGCAGGCCCGCGAAGGTGCCGATGACGCCGACCATGGCGCCCTGCACCATGAAGATTCCCATGATGCTGGACGGCGAGGCGCCCAGCGTGCGCAGGATGGCGATGTCGGCGCGCTTGTCGGTCACCGTCATCACCAGCGTGGACACGAGGTTGAACGCAGCCACGGCCACGATGAGCGTGAGGATGATGAACATCATGCGTTTTTCCAGCTGCACGGCCGCGAACCAGGTGCGGTTCTGCTGGGTCCAGTCGCGGATCAGCAGGCGGTCGGTGATGGTGTGGGCCAGTTCCATGGCCACGCGCGGTGCCTCATGCAGGTCCTTGAGCTTCAGGCGGATGCCAGTCGGCCCTTCCAGGCGGAACAGGCGCTGCGCGTCCTCGTAATGCATCATCACCAGGGCCGAGTCGTATTCGTAGTGGCCGGAGTCGAAGGTGCCGGCCACATGCATCTGCTTGAGGCGGGGCACCACGCCGGCCGGCGTGACCTGGCCGCCCGGGGCGATCAGCGTGACCATGTCGCCCTGGCGCACGCCCAGCGAGCGCGCCAGCTCCACGCCCAGCACCACGTTGAACTCGCCAGGCACCAGGCGCTGGAGCACCTCGGCATTGGTGGCGGCCACGTCGGTGACCTCCCCCTCGCGCGCCGGATCGATGCCGCGCACCAGCGTGCCCTTCATGTCCTCGCCGCGTGCCAGCAGCGCCTGGGCCGCGACGAAGGGTGCGGCGCCCAGCACGTCGGGGTTTGCGCGCGCCTCGCGCATGGTGCGCTCCAGATCGGGCAGCGCCGCGCCCTGGGGCGCGAAGATCTCGATGTGCGAGACCACGCTGAGCATGCGGTCGCGCACTTCCTTCTGGAAGCCGTTCATCACGCTGAGCACGATGATCAGCGCCGCCACACCGAGGGCGATGCCCAGCATGGAGACGCCGGAGATGAACGAGATGAAGCCGTTGCGGCGCGTGGCGCGCCCGGCCCGGGTGTAGCGCCAGCCGACGGCCAGTTCGTAGGGAAATTGCATGGGCATGCATTGTGTCATCGCCCACAGGCCCTGCATGGCGGCAGGCTTTGCCGTCGGCGTGTCAGCGCCGGTGCCGTCCGCGGTCCACACGCGGCAGGGCGTCGTAGCGGCCCTCCGCCTCCAGCGTCAGCGCATGGCGCTGCAGCCTGGCCAGCAAGGTATCGAATTGTGCGAGCTCCTCGTCGCTGAGCACGGACACCAGGTCCAGGTGGATCTGGGCCATGCGCGGCAGGATCAGGCCGTACATGCGCCGCCCCTCGGCGGTCAGCGACACGGCCACGCGGCGGCGGTCGCCGGGCATGGGGCTGCGCTGCACCCAGCCCTTTTCCTCCAGCCCGCTGAGGGCGCGCGAGGTGCGTGCGCGGTCCAGCTGCGCGCGTTCGGCCAGCTCCGACGACAGCAGGCCCTCGTTGGCAGCCACCGTGGCCATCACGCCCCACTCGCGGCGCGTGATGCCGAAATGCGCCTCGCACATGCGCATGGCCACGCCGCCCGCTGCACCGAAGTAGCGGTTGATGCGAAACAGCAGCATCTGCTGGATGGAGGTGGGAGCGGGACGGGTATTCACGGGGAACAGTTGATTAGATCAATTGCTGCGGGGACTTCTACAGTGGCCCCGTCCGGAAAGGAGACAACGGGAGCCACCGTCCGGAGCCGGCCTGGGGATTCTCGCAAAGCCCGGCGCCCCCGCAGCGCAGAAAGTTCGCCACCATGTTTTCCCTGTTCCAAGCCACCCATGCCACCCATGCCTTGCGCAGCCCGCTGCTGCGGGCCGGCCTGGCCCTTCTGCTGGGCCTGGGCTCCGGCGCTGGCGCCCGAGCCGATGCGGCCGCCGATGCCGCGGCCTGGCCCGCCAAACCCGTGCGCATCGTCGTCGCCTTCGCGCCCGCCGGCGCTGCCGACATCCTGGCGCGCAGCCTGGGCGAGGTACTGCAGCGTGAACTCAAACAGCCCTTCGTCGTGGACAACCGGCCCGGCGCGGGCGGCAACATCGGCACCGACAACGCGGCCAAGGCGCCCGGCGACGGCTATACGCTGCTGGTCGGCATCGACACGACCTTCACCGTCAATCCCTTCATCTACAAGAGCATGCCCTTCAAGGGCACGGACCTGCGTCCCGTGATGATGATTGCCTCGCAGGGAATGATGGTGGCCGTGAATCCCCGCACCGGCCTCAGGACGCTGGACCAGTTCATCGCCCAGGGCAAGAGAAGCGGCCTGACGCTGGGCTCGGCCGGCTACGGCACGCCGGGCCACCTGGCCTCGGCCATCCTGACCCATGCCACGGGCGCCAAGGTCAGCCACGTGCCCTACAAGGGCAACGCCCCGGCCAGCACGGCCGTGCTGGCCGGCGAGGTGGACGGCGGCATCATCAGCTCCTCGGCCATGCTGGGCCAGGTGGCGGCCGGCAAGGTCGTGCCGCTGGCCGTGACCACGCGCCAGCGCAACCCGCTGGTGCCCGGCGTGCCCACCGTGGGCGAGCTGGGCCACAAGGACCTGGAGCAGGAAGTGCTGTTCGCCCTGTGGGTGCCGGCCGCCACGCCCGAGCCCCTGGTCGCCAGGATCCAGTCCGCGCTGGAAAAGGCCATGAAGGATGCGGCGCTGCGCGAGCGCATGCGCGCCAACGACCTGTTCTATGAAGGCCTGACCGGTCAGGCCGCCGCCGAACGCATACAGGCGCTGGCCGACCGCTACCGGACCGTGATCCAGTCCACCGGAATGAAGATGGAATGAGCGCCGCCGCTTCCCGCCCACGACCCTGCACAGAACGCATTTCCATGTCCCGTCCCAATATCCTCTTCATCGTGGCCGACGACCTCGGCTATGCCGACCTCGGCTGCTACGGCGGCCGGGCGGCCGACTTCGGCCCGGTATCGCCCGTGCTCGACCGACTGGCCGCCGGCGGCCTCAGGCTCACCCAGGGCTATGCCAACTCGCCCGTGTGCTCTCCCACGCGCTTTGCCCTGGCCACGGCGCGCTACCAGTACCGCCTGCGCGGCGCGGCCGAGGAGCCCATCAACAGCAGGACACGCGGCACGCCGCTGGGCGAGAAGCTGGGCCTGCCGCCGGACATGCCCACCGTCCCCTCCATGCTCAGGAATGCCGGCTACCGCACGGCGCTGATCGGCAAATGGCACCTGGGCTACCCGCCGCACTTCGGCCCGCTGCGCTCGGGCTACGAGGAATACTTCGGCCCCATGTCGGGCGGCGTGGACTACTTCACCCACCTGAGCAGCTCGGGCCAGCACGACTTGTGGGTGGGCGAGGAGGAACACCATGACGAGGGCTACCTGACCGACCTGCTGTCGCAGCGCAGCGTGGACTTCGTCCACCGCATGGCCCAAGGCGATGCGCCCTTCTTACTGAGCCTGCACTACACGGCGCCGCACTGGCCCTGGGAAACGCGCGAGGACCGCAGCACGGCCGAGGCACTGGGCGCAGGCATTGCCCACCTGGACGGCGGCAACATCCACCAGTACCGCCGCATGATCCACCACATGGACGAAGGCATAGGCTGGATCGTCGAGGCGCTGCGCGCCAACGGGCAGCTGGACAACACCCTCATCGTCTTCACCAGCGACAACGGCGGTGAACGCTTCTCCGACAACTGGCCCCTGGTCGGCGGCAAGATGGACCTGACCGAGGGCGGCATACGCGTGCCCTGGATCGCGCACTGGCCGGCCGTGATCGCACCGGGCCGCAGCAGCCCCCAGCACTGCATGAGCATGGACTGGTCGGCCACGGTGCTGGATGCCGCCGGCGTGCAGGCGCCAGAGGGCCATGCGCTGGACGGCATCTCGCTGCTGCCCGTGCTGCGCGCCGAAGATGCCGAATTCCCACGCACCCTGCACTGGCGCATGAAGCACCGCGGCCAACGTGCCCTGCGCGATGGCGACTGGAAGTACCTGCGCGTGGACGGCATCGACTACCTGTTCGACCTTGCCGCCGACGAGCGCGAGCGCGCCAACCAGGCAGTGCGCGCGCCCGAGCGTCTGGCCGCCATGCGCAGCGCCTGGGAAGACTGGAACCAGGGCATGCCACCCATCCCCGAGGACGCCACGGTCAGCCTGGTCTCTTCGGCCCGGGACATGCCCCAGCGCTGAACCGCGCTCCAAGGGGAAAAACGAAGGCGCCGGCACTGCGGCACCCCATGCCCGACAATAGCGGCCATGCTTTTGACCGCGCCCCTGGTGTCCTCCACCCAAGCCCCGCTGGAGGAAACGACCGAATGGATCATTCCCTATGCCGGCGGTCCGTCCTCGGATGCGGGCGATGACGCCGCCGTCGCTGCCGCCTGGGGCGGCCTGGAGCTGCCACATCTCCAATCCCTGCTGGCGCTGATGCAGCCCGCGCCTGCACAGACCGGCACGGAGATGGATTTTTCTCCCCCCCACGAACGCGCCCTGGCGCACTCGCTGGGCCTGCCCGATGCACCGGGCCTGATTGCCTGGGCCGCCTGGCAGGCCGGTGAGACGGCGCAGGCCTGCGCCTATGTCACGCCCTGCCACTGGCACATAGGCGCAGACCAGGTCCACCAGAGCGATCCCGCCACCACACCCCTCAGCGATGAGGAATCCCGCCAGCTGCTGGCCCTGCTGGCGCCCTGGTTCGCTGACGACGGCATCGTGCTGGAGTACCAGCAGCCGCAGCGCTGGCTGGCGCGCGGTGCGCTGTTCGATGGCCTGGCCACGGCCTCCATGGACCGCGTCATCGGCCGCGACGTACGACCCTGGCTGCCCGACGCGCAGCAGGCACGCGCCCTGCACCGCCTGCAAAGCGAGGTGCAGATGCTGCTCTACACCCATGTCTTCAACGACGCCCGCGCCGCCCGCGGCCAGGTGCCCATCAACGCCTTCTGGGTCCACGGCGCCGGGCGCCTGCAGCCCGGCACGGCCACCGGCGCCAAGGCCGCCGTGCAATGCCTGGACGACCTTCACGCCGCAGCCCTGCAGGGCAACCCCGCTGCCTGGCGCCAGGCCTGGAAGGCGCTGGACGCCGGGCTCATCGCCCGCCTGCTGGAGCGCGTGCGCGCAGGCCACCCGCTCACGCTGACGCTGTGCGGCGAACGCCATGCCATCGCATGGAGCAGCCGCCCGCCGCGCTGGCTGGACAGGCTGACGGGCCTTTTCGGCCCCCGCGCCCTGCCCGACCTGGGCCGCATGCTCTGACACATTGCCCATGAAAATCATCCCCCGCGAGATTCCTGCACAGCAGGCCTCGGCACTGCGTCAGGCCGGTGTCCACCCGCTGCTGGCCCAGCTCTACGCCGCACGCGGCGTGTGCTCCGCCGACGAACTGGACGACACGCCCGCGCGCCTGCTGGCCCCCTCGGGCCTGATGGGCATGGACGCCGCCGTGCGGCTGCTGGCCGATGCCATAGAGCGCGGCCTGCGCCTGTGCATCGTGGCCGACTACGACTGCGACGGCGCCACCGCCTGCGCCGTGGGCTGGCGCGGCCTGCGCATGCTGGGCGCGACCGAGGTCGGCTACCTGGTGCCCGACCGCGTGGTGGACGGCTACGGCCTGACACCCCCCATCGCGCGCCGTGTCAAGGAAACCGGCGCCGACGTGATGGTCACCGTGGACAACGGCATTGCCAGCGTCGAAGGCGTGGCCGAGGCCAAGTCCCTGGGCCTGCAGGTGGTCGTCACCGACCACCACCTGCCCGGCAACCACCTGCCGCTGGCCGATGCCATCGTCAACCCCAACCAGCCCGGCTGCAGCTTCGAGAGCAAGTCCATGGCCGGTGTCGGCGTGATGTTCTACGTGCTGCTGGCCCTGCGAGCCGAACTGCGCGCGCGCGGCCGCTTCGACAAGACCAGCCAGCCCCGTCTGGAGGCCTTGCTGCCCCTGGTCGCCCTGGGCACCGTGGCCGACGTGGTGAAGCTGGACGCCAACAACCGCCGCCTGGTCGCCCTGGGCCTCAAGCAGATACGCCGAGGCCAGATGCAGCCGGGCCTGCAGGCATTGTTCGACGCGGCCGGCCGCAAGGCCTTTGCGGCCACCACCTTCGACTTCGGCTTCGCACTGGGTCCGCGCATCAATGCGGCCGGCCGGCTGTCCGACATGACCATCGGCATCGAGTGCCTGACCACGGACGACGCAGGCCGCGCAGCCAACCTGGCCCAGATGCTGGACGCCATCAACCGCGAGCGCCGCGAGCTGGAAGGCGGCATGCGCGAGCAGGCCCTGCTCATGGCCGAGGGCCTGTGCACGGACGGCATGACGCCGCCGGCGGCCATCAGCGTGTTCGACCCCGATTTCCACGAAGGCGTGGTCGGCATCGTGGCCTCGCGCATCAAGGACCGCATGCACCGGCCCAGCTTCGTCTTCGCAGCCAGCGGCGCGCCGGGGCACGAGCATGAACTCAAGGGCTCGGGCCGCTCCATTCCCGGCTTTCACCTGCGCGACGCGCTGGACCTGGTATCCAAGCGCCACCCTGGCCTGCTGCTGCGCTTCGGCGGCCACGCCATGGCGGCCGGCTGCACCATTGCCGAAGCCGGATTCGCCGTGTTCGAGAAGGCCCTGGCCCAGGTGGCCCAGGAATGGCTGGACGCGGCCACGCTGACGCGGCGCATAGAAACCGACGGGCCTCTGGACCCGGATTTCCGCAAGCCGGAAATGGTCGAGCAGCTCAATCTCGCGGTCTGGGGCCAGGGCTTTGCGCCCCCCACCTTCAGTGAACAGCTGGAAGTGCTGTCACAGCGCCTGGTCGGGGAAAAGCACCTGAAACTGCAATTGCGCCATCAGGGCGAAACCGTGGACGGCATCTGGTTCGGCCATACCGACCCGCTGCCGTCATCGGCCTGCATTGCATTTCGCATGGACATCAATGAATGGCGCGGAGAGCGCAAGGTGCAATTCCTGATCGAGGGCGTTCATTCGGACATTTCCTAGAGATCCCACCGGCCCTTCACGGCGCCGCTCGGTTAATATCCCCGGTTTTTTGCAACAATTTATTGCAAATTCATTCCAAGAAAACCGGGGAAAAACTCATGACTTCTCGCCTGTGGCCTTGCACGGCCATTGCCATCACCCTGGCCGCCGGCCTTTCCGGCTGCGCCACCACCGAGCAATCGCGCACGCTTGAAACGGCCAAACCCGCTTCTGCATACAGCGCCTATCAAGGCCCGCGCAGCCCCATTTCCGTGGGCAAGTTCGACAACCGCTCCAGCTTCCAGCGCGGCATTTTCTCGGACGGAGTCGACCGCCTCGGTGGCCAGGCCAGAACCATCTTGGTAACCCACCTGCAGCAAAGCGGCCGATTCAGCGTGCTGGACCGCGACAACATGTCCGAGACCCGCCAGGAAGCGGGCTTCAACCGGCAGGAGCAGGCGATCAAGGGCGCCACCTACGTCGTGACCGGCGACGTGAGCGAGTTCGGCCGCAAGGTGGTCGGGGACCGCCAGTTCTTCGGCGTGCTCGGCCGTGGCAAGGAGCAGGTGGCCTATGCCAAGGTCAGCCTGAACATCGTCCGGGTGCAGACCTCCGAAGTCGTCTATTCGGTGCAGGGCGCAGGCGAATACAGCCTGTCGAACCGGGAAATCGTGGGATTCGGCAGCACGGCCGGCTATGACTCCACACTCAATGGCAAGGTGCTGGATCTGGCCATCCGCGAAGCCGTGGACAAGCTGGCGGCCGGCATGGACAGCGGTGCATGGAAGCCCGCGCAATGAAGCAGATTCCCCATTCGGCCGCAACCCTGGCTGCACTGGCCGTTTGCGCCTCGTTGGCCGGCTGCGCCGCACCGCGCCAGCCGCTGTATGCCTGGAACGATTACCAGCCCCAGGTCTATCAATACCTCAAGGATGACGGAAGCACAGGCGCCGAGGACCAATTGCTCAAGCTGGAAGAAACCCGCCTGAAGGTGCAGGCCGAGGGAAAGGCTTTGCCCCCCGGCTATCGCGCCCATATGGCCATGCTGTATTCCCGGACCGGCAACAACGAAAAGACGGTGCAGCAATTGGCAGAGGAAAAGCAGCATTTCCCCGAATCCGCCAAGTTCATGGACACGCTGCTGCAAACCTTCACGGCCCGCAAGGATTGAGATGCGCCTGAGCACACACATCAAGACCCTGGCCCTGGCCATGACCGTCGCACTGACCGGGTGCGCCACCACTGCGCCCTATGACTATTCGGCACTGCGGGCATCCAAGCCTGCATCCATCCTGGTCATGCCCGCGCTGAACCAGTCGCCGGAAGTGAATGCGCCGGCCGGCGTGCTGTCGCAGATCACGCTGCCGCTGGCAGAGGCTGGCTACTACGTCCTGCCCGTGGCGGTCACCGAGGAAATGTTCCGCCAGAACGGCATCGTCAGCGCCGACGATGCGCAGGAACTGCCCGTGGCCAAGCTCCGTGAAATCTTTGGCGCCGATGCGGCCCTGTACCTGAACATCCGCAACTACGGCACCAGCTATGCGGTGATCAGCAGCGCCTCGGTGGTCACGCTGGACGCCAAACTGGTGGACCTGCGTACCGGCACACAGCTGTGGGACGGCAGCGCCACGGCCTCCAGTGCCGAAGGCCAAAGCTCGGGCGGCGGACTGGTCGGCATTCTGGTGACGGCACTGCTCAACCAGATCCTGGACACCATGAACGACCGCAGCGTGCAGATCGCCTCCATCGCCAACCAGCGCCTGCTGTCGCCCATGGCGCAGCGCGGACTGCTGCCGGGCCCGCGCTCGCCCGACTACGGCAAACCGCGCAACTGACGAAGGCCTGCAGGCCGGCGCACATGCACGCGCCGGCCTGCATCCCCGCTCCTCCCGCTAGAAGGTCTCCCAGTCGTCGTCCGCGCCGGCCTTGGCAGGTGCCCGGGCGGGCGCCTTGGCCACAGGCGGCTGGATCTGGGGCGCCGGTGCATTGCGCACGGCGGCAGCCGGGCGTGCCGCGGGCGCGGGGCGCGCCGCCGCTGCAGGGGCTGCTGCCGGTCGGCGCGCCACGGCGGCTGAACTGGCGGGCGCCTGCGCCCGGGCCGGTGCCAGCGCACTGCCTTCCTGCCCCAGCTTGAACACCGCCACCACCTCGGACAGGCGCCGCGCCTGGTCCTGCATGGCCAGCGCAGCCGCGCTGGATTCCTCGACCAGGGCCGCATTCTGCTGCGTCATCTGGTCGAGCTGGCTCACGGCCTGGTTGACCTGGCCAATGCCGTCGCGCTGCTCGGTGGACGAGGCTGTGATCTCGCCGATGAGGTCGCTGACGCGGCGCACGCTGGAGACGATTTCCTCCATGGAGCGCCCCGCCTGCTCCACCTGCTGCGAGCCCGACTGCACGTTGTCCACGCTGGTGGTGATCAGCAGCTTGATCTCCTTGGCGGCCTCGGCACTGCGCTGCGCCAGCGAACGCACCTCGCCGGCCACCACGGCAAAGCCCCGGCCCTGCTCGCCGGCGCGGGCCGCTTCCACGGCGGCGTTGAGCGCGAGGATGTTGGTCTGAAAGGCAATGCCGTCGATCACGCCGATGATGTCGGCGATCTTGCGGCTGCTGTCCGTGATCTGCTGCATGCTGGTGACCACCTGGGCCACCACGGCACCGCCCTGCTCGGCCGCCTGCGCGGCCGTGGCGGCCAGCTGGTTGGCCTGGCGCGCCGTATCGGCCGACTGGGTGACGGTGGCCGTCAGCTCCTCCATGCTGGCCGCCGTCTCCTCCAGATTCGCCGCCGTCTGCTCGGTACGCGAGGACAGGTCCTGGTTGCCGCTGGCGATCTGGTTGGAGGCCGTGGACACGGACTCCACGCCCGAACGCACCTCGCCCACCACGCCGCGCAGCCGCTGCGCCATGCCGTTGAGCGCCTGCAGCAGATGGCCCAGCTCATCGCCCCGGTTGCTTTGCACCGACCCCGTGAGATCGCCTGCGGCAATGCCGTCGGCCAGCGCCACGGCCTGGTCCAGCGGACGTGTGATGGAACGCATGATGGCCATGCCCATGAACAGGCCCAGGGCCACGATGAGCGCGCTGGCCAGGGCGCCGATCCAGTAGGCCCGGGTGCGGTGGGCGACGCCCTCCTCGCGCGCCAGCTCGCTTTGGCGCTCCTGCTGCTGCACAAAGGCTTCCTGCGCCGTGTTGTAGCGCTCGGCCGCCGGGCGCAGCTGCTTTTCCACGATGTCGAAGGTGGAGGCGAAGTCGCTGGCCTTGCGCGCATCCTGGGCCGCCGAGTTGGCCTTGAGCGTTTCCCGGCGCTCGGCCGCCACGGCCTCCAGCGCCTGTTTGCCCTTGGCATCGAGCTGCAGCTCGCCCACCTGCTTTTGCAGCACGTTGATGCGTTCTATGCCCTTGCTCATCAGCGCGCGCTGCTGCGCGGCCAGCGTCTCGTCGGGTGACATGGCCGCGACGATGGAGCGCTCCACGCTCATCTGGGTCAGATGCCGCCACTCGCGCGCCAGCGTGGCGCCGCGCTGCGCGGTCATCACGTCGGTGTTGATCTTCTCGTTGACTCCGTGCAGATAGAACAGGATGCCGCCGTTGACCGCCAGCATGCTCACCAGCAGTCCCAGCACCAGGGCCCAGAGTTTCTGGGCGACGGTGATTTGATTCAGATTCATGGAAAAACCGATCTTTTTCTAACAATGCCGAAGCCTGGCCATGGCGCCCCGCCGACCTTCGCTCCGGGCAATCATTCTTGTCCACCCTTGACGGCGCCTGCCTGATCATCGTCATGCCGCTGTCACTATTGAGGGCGGTAAACCCGCACTCAGGGAAGTCCCCAGCCGCAGCGCCAGGCTCGGAAAAGGACCGACACCTACAATGGGCCGGTGCCCAAGTCCTATCTGAATGCCGATCTGCACAGCCACTCCGTGGTCTCGGATGGAACGCTGACGCCTGAACAACTGGCCGAACGTGCCGCGGCCCGCGGCGTGCAGCTGTGGGCGCTGACCGACCATGACGAGGTCGGCGGCCAGCACCGCGCAGCCGCCGCAGCGCGCGCCTGCGGCCTGGACTACCTGACGGGCGCAGAGATCTCGGTGAGCTTTGCAGGCACCACGGTGCACATCGTGGGCCTGGGCTTTGACGCAGACGACCCGGCCCTGGTCGAAGGCCTGCATGCCACGCGCGACGGACGCGGTCCCCGCGCCCGCGAGATGGCCCGCCAGCTGGAGCTGGCCGGCATTGAAGGCAGCTACGAAGGCGCGCTGCGCTTTGCCGGCAATCCCGCGCTGATCTCGCGCACGCATTTCGCGCGCTTTCTCGTGGAATCCGGCCGCTGCCGCGACACCGGCGAGGTGTTCCGCCACTACCTGACCGAAGGCCATCCCGGCTACGTGCCCCATACCTGGGCGCGCCTGGCCGACGCCGTGCGCTGGATCACGCAGGCCGGCGGCGTGGCGGTGATCGCCCACCCGGCCCGCTATGCGCTGACGGCCAACGAGGAGTACGCGCTGTTTTCCGAATTCAAGGCCCATGGGGGCCAGGGCGTGGAGGTCGTCACCGGCAGCCACCGCCCCAGCGAGTACGCCGTCTATGCCGACATGGCCCGCGAGTTCGGCCTGGCCGCCTCGCGCGGCAGCGACTTCCACAGCCCCGAGGAGTCGCATACCGACCTGGGCGACCTGCCCTACCTGCCGGGCCAGCTGACGCCGGTATGGGAACTGCTGGGCGAGCGCATTCAGCCGGCCTGAGCCCTTCCCGCAAACAACGCACACCATGGTCCTACGCTTCGAAGCCCACCCCGACAATCCCCAGCCCCGTCTCATCAAGCAGGCCGCCGACATGCTGCGCCAGGGCGCCATCCTGGCCATTCCCACGGACTCCAGCTATGCACTGGTCTGCCATCTGGACGACCGCCCTGCGGTGGAGCGGCTGCGCCGCATCCGCCAGATCAACGACAAGCACCACCTCACGCTGCTGTGCCGCGACCTGTCGGAGCTGTCCAGCCATGCGCGCGTGGACAACCGCCAGTACCGGCTGTTGAAGCTGGCCACACCGGGGCCGTACACCTTCATCCTGGAAGCCTCCAAGGAAGTGCCCAAGCGCCTGAGCCACCCCTCGCGCAAGACCATCGGCCTGCGCGTGCCGGACCGCAAGGGCACGCAGCTGCTGCTGGAGCAGCTGGGCGAGCCGCTGATCGCCACCACGCTGATCCCGCCCGGAGAGACCGAGGCCCTGCATGACGCGGATGCCATCCTGGAGCGCTTTCCCCACGAGCTCGATGCCATCGTCGATGCAGGTGCCTGCCCCTCGGAGCCGACCACGGTGATCGACCTGGTGCCCATGGCCCTGGGCAATCCGCCCACCGTGGTGCGGCAAGGCCGGGGCAGCCTGGAGGCCCTGGGCCTGGAAATGACCTGAATCACCCCACCCCCCGCACAAACATCAACGCCGGGCATGCCCGGCGTCTGTTTTTGCAGCTTGATCCTGAAAGGCGTTCAGTGCTGCGCCCACTCCAGGGGCCGGGGTGCAGCAGCCGGCGCGCGCTGCAACGGCCTCGTCACAGCGGCGGACAAGACTGCGGCGGGAGCCATCGACGGCATCTGCCGCTGCACCCGCACGCCAGCGCCAGCGTCCTGCGGCTCGTCATCGAGCTTGAAGGCGCCCACGGCCTGCTCCAGCTCCTGGGCGCGCTCGCTCAGCGCCGAGGCCGCACGCGAGGCCTGATGCACCAGGGCAGCGTTCTCCTGGGTGGCGCTGTCCATGTGGCCCACGGCGGCGTTGACCTGGGCAATGCCTTCGCTTTGCTCGCGCAGGGCCTGCGACATTTCGCCGAGCAGGCCCGAGACCTGGCCCACGGCGCCGACAATCTCCTGCATGGTGGCGCCCGCCTGGTTGACCAGGCCCGCGCCGCTTTCCACCTGGCGCACGCTGGTGGTGATCAGTTCCTTGATCTGCTTGGCAGCCTCGGCCGAACGGCCGGCCAGGCTGCGCACCTCGCTGGCCACCACGGCGAAGCCCCGACCCTGTTCGCCCGCGCGTGCCGCCTCCACGGCCGCGTTCAGCGCAAGGATATTGGTCTGGAAGGCAATGCCTTCGATGACCTGGATGATGTCCACGATCTTGCGCGAGCTGCCGCTGATGGCCTCCATGGTCTGCACCACCTCGCCCACCACGGCCCCCCCGCGCCTGGCCGTGGACGATGCATCGACGGCCAGGCCGCTGGCCGAATGCGCGCGCTCCGCGTTCTGGCGCACGGTGGCCGTGAGCTGCTCCATGCTGGCCGCCGTCTGGGCCAGCGCCGAGACCTGGGCCTCGGTGCGGCGCGACAGGTCGGTGTTGCCGGCGTCGATCTCACCGGCCGACAGGCCGATGGAATCCGTGGACTGCTTGATGCGGCCGACCAGCTCGGTCAGCGTGTCTTCCATGGTGCCCAGCGCGCCCAGCAGGCGGCCGAAGTCGCCCTGCAGCTCGGTCGAAAACTCCTGGCTCAGGTCGCCGGCGGCCACCGTTTCGGCAATCAGGATGGCCTGGCCCAGCGGCTGCACGATGCCGCGCCGCAGGCTGAACCAGGCCACCAGGGCCAGTGTGCAGACGGCCGCCCCCAGGCCCAGCACCCACCAGCGCGTGTGCACCAGCGCCTGCTCGGCCACCGTGGTCGCCCCGCCGGCCGCCAGCGCCTGCTCGGCCTGCCCCAGCGAGAGCACCGTGACCGCCATCATCGTGAACACCAGCAGATTGATACCGCCGAACGCAATCACCAGCCGCCAGCCTATCGGCAGCCTGCCCAAGCCCAGTACGCCCACGTGCCACCTCTTGTCCATATGGCCCGAGGGCCTTGGTGAAAAACCTGTTGATTCGCCCATCGCATTGCTGTTTCATTTTGCAACACAGAGGCGGCTGTTGCCAATCCGCGGGAAACCACCATATCCGGTCGGCCGCAGCGCTGCGCACGGGCTCTGGCGGTGCCCAGCGGCAAGGGTGGCCGCCGTCTGAGACAATGCCCGCCGTGGACATCTCCAACCTCATCCAGACCGTACTCATCTATGCCCTGCCCGTGCTCTTCGCGATCACGGTGCACGAGGCTGCCCACGGCTATGCCGCACGCCACTTCGGCGACAACACGGCCGCCATGATGGGACGCATCACGCTCAACCCCATCAAGCACATCGACCCCATCGGCACCATCCTGATGCCGCTGCTGCTGTATTTCGCCACCTCGGGCGCCTTCCTGTTCGGCTACGCCAAGCCCGTGCCCGTGCGCTTCGACCAGTTGCGCAACCCCAAGCGCGACATGATCTGGGTGGCCCTGGCGGGCCCGGCCTCCAATTTCGTGCAGGCGCTGATGTGGGGCGTGCTGCTCGTGGTTCTGGTCGGATCGGGAGTGGGCGAGCGCTTCTTCATTGAAATGTGCCGCGCCGGCATCCTGGTCAATCTGGTGATGTGGGCCTTCAACCTCTTCCCGCTGCCGCCGCTGGACGGCGGGCGCATCCTCGTCGGCCTGCTGCCCTGGCGCCAGGCGCAATGGGTGGCGCGGATCGAACCCTGGGGATTCTTCATCGTCATGGGACTGGTCATCGCCGGCGTGGTCGGCAGCCTGTGGCTGCGGCCGCTGATGGATCTCGGCTATGCCGTGATCGATCTCGCGTTGACGCCGCTGATCGCGCTGCTGCGCTGAACGCGCGGCAGACCCGCCCAGCCTGCCCGTCAGATTCCCTTCTTTTCTCTCTATTGCCTGTCGCAGTCTCCCGTCATGAGCACCATCCGTTTCCTCACCGGCATCACTCCCAGCGGAACCCCGCACCTCGGCAACTATGCCGGCATGCTGCGCCCGGCCATCGCGGCCAGCCGCTCGCGCGAGGTGGAGAACTTCTACTTCCTGGCCGACTACCACGCACTGATCAAGTGCCAGGACCCGGCGCGCGTGCAGCGCTCCACCATCGAGATCGCGGCCAGCTGGCTGGCGGCGGGGCTGGACCCCGAGCATGTGACCTTCTACCGCCAGTCCGACATCCCCGAGATCCCCGAGCTGTGCTGGCTGCTGACCTGCGTGACCGGCAAGGGCCTGCTCAACCGCGCCCACGCCTACAAGGCGGCCGTGGACAAGAACCACGCGGACGGCGCCGAGACCGATGACGGCGTGACTGCCGGCCTGTTCATGTACCCCGTGCTGATGGCTGCCGACATCCTGGCCTTCAACGCCCACAAGGTGCCCGTGGGCCGCGACCAGGTCCAGCACATCGAGATGGCGCGCGACATGGCCTCCAGCTTCAACCACATCTATGGCGGCGAGTTCTTCACGCTGCCCGAGGCACAGGTCGAGGACAACGTGGCCACGCTGCCCGGCCTGGACGGCCGCAAGATGAGCAAGAGCTACAACAACACCATCCCGCTGTTCTCCACGCGCGAGCAGCTGCGCAAGCTCATCGGCAGCATCACCACCGATTCGCGCACGCCCGGCGAGCCCAAGGAAGTCGAGGGCTCGGCCCTGTTCCAGATCTACCAGGGCTTCGCCAGCGAGGAAGAAACCGAGGCGCTGCGCCACCAGTACGCCGAAGGCATTGCCTGGGGCGACGCCAAGCAGCAGCTGTTCGAGCGCATCGACCGCGAGCTGGCCCCCATGCGCGAGCGCTACGAGCACCTGGTGGCCCATCCGGGCGAACTGGAGGACATCCTGCAGGCCGGCGCCACCAAGGCCCGCCGCGAGACCCTGCCCCTGATCCGCGAACTGCGCTCGGCCGTCGGCCTGCGCAGCCTGGCCCAGGCCCCCGTGGCCGCCAAGGCCAAGGCCGCGAAGCAGGCCCTGCCCCAGTTCAAGCAATACCGCGAAGCCGACGGCAAGTTCTACTTCAAGCTCGTGGCTGCCGACGGCCAGCTGCTGCTGCAAAGCCTGGGCTTCGACGCCCCCAAGGAAGCCGGCCAGGCCATCGGCCAACTGCAAAGAGAAGGCGAGGCGGCCCTGTCCGCACTGCAGTCCCGGCTGCAGCCCGCCGACGTGCAGTTGGTGCTGACCGCCCTGCAGCAACTGCGCGATGCTTCGGAGTAAGGGTAAGCTTCGCTTGAGAAACCGCATATTTGCGGGCAGTCTTGCCCGCAAGCCCTGCGCCCGGGATTCTGGCGCTTGCGTGAAAGGACATTGGGATGCGTATCGCTGCTCTGGACGATGATCCGCTGCAACTGGAGATGCTGCGTCAGGTTGCGCTGGAGACGGGCCACAGCTGCCACACCTACCAGACGGGCTCGGCCCTGCAGTTGGAACTGCGCCGCGAGAGCTTCGACCTTCTGATCGTGGACTGGCACCTTCCGGACATGGAAGGAACGGACCTGGTGCGGTGGACGCGCGGCCATGTGAGCCGCGAGCTGCCCATCCTCATCATCACCCACCGCAGCGAAGAGGCCGACATCGTCGAAGGCCTGTCCTGCGGCGCAGACGATTTCATGGTCAAGCCCGTGCGCCACGGCGAGCTGCGCGCGCGCATGGCCGCCCTGCTGCGCCGCGCCTATCCGGTGAACACGCAAAGCGTGCTGGAGTTCGGCCCCTTCCGGTTCCTCACCACCACCAACAGCCTGGAAATGAATGGCCAGCCCATCGAGGTGACGCACCGCGAGTACACGCTGGCCCTGACGCTGTTCCAGAACCAGGGCCGCCTGCTGTCGCGCGAGCACCTGCGCGAAGCCGTGTGGGGCCACAACGCCGAAGTGCAGTCGCGCTCGCTGGACACACATATCTCGCGCCTGCGCGCGCTGCTGAACCTGCGCGCCGGTCAGCCCTACGCCATCAGCGCCGTGTACGGTTACGGCTACCGCCTGGACGTGCCTGACGAGGCATTGCAGGCGGCACCTCAAACACCATGAACAGACTTTTGCTCGCCGCCAGCCTGCGCGGGCCCGTCGCGCGGGCCTGCCTGCTGGCAAGCCTGGCCCTGCTGGGCGCTGCCGCCACACAGGCCCAGATCAAACCCGCCGCCAGCGGCGGCGACATGCTCGCCCACCGCGTGGCCACAGGCGACACCCTGGAACAGCTGGCCAGCCGCTACCTGGGCGATGCACGCCAGTGGACCCAGCTGCAGCAGCACAACGGCGTGGCCAACCCGTATCGCCTGCGGCCCGGCTCCGTGCTGGAGATTCCCGTGCGCCTGCTGCGCGCCGCCGTGGCCTCCGTGGAATTCGTGCAGGGCGATGCGCGCAGCACACGCGCGCTCGACCATCTGGCCGACACGCAAGGCGGCTCGGCCGAAGACGCAGGCCAGGTCCTGCGCAAGGGACAGACGCTGCAGGAAGGCGATCGACTGCAGCTTGCGCCGGACGCCTTTGTGGCCGTGCGCCTGGCCGATGGCTCTTTGGTGCGCGTGCAGTCGCAGTCCGATGTCCTGCTGCGCCAGATGCGCCGCAAGGGCCGGGCCGGCAGCCTGCAGTCCGTGATCGACCTGCGAGAAGGCAGCGTGGAGGCCTCGGTCCCCCCCGAGCAGGGCAATGCCCAGCGCCGCTTCGAAGTGCGCACGCCTGCGGCATCGACCAGCGTACGCGGCACGCGTTTCCTGGTGCAGACCGATGCGGCAGGCAGGACAGCGGCCGCCGTCGATGAAGGCACGGTCGCCGTGGGCTCGGACGCCTCTGGCGCACCTTCCGGCGATGCGCTGCTGCACCCCGGCCAGGGCGTGGCCGTGGCGGCAGACGGCCGCGTCGGCCAACCCCGCCCCATGCTGGGTGCGCCCGACATCACCGCCTGGCCCGCCTTGGCGGAAGACGCCAACTGGATCAGCCTGCCCCTGCCGGCCTTGCCCGGCGCCGTGCGTTACCAGCTGCAGCTGTCGCGCGACGCGGACATGACCCAGGTGCTGCGCAGCGCCAGCTTCCAGGCCACGGCCTCACCGCTGCGCCTGGCAGGCGTGGACGATGGCGACTATGTACTGTCCCTGCGCGGCATCGACGCCCAGGGCATTCCGGGTGCAGCCAGCCGGCGCGCCCTGCGCGTCAAGGCCCATCCCGTGCCGCCGCTGTACGAATCACCGCAGGCCGACGCCACCGTGGGCCTGGGCCGCGCCGGCCTGCAGTGCACCAAGGTGGTGGGCGCCGTGCGCTACCGCATCCAGGTCGCTTCTGCCGATGCCCAGGCCGGCTTTGCCGAACCCGTCATCGACGCGCGCGACCTGAACGACTGCACATTGCCCGCAGCCGCGCTGGCCCGGCTGCCGGCCGGCCGCTATCTCTGGCGCGCCGCCAGCATCCGCACGCTGGCCGATGGCAAGCCCGACCAGGGCCCGTTCGCCGCAGCCCAGGCCATGCAGCTGGCGGCCGTGCCGCCCCAGCCCTCGGCCAGCGCGCTGCAGATGGGCGACGGCCCCGCCGAGGGCAGCCGCCAGATCCGCTGGAGTGGCGAGCCCGGCCAGCGCTACCACGTGATGGTGGCGCGCGACCAGGAGTTCACCGCGCCGCTGGTTGACCTCTGGACCGACCAGCCGCAATGGAGCACCGAGGACCTGCCCGCAGGCACCTACTACCTGCGGCTGCAGATCGAGGACGCCAACGGCCTGCGCAGCGATTTCTCGGCCGCACGCCAGTTCCGCACCGGCAGCTGGATCGTCGATGCCAGCGGCGAGATGATGCAATCGGGCAGCGGAGAGCGCCTGCAGCGCCAGTAACCGCACCCGTTCAATCCTTGACCGCGCTTGTCCACCCTGCCGCCTTCGCCTGACAGTCCCGCCACGCCGGCGCAGCAGGTGCAGCCGGCGCCCGCGCGTGGCCGGGGGCTGCGGCGGGACTGGCTGCTGCTGGCGGCGGGACTGCTGTCCCTGGTGTTCTGGCTCAGCAGTGATGGGCAGCTGGAGCGCATCAACGGACTGGTGCAGGACACGGCCAGCTGGCTGCACCGCCCCAAGGCATCTAAGGACATCGTCATCGTGGCCATCGACGATGCCAGCATCGACGCCATAGGCCGCTGGCCCTGGCGGCGTGCCCTGCACGCGGGCCTGCTGGAGCGCATCAGCCAGGCCCCGCCGCGCGCCATCGGCCTGGACGTGATGCTCAGCGAAGAAGATCTGGACTATCCCGGCGATGACCTGCTGCTGGCGCGCGTCCTGCAGCGCAGCGGCCGCACCGCCTTGCCCGTGGCGCCGGGCACGGATCCGCTGCCGGCCTTTGCACAGGCTGCGGCAGCGCTGGGCCACACCCAGCTGCCCGTGGATTCCGACGGCGCCGTGCGCAGCTTCCATGCCATTGAAGGCAGCGCGCAGCAGCCCTGGTGGCACATGGCGCTGGCCCTGCACTGCGTGGGCCAGCACGGCCGCGCATGCGCCCGCCCCGAACCCGTGCCGCCGCTGGACCCCGGCACACCCGCGTGGCAGCGCCGCCAGCGGGAGATCATTGCCTTCGCACAGGCCAGGCCCGAGCAGGGCGCGCGTGACCGCTCGCCCTTCACCACCTATTCGTACATCGACGTGCTGCGCGGCCGCATTCCTGCTGCGGCATTTCGCGGCAAATACGTGCTCATAGGAACGACGGCCGCCGGACTGGGAGCGCAGTTCACCGCACCGCTGGGTGCCAGCGCGCGCCCCATCTCCAGCGTGGAAATGCTGGCCCATGTGCTCAACGGCAGCCTGCAGGGCTCGCACGTACACCGCGCTTCGGCGGGGCTGGACCGTGCGCTCAACACCGCAGCCGTGCTGCTGGCCCTGCTGGCCCTGGCCTGGCTGGGCCCTTCGGGCGGCATGCTGGCCTGCGCGCTGCTGGCCCTGGCCTGCCTGTCGCTGGCCGGGCTGGCACCACGCATCTGGCAGGTGCAGACGGCCCCTGCCGCAGCCCTGCTGGGCCTGGCCCTGGCCTATCCGCTGTGGAGCTGGCTGCGCCTGCGCGCCGCCGCCCGCTTTCTGGCGCTGGAACTGCGAGACCTGCAGGGCCAGGGCCTGCCCACCGCGCTGCGCCTGGGCGGCGACCTGCTGGACCAGCGCATTGCCGCCGTCGAGCAGGCTTCGCGGCAACTGCGCGCCCTGCACCATTTCGTCAGCGAAAGCCTGCGCCAGCTGCCCTCGCCCACCTTTGTCTGCGACCGCCAGGGCCATGTGCTGCTGGCCAATGCCGCGGCCCATGCCTATGCGCGCAGCCTGGATCACGACCTGCGCGCTGGCGACTCCCTTCCCAGGCTGCTCGATGGCCTGCAGGCGCTGGACACGGCGCCCGGCCCGCAAGCCGGCAGCCCGCTGCTCACGGCCAGGGCGCTTGCCGCCGGCGGCCTGCCGCTCAGCAGCGAGGGGCGCGACGGTCGCGGCCGCAGCCTGATGCTGCTGGTCCAGGCCTTCGAGGCTCCGCCCACCACGGGCTGGCTGATCACCCTGGTCGATATCAGCGATCTGCGCAGCGCCCAGGCCCAGCGCGACCAGGCCATGCAGTTCATCTCGCACGACATCCGGGCGCCCGTGGCATCCATCATCACCTTGCTGGAGATGCAGCGTGGTTCCGTACAAGCGCCCGACCTGGGCATGCTGCTCCCGCGCATCGAAGGCTATGCCCAGGCCTCCCTGCAGCTGGCCGACGATTTCGTGCACCTGGCTCGTGCCCAGCAGCAGGCGCTGCGCCAGCAGCAGCTGGACCTGGGCCTGGTGCTGGACCAGGCCGTGGAAAGCTGCTGGGCCCAGGCCAGCGCCGCCCATGTGCAGCTGGAATTCAGCCTGCCCGAGCAGGAATGCCCCGTGCTGGGCGACCCGGGCATGCTCCACCGCGCAGCCGTCAACCTGATCGGCAACGCCATCAAGTACGGAGCGCACGGGCAACCGGCAAGCGGCGCCACGGTGCAATGCCTGCTGCTGCAGGACGCCGGCCATTGCCGCATCGCCATCCGGGACCACGGACCCGGCATGGATGCGCAGGCCGTCGCCCGCCTGAGCCAGCCCTTCGAGCGCCTGGACCACCATCAGCACCTGGACGGCGCAGGCCTTGGGCTGGCCTTTGTCCGCACCGTGGCTGCCCGCCATGGCGGGCAGCTGCAGATAGAAAGCGCGCCAGGCCAGGGAAGCACCTTCAGCATCGTGCTGCCGAAGGCGCAGCAAGCCTGACCGGGGGTGTCATCCCGGCGGATGGCCCGTGAAAACGAAAAAGCCCTGAAGTCTTTCAACTTCAGGGCTTTGCGTTTTTTGGTGCGGCTGGCAGGAATCGAACCCACGACCCCTTGGTTCGTAGCCAAGTACTCTATCCAGCTGAGCTACAGCCGCAACGCTTCGCATTGTAGCAGCGGGTTTTGGAGCTTCCAGGCAAAAGCGCCATATTTCTGCAAAAAACCTGGAAGTCGCATTCAACGGCAGCCGGGCGCAGCCATGCCAGCCGGCAGCGTCGCTCCCAGCAAAAAAGCCTGCCGCCCGGAAAGGCGGCAGGCTTTTTCATACCAATGGATGGTAGGGCCTCCCAGAGTCGAACTGGGCACCAACGGATTATGAGTCCCTACCTCAAGCCAGCATCCATGCGGGCTCCAGCCGGATCGGTGGGAAAATTTGCGTGAAACCGGGCATTGCTGGGTGCGACCTTCGCGGGCGAGTTTCCCACCGCAACCATGCGCAAGAGGGTCGGATTTCAAGTCTGGCCCTTGCCCAGCTTGCCAAGATTTCAGATCTGACCAAGATGGGTAACGGATGCCATCCAGCGCCAGCGCTACCCGCCGAATTGGGAATGCAGGCTCACCAGCCGCTGCGCCAGCGTCTCGGCGTCGTGGCGCATGGCATAGAGCGACGTGGTGCCGATGGAGACATGGCCGTACCAGATATGGAAGCCGTCCAATCCCGGCAGCGTGCCGGCTGCGGCATCCCTGATGGCGCCTGAGATGGTGGCTGCCTGGAACTCCGCGACCTCGGCGCGACCATCGAGAATGCGGCCCGTGTATAGCCCTGGCTCTTCCTTGTCGATGTGAAGCGTGTAGATCATGGCTTGCGGCCTGGGACCAGTTGAATGGACTCCGTGCCCCGCGCGCGCCGTGGCGAGATCCAGTAGACCCACAGACCTCGTGCCCACGCACAGGCATAGATGATCGACACGGCGAAGATGCCCCACTGCTCAGCCTGCCAGCTGGCATAGAACCAGAACGGCTGCCCCAGCATGCCGAACACCGGAGCCCACTTGCGCGAGCCCTCTCCCCTGGCCTGGGAGAGCCAGGCCGCCAGGGCGCCCAGTAGGGCAATTGCGATCTGATCGAAGCTCATGACTCATCGTAAAGGGTCTATGCGCACAAGCACAGGGCTAGGCAAGCAGCTTCGTTCGATAATTGATTCTCGATAGAAAGATTCTTCTGTAGGGGTAAAGCCATGCGTAGCAGGTCAGCCGCATCATTCGCGATTCAGGCAACAGGCTGACTTGGAAAGTGCGAGTCATTGAGGACTTCGAGGCGCTGTGGAGCACAGTGCCGATGGGCGAAGCGTTGACCACCTTGGACAGAGGGCGAAGCGTTGAAGAAACGTTGCTCTTGAGCGCATCTTCGTCGTGTGGCAGAGAGACGATGAAATGTGTAGGGGATGAGCTTGACCAGTAGGCATCTCGCTTGCCGCCTGTACGGCCTCACAGGCTGGGAGAAGCTACATATTGTTGGGTGTGGGAATCAGGCGTAGCATCCGTCAACTTCCCCAATGTGAGCGGCGGCAACTATGACGCAACCCTACAGTCAGCAGGCAGGGCGACAGAAGCCTTGGTCACCGATAGCCAAGGCGGCACCTCCCTATGCAGGATGACTATTTGGAAGACGACCCTTACGGCCCAAACACGGAATCTTCATGGAGTCCGTATGTCACGTTGGGTATTTTGCTATTGGGGACGCTGATCATCATCGCCGCCATATGGCTTATTTCCAAGCGTCCGCAAGCCTCATTTAGTGCTCACCGAACTATTGGAATGGCATCGTCCACCGAAGAAGCATCTCTGCCGATCACGCCCGACGCTCCCCAATGCACCAGAGACAGCTGGAGTGCTGGCGAGCGCATTTGAGGTCGCCTTCTCGCGCTCAAGCCTCAAACGGCTTGCGGTCACGTCCCTCAATCCAGCGAGGCGGACGCCCTCGGCCTGACCATGTCTGGCCAGTCTTGGGGTTGCGGTAGCGTGCGGTGTTTTGCCGCAACTGGTCGGCGGCAAACAAGTCGCCGCTCTCCAAGTGGTAATCACGTACAAGCTTACGAGCCGCTTGGATGGCCTGCGGCTTTCCGGCATCAAGCACGTTGATCGCAGCATCCAAGGCAACCTTCAGTTTGAGAAGAGCTTTGTACTTTTTTGGCATTTGGCACCTCACTAAGACCGCGCCCCCGATACGTGGGACCAGTACTGACCAGAAGTCTTTACGCCTTCACCATGCGCGTGCGCCCAGTAATGGGTTCTCTGCACTGATCTAGCACTTCTTCAGACGCGGCGCTTTTTGACAGCCACCTCCAAGCGCTCGAAAAAAACGCTCTCGTCCGCCAGCCTAATAACGGCTAGGCGATTGCACTGCACTGCTCTCATTTTGTTCAAAAGTTGCTCACGCACAGACGCGGCCCCACGCCAGATGGCCGACAGCGCAGCCCTCGTTATCTCAAACTCGCCGCAAGAGGGGCAGAAATAGTGACGCTGAGAGCCGCCATCCAGCAGATATGCTCTGGACCGCTCTTGACAGAGCGGGCACAGCGACCAAATACACAAAAGCATGAACCCACTTTGAACTGTGCACTGTGTCGGTGCATCAGTAAAAATCCCTAGGGCTCCGTCCCCAAGGCGACATTTCGGAAACGCCACACCTTCCCAAACCAAGTGGGGAAGCTTCCCACTGGAGCATCCGTGGAGAGACAGAGACAGGGAGAGGTATGGAGAAGAGGATAACAGCCAGGCCGTGAGCGTACACCTGGATTCCCGCCCCTCGAAGAGACGCTGGAATATCAGGAGCGCCGCCAGCGATGAGCGGCGATCGAAATGCTCTACGCTCGCGCGTCAATGGGATAGCTTGGGCCAACGTCCGGCATCAGCGCGGCGTCAGCGGCACCGTGCAGGTCAGCAAGGCGGCCAGCAGCCGCACTTCGTAGCCTTCGCGGCGGTCGATCTCGGCCAGGGCGGCGCGCAGCAATTCGAAGGGGTCGGCATCGTCGGCCAGGGCTTCCGTGGGCATGGCAGGCCTGTCCGGCACCGGCTCGCGGCACTCCACGGGCACAGGCACCTTGACCTCCTGGATCTCGACACGCGGCACGGATCCGCAGCCGGCCAGGGCCAGCGTGCCCAGCAGCATCAGCGTGCGCATCATGGCTTGGCCCTCCCCTTGAGCCAGTCGCTGCCCAGGGTCTGCAGGCTCGCGCAGCTGTCGCCGGGGGCGGCAGGAGCCGTGGCCAGGGTGTAGTCGGCGCGGGCATTGAGTACCTGGGCTTGGCCAGCGGCGGCAGCACGGGCCGGCGCCGCCTCGGCAGCACGCTGCGCGGCCACGGCGCCCAGGGCCTCGGTCGCATCGCTGCAGGCCTGCGCTCCCTTGAGCGCTCCGTCGCGCTGCTGCTGCATGCTCACCAAGTCAGCGCGTGCTGTGGCCGCATCGTCTCGGGCGGAAAGCCAGGCCCAGCCCAGCAAGGCATTGCCTGCCAAGCTGCCCAGCAGCAGAGCGAGGCAGGCCGCAAGCACTTTCGGAGTGAGCGACATCATGGGTTCCCCTCGCAGGTATATCCATTGCGACGCTGGGCTGCGCAAGCGGATTGCTCCGCGCGCTCGCGGGCCTCGGGCACGCCGCAGCGCTCCAGCACCTTCCCGGCGCTGACATACCAGGCCGGCGCCATCTCGGCCTCGGCCGCAGCGATTTCGACCACACGGCAGGCCTGGTGCACTGCGCCCGTAGGGACCACGGTGCAGCCGGCCAGGACCGCCGCTGCTCCGATCAGAAGAGATTTCATTGGGCCTCCATGCATGCGGCGTGCCGCGCCTGTTGACGGGTCCAGACGCCTCGACAGACGCGGTTGCCAGGCGTGCTGCAGTCGTAGCGCCAGCGCTTCGGGTGGCCTGCCGCGTCCCATTGGTAGGCGGCGTAGCCCTGCAAGGGCTGGGCGCTGGTCATGTAGCGATAGGCCAGGTAGGCCTGGCAAGCGCCGGCATAGTCGCCAGCCCGCGTGCGCGTCAGCATCGAGGAGCCGCGCCAAGCCCCGCAGCCGTACTGGCCAGCGAAGTCCACGGCCTGGGCAAACTCGACTTGGTGCACCAGCGTGTCGCCCAGCGAATCACGCACGCAGGCGCCGTACTGCTGCTCCAGCAGGTTGATGGCGAGTTCGCGCGCCCGTTCGCGGGTGATGGGCGGGTCGGCCAGGGTCACGCGTGTGCCGTCCTCGTAGCGCGTGGCGCCGTGGCCGATGGTGGGCACATCGCCCTGCACGGGAATGATGGGCGCCGCGCTGAAGCCTTCTGCAGCAATCCAGGCCGCGAGTATGGCCGCGCCAATGCCCAGGCCCGCCGCTGGCACTCGGTTGTTGTTCATAGCGCCCCCATATCTGTTTCGCCGGCATCCGCCAGCCAGCCGCCCTTTTGTCGCTCTTCGCGCCACCATTTGCGCAGCAGGTACAGGCCCTGAATCGCGATGTAGATCCCGGTCGCGATGGCCACCCATTCATTCAGCGTCAGCGTGGATGCCGCGGCACCTGCGACTGCCGGCGCGGCCTTCGCGGCCTCGATTGCTGCTTGCACTCGGCTCTCATTGCTCATGTATTGCCCCTCCTCGTTGGGCATGAAAAAACCCGCCGTAGCGGGTTGGGGTTGGTCTGGATGGATCAGAGCGTCACAGCCAGCGCGAAGGCCTCATCGAGCGACTGCGGCGTCCCGCCAAGCTGCGCCCAGAGCTGCTGCAGGAACGGGTTCGCGCGCTCCCAGGTGTCCGCCTCGTACTCGATCTGAGCCTCGCGCTTCTGCACGGGGTCCGTGATCGCCGCGATGGCGGCCTCGGCATCGTCCAGCACTCCATGGGTAAGCAGTGCAAGCTGCCCCTGACGCCGCGTGCAGGACTTGGGGATCAGCGCGGCTGCCGCCTCTTCACGCAGACGCTGCAACTCGGCCAGCTCATCGGCGGATAGCGGCACCACAGACCACTGCTGCCGCCAAACGCCGTCGACCTGCACGGGCTCGATCTCGACGGGCTTTTGCGTGTCCGCGTCGTAGCTTGGCGTGCCTGTCAGCTCTACGAGCGCATAGCATTCAAAATGGTGCGCCATCATTGTCAGCGGATGACGCTCCTGTATTTCCACGACGCTCAGCGGATATTCACCAGTTTCTATATTGATGTACATGAATCCTCCTTTAAGCCACATTCCCAAGCCTGGTGCCGTTGGAAAGCCAGGTCACTAGTGAGTTACCTACGATATATCGTCCGGCTGCCATGCCGGCCGCTGGGCCTGATGAGGATGTCTTGCGCACAGTGCCTGAATAGCTGCCGTATGCGCCCTGAACGCCCGCACCACCAATGGGTCCACCAGCACCTCCAGAACCGCCATAGGCAGTAGGGGGGGTATCTGGTGCAAATACTGGCCCCGAATAGGTTGCGGAGCTGCCTGCCTGACCGCTGGCAGCTGCAAGCATTGTCACGGTGCCAGACGCACTGAATCCTGCACCTTGACCTCCGTTGCCCCCCCAGCCTGAAGTTGCGGAATCATTGACGTTGTACCAAACGTCAACTGTTTGACCTGTACCCCCTTGGCCACCTCCACCGAATATCGTACCGTTGTTGATAATCTTTATACGGGAAGTCGTTGTTATCGCGTCACCGCTGTTGACTACCCCACCGATACGTCCATTGTTTATGATGGTTAGCGTGTCGTGCGGGACATTAGCAACAGCAATGTTTAGTGACGCAACGTCAACACCGGAATTGATAATCACGGTTAATGCAGAAGTACCGTTCCATCCCGCTGCAAGTGCAAGGGTCCGTATATTGGGGCTTCTGACACTTGCAGATATTACAAGGGTTGTTGCAACTCTCGCAGACCTTAGCCAGAACGACATCATTGATGCACCCCTCCTATAAAGCAGTCCCAAGCATTTACACGTCCGTAGAAAAAGGTGAGCGTGACAATCTGGCCTGCAGCATACGTGGGCAGGCTTTGGCCCACCGGAAGATATGCATTGGACGATAGAGTTATTGGCCTGACTCCCCCGTTGCTGAGTATTCTTAGGGTTACTTGGTCTCCGAGTTGTCGGCCTTGCGCTGGCAGATTAAATGTCACAGGACCATTGATGGACACATAGTGCACACTACCCTGCGCAGGGTCTACGGCGTATGTGGTGGTCCCCGCAGCCACTGTGATCACTACTTCTCTCTCCATTACCGTGCGATCCGTAATCATGCGGGACCAAGGACTCCAAGCTGCATCATGCAGCGTGCGAACAAACATTGCCCCGGAATTCTCGGCATTGCCGGAAAATGCCTGAGAGGCGATCTGTGTAACGCGCCCACTCTGACCGAAAGGGATAACGTCCCATGCATTGACGCTCGGGTGCCCAGGCGGCCAGTCAGACCCAACGCCTGTGGCAGAAATGTAGGCAGCCCACTGATTTAAAGGTGATGCACTCATCAGTGCCGTTTGGTCATAAACAGTGGCGGTCCTGGAAGTAACCTCGCTTGCGCGCGGCGCCTGGTTGCCAGTCGCTCCGGCTGGCACATTGATAGGCCCTGTAAACGTGCCGCCTGTGGTCGGCATGTAGACGCCGGTGATGTCACCCCAGGCCAGTTGCCATGCCACGCCATCCCACCACCAGCCGCGTTTGGTGATCGCAGCATTGGCGCCTGTGTTGGTGTACAGGGCGCCGGCCTGGAGCGGGTTGCCCATGTTGTCGGTGGTAGGGTGGCTGGCAATCGCCTTGGAGCCCAGGTACAAGACCTGCATCGCCGTGAGCGCGGCTGTGGCCGTGCTGGCGTGCGTGCCAGCGAGCGTTGCGCTTCCAGACGCAGCCGTCGCCGATGCCTGGGCCGCATTGCGGTAGCCCATGGCCGCGTCGGCTTGAGTGGTGGCAGTGCTTGCTGCAGCCTGAGCTGTCTGCGCATATTCCTGCGCAGCGATGGCGCAAGTCCGGCACGCCACGGCAATCTCGCGCATCCGTGACACTGCAGGCGGCACGCTCGTCGCATACGCATAGGCCTCGTTGTTGAAATTGGTGCTGCCGAGCGCCGGATAGGGCGAGATCGGCAGCACGTCCGGGATCGTGACGATATCGGTCATACGTTGCCTTTGATTTGGATTTCTGCGCGGGCGGTTGGGCCACCCGAGGAGCGGACGGTGCCCGTGACTTTCCCGATGGTTGCCAGGTGGGAGAACTTGGCCAGCTTTGAGACTTCGACTGCCACAACCTTGCCGGCGATCTGCGTCAGCAGCGAATCGATCAGCGGCGCCTGGTCGGCTGCCACCACGACGGACAGGCTGATGTTCTTGGCCTTGCGGCCTTCGATGTCCTCATACGTACCGTCCGCGTTGTCCTTGGTGTAGCCATAGTCCTTGGTCGTGACCTCGGCGCCATCCTCGACCGCGCTGATGCCGCCTGAGGGAGCCAGCAGCGTCTTGTGGTTGCCCACACTGATGTATCCGACCGCCGCCTCGGCCGTAGCCTCTGAGCGGCGCACCGTGATCTTGATGCGCTGATCAGGGTGCAATGGGATGCCCCTCAGGACGTAGTGATCGCCGCGCTGAAGGTCGCCGAAGAGGTACTCCCATTCGCCGTATGCCTGCTGCCACAGGTCAGCGTTGATGGGCGGAATCAGGTTTGCCCCGCCAGGGCCGGCCGTGATGGTGATGCTGAGCGAGTCGCCCTCCAGCCCGTACAGAGCCAAGCCATCGGCGAACACTCCCTTAAGCTCATAGGTCAGCGTCTGGACGGCTCGCGCCTTTGTGAACAGGTATTGATCGAACGGGCACCAGCGATTCGTCGGCTCTTTGAGGAGCCACTCGGCCGGCATTTTGTCCGGCGTTGTCGCGGTGCCCGTGTGATCTTTCACGCACTGATAGATCTTCCTTTCATACACGCGGCGGTCGCCCACCTTGTAGTTTCCGGACCCGACCCATGCCACTTCGCCCCGGGCTGCATCAAGCTCGGGAATCGACGTGTCAGGGCCGAACGAATCCGTAGTTATCGCTTTCGGCAAAAGAATGTTCATGCCTGCACCATCCTCAATGCGCCCGACTCCGCAACGGTGTCGAACTGGTCAGCCATTTGCGGCATGCCTGCGGTGTTGCGCTCCAACGCGGCGATCTGCCCGCGCATCAGCCGGTTTTCGGCGACCAGCTGCTCCACCAGCGACTCCAGGCGCGAATTGCCGCCTGCGCCGCTGAGCAGTGCTTGCGTCTGGGCAGAGGACCAGTAGCGCGCCGGCCCCGTGACCTCAAGCTCTGGGCCGCGCTCGCCGACGAGGCGCACACCTCCGGAATGCAGCCCGCCGCCAGCGAACGCGGGCACGCCGACAGCGGCGCCAGCCTTGCGCCAGTCCGACTCAAAGAACCCCGACAGGGTGGAAAGATCGGCCATCGTGCCGCCCGCCGCTTTCACCGCGAGCAGCAACCCGCGCACATCCTCAGTGCCATCGAAGGAGTGGTAGATGGGCGACAGCCGGTCCAGCTTTTCAATCAGCTGCTTATCGATGACGGGCTCATACCAGACGTCGCTTCCGTAGATGCGCACCTGCTTGTATTTGCTGTCAGCCGGCTTTGAGCCGCTGCTGTCGCCAGGCAGCGATCCGCCGAAATCCGGGCCGCCGCCATTGCCACCGCCAGCCGCTGGCCCAGGCTCGGAACCTGGCACAAGCAGTGCGCGCAGCATCTGGATCGCACGCTCAACGCTGAGCGTGGCATCGATCTGCGAAGCGTTGCCGCTCAACAGGTCGCGCCAATACTGCAGGGTCTTGTCGAGCTGGGTGATTTGCTCCTGTGCCGCCTTGAGCTGTCGCTCTTCGACGCTCAGCTGCGTCTCACCCCGCTCTGCAAGCTCAGCGAGTTGCCCCGCCACAACAAGCGTGTCGCGGTCCCTCTCGAACTGCGTTGCATACCCCTTCGACTCAATGCCGCCACGGGCCGCCCCAATGGCATCAGTGAGGCCCTCGAAGCTGGAGACCTTGGCCCCACTACGCACGCCCGCAAGCGCGCGCTCGATGTAGACCATGCCCTGTGCAGCAAGCATCTGCTGCGTGTCGTCAACCGCGCCGTACAGGTCACGCGCATTCGATTTCAGCGACGCCAAAGCACTGGAGAGGCTTTGCACTGCAGCTTGCGACGCAGAGGCAATGTCGCTCCAGTAGCTGCGCTCACGGCTGACTGCCGCCTCGAAGTTCGCCAACGCGGCATCTTTGGCTTTCTGAGCCGCCTCAGCCGCAGCGCGCGCCGCCTCCTGGGTTGCAGTGCGCTCGTCTTCAAGAGCCCAAATGCGCTCCTGGATGGCGCGATTGCTCGGGTCCAGGGCGGCCAGCTCGCGGCGGCGCAATTCAGCGGTGTCGCCGTTGAGTTCAAGCCAGCGCTTTTCCAGCGATGCGTACTGGTCCTTTGCGGCAATCTCTGCTCGCAATGCCTCGTTGTAGTCCCACGCGGCGCGCTCAGCCTCGCTCATGCCCTCCGTTGCCAGCTTCCGCAGCGCTGCCTTGTACTCATCGGTCTGCCCCGTCGCGCGCAGCAATTCGGCTTCGAGTTGCACACGATCAGCCGACAGGCTTGCAAGCACGGCTCCAGCTGCATCAGCGACAGTTCCAAAAACGCCGGCCAGGGCCAGCAGCTTGGCCGCCAGCTCGTTGTTGCCGCTTGCCAGCGCGTCTTCTATGAGCTTGCGGAACTGATCCTTCGCCGCTTTGCCGGCTGCAGGGTCGATCTGGACGCCCAAGCCCTTGAGCTGCTCCATGACCTGCCGCTGCAGAATCGCGGCGCGCTCCTGCTCGGAATAGAACCCAGCGTAGAACGCATTCACATTGCCGGCCAGGGTCTCGATGCCGTTGCTGAACTTCAGCAGCTCGGTCTGCGCCTTGGCGGACAAATCGGCAAAGCCGGTGACGCTGGTAGCCCAGCCCTTGAAGACCGTGTCGATGACAGCGATCTTCTGGATCGCGGCGTTCAACCCCTCGACTGTCACGTCGTCGCCCAGGGCATCCAGCTCTTCCCTCATCCAGCCGGGTATGTCCCCCTTCTTGATCTCGTTGACCAACTCGCCGCCCATATCGGCCACAAACTGTGCCCACGCCTTCTGCGGGTCTGTGCCAAGGTCGCCATCGCGCTTGATGTACTCCTTGAGCACCTCTCCCGTGACCTTATCGATCAGCTTGAAATAGCCGTAGCTATCCTCGTCGCCATACTTGGGGTTTGTGGCGAAGCCGGCAACGATTCGATATCTTTGGCCTTGCCACCAGTGAAGCCAGAGAGATACTTGTAGACCTCTGCGAGTGCGTCAACAGTCTTACCCAGTTGCTTACCCAGTTCCGGGCTATTGCGCTTTGTGAGATCGTCATACCAATCCCCGCCCGCGCGGCCGAAAAGCATCTCTGCGGCCTTGTCATTGCCGACACCTGTGGTGCTATATGCGGCGCCAACATGGTTGGCACCTCGGCTGCCGAACATGTCTCCCGTGAGCAGCGAGAGCACAGCAATAGCCGCACCAAGGTAGGGCAGAGCCGCGCCCAGAGCCTGCATGCCGCCCGCGAACAGTTCACCGCCCATCATCATCTCGATGCCGCCAGAGAAGGCTGGCATGCCGCCCATGAGGCCCGCTCCGAAGTTCGTGCCTGCGAACAGGCCGCTCTCGCCCAGCAGGCCCAGGCCGGGGATGCCCCCGCCAAAGCCGCCGCCTGAGCCCCCCGTGCCGCCTACGCCTCCCAGGCCACCGCCGCCACCACCCTGAACGCCGATGAGCGATGCGACCACCTGGACCACAAACGGCCGCAGGAACATCTTGTAGATCTGGTCCGCCACGGTCGTCTTGAACGTGGTTGTCAGGCTCTTCGTGAAGCTGTCCCAGCCGTCGCGCCCGTTGTTGAGCATGTCGGCGAAGCCCTTGCGGAAGATCTCGTCGTACTGCTCAACCTGCTTGTTGACGTACTCCTCCTGGATGCGCAGCAGCGAGGTCTGGGTGTTGATCTCGGCTTTCTCGCGGGCCTTCTGGCGCAGCGTCTCCCGCTGCTTTTCGTTCTCGTTCTGGTCATCGCTGTAGATGGTGCGGTTGATCTCCGCCAGCTCCTTGGCGAGCTCCAGCTCGATGCGACGCTGCGCGATGATCTTCTTGCGCTGCACCTCATCAGCCCCAAGCAGCGACAGGCCCTCTTTCTGGATGGCCAGCTCATCCTTCGATGTCTGCAGCGACTTCGTGAGACGGTCGTCCATCTGCTTGTAGTCGGCCTGCTGCAGAGCGGCCGTGTAGCGCTTCTGGGCGGCGATCTTGGCCTCCAGGCTGGCGATGTACTTCGGGTCGAAGCTGTCGCTGCCCTGGGCCTCGGCCATCTGCTGCTCAAGCGTGGCGAGCGTCATTCGCTCGATCTCCGTGCGCCCCTTCCCGAACACGGCGTTGGCAGCCTCCTGCTCGCGCGCACGGTCGGTGATCGAATCAGCGGCCTTGAAGTTGCCAGCGATGAGGGCTTCTTGGGCCTTCATCGACTTCTCCAGGCCGTCATTGCTGCGCAGCTGCACGCCCAGAGCATCGGCCAGGGCCTTCGCTTCCTCCAGCTTGGCGCGGGTCTTCGCGTTCGTGGCTTTCTCGATCTGGGCCGACAGCTTGAGCGACTCGCGCTCACCGGCATTGAGTTGAGTGGCGGCTATGCCGATACTCAAGAGCTGGTCGTGATACTCCTTGGCGGCGGCTAGTTGCCCGATCAGATTTGCCAGCTGATTCTCGGAAATGGTGATCCCACCGCCTGCGGCCTTCTCGGTAAACCTTTTATTGATGCCCGCGACAGTCTTGTCGTAATCGGACTCCAGCTTTGCCAGCTTGGAGCCCAGCTCCGGAGAGTTTGCTAGCGCCTTCTTGGTCTTTTCGACAGCATCGTTGTAGAGGTTCTGTGCAACGGTCAGCTCCTGCTTGCGCTTGACCTCCTTCGAGGCAAACTGACCGGCAACCTGATCGAATGCCTGCATGGCATCCACGTAGTCCTTGCTTGCGACCTGCTCCGCAGCCTTTTTCTGGCCAGCCGCGATGCCATCCCGCAGGCTCTTCTCCTGGGCGCGCAGATCCTCGACGGCGGCGCGGCGGCGCTCCTCCTCTGCCTTGCTTGCGCGGCTGCCACCGAAGGCCGCACGCTCAGCATTCGCGAGTTGGCGTTCTGCCGCCTGCAGGTCGCTCTGGACCGAGGCGAGCTTCTGCTCGGCAGTGCCTTCGCGGCCAATATCGAGGATGGCATCCCATGCCTTCTTGGCAGCGTTCTTGACCTTGTTCCAACCGGCCTCGATGTAGCCCAGGTTCTGGACCATTTCGGCGCGTCGGCTCGACATGGCATCTGCATAGGCCTTCTGAGCGATGGCGGCTGCCTCTGCCGTTTTGCCCTGCTTGTCCAGGGCCTTGATCTGGTCATAGACGCTGGCCGTGAGGTGGTTCATTTCCTCATTCAGGGCGAGCGAGGCCTTGAGCGGATCCTTCGCCAACTCGGCAAACTGCTTGGCCGTGTCCTTGACCGCCTGGCCTGTGGCCTTCTCCCACTGGATGGCGACAGTCGTGAATTCCTGGAGGCTGTCAGCGCCGACCTTGCTGTCCCTGGCCATCTCAGCCAGCCCTGCAGCAGCGACTCCTTGTGTGCCCACGACGCCAGCCATTGCGCGGGCCATGGTGTTGAGCTGGTCTACCGTGACGCCGGCTTGGTTGCCAGTGAGCAGGATGGACTTGCGGAACGCATCCGATTCCTTGCTGCCCTGGTAGTAGGCGAGGCCCAAAATCGCCACGGCAGCGCCAGCGGCAGTGAGGGGGTTCACCAAGCCGGCGACATACGACGCCAGGGCGCGCGCGGCAGCGCCAGCACCGCCAAACATGTCCTTCATCTGACCGCCCTGCTGCAGCAAAACAGTCAGGGGAGCTTGACCAGCCTGCAAGCTCACGATGATGTCGGTGAACTGTGCGGGGACCATTCGCATCGCGGCAGCGGTCTGCGCGGCCGACATGCCCACCTTGCCCATGCCAGCTTCTGTCTCGCGCAGCTTGGCGATGTACGGGGCCGCCTGGCTGGCGACACCCAGCTGCGCAGCCTGCAGCTCCAGCAGCTCGGATTTTGTCTTTCCCAGGGCCTGGGTCTGCGAGCGCAGGGATTCGAGGAAAGAGCTCTGACCCGCTTCCTTGGCTTGCTGTGCCTTGAACGATGCGAGCGCCTCCTCGGCCTCGCGCAGCTTGGCGACCAGCGGGTTCAACTTGGTCGCATCAAGGCCGCGCATCTCGATCTTCTGCTCGAAGGCGCGCGACAGGCTTTCGCCGGCCTGGGTGGCAATCCTGGCCTTCTCTGTGGCGCGGGTCAGCGCCTGGGCCATGGCGCTTTCGGCCCGGCCCATCTTCTGGGCGGCTTCATCGGCGCCATCGCCGATCCCCTTCACGCCCTTGGCGGCCTGCTCACCAGACTTGGCGACCGATGCTGCCATGTCAGCAGCGCCTGTCTTGATGTTCTGAAAGGTGGTCTTGGTGTCGTCTTCCGCAGAAACCACGAAGCCAAACTTGCGGTTTTGTTCTTCCATCACACCCCCAAACAAAAAGGCCCGCCGAAGCGAGCCTTTTAAACACCCGTACCTAACGGGATCTAGATATTTCCGATGCGATCACAATCCGAAGTGCTCGCACATCCTATTTGAACTATCGTTTTCAACAGATGAAATAGAGTACATCGGCTTCCCCTTTTCAATCTCCGCGACAAGCCCGTAGAATCTGCCGAAGCCAGAATACGCCCCGTATCCATTCTTTGCATTAACGGATCCGCAAATATTCCATATCTTCGGGTTATTCGTAGGGCTGTATGTAATGTCTTTTATTTTTGCACTATCTGCATCCTTAAGCTTCTCCTCCAGCCCAGCCCTTAACGCCTTTTCATTGTATTTTGGTGGCTTTGCGATAGGGGCGGCAATAGCCGCAGAGCTAGCTATTGCCAATACCAAAAACATTTGACGCATAACACCTCCTTTAAAAGGCGCATGCTACCGCATCACCTTTTCTGCGGGATGTTGACCACAGCCATCTCCATCCGCCGCACGTCTGCGAAGAGTTCATCCCAGAGCTCCTGGTCACCCTGTGCCACGCGGTCAAGCAGCGGATAGACCGCCTCATACCGCAGGCCGATGCGCCCGCCGCCGCCCATCCCCACCACCCAGGCCCATTGCGTCTGCAGGCCGACGAACAGCGCCAGAGGCTCGGCGTTCTCGGGCCAGGCCTCCACTGGGTCTTCCCAGTAGTCTTCTGGCTCGCAGCCTTCTGCGACCTCCGGGTCGGGGGTGAAATAGGCGACGGTGGCGCTCAGGAGTTTTTTACGCGGCCATCCACCAGGGCGGCACGGTAGGCGTCCCAGAACGCGGCGGCGGCGTTGGGCTCTTCATCGAACAACTGCAGCAGAGAGGCCTTGTCGAGTTCGATGTCCAGATCCCAGCCAGCCAGGTACTGGAGGGTGCGCTCGACGCTGAATTCCAGGCCGCTGTCGGCCAGGCCAGCGAAGCTGAATTTCTCGCCGTTTGCGGGTTGCGGGATCTTGGCGTCGGACACCTTGTCCCACAGCTCGCCGAATTCACGGCGCGTGCGGTACTTGAACTGGCAGACCATCTCATGGACTTCGCCGGTCACGCGCACGAAAGAGACGTCGGCAGTGATGGTCTCGGGGCGGGCGCCGAAGATGAATGCGGGGGGCTTCTGCTTGCCGGCTTGGTCTGCGGCATTGGAAACAGCGGTCTTGGATTGAGCGGCCATGGAGTGATCCTTTCAGCGGATGGAGAAGTAAAAAGCCCGCGCCCGACTGCCCGCCTCCGCTGAAAGAGACGAAACAGCCGGGCCGGTGCATGGGGTTGACGCCTTAGCTGGCGTAGCGGGTGGAGCGGCCCTTGCCCGAGAAATCGGCCTTCACGCGGTTGACCTGGCCGTCCTGCATCAGCACTTCATCGTTGAGCGCCACGGTGCATGCCAGATACGACGTGGCGCCGTTCTTCATGGTGAGGCGCTGGATCGTGTCGGCGCCGCTGGCGGACAGATCTTCCAGAGCCGTGTAGCCCGGGGTCTCGATGGCATCAGCATCGATTTCCAGCGAGCGCGAGACCGGACTGAAACCGTCGTTGATTTCCTGCTCGTTCTCGCTCTCCAGGTAGCGGTACGTGACCTTCTTGGGATCGCCGCCGCTGGTGTTGTTGGACAGGATCTGCACCACGTCAACCCAGGTCAGCGCCTTCTGGAACGAGCCAGCGCCGCCGCCAGGGGTGAACAGGTTGGTGTTGATGGTGTTGGCCTTGCGGCCCTCCAGGGTGAACGTGTCCGGGGTCGGGATGGCTTTCACGCGGAACACAAGGCCGTTCAGACGACCCCAGCCGGACAGAACGATCACGATGTTGCCGACGGCCAGGCCATGGCCCGCCGCCGTGCAGACCGCCTCGGTCGCGTTGGTGATAGCTGTGATGGGCACCTTGGCGCCGATGGAAGTGGCCACGGCGATGCGCGAGCCGGTAGGGAGAGATGCCATGTTGTGGCCCTTTCAAAGAAAAAGGCCCCAGAGGGGCCGGTTTCTGCGAGGCGTCATGGCTGCGAGTCCCTATCGGGAGTGGCAGGCCTGCGAGGCAGGTTGGAGAAAACGTTCAGTGAGAGGCGCGGCTTTCGAGCCACTTCTCCCAGGCCGTGATGGCGCCCTTGGCGAGGCGAATCAGCGTGCGGTGAAGTTCTGTGGTTGCTGTGCTCATTGGGTTTCCCTGGAGACGAAATCCTTGTCTCCCATCACGATTACGAGGTTCATGGGGACAGGTCGCTGATAGACAAGCTCCCCACCAGGCAACGCTGCAACGGGGTCCGGAACCGCCGCGCTGGCCGAGTAATAGACGAGCTGGTCCCGGGCCTCCACCCTGTCAGCCAGCTTGCGCAGGTTCTCAGCTAGGCGCTTGTTCGACTCCACTGTCTTGTTGTCCATGGGTGCTCCTGTCGGGCTATCTGGCGCCCAGAATGGAAAAGGTCTGCAGGTAGCCAGAGACGACTTCTGCGTCGTCATAGGCCCCAATGGGGTCGCCGTGGGGGCGTGCCGTGAACGCTGCAGCAGCGCAGAGCCGCTCTTCGATGCGCTGGATCAGCGCAAAGGCCTGCTGCGGCGTGGCTGCCCAGGTGTTGATCTGGATGAGCGGCTTGCGCTTGTCGGCCGGCGCGTTGTCCGTGTAGCGCAGCACGTCGCCGCCGATGTGCTGCCAGGTCACGTAAGGCATGGTCGTACCGTAGGGAGCGGTGCCCACTACGACGCGCGGGCACTCGGCCAGCAGCTCGGCCATCAGGTCAGATTCAAGCGCCACCGTAGGCCCCCTTCTCGAACAGCCGCCGCCAGAGCTCAGCCTCAGCAGCCTTCTGGGCCTCGGCCAGCGAACTCTCCGCGCTGCGAATGAACGCCTTGCCAGGCACCTGAATCGGAGTCGGCAACGTCACGTAGTACGCATCTTTCTGCGCCTGGCTGGCGCGCCGGCCAGGCGGCTTCTTGCCATCCATTCCGGGCCGCACCATTGGTCGCACTCGGCCGTCGTTGCCCCGGTAGTAGCGGTATCGCTGCAGGTAGCCCCATTCGACTAGGTGGCCGTGGGGCGCAGTGCGGTGGTTCCAGCTGACGTGGTACTCCGCGCGCTGCCCTTCGACCGACTTCTCAGGGCTGAAGGCCTGATAGATCGAGCGCTCCAGATTGCCCGTGGAGCGGCCGAGCGCCCGCACATTGATCTTTACCCGTTCGTACAGCACCTGGGCCGCAGCCTGGGCCACAGGGCGCACAGCAGCATCAACATCGGCGCCAAGGTCAGCCAGCAGGCTGTCGAGGCCATCGAGATCCACAGCAATGCCGAACGTTTTGTTCCCCTGCAGGGCCTGCTTGCGCAGATCGCGCCGGCTGGCCATGGCCGTCAGCCCTTGAACGGCACAGCGTCGGCACGCGCGGCGCGGGCCTCGGCCACACGCTCGGGATCCGCGTCCATCCAGCTGGCATTGGCGGTGGCCACCTCGGCCGGCACGTCCTCGATCAGCAGGCCGGCGTCGTAGCCGTAGGGACCGATGGTGCCGGGCCTGGTGGTCAGCACGGCGCGCGGCCCGCCGTCGTCGGCCGGCGCTTCCTGGGCAGCGCGCGCCGCCCGGGGTGCGCGTGGGGTCCGTGGTTTGGTCATTGGGTCAGTCCTTTCGTGAGCTCGCACACCAGGTCGATGTACTCGCGGGTCGGCCCAGGCAGCACCGCCTTGAGCTCGTAGACGTTGCCGTCGAACAGCACGCGCATGCCTGCGTCCAAGCCAGAGCGGCGGCGGATGCGGATGCTCGCGCGGACGATGGACACTTCGGCGTCGGCCTTGATCGTGCCCAGGCCAGACTTGTGCTGCACGTTGGCGGCGATGCGGCCCGGGGAGATGTTTTCCCAGCCTTCAGGCAGCGGAGTGCCCCATTCATCCGCACCGCCTGTCTTGCGCTGGATGTGGATGCGGTCCTTGAGAGTGCCGGCCTGCATGTCACACCCCCAGGCCGACCCGATGCGGGTACAGCAGCGAATGCGCGCCCATCGGCAGCTTGTTGGCGGCCGTGGAGACAACATCCTCCCGGTTGGCGTAAAGGTGCCCGAGGATGAGCAGGATCGCAGCCCGCACAGCGGGATTGATCACCATGGGCATGGCCTCCTCCGGCTCACCAGCAGCATCGAGATCCGCCTGCGTGCCGTAGACGTTCCGGTTCAGGAAGTCGCTGGCCGCCGTCTCGGCCGCGCCGATGTAGAGCTCGATCAGAGCATCCTCATCATCGGCATCGACACGCAGGTGCAGCTTTGCCGTCGGCAGGTCGATGAGGCTCACTTCTTACCCCGCGTCGGCTTCGGGGCGGCTGCAGGCACCTGGTCAGCAGCGCCAGCGTCTGCCGCCTTGGGCTGATCGACCTCGGCAGGCTGCTGCACGTCGTCGGGCTGCTCCTGGGTCACCGAATCGGGCACCTGGTCAGCAGCGCCAGCGTCAATCAGCTGACGGCCCCGGCTGCTGTCCATGCGAGCGACCATGCCGGCGCGCGGGTCCGGCTTTTTGAACTTGATGAGCATGGCTTTCTCCTGGTGGAGATGGGCAGGCCCGCCGAAGCGGGCCCAGCCATCAGGTGATGTTGCCGAAGTCGCCGTAGATGAAGGCTTCGGGGCGATACACGGCCAGGGCCAAGCGCTCTTCGGCCAGGACAGTGACCAGGTTCTTCACGAAGTCGTCTTCGTTCTCGGTGGCCACCTCGACACGCGCCTGCCAGCGGTCGAACAGCTGCGCTCCCAGCTTGAAGGCGCCGGCCAGGAACTTGTCCACCGTGATGGCCTGGGTGGTGACCACCGGGCGGTTCCACAGAGAGGCGCCGATAATGCCCTGCGGGTTGCCGATGATGTAGCGGCCCGTGGTGTCCTTCAGCAGCTCGATGCGCGCCCAGTCGATGGGGTTCATCACCACACCCGTGGACGGGAACTCGGCCAGCTCAGCCTGCAGGAATGCCAGACGGATGTTGTCGATGTTCGTCTCGGTGCCAGCAGGATCGAAGGGCGCGGAAAACGCCGTGGCCTGCGGGATGATGCCCAGCAGGTTCTGGCCCGTGCCGTCGCCGTTCAGCAGCTGCTGCTCTTCCTTGAAGGCCAGGCCGTAGCGCAGGCGGCCGTCGATCAGGCTGGCCAGTTGCGAGGCGTCGCTCAGGATCTGGCGCGAAGCCTTCATGTAGTGTGCGATCACCTTGGCCGTCGTGCTCACCAGGTCGAACTTCAGGCTCGACTCTGGCTTCTTGGCGCCCTCGGCGACCATGCCTGCGTTGTTCGTGAAGCCCGTTTCCTTCACGTATTCCAGCGCGTTGCCGTCCATGTTGCCGGGGGTGATCAGGTCACGCACGGTCATGCGGCGCTGCGGCAGCGCCTGCACACCCGGCAGGCGCGTGGTCTGCACCAGATCGCCGGCAGAGCCATCCGCATCGGTGGTCAGGCTGGTGATGGCTGCGTTCACCGTCATGTCGCATCGACCACGAGGGCCAGCGAGACCTGCATTCCCGACCCAGTTCTTGAAGCTTTCGTTGCGCACGAACTGCTGGCCCAGCGACTGGTGTTGCACGTCACCGCCCGCGCCGTTGGCCTCCAGCTTCGCCAGCACCTGCTGCGCGCCCTGCAGGTTGGCCTGCAGCTCTCCCTGCTTGAGCAGCAGGTCATCGACCTGGCGGCGGGTTTCCGCACTGAGTTCCGCGTTCTTCGCGGCCGACTCGGCGTGCGTCTTGAGCTGATCGCCCACCGTCTTCAGGCTGGCGTTGATCTGCTTGATGTCGTCATCGATTTGAGGCATGGGATGCCCTTTCAAAGGAGGATAGAGGTGAGGGATGCGGCCAGAGCCGCCGTACTGCTGATGTCGGCCTCAGGGCCGCGCTCGGCGGGATCTCCCTCGCCGCTGCCAGCGGGATCACCCACGCTGGACTTGAAATCGCTGATGAGGCGCATTGCCTCGCTCTTGGGCATGCCACTGTTGCGCAATGCCGCCTCCAGACGACGCACAGCGGAGGCGCTGGCGTTTCCGCCGCCTTTGCCCACCTGGTCGGAGGCCAGCAGCTCGTCTGCGAAGCCCTGCTCCACGGCCGCCGCGCCGCCGATCCAGGACTCGGAGTCCATGAGCTTGGCGATGGCCTTGGCCTCCAGGCCCGTGCGAGACGCGTAGATGTCGCCCATGGCGGCATCGAAGGGCTCCAGCCAGGCGGCCAGCTCGCGCAGGTCGTTGCGGTTGCCCATGGCGACAACCCAAGCGTTGTGAATCATCAGGAAGCCGGCGCGGGCAATCTGCACCGTGTCACCAGCCATCGCGATCACCGAGCCTGCCGAAGCGGCCAGCCCCAGGACCTTGACGTTCACCTCACCTTCGTGCTCGCGCAGGAGGTTGTAGATGGCCAGGCCCTCGAACATGTCGCCGCCTGGGCTGTTGATGTTGACGGTCACCGGGCCTTTGCCCAGGCTGCGCAGTGCGCCGGCAACGCGCTTGGCTGTGACGCCCTCGCCCGTCCAGGGGTCGTAGCCGATGGCGTCATAGATGCTGATGGAGCGTTCTTCGTCGCGATCAGCTGCGCGAACCTCGGGACTCCAGCGCTCCAGAGCGCGCGGGAGGATTTCGCTGCGCAGGCTAGCGCTCGGCCGACCCATCGGGGCCACCGGCAAGTTCTTCATGCTCATGGTTCAGCCTTTCTGCGGCTCTTCGTTGAAGCCCAGGAACGCGCGGAACGCGGCCCGGGCCTGGTTTGCTTGGTCTGCGCCGCCCTCCTGGCCCAGGGCGTCAAGGGTCGTCATGGCCGACTGGACCGTCAGCACAGCGGCGTTGCCGCCCATCGGCTCCCGGTCTTCCAGTTCGCGCACTTCGTCGCGGGTCAGAATCCCGTTGTTGACCATCGCGGCATAGAACGCGGCGCGGCCTGCGCTGTCGGCGCGCAAGAGGCCCTCCACGGCGAACTTGGGGTAGAAGCGCGTGCGCTCGGCCGGCGTCATCAAGTCCTTGCTGATGGACTGCTCAATGCGCCGCAGCCACGGCCCCAGCGTGAATGTCAGGAAGCCGATCATTTGCTGCTCGATGCCGGTCCCCCAACTGGTGGACTTCTCTGTATGCCCGACCATCCAGGGCGGGACACGGAACCAGCGGCAGATCGACTCCACGGAGAACGCCCGCGACTCCAGGAGCTGTGCATCAACTGGGTTGATGCCGACAGTCCCGACATCCGTTCCGCCCTCCAGCACCGGCGCCTCGCCGCGCTCCACCGAACCCTGGATCTCGGCCTTGAACATCCGCCGCTGCTCCGGCTTCAGGAATGCGGCCACCTTGTAGTAGACCGTGGGCAGCATGCCATTGCGGAAGGTCTTCGCGGCCGAGCGCTCGGCGGCCATCGCCGAGCCGAACACCTTGGCGCCGTATGCGATCACCGACACGCCGGTTTCGCCATCGAGCGTGAATCCTGGCACGTTCCAGATCCGCGATGCCGGGATCTCCCGGGGCGTGCCGTCGGCTCGCGGGTACTGGTAGATCTTTCGGCCATTGATGTCGCGGGTGATGACCAGCTTGTTCGGGTCCAGGAAGGCCAGGCCCACCAGCTGCGTGCCGACATAGAGCTTTTCCGCACGCCCGTTCCCTCGCAACAGCATCGAGGCCACCAGTGCCTCCCAGAACACCGATGCGGTCGAGTCCGCGTTCGGCTGATCGTGGATGATGAAGTGCAGCGGGTGATGGCTTGCCAGGCGCTTGCCTGCCGAGGTCTTCTCATGGATCGACAGTGGCAGCGTGGCAATGGTCTCGGAGATGAGGCGCACGCAGCTCCAAACTGCATCCACCTGCATCACCGCCTTGGGAGTGACATCCACCCCCGCCTCGCTGTCCATCACGCGATCCGTATACAGGTCCTTGTCGCGCAAGCTGAAGGAGCGCACCCAGCCGTCGATGGCCGCGCGCACGCGGCCGACAAGGCCTGTGTTCGTTCGATTTTTCATGCCTTGCCCGTCCGTATTGGGTCGCTCAACCAGTCATCCAAGCCACCCATGGCCTCGGGATTGAGAGACATCAGTTGCACCGCGTTGAACAGCGCCATCAGCGGATCGATCTTCGCGGCGCCCGTTCCCGAGCTGCTGGCCTGCTTGGTAATCAACATGGCGTTGCCCTTGGGCTCCACCTTCGCATTGCTCACGCACCAGGCCATGAGCGGCTGGCCGCAGTGCTTGAGCACACCCTCGGCCAGCTTGCGCTCGGCCGTCTTGATGGCGCCACCCAGCTTCCAGCCCTGGCTGATGCCGATGATCTTGTCCTGCGGTACGCCGGCCGCCACCAGGGCTTCCAGCACGCCACCAACGCCAGCCGGGTCGATGCCCACCCGATCCAGCAGCCCAGCCTGCTCGACCTCGGCCACGATGGAGGCCAACTCCTCCATGTCATCGCCGATGCGCTCGACCAGCACCAGGTCGCCATCCTTCACGAAGTCCAGCAGCCGCGGCGCAATCTCCTTGCGGCGCTCCAGCACCGAGGGATGAGCCCAAGCCCTGCACCACGCGAGCCAGCGGCCAGTCTCCTTGCAGCGCCCCACCAGCGCGAAGCCCAGCAAGTCGTCCAGGCCGCCGCCGTCGATGCCGGTCGTGATGACCTCGCAGCGCTGCAGCAGCTCCGCCAGCGTCACGCGCTCCACAGCGCCAGCCCAGAAGTCGGCGCCGGCCCAGCGGTCGGCCCGCAGATTCATGCCGATCTCGACATTCAGGTGCTTGGCCAGGAAACGCTGGAAGCCGCCATCTCGCTCCGGCGCGCGCTTGCTCATCTCGTCCTGCAGCCACTCCAGGCTCACCGAGCGCCCCATGTTGGGGTTGGTGATGTAGAAGTTCTCGCTGAGCAGGTAGGCCTTGCTCTCCAGCATGGCCTTGGGGAATTCATACAGGATGCCCAGCACCTTCGGGTTGTGGACGATGCCGTCGCGCACATCTCGCCAGTAGTCGAGCTTCTTCTTGAACTCCCCTGCCGGAGCATCGTCGGACTGCGTGGTCAAGAAGATCACCCAGCCCTCTTCCCGCGACACTTGGCCGCCCAGGGCCTCCTGGAACATCGCACTGGCATTGGCCCGCTTGCCGAACAACCAGAGCTCATCCACCAGCACCCGACCGGCCTTCTTGCCCGACACCGTGTCCGTGTCGGCGGCCACCACCTTCAAGGTGTTGCGGTTCACGCGGTGCGTGATCGTGCGGATGTGGTCCTGGATGTGGAACAGCGCCGACAGCTCCTCATCGGCACGGACCATGCTGGCCGCAGGCTTGAACGAGTTGTCCGCAACCTCTTTTGTGGGAGCCAGGATCAGATGTTCCTCGTCCTCGCGCCAGCAAAGGATCAGCGCGGTCAGCATGATGCCGGCCGCGATGGTCGATTTCGTGTTCTTCTTGCTGATCAGCAGGCCGTACTCCCGGATCAGCTGCTGGCCTGTTTCAGCGTCGTAGGCGCCGAAGATGGCGCGAACGAAGTCGAAAACCCACTCCTCGCTGCATTCACCGAAAGTCGGAGGGCGCCATTGCCCCATCTCGTCGTCCCACACCTTCGCCAGGTCCACCACCTTCAACTCTTTGAAGATGGCCAGGGCTTGCTCGGCCTGGTCCCGGAAGATCGGCGGCGGAATGATGGACTTCCGCTGCACCAACCTTTCTTCCCAGTCGATGCATGCGGTCGTCCAGTCCATGCCTATACCTTTCTTCCGTTAGCGGCTGCGAGCTTTGGAGGCGCAGCCGGCGTGAACCGGCTGGCGACCTTCTTTGCCGCAGCGGCCTTCTCTTCTTTCTTGCCTGCCTCCCCTTTCTTGGGGTGGCAGTACGGCGCGGCCAACGTCGCTGCCTGCATCCGGCGCCCACGGTCCTCATCAGGATCCCGCATCACCTCCAGCAGGTAGTCGAGCGGCATCAGGTCCGTCAGATCCGGGGGCGGCTCAGGCTTTTCTTTGCCGAATGGCCAACTGGGCGGTGCGTCATCAGCCTTGAACCCCTGCGCATCCACCGTGGGCGCGGCGGCCTTCTTACCCCCCGGCTTCTTCGTTACCGGCTTCGGCTCAGGTGCCGGGCTCGGCTTGCTCTTCGGGCGGCCAGCACCGGGCCGCGGCCCTCCTCTTGGCATGGCTCACCTCTTTGATTTCTTTGATTTGTTTGATTTCCACGGTCTGCCGGAAATCAAAACCCTGAAAACTCCTGATATCGCAATGACTTGCGCGATGTTCTTCATGCGCCCGATAGGCCCAAAAGAATCAAACAGGGGGAAATTTTCTGCGCGTGCGGAACAGGGCGGTCTAGAGGGCCGAGACCCCCAAGGTTTGACCCGCCCCCTCCCCTCGACCGCCCCGGCGATGCCCCTGGATCGCGTCAGGCGGGCTCTGGCGCCGCTTCGAGCACCGCACCCATACCCAGAGCCTCCTCGGCCGTCAGTGGCGCGTACTTCCACTGGCCGTTGTGCTCCACCTCTCCGACTCCGATCCATCCGGTGCGCGGCGCCTTGATGCACCTGAAGTCGGCGTAGCGGTCATTGGCGTTGAGCACCAGCTGCACGTCTGTGCCGTCCCGGGTGGCGTAGTCGCCAGCTTGGAACTGATGCTCGGCAGGCAGCTCTCTGGCGATCAGATCGAATTTCCCCGCCAGCTCCTCGAAGAACTTCAGATGCGCCGACGCGACAGCCTGCACCAAAGCGTCCAGCCTCCTCCTTGTGGCCCAGCCGATGCGAAGCCTCGTCAACCGTTGGGCCCGCTTCTTCAGTGCTCTGACTTTCATTGCCTCTGCTCCTCTCGTTGCCGGCATGGCCGTGCTGGCTTCAGACTGCCCAGGTAGGCCTGCATCAGCTCCTGCATCCCGAACTGCACACGCACAGCCTTGACGTAGCTGTCACGCCGGAAGTCGCCAGGCTTCGCGCGGTCCTTGGAAAGGCGCCACCAGTGAGCGGCGTACTCGACTCGCTCCTCGACATGATCCCTCGCCCATGCCGGCAGGCCACGCCGCGTGCACTCCCGCAGATCGCGGGCCAGGGTCTTGCGCATGCTGGAGTAGTTCATCAGCCACCTTGTCGCGCTTGCTGTTGGCGCTCCTGCCGCAGTAGGCGAGTGCCGGCGCCCAACATCCAGGCGAGCAGAAGGCCGATGCCCATCACCCAATGGCCGTACCAGACCATCGCCATCACCAGGCCGATGCTCAGCACGTTGTCCACAGCGAAGGGAAGCGCATAGGCTCGCTCGGGGAAAGGCCGGTCAATCCTGCCCACGTTGCACAGGTTGGCCAGCACCAGGACGCCGACCTGAAAGGCCAGCAGGTTGCCGGCACCTTCAACGCCATCGCCCACCCAGGCCCACAGCAACCCATACATGCTGGCGTACAGCGCCAGCTGCGTGATCGCGGCCCTCATGCTGCGCCACCATCCACCACGGTGCGCATGGCAGTCGAGCCTGCATCGGCCTGCCAGGCCTTGGAAGCGCCAATCGCGGCCAGGTGGTCAGCCAAGGTCTCAGCCTCGGATGCCGCGTATTCCTGCGCCAGCACGCGCTCCACCTTGCCCGCAGCCTCGCGAAGGATTGCCTTCACGGCGTAGCTCTTGGAGGCTCCGAAGGGCTCCATCATCTGGGTCAAAGCCGCCGCCTGCTCCTGAGCCCTCGTATTCGCTCCTGCCTCGATGCGCCCAGCCAGGGTGCGCATGAAGACCGACCTCGCGTCCATTGCCAAATCCATGTCCTGCTCCTCAGTGCCGGGCCTCGGTGCCCTGGTGCGATGTGGTGACGGCCGGCGCGGCGTGGGAGCCGGGCTGGTACTGCGAGGACGGCATGGCGTCCAGCTGGGTCTGCAGCAGCTTGCGCTTGATGTGCGTGCTCATCGGCAGGACCACCGCAGGGTTCGGGATGGCGCTGGGGCTGATGGTGCGGTTGATCTCGGTGACCGCCGAGAACACATGGCCGCACTCGAAGTTGCGGCACTGGAAGATGGTCTCGCGGCTGGTGCTGGTCAGCTGCAGGCTGGTGCGGGTATACGCATGCTCTTGGCAGTGGGGGCACATCATTCGCATAGGTCAGCACTCCTGGCGCTCGCGGCGCTCGTTGGAACACGTAGGGGCCGCGACATGCGGCACGACAACGGGGGTCGGGGTTGCTCGGGTCGGCTTCGGCGCGGCCGGCGCGGGACGGACTGCGGGCGCAGGCCTGGCTGGCGGGACCACGATCACCGGGCGGGCCGGGATCACGACAACGGGCGCGGCCATTGCAGCGCCAGCGGCCAGCACCAAGGCGACGGAAAGAACTGTCTTCATCTCTGCTGCTCCTCGCGTTGCTTGTCGCGGCTATGGTGGGTGGTGCACAGGGGATCCCAGTTGCTGGTATCCCAGAACAGGGCTTGATCGCCTCGATGCGGTATCCGATGGTCAACCACCGTCGCCACTTCAACCCGGCCTTCTTCCTGGCAGCGGATGCACAAGGGATGCGCCTTCAGGAACGTCGCTCGCGCCTTCTGCCAGCGGTAGCCGTAGCCCCGCTGGCTGCTGGTCTGGTCACTGGTGCGCCAGCTGCCTGCCTGCATCGTCTGCACGCGGCGGGTGTCGAGCACAGGGAGTGAGTTCTTCAGGGTCTGGAGCTTACTCACCTACTGACCGCCGCATCATCGAACCGCACCGTCACGCTCGATACGAGGAACTCGGGGAGCGCGGACTCAATCCGATTTTGCTCAATCCAACGCACATCGACCGATGCGGCAAGGCCAGTGGCGTTGGAGAACTCCTGCATGGCGTCGCGGATCTTGGCGGCGGCCACGCTGGCATGGTCTTGGATCTGGGCACGAAGCGTCATTGCAGTCTCCCGTAGCAGTGGAATAGGCAGGGCATCGACTCCAAGCCCTGGATCGCGTAGATCGAGCCGAAGCGGATGCGCTCGCCAGCGACTCGCCCCTGTGCGTCCAGGCGCAGGGGGTGGTGATGCACCTTGACCCATCCGGCCCGGGTGTTCACCTCCAGCACCCTGTAGAGGGTCTGTCCGGAATCCATGTCCACGACCGTGGCGCCGCGCGCGTTCTGGGCGTTGTAGAGCATCACGATCTCCTTGATAGGTGCCGCCACGCAGGCCTTGCACCCCATGCGCAATGCATGCTTTGCCGGGTGCACCTGGTGGCGGCGGAAACGGAAAAAGCCCCGCAGAAGCGAGGCCTTGAATTGGTCACCCCTTCGGACTTATGGCCAATGCCACAGGGGGAATGCCGTTCTCTGTATTCCAGCTCCGCGACAGCTCACGGAGGAGTGCCCGCCCCATCACGCCACTCAGGGGCGGCCCCGGCTGGATCGGGGAGCCAACGAAAAAGCCCGCAGGGCGTGAACCGTGCGGGCTTGTGATCTGTAGGGGCGTGTTCCCCCATCGCTTCCATGTCTTGCCAGACTCACCGCCTGGGGACGTTTACCGGGATGAGCGCGGGCGGGATTGTTGGCGCCTGCGCTCTAGGCACGCAGTATACCTCAGCCTTTGCCGGCCGCAACCACCTTCAGCCCCTTCATGCGCTTGAGCGCGGCGATGGTGCCCGAGCGTGCGCGGTCCACATGGGCGGCGATGTGCCCGGAAATCAGCTGGCCCTCGGCTTCGTGCGGCACCTCGCGGGTGCCGAACCCCTTGCAGGTCTCGCAGATCGCCATCTCGCCCAGCTTGACGCCGCCACAGCCTGGGCACTTGCGGTCGCACCACCACAGCAGCACGTCGGTCAGCTTGGCGCGGGCGTCCTTGATGCCCTGCGCCAGCACCCAGGGCAGAAAGCCAGCGTGCGCGTCCACCAGGCGGGTGTACTGCGGCAGGCCGCGCAGGATCTCCATGCGGCGCTCCATGTGCCAACGGCCCTCAGCCACGCGGGCGCCCACCATGTCGAGACGGCCCCGGCTCTTGCGGGGCATCTGTTCGGCAACGCGCTGCAGCTGCTCGTCGGTCAGCGGGCGCGGCTTCTCGCGGCGGTCCCATTCGCAGATCAGTTGCTGGACCAAGCGGCCCAGGCCTGCAGACTGGATGCCAGCTGCGATCAGGTAGTCGGCGTCGCCGCGCTTCTCCAGATCGACGGACAGGTCGCTGCTGGTGCTGGCGCTGGTCAAGCGCTCTGCGACGGTGGGCCGCTCAGCGGATACGGGCTTGGTTGGTGCTTCGATGGTCATTCTTTTCCTCTGGTCAGTGCGAAATGGCGCCAGCGCGGCGCTCGTTGAGATAGGGGCGCAGTCGGCTCGCAGCGGCATCGCACTCCTCGCGCGAGCCAATGGCGATGGGCACGTAGTCCATGCCGCGATCCGTCGCGCAGGCTTGGCGGTTTTGCTTCAGCATGTCCATGACAGGCTCTATATGCATTGCGCACTGGCTATGGCTCCACAGGAGAGCCCATTCGATGGCGGCAACTTTCTTTTGCTCAGTAGTCATCGGGATACCTCTTGGCTTTGCCCCTGCTGGGGGGGGTTTCGGAACGAATCAGGGATTCAGTGGATTCAGACCAGCGCTGAAACTTGCCTTCAAAGTGCAGCGCCAGCTCGCTCTGTCCTATATCGCGGCCCTTGATGGCCCGCACACCTTTGATGGATGGCTCGTCTATGCCGCCCTTGCGGTGATCCCAAAGAGCGAGAACGACATCAGCGTCTTCCTCAATGGCTCCGCATTCCTTCAAGTCAGCCAAAGTCGGCCGGGGGTCGGTGCGCTTTTCAACGTCACGATTCAATTGGGACAACAGCACCACGGTGAGGCCAAGCTTTCCAGCCATCTGTTTGAGGCTGCGCGTGATCTCCTGCAACTGCATGCGGCGGTCCTGTCGCTCGTTGCTGCCCTGCATGAGCTGCAGGTAGTCCACCACCAGGAATTTCAGGCCATGCTTGCGCACCATCTTTCTGGCCCCAGTCACGATTTCGACCAGGGTGGCTCCAGGGCGGAATTCCAGCAGCAGCTGCAGGTCTCCGAGTCGCCCTGCGGCCTCTGCGACCCGCCCCCAGTCGTCAGGGCTGAGCTGACCAGTCTTCAGACCACGCAAAGGAACCCGGCCGAGATTCGCTACCGTGCGACGGACCAGCTCCTTCTCGCTCATCTCCATGCCAACAAAGGCAGCCGTGTAGCCTTTGGCCGCTTGATTCAAGGCAAGCTGTTGCGCGAATGACGATTTGCCAACGGATGGGCGGGCCGCGATAACAACCAATTGCCCTGGATACCACCCGCCTGAGAGGATCTCGTCCAAGCCCGGAATGCCCGTCTCCCTACCGAGTTCGACTTTCCCCTCTGCCAGGTCATCCAGTTCTTGGAGGAAGTCGGCGGCAAAATGCGCTATTGGCTGGGCCTCGCCTCCAATACGGTCTTCGACGGCTGCCTCATATCGGCTGACAGCACGGGCGGCGCGCTGGTCTATCGTCAGCGTGAAATCATCGACATCTGCTTTCGCCTGGGTCGCTGCGAGAACCAGGCGGCGATATGCAGCGGCATTGGCGAGAATGGTTGCATGGCGCTTGATGCCATGGATGGAGCCGGCCTCCTGAGCCAGATTGCTGAGATAGCCGAGATCGGTGCCGCCTTCCAGCTTCTTCATGACCACGATGGGATCAACGTCGTCGCCGGCCAGCACCATCGCTTCCATCGTTGACCAGAGCACCTGGTGCAGCGGGTGCTCAAAGCACTCCGCCCTCAAGAGCCCAGCAACCATGTCGTAGGCCGGCGCGCCATCGCGCATCAGTACGCCCAGCACGCTCTGCTCGGCCTGGAGATCCACGTCGAGAGGGCCTTCCCCTGGCTCCAGCAAGATTTCGCGGTCGATCATTGCCCAGCCTCCGCCCGATGGCTCGGCCAACTGCAAGTCAGGAGGGTTGCACCCTCGCGCAGCCGGTCGAACGTTCGTTCCCCGAGGATCGGCTTCATGTCCTTGGCCGTCAGGTTGGAGAGCACTACTGTCGGGCGCCCCAGCTTGTAGCGCATATCGATCACGTCGAACAGCTGCACCCGCTCAGCGTCCGAGCTGAACCCCGCGCCAATCTCGTCCAGGACAAGCAATCCCATACGACCCAAGCGATCAATCACCTGGATCTCTGTCTCAGCGTCCCCCGCGACGTTGCGCCCCCAGGTCGCGCGCAGGACGCGGATGATTTCCCGGGCGCTCAGAATGGCTGCAGAGGTGTCTCGCTCATGGATGAAGTGGGTGACCATGGCAGCGCCGAGGTGAGTCTTCCCCGTCCCCACGCCCCCCACCAGCCACAGGTTGCGCCCGCTCTCCAGGTCCACGGATTCAGCGAACGTTTTGCAGGCCTCCAGGACTTCGCGCTGGTCCGCCCGGTGAGCCGTGTAGCTGCTGAACGTTGCGCGCAGCATGCGCCCCTCCAAACCGCTCTCGGCAATGCGCTGTTCACGCCTCGCTGCGCCCTGCTGGGCTACATCGTCGGCCTGGGCTCTGGCATCCAGCGCCTGCAGCTCTACCTCCACGCAAGACCAGCAGCGGGTCCACTGCCCGGTTTTGGCCACGAAGCGGGAGACGTATTCGCCATGGGTCTCGCAGCACTCCAGGCGCGTTTCTTTCGTTTCAGGCATCGCCAAAGCCTCCAGCGTTCGCGTAGTAGTCCTCGGTGAATCCGCTGTGTTTTCCCTGAGCTGGAGCGCCTGCCTTTGTGTGCTGGCGCTGTCCAGCAGCATGCTGGCAGGTGGCCCTGAGGTACTCCCGGGCGTCCACAGGCTGAGCAGTCACGGCAGCGGCCACCGCGTCTCGGACCACGTCCTGGCCGTAGTCCTTGACCAGCTTCCCCATGAAGCTCCGGGCCTGTGCCTTCGGGCATCCACCCTGCTCCAGCACGGAGACTGCGGCATTCCACAGCTCTGCCTTGGCCATGTGCTCGGGGGTTTTCTCTTTCGGAGAACCGTCAGGAGGATCGAGAGGCCGAGGCAAAGGAGGTGCCGGGGGCGAACCGCCGCCGTCCGTAGCGTCAGCTACGGAATCTTTATGTAATCTGGTTCCGGTTCCGGTTCCGGTTCCGGTTCCGGTGTCGTCTCTGCCAGGGTCGCCGACATGTCCGTCCCCGTTCTGTCCCAAATTTGTCCCGTGGGACATATCCGGGACACCCAATCTATTTCCAGGGTCGCCGACATGTCCGTCCCCGACTCGTCCTGCAGCTTCCTCAGCCTCCCTGCGCTTGCGATAGTCGGCCTTGCGCTGACGCTCCTTGACCTTGGCTCCCAGCATGTCGAGGACGCGCGCCGCCACGGTGTCGTGATACAGCCTGCCGTCATCGGCCCTCCACCAACCACGCATCAGAACGGCGCGAGCCTTGGCAAACTGCGCGGGCTTCATGCCAATGCGTACAGCAACAAGTTGATCGTCGTCGGGCAGGGAACCGCATGGCACCTGCTTCCACGCTGTGGCCCACAGCATCAGCAGCCAAGGGCGCAAGTCAGCCGGCGCGAGCGCCCAGGTATCGGACTGCTCGATGCGCTCCAGGTCCAACTCAAAGCGCCAGCCTTTGGCGCGGGTCTCAGCCGGGTACGGCGGCGCTGGCAATGCCGCTGTTCGAGCGTCAATGGTCATGTTCGCTCCAGGCCTCCCAATGCTTCACGTTTCGCATCACGAATCGCGCGAATCAAGGCCTCCGCGTTCTGAGGCAGAAGGACCACGAAGTTGATTGGCTCATGTGGCGCGGTGGCCTGGGCGATGACGACTTTCCCGTCCTCGTCTACGTAAACGTCAATTTCGTGTTGTTGCTGTACTGCTGTTGGCATGTGTCCACCACTTGGAGAGGAGCACCACAGGAAGAAAAGACCAACGGCCGGCAGGTGGTGGAACTGCTGTGCGGGAGCGACCCTGACCGTCGGCGAAAAGGGTCAAGGAACAGCCGGCGCGCGCTGGGGCTTGCCTGCGGTGTTCACGGCACGGGCGGCCTGGCGCAACTTGCGCAGCACCTCCTCGGCCTCGGCGATCTCGCGCTCGATCTGCGCCAGCTCGTTGTCCGAGATCACGCCGTCCTGCATGGCCTCGATCACCGCACTAGTGATGTGCGAGGTCTCCAGCACCAGCTTGGACACCTTGTCCACGGGGCTCGCCACCGCCGTGCGGCAGGCGTCCACCAGATCGAAGCGGCCACCAGCCTCGCCGGCAACATAGGCCGCATAGTCGTAGCAGTGGGGCATGCCTGCCTCGCGCAGCAGGCCGGCAATGGTCAGCGCATCAACGGCGCCGAGCTTGTGCGACGAGGCCCCGGAGAGCTCCTTGCGCAGCACCTCGTCGGTCTTGCCGAGACGAACAGCCACGACAGCGCGGCCACCAGGGAAGTTATCTACGCCGCGGCGCAGTGCATCGAGAGCGCTCATATCCGGCTCCTGAAAAATTGGACGTGGACGGGAAAGAGGGGGTAGCCGAACATCGCGGCCATGCAAACAAACACCACACCAAAGGGAGCCGCCATGAACCTCAACACCCAGCCTTTCCACGCCAGCACCAGGACCAGCGTCAGCACCAACGTGAACCCAGACACCAGCGCGCGGGAGCAGACGTTGACGACGAGCCAGCTGGAGCTGTCTTGGAGAGCGGGGGAACTGCACATCCGCTGCCGAGCTAGCCGGGTTGTGATGTGCGTGGAGCGCGAGCTGGTGACAGCGCGCGGCGGACGGGGGATGTCCTGATGCGGTTGCATGGTCAGGACTCCGCGTCCTGCTCGGTGGCTTTGCCGAGCTCCGGCCAGATCAAGTGCCAGTCCGCAGGAAACAGTTCGCGGCGGGATGCCACACCGCGCGCCTCCGAAACAGGCGCCAGCCGGATCAGCTTGTCTTCAGGAACCGCATGCACACTGCGGCCATCGCGCCAGCCGGAGACCGATGCGGCACGGATGCCGAGCAAGGCAGCGACCGCTGAAGTTCCACCGAGCGCATCGACGAATTGGTTTGAGGTCATGTTCAGCATGCCTCGCATCATTAGGCACGCCTTACGATTTGTCAATAGGCACACCTTATCAACAAACCATTAGGATTGCCTAATGTCATCACTCAAAGAGCGCATGGCGCAAGCGTTCGCTTACCGCGAATCGATCAAGCTGCCTGGCGAGCGGGTCAGCCAGGCAGCGCTTGCGCGTCACTGCAAGGTGAAGCCCCCGTCTGTGAATGGATGGTTCACTGGAACCACCAACACGCTGTCAGGGGACAGCGTCCTGCTGGCTGCGGAGTACTTGAAAGTGCGCCCCGAGTGGCTTGCAACCGGCAGAGGGTCGATGCAACTGCACGACGGAAAAGAAGTAATCGGGCATGCGGTGAGCCAGTCCAGCATGCGGCCAATTTGGGTTGTCGGCCGTGGCGCCGGAGGGTTCATGCCTGCAAGGATTTGGACAGACGGCGACGTGCCGGTCGGTGCCACCGATGAGTTCGCACTGCTGGCATCCAGCGATGAGGAGGCCTTCCTTGCCGAGGTGATAGGGCAAAGCATGTTCCCCAAGTACGAGAACAAGAACTTCGCCTTGGTTGAGCCAAACGCACCGGTCGACATCGAAGATGTTGTTCTCGTCCGCCTGCATAACGGCGAGACGATGATCAAGAGACTGCTCTCGCGCCGCAATGGCAGCTACACATTTGGTAGCTACAACGACCCGGCAATATTGATGTTTGAACAGGTCGAGGTGACTTGGGTCTACTACTGCGCCCACGAAGTCCCGCGCAAGCGTATCAAGGTCCGCTTCTAAGCAGCACAGCTCCTCGATCTCCAAGCCCGCCGCGAGCGGGCTTTTTTGCGCGCCTACGAAAGGTCGGCGATGCCAAATCGCGTCTTTCTTCAAAAATATAAGGCACGCCTATTGACTCAATGTTTAGGCATGCCTTACAGTCACCCCCAACGCGACACCACGCACTAAGACCTCGGCAAGCGATACGAAGCTGGTAAGCCCACCAGGATGCAGAGGGCAGGTCCAGGGATGAACTCCCGCCCGCGAGGTGTCGCGAAGGGGTGCCACTGGCATCCATTCCTCAACCTGTTGGAGTGAACGATGACCACGAAGCTAGACCGCTCCCACGACAGCATGGAGGCCGTGGCCGCTCGCGCAGCCAGAGACACCCGGAACGCTCTCCAGCAGCGGCAGACCGAGGCTCTGCTGCAGGTTCGCCAAGACGCGCGCCATGGGCACAGCCGCCTTTCCCATGGCTGGATCCGGCAGATCTGCCAGGAGAACGGCCTGCAGCCGCACCAGGTGCGCGCCGCTGAGCGTCAGGGCCGCGAGCTGCGCGCCAAGGGCGTGCCCTGCATGTGCTCGCACTGCGGCTTCGGTGGCAATGGCCAGATTGAGGACCGTGAACTCGTGCGGCAGGCCTATGCCGAGCGCCGCCGTGAGCAACTCATGGCAGCCGGCATGGGCCCAGCAGAGCGCGAGAAAACCATCCAGGCCGAGATCGACGCGGGCGCCGCGTTCCAGGCCCTTCCCATCACCGTCAAAAGGAGCACCTCATGAGCCAGGCCGCATGCCTGTTTCGTCTCGTCGCCATGCGCCGTCGCGCTGGTGGAACCCTGCTGCAGTCCATGGCCTGGGCCTTGGGCCTGCTCTGGCGCAATCACCGCGCATCGCAGCGCCAGCACATGTAACCCCAGAGGAAACCGAAGCCATGGAACTTGGACTCACCGGCACCGAGACAGCCGCCCAGCTCATCAAGCAGCTGGTCTATCTGCGCCACCTCGCCCGCCGAAACATCATGCTCACGCAGAAGGTGCGTGACCGCATCCGCCAGCATGAGCAGGACCATGCCGCCGCGGCTGAAAACTCTGCGGCCCAAGCCGTCTACAGCCAGGCCATCGCGATCCTGAAAGAGCAGGAGCTGGAGATCGGATTTCAGGAGATTGAGATCGGGAAGTACCTGGTCCACCTGTGCCCTGCCCTGGACAGCAAGGCCAGCCGCGAAGCGATCTTCGAGGCCATCAACACGAACAAGGCCGACCGCGACACCGACGACGTTCGCAAGTACGGCGACAAGTGCAGCCGCCTCATCTTCGTGCTGGACCTGGAGAACTCGGCCACCAAGGATGACGACATCCTGCATAAGCCGCTGAAGTGGTGCCACACGATGGGATTCATGAACGCCCTGCAGACGAATCCAAAGCTGGACCGCATCGTTCACGAGGAAGCAAACGAGGTGTTCGGCGGGGCCTTCGGCGAGTACCAGGAGCGCCCCCTGACTGAGCGCCTGGTCGGGAGGGCTGTGTGATGGTCTCCGTCGCTAACCAGGCCGACGCAAAGCGTTGCCGCACCGCTGTTGCACGCCACGCTGAAAACCTACGAGGCGTCGGTTTTGCCGAGCTCAATTTTGAGCCGGGCTCAGCAGCGCCCTCAAATGGAGGTTCAGGGCTTGGGAGCTCGGGCTGCTTTGGTCGTCACCGAGATACTGGTGCGCTTCCCAGAAGAGCCTTTGAAACTCAGCGTCCTCTGCGGTGGCAAATCTTCCGGCACGGTAGCGACGGCAGCCATCATTCGGCGCTCGGCGTCCTCCAGTGCCTGGATGCGTTCGCGAGCTTTCCTGAGCGCGATATCGATTGCCCCCAAAGGCTTCTTCGTGTCGCCGAGGAAGCTGAAGGCCACGTCGTAAGCAGCGCCAACCGCGCTATCGACGCTTTCGAGTTGGAGGTTTTTTGCCCGGACCTCTGTCAACACAGATACCAGCGCCCGAGCCACCAGAGCAGCAGTCAGCAAGTCTTCTTGGGCCCTCAGCTTTGTCGTCGCGACGTCAAGCTCCGCCCTGGCAATCGCAACAGCCATCGCGCTCGCAGTGCTTGCAGGCATGCCGTTTTGACCTGTCGAAGCCTGAAGCCGGTCAACGATTTCAGCATTGAGGCTGCGTTTTGCTCGGTCGGCCACGTCTTCCAAGTGAGCTCTGAGCTCAGGAGGCATGCGCAAGGGGTACGGCTGCTGCTGTTTCGGTTCCATCCCTCGATCATCGATTCTTTTTGATCCTTTTTCAAAGAATCTACTTGACTCTCTCGAAGTGACTCTATCAGAATCTAGACAGACCATGACCGCACACCGCCGCCAAATTCCACCCACGCCAGTCCGAATCCCGGACGAGCTCAAGGAGCAACTGAAGGCCCAGGCCATCGCCAATGACCGCAGTCTGAACGGCGAGATCCTGGCCCGTCTGCGCGCGTCCATCCAGGGCGAGCGCGTCCATCAACCTGCAATGAAAGGAAGCCCACAGTGAAAGAGATCCTCAACATGAACGCGACGTTCTTCCTTGACGAAGACGCGCAGCAGTCTGGCCACGAGTTAGCCGTGGACAGTTGGATGAGCCGAGCCAGCGGCGTGAGCGTGGAGGACGCCGCAAAGGGCCTGACCTCCGAGCTGATGGCGATGGGCGTGACGGAGGGCGGCACCGCCCAGGCGTCCGGCATCTATGGCGCCCTCAAGGTGCTCATCGAGATGGCCGGCATCCCCACGATCACCGACGGAGCAGCAGCATGAGCAGCATCGTGAAGATCAATGACACCGAACTGAAGGTGATCGAGTTCCAGGGCCAGCGCGTGGCAACGCTCGCGCAGATTGACGAAGTGCACGAGCGGCCCGAGGGCACGGCGCGCAAGCGATACAACGACAACCGGGAGCGCTTCGTCCAGGGCGAAGACTTCTTCGTCCGAAATTCGGACGAAGCCCGCGAGATGGGGTTCATCGCGCCCAACGGGCTGATCCTCATGACAGAGCAGGGCTACCTGATGCTGGTGAAGTCTTTCACAGATGATCTGGCTTGGCAGGTCCAGCGCCAGCTGGTCAACGGCTACTTCCGAGGCAAGAAAGCCGCCACACTGGAGCAGCCATCTAAGCCCGCCCGCGCCTCGGTGCGTTACCGCGAAGCCGCGGCGATCACTGGCGCACAGCTCAAGATCTGCAAGCTGCTGGGCGTGGATGAGGGTATGGCCAAGGTCATCGCCGCGAAGGAAGTGAAGGCCGTCACGGGCCTGGACTACACGAACCTGCTGACCACTACGGCCGCCACGGACAACCCGCGCATGACACCGAAGGAACTGGCAGCACTCATCGGCGCCGGAGCGACCTCGGAACAGGTCAACAACGCGCTGGAGCAGCTGAGCTTCCAGGCGAAAGAGCGCTGGATGAACGGCAAGGGCCAGCCCCGAAGCAAATGGGTGTTGACGGAGCTGGGCAAAGAGTACGGCGCGCTGGTCCCCTATCAGGCTGTAGAGCATCAGCACTCTGGCTATCGCCCTGCCTGGCACGCCCGCGTGATCGAACTGATCCGCCCCTTGGTCGAAGTGGCAATTGCCCAGCGCACCGCGCCGAAGCCGAGGCGAGACAAGAAGACTGGTGAAGCCTCCCAGCGACCAGCTTCCCAACCCCAGATGGCTCTCCCATGAGGAACGAACTCCAATCAGTGGTGCGCGCCATTTATCGCCGGCCACCAGACCGGGGAAAAGTGGCCTCGGAAAAAGGCGAAGCCCGACCAGCGCCAACCGGTCGGGCTTCTGTGAGAACCAGCAGCGCCAACCGCTGGAACTCGATGAAAAACCCCGCAGCTACCAACCGTGAGGACATTTCACATGTCGAATGATGCCACGTTAGCACCCGCTCGCAAAACCGCGCCCCCGCGAGCGACTCAAAAGCCGGCGCCAGCACGCCACTCGGATGTTGCCGCTACTGAGGCCGATGCCCTGGCCAAAAAGGCTGCCGCATCGCTGTTCTACATGGTGCTGAACACCACGCACTGCGGCGCCGTCGAGCGCTATCGGTGCCCGCATATGGACCGAGCCAGCGTGCTCCTTGGGCACCTGGAGCAGCCCGACGTCTATGAAGTGGACGACGAAGAAGGCCTGGACACCAGCAGCATGACGAGCATGCTCGGCTATATCAACAACGGTCTGGAGACCGCCCGGGAGCAGTTCAACCCCGACGCATGCACCTCGGCTGGAGAAGCCGCCTTCGTCTCGATGCTGATCGACCACGCAGAGGACTTTTCTGGGCGGCTGTGCGTGGCATACGCAAAAGCCAAGCATGACCTCGGTGAGTTGCGCGCCATGACGACCTATGCGGGCGCCAAGCCATTCCGCGACCGCCCGACTCCGCCCATTCGCAGGGAGCCAGAAGTGGCGCAGGAGGTGGGCGTCACGTTCTCGCGTGCGCAGCTGGCTGCTGTGCTGGAAGTCGTCGCGGGCAATATGGCCACGCTTGGCAGCATCCTTGCAATGGCCTTGACGAGCGATGGGGAGTGGGAGCGGAGCAACCTGATCAGCGCAGCTCAGTCCATCACCACAAGCATCGGCAGCGTGGCAGACCATGCAGTGGGCGACTCTGTGATCGGAGACATTGGCCGCTGGCACGGTGGCCCCAACTTCCACGACCTGGGAGCCGAAGCATGAACGCCGTTGCCGAAAAGCCCCAGGCCCGCCGCAAGGCCGGCGCGGTCGCATCGTCTCCCGCGGCAAAACCTGCCGCCCACCAGTCCACGCCCACCTTCGAGGAATGCTGCGCGCTGTTCCGGATGGCCTCCCAAGCCCTGCATGAAGCGAGCAGGACCGATGAGCCCCATGAGTTCAGCGGCGAATCCGACCGCCTGCTCAGGATCGGGGCAGACATAGCGCTACAGGCATCCAAGGCCAACAGGGAGGAGCACGAATCTGCAACTTATGACGTTGCGGCGTGCATCAATGCCGCGCGTCTTGTTCCGGGCGACACGGAATCAACGGCTCGCACGGCATTCATAGCCACGGCAGCGGCCGCGCTCAGCCAGGTGACGGGAGACACACCTGAGCAGATCGTATTCACCGATTTGAAGCGACCAAAAAAGCGAGGGAGGCACAGCGTTACGCCGACGGAAAAGGAGATCGAGGACACGCATTTCGATGCGATGTGCTGGATGGGTTGCGCAAAAGCTGTGCTGGAGTTTTATGCAGAGCATGCCAACAGCGACCTGGTGTTCGGCCTCAGCGATTTGGTCGCCATGTACTACCAAAAATCCGAAGCAGAAGGCGATGCGATGGGGCCTGGCACAAGAGGCGACCTGATCGCCGGTCCGCTGCCTGCTATGTCTGCCCGGATTGGCGCTGCACTTGAGGTTGTCTACAAAGCAAACGACGACGACATGATGCTGCACTCGGCCACCTACCTGCTGGAGCGCGCGATGCTCATAGCAGGCGGGGAACTGCTGGAGTCCTCGCGAGATGGCGATGCCTGAGCAAACCGAAGTCTTCCCTGGCGTGCTGCGCCATCTGGAGTACCGCATGGCCGTCTACGTAGGCCAGGCCCAGGCCTTGATCGCTGCCGGCCTGGTCACGCAACAGCAGCTCCCAGGCCAGGCCGGCAACGGCCGAGGCATGTGCACCTACGACGCCGACGGCAGCAAGGTTCACAGGGGTTGCGCACGCAGCACCAGCACCGGCCGCAAGTACATCGTGGCCAAGCGTTGCGCCGAGGGCTTGCTGATGGAGGTGCGCCTGGTCCTCAGCCCTGAGCGGCTGGAGGCCATCGATGCCCAGAGCGTGCGCACCTCATCCTGCTGGCCCTTCCCCGTAGCGGTCGGCCACATCCCCAACACCCCCACGCGCCCAGCACTGCTGCGCGCCCGATAGGAACACCATGACCAATTCCGTGCGCAAGATGCTCGAATCGAAAGAGGCAAAGCGGGCAGATGCTGTGCATGTCCGGTACGAGAGCCTGCATGTCGAGCCAGGCTTCAACCTGCGCCAGCAGGACGACGAGCTCGAAGCGAGCATCGAGGCCCTGGCACTGCACATCATTGATGGCGGGAAGTATCCGCCCCTCGAAGTCCGCCCCCGTGACGACGGCGGCATGTGGATCGTGGACGGCCATCGCCGGCATGCCGCAATCGGCCGCGCCCTGGCCCGCAACGCCCCGTTGCGCAGTCCCAAGGACGGCGAGGCCTGGATCCATGTCGTGCTCTTTGAGGGCAACGAAGAGGACCGCATCGCCCGCATCATCACCAGCGCCGCCAACAAGCCGCTGACGCCGGCCGAGATCGCCGAGGGGTACAAGCGGCTCAAGGCCTTTGGCTGGACCCCGGCGCAGATCGCCAAAAAGGTCGGCCGCTCCGCACAACATGTGCAGGATCTGCTGGCCCTGGGCAACGCGCCGAGCCCAGTGCGCGAGATGGTGAAGGCTGGCCAGGTGTCGGCCACCCGCGCCGCCAAAGCCGCACGCAAGCATGGCGACAAGGCCACGGCAGTGCTGGGCGAGCAGCTGCAGCAGGCCCAGGCCAAGGGCAAGAAGCGGATCACGGCGGCCACGGCCGAGGCCCGCAAGCCCGCCCCCGTGGATGCCGATGGGGAGCGCTACCGCTGGCTGTTCGGCGCCCGCACGGCCGAAGAACTGGAGGCAATGACCGCGGATTCCGGGCCGCCACTGGACAAACCGCAGGACGTGGTCATGTGCGAACTGATGACCAACTACATCTCCAAGGCCTACGCGGATGAAATGATCGACGCCGCCCGCGCAGCCCAAGCGGCAATCAAGAGCGGGGACGCACCATGACCTACCGCCCCAACCCCGAGAGCCTGGCCGCGCGCGTGCTCGGCTTCCTCGCGCTGCACCCCAGCGCCAGCCTGACCCTGGCCGACGTGGCTGCCAAGTTTGTGGAGCCCGAGGACGGGCGCAACATCCACACCCAGCTCATGATCGCGTGCGATCACGACATGCTGATCTACGACCCGGAACAGGACAGCTACTGCAAGGGGCCGGTGGACGTGCCATCCGCCTTCGAGAAGACCGCAGACGACGAGCAGGCCTCGCTGTTGGTGAAGGCCCTGGACGAACAAGCCGCACCGGAACCGCCCAAGCCGGCGCCGAAGCGCAAAGCAGCCAGCGCCAAGCCTCGGCGCCAGGAGACGGGAGAGCCCGGCAGTCTGGAACACATGGCCCGGCAGGCCGGCGTGTGGGTGCCGCCGTCGGGCTTCAAAAAGGAGACCGCCCTGCAGCGCCTGCAGACCTTTGCGGAGCTCATCGAGCGCTCGGTGCTGGAGCGCCTGCAGGCTGAGCAACACCCAGCAGGAGGGCCAGCAGCATGACAGCCGAGGCCATCGCCCTGAGCCCGTACATGACAGAGGAAGAGATCGACGAGATTTGCAAGCCGCTGACGCAGCACCATGCCCAGTGGCGCCACATGTGCGCCTTTCTGGGGGTGGACAGCCTGCCGCGGCGCCCCGATGGCCTGCCGCTGGTCGGCCGCAAGATGCTGGAGGAGCGGTTGAACCGCGCCGGCAAGCAACAGGCCGCATCTGGCATCAGTTGGAGCAAGTAATGGGAAGGAAGAGAGACAGGGCTTCAGGCTTCGGCCTGTTGCCCGGGATGGAGGCGCGGCCCCACAAGAGCAGCGACAAGGTGACGTATCGGTATCACCCCAGGGGCGGGAAGCCGATCAACCTTGGGCAGGACCGGCGCGCGGCGATCCAGCAGGTGCTCGACATGAACATGGCCACCAGCGACACAGGGACCATGGATGAGGTTTGGCGCACCTACCAGACACTGCCGCAGTGGACGAGGCTGGGAGAGCGCACGAAGGAGGACTATCGCAACTACAGCGTGCACTTGCTGCGCGTCTTCGGCAAGGCCCCTGCGCGCCTCATCCGGCCCGCCGACATTGCGCGATATCTGCGGGTGGAGCGTGCCGAGGCCCCCGTGCGGGCAAATCGCGAGATAGCGCTGCTCTCAAATCTGATGACGGTGGCTGTAGAGCGAGGGGACATTGACCTGAATCCGTGCCTGCAGGTGAAGCGGAACCTTGAGCGGCCGCGCACCGAAGCGCCGGAACCAGCCGAGCTGGCGAGGTTCATCGAATGGCTGTCGGGCCAGAGTCAGCAGCGCCAGGTCATATCCCTCATGGCCCAGTTTGCAGCCATGGCAGGCAGCCGGCGCATCGAGTTCCTGCACCTGACGTTGCCCCAAATCGACAGTGCCGGCAGCATCATCCGACTCATGCGTGCGAAACAGCACGGCGGATCGAAGCGGGTGGAGAACGTGGTGATCACGCCGGCCATGGAGGACTTGGTGAAGCGGCTACGCGCGCTGCCCAGGCCTGACGGGTGCCTCACGGTGTTCGTGACCCGCACCGGCAACCCGTACACCGACAGCGGCTTCCTCTCCACCTGGCAGCGCGTCATGGCCGAGGCACTGGAGGGCGCAATCGTCAGTCGGCGCTTCACTTTTCACGACCTGCGTGCCTACTACACCACCCAGTTCAAGGCTCAGTATGGAGCACTTCCTGAGCTGCACTCCAACCAAGCCACAACGGCCAAGGTCTACGATCGGTCGCGGGTATCTGTTCGCCGGGGTCTGGGCTAATAGTCGAGTCTGAAGCGGCCATGCCCCATCGTGAGTTGGTATTTATCCAACACATCTCGACCGATCAATCCGTAGATTGACACGTTGAAAAACGGGCGCGCAAGCACCTCCAGCGCAGGAACAGCCAGAGGTATTTCGCCTGGAGTGTGTATCTCAAAACTCACGTCGTAGGAGTCGCAAGGTGTGGGGTCGATGTGGGTCGTGGAGCCCACAACATCACGCGATCCCCGACGGGGGATGCCCAAGCTCCGCATGAGGTCCTCGTTGACCATCGTGGTGTCTGCCCCCGTGTCAATCAGGAACGGCACACGTATCGGAGCAGGAACAGCTTCACCGTGGCGTTGAAGCACCTTTGTACGAGGCGCGCTCACGCCGATGAGCACATCGAGAATTGCGCCAGAAGAACCGTACCTGCCAGCTATGTACGGCACGGTCCAAGGTCACGAGCGAAGTGGGCGACATCCTGGTCCTGAGCGACCTTCTTCACGAAGAAATCCTGCAGGCCGAACTTGTCATAGGCCCAGTCCAACGCGGCCTCATAGGAAGGAGAGTAGTGCACCGGGTCGGCGCCCTTGATGACGACATAGTCGCCTTCGTGGCCGCTCAGCATGGTTGGCAGCTTGGCTCTGTACGCAGACAGTTCAAGTTGGAATTCGCTCATAGCGAATCCATATCGAAGTATTTATTCATAACTTATCCCCAGCCTCCAGTTAGATATCCACATTGTTATCCACACGAAGTAATTCAAGCGTATCGAAAGAATTATCGGAAGGCAACTAGGAAAATATCATCGGGATGAAGAATCGGATTTTCCCGACATGGGAAAAAACAAAGAAAAACGCTCCGATGTTTGTAGCATCGAAGCGTTTGTGGATCTGGTAGGGCCTCCCAGAGTCGAACTGGGCACCAACGGATTATGAGTCCGCTGCTCTAACCAAGCATGAGCTAAGGCCCCTGATTCACCAGGGCAGCGCGGATGCACGCCATGGCAAACGGCTATTGTAGATCCTAACCTGCGCGGCTCAGCGCTTGTGGCTCAGCGCGTTGCTGACCAGCTTGGAGGTGATGTCCACGATCTGGATCATGCGGTCGTAGTGCATGCGGGTGGGCCCGATCACGCCCAGCGTGCCCACCACCTTGCCATCGAGCTCGTAGGGCGCGCTGACCACGGACAGCTCCTCGAAGGGCACGACCTGGCTTTCGCCCCCGATGTAGATGCGCACGCCTTCGGCCTGGCTGGAGAAATCCAGCAGCCTGAGGATCTGGGTCTTTTGCTCGAACAGGTCGAAGGCGCGGCGCAGATTGCCCATGTCGCTGGAGAAATCGCTGACCGACAGCAGGTTGCGCTCGCCCGCGATGACCACGTCCTCCTGGGCACTGGTCATGGCCTCCGTGCCCACATTGACGGCTGCCTGCATGAGGGTGGCCACCTCGCCGCGCAAAAGCTCGACCTCGCCCTTGAGGCGCTCGCGCACCACTTCCATGGCCAAGCCTGCGTAGTGGCTGTTGAGAAAGTTCGATGCCTCGATCAGCTGGGAGGCCGAGTAATCCACGTCGGTGAAGATGACGCGGTTTTGCACGTCACCGTCGGGCGAGACGATGATGACCAGAAAGCGCCGCTCCGACAGTCGCACGAATTCGATGTGCTTGAACACCGAGGTACGGCGAGGCACCAGCACCACGCCCACGAACTGGGAAAGGCTGGACAGCAGATTGGCGGCGTTGGCGATGACTTTCTGCGGCTGCTCGGGCACGAGCTCGGGCGTCACGATATCTGCACGGTCCGCCGTGAGCATGGTGTCCACGAACAGCCGGTAGCCCCGGGCGGTCGGAATGCGGCCGGCCGAGGTGTGCGGACTGATGATCAACCCCAGGTCTTCGAGGTCAGCCATCACATTGCGTATCGTGGCAGGCGACAATTCAAGCCCCGACGCACGCGACAGGGTCCGCGAGCCCACAGGCTGGCCGTCAGCGATGTAACGCTCGATCAGCGCTTTGAGCAACAACTTGGCACGTTCGTCGAGCATGTGATGATTTTAGTGATGTATGCCTTGAACACGGCCCGGGACAACCGGGCTTTTTTGTGCCTACACCACAGATCTACCGGTCAACGTACTCAGCATCGAAACGCTTCTTGGCAGCCATGTGCGCATTGGCACAAGGCAGGGTACCAGGATCAGCCCTGCAAGCCTCAGAAGGCTGAAAGTACCTACTCCAAGCCAGTCGGCGACGCTCCTCACGCAGCCGAGCAGCATCAGCGATGGCCCTTTGAGCTTCAGCACGCTCCCTATCAGTACGAGCACGCTCCTCACGCTCCTCATCACGCAATGTGCGCGCACGCTCAGCAGCGGCAGCAGCCTGCGCAGATTGCTTCTGCAAATAACTTGAAGCCTCACGCGCCGCAATCTCTACTCTCACCGCAAGTATTTGCTCGTACGCGAATACGGCCAACAAGCTACCAACGAAGACGCCAATAGCGATCTTTACAACGTCAAGCCAGGAAAATATTCCCGAGGGTTCCTCAGCGTACCGCCCCATCTCATCCCCCAACACCTAAGTGAAAAGCCCGATGATCCGGGCTTCTCCATCTTAGCGAGGACGAGGCAGCCAGCGGCCACGGCCCTCATAGCGATGGATAGCATCACGCAGACACGCCACGGACACACCCCACATTTCCGCTAGGTCAGACTGCTGATAGGCACCAGACCGCCACAGCCGCACGATAACCTCAACGTCCTCATCATCGATAGAGCGTTTGCGCCCCCAGGTCTTGCCCCGCGCCCGAGCTGCAGCTTGGCCAGCCATGACCCTTTCTCTAATCATTGACCTTTCGAGCTGGGCGACCGCGCCCAACACCTGAAAAGTAAATTCCCCGAAGGGACTAGACGTGTCCAGGGGTTCAGTGAGACTGCGGATGCCAGCCCCAACGGACTTGAGTCGCCGCTCAATTGCGAGCAGATCATGCAAGCTGCGGGCAATACGGTCCAATTTCCAGACTACCAGGGTATCGCCCTGTACGAGACTGGTCAGGGCCTCCTGCAGTTGAGGCCGAGGCCCGACGCCGGAGCTGGAGTCCGCAAACAATCTATGCACCCCGGCACGCTCCAGAGCATCCCGCTGCATTGTCGTGTCCTGGTCGAGGGTAGATACGCGCGCATATCCAATCAGCATGGCTTACTCCCCGATCCAGAGGAGGCCGAGCTTTTTCCAATCACGATTGGTCAAAGCAAAACGGATCATGGAACGCAGGACGACAGCACGACTAGTGCCGAACATCTCAGCCAGCTCATCGATGGTGTCGGAGATGTTCACCGGCACGGACACATCAAGCCGGGCATGCGTTGCACGGTGCTTTGCGACACGAGCAGCATTACCGGAAATGATTTCACGAGGATCAGCAGACATAGGAATCCCTCAACAGCCTCATTCGAGGCCACAGCGAGCCAAAATCGGACTCCCCGCAGATCATTGGATGCAGCCCCTGATAGAGGTTGTCTTGCGCTCTACATGCAGGACAAACCAGTCTTTCCAGCGCGACAGTTCCGAGTAGACAACAGACTGGCTATCGAGCACGCAATCAAAGGACGCACTGACAGCATCGAGGACGCGAGGGAACCAGCCGAGGTCAACGGGCTTGCCCATTTCGAAGTCTCCGAAGGCGCTGTAGCGGTTCGTGAAGGCTTGCCCCTCACGGAATGCCTTGACGATGTATTTGGCGATGTACGAGGCAATGCGGGCAGGGGATCGCATGCTATTGCGCTTGCGCCGGGCCAGATCGATGTTGCCGCCACGCTCTTTCGTGACGCCACGCCAGACGCTGCGGATCGCGTCAAAGCTTTTGACTTGGTAGGTTTGGCCCTGGTCATTCCTCCTCTCGAACACACGGGGCACGTTCGCAGTCGCAATGTGCCAATGGATTGCCCCGCGCGCCTGATACTCATACACCGCTACAGCCTTGAACTCAGGCATGTACCTGCGCATACGGCGGACGAACTCTTTCAGATCCTTTTTGGATCGCTCCAGGTCCGTCTCGTTTGCGCGATACGTGAGGGTCAGCAGGGTGTCTGATCCCATCGCTTTGCAGAGCTTGCGGACCTTCACTTTGGCGCGATTCGCCGCGATAGTCAGCGACCGTTCGCGCATCTCTTCGGCCTCCTCCTCGCGTCGTTCAATAACGCGCTCCAGGTAGGTCTCCAGGGCTATGTGATTCCACTCCCGTTCCACCCAGATCGTGGGGGCCGTGCCGGTGATTTCCATGTGCCCATTGCCCAGGTCATGGGCCTTCACACGCATGCCCTCGCCCGTGCTGCCATCAAAGACTGTGAGAGCCTCGCCACGGCGGTGCATGTGCAGCAGTTCTTCGGGGGTGTATCGACGCGTAGGGTTCGCATCACAGATAATTCGAATCATGGTGACCTGTCGTAGAGGTTGCTATCACGAACCCCGGACAGTTGGCGCTGTCGCGGGGTTCACCTTTTTCAGAGCCTTTGCGCCCTGTGTGTTCCAAAGTGTTTATGGGATAAATCTAGGCCGCGCTGCGCGCGGCCCGCCGCTGCGCTCCGCTTGCATCCGCGGGCCACCCGCGCGCCGGCCTCGACCGCCATTGACTTGCCAAGAGACAGGAGCGCTGCAGCGCGGACATCCATGTTTTCTAGGGCGACGATTTGCGGCCCGCTGTGCGGCAGTGCTGCGCCTCGCGGATCGGGCCAGCGCGGACGTGACAGCAACGACACGGCAGCGACAAACCAGGCACATTGGGAAGCGAGGGGCAGGCGCGCTGGTGACAACGTGAGCACATCGACGGGTACGTCGCGCGACGAGAGGCGAACATCAGGGGCGATGCCCCCGATACCCCCAATACCCCGAGAGACCACGCTAGCGCTCGAAAACACTGCGAACCTGAGCATTACGAGCAGCCAGACCTTGCGAGTAAGAGTCAAGAGGCCTCGGCTGTAGAGGCTGCTGGATAGGCACCTGAGGCGCCAACTGGACGACCTGCACCGGCTGCTGCGGGGGCTGCTGCGATCGCGGCCGCTCATCCAGGCGAGGCATGGGCACAGATCGATCCTGAGGCATTTGCCAATCCACGAAGTACCCGTGCTTGACGATCTGACTGCACACGTCAGCTGACACAAACATCTTCGTGCCCTGCTGCGTGTAGCAGTGGCAGCCCTGCGAAGGCATGGACACACAAGCAGCGGGATAGGGGGCAATCACCGCCTTTGTCACATCGTCATAGCGGGGGGATGTATGCGGGAAATCCTGCAGCCTGGGTTTGAATGACGCCACATATTCGGGACCCGTCATTACTGCCCGCGATGGTGGACCCTGTCGCATATCGCCAGACTCTGCAGAGGCCTTCATTGTTGGGGGCGAAACTGTCCCAGACTCAGACCGAGTTACACGCTGGAATCCGTAATAGCCGAGCACAGGAGCAGCCAAAGCGCATGCAACCAGAATCCAGACCTGTTTAGGAATGCGCCTTTTGCCCGTATGCAAACTTGCAGACCGATACCAGCCGTAAACCTCTTTCGGAAATCGGACCATGGTTGCCGTACCGCTGCGACTGGCCCCGTCTTTTTCGCAGTTGGGATTCACGGAGGACCATTCGATGCAACTGACTAGGTCAGCGCCGAAGGTGCGTTTTAGGTGCCGATGCCAGCCAGGGCTGCCGATCAATCGACGGACGAAGCTATCGATATTCTGCGGGTGCTGGGTAACTAGGTAGAAATCAAACCCACGGCGCCTATGCTCAGCGAGCATTCGCACATGCTCGGGAGGAGTGCTACTTGCCTGCCGCACCGGCAAATCATTGTGGCATTCATCGACGAGGAATATAGTCCCGTCAGGTTCATTTTGCCAGTCTTTGAAATCAATGTGTTTCCAAGACGAAAGTTCGCCCCCCTCTACAGGCTCGAAACGTCCGTTATGACATACGGGGCGACCCTCTTTGACGCTGCGCTCCCGCACCCATTTGAGCGTATTGAGCGTTTTGCCCGCACCATTTGCACCAGTGATTAAATACAGCATAGTGTCAAGTGATTATGAGTTTCTTGAAAGTGTCGCTATTGAGGCCATTCAGCAGCATGCTTGCAAACATGCAGCTAAAGATAATCGTTAAAGCCGTGCCGACTTTCATCAATCCAAGCAATTGCACAATCTCAACAGGCAAACCCGAAAGACTGCGCAGAATCAACCCCTTGAGAAAATCAAGAGCCTTTGCAACACCATAGTACGTGATCAAGCTAAGGCCCAACGCCGCGAGAGTGCGACCAACAAATCCCGCAGTGAGCGACAGCAAGACACCGCCAATTGATCCAACAAATGCAGGCAACATTAACCATCCCTCCTGGTGATAATGCGAGCACCGGCAATACCGGCACAAATGATTAAGACAGTCCCGAGCATTTCCAAATAGGGACACAGACGAGAATACGGGACAGTGACTTCCCCATACGAGAACGGGATAACCTTATCTGCGGGGCAGCTACCAGCGCCGATGAAATCATCGCGATCATTGACGTATTGGGATACGTCAATATCTTTGTTACCCTTTAATGCACCCAGGACAGACCCTTCTTTGTCCCGCTCTTTGTCATAGAGCTTATAAGCCTCGTTATCACGATCCTCAAATAACTCACATGCCCTTTTGTGCTGCTCACGGGCAACAGCGCACTGTATTGCGTCCCCCTCGCACGTCCATCCGCCCGCACAGCTACCGCCAAAACTACTTTTATCAGTGTCATCGTCACCGCCACCATCCCCACTGCCAGTACCCCCAGTACCGCCAGTACCAGAGCCCGGGGGCTTTGACGGGTCGAGAGCTTTGCAAACGGCGCTTGCGGGATTACGAGCGCAATAATCGCCCTGAGGCACGGTGGATGTGGAGGACCCGCCACCGGACACGTTGCCATCCTTATCAGTCTTTGTGGTGGTTGTGGTAGTCGTACATTGGCCACCATTGCACTTGGTGACAGTCTCAGTCTTTGTCCTAGATCCATCGCTGTTAACCGTGGTATCTGTTTTTTTATCCCCCTCAGCCTCGCCGTAGGGCAAACAAACAGCCACGCCATTGACTGTACCGGGTTGTCCATTGCATTTACCAGGATCTTTAGTTCCCGGAGGAGTCACCTCTTTCTCTTCAGGAGTCCCCTCATTAAGCTTATTGACTACGTCAGGGTTGCAAACAGACCCAACATATTTCCCGGTCCCCTCAGTCCACCACTGCCCGCCGTCATCCTTCATCGAGACAGTGGTGCCACCGGATATGACCATACAGCCCTTCTCACATCCGGGAAACTCAGGCTCCCAGGAAGACCCCCCACCACCAGCACCGGCAATAAACTTCTCAGCAGCATGACAAAAGAAATCAGCAGACTGCCCCTTACCCTTAAAGAGGGTGGAAAAGCCCTTTTTGTCAGTGCACCACTGCTGCAAACCATTGCACTTGTCATTATCCCCAGGACCGCCATCCGGGTCAGAACCAGAGTAGTTACAAGTGTCGGCACCCAACGTAACACCACGGCCAGCAATTGGACCAGGAGTACGAGCGACGCGCGTACGACCCGCGATATCAGGACAATGGGAGCCTACGTTTGCGGGCGCCCCAGAATCGATATCAGGGCGAAGACACATGCCCGTCCAGTGAGTCTCGGCACTCGAATTACTAGGCTCAACGCCCATAGCGGGGGGATAACTAGGGTCGACAGCTTTACAAGCCGCAGCAGCGTCCGGGTACGACTTGCCATTAAATAGATAAGTCGCAGGCCTGCCAAAATCAGCACGAGCCCAAAACGGGACAATAGCGATAAAAATAAAAGTAAAAATCAGGCGGTGAAGATAAGCCATAGCGCCCCCAATACCGCAATCAATACAAATAGGCCGGCACCCATATATCACCCCCTGTTAAATGTGCCCGACTGGACACATTGAGCAGGGTTCGGGGCGTCCCCCGAACACAAGCAGCATCAGCCCTTGATGGAGCGACGCACCCAGGTGAATGCCACCAGGGCAACGATCACCAGCAGCACGGCGCCGCCGATGGAGACGATCGAGGGGATTTGAGCCTTCACATCCGTGACGACTGCAGTGACGTCGATGGCCTCAGCCATTGCACTGCCAGTGGCGAGCGCGTAAGCGGGGATAGCGACCAGAGCCGCTTTGATTGCCTTTTTCATGATTTCAGTCCTTTTCAGGGTTTGGGATTTCATCGACTCTGAGCAATCTGATAATTTGCCGAATAGCAAAACCAGCCGCCCAACACAGCGCAATAGCCATCGCAATTGCGCCGCCTCCTGCTGCGTCGATGTCAAGCAGCGGAATAGATAATTGGTGCTGCACGGTAATCGTGCAGGCTTGATTGCATTGGATTACTTGCTCAGCCATTGCGGTTGAGCCGGTGACGGGCGAGAGCCCGCATCCGTGCTGTGTAGATGCGGGTACGCCGATCCATCCAGCCGCTCATGCCTGCGATCACTCGCGTGAGCACCGACACGAACAGCCCGAAAGCCAGCGCACCGAACACGCCACCGCACATCGAAAGCAACACGAATATGACCGCGAAATGCTGTAGGTCGGCATACGTGAGCGTGACCATGATTAGGCCTTCGGAGCAGCGGGCGCTGCTGCAGCAGGTGCAGCACGGCCCGCAGGAGCCAGCGACGGCACGGGCGTGAAGTCAACGATTACAGGGCCACCCTTGCGTGTCTGGCGATCAACACGAAGGCCGTACACAGGGGCGTACAAGCCACGAGTAATCTTGCCCACCAATGGAGGAGGGACCGACATCACGCATACGTGCTGCTCAACACCATCAGCATCGAGAGTGATGCAATCAACCTCCTGAAACTCGTAGGGCTTGCCGTACTTGCTGGTGCCCTTAACAACCTCCTGAACAATCTGCACCTTGACGAAGCTGGGAAGAGTGGTAGACATAGATTTCCTCGGTAAACCGCATATGAAATTCCCCTGCGGACGGGGCAATGCGAGCGACAGCGCTCTGTGCTACCCCGCACGCGAGGCAGAGCAGAGGGCTGTCACGGTGCATGCCCCACGGATTGCGCCGGAGAGGCCACCCCGGAACTGTCCCGAGAGACTTGCCCGGGGGCATGCAGACTGGGGAGCGACACCCCAACGTTCGGAAACCCGGCATGTACCAAGCAATACATGGCAAGGCGAGCTTGACCCCACGTAGCACACTTGATCGAGCGATCACGGAACAGACCGGAGGCCACAGGCTCCATGTACGTGACGACGTATGAACCAGCGTCAGGACTGCGGGCGGTCATGCTGCTGCCCCCAGGTCAACGAAGGTGAAACCGCAGCTCCGCGCGAGATTCAAAGCTTTGGCACGGCGACAGATGCGGTAGACCTCAGGTCCGGTTGAGTAGTGACCTACAACGACATAGCGGGGCTGCAGCGAGTAGCGGCGCGCATAAAGCAACCGCTCACGCCGAAGACGCAAGGAGCACTCCCCACCGCTACCGTCCTGAGCTACCAGGGCCGGGACCACGGAGGTTGAAGCAGGGGGAGTGCATTTGCATGCGGCGACAAGCTCACCGCACAGGAGACATTGCTGATCGCGTACCGAGGCCGCGAAGGCAGAGAAGGAAACTTGCGTGCTGGTCATGGGTAGCTCCATGGGGGTAAGATCACGAAGACTTTCCTAACACAGGAACGTTTTAATCTTCGATATGAAGTATTTTACTTCAAAGTGAAGACTTTTACAGAGGGTTTACCCTATGAACGCACTTGAATCGATTGTTGGTATCTACAAGGCCCGGTGCGGGCTTAGGTTCGACAAAGACGCAGCCGAGGCGCTGGGCCTAGAGGGGAAGACGTTCTCCAACTACATGAAAGGCCGGAGGCGCTTGCCAGACATTGCAATTGCACGGATGGCAGAGATGGCGCACATAGATGCGATGCAGATCATTGCAGCAGTGAACCTCACACACCAAGCGACACCAGACGAAGAAAAAAGCTACTGGGAACAAAAATACAAAACTTTAATGATGTAATTTCCAGAAATGACGTCCACGTTTCGCCACGTTGCCTTGATCGGGAAGTACCACGCTCCCAGCGCAAGCGCCCCGTCCGAGAATGCCAGCAACGCGCTCGAGCGCATTGCGGACTTCCTCAGGCGCCAGGGCTGCGAAGTCGTGCTTGATACCCAATCGGCCCTGCACGCAGGGCTCACAGACTACCCCACCCTCGATGTCGATGGCCTGGGCAGGCATTGCGACCTGGGCCTGGTCGTCGGCGGCGACGGCACCATGCTCGGCGTGAGCCGGCACCTGGCGCAATACGGAACGCCCCTGATCGGGGTGAACCAGGGCCGCCTGGGCTTTGTCACCGACATCGCGCTGGAGGACTTCGAGGCCACGCTCACCCCCATGCTGCAGGGCGAGTACGAAGAGGATCTGCGTCCCCTGATGTGCGCCCGCGTGATCCGCGAGGGCGAATGCGTGTTCGAGGCCCTGGCCATGAACGACGTGGTGGTCAACCGCGGCGGCACCTCCGGCATGGTGGAGCTGCGCATCGAGGTGGGCGGCCGCTTTGTCTCCAACCAGCGCGCCGACGGCCTGATCGTGGCCACGCCCACGGGCTCCACGGCCTATGCCCTGTCCGCTGGCGGGCCGATGATGCATCCGTCCATCCCCGCCTGGGTGATGGCGCCCATTGCGCCGCACAACCTGTCCAATCGCCCCATCGTGCTGTCCGATGCCAACGAGGTCACGATCGAAGTCGTGGCCGGGCGCGATGTCAGCGCCAATTTCGACATGCAGTCGCTGGCCTCGCTGCAGCACGGCGACCGCATCCTCGTGAGCCGCGCCCACCACAGCGTGCGCTTTCTGCATCCCAAGGGCTGGAACTACTTCGCCACGCTGCGCAAGAAACTGGGCTGGAACGAGGGAGGCGCCTGACCATGGCGCTCAAGCGCATCGTGCTGCGCGACTTCGTGATCGTGCAGGCCCTGGATCTGGACTGGCATGCGGGCTTCACCGTGCTGACGGGCGAGACCGGCGCCGGCAAATCCATCCTGATCGATGCATTGCAGCTGGCCCTGGGCGCCCGCGCCGACGCCGACGTGGTGCGCGAAGGCTGCCCCCAAGCCGATATCTGCGTGGAGTTCGACGGCTGCGCGCGGCTGCGCCCCTGGCTGGAGGCGGCAGGCCTGGCCTGCGAGGACAACAGCCTGCTGCTGCGGCGCACAGTGGACACCCAGGGCCGCAGCCGCGCCTGGATCAACGGCACGCCGGCCACGGCCACGCAGCTGCGAGCACTGGGCGAGCAGCTGATCGACATCCACGGCCAGCATGCCTGGCAAAGCCTCACGCGGCCCGACGCAGCACGCGCGCTGCTGGACGCCTATGCGGGCATAGACAGCCGCGAGGTCCAGGCCTGCTGGAGCCGCTGGAGCCAGGCACGACAAGCCCTGCAGCATGCGCAATCCGCCCAGGACAGCCTGCAGCGCGAACGCGAACGGCTGCAGTGGCAGATCACCGAACTCGACAAGCTGGCCCCGCAGGCCGACGAGTGGGACGAGCTCAATGCCCAGCACACGCGCCTGTCGCATGCCCAGACCCTGATAGACACCGCCCAGACCACGCTGCAGATGCTGGAGGACGACGAGGCCGGCGTGATCACTCCGCTGGGCCGCGCCAGCCATCTGATACAGAACCAGGAACACCTGGAGCCCGAGTTCCAGAACATCGCCGACGTGCTGGCCTCGTGCACGGCCCAGGTGCAGGATGCGCGCCATTCGCTGCAGGCCTATCTGCGCCGCGCCGACCTGGACCCCGAACGCCTGGCCGAGCTGGATGCACGCCTGTCGCTGTGGATGCAGCTGGCGCGCCGCTACCGCCGCACGCCCGATGAGCTGCCGGCACTGCTGGCCGGCTGGCGCCAGGAGCTGCAGCAGCTGGATGCCGCCGTGGACATCGAGGCCCTGCACGCTGCAGAGCAATCCGCGCAGCAGCACTACCAGGCCAGCGCCCGGGTGCTGTCGCAGCAACGCGCCCTGGCTGCGCCGCGCCTGTCGCGCGCCATCACCCAGGCCATGCAGGGCCTGGGCATGGAAGGCGGCCTGTTCGAGGCCGCCCTGTCCACAGCCGATTCTCCCGGTGCCTTTGGCGTGGACAGCGTGGCCTTCCTGGTCGCCGGCCATCCTGGAGCCAGCCCCAAGCCGATTGCCAAGGTGGCGTCGGGCGGTGAGCTGTCGCGCATTTCGCTGGCCATTGCCGTGACCACCAGCGAGCTGGGCGAGGCCGGCACGCTGATCTTCGACGAGGTGGACTCGGGCGTGGGCGGCGCCGTCGCCGAGACCGTGGGCCGCCTCATGCATGCGCTGGGCCGATCGCGCCAGGTGCTGTCCGTCACCCATCTGCCGCAGGTCGCGGCCTGTGCCGACCACCACTATCTGGTGGCCAAGCAGCGCGCAAGGCAGGGCACGCTCAGCACCGTGCAGCCGCTGGACAGCACCGCGCGCGAGGCAGAGCTGGCCCGCATGCTGGGCGGCGAGCGCCAGTCCGAAACCACGATGGCCCATGCCCGCGAAATGCTGGCCATGGCGCGCCAGGCACCCCCGCCCCGCCCGGCGCCGCGCAGGCCCGGCCGGCAGCGGCCGCAGGCCGACGCGCAGCGTACCCGGCCCAAGCCGGGCCGTGCGGCCAACGGCGCGCGCAACACCAATGGAGGCTGATGCCATGTCGCTTGAGATCGTGCTGATCACCGGGATGTCCGGATCGGGCAAATCCGTCGCCCTGCATGCGCTGGAGGATGCCGGCTACTACTGCGTGGACAACCTGCCTCCCGAGCTGCTGTCCGCCTTCGTCGAACTGGAGCACGGCCGCCACAGCAACAAGGTGGCCATCGCCATGGATGCGCGCAGCGCCGGGGGATTGCCCCACCTGCCCGGGCAGCTGGAGCGGCTGCAGCGCCAGGGCGTCGTGCCCCACCTGGTCTTTCTGGACGCCACCACGGGCACCCTGGTGCGGCGCTTCTCCGAAACGCGGCGCCGCCATCCTCTGTCGCAAGGGCCTGTCGCCGAGGGCCGCCGCGCCCTGGTGCAGGACATAGAAACCGAGCGCGAACTGCTGGGCGAATTGCGCGAGAAATCGCATGTCATCGACACCAGCCACCTGCGCTCGTCCCAGCTGCAAAGCTATATCAAGGAGCTGATTGCGGCCCCGGTGGGCCAGATGACCCTGGTCTTCCAGTCCTTCGGCTTCAAGCACGGCCTGCCCTCGGATTCCGACTATGTATTCGATGTGCGCATGCTGCCCAATCCGCACTACGAACCCCAGCTGCGCCCGCTGACCGGCATGGATGCGCCCGTGGCCGAGTTCCTGCGCCAGCAGCCCGGCGTGGACCAGATGCGCCGCGACATCCAGCAGTTCCTGGAATCCTGGCTGGACATGATGGCCAGCAATCACCGCAGCTATGTCACCGTGGCCATCGGCTGCACGGGGGGCCAGCACCGCTCGGTCTTCCTGGTCGAGGAACTGGCGCGGCACTTCGCCCCGCGCTGGCCCACTCTGTGCCGGCACCGCTCGCTGGACAGCCGGCCCACCCCCAAGCCTGCCGACCTGCTTGCGCACGACATCTGAAGCGCCAGGGTCCGCTCCCGGAGTACTGCGATGCAAGGCATGCCGATGACGAACGCCCCGCGCGTGTTGCTGGTGGAGGACGATCCCGCCATCGCGCGCACCGTCTGCTATGCGCTGGAGCGTGACGGCATCGCCGTGCGCCACTGCCTGCAGCTGGCCGATGCACGCGCGCAATGGCAGGCGCAGCCGCCCGATGCCCTGCTGCTGGACGTGGGCCTGCCCGATGGCAACGGCCTGGACTGGTGCCGCGAACTGCGCCAGGCCGGCGCCGCCGTGCCGCTGCTGGTGCTCAGCGCACGCGGCGAGGAAATGGACCGCGTGCTGGGCCTGGAGCTGGGCGCCGACGACTACCTGACCAAGCCCTTCAGCCCGCGCGAGCTGGTGGCCCGCACCCGCGCCCTGCTGCGCCGTGCGCAGCGCCTGCAGCCCGCGCCCACATCCAGCACAGCGCCGCCGGCAGATGCCCTGTTCAGCATCGATACGCAAGGCCAGCGCGTGCGCATGCAGGGCGTGCCCCTGGAGCTGACACGGCGCGAGTACCAGCTGCTGCGCTGCCTGCTGGAGCGCCCCGGACGCATCCTGAGCCGCGAGTTCCTGCTCGACAGCATCTGGGGCCAGGACAGCGACAGCACGGACCGCACCGTGGACACCCACGTCAAGACCCTGCGCGCCAAGCTGCGTGCCCAGGTGCCGCAGCAGGACTTCATCACCACCCACCGCGGCATGGGCTACAGCCTGACGCTGCCGGGCTGACGCGCCGCCGCACGCCATGCGCCTCGGACTGCGGCTGTTCTTCGCCTTTTTCGTCATCAACGGCCTGGCCGCATTCTTCGTGCTGCGCGTCTTCATGGTCGAGGTCAAGCCCAGCGTGCGCAAGGTGACCGAGGACACGCTGGTCGAAACCGCCTACGCCCTGGCCGCGCTGGCCAGCGACGACATGGCCAGCGGCGTGCTGCAGCAAAGCCCCGCGGACAGCCGCTTCGCGCACCACATGCAGGCCTATGCCAACCAGACCGTCAAGGTCTGGATCTGGGACACGCGCAAGACCAGCCTGGACATGCGCGTCACCATCACCGACCAGCAAGGCCTGGTGCTGTTCGACTCGGCCGGCCTGGACCAGGGCGCCGACTACTCGCGCTGGCGCGACGTGCACCGCACGCTGCGCGGCGAATACGGCGCGCGCACCACGCGCGAGGTGCAGAACGACGAGGCCAGCAGCGTCATGTATGTGTCGGCCCCCATCATGGTGGAAGGCCGCATTGCGGGCGTGCTCACGGCCTCCAAGCCCGCGCACTCGGTGCAGAAGATCGTGGACAGCGCGGAAAGCAAGATGCTGCGCGGCGGCCTGCTGTTCCTGCTGCTGTCGGCCGGCGTGGGCTTTGCCGTGACCTGGTGGCTGGTCATCCATGTGCGGCGCCTGCGCAGCTATGCCCAGCAGGTACAGGCGCCCACGCTCAACGAGGCCGCCTCGCCCACCACGGCGCCCCCCATGCCCGAAGCCCCGCGCATGCCCGGCGAGCTGGGCGAACTGGCCCGTGCCATGGAGAACATGCGCAGCCGCCTGGAGGGGCGCGACTACATCGAGGGCTATGTGCGCGCCCTCACGCACGAACTCAAGAGCCCCGTGGCTGCCATCCGTGGCGCAGGCGAGCTGCTGCAGGAAGACCTGCCAGCCGCCGACCGCGAGCTGTTCGCGCGCCAGGTGGTGGACCAGTGCCAGCGCCTGCAGAACCTCGTGGACCAGTTGCTGCGCCTGAGCCAGCTGGAGCAGCGCCGCGCCCTGCACGCGCACACGGCCTGCAGCCTGCAGGCCTGTGCCGAACAGGCCATGGCGCAAGTGCACAGCGCAGCGCACCAGCGCCGCATCCGGCTGGTGCTGCACGGCCAGGACAGCAGCGGCCCCTGGGAGCAGGACCTGGTGGTGCTGGCCCTCAGCAACCTGCTGAGCAACGCCATCGACTTCGCCCCAGAGGGCAGCAGCATCCACGTGGACCTGGAGCCCGGCCGCGTCAGCGTGCGCGACCACGGCCCCGGTGTGCCCGAGGCGCTACTCGGCCGGCTGGGCGAACGCTTTTTCACCACCCCCCGCCCCAACGGGGAGCGCAGCGGCACGGGACTGGGCCTGTCCATCGTGCTGCGCATCATGCTGCTGCACGGCGGCAGCATGCAGGCCGCCAACGCCCACCCGGGCCTGCGTGTCACGCTGAACTGGCCACAGCGGGCACCCTGACCTCCAGGGCCTGTTCACTCGGATTTGGAGGCGCGAACCCGACTTCACCTTCACTTCACAGACTTCATTCCGGCCACACAGCCCCCGCCCAGACTGCGTCCACGATCAACGAACGGGATGTGGAATGAAGAACCGACTTCTTGCCAAAGGCGTGGCACTGCTTGTCATGCTGGGCCTTTTGATGCTGGGCCTGGGCCTGGTACATGACGTGGTGCGCGACCGCATACGCAACCGCGACAACGCCGTGCAGGGCGTGGTCGCCAGCCTGGCCGGACGCCAGACGCTGATGGGACCGGTGCTGGTGCAAAACTGCACCGAGACCACCGGCATAGAAAAGGGCAGCAAGACGGAATGGACCACGCGCCAGTTCCAGCGCATGCTGCTGCCCGACCAACTGCGCCATGAGGCAACGGCACGCATGGAAGAGCGCTCGCGCGGCCTGCACCAGGTCAGCACCTACGCCATGCAGGACAGCATCAGCGCCAGCTTCACCCATGCCGCACAGTACCTGGAAAAGCCGTCCCTCGAAGCGGCAGCCAACCAGGCCGTGCGCTGCGGCGCACTGCGCGTGGCGCTGTCGCTGACCGATCCGCGCGGTATACGCTCGGCCACCATCGAGGCCGGCGGCAAGAGCCTGGACGTGGGACCCGGTACCTCGCTGGAACGCTACTCGCAAGGCCTGCAGGCGGAGCTGGCGCCTGCCCTGCTCAAGAAGGACGAACCCCTTGAGCTGAAGATCGCCCTGGAACTGGTGGGCACCGAAAAGCTGGCCTTCGTGCCGCTGGGCAGCCACAGCCAGGTCCAGCTGTCGGCCGATTGGCCCCACCCCTCGTTCGGCGGCAGCTTCCTGCCCAACCGGCGTGAAGTCAGCGACAAGGGATTCAACGCCAGCTGGAATCTCTCGGCACTGGCCTCTTCCGCGCGCCAGGCCTTCACCGACCAGCAGCCGCTGTGCCAGCCAGGCCGCCGCGACATGGAGGAATACGCCGCCACGGCGCACGCGCCCAGCAGCGGCCCCTGCCTGGAGTCGCTGGACACCGACTTCGTGGACCCCATCAACGCCTACTCGCTGAGCGACCGGGCCACCAAGTACGGCCTGCTCTTCGTGGTGCTGACCTTTGTGGCCGTCGGCCTGTTCGAGGTGCTCAAGCAATTGCGCGTGCACCCCATCCAGTACCTGCTGGTGGGATCGGCGCTGTGCAGCTTCTTCCTGCTGCTGATCAGCCTGTCGGAGCACATGGGATTTGCCAGCGCCTACGGCATTGCTGCCTCGGCCTGCGTTCTGCTGCTGGCCTACTACGCGAGCCACATCCTGGGCAGCCTGCAGCGCGGCCTGCCGTTTGCTGCGGGAATCGCCTCGCTCTACGGCCTGCTGTATGTGCTGCTGCAGCTGGAGCAAAGCGCGCTCATCGTGGGCTCCATCGCGCTGTTCGCCGTGCTGGCCCTGATCATGGTCTGCACACGGCATGTGGACTGGTATGCCTTTGGCCGGCAGGATGGCGACCGCGGCGATGCAGACGCAGGCACCCGCCCAACCGTGGGAGCGCTGCAGCCATGAACGTCCTCACCGACACCCCTGGCACGGCCGATGTGCCCGGCGTGCGCAGCCCGCTCGATCAGGCGCTGGAACGCCAGCGCTGCGAGCAGGCCTGGCACCAGGCGGTGCAAAGGGGCGACCGCCAGGCCCTGTTCAGCCTGCGTCTGCACATTGCCGAGGCCGCCGCACGCGCACGGCGCAAGCCGGGCGCACTTGAACAATGGCTGGCGTGGATGCTGCTGCGCTGCGCCCTGCTCCTGCCGCGCCGCACGTTCTAGGAAGACGCGGCGGCCTTGGGCTTCAGCCCGCAAACTGCGCATCCAGCAGCTTGCGCACCGGGGCCGGCAGGCCCATGTCGGCCCAGGCCCTGGCATCGGCCCAGCAGCCCTGGCCGTCTGCCATGGCAGCATCCGGGCCGCTGCCATGGACAGGCACGCGCACCGGATGCAGATGCAAATCACGGTGGGTGAGCACATGCAGGAAAGCCGGCAGCTCGGTCCAGTCGGCGGATCGTGCGGCGGGCCAGTGCCGTGCGGCGGCCTGCTCCAGCGCCTCGCGTTCATTGAACACGGGAGGCGCATAAAGGCCCGCCCAGATGCCCTGCTGCGGGCGGCGCTCCAGCCAGACGCGGCCTTGCCCGTCCACGGCGATCAGCAGCCACCAGGCCTCGGAACTGCGCTTGAGCTTGCGCGTTCGCACGGGGTAGTTTTCGGGATTGCCGAAGCGGGCCGCCCGGCACTGCGGCTGCAGCGGACAGACCAGGCAGCTGGGCTTGCGCGGCGTGCAGATAGTGGCACCCAGATCCATCAGGCCCTGGGTATAGCGGGGCATGGCCTGCTGCAGGTCCTCGGTGGGGCACAGCTGCTGGGCCAGGTCCCACAGTTCGCGCTCGTTCCTGGACACGGCCAGATCGGCATCGAAAGCCAGCACACGCGTGAGCACGCGCCGCACATTGGCGTCGAGGATGGGCACGCGCTCGGAAAAGCAAAAGGACGCGATGGCGCCCGCCGTGGACCGGCCTATGCCGGGCAGCGTGGCCAGATCCTCGGCCCTGCGTGGAAAGGCACCACCCCACTCCTGGACCACGGCCTGGGCGCAGCGGTGCAGGTTGCGCGCACGGCTGTAGTAGCCCAGGCCGCTCCACAGCGCCAGCACGGCATCCTGCGGCGCGGCCGCGAGGCTGGCGACATCGGGAAAGGCATCAAGGAAGCGCTGGTAGTAGCCCAGCACGGTGCTCACCTGGGTCTGCTGCAGCATGATTTCAGAGAGCCAGACGCGGTAGGGATCGCGCGTCTGCTGCCAGGGCAGGTGATTGCGTCCATGCGACGCCTGCCACTGCACGACGGGCGTGGCAATCGAGGGAAAGGTCAAGATATCAAGCAGTCAGTGAAGTTTCCTGTGCAGCCTTTGCCAGGCCGGGGAAGGCGGGCGTGGGCGACAGGGGTTGCAGCAGTTCCATGGTGGCCTGTCCCAGCTGCAGCTGCAAGGCCGTGAGCTGTTCGTCGGCGGCCTCGATTTCGGCAATGCGCTCGACCAGGCCCGAAGCCGCATTCTGGATGCGGTCCACCGCTTCGATGCGGCGGGCAAAGCTGCGCTTGCGCTCTTTCAATTGGGCATCCAGCTGGGCCGTGGCGGACTTGCTCCACATGTCCACGTCGTTGGCCGCAGACTCGAAGACCGTGCGCAGACGCATGGCAAGGGCCTTGATCAGCCGCTGGGCAAACGCGGGATTGCTGCGCCTGAGCGCGTGGCCCAGGCCCAGGTACTGGGTGTAGCTGGCCTCGATGCGCTGCAGGTCGCCGCCGAACTCGGTCAGCTCCAGCTGCGCAGGAGCCTGCAGCGAGAAGCCGAACTCGGCATTGAGTTCCTTGAAGGTCGCGCCCAGCATGGACTGGATCTCGCCGGCCTGCGCCTGGGCCCGGGTCGCCACGGTGCGCAGGCGTTCGAAGGTTTCCGCGTAGACCTTGCGCGCGCCCAGCTTCAGGCCGCGCTGCTCCAGCGCCTCCTTGAGATCGACCAGTTCCTGCTTGAGCGCGCTGGAACCGAGCTGGCGGAAGATGTCGCGCAGCATGCGCATGTGCACCAGGCGCACGGCCTGGATCCTGGCGGCGCTGGCATCGAAATCGCGCTGCTCGCTCTCGATGCGGTTGCGCATGGAGGCAATCACGCTGGCGTTCTTGCCGCGCAGGCTGCGCAGCTCGGCCATCTGGTCGTCCAGGTCGCGGCGGCGGATATTGAGCACGCGCTCCACCTCGACCTGCAACTGCTGCACATTGGCCCTGACAGCCGTCTGCAGCACCTTCTGGCGCTGGCCCATGATGCCCTCGGCCAGCATGTTCTCGAACATGGGCAGCCCGCTGGCCTGCAGCAGCGCCTCGTTGCCGGAGACCTTGGCCACCAGGCCCTTTTGTGCCGACACGGGCAACACCCGCTCCACAGGCAGGCCCAGCATCTGGGCCGATTCCTGGCGCTGGCGCTGCAGCTGGGCCTGCACCTGCGTCGCGGAGCTGAGGCTATCCCACAGCGTATCTATCTTGTTGAGCACCACCAGCCGCGAATCGGCCAGTGCCTGCTGGCCCGACGCCGCATCGGGCGGCAGCACATGGTCGCGCCAGATGGCCAGGTCGGACTTGGTCACGCCGGTATCGGCCGCCAGCACGAAGACCACGGCATGGGCCTGGGGGATGAGGTTGACGGTCAGCTCGGGCTCGGCACCCACGGCATTCAGGCCGGGCGTATCCAGAATGACCAGCCCCTGCTTGAGCAGGGGATGGGGCATGTTGATCAGCGCATGGCGCCACATGGGCACCTCCACCAGGCCCTGCTCATCCACGAAGGGATTGCCGCCCTGGTCATCGTCATGCCAGAAGCCCCAGGTTCGCGCCAGATCCACCGACACCTTGCGCACCTCGGCCACCTTGGCCAGCGTGTCGGCAATCTGCTGGGCATTGTTCACATCCAGCGGCAGCTGCAGCCAGGCCTCCGGCCGGGCGCGCCACTGGCCCAGGCTTTCCAGCGATTCGCGCGTATCGATGGGCAGCAGGCGCAGGCTGGGCTGCAGTTCGGCTTCCCAGCCCAGCTCGGCCGGGCACATGGTGGTGCGACCTGCGCTGGCCGGCATGAGGCGGCGGCCGTAGTGGGCGAAGAAGACTGCGTTGATCAGCTCGGACTTGCCGCGGGAGAACTCGGCCACGAAAGCCACCATGACCTTGTCGCCGCGCACCTGGGCTTCCAGCCGCTGCAGCCGCTCCTGCACAGCGACATCCAGCAGCTCCTGGGACTGCAACCATTCGCGCAGCGCATGCAATTGCTGCGCAAAGCCACGGCGCCATGCGCCGTGCTGGTCGAATTGCTCGTTGAATGATGGTCCCACGTGTTTCCCCCGCCATTGCATCGCCAATGCCTGCCGATGCTTAGTGATCGCCTCGACATTGCGCCGCAAGCGTGATGCCTTTTCTCATCAAAATATAGCACCGTCGCCCCGTTTTGCCCGCAGCTGCGCCCCAAGGCCGGCTCCTGGAACGGGGGGATTCAGGGCAAAACATCGTTTATTTACAAATGAAACAATATTTCACCATCAATCCAGCGCGGCTGAGGGGTGATTTTTCAGAAATGTGAGCCTCCCGCACAGACCCGATATGAATCTCGCGCAGATTGGCCTCCACAAGCGTTACGAGACGTTGAAAATTCGCTCCTCTTTTTGAGGCCATCTCACGCTTTCTGACACCGCGCGCAAAAGTAGGTGCTGCGCTGGCCCTGGCGCAGCAGCTGTATGGGCGAGCCGCAATGCGTGCAGGGCTGGCCCTCGCGGCCATACACCTTGGCCTGCAGCTGGAAGTGGCCTGCCATGCCGTCGGGCGCCGAGAAATCACGCAGCGTCGTGCCCCCTTGCTCCACCGCCAGTTCCAGCACGCGGCGAATCTCCTCGAACAGCCGGCGCACCTTGCGCGGCCCCACCTCGCAGGCCGGCTGCGTGGGCGCAATGCGTGCCATGAACAGCACTTCGGACGCATAGATATTGCCCACGCCCACCACCACGCTGCCGCTCAACAGCAATTGCTTGATGGGCGTACGGCTGGCCTTCAGACCGGCCTTGAAGGTCTCGAACAGGAAGCTGTCATCCAGCGGCTCCATTCCCAGATGGTCCAGCAGCCTGCGCGCCCAGGGATCGTTCTCGGCCGGCACATACATCACCGCACCGAACCGGCGCGGATCGTGCAGGCGCAGCTGGCCCTTGCTGGTGTGCAGATCGAAATGGTCATGTGCGCCCGCCGGACCCAGCGGCAACTCGTGCGGCGCCACGAAACGCAGGCTGCCCGACATGCCCAGATGCAGCATGAGCAGGCCTTCGCTCAGTTGCATCAGCAGGTACTTGCCGCGCCGGCGCACGCTGTGCACCTCGCGCCCGGTCAGAAGCTCGGGGGCAATGCCCAGAGGCCAGCGCAATGGCTTGCCCAGCGCCACGGATTCAATGCGCGCTCCGGCGATCTGCGAGGCGAACGCACGCCGCGTGACTTCTACTTCTGGCAATTCGGGCATGCGATCCGGGTTGTACTGAGGTTGTGCGAAATGCGGGCCGAGGCTTCGATTATTATGATTCGATGGATCATCGCCTTCGCCTTCAGGGACTCGCCGTGGCAGCAGCCCTGGCCATGGGTTCCGCCACTGCCTGGGCACTGCCTGGCAAGACCGCAGCCACCATCGAGACGGAATCCCCGGAACCTCCATCGTCCGCCGCCGCGTCTGCCGAAGAGGAGCGCGCAGCGCTCAACGCCGAACTGTTCTACGAGATCCTGGTCGGCGAAATCGCTGCCAGCGAAGGCGCGCTGGGCGATGCCCAGGCCATGATGATGGAGGCTGCGCGCACCAGCGGCAGCGAGCAGCTGTACCGCCGTGGCACGGAACTGGCGCTGCAGTCGCGCTCCGGTGAGCGCGCACTGGCCAATGCCCGCGCCTGGCTGGACGCCTTTCCCCAGTCACGCGATGCCAACCGCTTCGTGCTCCAGATCCTGGTGGCGCTGAACCGCATCGCCGATACCGGCAGCTATCTCAAGCGCGAGATCGAGGCCACGCCCGCTCCGTCCAAGCCTGCCACCTATCTGGGCATCACCCAGCTCTACAACAACGCCAGCGACAAGGCCCTTGCTGCCGATGTGGTCGAGCAGGCTATGGCCGGCGAAACCGACAATCCGGCCAGCGGCCCGCTGGCCTGGGCCACCATCGGCCACATGCGCCTGGGCGCCGGGCAAAAGGCCGCAGCCATGCAGGCCGTGCAAAAGGCCCAGGCGCTGACGCCCGACACAGGCCCCGTGGCCCTGCTGTCCATGGAGCTGCTGGAAGCCGGCATGCCGGAGGCGGAACCCATCGTCAAGCGCTACCTGGCCAAGAACCCGTCAGCCCAGATGCGCATGGCCTATGCCCGCGTGCTGCTGGGTCAGCAGCGCCTGGACGAGGCCCGGCAGCAACTGGTCTCCATCACCATGGATTCGCCCGACTACGCCGAAGCCTGGGCCACGCTGGCCGCCCTGCAGCTGCAAACGAACGATGTGGGTGCGGCTCAGGCGTCCACCGAGCGCTTCGGCAAGCTCGTGCCGCAGATTCCTGCCGGCGTGGCGCGCAGCGCCGGCCAGTCCCAGTACTACCTGCTGCAATCACAGATCGCTGAAAAGCAAGGCAGGTTCGACGAGGCCGATGCCCTGCTGCGCCGCATCGACGATGCCCCCAACCTGCTGAGCGTGCAGGCGCGCCGAGCGAGCCTGCTTGCACGCCAGGGCAAGCTCAAGGAAGCGCGCGCCCTGATCGAAGCCGTGCCTGCCAGCGGCCCCAGTCAGCAACGGCTCAAGCGTCTGGCCGAAGTGCAGCTGTTGCGCGACGCCAATCAGAATGCCCAGGCCTATGCGCTGCAGGCCGAGCTGCAAAAACAGGACCCCGAAGACGCCGAACTGGCCTACGACACGGCCCTGCTCGCGGAGCGCATCGGCAAGCATGACGAAATGGAGCGGCTGCTGCGCGGTATCATCGCGCGTCGGCCCGACTTCCAGCATGCCTACAACGCGCTGGGCTACTCCTTCGCCGAGCGCGGCATCCATCTGGACGAAGCAGAAAAGCTCGTGGGCAAGGCGCTGGAGATGTCGCCAGGCGACCCCTTCATCACCGACAGCCTGGCCTGGGTGAAATTCCGCCAAGGCAACCTGGACGAAGCGCTCAAGCTGCTTGAAAGCGCCTACGCCTCCCGCCCCGACGTGGAGATCGCGGCGCACCTGGGCGAGGTGCTCTGGGTCAAGGGCGATCGCGAACGCGCGCAGAAGATCTGGCGCCAGGGCCTGGCCTCCAGCCCCGACAACACCACGCTGCGCGACACCCTGCGCCGCCTGGGCGTCTCGCTTTGAGCCGCCGCGCCGTGCCCCACCCCGTGCCCCATCGTTTGCGCCCCATGCTCATCCGCCGGCAGCTGTGCGCCACGGCTGCTGCCACGGCGCTGCTGACTCTGGCCGGCTGCGCCCTGCCACCCCGCCAGCTCCAGGCCGATGCAGCAGCACCGGCCGCCGCCGGGCACTGGTCGGGCCGACTGGCGCTGCAGGTGGAAGATGCGCAGAACCAATCCTTCAGCGCAGGCTTCGAGCTGCTGGGCACACCCCAGCGCGGCGAGTTGCTGCTGTTCACCCCCCTGGGATCGACGCTGGCACGCCTGCTCTGGGCGCCAGGACAGGCCAGCCTGCAGCAAGGCGAGGACCGCAAGACCTCGGACTCGCTGCCCACGCTGGTGCAAGAGCTGACGGGCAGCGACCTGCCCATCGCCGCCCTGTTCGACTGGCTGCAGGGCCGGGCCACCGCAGCCGCAGGCTGGCAGGTCGATCTCTCCCGCATGGAGCAGGGCCGGCTGTCCGCCCGGCGCCATGACCCGCAGCCGCCGGCAGCGCTGCGCATCGTGCTCGACACACCCTGATTTGCGCCGGGCGCGCCCTCTGCACCCCCATCCCGCCGCACCCGCCTCCATCCCTCTCATCCTCTCCAGCCCATGCGCTCGCTCCACGACGTGCCGGCTCCGGCCAAGCTCAACCTGTTCCTCCATATCACCGGCCGCCGAGACGATGGCTACCACCTGCTGCAATCGGTCTTCATGCTGCTGGACTGGCACGACACGCTGCACTTCGACAAGCGCGGCGACGGCAACGTCAGCCGCGAGGACCTCTCGGGCATGCCCCTTCCTGCCGACGACCTCATCATGCGGGCCGCACGCGCGCTGCAACAGGCCACCGGCTGCAGCCAGGGCGTGCACATAGGCGTGGAAAAGCGCCTGCCGGCACAGGCCGGGATGGGCGGAGGATCGTCGGATGCGGCATCCACCCTCATGGCGCTGAACCGCCTGTGGCAACTGAACCTGACCCGGCGCGAACTGCAGCGCATTGGACTGGGCCTGGGCGCAGATGTGCCCTTCTTTCTGTGCGGCAGCTCCGCCTGGGTGGAGGGCATAGGCGAGCACATCACGCCGCTGGAGCACAGCCATGCCCTGCCGCCCCAGCGGTTCGTGGTGGTCAAGCCCGAGGCGGGACTGGAAACCCTGTCCATCTTCCGCGCCCCCGACCTCAAGCGCAATCATGCCCATGCTACAATCGCCGACTTTGCTGCAGATCACTATGGCTTTGGCCAGAACGACTTGCAGCCCGTCGCCGAAAGGCTGCAGCCTGAAGTGAAAAAAGCCATTGATTGGCTCAAGTCCTTCAAACTGCGTGCTAGAATGACGGGCTCGGGAAGTGCAGTATTTGCACCACTGACGCAAACAATCGACTTCAAGAATGCCCCAGGCATCTGGAATGTCAGAGTTTGCAGGAATCTGCAGGCCCATCCCCTCAAGGATTGGCTCAAAGATGAGAGTTTATAGGCTGTCTGCCTGCGGCAGAGGGCCTGTGTAGGGGAGTCGCCAAGTTGGTAAAGGCACCGGATTTTGATTCCGGCATGCGAGGGTTCGAGTCCTTCCTCCCCTGCCAAACGTCTTTCGCGTCAAGGCAAACCCATCGTACTGGGGCGCTCAATGCATTCACATCATCCTGACATCATGGTCTTCACCGGCAATGCCAATCCTGGCATGGCCGCTGAAATCGTTCAGCACCTCGGCACCACGCTGGGTGCAGCCGACGTGGGTCGCTTCTCCGATGGAGAAGTCGCCGTCGAGATCAAGCAGAACGTGCGTACGCGCGACGTCTTCGTCGTGCAATCGACCTGCGCACCGACCAACGACAACCTGATGGAACTGCTGGTCATGGTGGACGCCCTCAAGCGTGCATCGGCCGAGCGCATCTGCGCGGTGATTCCCTACTTCGGCTACGCCCGCCAGGACCGCCGCCCGCGCTCCACCCGCGTGCCGATCACGGCCAAGGTCGTGGCCAACATGCTGCAGGCCGTGGGTGTCGAGCGCGTGCTGACCATGGACTTGCACGCAGACCAGATCCAGGGTTTCTTCGACATCCCCGTGGACAACATCTATGCCACGCCGGTGCTGCTTGGCGATCTGCGCCAGAAGAACTACGAAGACCTGATCGTTGTCTCGCCCGACGTGGGTGGCGTGGTCCGTGCCCGTGCGCTGGCCAAGCAGCTGGGCTGCGACCTGGCCATCATCGACAAGCGCCGCCCCAAGGCCAACGTCTCCGAAGTCATGCACGTGATCGGCGACATCGACGGCCGCAACTGCGTGATCATGGATGACATGATCGACACCGCCGGCACCCTGGTGAAGGCAGCCGAAGTGCTCAAGCAGCGTGGTGCCAAGAGCGTCTACGCCTATTGCACGCACCCGATCTTCTCGGGTCCGGCCATCGAGCGCATCGGCAACGGCAGTGCACTGGACGAGGTCGTGGTGACCAACACCATTCCTCTGAGCGCCGAAGCCCAGGCTTGCGGCAAAATCCGCCAACTGTCCGTGGCCCCCCTGATTGCCCAGACAATCCAGCGGATTTCCACCGGCGATTCGGTGCTGAGCCTGTTCTCCGAATAAAATATCGGCCCCTGTGGTCTGAACCAGCAAACCTCCTTCGGGAGGTTTGCGCGTTCCGGGATGGTTTCAGGACCATCCCGGGACACCGCAAGAGCAGCCTGTTCCGCACGGGGCAGGCGTTCTTTTATCAACGGATGAGGCTGGTCGCGGTCCATCCATCTAGGAGTTAGTTATGCAATTCGTCGCTTTTGAGCGCGCCAAGCAAGGTACGGGTGCGAGCCGCCGTCTGCGCAATTCGGGCAAGGCCCCTGGCATCGTCTACGGCGGTGCTGCCGAAGCCCAACTGATCGAGATCGATCACAACGCCCTGTGGCACGCCCTGAAGAAGGAAGTGTTCCATTCCAGCGTTCTGGATATGGAAGTCAACGGCCAGACCTCCAAGGTCGTGCTGCGCGACGTGCAATTCCACCCCTACAAGCAGCTGATCCTGCACGTGGACTTCCAGCGCGTTGACGACAAGACCAAGGTTCACCTGAAGGTGCCGCTGCACTTCGAAGGCATGGAACAGTCCCAGGCCGTCAAGGTCGAGAACTGCACCATCACTCCCCTGATCCATGAACTGGACGTGATGTGCATGCCCGCCCAACTGCCCGAGTTCATCAAGGTGGACCTGAGCGGCCTGACCTCCAAGTCGACCCTGGGCCTGCAGAACGTCAAGCTGCCCAACGGCGTGAAGGCTGTGGTGCGCGGCTCCAACAAGAACCCGGCCCTGATCTCCATCAAGCTGCCCGAAGTGGCTCCTGATGCATCCGCAGCTCCCGCAGCGGCTCCGGCCGCTCCGGCAAAGAAGGGCAAGAAGTAATTCTTGGCTTTCCCTTGCGGCGGCTGCGGCTGCCGCAACCTGCAAAAGGCCCACCTCGCGTGGGCCTTTTGCATGGTGAACACCATCGCCTGCCTGCTGCGGCCGCCATGGAGATAATCGCCCGATGATCAAATTGTTTGTCGGCCTGGGCAATCCCGGGCCGGAGTATGAGGACACCCGCCACAACGCGGGTTTTTGGTGGATAGATGCGCTGGCGCGCGAACTCAAGGTCCACCTGGTGCCCGAGCGCAACTACTTCGGCCTCATGGCCCGCGCCAGCGTGCGTGGCGAGAGTGTCTGGCTGCTCGAGCCGCAGACCTTCATGAACCTGTCCGGCAAATCGGTGGGCGCGCTGGCGCGCTTTTTCAAGATCCAGCCCGAGGAGGTCCTCGTGGTCCATGACGAACTGGACTTCGCCCCAGGCCAGGTCAAGCTCAAGCGCGGCGGCAGCCACGGCGGCCACAACGGCCTGCGCGATATTCATGCCCAGCTGGGCTCGGCCGACTACTGGCGGCTGCGCATCGGCATAGGCCACCCGGGGCACAAGGCCGAAGTCGCCAACTGGGTGCTCAAGAAGCCCGCGCCCGACCAGCGCCAGCTGATCGAGGACAGCATTGCCCATTCGCTCAAGGCTTGGCCCGAGCTGCAGGCGGGCGACATGGACAAGGCGACCTTGCTGATCCACACCACCAAGCCTCCACGCCCCAAGCCCGTGCGCCCGGCCACAGCCGAGAGCGACAAGGGCTGAGCGATCAGGAAGCGGCGGGAGCCTGGGATTGCAGACGCAGGTATTTCTGCATCAGCGTCTCGCGGTCTTCCACGTGGGCGGGATTCACGGGAATGCAGGCCACGGGGCATATCTGCACGCACTGGGGTTCATCGAAATGCCCCACGCATTCCGTGCACTTGCTGTGCTCGATCTCGTAGTACTCCTCGCCCATGGAGATTGCATCGTTGGGGCACTCGGGTTCGCAGACATCGCAGTTGATGCATTCGTCGGTGATCATCAAAGCCATGGCAGGTCCCTCGCAAGCGCACGCCACGCTCCGGGCCGGGCAGGCCCTTGCACCCCGAACGGGCCTTGCAGCAAGGTGGCATCAGTCATTGCGCCATTATCCTGCCCCCTTCATACGCATGAAGGCTGCACGGGCAAGCATACGCGCCGGATCGGCACGGAGCGATGCACCTTCAAAGGCCGCTATGCTGCGCGCATGGGCCGTGCGCATTACCATTCGGGCCCGCCAAGAACCACCCACACACATTCCGCCGACGTGACAGCCCAACACCGTGCCAAGGCCGACTGCCCATGAGCGTCTTCCTGCTCAAGCGCCTGCTGATGCTGGCAGCCACGCTGCTGGGCGCCTCGGCCGTGGTGTTCGGCGTGCTGGAGGTGCTGCCCGGCAATGCGGCCCAGACGCTGATGGGGCCCGATGCCGCCCCCGAGGCCGTGCAGGCGCTGGCCGAGCAGCTGGGACTGGACCAGCCAGCCTGGCAGCGCTACCTGCAGTGGCTGCAGGGGCTGCTGCATGGCGACATGGGACTGAGCTACGCCTACAGCACACCGGTCAGCGATCTGGTGCTGGAGCGCCTGGCAGTGACCGCCCCGCTGGCCGTGATGGCCATGCTCATCACCACCGTGCTGGCCCTGGCAGCGGGCATCTATGCCGCCTCGCGCCACAACCGATGGGGCGACCTGGGCGTCATGGGCCTGGCGCAGATCGGCATTGCCATCCCGAATTTCTGGTTCGCCATCCTGCTGATCCTGGTGTTCTCGGTGAAGCTGCAATGGTTTTCCGCAGGCGGCTTTCCAGGCTGGAGCGAGGCCGATGGCGGCGGCGTCCTGCCCGCACTGCAGGCCCTGCTGCTGCCGGCGATCTCGCTGGCCGTGGTGCAGGCGGCCATCCTGGCGCGCATCACGCGCTCGGCCGTGCTGGAAGTGCTGCGCGAGGACTTCGTTCGCACGGCCCGCGCCAAGGGCCTGCCGCGCCGCGCCGTGCTCTGGGGCCACGTGCTGCGCAATGCCATGATTCCCGTGCTCACGGTCATGGGGCTGCAGTTTGCCCAGTTGCTGGCCGGCACCATCGTGGTGGAGAACGTGTTCTACCTGCCGGGCCTGGGCCGGCTGATCTTCCAGTCCATCGCCAACCGCGACCTCATCGTCGTGCGCAACTGCGTGCTGCTGCTGGCGGCCATGGTGGTGGTCATCAACTTCATCGTGGATGTGCTGTATGCAGCCATTGATCCACGCATCGAGGCCAGCGACATATGAGCCAGCCAGGCAACCCTGTTTCGCCGACCGCTGCGCCACCGGGCCATCGGCCCACGCGGGCGGTCACCCTCAGCAGGCCGGCCAGCCTGGGCCGGCGCATGCTGGGCCACCGCAGCTTCATGCTGGGTGCCATGCTGACCGCGCTGCTGCTGCTCACCGCGCTGCTGTCCTTGTGGTGGACGCCGGGCTCGGCCTACGACATGGACCTGGATGCCAAGCTGGCCGCACCCGGCAGCCTGCACTGGCTGGGCACCGATGCCTATGGGCGCGATGTGGCCTCGCTGCTGTTCCTGGGCGCGCGCAGTTCCATCCTGGTCGGCGTGATCGCCGTGGGCATCGGGCTGTCGATGGGCGTGGTGCTGGGACTGGTCGCCGCGGCCTGCCGGGGCTGGGTGGAAGAGGCCATCATGCGGCTGGTCGATTTCAGTTTCGCCTTTCCTGCGCTGCTGTCGGCCATCATGCTCACGGCCGTGTTCGGCGCGGGCATCGTCAACGCCATCATTGCCATCGGCATCTTCAACATTCCCACCTTTGCGCGCATCACGCGGGCATCGGCCAAGGCGGTCTGGGCACGTGAATACGTGCTGGCTGCACGCGCCTGCGGCCATGGCCGCGCCAGCATCACCTGGCGCCATGTGCTGCCCAACATCCTGCCCGTGCTGGTGGTGCAGGCCACCATACAGTTCGCGCTGGCCATTCTGGCCGAAGCCGCCCTGTCCTATCTGGGCCTGGGCACGCAGCCGCCCCAGGCGTCCTGGGGCCGCATGCTCAGCGAGGCCCAGACCCTCATGTTCCAGGCGCCGCTGCTGGCCGTGTGGCCGGGCCTGGCCATTGCACTGTCCGTGCTCGGGCTCAACCTGCTGGGCGACGGGCTGCGCGATCTGCTCGACCCGCGCCTGTCGCGCCAGCGCTGAGGAAGACACGCGCCATGCCCCTGCTCGAAGTCTCCGGCCTCACCATCACCTTGCAGACCCCGCGCGGCCGCGCGCGTGCCGTGCAGAACCTGGAATTCATCCTGGAGCGCGGCGCCACGCTGGGCCTGATCGGCGAGTCGGGCTGCGGCAAGTCGCTGACCGCCCTGGCGCTGATGGGCCTGCTGCCGGAGCATGCGCAGGTGGACGGCAGCATCCGGCTCAACGGCCAGGAGCTGCTGGACATGGACGAGCGCGCGCTGTGCCGCCTGCGCGGCAACCGCATGGCCATGGTGTTTCAGGAGCCCATGACGGCCCTCAACCCCGTGTACGGCATCGGCCGCCAGGTGGCCGAGCCGCTGCGCCACCACCAGCGCCTGGGCCGCCAGGCCGCGCGCGAGCGCGCAGTGGCCCTGTTGGAGCGCGTGGGCATTGCCCGCGCAGCCCAGCGCTTTGACGACTATCCGCACCAGTTCTCGGGCGGCCAGCGCCAGCGCATCACCATCGCCATGGCCCTGGCCTGCGGGCCCGACCTGCTGATCGCCGACGAACCTACCACGGCGCTGGACGTGACCGTGCAGCAGCAAATTCTCAATCTGCTGCAGGAACTGGTGGCAGAGCACTCCATGGCCTTGCTGCTGATCTCGCACGATCTGGGAGTGATCGCGCAAAACGTGGAGCAGCTGCAGGTGATGTACGGCGGCACCGTGGTCGAAAGCGGCATGACCGAGGCCATCTTCGCGCGCCGCGCCCATCCCTACACGCGCGGCCTGTTCGCCGCCAGGCCGCAGCTGGAGCCTTCGGGACCAGGCCACCAGCCGCCGGCGCGGTTGCCCACCATTGCCGGCACCGTGCCCGAGCTGGTGGACCTGCCAGCCGGATGCGCCTTCGCGGGCCGCTGCAGCTATACCGAGCCCACCTGCCACAGCGAGCGCCCGCGCGCCCTGGTCCTGGAGCGCCCGCAGCGGCCCACGCCCACTGCCCTGCAGGCCTGGGCACAGCCGCATGTGGTGCGCTGCCTGCGCTCCGAGGCCATTGCGCCGGGCATGCATACGCAGGGCCGCAGCACATGACGGAGCACGACCGCCAGGCACCGGCCGCTGCCGATCCGCCCCTGCTGCAGGTGACGGACCTGGCCCGCAGCTACCGTCTGCCACGCCGCTCGTTGTGGCGCGCGCCGGAGCAGGTGCATGCGCTGCGCGGCGTGGATTTCACGCTGACGGCGGGGCGCAGCCTGGGCGTGGTGGGCGAGTCGGGTTCCGGCAAGTCCACGCTGGCACGCCTGATCATGGCGCTGGACACGCCCAGCGCCGGCAGCGTGCAGCTGCTGGGCCAGGATCTGCACCGGCTCGGCAACCAGGCACTGCGCATGGCGCGCCGCGATTTCCAGATGGTGTTCCAGGATCCTTACGGTTCGCTGGACCCGCGCATGACGGTGGAACACATCGTCTGCGAGCCCCTGACCGCCCAGCCTGCACCGCCCGAGCGCACAGCCCGGCGCGACCTGGCCCGCGCCACGCTGGAGCAGGTCGGGCTGCGCGTGCAGGACCTGGACAAGTACCCGCATGAATTCTCGGGCGGCCAGCGCCAGCGCATCGCCATTGCACGCGCCCTGGTCACGCGACCCCGCCTCATCGTGGCCGATGAGCCCGTGAGCGCCCTCGACGTCTCGGTGCAGGCCCAGGTACTGAACCTGCTGCGCGATCTGCAGCAGCAGCTGGGCCTGTCCTACCTGTTCATCAGCCACGACCTGGCCGTGGTCCAGCACCTGTGCGACGACGCCATCGTGCTGAGCGAAGGCCGCATCGTCGAGCGCGGGGCTCCGCAGCAACTGTTCCACGCCCCGCAGCATCCCTACACCCAGGCCCTGGTACGGGCCGTGCCACGCATCGCCCTGCAGCACCGAGCCTGAAAGCCGAAAGCTGACAACCACCGGCGCGGACCGGGCCCTCATGGCCACGCGCACGCGCGCGCTGGTGTAAAAACACTGCTGCAGGCCGCAGCCAGCGGCCCATGACCCATCTGCAAGAATTTCCGGAGACCTGTTCATGTTCAATCGCCGTTCCCTGCTGGCCAGCTCCGCTGCTGCCGGCCTGCCCCTGCTGATGCCCTGGCCTGCGCTGGCCCAGGGCCGCAAGGACAGTGTCACGCTGGCGATGACGCTGGAGCCGCCGGGGCTGGACCCCACGGCCGGCGCCGCATCGTCCATTGGCGAGATCGTGCTCTACAACCTGTTCGAGACGCTGACCAAGATCAATCCGGACGGCAGCGTCTCCCCGCTGCTGGCCGAAAGCTGGGAGGTCTCGCCCGACCTCAAGACCTACACCTTCCGCCTGCGCAAGGGTGTGAGTTTCCAGAACGGCGAGCCCTGCAACGCCCACAGCGTGAAGTACTCCTTCGACCGCGCGGGCGACGACAAGAGCACCAACAAGGACAAGCGCACCTTCGCCGCCCTGTCCACGCGCGTGGTGGATGACCACACGGTGGTCGTCACCAACAAGGACATCGACCCCGACTTCCTCTTCGTGCTGGGGCAGGCGACCTCCATCATCGTGGAGCCCAAGAGCGCTGCCACCAACGCCACGCGCCCCGTGGGCACGGGCCCCTACCAGCTGGGCAACTGGAACAAGGGCGCCTCGGTCACGCTCACGGCCTGGCCCCGGTACCGCACGGCCCCCGGCCTGCGCATTCGCCGTGCCACCTTCCGCTTCATCTCCGACCCTGCAGCCCAGGTGGCCGCACTGCTGGCCGGCGATGTCGACGCCTTCCCGCGCGTCACGCCGCGCAGCGTGGCCCAGTTCAAGGCCAACGGGCGCTTCCAGGTCGTGGTCAGCGGCTCGCGGGCCAAGACCATCCTGGCCATGAACAACGCGCGCAAGCCCTTGAACGATCCGCGGGTGCGCCGCGCCATCGCCGCCGCCATCGACCGCAAGGCCGTCATCGACGGCGCGGGCGACGGCTACGGCCTGCCCATTGGCAGCTACTACGTGCCCACGGCCTTCGGCTACGTGGACACCACGGGCATCAACCCCTTCGACGTGGAAAAGGCCAAGGCGCTGTTGGCCGAGGCCGGCGTCAAGACGCCGCTGGAGCTGACCATGACCCTGCCACCCACGCCCTACGCGCGCCAGGGCGGCGAGGTGATTGCCGCGCAGCTGGCCAAGATCGGCATCCGAGCCAAGCTGCAGAACGTCGAATGGGCACAGTGGCTGTCGGGCACCTACACCCTCAAGAACTACGACCTGACGCTGATCTCCCATGTCGAGCCCTTCGACCTGGGCAACTTCGCCAAGCCCGACTACTACTGGGGCTACCAGTCGTCCCAGTTCAACGAGCTGTACGACAAGATCAAGAACGCCTCGCGCCCCGCCGACCGCTCGCGCCTGCTGGGCGATGCGCAGCGCCTGCTGGCCCAGGATTGCGTGCATGCCTTCCTCTACACGCCCCAATGGGTCACCGTGGCCAACAAGAATCTGCGCGGACTGTGGAAGGACATGCCCGTCTTCGTCAACGATCTCTCCGCACTGTCCTGGGCCACCTGAACCGCGCACAGGCTGAGCCACAGGCGACAGGCGCGCCGGTGGCACCGGGCCACACTGCGCCAGATCTGCCGCAAGAACCGCCATCTTCGAGGAAGCCGCGATGACTGGAACGATACAGGCCCTGCACGACCTGCCCGCCCATGCGCTGCTGCGCGCCTACCGGGACCGCAGCCTCTCGCCCGTCGAGGTCATGCACGACCTGCTGGCCCATGTGCAGCGCTGGGAGCCGGCCCTGCACGCCACCTACCTGCTGCGCCCCGAGGCCGCCCTGGCCCGGGCCCGCGAGAGCGAGGCCCGCTGGCTGCGCGGCGAGCCGGCCGGCCTGCTCGACGGCGTTCCCGCCACGGTCAAGGACAACATCGCCACGCGCGGCGATCCCACGCCCGTGGGCACGGCCGCCATGCCGCAGGTCGCGGCCCCGCTGGATGCCCCACCCGCTGCACGCCTGCGCGAGGCAGGCGCCATCCTTTTCGCCAAGACCACCATGCCCGACTACGGCATGCTGTCGTCCGGCCTGTCCTCGCTGCACGGCAACACCTTCAACCCCTGGGATCCGGACAAGACGCCGGGCGGCTCCAGCGCCGGTGCGGGCGCCGCTGCGGCGGCCGGCTACGGGCCGCTGCACGTGGGCACGGACATCGGCGGCTCCATCCGCCTGCCGGCGGGCTGGTGCGGCATCTTCGGCCTCAAGCCCAGCCTGGGCCGCGTGCCCATCGACCCGCCATACACCGGCCGCTGCGCAGGTCCCATGACCCGCAGCGTGGCCGACGCCGCGCTGATGATGCAGGTGCTGTCCCTGCCCGATGCACGCGACAGCATGGGCCTGCCGCACCAGGAGATTGCATGGGACAGCTTCGACATGGACCCTGCCCAGGTGCGCGGCCTGCGCATAGGCCTGCTGCTGGATGCCGGCTGCGGCCTGCCCCTGCAGCCCCGCGTGCGCGCCGTGGTGGAGCAGGCTGCGGCTTGGCTGGAATCGGCCGGCGCGCACATCGAGCGCATCGAGCCCTGGCTCACCCGCGACATGCTCGACGGCCTCGACCATTTCTGGCGCATGCGATCGCATGTGGAAATCCAGTCGCTGACGGATGCGCAGCGCCGCGTGATCCTGCCCTTCATCCGCGAATGGGCCGACAGTGCCGCGCCACTGACAGCCACGCAGCTGTTCGTGGCCAGCCAGCAGTCGCACCTTCTGCGCACGGCCACGGTGCGGGCCACGGCGGCCTACGACTACGTGCTGTCCCCCGTGGCGCCGATCACGGCTTTCCCGGCCCACCTGCCCAGCCCCACCAACGACCCGCTGCGGCCGCTGGAGCACATTGCCTTTACCGTGCCCTACAACATGTCCGAACAGCCCGCCGCATCCGTGCCCTGCGGGCATGACGGGCAGCTGCCCATAGGCGTGCAGATCGCAGGTCGCCGGTTCGACGACCTGGGCGTGCTCCGGCTCAGCCGGGTGCTGGAGCAGTTGCGCCCACCCCAGCCCACCTGGCCACAGCCCGTTCAGTCGGGCCAGGACCGGGCGCAGACTGCATCGGCTACTCCAGCCTGATTCCCGCCTCCTTCACGATGCGCGCCCAGCGCGGCATGTCGCGCGCCATGACGGAGGCCAATTCCTCGGGCGTGCCGCCCACCGGGCGCAGGCCCATGGAGGCCAGGCGGCCGCTGAGTTCGGGCGTGGCCACGATGCGCCGCACCTCCGCCGAGAGCCGGTCCACGATGGGCCGGGGCGTTCCCGCCGCCACGAAGGTGGCGAACCAGCCATTGGCCTCGAAGCCGGCCAGGCCCAGCTCGGCAAACGTGGGCACCTCGGGCAGCGCCGGGTGGCGCTGCATGCCGGTGATGGCCAGGATGCGGATCTTGTCCGACTTCAGGTGCGCATTGGCCGAGGACACATCGATGAAACCCGACGACAGCTGCCCGCCCAGCACGTCGTTGACCAGCGGCGCCGCGCCCTTGTAGGGAATCAGCGCCAGGTCCAGCCCGGCCCGGGCGCGCAGCAGCTCGCCATGCATGTGCGAGGAGGTGCCGTTGCCGTAGTTGCCGTTGCTGTACTTGCCCGGATGGGCCTTGACCAGGGCGATGAACTGCTGCAGCGTCGTGGCCGGCACGTCGCGCGGCACCACGAACAGGTCCGAGGACAGGGCCACCTGCGATACGGGGGCAAAGTCCTTGAGCACGTCATAGGGCATCCTGGCGTACAGCGCAGGCGACTGGATCATGGCCGTGATCCCCAGCAGCAGCGTGTAGCCGTCTGGCGGCGACTTGGCCACCACGTCGCCGCCGATGATGCCGCTGGAGCCCGGCCGGTTCTCCACCACCACGGGCTGGCCCCAGGCCTGGCTCAGTTGCTGGGCAATGATGCGCCCGATGATGTCGGTGCCACCGCCTGCCGGGTAGGGAATCACCATGCGCAGCGGCTTGGACGGGTAGGCACCGCCTGCCGGCTGTGCAAAGGCGATCGGCGATGCCGTTCCCAGGGCGGCACCCAGTGAGGCGCTGGCAGCGCATGCCAGCGCCGCCCGCAGGCAGCCGCGTCGGCTCGATTCCATGGCTTGTCTCCTTGTCCTTCGGTGCTCCGCCCTCGTTGGCGGGGCGGTGTGCCCTGCCGCAGTGGCAGGGTCCATGGACAGTGTGGCCACCAGGCCTTCAGCCACCAATCGCCGATCGTCTCAAAATGATTGGCAAAAAAGATCAGCGGCCGCGATGCTGGGCCTGCCGGTAGGCGCCCGGCGGCAGGCCGGTCCAGCCCTTGAAGGCGCGGTGGAAGGTGCTGGCCTCGGCAAACCCCACGCGCGCGGCGATATCGGCCAGCGTCAGCTCCGGCCGGTTCAGCAGCTCGATGGCCGCGTCGCGGCGCAGGTCGTCCTTGAGAGATTGGAAACCCAGGCCTTCGTCGCGCAGGCGGCGGCGCAGCGTCTGCGGCGTCATGGACAGCGCGGCGCCCACCTGCTCCAGCGAAGGCAGCTCGCCCGCCAGATCGCGGCGCAGCAGGCGGCGGATGCGCTCGCCCAGGCGCGTGCGGTCGCGGTAGCGGATGACCAGGCCCATGGCCGCCTGGTCCAGGAATTCGGCCAGGCTCTCCGGGGTCTGCACCACGGGCAGCTCCAGCCAGCGCGCATCGAACTCCAGCCCCGTGAAGTCGCGGTCGCGCTGCAGCGGCGCCAGGAACAGGCGCTGCGCCTCCGTGCCATACGGCATGCTGGCGCCGGCCGGCGCGCACACGCCCGTCAGCTCTATCCTGCGCGACACCAGCCACGACATGACGCCATAGCCCAGAAAGCAGAAGGACCGCTCGGCATAGGCCAGCGGCGCATCGCGCTCGCGCAGCGACACCATGGCGATGCGGGCCACGCCGTCCACGACCTGCAGCCGGGGCGCGAAGTCGCGCAGCACCAGGCGGTAGAAACGCAGCCCGGCCTGCAATGCCTCGCCCAGCGTGCGGCAGGGCAGCATGGTGCGGCAGGCCTGGGCAAAACTGCCCACGGGCAGCGGATGGCGGCACAGGCCCCACAGCTCGTCGCGGCAGACGCGGCGCAGCACGCGGATCAGCGCCGCGTACTGCGCCTGGGTCACGCGCGACAGCGGCGCATCCAGCAGAGCAGGCGCAATGCCGGCGCGGCGCAGGATGGCTGGCACATCCATGCCATTGCGCTGCACGCCCTGCACGATCTGCAGGACCTGGACGATGGCAATGGTGTGGGCCGTGGTCTGTGGCATGGGTTGGATGAGGACGCCGCTGCTCATGGCGCCAAGGGGCGTGAGCGAAAAAGCATGGAGGGACTGTGCCACGGCCCCGCACTAGTGTGAACAGGCCCTAGCGCTGCACCAGCGCCAGCCGCACCGCCATGCCCAGGAACACCAGCCCGGCCACGCGGTTGAGCCAGTTCTGCGCACGCACGGATCGCTGCAGCAGCACGCCGAACCAGCCCGAGCAGCATGCGATGGCACCGAACACCAGCAGCGCCGCCAGCATGAACACGCAGCCCAGCACCATCACCTGCGTGGCCACGCCGCCGCGCGCGGGGTCCGCGAACTGCGGCAGAAAGGCCAGGAAGAAGATCAGCACCTTGGGGTTGGTGAGGTTCATCACCACGCCACGCCCCACCCAGCGCAGCGCTCGTGCGGGGGTCAGCGGGTCGGCTGCGCCGGCCTGCGGCATCTCGCCCGGCCGGGCCACGGCGCGCAGCGCACCCCAGGCCAGCCAGGCCAGGTAGGCGGCGCCGCACAGCTTGATGGCGGTGAACAGCAGGGGCGACGCAGCCACCAGCGCCGCCAAACCCAGCGCAACCGCCGCCGTATGCACCACCAGCCCCAGGCACAGGCCCAGTACCACGCACAGGCCCACGCGCCAGCCGCGCTGGGCCGATTGCATGAGCACGAACAGGTTGTCAGGCCCCGGGCTCAGGCCCAGCAGCACGGCCACGCCGAAAAAGGCCAGCAAGGTTTCAAAGGTGGGCATCGCTTGTCTCTTCCCGATTCGAGTATTTCAGTGCGGCGCAGATCAGGCCTGGGCCGTGACGATCCAGCCTTCCAGCGGGTCCAGGTCGTGCGGCAACCCGTAGAGCGCATCGCCCTGCGCATGGCGGGCCGCAGCCCAGGCGGCCTGCAGCATGCAGATTGCGGCGTCCAGCCGGTCTCCGCTGCCGTCCGCCAGCAACTGGTTGCGGGTTTCTTCGGCGTCGATACGCAGGCGCAACGCCAGCGGGTTGTCGCCGCGCTCCAGCGCCGCCAGCAATTGCACGCGCGCCTGATGGCGTTCGGGCGTTTGCCGTGCGGGTTCGTCGCTTTTGTAGCTGAGGCGGCCGATCACGGCGCGCGCCAGCATGCCCGGGTAGGCTTCCAGCGCCACGCGGCGCGCATCGCCTTTGCCGGGAGGCTGCAGGCCCGGCAGGTGCACGCCGGCCGCGCGCAGCAAGGGCAGCCCGGCATGCAGCATGTAGGCCACAGGCGGGTTCACCCATTTCATGGAAGGGCTGGCACCGGCAGGCCCGTCCGTGGCCCGGTGCGCGAACTTTCCGCCTGCGGGCCGCGCCGCGCAAAAGGCCTTGAACTGCTCGCGTATGGCCTGGCGCGTGAGGCCGGCGTAGTGGTCCATGCAGGCCGCCCATTCCGTGGGCCAGCACAGCTGCTCCACCAGTTCGCGCGGCAGGGCAAAAGGCAGGTCGAAACCGCCCACCCAGGCTGACTGCGCCGAATCGGCAGGCCGGGCCAGCCAGGCGGCCCAGGCGTCCAGCGAGGCGAACTCCAGCAAATCCTGCAGGACCACCGTGTCCCCAGCCAGCAGGCGGCCCAGGGCCATGGTGATGGGCTTGCGCGCCGTAGGTCGGCTGCTGAAATCGCAGCCCAGTACCCGCATTGCCGCCATGGTGCTCAGCCCAGGCCCAGCGCCGTCACACCGACGGCAATGCACACGGCGCCCGCAATGCGTGCCAGGCGATCGCCTTCGCGCAGCATGTGCCCGCCGATCAGCGCCGCGAACAGCATGGAGACTTCGCGCGCAGGCGCCACGTGCGACATGGGCGCATCCTGCATGGCGTAGAGCACCAGCACGTAGGCGATGGGGCTGATCAGCGCCACCAGGGCCGCGAAGCGCCACTGCGCGCGCCACAGATGCCGGGCCGTGGGCAGGTCGCGCAGCACCACGGGCGCCAGCAGGAACACGCGCACGAAGTTGCCCATGTAGTCGATGAGGATGGGCGACATCAGCAGCAGCTTCACGCCATAGCCGTCCACCACGGTGTAGCTGGCGATGAAGGCGCCCGTCAGCAGGCCGTACCACAGGCCCATCCTGAGCCGTTCGCGGGCTTCGGGATCATGGCGCGCGCGCAGCAGGCCGGGGCCTCCCGCGATCAGGAAGACGCCGACCACCACGCCGGCAATGCCCAGCACGCCCAACGAGGAAATCCGCTCACCCAGAAAGAGGATGGCCACCATGGACGACAGCAGCGGCCCCGAGCCGCGCGCCAGCGGATAGACCACGGTGAGATCGGCGCTGCGGTAGCCGCGCAGCAAGGTCACGTAGTAGGCCACGTGCAGCAGGCCGCTGGCCAGCACCACCAGCCATTCGTTGCGGCCCCATGTGGGCACCACATCGCGCCCCACCCACCAGCCCAGCGGCGCCCAGATCACCATCATGATGACCGAGGTGAAGAAGGCAAAGCGCGAGTCACCGCCCGCCTTCTTGGCCACGATGTTCCAGCCGGCATGGATGAGGCCGGCAATGATGATCAGGGCAAAGGCTTGCAGCGACATGGGCAGGTCCGGGGAAAGCGGGGCGGGGCGCGGGAAAGAAAAAAGGCCGCGCACTGCGCAGCCTGGGGTGTTGTGTGAGGCGTCCGGGGACGCCACCCCGGGGATTTACTTGCGGCTGGACACCAGCGAGAGGAACTCGCGGCGCAGTTCCGGGTTGGTGAGGAAGGCGCCGCGCATGACGGAGTTCAGCATCTTGCTGTCCATCTCGCGCACACCGCGCCAGGACATGCAAAAGTGCGAAGCCTCCATGACCACGGCCAGGCCGTCGGGGCGGGTCTTGTCGAGGATCAGGTCGGCCAGCTGGATGATGGCCTCTTCCTGGATCTGGGGACGGCCCATGATCCAGTCCACCAGCCGCGCGTACTTCGACAGGCCGATGACATTGGTGTTCTTGTTGGGCAGCACGCCGATCCAGATCTTGCCGATCACCGGGCACAGATGGTGGCTGCAGGCGCTGCGCACCGTGATCGGGCCGACGATCATCAGCTCGTTGAGGTGCTCGGCATTGGGGAATTCGGTGATGGCGGGCTGCGCCACGTAGCGGCCCCGGAACACCTCGTTGACATACATCTTGGCCACGCGGCGCGCCGTGGCGCGCGTGTTGTGGTCGTGCGTGGTGTCGATGACCATGCTGTCGAGCACGCCCTGCATCTTTTCCTGGACTTCGTCGAGCAGCTGCTCGAGTTCACCGGGCTCGATGAATTCGGAGATGTTGTCGTTCGCATGAAAGCGCTTTTGCGCCTGCTTCAGTCGTTCGCGGATCTTGACCGAGACGGGGGTGCCCTCGGCCTGGCTGTCTTGTTTCATGTCGACGAGTTCTCTGAACATGGCTGGCATGGTAACAGCGAAACCCGCAGCATGGCACGCAAGGGATTTTCCACCCAAACGCAGGTTCTGCCCGCCCCGAAAGCTATCAATTCAATAGCAAAAGAGTGGCGTGTGTCAGAGCGGCCAGGGCTAGAGGCGGAATTCCGCAATCAGCGGCAGATGGTCCGACATGCGCCACCAGATGCGCCCCTTGGGCACATGCAGGCCCAGCGGCGTGAGGCCGCGCACATAGACGTGGTCCAGCTGGGCCAGCGGCAGGCGCGAGGGATAGGTGGGCACGCTGGGCAATTCGTCGTATTCGTACAGGCCGAAACCGCCCAGCATGCGCTTGATCTGGCCACCCCAGTCGTTGAAGTCGCCAGCCACCACCACGGGCGCGCCGGGCGGCACCTCTCGCTCGATGAAGCGCTTGAGCTGGGAGACCTGGCGCACGCGGCTGCCGGGGATCAGCCCCAGGTGCACCACGATGGTGTGCACGCGCCGGTTCTGCACTTCCACCTCCACATGCAGCAGGCCACGCTGCTCGAAGCGGTGGTCGGAGATGTCCTCGTGCTGGTGGCCCACCACGGGCCAGCGGGTCAGCAGCGCGTTGCCGTGCTCGCCGTGGCGGGTGTAGGCGTTGGTGCGGTAGACGGCCTCATAGCCCAGGGGAGCCAGATACTCCGCCTGCGAGACCTGGGGCCAGCGCTCGAAGTACGCGGCCTCCTTGTGGTTCATCTTGCGCACTTCCTGCAGGCAGACGATGTCGGCATCGAGCTGCTCCACGGCGTGGCCCAGGTTGTGGATTTCAAGGCGGCGCGCGGGACCCATGCCCTGCACGCCCTTGTGGATGTTGTAGGTCGCGACGCGCAGTATCGACGGGCCGGGGTCCACCTGATGGGAATTCGCGTTTTCAGTCATGGCGGTTCGGGAACGCAGGTGAAGGGTTCAGTCCGGCTTCGTTGGGGAAAAACGTGGAAGCAGCAAGATGGCCTCCGCATTGGACGGTGAATAGCAGCGCTGGGCAGCCTCACGCCAATGATGCCAAGCAGATGCGGTATGTTCCCTCGGATTCAAGAACACAGGGGTGTAGGACGGAATCCGCAGCCCGAAAACCCTCTCGCGGTTGTGCCATACACCGGGCGCATAGCGGTGCTGCCAGGCAGGGTAGATGGTGTAGATGTTCTCCAGCGCCCAGTCCTGCAGCAGGCAGCCGGGCGCCTCGGCATCGATGCCGGTTTCTTCCCGCACTTCGCGCACCGCGGTCTCACGCCAGGACTCGCCCTCATGGTCCTTGCTGCCCGTCACCGACTGCCAGAACTCCCCGCCCTCAGGCGCCGCAGCGGTGCGGCGCATCAGCAGCACCTGGCCGTCATCACGGTGGATGACGACCAGCACCGACTCGGGGATCTTGTGGCCGGCCATGGCTGGCCTCAGCTCCTGCCCTGCCCAGCCTTGGTGGCCACCGGCGGTGGCAGCTCCTTGGCCTGCAGCGCGCGCACCTGGAAGACCAGCTGGTTGTGCGCATCCAGAAAGGCAGCGGCGATGACCTTGCCCTCGTTGGTATTGCTCCAGCCCGCGCCCGCAGCGCCCAGGCGGCCCAGCACCATGCCGCCCACGCCCAGATCGGTGGTGCGGGCTGCGCCCGTGGCAGCGGCCACCTGCTCGGTGGTTTCGTTGTCCGACAGCAGCAGCGCGGTCTGCGCCTCCTTGAATTTGACCTGCTCGACCAGGCCGGCCAGCCCTGCAATGTCTCGCAGCACCGGGATCATGGCGACCACGCCGGCCAGCCCGCGGCCCGCGTCCTGCTCGCTGAAGGTCAGGCTGGGCGTCAGCGTGTACTGGGCCTCGTAGCCCCGGCCCTTGCGCACCGTGGAGTTCTCGCGCAGCACGCCGGAATTCTTCAGGTCCTGCTCCTGCACCGTGCCGCGCAGGCCCGCTCCCCGGTCCACCACGCGAAAGCACCCGCTTTGCTGGGCCAGCAGCTTGACCAGCGGAACGGGCGAGGCCGGCAGCTGATAGCCCGAGCCCATGACGTAGCCGTTGGGATTCTCGGCCAGGGCCAGCGTGGCCACGGGCGCATCGCAGCGCACGAGTTCGCGCGACCCGTTGTTCGCCCCCAGCGGCCCGGCAGAGCCCGTGATCTCCGAACCGCCCTGCCCCAGCTCGGTCTTCTTCTCGCCGCAACCGGACAGGCCCAGCCCTGCCGACACCACCAACGCCAGCGCCACCGATGCAATGCCTTGAAAACGCATGAAAGCTCTCCGCAAAAAGAAAAACGGCAGAAGCTGCGCCAGCTCCTGCCGTTCCTGTCAAGCCGTGAAGCCTGCTCCTCAGCCCTGCGTGGCCGCCAGCGGATTGCGCAGGCGGATGTGGAGCTCGCGCAGCTGCTTTTCGTCCACGGGCGAAGGTGCCTGCGTCAGCAGGTCCTGGGCGCGCTGGGTCTTGGGGAAGGCGATCACGTCGCGGATGGAGTCGGCGCCCGTCATCAGCGTGATCAGGCGGTCCAGGCCGAAGGCCAGGCCGCCGTGCGGGGGGGCGCCGTACTGCAGCGCGTCCAGCAGGTAGCCGAACTTGGCGCGAGCGTCTTCGGGCGAGATCTTGAGCGCGTCAAACACCTTGCTCTGCACGTCGGCGCGGTGGATACGCACCGAGCCGCCGCCCAGCTCCCAGCCGTTCAGGACCATGTCGTAGGCCTTGGCCAGGCAGTTGCCCGGATCGGTGACCATGAGTTCCTCGTGGCCATCCTTGGGCGAGGTGAACGGGTGGTGCACGGCCGCCCAGCGGTCGTTTTCCTCGTCGTGCTCGAACATGGGGAAGTCCACCACCCACAGCGGCGCCCAGCGGTCCTCGAACAGGCCGTTGGCCTTGCCGAAGTCGCTGTGGCCCACCTTCAGGCGCAGCGCGCCAATGGAGTCGTTGACGATCTTTTCCTTGTCGGCGCCGAAGAAGATGAGGTCGCCGTCCTGTGCACCCGTGCGCTTGAGGATTTCGGCAAGGGCTGCGTCATGCAGGTTCTTGACGATGGGCGACTGCAGGCCATCGCGGCCCTTGGCCACTTCGTTGACCTTGATCCAGGCCAGGCCCTTGGCGCCGTAGATCTTGACAAATTCGGTGTACTGGTCGATCTCGCCGCGCGAGATCTGCGAGCCGCCGGGCACGCGCAGTGCCACCACGCGGCCGCCCTTGGTCGTGGCGGGCGTGGAGAACACCTTGAAGTCCACGTCCTTCATGACCTCGGTCAGTTCGGTGAACTCGAGCTTGACGCGCAGGTCAGGCTTGTCCGAGCCGAAGCGGAAGGCCGCTTCCTGGTACGTCATCATCGGGAACTCGCCCAGATCCACGTTCAGCTGGGTCTTGAAGACCTCGGTGATCATGCGCTGGAAGATGGCGCGGATTTCCTCTTCGCCCAGGAACGAGGTCTCGCAGTCGATCTGCGTGAACTCGGGCTGGCGGTCGGCGCGCAGGTCTTCGTCGCGGAAGCACTTGGTGATCTGGTAGTAGCGGTCGTAGCCGGCCACCATCAGCATCTGCTTGTACAGCTGGGGCGACTGCGGAAGGGCGAAGAACTCGCCGTCGTGCACGCGGCTGGGCACCAGGTAGTCGCGCGCGCCTTCGGGCGTGCTCTTGCCCAGCATGGGCGTTTCGATATCGATGAAGCCTTCCTTGTCCAGGAAGTTGCGCACCTGGATAGCCGTGCGGTAGCGCAGCATCATGTTGCGCTGCATGTAGGGGCGGCGCAGGTCCAGCACGCGGTTGGTCAGGCGCACGGTCTCGGACAGGTTCTCGTCGTCCAGCTGGAACGGCGGGGTGACCGAGGCGTTGAGCACGTTCAGCTCATGGCACAGCACTTCGATCTGGCCGCTCTTGAGCTTGTCGTTGGTCGTGCCTTCGGGACGTGCGCGCACCAGGCCCTTGACCTGCACGCAGAACTCGTTGCGCAGGCCTTCGGCGGTCTTGAACATCTCGGCGCGATCGGGATCGCAGACCACCTGCACATAGCCTTCGCGGTCGCGCAGGTCGATGAAGATCACACCGCCATGGTCGCGGCGACGGTTCACCCAGCCGCACAGGGTAACGGTTTCGCCCATCAGGGCTTCGGTCACGAGACCGCAGTAGTGGGAGCGCATGGCCATGATGAAAAGCTTCCTGCGCCCGGCAAGGGCGCGACAGTTTGTTATTTGGGTTCCGCGGGCACTGCGAGATCCGGTGGAGTCACCACGCCCATGGAAACAATGTACTTGAGCGCGGCATCCACGCTCATTTCCAGTTCGATGCAATCGCTCTTGCGAACGATGACGAAATAGCCGCCCGTCGGGTTGGGCGTGGTCGGCACGAAGACGCTCAGGTATTCGTCGCGCAGGTAGGCGGCAACCTCCCCGCTGGGCGAGCCGGTGACGAAGGCCACGGTCCAGACGCCTTCACGCGGCCACTGCACCAGCACGGCGGTGCGAAACGCATTGCCGCTGTCCGAGAACACGGTATCGGACACCTGCTTGACACTGGAATAGATGGAGCGCACCACAGGAATGCGGCTGACCACCGCATCGCCCCAGGACACGAGCTTGCGGCCGATGAAGTTGCTGGCCGCCGCACCGACCACGAGCAGGATCAGCAGCGTCAGCACGACACCGAAGCCGGGGATATGAAAGCCCAGCAACCGATCCGGATGCCAGGCCTCGGGCAGGATGGTCAGCGTCTGGTCGAGCGTGCCGATGATCCAGTTGAGCACGCCCAGCGTGATCACCAGCGGAACGATCACCAGCAGGCCGGCGAACAGCCATTTGCGCAGAGCGGACATGAAATGCAAGCCTTGATCAATGGGCCGTTGCGGGCGCGGAGGCAGATGCAGGGGCCGCAGCGGGCGCGGACGCAGTTGCCGCTGGTGCGGCAGAAGTATCCGAGGCAGGAGCATCGGCTGCGGGAGCCGGTGCGGCGGCGCTCTTGCCACCGCTGTTCTTGAAGTCGGTCGCATACCAGCCCGAGCCCTTGAGCTGGAAGCCGGCAGCTGTCAGCTGCTTGGAGAAGGTCTCGGCCCCGCAGGCCGGACAGGTCGTCAGCGGGGCATCCGAGATTTTCCGCAGCACGTCCTTGGCATGACCGCAGGAGCCACACTTGTATGCATAAATAGGCATGGCGCTAATGCTAATACGAGGGAAGATGCAAAACTTTCGATTATAGGCATCCGTCCGATACTGCGGCTGTCTCAAGCCCAATGGCCCAGGCGGGGCAGGCCACAAGGCGCGCGTACAGGGCCGGCAACTGGTGGCCTCCAATGAGAAATGCCAGTCGCGGAGACTGGCATTCCATCAGGCCCGACCGCCCCCGCTGCCGGGGGCTTGCCGCATCCGTGCTCAGCGCCGTACCCGGCCTCGCTGCGTTCCCAGGCCCGCCAGCATGACGGCCAGGCCCATCAGCACCAGGGCAGGCACCCCGGTGGCGGGGACCGGCTCCGGCGCCAACGCGGCAGCAACCACCAACTCCTGGTCACGCGAATTGTTGACCGGCTCCGGGTCCGTGGTTCCACTGACCGCCGTCACGGTGGCTGTGAGGCTGCCCTGCGTGGTGGGCGTGAAGCTCACCGTGCAGGCAATGCTTGCGCCAGAGGCCAGCGGCGTGCCTGTCGGCACCGCAGGCGTGCATGAGGTGCTGGCATCTGCCGGCAGCCCTGCGATGGAACAATTGGCAAAGGCCGCCGCATTGGGGCCGGCATTCGTGCAGACGAAAGAGCCCTTCACGGGAACACCCACGTTGGCGGTGGCCGGCAGCGTGACGCTGGTGGCCTGCATGTCGGCCCGCTCCACGGGATTGAAGGGGTGTGCCTTGGTGTTGTTGGCCGGCACCGGATCCACCGTGCTGCTGCTCGCCGTCACCAAGGCCGCGATGGTGCCCGTTGTGGTGGGCGTGAACTGCACCGTGCAGGCAATGCTGCCGCCCGATGCCAATGGCGAGGCCGTGGGAACGCTGGGTGTGCAGGACGTGGTCGCCCCGGCGGGCAGGCCGGAGATCACGCACGAGGCCGCCGTGGCCTCACTGGGGCCGGCATTGGTGCAGCTGAAGCTGCCGGATACTGGTGCGCCCACCGTCATGGTCGTGGGAAGCGTGATGGAGGTGGCCTGCATGTCGGCCGTTGGCTCAACCGCCAGCACAACCAGTGTGGCCGGCTGGTTCAGGCCGATCAGGGAGAGGTTGGAAGGACCGTTGGTGAAGCTGCCTGTCGCGGTCGGACGCACGTCGAGGCTCACCTCGCAAAAGGCGGCGCCCTGGGCCAGGTCTCCGTTGGACACAGTCACGGTACTGCCCCCTGCTGCTGCCTGCACGTTCGTGCCGGGGCAGGTGGTGCTGGCATTGCCCTCGACAACCAGTCCTGCAGGCAGGTTGTCGGTAAACGACCAGCCTTGCTTGCGCAGCAGATCGGTCGTATTGGTGATGGTCATGGTCAACCGGGAGACCTGCCCGAGTTGGATGCTGGCAGGCGAGAAGGCCTTGTCCAGCTGCGGCGTCACGTCGATGATCTGCGCGTTGTCGATCGACGAATCGTTGCCCATGGAGCTGGTCTGTTCATTGCGGAGAACAAACCCGACAGAGTTCCCGCTGAAGAGCAGGGCTCCGGGAGAGGTAACTGTCTGGGCCTTGGCCGTTTGGATGATCCCAATACCGATAGGTATCGTATTGAACGACACACCATCCACGCATGGGTCGACAGCGTTCATGGAGATGGGCAGTTCCGCATTAGCGTCATTGACAAGAGAAAAACGCAGCAACGGAGCGACGAATCCTGACGAGCAGAAGTTCGCCACCACATCGGCACGGGCCGTGAGGAACCTGCTGTCGGAACTTTGCGGAATATTGGCCTTGGTGCGAAAGGCAATTGCGCCAGCAGGATAGGTCCCATTCGCTGTAAGCATCGCCATGACGTGATTTTTGACCGCATCCGCCGCACTCTGGCCCTGATAGCGCCCTGCGACCTCCGCCATCTGCTGCAGGCTGTTCCAATTGCCTTGTGAACCGCAGGCCGCACTCATCGTCGCCGAAGTTGGATCCTGGTTGAAGGACGTGACTATGCCATTGCACTGGTTGGCACTCATCTGGTAGAGCGAGTCGGCGGTATACATCTGCCCCGCAGGGGCCGCGCCCTGGTAGGCCAGCAGATCCCGCCCCTCCGTGGCGATGGGGGGTGTCTGCGGGTTTTCGAAATCCTCGCTCCAGACGATGACCGGCGCGACCGGGATCCTCGGTGCAGCCATTGCCACCTGGCCGCACAGGGCTGGCACAAGCAAGGCGCCTCCAAGCCCTCCCCATCGCAATCGGACGCCGGCAGCAGTCCGCAGCCTCAGCCGGCAAGTCTTCGCAATCAGTTCCAGTGTTCTCATGACAGTGCTTCCTCCCAAGCGTTTGATTTCGGAGGTCCGCCGTACTGTCAGGATCTGTGCTTCATACCGCACATGTCAGCATCTTGGGACCTCCATGATCCCAAGCGCCAACTTTATAGAAAATAACTATCGATAATTGTGATCAATTGTTTTCCAGGTCACATTCAGGCATGCGTTTACCTTTCGGGCCTGAACTCAAGAATGTCTGCGCTGCGATTGGCCAGCCACTGGGGTGCCAGTGACCCGGCCAACATCCCCGTCACAGCCGCCAGCAGTCCGGCCAATTGCTGCGGAAATGCCTCGTGCAAAGCCGGCGTGGCCATGAAGACCACCCACACGCCAATGCCCAGTGCCACGGCGCAAATGGCGCCCTGCGTGGTGGCGCGCTTCCAGTACAGCCCGAAGACCAGCGGCACGAAGGCGCCGACCAGCGGTACCTGGTAGGCGCTGGAGACCAACTCATAGATGGGCGTTCCTTCCATCTTGATCGAGTAGGCCAGCACGCAGATGCTGAAGACGAGCACGCTGATGCGCATGGCCAGCAGCATTTCCCGGTCGCTGGCCTGGGTGCGGAACTGGCGCCAGATGTTCTCGGTGAAAGTCACGCTGGGTGCCAGCAACGTGGCCGAGGCACAGGACTTGATGGCCGACAGCAGCGCGCCGAAGAACAGCACCTGCATGACGAAGGGCATCTTGTTCATGACCAGGGTGGGCAACACCTTCTGCGGGTCCTGCCCGAGCAGTTCCGCCGCCTCCTGCGGCATGATGATCAGCGCGCTGGTCACCAGGAACATGGGCACGAAGGCAAAGAAGATATAGGCCGTGCCGCCGATGACGGTACCGCGCGTGGCGGCCTTTTCGCTGTTGGCCGACATCACGCGCTGGAACACGTCCTGCTGGGGGATGGAGCCCAGCATCATGGTGATGGCCGCGCCAAAGAAGAAGAGGATGTCATGCCAGCTGGGTTCGGGCCAGAACTGGAACAGGTCGCGGCTCACGGCCAGGTCGATGACCTTGTCGGCACCACCGGCCATGTCGCCCGCAAACCAGGCCAGCACCACGAGTCCGACCACGAGGATGATCATCTGCAGGAAATCGGTCACGGCCACCGACCACATGCCGCCGAACAGCGTGTAGGCCAGGATGGACACCACGCCGATGGCCATGCCCACGGGAATGCTGACCGTACCGCCAGACAGCAGGTTGAAAACCAGGCCCAGCGCCGTGACCTGTGCCGAGACCCAGCCCAGGTAGCTGAGCATGATGATCAGCGAGCAGACGATCTCGATGGAGCGCCCATAGCGGTGGCGGTAGTAGTCGCTGATGGTCAGCAGCGTCATGCGGTACAGCTTGCCCGCGAAGAACAGGCCCACCAGGATCAGGCACATGCCCGCGCCGAACGGGTCCTCGACCACGCCGCGCAGGCCGCCCTCGATGAACTTGGCGGGCACGCCCAGCACGATCTCCGAGCCGAACCACGTGGCAAACGTGGTGGTGATGATCATGTACATGGGCAGATGGCGCCCGGCAATTGCAAAGTCGGCCGTGTTCTTGACCCGCCTGGCCGCCCACAGGCCAATGGCTATGGTCACGAACAGGTAGGCGATCACCATTGAGAGCAGCACGCTGGCACTCCTGATTCAAAGTGGGAAAAGTCAGAGGGCTTGAAACCCGTCGGTGTTCTCAGTACCAGCGCAGGCGCACCACCAGTTGCAGCAGGATCAGCGCGATCACAAAGCCTATGCCCGCGCTGACGATGGCCTGAAGCAGGCGGTTGGTGAGCTTTTGCTGCTGCAGCAGTTCCTTGAGCAGTTCGTCGTGCTCGCCGGAGTTGCGCGTGAGCCGGCGATGGATCAGGCGCGGCAGCTCGGGAATGAGCTTGGCGTAGCGCGGCGCCTCGGCCTGCAGCTCGCGCCACAGCCGCTGCGGGCCCATCTGGTCCAGCATCCATTTTTCGAGGAAGGGCTTGGCGGTGCTCCACAGGTCCAGATTGGGGTCCAGCTGGCGGCCCAGGCCTTCGATGTTGAGCAGCGTCTTTTGCAGCAGCACCAGCTGCGGCTGGATCTCGACATGGAAGCGGCGCGAGGTCTGGAACAGGCGCATCAGCACCATGCCCAGCGAGATCTCTGCCAACGGACGGTCGAAATACGGCTCGCACACCGCGCGGATGGCGGCTTCCAGCTCGTCCACGCGCGTGCTCGGCGGCACCCAGCCGCTTTCGATGTGCAGCTCGGCAACGCGCTTGTAGTCGCGGCGGAAGAACGCCGTGAAGTTCTGCGCCAGGTATTCCTTGTCGTACTCGGTCAGCGTGCCGACGATGCCGAAGTCCAGCGAGATATAGCGCCCGAAGGTCTCGGGCTCCAGGCTGACCATGATGTTGCCCGGGTGCATGTCGGCGTGAAAGAAACCGTCGCGGAACACCTGGGTGAAGAAGATGGTCACGCCGTCGCGTGCGAGCTTGGGGATGTCGACCCCGGCCTCGCGCAGGCGCTCGACCTGGCTGATGGGCACGCCCTTCATGCGCTGCATGACCATCACGTCGTTGCGGCAGAAATCCCAGTACACCTCGGGGATCAGCACCAGGTCCAGGCCTTCCATGTTGCGGCGCAGCTGCGCGGCGTTGGAGGCTTCGCGGATCAGGTCCAGCTCGTCGTGCAGGTAGTTGTCGAATTCGGCCACGACCTGGCGGGGCTTGAGGCGCTTGCCGTCGGCCGACAGCCGCTCGACCCAGCGCGCCATCATGTGCATGAGCGCCAGGTCCTTGTCGATCACGGCCTTCATGCCCGGGCGCAGCACCTTGACGGCCACATCGCGCTGCACGCCGTTGCGGTCGCTGATCACGGCAAAGTGCACCTGCGCGATGGAGGCACTGGCCACCGGCTCGCGCTCGAAGCTCACGAAGATCTGGTCCAGCTTCTTGCGGAAGGCACGCTCTATGGTGTCCACCGCAATCTGCGAATCGAAGGGCGGCACGCGGTCCTGCAACCGGGCCAGCTCCTCGGCCACGTCGGGCGGCATCAGGTCGCTGCGCGTGGACAGCACCTGACCGAACTTCACGAAGATGGGGCCCAGCTCCTCCAGCGCCTCGCGCAGGCGCTGGCCGCGCGGCTTGTCCAGCCGGCGGCCCAGGGTGAGCACCGCGCGTGCGCGGCGCATCCAGGGATGCTCGAAGCTCGACAGCACCAGCTCGTCGAGTCCGTAGCGGAACACCACCCAGAGGATGGTCAGCCCGCGAAGAAACCGGCTCATGGCTTGTCGTTCTCGAAACCGGGCAGGGACACCACGGGGGAACCAACGGGCGCGCTGGCGGGCGCTGCCGAACGTGCGGCTTCAGGGGCGGGGGCATCGGCATCGGGCTTGCCGGCCATGCGGGCGCCCACGAACTGGCGCAGTGCCTGGGCAGCGCTGCGGGCCACCTTGGCCACGGTGTGCGCGGGCGCATCGCCGATGATGCGGGCCAGGTCTTCCTCCACATCCCATTCGACGTGGTCCACCAGCCAGTTGATGTCGGCGGCCAGTTGCACGTCGCCTTCGATGCGGATGGAGGGCTTGTCGCCGCGCAGGGCCACCTGGGCCAGGGCCAGTGCGGAGGTCTCGGTCACTTCGAGCAGCAGATCGGGCTGCGCGTCTTCAGGCGCCACGTTGAACAGGCCGGCCGGCGTGATCTGCAGGGCCATGGAGTAGCCGCGCCACTGCACGCGCGCCACGCGGCCCTTTTGCCGCACCAGGCGCTCGGTGGCCTCCTTTTCCTGCATCAGCACATGGTTGAGGAACAGCACGATGCGCTGATGCACCTCGCTGACCAGCCATTGCGGCGGTTGCGGGCCGGCCATCACGCGTTCCATGAGGCCGTTCAGGAAAGAAAAAGGGGACTGTGTTGCCATAGTCCCCGATTATTCCCGAAGTGAGAGGAATTACTGCAATGCCTGGACTCCGGCGACCAGCCATCCGCTGCTGCCGCTCTTGGGCTTGGTCATGTTCCAGACTTCGCGGAAGGGTGTGGGACCTGCCGAGGCGTCCTCGCGGATCATGCCCGAGAATTCCACGCTGGCCATGTAGTCATTGCCCAGGTCCTCGATGCCCAGCAGCTGGGCGTCGATCATGACCACGTCGGTCTGGTTGGGCTGGCCGGGACGCTGGGCCTCGCGTTCGCTGAGCTGGCCACGGATCTCGGTCAGCATCTCGTCGGTCATCATGGCGCGCAGCGACGCGATGTCGGAGCGGTCCCAGGCCGATTGCAGCGTGACGAAGTTGCGCTTGGCAGCGGTGAGGAAGCCCTCGGTATCGAAGCCTTCAGGCACACCCCAGTTCTGCGAGCCTGCCAGGGCCGAGCCGATCTGCACGCCGGAGCCCGAGCCTGCAGCCAGGGCGGCCGGCTGATGGTTCTGCTCCCAGGGACGGGCCGATGCGTCGTTGCCGACCTTCTCGGGGTTGTACTGGCGTGCCAGCGGTGCGCTGTCCACGTTGCCACCGATGTTGCCGGCACCGGCAGGCGCTGCGTTCTGGAAGGCAAAGGGGCTGGACGATGCCTGCTGCGCGCCAGCCGCTGCACGGCGCGAACGCATGACCATGCCCACCACCACCATGATGACCAGGGCCAGCAGGCCGATCAGCAGGAACTGGCCGAAGGCGGCGCCCAGGCCCAGCGAGCTCGCCAGCCAGGCCAGGCCCAGGCCAGCGGCCAGGCCGCCAAGCATGGCGCCCCAGGGCTTCTTGGCGGGAGCAGCTGCCGGTGCAGTGGCAGGCTTGCCTGCAGCGTTCTGTGTGGCGGCGTTCTGCGGCGGCGTGTTCTGTGTCGGCGCGCGCGCGGCTTCACGCTGCGTCACGTTGCTCGACTGCTTGCCCACCGATCCGCCACCGCCCATGCGCTTGGCGTCGGCCGTGCCGTGGACCACCACCAGCATTGCGACCAAGACCATAGACCATAGCTTTTTCATGTCATCTCCTCGAATAATCGTGTTGCCGTCACCTCACCGAGCACCTCACGCGCTCAGCACTTGATTCCCACATGCAGCGCGGCAATGCCGCCCGTCATGTTGTGATAGTCCACATGGCCGAAGCCGCATTCCTGCATCAGGCGCTTGAGATCTTCCTGGCCGGGGTGCATGCGGATGGACTCGGCCAGATAGCGGTAGCTGGCGTCATCGCCCGCCACGAGCTTGCCCATGGCCGGAAGAATCTTGAAGGAGTACCAGTCGTAGGCTTTCTCCAGGGGCTTGGCCACCTTGGAGAATTCCAGCACCAGCAGCTTGCCGCCGGGGCGCAGGACGCGGTTCATTTCCTTGAGCGCCGCATCCTTGTGCGTCATGTTGCGCAGGCCGAAGGCCACGCTGACCAGATCGAAATGGTTGTCCGGAAACGGCAGGGCCTCGGCATCGCAGACCATGGTGGGCAGGATCACGCCCTTGTTGATCAGCCGGTCCCGGCCCACGCGCAGCATGGCTTCGTTGATGTCGGTGTGCACCACCTGGCCGGTGGAGCCGACCTTCCTGGCGAAGGCCAGGGCCAGATCGCCCGTGCCGCCCGCGATGTCCAGCGCCTTGTCGCCTTCCTTGAGATTGGCCACCATCACCGTATAGGCCTTCCAGGCACGGTGCAGACCACCCGACATCAGGTCGTTCATGACGTCGTAGCGCGAAGCGACCGAGTCGAACACGCCGCGCACGCGGCTGGCCTTCTCGCGCTCGTCCACCGACTGGAATCCGAAATGTGTGGTGCTCATAACAACGATGCTAAGCAAGCAGTAGTAATGCGTACAGCGACAACCCCGTGTGGCCACGGGCTTTGCCGGGCAAGGGTTATCAAGAACAAACAGCTTGAAACGCCTTCAAACAAAGACTTTCAAGCTATTTTTAATATAGCACCACCCCCAATAACCCTGTGCTGCGCAAAGGTCCTGAATGTGGCGCTGTGGGAACGGCGCGGCAGACGCCGCGCCCCGGCCCCTGCGTGCGTACTGCGTCAGTGGCTGCCGCAGCCGTGCCCGCCGCCGCCGGCCTTGCCGGGCATGGGGGTGTCGCGGTCCATGCCGGATTCCTGCAGGCGGTCCAGGTACTGGGTCCAGAACTCGTCCTGGCGGCGGCCCAGTTCGTAGAGGTATTCCCAGGTGTACAGGCCGCTTTCATGCCCGTCGCTGAAGAAGGGCTTGATGGCGTAGTTGCCCACGGGCTCGATGGCCGTGATGGCCACGTCGCGCTTGCCGGTCTGCAGCACTTCCTGGCCCGGGCCATGGCCTTGCACCTCGGCCGAGGGGGAGTACACGCGCAGCAGCTCGAAGGGAATGCGAAAGCTTGCGCCGTCGGAATAGGCCACTTCCAGCACGCGCGATGCGCCGTGCACGGTCAGGGCTTCGGGAGTTGGGGTGTCAGGGGTCAGGCCGGCCATGCGGTGCTCCTCATTCAGTGGCGGGGTGCTGCTGCCAGGCATCGAGTGCCTGCGACAGCGCCGTGTCTATGGCTGGCAAGCGCGCTGCCACCTCGGCCTCGCGCTCGCCATTGCGCGGGCGCTGGGCAGCAGCCCAGACCGAGCCCGGGAAATGGCTGTCCCATTCGAAGCGCGCAACCACATGCCAGTGCAGGTGCGGCACCATGTTGCCCAGCGCCGCCAGGTTGATCTTGGCCGGCGCAAGGCGCTCACGCAAGACGCGCTCGACCAGGACCACGGCATCCATGCAGTGCTGGCGGTCGGCGGCATCCAGGTCGGAGAACTCGGCCACATGCGCATTCCAGACCACGCGGTAGAAGGCCGGGAAGCCCTCTTCCTGGGCGCGGATCACTCGCAGGCGCCGGCCGCGCCAGACGGGCAGGCCGCCTTCTGTGGCGCACAGGGGGCAGGAAGCGGAAGCAGCCATCAGACCAGAACCCGTTCGATGCCGCCGGCGTTGGCGCGCTGAACATATTCGGCCATCCAGTTCTCGCCCAGGATCTGGCGCGCCATCTCGACCACGATGTAGTCGGCCTCCAGCAGGCCGTTGTTCATGTCGCCGCCGTAGCGCGACAGGCCCTGCAGGCAGCTGGGGCAGCTGGTGAGGATCTTCACGTTGTCCTTCTCGGCCAGGGCGCCGCTGGCGCGCAGCGCGGCCTCGCCCTTCTTGAGTTCCTCTTCCTTGCGGAAGCGGATCTGCGTGGAGATGTCGGGGCGCGTGACGCCCAGCGTGCCCGATTCGCCGCAGCAGCGCTCGCTCTTGATCACGCCGTCGCCGACCAGGGCCTTGACGGTCTTCATGGGGTCCTGCAGCTTCATGGGCGAGTGGCAGGGGTCGTGGTAGAGGTAGCCCTCCTTGCCCTGCAGCGTCACGCCCTTTTCCAGCAGGTACTCGTGGATGTCGATGATGCGGCTGCCCGGGAAAATCTTGCCGAACTCGTAGCCCTGCAATTGGTCGTAGCAGGTGCCGCAGCTGACCACCACGGTCTTGATGTCCAGGTAGTTGAGCGTGGTGGCGACGCGGTGGAAGAGCACGCGGTTGTCCGTGATCATCTTCTCGGCCTTGTCGAACTGGCCGCTGCCGCGCTGGGGATAGCCGCAGCACAGGTAGCCCGGTGGCAGCACGGTCTGCACGCCGGCATGCCAGAGCATGGCCTGGGTGGCCAGGCCCACCTGGCTGAACAGGCGCTCGGAGCCGCAGCCGGGGAAGTAGAACACCGCCTCTGTGTCCGCGTTCGTGGTCTGCGGGCTGCGGATGATGGGCACGTAGTCCTTGTCCTCGATGTCCAGCAGGGCACGCGCCGTCTTGTTGGGCAGGCCGCCCGGCAGCTTCTTGTTGACGAAGTGGATCACCTGCTCCTTGAGCGGCGCACGCCCCACCGAGGCCGGCGGATGCTGGGTCTGCTTCCTGGCCAGGCTGTGGAGCACGTCGGAGGCCAGGCGCTGGGCCTTGAAGCCCACGCCGACCATGGCCGAGCGCATGAACTTGATGGTGTCCGGGTTGGTGGCGTTGAGCATGGCCATGGCCAGCTTGTTGCCGGGCCGGAAGCTCTTCTTGTCCATCTTGCGCAGCAGATTGCGCATGTTCATGGTCACGTCGCCGAAGTCGATCTTCACCGGGCAGGGGTTGAAGCACTTGTGGCAGACCGTGCAGTGGTCCGACACGTCCTCGAACTCCTGCCAGTGGCGCAGCGACACGCCGCGGCGCGTCTGCTCCTCGTACAGAAAGGCTTCGACCAGCAGCGAGGTCGCCAGGATCTTGTTGCGCGGGCTGTACAGCAGGTTGGCGCGCGGCACATGGGTGGCGCACACGGGCTTGCACTTGCCGCAGCGCAGGCAGTCCTTGACCGAGTCGGCAATGGCGCCGATGTCGCTTTGCTGCATGATCAGCGACTCGTGCCCCATCAGGCCGAAGCTGGGCGTGTAGGCGTTGGTCAGGTCGGCGAACATCAGCGATTCGCGCGGCGAGCGGCCGTCATGGCTCTGGCCCACCACGGCCTGCAGCTTCTCGTTGCGGATCAGCTTGCCCTTGTTGAAGCGGCCTTCGGGGTCCACGCGCTGCTTGTAGGCGGCAAAGGGCGCCAGTTCGTCGTCGCTGAGGAATTCCAGCTTGGTGATGCCGATGCCGTGCTCGCCCGAGATCACGCCGTCCAGATGGCGGGCCAGCACCATGATGCGCGCCACGGCCTCATGGGCGGTCTGCAGCATCTCGTAGTCGTCGCTGTTGACCGGAATGTTGGTGTGCACGTTGCCGTCGCCGGCGTGCATGTGCAGCGCCACCCAGACACGGCCCTTGAGCACGCGCTGGTGAATGGCGTTGACTTCGGCCAGCAGCGGCTGGAAGGCCGCGCCCGCGAAGATCTGGGCCATGGGCGCCTTCAGCTGGGTCTTCCAGCTGGCGCGCAGCGTGTGATCCTGCAGTTGCTGGAAGAGGTTTTCCACGTTGTCCAGCCAGCCCTGCCACAGCGTGCGCACGTCGGCCACCAGGGCCAGGGCCTGCTGCACGCGGTCCTCCAGCAGTTCGGCCGAAGGGATGTCGCCCGCATCGTCCTGCTTGCCCAGGGGCAGGTCGCCGTGCTGGAAGAAGTCCGTCAACGCGTCGCACAGCTTGAGCTTGTTGCGCAGCGACAGTTCGATGTTGATGCGCTCGATGCCGTCCGTGTACTCCCACATGCGGGGCAGCGGGATCACCACGTCTTCGTTGATCTTGAAGGCGTTGGTGTGGCGCGAGATGGCGGCCGTGCGCTTGCGGTCCAGCCAGAATTTCTTGCGCGCCTCGGCGCTGACGGCCGTGAAGCCTTCACCGTTGCGCGAGTTGGCAATGCGCACCACCTCGGCGGCCACGCGGGCCACATCGTCGGCGTTGTCGCCGGCAATGTCGCCCAGCAGCACCATCTTGGGCAGATGGCCGTTGCCCTTCTTGCTCTTGGTGGCGTAGCCCACGGCCTTCAGGTAGCGGTCGTCCAGGTGCTCCAGGCCGGCCAGCAGCACGCCCGAGCGCTTTTGCTCGGCGAACATGAAGTCCTTGATCTCGACGATGCTGGGCACGGCGTCCTTGGCGTTGCCGAAGAACTCCATGCAGACCGTGCGCGTGTGCTCGGGCATGCGGTGCACCACCCAGCGCGCGCTGGTGATCAGGCCGTCGCAGCCTTCCTTCTGGATGCCGGGCAGGCCCGACAGGAACTTGTCGGTCACGTCCTTGCCCAGGCCTTCCTTGCGGAATTTCTGGCCGGGAATGTCCAGCCGCTCGCTGCGGATGGGGGTCTTGCCATCGGCCTCGAAGTACTGCAGTTCGAAGCTGGCCATCTCGGCGTCATGGATCTTGCCGAGGTTGTGGCCCACGCGCGTGACTTCCAGCCACTGCGCATCGGGCGTGACCATGCGCCAGGACACCAGGTTGTCCAGCGCCGTGCCCCAGAGCACGGCCTTCTTGCCGCCCGCATTCATGGCGACGTTGCCGCCGATGCACGAGGCCTCGGCCGATGTGGGGTCCACGGCGAAGACGAAGCCCGCGCGCTCGGCCGCATCGGCCACGCGCTGCGTGACCACTCCGGCCTCGGTGAAGATGGTGGGCACCTCGTGGTCCACGCCGGGGATGCGGCGCATCTCCACCTCCGTCATGGCCTCGAGCTTTTCGGTGTTGATCACCACGCTGCGCCAGGTCAGCGGGATCGCGCCGCCCGTGTAGCCCGTGCCGCCGCCGCGCGGAATGATGGTCAGGCGCAGCTCGATGCAGGCCCGCACCAGGGCGGCCATCTCGGCTTCGGTATCGGGGGTGAGCACGACGAAGGGGTACTCGACGCGCCAGTCGGTGGCGTCCGTCACATGGGCCACGCGCGACAGGCCGTCGAACTTGATGTTGTCCTTGGCCGTGTGGCGGCCCAGGCTCTTTTGCACCCGGCGGCGCAGTTGCTCGGCCTCGACGAAGGTGGCGTTGAACTCATGCACGGCGCGGCGCGCCGCATCCACCAGCTGGCCCACCAGCGCATCGCGCACGGGGTCCTGCTGCGGAGCACGGCGCTTGTCGATCTCGCCCAGGCGGTGCTCCAGTGCTTCCACCAGCGCCTTGCGGCGATCGGGGCTGTGCAGCAGGTCGTCCTGCAGGTAGGGATTGCGCTGGACGACCCAGATGTCCCCCAGCACCTCGTAGAGCATGCGGGCGGAGCGGCCCGTGCGCCGCTCCTGGCGCAGCTGGTTGAGCACATCCCACATGGAAGTACCCAGCAGGCGGATCACGATCTCGCGATCGGAAAACGAGGTGTAGTTGTAGGGAATCTCTCGCAGACGTGCAGGTTCGGCTGCCTGTGCCTGCAGGGCCGCCAACGCAATCGGTACATTCATGGGGGTAGACCGTGTCTGGCGCTCTAGGGGCGCCGCTAAGCCAAGTGGGAGCGCAATTTTAAGCGAGCCCCTCGAAGGCCCGCTTCCTACGGGGCTCTGGGCGGCTCGCCGTCTTGCCCTGAGACGCCAGCCCTCGCCAACACCACGGGGCAGACACGCCCCGGCGAACCGGCCTTATACAGAAAGAGCACAAACGAGCCAATACGAACAACCCGTGCTTTTGAAACGAAATGGTATTGACCTAAAATAGCGCCGCTTCGCGTGTCATTTTTTGTCACACGACTGACATACGGGACCAGCGGCTCACCGGGTTTGGCCTGTAGTGCGGTAAGAAGCATCCGAAAACAATGACACAGACATGTCATGCCCCTGCCTTACCGTGGCAGCGGTCTGAAACCGTCACCGAACTAGAGGAGTCCTCATGCAACTGAAGCAACTGGCCATGGCGGCCGCGATCGCGGCCACCACCATCTCGGCACAAGCCCAAACCGAAATCCAGTGGTGGCACTCGATGAGCGCGGCCCTGGGCGACTGGGTGAATGACCTGGCCAAGGAGTACAACGCCAGCCAGACCCAGTACAAGATCGTGCCGACCTACAAGGGCCAGTATGACGAGTCCATGACAGCTGCCATCGCCGCGTTCCGCGCCGGCAATGCACCTGACATCCTGCAGGTCTTCGAAGTGGGCACGGCCACCATGATGGCCTCCAAGGGTGCCGTGGTTCCGGTCACCAAGGTCATGAACGACGGCGGCTTCAAGTTCGACCAGGGCGAGTACATCTCCGCCGTGGCCGGCTACTACACCGCCCCCAACGGCCAGATGATGAGCTACCCGCTCAACAGCTCGACCACCATCTTCTACTACAACAAGGACGCCTTCAAGAAGGCGGGCCTGGACGAGAACAAGCCGCCCAAGACCTGGCCCGAAGTGTTCGCCGCCGCTGAAAAGCTCAAGGCCTCGGGCCACCGCTGCGCACTGACCACGAGCTGGATGAGCTGGACCCAGCTGGAGAGCTTCTCGCTGTGGCACAACACCCTGTACGCGACCAAGAACAACGGCTTTGACGGCACCGATGCCAAGCTGGTGTTCAACTCGCCGCTGCACGTCAAGCACTTCGAGAACCTGGCCAAGGCCGCCAAGGACGGCAGCTTCGTCTACAAGGGCCGCGGCAACGTGCCCGACGCCGCCTTCGCTTCCGGCGAGTGCGCGATGATCACGGGCTCCTCCGGCCTGTACGCCCGCGTGGTCAAGGAAGGCAAGTTCGCCTTCGGCCAGTCGCAGCTGCCCTACTACGCCGATGTGAAGGGCGCCCCCCAGAACACGGCCATCGGCGGTGCTTCCCTGTGGGTGATGGCTGGCAAGAGCGCCGAACGCTACAAGGGCGTGGCTGACTTCTTCAACTTCCTGAACAACACCAAGATCCAGGCCGCCAGCCACCAGCGCACCGGCTACCTGCCCGTGACCACCGCTGCGTACAAGCTGACCGAGGCTTCGGGCTTCTACGAAAAGCATCCCGGCACCGACACCGCCGTGACGCAGATGATCCGCAAGACCACCGACAAGTCGCGCGGCATCCGCCTGGGCAACTTCGTTCAGATCCGCACCATCATCGATGAGGAAACCGAACAGATCTGGACCGGCAAGAAGACTCCCCAGCAGGCACTGGACACCGCTGTCACCCGTGGCAACGAGCAACTGGGCCGCTTCGCCCGGGCCAACAAGTAATCCTCCCATGTGATCTGCGGCGTGGCCGCTGCGCAGGCAGCCCGCACCGTGCATCACAGGCCCGCAACCGGCGGCCCCACGGCCATCCGGTTTGCGGGCTGTTTTGTTCTACCGAGTTCCGTCATGGAAAAACGCGTTCTTTTTCGATCCGCCTGGCTGCCGTGGCTGCTGATAGCACCACAGATGGTCATCGTGCTGGTCTTCTTTTTCTGGCCCGCAGGCCAGGCCATCGTGCAGTCTTTCCAGGCGCAGGATACGTTTGGCTTTTCCACCGAATGGGTGGGCTTCGCCAACTTCCAGCATCTGCTGGATGACCCTGCCTACCTGGCCTCGTTCAAGACCACGGCCATCTTTTCCCTGCTGGTGGCGGTGTTCGGCATCGCGCTGTCGCTGATGCTGGCCATTTTTGCGGACCGCGTGATCAAGGGTGCGCTCGCCTACAAGACCGCCTTGCTGCTGCCCTATGCGGTGGCGCCCGCCGTGGCAGGCGTGCTGTGGGTGTTCATGTTCTCGCCGTCCATCGGCGTCGTGGCCTATGCGCTGCGCATGATCGGCTATGACTGGAACCACCTGCTGAACTCCGGCAACGCCATGACGCTGATCGTCATCGCCGCGATCTGGAAGCAGATCTCCTACAACTTCCTGTTCTTCCTTGCGGGCCTGCAGTCCATCCCCAAGTCGCTGATCGAGGCCGCCGCCATCGACGGCGCGGGCCCCATGCGCCGCTTCTGGGACATCCAGTTCCCGCTGCTGTCGCCCACCACGTTCTTCCTGCTGGTGATGAACGTGGTCTATGCCTTCTTCGACACCTTCGGCATCGTGGACGCCACGACCCAGGGCGGTCCGGGCCAGGACACCTCCATCCTGGTCTACAAGGTCTATCACGATGGCTTCAAGGCCATGGACATGAGCGGCTCGGCTGCCCAATCCGTCGTGCTGATGGTGATCGTGGTTGCACTCACCGTGATCCAGTTCCGCTATGTTGAGAAGAAAGTGCAGTACTGATCATGGTTGAACGCAGTCCTCTTCTGACCTTTTTCTCGCACCTGATCATGGTGCTGGGCGTGTTGATCGTCGGCTTTCCGCTGTACCTGGCCTTCGTGGCCTCCACGCACACGCCGCAGGACATCATCCAGGTGCCCATGCCCCTGGTGCCCGGCAGCAACTTCTGGGAAACCTACAAGGCCGCGCTGTTCGGCGGCTCGGGCCCTGGCTCCAGCGCGCCCGTGGCACGCATGATGTGGATCAGCTTCGTCTCGGCCATGGTGATCACCGTGGGCAAGATCGCGATCTCGCTGCTGTCGGCCTTCGCACTGGTGTACTTCCGCTTCCCGTTCAAGAAGATCTGCTTCTGGCTGATCTTCGTGACCCTGATGCTGCCCGTGGAAGTGCGCATCGGCCCCACCTACGAAGTCGTCTCCACGCTGGGCATGCTCAACAGCTACGCCGGCCTGACGATTCCGCTGATCGCCTCGGCCACGGCCACCTTCCTGTTCCGCCAGTTCTTCCTGACGGTGCCGGACGAGCTGGTGGAGGCCGCCCGCATCGATGGCGCCGGCCCCATGCGCTTCTTCAAGGATGTGCTGGTGCCGCTGTCCAAGACCTCGATCGCGGCGCTGTTCGTGATCCAGTTCATCTACGGCTGGAACCAGTACCTGTGGCCGCTGCTCGTGACCACCTCGGAAGACATGTACCCCGTGGTCATCGGCATCAAGCGCATGGTGGCCAGCGGCGATACCGGCAACGACTGGAACGTGGTGATGGCGACGGCCCTGCTGGCCATGCTGCCGCCCGCTGCCGTGGTGATCCTGATGCAGCGCTGGTTCGTCAAGGGCCTGGTGGACACCGAAAAGTAAGCCGTCCACCGCCCTCACCCACCGTATAGAACCCCGCAGAGCAAGCGCCAGCGCCCTTCGCTCTGCGACTCAACCAGAATCTTCGTATGGCATCCATTTCCTTTCGCAACCTGATCAAGCGCTACGGCCACGGCTCGTCGGCCAACCAGGTACTGCACGGCGTCAACGCCGAAATCCAGGACGGCGAGTTCGTCGTCATCGTCGGCCCTTCGGGCTGCGGCAAGTCCACCCTGCTGCGCATGGTGGCGGGCCTGGAAGAGATCTCCGACGGCCAGCTGCTGATCGGCGACAAGGTCGTCAACGACGTGGAACCGGCCAAGCGCGACATCGCCATGGTGTTCCAGAACTATGCGCTGTACCCGCATATGTCGAACTACGAGAACATGGCCTACGGCCTGAAGATCGCCAAGGTGCCGCCCGAGGAGATCAAGCGCCGCGTGGACAAGGCCGCCAAGATCCTGGAGCTGTCGCACCTGCTGGACCGCAAGCCGCGCCAGCTGTCGGGCGGCCAGCGCCAGCGCGTGGCCATGGGCCGTGCCATCGTGCGCCAGCCCAAGGTCTTCCTGTTCGACGAGCCGCTGTCCAACCTGGACGCCAAGCTGCGCGGCCAGACCCGCATCGAGATCCAGAAGCTGCACGCCGAGCTGGGCATCACCAGCCTGTTCGTGACCCACGACCAGGTCGAGGCCATGACCCTGGCCCAGCGCATGATCGTCATGAACGGCGGCGTGATGGAGCAGTTCGGCACGCCCGAAGAGGTCTACCACACGCCCGCCTCCACCTTCGTGGCCAGCTTCATCGGCTCGCCCCCGATGAACCTGCTCAAGAACGCGCCCGGCGGCACGACCGGCCGCATCCTGGGCATCCGCCCCGAGCACCTGGTCGTCGTCAACGAAGGCGGCTGGGAAATCAAGGTGGACACCGTGGAAATGCTGGGCGCCGAGCGCCTGGTCTATGGTTCGCTCAATGGCGAGACGATGACGGTACGCATCGACGAAGGCGCGCCCTTCCCCAAGTCCGGCGAGACCATGCGCGTGCGTCCTTCCGAAGAGCGTCGCCTGCACTGGTTCGACGCAGAAAGCGGCAAGCGGATCTGATCCCCTGAAGGCCGGCTCTCCGACCTTTTCCAAGAGAGCCCCAGAGGCTCTCTTTTTCCATCCAAGCTCCCTTCTTTTGACGGACTCGCCATGACCGAGAACCTGAAATCCTGGCCCTACCCCCTGTGGGTGGCCCACCGTGGCGCCGGCAAGCTGGCGCCCGAAAACACCATGGCCGCTTTCCGCCTGGGCGCCGCGCACGGCTATCGCATGTTCGAGTGCGATGCCAAGCTGTCTGCCGACGGCGTGCTGTTCCTGATGCACGACTCCACGCTGGAGCGCACCACCAACGGCCACGGCACGGGTGGCGACCTGTCCATGGGCGAGATCGCCCAGCTCGACGCCGGCAGCTGGCACTCGCGCGCATATGCGGGCGAGGCCCTGCCCACGCTGGAAGCCCTGGCGCGCTGGTGCCTGGCCAACCACTTTTTCCTGAACGTGGAGATCAAGCCCACGCCGGGCCAGGAAGAGGCCACGGGCCGCGCCACGGGCGAGCTGATGAACCGCATCTGGCCCCAGGACCGGGTCCCGCCGCTGTTCACCTCGTTCAAGACCGATGCCCTCAAGGGCGCACGCGACACGGCGCCCCACATTCCGCGCGGCCTGCTGGTGGACAGGCTGGCAGACGCCACGGGCGACGCCGACCTGCGCACCGCGCTGGAACTGGGCTGCGCAGCCATGGTGCTCAACCACGCGCTGTGGGATGCAGCCCTGGTCGCCAAGGTGCATGGCGCGGGCCTGCGCTGCAGCAGCTACACGGTCAACGACGAATGGGCCGCACAGCGCCTGATCGACCTGGGCACGGACGGCGTCATCACCGACCGTGTCGATATGTTCAGTCCCGCATCGCGCTGAGACGGCTGCCGGCTGGCGGGGCCGGACCTTTGGAAACAACCGCTGCAGCGGCCCGCCGCACAATGTGCGTCCATGACACCGCCCTGCAGCCCTCTTCCGCAGCGCCCCACGTGGGCACAGGCCCTTCGCCCATGCCTGGCCATCTGGCTGATGGCTCTGGCGATGCTGCTCCTGTCTGCACCCGGCCCGGCCCTGGCCCAGGACGGCGCCACAGCCGCGGGCGCGACCGCAGAAGACGGCCGGCCCGCCCTGCCCAGCGTGGACGATCTGCGCAAGCAGCTGGACGCCATTCCCCGCAAGCTGGCCGAGGACGATGACGGCCGCAAGCTGCTGGACGAAGCTGCAGCCATTGGCACGGCAGCCGACCAGGTGGCGGCCCGCCGCACCGAGGAACTGGCCGATATCGATTCGCGCCTGGCCGGCCTGGGACCGGCACCCGAAAAAGGCGCCCCCGCCGATGCGCCCGATGTGGCCGAGCAGCGCGCCAGCCTGGCCAAGCAACGCAGTGCCGTGGATTCCGAACTCAAACTCGCGCGGCTGGTGTCGGTCGATGCCGACCAGCGCGGCAACGAGCTGATACGCCAGCGCCGCGAGCAATTCCAGGCCGCGCTGACGGCCCGCACCGATTCACCGCTGGGCCGCCCCTTCTGGCGCAATCTGAGCACCGCCGCGCCCCTGGACGCGGCGCGCCTGCAGGGGCTGGGGCGCGAGCTGCGCCAATCGGTGAGCTCCACCTTGGCCTCCGATCGCCGGGGCGGCTTTATCGCCAGCCTGGCCGCTGCCTTGCTGATCGCCCTGATCGGCCCCTGGCTGGCCGAGCGCCTGCTGGTGCGCGCCGCGCCCGCACGCCTGCCCAGCGGCCGCCTGCGCCGCTCGCTGCGCGCGGCGGCCACGGTGGTGATCAACACGCTGCTGATCGGCCTGGCGGCGCAGCTGGCCTGGAGCGTGCTCAAGGCCGGCGATGGCTTCGGCGAATCGCTGGACGCGCTGGCCAAGGCCAGCGTGCAGGTCACGCTGTTCGGCGCCTTCGTGGTGTCGCTGGGCCAGACCCTGCTGTCGCGCAAGCGCAGCTCATGGCGCCTGCCCGGCGTGTCGGACGAGCTGGCCGAGCGGCTCAGCCCCTATCCCTGGTGGATTGCGGCAGGTGCCGCGATCAACGGCCTGGTGACCGAGGTCAACGCCATCATCGGCGCCAGCCTGGCCGCCGAGGTCACGGTGCACGCCCTGTCGGCCCTGCTGATTTCGGCCGTGGTCATGCTGGCCCTGCGGCATCTGCGCGCGCCGGCGCCAGTGGCGCAGGAAGACGGTGCCCAGGCGGAGCCCGCGCCGCCCCGGCCCTTGTGGGTGGGACTGCTCGTGGCCTGCGCGGCGGTGGCCAGCATTGCCACCATTGCACTGGCCGTGACCGGCTATGTGGCGCTGGCCGGCACGCTGGCACGCCAGATGGTGTGGACTGGCGTGGTCTTTGCCACCACCTACCTGCTGTTCCAGCTGGGCGATGATCTGTGCGAGGCCCTTCTGTCGTCCAAGGGCAGTTTCGGCACCCGGCTGAACCAGGGCCTGGGCATCGAGGGGCGGCTGCTGGACCAGGCCTCGGTCCTAGTCTCGGGACTGTTGCGCGTGGCCCTGCTGTTCTACATGGTGATCGCCCTGCTGGCCCCGCTGGGCACGGGGCCCGACGAGGTGTTCCGCCGTGGCAGCACGGTCAATCACAGCCTCAAGGTGGGCGACTTCACCATGGCGCCCCAGGCCCTGTTCACCGCATTCGCCGTGATCGTCACGGGCCTGATCGTGATCCGCGTGATCAAGCGCTGGCTGACGGACCGCTACTTCCCCAACACCTCGCTGGAGCCTGGCATGCGCAGCTCCATCACCACGCTGCTGGGCTATGTGGGCGGCATCTTCGTGGTGGCCGTGGCGCTGGCGGGGCTGGGCATCAGCGTGGAGCGCATCGCCTGGGTGGCCAGCGCGCTGTCGGTGGGCATTGGTTTCGGCCTGCAGGCCATCGTGCAGAACTTCATCTCGGGCCTGATCCTGCTGGCCGAGCGGCCCGTCAAGGTGGGCGACTGGGTGGTGCTGGGCGATACCGAGGGCGACGTGCGCCGCGTCAACGTGCGCGCGACCGAGATCCAGCTGGGCGACCGCTCCACCGTCATCGTGCCCAACTCGGAATTCATCACCAAGACCGTGCGCAACATGACGCTGGCAGGCGCGCCCGGGCGGGTGCTGCTGCGCCTTCCCGCACCGCTGGACACCGATGCCGAGCGCATGCGCACCCTGATCCTGGAAGCCTTTCGCGCGCATGAAGGCATCCTGGACACGCCCGAGCCTTTGGTGCAGCTCGAAGGCATCGCCAACGGCACGCTGACCTTCCTGGCCATCGGCTACGTCGGCAATCCGCGCAATGCGGGTGGCGTGCGCAGCGATGTGCTGTTCAGCATCCTGGCCTCGCTCAAAGGCGCAGGCCTGTACCTGTCGCCACCGGCCACCACCTCGGTGGCGGCACCCGTGGTGACAGGTACGCCGGGCACGCCGACCATGCCCGGTGATCCGGCCAGCCCGGCCTAGCCGCGCCTTGCCATTTCCGATCGCACATGCGCCGCGACCACGGCCATCAGCTCACGCAGATGGCCGCGCAGCGGCTCGAATCCCGCATTGGGCTCGCGCGTGTCCTCGTCCATGTAGACCGGGCGGCGGATCTCGATCTGCAGGCTGTGCCGGCCCAGGTGCGGCTGGCCTATGCGCCCGATCAGCTCCACGCCCTTGTAGGGCTCGTTGTAGGCCACGCTGTAGCCAAAGCCCGCCAGCGTCTCGCCCACCAGCTGGATGAACTCGGGCGCGCAGGTCGTGCCGTCGCGGTCGCCCAGCACGAAGTCGGCCAGCGGCGGCGCGTCGGTACGGCCCAGGCGCTTGTAGACATCGTTGGGCATGGAGTGCAGGTTCAGGTGCCAGACGCCGCCAAAGCGCTGCACGCTGCCATCGATGGCCTGCGCCAGCGCCGCATGGTAGGGGCGCCAGTAGCGCGCGATGCGGTGCTCCACCTCGGCCACCGTGCGCGGACGGTCATACAGCGGCGTTGCCACGCCGTCGCGGCTGATGCGCTGCCAGATCAGGCCCAGGCCCTGGCGCGTCTTGACGCTGGGCGCCAGGGGCACGGGCCACTGGCCGTCGATCTGGGCCGGGTCCAGGTCGGCCTCGCTGCGGTTGGGGTCGATGTAGGTGCGCGGAAAGGTGGCCTCGATCAGCGTCGCGCCATGCGCGGGCCACCGGTCCCAGAGCGCGGCCACATGCGTGTCCTCGCCACGGCGCAGCAGGGACATGGGCACGGCATGGCCGAAATCCTCGGGATAGGAGGTGCCGCTGTGCGGCGAGTCGCAGACGATGGGCAACGCCTCGCCCATTGCGGGATGCACCACGACCGGGGTGTCCGGCCGGGGGCGCAGGAAATCCGACTGTGCCATGCGGTCCATCAGTCGAGCTTGATGTTGGCGCGCTTGGCCACGGCCGTGTAGCGCTCGATAGCGGCCTTGATCTGCTTGGCGAATTCCTCGGGCGTGTTGCCCATGGACTCGCCCGAGATGGATTTTTGCTTTTCCAGGTAGTCAGGCATGGCCATGGCCTTGTGCGCGGCGGCATTGAGCTTGTCGATGATGGGGCGCGGCGTGCCGGCCGGCGCAACCAGGCCGAACCAGCCGCCATCGCCCATCTGCGCAAAGCCCAGCTCGGTGTACGTGGGCACGTCGGGCAGCACGTCGGCGCGCTTGAAGGCCAGCACGGCCAGCGGGCGCAGCTTGCCGTCCTTGATGTGGGGCAGCGTGGAGGGCAGGTTGTCCGTCATGGCGTTGACCTGGCCGCCCAGCGCATCGGTGATGGCCTGGCCCGCGCCCTTGTAGGGGATGTGCAGCAGGTCGATGCCCGCCAGGTTCATGAAGTTCTCGATATTGGCGTGGCCCAGCGAACCCGTGCCCGGCGAGGCAAAGCTGTACTTGCCCGGGTTGGCCTTGGCCAGGGCGATGAACTCCTTCATGGTCTTGGCGGGCACGCTGGCGTTGACCACAAATACGCTGGGCACCGACATCACATTGGTGATGGGCGCGAAGTCCTTGATCGGGTCATAGGGCAGCTTGCGGAAGATCGCCGGGTTGGAGCCGTGCGTGCTCACCGTGGCCATGCCGATGGTGTAGCCGTCCGGCGCGGCACGCGCGATTTCGGAAGCGCCGATGGAGCCGCCGGCCCCGCCGCGGTTGTCCACCACCACGGACTTGCCGAGGATCACGCTCATCTTCTCGGCCAGCAGGCGCGCCACCATGTCGGTGGAGCCACCGGCTCCGAACGGCACGACCAGGCGGATCGGACGGCTGGGATAGTCGGCCGCCGGGCCCTGGGCCCAGGCGGCGGGAGCCAGAAGAGCGGTGGCGGCGCAGGCGGCCAGGCTGGACAACAGGGTGCGGCGCATTGCCATGGGATGGTTCCTATCTTGGTTGGGGGTGGCGGCAAAGCACGGGCTCTGCGGGACAGGCGCTGATTCTGGACAGCCGCCGCATCCGCGAAAAGAGACAAGACGGCAAGCAACCATGACCAACCGTCATAATTGCGCCCGTCATGCGCATGCACTCCCCCTCGCTTTCCGAGCTGCACGCCTTCGCGGCGGCGGCGCGCCTGGGCAGCTATTCGCTGGCGGCCCGGGAGCTGTATGTCACCCAGGGCGGCATCAGCCGCGCCATCGCCCGGCTGGAAGAGCACCTGGGCTTTGCCCTCTTCGAGCGCCAGGGCCGGCGCAGCGTGCTGACCGAAGCCGGCCGCGAATATCTGCAGGCCGTGGAGCCCGCCGTACACGCCATCGAATCGGCATCCGCGGCCGCACGCAGGCGCCACTTCGGCCCGCAACTGCGGCTGTCGGTGGTGCCCACGCTGTTCAGCCATTGGCTGATTCCGCGCCTGCCGCACTTCAACGCCCTGCATCCGGGCATCGCCCTGTCGTTCGCGCCCTATCGGCGCGACGATCCGCTGTCGGCCGCCGAGATAGACGGCTGGCTGCGCGTGGGCAGCGAGCCCTGGCCCGCCCATGTGGTGGCCGACTATGTGGTGGGCCGCGATCTGGTGCCCATCTGCCATCCGAGAGAACTGCAGGGCCCGCGGCCCATCCGCAGCCCCCGGGACGTGCTAGCACGCCCGCTGCTGTTCCACACCAACTATCCGGGCAACTGGGCCCGCTGGATGTCCCATCTGAACCTGCCCGGACCCTGCCCCGCACCGGCAGCCGATTTCGAGCTGGTGGCCCTGCTGGTACAGGCCGTGGCCGCCGGCATGGGCGTGGCCCTGGTGCAGCGCTGCCTGGTCGAGGAAGACCTGGCCGCCGGCCGCGTGGCCCTTGCCTTGCCTGCGCCCGTCCACATCGAACGCGGCTACTTTCTGTGCCGTCCCGCCACGCGGGCACCTTCCGAAGCCTTTGCGCAGTTCCGCGAATGGCTGCTGGAGCAGGCCGCGCCGGGCGCCGTGCCTCCAGCCGCAGTCTCAGGCCCCTGATCGCCAGGAGAAACGCCCTCTTCCGTTGATCTGCATCAATCTTTGCTGTCAGCCATCAGCGCCAGCCGCGTGAAAACACCCACTGGCAAAGCGCCATCACCACGACCAGCGCAGCATAGGTGGCCATCTTTGCATCGCGCCCGAACCACCACAGCCCCGCCAGCAGCACCAGTGCACCAACAATGAAATTGATAGCAACCTGTGACCACCAGGCCATGGATTGCTGCGATTTCCCATAGATCAAAAGCGCGCACAACATCAGGGCCGGCGACAGGAAAAGTGCAGGCGCCAGGAAGTTCAGCCAATGATTCGTACTCGCAATCCATCCCATCTGCGGGCTCCGATTCCAGGGTGTTGTGATCAGGGATGCCTGAAACTGCGCGAAATTTTATAATCCTGGGTTATGGCAGTCTGGGCACTCGGCATCAACCACCACACGGCTCCGCTTGATATGCGGGGACGTTTCGCGTTCGCGCTCGACCAGATCGTGCCCACGCTGCAGGGCCTGCGCGAATCGCTGACCGGCCCCGGCCGCCAGCACAGTGCGGTAGAGACCGCCATTCTCTCCACCTGCAACCGTACCGAGATCTACTGCGCGGCCGAAATGCCGGCCATGGACCATACGCTGCACTGGCTGGCCAACAGCGGCGGCATCTCGTCCGAACTGCTGCGCTCGCACTCCTATCTGCTGGAAGACGGCCATGTGGCGCGCCATGCCTTCCGCGTGGCCAGCGGGCTCGATTCCATGGTGCTGGGCGAGGCCCAGATCCTGGGCCAGATGAAGAATGCCGTGCGCGCCGCAGAGAACGCAGGCGCCCTGGGCAGCACGCTGAACCAGCTGTTCCAGCGCAGCTTCGCGGTGGCCAAGGAAGTGCGCAGCTCCACCGAGATCGGCGCCCACAGCATCAGCATGGCCGCTGCCGCCGTGCGGCTGGCCGGCCAGCTGTTCGAAGACCTGTCCCAGATCCGCGTGCTGTTCGTGGGCGCGGGCGAGATGATCGAGCTGGTCTCCACCCATTTCGCGGCCCGCCACCCCAAGCAGATCATGATCGCCAACCGCACGCTGGAGCGCGGCGAAAAGCTGGCCGCCCAGTTTGGCGCCGGCACCATGCGGCTGGCCGACTTGCCCGAGCATCTGCATGAATACGATGCCGTGATCAGTTGCACGGCCTCCAGCCTGCCCATCATCGGCCTGGGCGCCGTGGAAAGCGCGCTCAAGAAGCGCAAGCACCGCCCCATGTTCATGGTCGATCTGGCCGTGCCGCGCGATATCGAATCCGAGGTCAAGGACCTGCGCGACGTCTACCTCTACACCGTGGACGATCTGGCCACCGTGGTGCGCACGGGCCAGGCCCAGCGCCAGGCAGCGGTCGAGCAGGCAGAAGTCATCATCGACCACGGCGTGCAAAGCTTCATGCACTGGCTGGACCAGCGCCGCCCGCAGGCCGGTGTGGTGCCGCTGATCCGCCAGCTCAACACCCAGACCGATGAATGGCGTGCGCTGGAGATTGCACGGGCCAAGAAGCTGCTGGCCAAGGGCGAGGACATAGACACCGTGCTGGAGGCCCTGTCGCGCGGCCTCACGCAGAAAATGCTGCACGGCACCCTGGCCGAGCTGCACAAGGGTGACGCCGACCAGCGCACCCAGACCATGGACACGGTCTCGCGCCTGTTCCTGCGCTCCGCGCCAGGCGGTCCGCGCGGCACGGATCCCGACAAGGCGCTCTAGCGGCGCTCGCCCCCCTTCAGAGAGCCGCGCGCCCGCGGGTCTCTGGCGCCTCGGCCCACTTCCGGCCACCTCGTTCCCCCGCCGCAGCGCTGCCCCGCGCAGCCCTTCGCACCATCGCCTCACACCATGCAAGACTTTCTGCGCCAACAACTGGAGCGCTACGCCCAGCGCCTTGAAGAACTCGACTTCCTGCTCTCGCGCGAAGACATCATGGGCGACATGAAGCAGTACCGCGCCATCTCGCGCGAGCATGCCGATGTGACGGCCATTGCCGGCCGCTATGCACGCTACCGCCAGCGCGAGGCCGATCTGGCCTCTGCCAGGGACATGCTGGATGATCCCGACATGGAGGAAATGGCGCGCGAGGAAATCTCCGGCGCAGAGATCGAGCTGGTGCAGCTGGAAGATGAACTGCAGCGCCTGCTCCTGCCCAAGGACCCCGATGACGCGCGCAACGCCTACCTGGAAATCCGCGCGGGCACGGGTGGCGATGAATCTGCCCTGTTCGCAGGCGATCTGGCACGCATGTACACGCGCCACTGCGACGCCGTGGGCTGGAAGGTCGAGATCATGAGCGCCAACGAAAGCGAGCTGGGCGGCTACAAGGAAGTGGTGCTGCGCGTGGAAGGCACCGACGTCTATGGCCGCCTGCGCTTCGAATCCGGTGGCCACCGCGTGCAGCGCGTGCCTGCCACCGAGACCCAGGGCCGCATCCACACCAGTGCCTGCACCGTGGCCGTCATGCCCGAGCCCGACGAAACCCAGGCCATCACGCTCAACCCGGCCGACCTGCGCATCGACACCTTCCGTGCCAGCGGCGCCGGAGGCCAGCACATCAACAAGACCGACTCGGCCGTGCGCGTGGTCCACCTGCCCACGGGCATCGTCGCCGAGTGCCAGGACGGCCGCAGCCAGCACAGCAACAAGGCCAAGGCCCTGCAGGTGCTGCAGGCGCGCCTGCAGGAAAAGGAGCGCAGCGAGCGCGAGGCCAAGGAGGCCGCGCTGCGCAAGGGCCTGATCGGCAGCGGCGACCGCAGCGACCGCATCCGCACCTACAACTTCCCCCAGGGCCGGCTCACCGACCACCGCATCAACCTCACCATCTACAAGCTGCTGGCCGTGATGGAAGGCGACCTGGGCGACGTGCTCGACGCGCTGCAGGCCGCACGCGAGGCCGAACTGCTGGCCGAGTTGCAGGTCAACAGCTGAGGCGCGGGCCATGGCCAACCTACCCACCATCAAAGAGGCTCTGCAGCACTCCCAGGCCCAGGGGCTTGCGCGCATCGACGCGCAAATGCTGCTGCTGCATGTGCTCGGACGCCAGGCCGGCGGCCGCGCCTGGCTGCTCACCCACGACGGGGACGCGCTGACCGCGCCCCAGGCCGGCGTCTATGCCGCGCTGTGCATACGCCGACTGAGCGGGGAGCCCGTCGCCTACCTGGTGGGCCACAAGGAGTTCTACGGGCTGGATCTGGCCGTGGACGCACGCGTGCTCGACCCTCGCCCCGATACCGAAACCCTGGTGGACTGGGCGCTGGAGCTGATACCCGCCCAGGCCCCAAGCGGCCCCGCATGCCGTGTGGCGGATCTGGGCACCGGCAGCGGAGCGATTGCCCTGGCCCTGCAGAGCCAGCGCCCCGGCGCCACCGTGTGGGCCGTGGATGCCAGTGCCGACGCGCTGGCCGTGGCCAGCGCCAATGCCACGCGCCTGCAGCTGGGCGTGCGGTTTGCGCATGGCAGCTGGCTGGAGCCGCTGGCAGGCCAGACGCCGTTCAACCTCATCGTCAGCAATCCGCCCTATATCCGCGACGACGATCCGCACTTGCTGGCGTTGGAGCATGAGCCGCTGTCGGCTCTGGCCAGCGGCGCCGATGGCCTGTCCGACATCCGCGCCATCGTCGCGCAGGCGCCTGCGCTGCTGGCCAGCGGCGGCTGGCTGCTGCTCGAGCATGGCTGGGACCAGGCCGATGCCGTGGCCACCCTGCTGCGCAGCGCCGGCTTTGAGAGCGTGCAACACCGCCACGACCTGGGTGGCATCGCCCGCTGCACGGGCGGGCAATGGACAGCGCAAGCCTGAGCTCGGGTCCGGGCGCAGCATTCCCGCATGCTTTCAAAGTCCGCGCCGAGAGTGAAATAATCCCATCCATGCCGCCGCGCCTGCGGCGCCCACCACGACCCCGGAGCACCACACAGATGAGCGACACCCAGCAACGCATCGACCAACTGGTCAAAAGCAACAACATCCTGCTGTTCATGAAGGGCAGCGCCAGCTTTCCCATGTGCGGTTTCTCGGGCCGCGCCATCCAGATTCTCAAGGCCTGCGGCGTGGAGACCAAGGACATCTCCACCGTCAACGTGCTGGAGGACCAGGAAATCCGCCAGGGCATCAAGGACTACAGCAACTGGCCCACGATCCCCCAGCTCTACGTGCAGGGCGAGTTCATCGGCGGCTCGGACATCATGATGGAGATGTACGAATCCGGCGAGTTGCAGCAGCTGCTGGCACCCAAGGCCTGAGTCCGCAGGCTTGCGACTCGCGCGCGGCAACCCGCCTGCGCCCGCTGCTGCGCAAAATCAAGCCACCTTCGGGTGGCTTTTTTTCGCCCGTGGCGGACTGCCAGCGCCCTGCCCGGGCTTGCCACAAGGCCAGGGGCATGTGATGTGTGGTCGAATGGACACATCTTTCACATCCGGAAAACCGCGCCTGCCCCCGCTTCTCCGCCTTGCCTATGAGTCTGTCCCAAAGTCTGCTGTTGATCGTCGCACTGATACTGACCAGTGCCTTCTTCTCCGTGGCCGAGATCTCGCTGGCCGCCTCGCGGCGCCTGCGGCTTCGGCAGATGGCGGAGGACGGGGAGCCACGCGCCGAACAGGTCATGAAGATGCAGGCCCAGCCGGGCGAGTACTTCACGGTCACGCAGATTGGGCTGAATGCCGTCGCCATCCTGGGCGGCGTGGTGGGCGAAGGGGCATTGACGCCCTATCTGGCCGAATTGCTCATGCTCTGGCTGCCCGAGAGCCGGGCACAGACCGTGGGCTTTCTGCTCTCGTTCGCCACCGTCACCTCGCTGTTCATCCTCTTTGCCGACCTGCTGCCCAAGCGCCTGAGCATGGCCGAGCCCGAAGCCCTGGCCATCCGCGTGCTGCGCCCCATGCTCTGGTGCATGGCCGTGCTCAAGCCCCTGGTCTGGTGCTTCAACCACCTGGCGGACGCCGTCGCCAAGCTCTTAGGCCTGCCCACGGTGCGCGACGACCGCATCACGCACGAAGACATCCTGGCCATGACCGAAGCTGGCGCGCGCGCCGGCGTGCTGGCCGCGAAGGAGCAGCAGGTGATCGCCAACCTGTTCGAGCTGGACTCGCGCACCATCGGCTCGGCCATGACGCAGCGCGACCGCATCGCCTACTTCCACCGTGACGACCCCGACGAACTGATCCGGGTCCGCATTGCCGAAGAACCTTTTTCCACCTACCCCGTCTGCGATGGCGACATCGACCACATCGTCGGCTATGTCGATGCCAAGGACCTGTTCCAGCGCGCGCTGAACAACCAGCCCCTGTCGCTCATGGACGACTCCCTGGTCCACAAGGTGCTGGTCGTGCCGGACCGCCTGACGCTGGCCGAGGTGCTGGAGCAGTTTCGCCAGGTGCATGAGGACTTTGCCGTCATCGTCAACGAATACAGCCTGGTGGTCGGCGTGGTCACGCTCAATGACGTGATGAGCACGGTGATGGGCGGCCTGGTCAGCCCGGGCGACGAGGAGCAGATCCTGCGCCGCGACGAGAACTCCTGGCTGATCGACGGCGTCACGCCGGTCGAGGATGTGATGCAGGCCCTGGAACTCGACGAGCTGCCCCACGCCGAGGACTACGAGACCCTGGGCGGCTTCCTCATGGTGATGCTGCGCCGCATTCCCAGGCGCACCGACACCGTGCAATGGGGCGGCTACCGTTTCGAGGTCATGGACGTGGACAGCTACCGCATCGACCAGGTGCTGGTCACGCGCATGTCCGCCAGCAGCCCGGCCGCGCCGCCCAACGCCGGCGACACGGCAGCGGCCGTGGCCAAGGTATCCAGCATGTCGTCGGAGACGTCGTCCTGACGGGCAACGCAGAACAGCAGAACAACAGCCGCGCAGCCGCTCGGCGGCGCTGCGCGGCCCTCAAGCCGAGCGCGAGGGCTCTATCTCCCAGCGCCGCTGCGCAGCGAACACCGCATTCGGGTACTGGGGCTGTCCCCGGCTGCCGTTGTAGCGGCCCAGCGCCATGTAGGCATCGCCTTTTTCGCGGTCCAGATAGTGGCGCAGGATCACGCAGCCAAAGCGCAGATTGGTCTGCATGTGAAACAGCTTGCCGATGTCTCCATCGCCGATCAGCCGCATCCAGAACGGCATGATCTGCATGTAGCCGCGTGCACCCACGCTGGAGATGGCGAACTTGCGGAACGCGCTCTCCACCTGCACCAGCCCCATCACCAGAGAGACTTCCAGGCCGGCACGCTTGGACTCGTACCAGACGGTTTGCAGGAACTCCAGCCGCGTCGCCAGCTCCGGCTTGCGCGAACGCAGGCGCTCGCTGCTGGCCGTGAGCCAGCGCAGGTAGTCCAGCCGGGCCTCGGTGGAGGCAAAGCGCAGCTCGGGCGGCGCCGATCCCGTGACGGCGGAACTCAGCGCAGTGCGCACCGAATCGGCCAGCGGCTCCTCCAGCTGGCCACCGGCCCAGGCGGGCGCGGCCAGCCCGCCGAGCAGCGGTGCCGAGCCCAGCGAAGCCGCCAGGCGCAGGCAATCGCGTCGCGTCACCACGGGCGCCTGGCTCACAGGCCCAGCCTTTGCTTGAGATGGCCCAGCACATCGGCGGCGGCCAGCTTGGTCGCTTCCGTGTCGCGGCGATGCTGGTACTCGACCTGTCCTTCCTTGAGGCCCCGGTCGGACAGCACCACGCGGTGCGGCACGCCAATCAGCTCCCAGTCGGCAAACATGGCGCCCGGACGTTCGCCACGATCGTCCAGGATCACGTCCACACCCAGTGCCAGCAGCTCGGCATGCAGCTTCTCGGCAGCTTCCTTCACGGGTTCGCTGCGGTCCATGCCGATGGGGCAGACCACCACGGTGAAGGGCGCAATCGCGTCGGGCCAGATGATGCCGCGCTCGTCATGGTTCTGCTCGATGGCTGCAGCGGGCAGGCGCGTCACGCCAATGCCGTAGCAGCCCATTTCAAACAGCGAGGGCTTGCCGTTCTCGGCCAGGAAGGTGGCGTTCATGGCCTGGGAGTACTTGGTACCCAGGTAGAACACATGGCCCACTTCGATGCCACGCTCGATGGCCAGCTCGCCCGCACCATCAGGAGACTTGTCGCCGGCCACCACGTTGCGCAGGTCGGCCACCACATCAGGCTCGGGCAGGTCGCGGCCGAAGTTCACGCCGGTGATGTGGAAGTCGGCCTCGTTCGCGCCGCAGACCCAGTCGGCCATCACGGCGACCTCGCGGTCCACGACCAGCTTCACGGGCTGCTTCAGGCCGATCGGGCCCAGGTAGCCGGGCTGGCAACCGAAGTGCTCCTCGATCTCGGCCACAGTGGCAAAGCGGAAGCCCACGTCCAGGCCCTGCACCTTGGCCACCTTGATCTCGTTCATTTCATGATCACCGCGCAGCAGCAGCAGCCAGATCTGGCTGCCTGCCACCTCGCCCTTGTCGTCGAGCTTGTCGGTGGCCAGCACCAGGGACTTCACCGTCTGCGACAGCGGCAGGCCCAGCTGGGATGCGACAGATTCGCAGGTGCTGTTGCCGGGCGTCGCCACCTTGGTCATCGCCTGGGCCGCAGCGGGACGGGGACCCGCAGGCGCCAGGGCCTCGGCCTTTTCGATATTGGCGGCATAGTCGCTGCTTGGGCAGTAGACGATGGCGTCCTCGCCCGTGGAAGCGATGACCTGGAATTCCTCGCTCAGATCGCCGCCGATGGCACCGCTGTCTGCACGCACGGCACGGTACTGCAGGCCGAAGCGGTCGAAGATGCGCTTGTAGGCCGCGCGCATGGTCTGGTAGCTGACCTGGGCCGCATCACGGTCCTTGTCGAAGGAATAGGCGTCCTTCATGATGAACTCGCGGCCACGCATCAGGCCAAAGCGCGGGCGGCGCTCATCGCGGAACTTGGTCTGGATCTGGTAGAAATTCTTGGGCAGCTGCTTGTAGCTCTTGAGCTCCTGGCGCGCGATGTCCGTCACCACCTCTTCGCTGGTGGGCTGGATCACGAAGTCGCGGCCATGGCGGTCCTTGATGCGCAGCAGCTCGGGGCCCATCTTCTCGAAGCGGCCGGTCTCCTCCCACATCTCTGCAGGCTGGACCACGGGCATGGTCACCTCCACGGCACCGGCACGGTTCATTTCCTCGCGCACGATGGCCTCGACCTTGCGGATCACCCGCAGCCCCATGGGCATGTAGTTGTAGATGCCTGCACCCAGCTTCTTGATCAGGCCGGCCCGCATCATGAGCTTGTGGCTGACCACTTCGGCGTCGGCCGGAGCTTCCTTGAGGGTGGAGATGAAAAATTGGGAGGCTTTCATGGATCAGGGGCTTCGCGGGAATCGGGGCAGCGTGCTTGCCGCTGGCAAGGCACCGTGCATAATGGACACAATTCAGAAAATTGGGGTTCGATTATGCTTGACCGGGACGGATTTCGCCCGAACGTCGGCATCATCCTGCTCAACCAAAAGAACCAGGTGTTCTGGGGCAAACGCATCCGCACCCACAGCTGGCAGTTTCCACAGGGCGGCATTGACCGGGGGGAGACACCCGAACAGGCCATGTTCCGGGAACTGCATGAGGAAGTGGGGTTGATGCCCAACCACGTTCGCGTGGTCGCCCGCACCCGGGACTGGTTGCGCTACGAGGTGCCAGACCGGTACATCCGCCGCGATGCGCGCGGACACTACAAAGGCCAGAAGCAGATCTGGTATTTGCTGCAGCTCATGGGTCACGACTGGGATTTGAACCTGCGTGCCACCGACCACCCCGAATTCGACGCCTGGCGCTGGAATGACTACTGGGTGCCATTGGACGTGGTGGTGGAGTTCAAGCGCGGCGTCTATGAGATGGCCCTGACCGAGCTGGCCCGGTTCCTGCCCCGCGGCGAACAGCAACGCAACCGTTATCTGCGCAGCGGCATGCGCCCCAGGGAAGCCCATGAACAGGGTCCTGAGACATACACTGCGCCGGGTTTGCATCCAGCACGCTCAGGCAGCTTTCGCGTCAATCCCGGCATGGAGTTGCCGCCTGGCGCCTGTTTCGATCCTGATCCACAGTCGGGGCAGCAAGCCCTGCAACCCGATCCAGGCAAGGCCTGAAACCGGGCCAGAGCCATACGCAAAAGCGCACCCGAGGGTGCGCTTTTTCTTGGCCTTGAGGGTCTGGCGCCTCAGTGCCCCGCAATCACCATGTTGTCGCGGTGCACCATCTCCGGGCCTGCGGAATAGCCCAGCAGGCGCTCGATCTCCACCGAGCTTTTGCGACACAGCAGCCGCGCCTCGGCACTTGCATAGTTGGCCAGCCCACGCGCCACCTCGATACCCAGGGCATCGCGCACCGCGATCACATCGCCACGGGCGAACTCGCCATCCACATTCACCATGCCGATGGGCAGCAGGCTCTTGCCTTCGTCGCGCAGCTTGGCCACGGCGCCGGCATCCACGGACACGGAGCCGCGCAGTTGCAGATGGTCTGCAATCCACTGCTTGCGCGCCTGGTTCTTGTGCGTCTGCGCCAGGAGCAGCGTGCCGATGGACTCGCCTGCCGCCAGACGCACCAGCACGTCCTGCTCACGCCCCCAGGCGATGACGGTTGAAGCACCCGAGCCCGCCGCGCGCTTGGCCGCGAGGATCTTGGTGATCATCCCGCCCTTGCCAATGGACGAGCCCGCGCCTCCGGCCATCTCCTCCAGCGCCGGGTCGCCGGCATTGGCCACATCGATGAAACGCGCATCGGGATTGCTGCGCGGGTCGGCGCTGTAAAGGCCTCGCTGATCGGTCAGGATGACCAGGGCATCGGCCTCGATCAGATTGGCAACCAAAGCGCCCAAGGTATCGTTGTCACCGAACTTGATCTCGTCGTTGACCACGGTGTCGTTCTCGTTGATCACCGGCACGATGCCCAGCTCCAGCAGCGTCAGCAAGGTGTTGCGCGCGTTGAGATAGCGCTCGCGGTCCGCGAGGTCGGCATGCGTGAGCAGCACCTGCGCACTGCCCATGCCCTGTTCGCGCAACTTGGACTCGTACATCTGTATCAGGCCCATCTGCCCCACGGCCGCAGCGGCCTGCAGTTCATGAATCTCCTTGGGCCGTGCAATCCAGCCCAGACGCTTCATGCCTTCGGCCACCGCGCCGCTGGAGACCATGATCACCTCGCGCCGCCGGCCTCCATGGCTTTCATCCCCGCGCACCAGGGCCGCCAGCTGGCGGCTCCATTCCTGGATCGCGGCCTCATCAAGACCGCGACCTTCATTGGTCACCAGGCTGGAGCCGACCTTGACCACGATGCGATGGGCATCACGCAACAAGTTGGAAGACATGGATGGATAGTGATTCTTGCAGCGCAGGCCGAGGCAGACCCCGCCGCTGTTGTGATCAAGGCAATGGGTGGGACAGGCCGCTCTTACTCGGAATCGCGGGGAGCAAAACGCGGGTCGGTGAGATCCACGCCATCACCCTCGACTTCGACGAAGCGTGGGTCGATTTCCTTGGGACCGGCCTCGATCTGCTGCTGTTCATGCACATGCTTGTAGATGGTGCGGATCAACACTTCGCAGCCTTCGCGCGTCAGGGCGGAAATCTCGAACACCGGGCCCTTCCACTTGAAGCGCTTGACGAAGTCCTTGACGCGTGCGGCGCGCTCCTCGGCCGGCACCATGTCCAGCTTGTTGAGCACCAGCCAGCGCGGCTTGTTGTACAGCTCGGCATCGTACTTCTGCAACTCGCCCACGATGGCCTTGGCCTGGGCCACAGGATCCACGCTGTCATCGAACGGCGCCAGGTCCACCACATGCAGCAGCAATCGGGTGCGCTGCAGGTGACGCAGGAATTGGTGGCCCAGGCCGGCACCTTCCGACGCGCCTTCGATCAGCCCGGGGATATCGGCCACCACAAAGCTTTGCTCGGCGGCAACACGAACCACGCCCAGATTGGGATGCAGCGTGGTGAACGGATAGTCGGCAATCTTGGGACGCGCATTGGAGACTGCGGCGATGAAAGTGGATTTGCCCGCATTGGGCATGCCCAGCAGACCCACGTCGGCCAGAACCTTGAGTTCCAGCTTGAGGTTCTTGCGCTCACCGGGCCAGCCAGGCGTCTTTTGCCGTGGCGCGCGGTTGATGGCGCTCTTGAAGCGCAGGTTGCCGTAGCCGCCATCGCCGCCCTTGGCAATGGTCACCACCTCGCCGGGCGTCAACAGTTCGTAGAGCACCTCCCCGGTTTCGGCATCGCTGATGATGGTGCCAACCGGCATGCGCAGCGTGATGTCGTTGCCTGCGGCACCGAACATGTCCGAGCCCTTGCCGTGCTCGCCGCGCGTGGCATCGTGGCGACGCGAGAAGCGGTAGTCCACCAGGGTGTTGAGATTGACGTCGGCCACCGCGTAGACATGGCCTCCACGGCCGCCATCTCCTCCATCGGGACCACCGAATTCCTTGTATTTTTCGTGCCGGAATGACACGCAGCCATTGCCGCCATCACCGGCAGCAATGTCGATATAAGCTTCGTCGACGAACTTCATGAGGCATCCAGTTTACAAAAAGCAGTGTGCACCAGACAGCCCCAGGCCACACCTCAGAGACGGAAAAGGGGACGAGCGCACGATGCACCGCCCTCCTGAAACGACAAAGCCCCGACAGGTCGGGGCTTCGAGCGTCGAAGTGACAGAGCTTAGGCAGCCGTCACGTTGACCGTGTGCTTGGACAGTGCACCCTTGACAGCAAACGACACGTGGCCGTCCACCAGAGCGTACAGGGTGTGGTCCTTGCCCACGCCGACGTTGTCGCCGGGGTGGAACTTGGTGCCACGTTGGCGCACGATGATCGAGCCGGCGGTGATCAACTCACCACCAAAAGCCTTCACGCCGAGCATTTTGGGCTTGGAATCGCGCCCGTTTCGCGTAGAGCCGCCGCCTTTTTTCTGTGCCATGACTCAGCTCCTGGATTAAGCAGCGATCGCCACGATCTGCAGCTCGGTGAACTGCTGGCGATGGCCTTGGCGCTTCTGATAATGCTTACGACGGCGCATCTTGAAGATGTGCACTTTGTCGTGCTTGCCGTGAGCAACCACGGTTGCCTTGACAGACGCACCGGACACCAGAGGTGTGCCGACCTTGATTTCAGCGCCGTTGCCGACTGCCAGAACCTGATCGATCACAACTTCTTGGCCTACGTCCGCAGCAATCTGTTCTACCTTGATCTTTTCGCCAGCTGCAACGCGATACTGCTTGCCGCCGGTTTTTATGACTGCGTACATTTAAACCTCTTGAATTTGAGAGTTCCGCGAACGAATTTCCACGGAAGCCTGAGATTCTAGCACGCACTCACATTCCTTGCATGAAGCGCTCCCCTCCTTCGCCCAAACAACCGCCAGAGCGGGTCGCAGGCAGGGTCGCTCTTCCTATAATTGACGATCCACTTGGCGCCCGCAGTACCTTGACCACAGCTCTCTCCACCCCCAATCCGCTTGCCCTGATCACTGACGACATGCGCGAGGTGGATCATGTGATTGCCCAGCGCCTGACGACCACCGTCCCGCTGATTGCCCAGATCTCCCAGTACATCATCGCTGCAGGCGGCAAGCGCCTGCGGCCCGCCCTGCTGCTCATGGTCTGCAATGCATTGGGATACGAAGGCAAGGACAGGCATGTCCTGGCTGCCGTGGTCGAACTGATTCATACAGCCACCCTGCTGCACGACGACGTCGTGGATGAATCCACGCTGCGTCGCGGCCGCCCGACGGCCAACGAGACCTTCGGCAATCCGGCCAGCGTGCTGGTCGGCGACTTCCTGCACTCGCGCTCCTTCCAGATGATGGTGGAAGTCGGCAGCATGCGCGTGCTCAAGATCCTCTCGGATGCCACCAACGTGATCGCCGAGGGCGAGGTCCAGCAGCTGATCAACACGCACGATGCCTCGCTGGACGAAGCCGGCTACCTGCACGTCATCCGCTCCAAGACCGCCCAGCTCTTCGAGGCCAGCGCCCAGCTGGGCGCCGTGCTGGCCGACGCGCCCCGCGAAATCGAGCAGGCCTGCGCCAGCTATGGCCAGGCGCTGGGCACGGCCTTCCAGATCATTGACGACGTACTCGACTACGCAGGCGATGCCCAGGAAATGGGCAAGAACCTGGGCGATGACCTGCGCGAAGGCAAATGCACCCTCCCCCTGATTGCCGCCATGCAACGCGGCACGCCTGAGCAGGCCGCCATTGTGCGTGCCGCCATCGAACAGGGCTCCACCGAGCAACTGACCGCTGTAGTGGATATCGTGCGCAGCACAGGTGCGCTGGACGTGGCACGCGAGGCCGCACATGCCGAGGCACGCCGCGCCATCGACGCAATAAATGTGCTCCCAAGCAATTTGCATACGGCAAGTTTGCTACAATTGGCGTCTCAGCTTTTGGAGCGACGCACCTGATTCAGGCTGCTCGCTTTTTCTACAAAAGCAACGGGGTGTAGCTTAGCCTGGTAGAGCGCTACGTTCGGGACGTAGAGGCCGGAGGTTCGAATCCTCTCACCCCGACCATCTGGTCATTCCATCTCCATCACACCATTGCGCCAGGTTCAAGACCCAGGCGTGTAACAGTGTGTCTGGCATTCCAAGTGCTCAGTGATGATAGGATAAATGTCCTTTCCTCTCACACGTCTTGCTACATGGCTGTTGCTGACTCCTCGCTCAAGAATGCATCCGCTGTCGCATCGCTTCCCGGCATCGGGCGGGCCTTGATTTCAGCAGGCAAGGTATCGCAACAGGCAGCGGAAGCGGCTGCCGGCAAGGCCGCCACCAATCGCACCTCGTTCATTGCAGAACTGAGCGTCGCCGGCACCCTCTCTGCCCTGGAAGTGGCGGAGACGGTTTCCACCATGTTCAGCGCGCCGCTGCTCGATCTTGATGCGGTCGACGCCATGCGCCTGCCGCAGGATCTGCTGGACGCCAAGATCATCAGCACCTATCGCGTCCTGCCTCTGAGCAAGCGCGGCAACCGCCTCACGGTGGCCACCGCCGACCCGACGCAGCAGGAAGCCGCCGAGCAGATCAAGTTCACCACCCAGTTGGGCGTGGACTGGATCATCGTCGAAGCCGACAAGCTGGAGCGACTGATCGCGCAGCAGAACAAAAGCGCCAGCGAGGCCATGGACAGCTATGGCGGCAGCGGCGACTTCGAGTTCGGCGACCTCAAGCCTGATGAGGCGGCAGAGGAAAAGGACAACTCGGCCGCAGCAGACGTCGAAGATGCGCCCATCGTCAAGTTCCTGCACAAAATGCTGCTCGACGCCTTCAACATGCGCGCGTCGGACTTGCATTTCGAACCCTACGAGCACCAGTACCGCGTGCGCTTTCGCATTGACGGCGAGCTGCGTGAAATTGCATCGCCGCCCATTGCCATCAAGGAGAAGCTGGCCTCGCGCATCAAGGTGATCTCGCGCATGGACATCTCGGAAAAGCGTGTCCCGCAGGACGGGCGCATGAAGCTCAAGGTCGGCCCGGACCGCGTCATCGACTTTCGCGTCAGCACGCTGCCCACGCTTTTCGGCGAGAAGATCGTGATCCGTATCCTGGACCCGAGCTCGGCCAGGATGGGCATCGACGCCCTGGGCTATGAACCCGAGGAGAAGGCACGCCTGCTTGAAGCCATCAGCCGCCCCTACGGAATGATTCTGGTCACAGGCCCCACCGGCTCGGGCAAGACAGTGTCGCTGTACACCTGCCTGAACCTGCTGAACAAGGCCGGCGTGAACATCGCCACGGCGGAAGATCCTTCGGAAATCAACCTGCCCGGCGTCAACCAGGTCAATGTGAACGAAAAGGCCGGCCTCACCTTTGCCACTGCGCTCAAGGCTTTTCTGCGCCAGGATCCCGACATCATCATGGTCGGTGAAATCCGCGATCTGGAAACGGCCGACATCTCGATCAAGGCAGCGCAAACCGGCCACTTGGTGCTGTCCACCCTGCACACCAATGACGCACCGACCACGTTGACGCGCATGCGCAACATGGGCATTGCGCCCTTCAACATCGCATCGAGCGTGATCCTGATCACCGCCCAGCGCCTGGCCAGGCGCCTGTGCCCTCAATGCAAGGAGCCGGCTGACATTCCGCGGGAGGCCCTGATCGATGCAGGCTACGACGATGCGGACATTGACGGCAGCTGGGTCACCTACAGGCCCGTCGGCTGTCCGGCATGCAACAACGGCTACAAGGGCCGCGTAGGCATCTATCAGGTGATGCCTATCAGCGAGGAAATCCAGCGCATCATCCTGCAGGACGGCAGTGCACTGGAGATCGCCGCACAGGCCAAGCGCGAAGGCGTGCGGTCGCTGCGTGGATCGGGTTTGCACAAGGCCAGACAGGGACTGACCTCGCTCGAAGAAGTGCTGGCAGTCACCAATGAGTAAATAGCGCGGACAGCGCAGACAACAAACGAGGGAGCACGATGGCCACAGCCGCGTCCAAGGGAATCAAGGAATTTGTCTTCGAATGGGAAGGCAAGGATCGCAACGGCAAGATCATCCGAGGCGAGACCCGGGCCGGGGGCATCAACCAGGTCCAGGCCACGCTGCGCCGCCAGGGCGTGCTGCCCAGCAAGATCAAGAAGCGCCGCACACGCGGCGGCAAGAGGATCAAGCCAAAGGACATTGCGCTGTTCACCCGCCAGATGGCAACGATGATGAAGGCGGGCGTCCCGCTGCTTCAGGCCTTCGACATTGTCGGACGGGGCAACACCAACCCCAGCGTGACGCGCCTTCTGGCCGATATTCGCGCCGACGTGGAGACCGGCACCTCGCTGAACGCAGCCTATCGCAAGCACCCCATGTACTTCGATAGCCTCTACTGCAATCTGGTGGAGGCGGGCGAAGCGGCCGGTATCCTGGAAGCCCTGCTTGACCGCCTGGCCACGTACATGGAGAAGACCGAGGCCATCAAGTCCAAGATCAAATCGGCGCTAATGTACCCGATCTCGGTCATCGTCGTGGCCTTCATCGTCGTGACCATCATCATGATTTTCGTGATCCCGGCCTTCAAGGAAGTGTTCAGTTCATTCGGCGCCGACCTGCCGGCACCGACGCTGTTCGTGATGGGCATCAGCGATGTCTTTGTTCAATGGTGGTGGTTGATCTTCGGCGTGATTGGCGGCGGTCTCTACTTCTTCATGCAGGCCTGGAAGCGCAACGAGCGCATGCAGCAATTCATGGACCGTACGCTGCTGAAGGTGCCGGTCTTTGGCGTGCTGATCGAGAAATCCTGCGTCGCACGCTGGACTCGCACGCTGTCGACCATGTTTGCCGCGGGCGTCCCATTGGTCGAGGCACTGGATTCTGTCGGCGGCGCATCCGGCAATGCTGTGTATGCCAATGCCACGGAAAAGATCCAGCAGGAAGTCTCCACCGGCACCAGTCTCACCGTGGCCATGACCAATGCCAATGTCTTTCCGTCCATGGTGCTGCAGATGTGCGCCATCGGCGAGGAATCCGGCTCCATCGACCATATGCTGGGCAAGGCGGCCGATTTCTATGAAGAAGAGGTCGATGACATGGTGGCTGGCCTGTCCAGCCTGATGGAGCCCATCATCATTGTTTTCCTGGGCACCCTCATCGGCGGCATCGTGGTTTCGATGTATCTACCCATCTTCAAGCTGGGCCAGGTGGTCTGATGGTTTTGGAACTCTGGATGCAGGCTGCATTGGGCGGCCTGCTGGGCCTGTTGGTTGGCAGCTTTCTCAACGTGGTGGTACATAGGCTGCCCCGCATGATGGAGCAGCAATGGAATGCGGAATGCGCCCAATGGGCGCAAGAGCAATCTTCATCCTCCGCCACGCCATCGCCCGCCACAGCGCCGCCGCCTGCCGAGGCGCCCCTGAGCCTGAGCCGCCCCCGCTCGCGCTGCCCGCATTGCGGTCATGCCATCCACTGGTACGAGAATATTCCCGTGCTCAGTTATCTGGCGCTGCGAGGCCGGTGCTCCGAATGCAAGGCGTCGATCAGCATCCGCTATCCGCTGGTGGAATTGGCCTGCGCCGCGCTGTTTGCCTACTGTGCGGCGCAATGGGGCATCACGCCCACAGGCGCTGCCTGGTGCCTTTTCAGTGCGGCCTTGCTGAGCCTGGCATTGATCGACTGGGACACCACACTGCTTCCCGACGACATCACCCTGCCCTTGCTGTGGGCCGGACTGCTGTCGTCGGCGCTGCACTGGACCGCCGTGCCTCTGGCCGACGCGGTATGGGGCGCTGCAGCGGGCTATCTCTCGCTGTGGCTGGTTTACTGGGCCTTCAAGCTGGCCACCGGCAAGGAAGGCATGGGCTACGGCGACTTCAAGCTGTTTGCCGCGCTGGGCGCCTGGTTCGGCTGGCAGGCACTCGTGCCCATCATCCTGATCTCGTCGGTGATTGGCGCCATCGTGGGCATCGCGTTGAAGATCAACAGCCGCCTGCGTGAGGGCGGCTATGTTCCCTTCGGCCCCTTTCTGGCGGGCGCCGGCTTTGCAGCCATGGTGTTCGGACCGCAGCAGATGCTGCAATCCCTATTGGCGGCCTTGGGCCTTTGATTCAACACTGCGGCATGGCCCCCAGCATCACCCCGCCCTTGCTTGCACGCCCGTTTCGGCTGGGCCTGACGGGCGGCATTGGCAGCGGCAAGAGCACCGTCGCAGCGCAACTGGGCTTGCGCGGAGCGGCCGTAATCGATGCTGACCAGATCTCTCGCAGCCTCACCGCCCCCGAAGGTGCTGCTCTGCCCGAGATAGCGCGCGTCTTCGGGCCCGAACTGATTGACGCCAGCGGCGCCCTGGACCGCACGCGCATGCGCGAACTGGTCTTTCAGCAGCCCTCGGCACGACAGCAGCTGGAGGCCATCGTCCATCCCCTCGTGGCGCAGCAGACGGCCCGGCAAGTGGAGCAGGCCACAGTGGCTGGGTGCCGACTCATCGTGCATGACATTCCCTTGCTCGTGGAGTCCGGCCGCTGGCCTGCCATGCTTGATGCGGTGCTGGTCGTTGACTGCCGCACCGAAACGCAGATCGCTCGCGTGATCGCGCGCAACGGATTGCCACGCGAGGCGGTGCAGGCCATCATCTCGGCCCAGGCCACACGTGCGGCACGGCTGGCAGCCGCCGACTGGGTGCTCTACAACGACGAGGCCATGACGATAGAGGCTTTGCGCGCATGCACCGATCGAATCTCTGCATGGTTCGGGCTATGATGCACGCCATGGCTTGGCCTGTGCGTGTAATTCAGCATGTGCACGACGTAGACAGCTGATTCCTGTGCACCCCGAGGAGCCCAGCAAGCGTGATCCTGTACGAATATCCTTTCAATGAGCGCCTGAGGACCTACCTCCGGTTGGAACAGCTATATCGCCGCCTGAGCGAGTTGCTGTCGCGCGCTCATTCCATCGATCACCATTTTGCGCTGGTCACCATCTTCGAGATCATGGACGTGGCGGCACGTACCGACCTGAAGACGGACGTGCTCAAGGACCTTGAGCGCCACAAAAGCCTGCTCGACAGCCTGCGCGGCAATCCCGACATTGCCGAGCACATGCTTGACCAGGTCTCACGCCATGTGGAGCAGTGCTTTGCCCAGCTCAATGCCCAGAACGGCAAGGCCGGCCAGACCCTGACTGAAAACGAGTGGCTGATGGCCGTGCGCAGCCGCATCGGCATCCCCGGCGGCACCTGCGGCTTCGACCTTCCTGCCTATCACGCCTGGCAGTTCCATGATCCCCAGATACGCCTGCGCGATCTGGAGGACTGGGCCAGCACCCTGACCCCGCTGGGTCAGTCGCTGCAATTGCTGCTCAAGCTGCTGCGCGAAACCGGCGTGCCGCAATGGGTGGCTGCCGAAAAAGGCGTGTTCCAGCAGGCCATGCCGCCCGGCCGCAGCTTTCAGCTGCTGCGCCTGCGCATAGACCCGTCGTTGAATCTGGTTCCGGAGATCAGCGGCAACCGCCTGCTGGTTTCGGTGCGCCTGCTCCGCCCCGAGAACGGCGCCAAGCCTCAACCCTGCAGCGAAGATGCCTCGTTCGAGGTCACGCTTTGCAGCTGATGGACAAGACGGCCGACATGCCCTCGAGCGCCCCCGCCCCCCAGCCCGCCAGCCTCTCTTCTGCCGGCCCCACGGTGCGCTGCCCGACCTGTGCAGGCCCCAGCCTGTTCGCACCAGCCAACCGTTTCCGCCCCTTCTGCAGCGAACGCTGCCGCCAGATCGACCTGGGCGCATGGGCAAATGAGGAATTCCGCGTGCCTGCACCGATGCCGCCCGAGGATGCGCCCTTCGGCGATCCTCGCACCGAGCCTTGATCAGGCCCGATCAGGCTTTCGGCTGGCCTGCCTCGTAGAACCCGGCATCGAAAGGCAGCCCGCGTTCCTCGCTCAGCCACTGCAGCACCGGATAGGCACCTGGCAGCACCGGATGCACCTGCAGCGGAAGTTGCTGCCAGGCCATCTGCTGGCCTTCACGCATCTCGAACTCCCCGCTCCAGCGCGTGACCTTGCACCAGTGCAGGCGCACCAGGGCATGCGGATAGTCATGCTCGGTCACCTTCCAGACTTCAGCGGCCGCGATCTCTACGCCCAGTTCCTCTTGCATCTCGCGGCGCAAGGCCTGCTCCACGGTCTCACCGGCTTCGATCTTACCGCCCGGAAACTCCCAGTAGCCTGCATACGGCTTGCCCGGCGGACGGCTGGTGATCAGCAACGCGCCATCGGACTCGCGAAGCAGCACGCCGACGGCGACCTCGGTGTGCTTGCGCCGCACTGGCGCCTGCGACTCGGCCGCCTCAGCGCGGGCCTTGGGGGAGATTTCTTTTTCAGTCACTTGATCTTTCGCAAAAAAGTCTGCCCAGCCCAGGGCCAGGCAGCAGGTGCTCAGAGTTCAGCCTCTTCAGCCAACCCCTGGACATCGGCGATGCCGGTCTGGCGCTGACTCGGGCGCTCGGCACGGCCCGCATAGTCGCGCGCAAACTGGTGGGCCACGCGACCGCTGCGTGAACCGCGCTCCAGCGCCCAGACCAGGGCCTCCGGGCGTGCCGCCTCGATCGTGGCCTGGTCCAGGCCCAGGGCCTCCAGCCACTGTGCCACCACGCGCAGGTACTCATCCTGGCTGAACGGGTAGAAGCTCACCCACAGGCCGAAACGCTCGGACAGCGAGATTTTTTCCTCGATCACCTCTCCGGGATGCAGCTCCCCATCCTCGCCGCGCTGGTAGGTCAGATTCTCGGACTGGTACTCCGGCAGCAGATGGCGGCGATTGCTGGTCGCATAGACCAGCACGTTCGGGCTGGCGGCGCTGACCGATCCATCCAGAATGGACTTCATGGCCTTGTAGCCAGGCTCGCCTTCCTCAAAGCTCAGATCGTCGCAATAGATGATGAACTTCTCGGGCCGGCCGGCCACCACATCGACGATGTCGGGCAGGTCGGTCAGATCGGCCTTGTCCACCTCGATCAGGCGCAAGCCCTGCGACGCAAAGGCATGCAGGCAGGCACGGATCAGCGAGGATTTGCCCGTGCCGCGCGCGCCGGTGAGCAGCACGTTGTTGGCCGTGCGGCCGGTCACGAACTGCTCGGTGTTGCGCGCGATCTTTTCCTTTTGCACATCGATGTTCTGCAGGTCGGACAGCTGCATGGCGCCGACATGGCGCACGGGCTCCAGCAAACCGCAGCCGTTGGCGCGCTTGCGATAGCGCCAGGCGATGGAGGCACTCCAGTCGGCGGGGGATTGCAGCGGCTGGGGCAGGATGGCCTCGATGCGCTGCATCAGCTGCTCGGCGCGCTGCACGAGTTGCAGCAAGGGGGCGGCGACGGCTTCTGTGGGCAATGTCATGGATGTCTCTCGAATACGGATCTCACGGCCACCGACGCTGGATATGCCCGGGAATCGAGATGGATCTCATGCCAACGCCAGAGCTTTTGCGCGCCGGCCGCCATTGAAAGCTGGCAGCAGCCAGGCACAAGGCCTGCGGCTGCCGGCGGCACGGTGGGTGGAGAGTCAGGAGCGGTAGTCGGCGTTGATGCTCACGTAGTCGTGGCTCAGATCGCAGGTCCACACGGTCTGCTCGGCCTGCCCTCGGCCCAGTAGCACGCGCACGATGATCTCCTGCTGCTTCATCACGCGCTGGCCGTCTTCCTCCTGATAGGCAGGGTTGCGGCCGCCATTGACTGCGACATGCACATCGTTCAGGTACAGGTCGATCTTGGTCTGGTCCAGATCGTCGATGCTAGCATAGCCCACCGCCGCAAGGATGCGGCCCAGGTTCGGATCGCTGGCAAAGAACGCCGTCTTGACCAGGGGTGAATGCGCGATGGAATAGGCCACGAGGCGGCACTCAGCCTCGGTCTTGCCGCCCTCCACCTTGACGGTGATGAACTTGGTGGCGCCTTCGCCGTCGCGCACGATGGCCTGGGCCAGCAGGCGCGACACATCCAGCAATGCAGCCTTCAGGGCCTGGCCTTCGGCACTGGTCAGCGAAGTGATCTGCGCATTGCCGGCCTTGTGCGTGGCGACCAACACAAAGGAATCGTTGGTCGATGTGTCGCCGTCGATGGTCACGCGGTTGAACGATCCGTCGGCCAGCTCCTTGACCAGAGGCTGCAGCAGTTCGGGTGCGATGGCGGCGTCGGTGGCCAGAAAGCCCAGCATGGTCGCCATGTTGGGGCGAATCATGCCTGCACCCTTGCTGATGCCGGTGATGCTCACACGCTTGCCGCCAATGTCCACGGCGCGGCTGAAGGCCTTGGGCAGGGTGTCGGTGGTCATGATGCCTTCGGCGGCCGTGCCCCAGTTGTCGGCCTTGGCTGCTGCGATGGCAGCTGGCAGGCCGGCGGCGATGCGATCCACGGGCAGCTCTTCCATGATCACGCCAGTGGAGAACGGCAGGATCTGCTCGGGCTTGAGCTGCAGCAGCGCAGCCAGATCCGCACAGGTGCGGCGCGCGCGCGCCAGTCCGTCAGCGCCGGTGCCGGCATTGGCATTGCCTGTGTTGATGACCATGGCACGGATGGCGCCGGACGTCTGGGCCAAGTGCTCGCGGCTGACCTGCACGGGCGCTGCGCAGAAACGGTTCTGCGTGAACACACCCGCCACCGAAGCGCCCTCGTCGAGCAGGAACACGGACAGGTCCTTGCGGTTGGCCTTGCGCACACCGGCTTCGGTGACGCCGATGCGAACGCCGTCGATCGCCAACAGGTCGGCGTGCACGGGAGCGGAGAGATTCACAGGCATTGAGGGGCTTCCTACAGTGAAAGAAAAACGCGCTCCATTATCGGAACAAACCGGGGCGGCACGTATTTCATCGACCTTAAAAAAGAAAACGGCACGGAGTGCATCCGTGCCGTTTTCCGTGTCTTGCGGCGTCTTACGACGCCGGCCGCATCACGACAGCTTGCCGTGGCACTGCTTGTACTTCTTGCCGCTGCCGCAGGGGCAGGGATCATTGCGGCCCACGCGAGCGCCTTCGGGCAACTCCAGCGGCTCGTCTTCGACGGAGCCACCGATGTCGCCATCCGAGGGAGCGCCATAGGTCATGTGCTCCAGGCTGTGGGCGCTGCGCTGCTCCATGGCCTCGGTGGCCTGCTCCACCTGTTCGCGCGACTGCACCTGCACGGTCATCAGCACGCGCGTGACTTCGGTCTTGACCTGGTCGATGAGCTGGCGGAACAGCTCGAAAGCCTCGCGCTTGTATTCCTGCTTGGGCTGCTTCTGGGCATAGCCACGCAGGTGGATGCCCTGGCGCAGATAGTCCAGCGCGGACAGGTGGTCACGCCAGTTGGTATCAAAGCTTTGCAGCAGCACGGCGCGCTGGAATTGAGTGAAGTTCTCGCGTCCGATCAGCTCGACCTTGGCCTCGAACACTTCACGGGCAGCCTGCAGCACCTTCTCGAGGATCTCCTCGTCGGTGATGGCATGCGCGGACTGCACTTGCGATTGCAGCGGCAGCTGGATGCGCCATTCGCTTTCCAGCGCCTTTTCCAGGCCGGCCAGGTCCCATTGCTCTTCCATGGACTCGGCGGGCACGTACTGGCGCACCAGGTCGGACACCACGTCATCGCGCATCACCGTGATCATCTCGTGCAGGTCCGAGGCGTCGAGGATCTCGTTGCGCTGCTGGTAGATCACCTTGCGCTGGTCGTTGGACACGTCGTCGTATTCGAGCAGCTGCTTGCGGATGTCGAAGTTGCGGGCCTCGACCTTGCGCTGAGCGCCTTCGATGGAGCGGGTCACGATGCCGGCTTCGATGGCTTCGCCATCGGGCATCTTCAGGCGGTCCATGATGGCGCGCACACGGTCGCCCGCGAAGATGCGCATCAGCGCATCGTCCAGGCTCAGGTAAAAGCGCGAGGAGCCGGGGTCGCCCTGGCGGCCCGAACGGCCACGCAGCTGGTTGTCGATACGGCGAGATTCGTGGCGCTCCGTGGCGATGATGCGCAGGCCACCCAGGGCCGAGACCTTGTCGTGCTCGATCTTCCAGTCAGCGCGCATCTGTTCGATGCGCTGCTGGCGTTCGGCTTCGGACAGGGATTCATCGGCCTCGACAGCCGCAACCTGCTTTTCGATGTTGCCGCCCAGCACGATGTCGGTACCACGACCGGCCATGTTGGTGGCGATGGTGATCATGCCGGGACGGCCGGCCTGGGCCACGATGTCGGCCTCGCGCTCGTGCTGCTTGGCGTTGAGCACCTGGTGGGGCAGGTTTTCCTTGTTGAGCAGCTCGTCGATGATTTCCGAGTTCTCGATCGAGGTCGTACCCGCCAGCACGGGCTGGCCGCGCTCATGGCATTCGCGGATGTCGCGGATCGCCGCCTCGTACTTCTCGCGCGTGGTCTTGTAGACGCGGTCGAGCTGGTCGTCGCGCTTGCTGGGACGGTTGGGCGGAATCACCACGGTTTCGAGGCCGTAGATTTCCTGGAATTCGTAGGCTTCGGTATCGGCCGTACCCGTCATGCCCGCCAGCTTGCCGTAGAGACGGAAGTAGTTCTGGAAGGTGATCGAGGCCATGGTCTGGTTCTCGGCCTGGATGGTCACGCCTTCCTTGGCCTCGACAGCCTGGTGCAGGCCATCGCTCCAGCGCCGGCCCGCCATCAGGCGGCCCGTGAATTCGTCGACGATGACGATCTCACCGTTCTGCACCACGTAGTGCTGGTCACGGTGGTAGAGATTGTTGGCGCGCAGCGCCGCATACAGATGGTGGACCAGGGTGATGTTGGCCGGGTCGTAGAGCGAGGCGCCCTCGGCAATCATGCCGGCATGGCCCAGCAGGCGCTCGGCGGCTTCGTAGCCCTGGTCGGTCAGGAATACCTGGTGGCTCTTTTCGTCCACCGTGAAGTCGCCGGGCTTGGTCACGCCTTCGCCCGTGCGGGGATCGGCCTCGCCTTCCTGGCGCACCAGGTTGGGCACGATCTTGTTCATGGCCACGTACATGGCCGTGTGGTCCTCGGCCTGACCGCTGATGATCAGCGGCGTGCGGGCCTCATCGATCAGGATGGAGTCCACCTCGTCGACGATGGCGTAGTTGAGCACGCGCTGAACGCGGTCGCCCGACTCGTAGACCATGTTGTCGCGCAGGTAGTCGAAGCCGTATTCGTTGTTCGTACCGTAGGTGATGTCGCTGTTGTAGGCGGCCTGCTTTTCCTCGCGCGGCATGTTGGGCAGGTTGATGCCCACCGACAGGCCGAGGAAGTTGTACAGCTTGGCCATCCAGGTGGCATCGCGGTTGGCCAGATAGTCGTTCACCGTCACCACGTGCACGCCATTGCCCGACAGTGCGTTCAGGTAGACCGGCAGCGTGGCGGTCAGCGTCTTGCCTTCGCCGGTGCGCATTTCCGCGATCTTGCCGTAGTGCAGTGCCATGCCGCCCAGCAACTGGACGTCGAAGTGGCGCATCTTCATGACACGCTTGGACCCTTCGCGCACCACGGCGAAGGCTTCGGGCAGCAGGTCGTCCAGCGACTCTCCCTTGGCCACACGCTCCTTGAATTCCTGCGTCTTTGCGCGCAGATCCTCGTCGCTGAGCTTCTCGTAGTCGGGCTCCATCGCATTGATGCGAACGACCGTCTTGCGGTATTGCTTGAGAAGCCGATCGTTTCGGCTGCCGAATAGTTTGGTGAGGAAGTTGGTGGCCATGCGAAAAAGACACACCGCCACCCACTGAAGCGGACTGCGGTGTGCCTGGAATCCCTAGATTGTTGGATTTCAGATGGGGCCGCTCCACCTGCCTGCAAGTACCCTGCTGGAGAACACATGCGGCCGGGCTGAAGCGAGAACCGAACAATTGATTCTAACTGTCTCTGTCCAACCCTCTTCCAGGCAGGCCGACGCATGCGGCCGCAGAGCCCTGAACCCGAATTCCCGGACCCGCGCCGCCCTGCAGATGCTGCTATAACGAGGGTCCCGGCTGGCGCATGCCTACGCTGCCTGACCAGCCTTCAAGCCCATGACCTTCACACGCCGCAACCACGCCGTCACCGCCCTGCACGCTGTCGAGAACTCGCCGACACTGGCCCGGCTCGCCCAGCTCACACGCGACTCCAGCAATCGCCTGACGGCCATCCTGCCCCTGGTGCCGCCGCTGCTGCGCGACAGCCTGCAGGCAGGCCCCATCGAGGGCAGCACCTGGTGCCTGCTGGTGCGCAACAACGCGGCAGCGGCCAAGATACGCCAGCTGCTGCCGGCCATGGCCGCCCACTTGCGCACCAAGGGCTGGGATGTGGCCGAGATCCGCCTCAAGGTCCAGGCCTGACCGGCCACTGAAGAGCGGCTGCCGGAATCGGGGCACGGAAATGAAAAAAGGCCTCCTGAGGAGACCTTCTGGTGCCGGTTGTCGGATTCGAACTGACGACCTACCGCTTACAAGGCGGGTGCTCTACCAACTGAGCTAAACCGGCGAAGCACGCATTCTAGCGCAGAAAAATGCTGCCTCAGACTTTCCCGATGGGGCCAAGCACGCTTGCGGGAGCAACGGCATGCGCGCCGATGCGAAAAACCTACTTGACCAGCTTCAGCGAAGGCCGCGTGCCCGAAGGCGGCGGCGTGCGCGGTGGCTCTTCGTCATCACCTTCGCTGTGGATGCTCACCAGCTGCACCACGCGCTCGTCGGATGCAGGCTCGGCCGGCACCTCAGCGGCGGCGTCCTGTGGCACAGGCTCATCGAATGCCTGCCCGGGCGAAACATCGTTGTCGGCTTCGGCCTCGGGCTCCGGCGCCGGGAAAGCCATGCCTTGCCCGGTCTCGCGTGCGTAGATGGCCATCACCTGCTCCACGGGCACCATGATTTCGCGGGGCTTGCCGCCAAAGCGGGCCGTGAAGCTGATGAAGTCATTGCCCATCTGCAGGCCGCTGGTGGCGTCGTAGCTGACGTTGAGCACGATCTCGCCGTCGCGCACAAACTCGCGCGGCACCTGCACATTGCGGTCCACACGCACGGCGATGTGGGGCGTGAAGCCGTTGTCGGTGCACCACTCGTACAGTGCCCGGATCAGGTAGGGGCGGGTGGAAGTTGCTTCGGGGGCAGTCATGACGATCCCAGGAAATGAGTGGTCTGAGTGGTCGGAACACGAAAACGGGCAGGATGGCGACCGGTTGACCGCCTTCCCTGCCCGCGCAATCAGTCGTCAACCGATGCGAATTACTTGCGCATCACCTTCTCGGAAGGCGTCAGCGCTTCGATGTAGGCAGGGCGCGAGAAGATGCGCTCGGCGTACTTGAGCAGCGGGGCGGCGTTCTTGGACACCTCGATGCCGTAGTAGTCCAGGCGCCACAGCAGCGGGGCGATGGCCACGTCCAGCATGGAGAAGTTCTCGCCCAGCATGTACTTGTTCTTGAGGAACACGGGAGCCAGCTGCGTCAGGCGGTCGCGGATGTGGGCGCGGGCCTTCTCGATGGCCTTTTCGTTGCCCTTGACGTTGCGCTCCTCGAGCGTGCTCACGTGGACGAACAGTTCCTTTTCGAAATTCAGCAGGAACAGGCGCACGCGGGCGCGGTCCACCGGGTCGCCGGGCATCAGTTGGGGGTGCGGGAAGCGCTCGTCGATGTACTCGTTGATGATGTTCGATTCGTACAGGATCAGGTCGCGCTCGACCAGGATGGGCACCTGGCCGTACGGATTCATCACGCTGATGTCTTCAGGCTTGCTGAACAGGTCCACATCGCGGATCTCGAAGTCCATGCCTTTTTCGAACAGGACGAAGCGGCAACGGTGTGAAAAGGGGCAGGTCGTTCCCGAATAAAGCACCATCATGGTGGAGGCTCCTAAAAATCAAAAAGAGTGGGTCGCTCGCGGCGCCCACTCTGCACACAGTTCAGCCGCAGCAATTGCTTGCACGGCCTTCTGCAGTCACGGTTTTATTTGACGTCTTTCCAGAACGCGGCGTTGAGGCGCCATGCGATGAAGATGAAGACCGCCAGGAAAAGCAGCACACCCACGCCAATGCGGGTGCGGCTGTTCTGTGCCGGCTCACCCATCCATTGCAGGTAGTTCACCAGATCGCCAACTGCCTGATCGTACTGCACTGCGCTCATGCTGCCAGGAGAGACCTGCTCCCACCCCTTGAAAACCTGGGTCTTCACACCGTGCTCCTCGGCTTCTTCGAAGATGGCGCGGCGCTCGCCCTGCAGTTGCCACAGCGCATGGGGCATGCCCACGCTGGGGAAGGCCAGATTGTTCCAGCCCGTGGCCTTGGTGTCGTCGCGGTAGAAGGTGCGCAGGAAGGTGTAGAGGTAGTCGGCGCCCGTGCCGTTGTGCCCGGCACGCGAACGTGCGATCACCGTCAGATCCGGAGGATTGGCGCCGAACCACTCCTTGGCTTCCTTGGGGTTGATGGCCGCCTTCATGGTCTCGCCGACCTTGTCGGTGGTGAAAAGCAGGTTGTCCTTGATTTCCTGCTCGGTCAGCCCGATGTCCTGCAGCCGGTTGAAGCGCATGAATGCGGCCGAGTGGCAGCTCAGGCAGTAGTTGACGAACAGCTTGGCGCCGTTTTGCAGCGATGCCGTGTCATTCGTCTTGCCCGGGGCCTTGTCCCAGGCGATGCCGCCTTCGGCAGCCTGTGCACCGGTCACGATGCCCAGGGCCGCGATCAACGTGAGAATCAGTTTCTTCATTGTTGTTCTCTCCAGCTTCAGTGCGGCTTGAACGTCACACGATCGGGAACGGGTTTTGTCTTGCCCAGACGGCTCCACCAGGGCATCAGCAGGAAGAAGCCGAAATAGAACAGCGTTCCGACCTGGGACACGCGCTCGCCGATGGGCGAAGGCGGCTGCACGCCGAGATAGGCCAGGATCACGAAGTTGATCACGAAGATGCCATAGAGATACTTGTGCCAGCTCGGGCGGTAGCGGATGGACTTGACCGGGCTGCAATCGAGCCAGGGCAGCGCGAACAGGATGATCACGGCACCGCCCATCACCACCACACCCCAGAACTTGGCATCGATGGACAGCATCATGGCGATGACACCCAGGGCCACGATGGCGACCACGCCCTTGACGGCGGCCGGCAGGCGCGACTTGAGCACGCCAAAGCCCGCACCCAGCACCACGCAGGCGATGAGCACGTACATCATCTCGCTGGTGATGGCACGCAGCATCGAGTAGAACGGCGTGAAGTACCAGACCGGCGCAATGTGCGAAGGCGTCTTCAGCGGATCGGCCGGGATGAAGTTGTTGTACTCCAGGAAGTAGCCGCCGAACTCGGGCGCGAAGAACACCACGGCCGAGAACAGGAACAGGAACACCGTCACGCCGAAGATGTCGTGCACCGTGTAGTAGGGATGGAAGGGAATGCCGTCCAGCGGATGGCCCTTGGCGTCCTTGGGCGCGTTGGGGCCCTTGATCTCGATGCCATCCGGGTTGTTGGAGCCCACATCGTGCAGCGCCAGCAAGTGGGCCACGACCAGGCCCAGCAGCACCAGGGGCACGGCGATCACGTGGAAGCTGAAGAAGCGGTTGAGCGTGGCATCGCCCACCACGTAGTCGCCACGGATCAGCAGCGCCAGGTCAGGGCCGATGAAGGGGATCGCCGAGAACAGGTTCACGATCACCTGGGCGCCCCAGTACGACATCTGGCCCCAGGGCAGCAGGTAGCCCATGAAGGCCTCGGCCATCAGCACCAGGAAGATGGCGCAGCCGAAGATCCAGACCAGTTCACGCGGCTTGCGGTACGAACCGTACAGAAGGCCGCGGAACATGTGCAGATAGACCACGACGAAGAAGGCCGACGCGCCCGTGGAGTGCATGTAGCGGATCAGCCAGCCCCAGGGCACATCGCGCATGATGTACTCGACCGAGGCGAACGCCTTCTCGGCGTCCGGCTTGTAGTGCATCACCAGGAAGATGCCGGTGACGATCTGGATCACCAGCACCAGCAGCGCCAGCGAGCCGAAGATGTACCAGAAGTTGAAATTCTTCGGAGCGTAGTACTCCGACATGTGCACGCGATAGGCGTCGAAAGCCGTGGGAAAACGGTTCTCGAACCAGTTCGTGAGCTTGGCGCCGGCGGGCGCATTCGGATCGATGTCCTTGAATTCGTGGGCCATTGTTCTTGTCTCCCTCAAGCCTTGTCTTCACCAATGAGGAGCTTGGTCTCCGACAGGTACATGTGCGGCGGCACCTGCAGGTTGTCGGGAGCCGGCTTGTTCTTGAAGACACGGCCAGCCATGTCGAAGGTCGAGCCATGGCAGGGGCACAGGAAGCCGCCCTTCCAGTCGCTGGGCAGCGAGGGCTGGGCGCCCGGCTGGAACTTGTCGGAAGGCGAGCAGCCCAGATGCGTGCAGATGCCGACGACGACCAGCACTTCGGGCTTGATCGAGCGGGCCTCGTTCATCGCATAGGGCGGCGTGAACTCTTCAGGGTGGCGCTTGGATTGGGGATCGGCCAACTGGCTGTCCAGTTCGGGCAGCTCCTTGATCTGGTCAGGCGTGCGCTTGATGATCCAGACGGGCTTGCCGCGCCACTCGACCGTGAGCTTCTCGCCGTCCTTGAGGGCGGAGATATCGACCTCCACTGCAGCCCCGGCGGCTTTGGCCTTCTCGGATGGCTGGAAGGTGCTCACGAACGGGACGGCTGTCGCCACGCCGCCCACCGCACCAGCGCACGCCGACGTGATGATCCACGTCCGCTTGCTGGAGTCGATTGGAGTGTCACTCATGGGGTTCCTCGAACTACGTCGCTTGAGTTGGGGTCAACAATAAATTGTAGCGGGGCGAGTATGGTTATTCCATGCTGCTTGTGCCGTTGACAGGCTCCAAAGCCGCGCAATACTGCGCTATCTCAAACTCTTTCCAGATGGAGCCAGCCATGGGCATGATGCAGGAATTTCGTGAGTTCGCAGTTAAGGGAAACGTGGTAGATCTCGCCGTGGGCGTCATCATTGGTGGAGCGTTTGGCAAAATCGTTGATTCCGTGGTAAACGACCTGATCATGCCGGTCGTGGGCCTGGTTTTCGGCAAGCTGGACTTCTCCAATCTGTTCGTCGTGCTGGGCAGCGTACCCCCCGGAACGGCGATGACGCTCGATGCGCTCAAGAAGGCCGGCATCCCCGTATTTGCCTATGGAAACTTCATCACGGTGGCAGTGAACTTCATCATCCTGGCCTTCATCATTTTCATGATGGTCAAGCAGATCAACCGCCTGCGCCGCGAGGCACCGGCAGCCCCCGCTCCCGCGCCCGTCACCCCCGAAGACATCGTGCTGCTGCGCGAGATTCGCGACAGCCTCAAGCGCTGAAATCCGTGTTTTGACGCAAATCAAAACGCCCGTGGCATGGTTGCCACGGGCGTTTTCCATTACTGCAGATTCCCGATGCTTGGGCTAGCCATTCAAGCCGCCAATTTGCGCGCCATTCGCACGGCCTCAATCAGGCTTCCGGCCTCTGCAACACCCTTCCCCGCAATATCGAAAGCCGTGCCGTGGTCCGGACTGGTGCGTACCAGCGGCAGCCCCAATGTGACATTCACGCCTTTTTCCACGCCCAGGTACTTCACGGGAATCAGTCCCTGGTCGTGGTACATGGCCAGCACCGCGTCGAACTCGCCGGGATGGCCAGGAGCATTGCGGGCGCGCATGAACACCGTATCGGGCGCAAAAGGTCCGTGGGCGTCCAGGCCCTCGGCGCGCGCCTGGGCGATGGCCGGGGCAATGATCTCCACCTCCTCGCTGCCGAACAGGCCGCCCTCGCCCGCATGCGGGTTCAGCCCTGCCACACCGATCCGCGGCGGGCGGCCCAGGCTGCGAGACAGGGCCTCATGCGTGATGCGCAAGGTCTGCAGCAGGTTGTCCTTCGTTACCGCATCGATCGCCTTGCGCAGCGAGGTATGGATGCTGACCAGCACCGTGCGCAGCTCATCGTTGGCCAGCATCATGCGCACCGGCATGTGCGACAGCTCCACGCCCGCGTGTCGGGCCGCCTCGAATTGCAGCAATTCCGTGTGGCCGGGGAAGTCCACGCCTGCGGCATGCAGCGCCTCCTTGTGCAGCGGCGCCGTCACCAGAGCCGCGATCTCGCCGCGCAAGGCAGCCCGCGCAGCCCAGACCACGCAGCGCGCGGCCGCGTCACCGGCGCTGGCGCTCACCTGCCCCCAGGGCGCAGGACCGGGCAGCCCGGGCAGCTCCAGCAAAGGGACGCAATGGGGCGGCACCTGCCACAGTTGCTCGGCCGACTCGATGACGGCCACGGGCATGGGAATGGCGTTGTCGCCATCGCGCGCACGCGCCGCCACGGCGGCTGCCCGGCGCAGCGTCTGCAACTCGCCGACGACGAAGCAGCCGCGCATCTGCTCGGGCGCGTCCATGAACGCCTTGGCAATGGTCTCGGGCCCCACCCCGGCAGAGTCGCCCTGGGTGATGGCCATCAAGGCCGTGGACTGTGTGGAATCAGGCATTTTCAGTATCCGGATCAGGCAAGCCGGGCATTCGCGCCGCGCTTGCAGCAAAAGGCCTCGCCCCCTGGGCGGGCCAATAGTGGGCCACTAACAGGCCAGCATCAGGCCGGATTGTCGATCTCGATGAAACAGTGCTCCAGCCCCAGCTCCAATGCCACCTGGCCCGCCAGGGCCGGCGCGCCGTAGCGCTCCGTGGCATGGTGGCCTGCCGCCAGGAAGGCCACGCCCGTCTCGCGCGCCAGGTGCGCCTGCGGCTCGGAAATCTCGCCCGTGATGAAGGCATCGGCCCCAGCGGCAATCGCGGCCTCGAAGAAACCTTGCGCGCCGCCCGTGCACCAGGCAATGCGGCGAATGGGGTGATTGGGGCGCAGGCGCTCTCCCCCCACGCAGACAGGCGTGCGCCCCAGAGCCTGCTCCACATGCCTGCCCAACGCAGCCGCATCGGCAAAATCCGCTGCCGCCATCCAGCCCAGGTTCTGCTCGCCGAACGTTGCCTGGCCCTCAAGCCCCAGCTGCACGCCCAACTGCGCGTTGTTGCCCCATTGCGGATGGGCATCCAGCGGCAGATGGTAGGCAAAGAGATTGATGTCGTGGGCCAGCAGCAGGCGGATGCGCTCCTTGAGCCAGCCAGTGATGCGGCCATCCATGCCGCGCCAGAACAGGCCGTGGTGCACGAAGATGGCATCGGCCTGCGCCTCGATGGCCGCCTCGATCAGCGCGCGGCTGGCCGTCACCCCGCTGACGATGCGGCGGATCTCGCCGCGCCCCTCCACCTGCAGGCCGTTGGGACCATAGTCCTTGAAGCGCTCGGGCTGCAGCAAACCGTCGAAGTGGGCCAGGAGTTCTTGTCGCGTGGTGCTCATGAAAGGATTGTCAGCGATCCATGCGGCGCCCAGGAAAAAGGGCAGCCATGCTGCCCTTCATTCCACGGCCAAGCTCAGCCGCGCCTGGGTTGCCAACCACGGCAGGCCAGGGGCCAGAAGCCGATGGCCGCGCCCAGGATGCCCATGGCCGCCACATAGTGTGCAGGCGCCATCACATCCACCTGCTGCCACACGGACACCAGCATGGGCGTCATGCCGCCGAACACCGCATAGGCCATGTTGTAGGCAAAGGACAGGCCCGTGAAACGCACCTCGGCCGGGAAGGCGCGCACGCCCACCACCGGCAGCAGCGCAATGCTGCCCACGAAAAAGCCCACCAGCGCGTAGCTCCACACCAGCGAGGACGCCGTGCCCGGCAGGTTCAGATAGAACGCATAGGCCGTCACCGTCATGCCCAGCCAGCCCGTGACCATGGCCACACGCGTGCCCATCCGGTCGGACAGCCAGCCCCAGAACACACAGCCCAGCGTCAGCGTCACCGTGGCCACGGCATTGGCCTTCATGGCCAGGGCCGCGTCGATGTGGAAGACCTTCTGCAGATAGGCCGGCGTGAACAGCACCACCACCACGATGGCCGTGGACAGCACCCAGGTCATCAGCGCCACCAGCACGCAGGCCTGGCGGTGGTCGCGCACGATGGTCTTGAGCGGCAGTTCGCGGTCGGCCTGCTTGCGCGCCATCAGCTCCTGGAAGATGGGTGTCTCATGCAGGAACTTGCGCAGATAGACCGACACCAGGCCGAACACGCCGCCCAGGATGAAGGGCATGCGCCAGGCCCAGTCGTGGATCTCCTCGGCGCTGTAGGTGCTGTTGAGCCAGACACCGATGATGGAGCCCAGGAAAATGCCGCCCGTGATGCCCGAAGTCAGCGAGCCGATGGCAAAGCCATAGTGGCGCGCCGGCGCATGCTCGGCCACGAAGACCCAGGCGCCCGGCATCTCGCCACCAATGGCCGCGCCCTGCAGCACGCGCATGGCCAGCAGCAAAATCGGCGCGGCAATGCCGATGGAGGCATAGGTGGGCAGCAGGCCGATCACCAGCGTGGGCACGGCCATCAGGAAGATGGACAGCGTGAACATCTTCTTGCGGCCCAGGATGTCGCCAAAGTGCGCAATCAGAATGCCGCCGATGGGCCGGGCCAGGTAGCCCGCCGCAAAAATGCCCAGCGTCTGCAGCTGGCGCAGCCAGTCCGGCATCTCGGCCGGGAAGAACAGCTTGCCGATGACATTGGCGAAGAAAACGAAAACGACGAAGTCGTAGAACTCCAGGGTGCCGCCCAGGGCCGACAGGCCCAGGGTCTTGTAGTCCTGTCGGTTGAGAGGACGTGCGGTCGCAACAGCAGGGGCCATGCCCGGCTGCGCTTGGTCAAGCGTAGTCATGGTTTTTTTCCAGGGATCGAACAGCAGGACGGCGCGGTGGATGCCACGGCAACGGATGGGCGTGCGGCGGCAGATCGTTCTGCAAGACTTCGGGATCGGAGGACTTGGCTCTCTCTTGGGGCCGGCTTGTGGGCCGGCGCAACAGCGAACGCGGCGTGGCGCAGTCGTCCGGGGATTCTAGGGTTTGTACTGTAGCTGTGTGGGGAGCGCGGCTTTGGCGCCCTTGGGCGCAGCATCAGGGCGGACCGTCTACCCGCTCTGGCGTATGGGTCATGGGATGGCGGGCTTACCGGCAGGCGCGCAAACGCCCTTCAACAGTGCAGCGCTTGCATCGCGCCAGCCAGATGGAATTGATCGTTCATAACCCTTGCGGCGTCTGTTGCGAGTCGCAGGCAAGGAGCCTTTGAATCGGCCCTGGATCGGCTTCCTTCACAAGCCCTCCAGACTCTGCCCGCGAAAAGGCATGACGGTCAGACCAATCCTATTTTTGCGGACATGAACAGGCTGCTGCGTGAGCATCTGGTTCGCTGATCACCGCCGCTCGCAGACGCAGGTATTCCCGATGAAGGGTCACGGCCGTCAATTTCACTCTTCAAGAAGTCCGGCCCAGCCGATTCCGGCGGAACGCAAAAGCCATGGCCCGCATATTGCAAAAAAACGACAACCAACAAATACCAAGAATGGGTATGCGGACTGTACTTCATCCATACTCGCGTTCCGGTTGGTTCAACACACAGAGGTCGTGCGGTGAGTGAATTGTTCAAAGTGAAGCGCATAGCCCGTCAAGCTGGCGCTAAATTTCTTTTACTGCTCGCAATGCTGGCGAGCAGCAGTCAATCTATAGCCCAAAGCCTCACAGAAATCACTGGCCGCATTGAAAGCAATATCACACTGCGCGCCGCACAGTCGCCTTATACATTCCAAGGCGCCGTCGTGCTGGGCAATGACGCAACCATGAGCGTCGAGCCCGGCGTGACGATTCGCATGGCACGGAATGCCAGCTTTACTCTTCAAAAAGGTGCTTTCAACGCTGTTGGCACCTCAACCAAACCGATCGTGATTACCTCCGCCGAAAGCACTCCCGCTGCAGGGGATTGGGGGACATGGCGTTTTACTGCTGGCACCGACAATTCGCTGACACGGTTGGTCTATGTACATTTCGAATATGGTGCGGGTATCGCCATCGAGGCGTCGTCCCCACAAATATCCAATACGATCATTCATCATCACAACGCGCCTGCAGTGATAATGGATCTGGAGTCTTCTCCCGTGGGAAACGGCAACTCGGCTTACGGAAATCTTCTGAATGCGATCGTTGTGCCAAATGGCCATATCCGAAATTCAATAACTTGGGGTTTGCTGGGTATTCCCTACCTCGTACAACAGGGCTTGATTCATGTTGGTCAAGAGGCTCTTACCATTAAGCCCACCAGCCTCAAACTCAATCCTGGTACTGAAAGCTCTCTTCAGATATCAATCGATACAGCGGCGCCTTCTGGCGGCATGACTCTAGACGCAGGCAGCAGCAATCCTTCAGTTGCCTCAACAAGCACCAGCATCTTCATTCCAGAGGGGCAACGTAGCGCTGATTTCAAAGTTCAAGCCAACAATCTTGGCATCGCAAAGATCACCGTCAGTCATGCCAGTCTGGGCATTGCGGAGGCTCAGATTGAAGTGCGAGATATGCCTTTGCTAAGTTTGGCGCCTTCGGGTGCTGTGCTGAATCAAGGCATTCGCAATTCCATGACTGTGTGTCTGCCGGATCCGGAAGCTCGCGATGTGCCCGTTCAGCTGACAGTGGTAAATCCTTCAATACTGAATGTCTCTGCATCGGTTGTCGTGCAGGCTGGACAGCAATGTGCGAGTTTTGATGTGACCGGTCTGGCTGCAGGTGCGACCCGCTTGACTGCTCAGGCCGAGGACTTTTCCTCTGTACTCGCAAACCTCGTCGTGCGTGGCGAGACGACAGTATCCGTGTCAACGGATAAGCGCCTTCTGGTTTCTGCGGCACGGGGAGAGAGCTATTTCAGCCAGCTTTCCGGCCAAGTCGTTTCGTCTTCATCCTCATCTGTTGTCTGGATGCTTGCTGCAGGAACACTGCCGGAAGGGCTGACGCTGAATGCGCAAGGCCTCATCAGCGGTGTGAGTACCGCTGCCAATGGGTACTACAAGTTCGCGGTTCAGGCTTTTGATCCCGACAGCAATGTATTGGAGTCATTTGACGTCGAAATGGGGGTTGGTGCAGTCGTACTGCTGATGCATTTTGACGGAGAGAATTCTGGAACCACCTTTTTCGAAGAGACGGGAAAAAATGTATCCAGAAACGGTACGGTGCTCACGAGGGGGGATGTGAAAAAAGTAGGCACTGCGAGCGTGCGCTTTAATGGCAGCGGATCGATGTTGCATGTTCCATATTCGGAAGACATGAATCTCTCCAGTTCAGACTTCACCATTGAGTTTTGGCTGTATTTGCGAGCCTGGAGTGGAACGTCGCTGTACGGGACGGTGCTTTCCAAAAGAACCAGCGGAGTCGATCATGACTACAGCATCATCAACAACGATGCAGAAATTGGTTTTCAATATGCCAGCCCAACGGCAGGCAACGCCTGGTTTAGCATGGGGCTGCATGATGTGGCACAGAATCAATGGGCCCACTTTGCAGTGTCACGCCTGGGCAATCAACTCTACGGCTACCGCAATGGAGTAGAGATGAACCGAGTGACACTTTCACGTAATTTGAACAACTCAGCCCTCATTACACAGTTTGGCCAAAGTCTTGGGTATGGTGATTCGTACCTAAACGCCAATGTGGATGAATTGCGCATCACGAAGGGAGTGGCTCGCTACATCGGCGGCTTCACCCCTCCCACTCGGGCGTCGGATTTTCCGCGATGAGATTTATCGCTGGCATTTTCCACATACCCGGTCGCTTCAAAACTGGAGTTGAGCGACTTTCCAGCTGTTGATCTAATCTCTCTTTGACGAATTCGCTTAGGGTCAGGTGGCCAAGCAAACCGCGCGGGCGATGATGGTTATAGTCATGCTGTAAGCCTTCAATTTCTCCCGCGCATCCTGCATGGTAATGAGTCCCCGTCTCTTAGATGTACGGTCCCAGGAAGTCATGGTGCAACTGCTCCCAGACACCAGCGGCGTTCCAGTCGCGCAGGCGCCGCCAGCAAGTCATGCCGCTGCCGTACCCAAGGGATTGGGGAAGGTCTTTCCACGGAATGCCTGTTTGCAACACGAACAAGATGCCGTTGAGGGCGGCCTCATCGCTGACTGCGAGTTTGCGCGCACCGCCTTTGGCCGAAGGCACGAAGGCACGAAGGCTGGGATCAGGGGCTGTAGCTGTCGCCACAGTTCTTTGCTCACGCGTCGTCGTGCCATGAGGGCAGCGAGCATAACTGCTCTGCGGGGGCCTGTGACGGAGTGGTGTTAGCCACTCTTAATGCCGTAGAGCTTGGCCAAGGACAGATGCGAGCCGGTCGCTAGCTGGAGTTCTGCACGGATACGCGGCGTTGTGCGGGCACTGCCATGCAGGCGGATTGCCATAGTGCTTTCTCTTCTCCCAGCTGAAGAATGTTCCTGGGACCGTACATCTAAGCACGCTCTCCTCCCATAAATCACTGGCCCGAAGAAATCGGCAGGTCACGTTGATACGGATTTTGCGTAAGTCCTAATTTTCCCCTCCACTTCTGTGCTCGAATAGCGCCTCCCCTAAAACGCTACAATAGTCTTTCGAATCATATTTCTCTCTACCATATTCCTTCACCTTATCAAGATAGCTCAATAAACATTTGTTGTAATCTTCTCTCGACTCAGGTTCCTGAAGAACAATAATAAATAGTAGCGCAAACAAGTCCCATTCATTCCGTTTAACAATATTATCAACCAGAGCACTGGCTGCCACAATATTATCTCGTGCAGCAGAAATATTCCCAGAATTATACATTTCCACAGCTTTCGATTCGTAATAAAACGCTCTTCTGATATCCTCTTCAGCAACCCATAATTTACTAGCTTTGATTGAAAAAATAAGCAAAATACAAACCCACTCAAAAAGACAATTATAAAAACGGAGCCGACTAATAATTTTTTCATTTATTTCCCCCGAAACTTGCCATGCATGAAGCATATTCAGCCTGGCACTCTGCCACCTTTTTCATCTGTTCGAGGTTTGGCCGGCTCCAGCAGGCGGCGTTTATCGGGTCGCATGGCGATGTGCCATGTCACGTCTCGCTTGGCATTAAGCCGTTTGCCAGTACCTTGGTAGCTCACAAGGTCGGTCCATCTAGTCCAGGAACTCCCGGCACCACATTCGCTTGACTGTTTGTCCCAAGCCCAGGCCGTGCTGCTTCATGCTGCGTATCGTCTCAGTGCTTCACGTCGATGCCAATCAGGTAATGAGGTGATTTATGCAGACCTTCCATAGTGGTTCTTACTGTTAAAGATGTCTTCCTCACTATTGAATCTGACTATCCAATCCTTTTTGCAATATGCAATTATTTTTCGCAATATCAATACAAAAGAACTCTTGCTTTATTTATTTCTCTTAATTTCTTGAAAAATGACTAAAATACATTTGTGTTGAAATATTTAATTAAATCAATTTAACTCGTGACTTATACTTTCCCAACATTTCATTATAAGCTCACGGTATTCTAGGCTAACTCCTTTGCAGCTCTTGAAGTAACTTTCGTCTATTGGATTTTCCATCCTGTATTTAGCCGCAAAACGCAAATCGTTTCTGTATATACCATCCTTGTAATTTAAATAATCTTTATCCATCATAAATTCGTGAGAAAAATTCGCTCTGCAAAACTTAAATAGATATTCTGTAGCCCTTATTTCTCCCAAGCAATCCGGAGTACGCGCATTTTTCAGCGAGAAATTCATTTCTTTTATCGCAGAAAATTTCTCTATGTTTTCGCTTTCTATTTTATGGACGCGATACCCTACCCCGCACCCCAAAGCAAAAACAATCCCAACTGTAAAAAAACTAAGTATTCTTTTCATGCCTATTCCCACAAGAGACCTTATCTTCTGGGCAAGTTCCTCCGCCAGGATTAACTATTCTCATACAATGCAACTTACACTCCGACAGTCCAATTAAAGTTTTCTCATTCAAAGCGCAACAGGCGTAGCATGTTGTGCAATTCCCACCTTCATCAACTGCATCATTAGCGCAACTATCATATCCATCAGCACCATCACATTTCCCAAGCAATCTAAGTATAAGAGGGCATGACTTACTCTTCAATCCACGGTCATCAAAGAAAATGATAGGATTATTTTCTGAATAAATATAAAAATTAATACCGCCAATCAGTTTAATTGGGTCTGATTGCATATATCTGGCAATAAAATTTGAATAATCTCTATTGAGATTATTAACTAATCCAGATTCCATATCAAAATACTGCCCCGGAAACCTCAAATTCATCTCCACCTGACTTTGCGGCAATGCCCCTGTGGTTCCAAACGCATCCGCAACACCATTCCAAATGACCGCTCCCTTTTTGCTGGTCCCCAGCACCGGCGTTCCCAGATGATCCGTGTGCAGATAGTGAACGCTGGTGTTCTGGCTCGTCAACTGCGCTTCACTGACGTCCGCCTGCCAGATGGGATCTGTATTCCATAGCCCTTGTTCGCTTTTTTTAGGATCGAAGGCATACGCCCTTGTCATCAGCCCTTGCTCGTTGGCCTCGCCCAGCAGTCCCGAGTCGCTGTAGAAAAAGTAGGTTATTTTGTAGTTTTGGCCCTCCCTCACCTCTTTGAAGATGCGTCGTCCTAACGGGTCATAGCGATATTGGGCATCAATGCCGGGGGTGCTTTGGCTTGCCTCCGCGCTGGAGTAGCGGATCAAGCGCTCGGCGGCGTTGTAGTTGTAGGTTCGTTCGCCTTTGTCACTGCTTTCCCTGGCCGTGTGCCCCTGCGGCGTGTACTCCACCTGGGTTTGTATGGGCTGAGCTGCTTTGTCGAAGGGTCTGAGCCGGGGATAGCTGGTGAGCTGGTTGTCCGCGTTGTAGCTCCACTGCCCCACCTGGTGGCCACTGAACACTCGGTTGTGCACGGCGTCGTACTGGTATTGCTCCGTGGGCAGGCCCAGGTCCTTGAGCGGCTGGTCTGGGGCGGCCTTGGTCAGCCGGTCCAGGTTGTCGTAGCCATACTCGGTTTTCCCCAGGTCACTTTCGATTTGGGTGATGTTGCCAGCCTTGTCATATTGGTAGTGGCGGCTGACCAGCAGTTCGGAGGCGGCGTTCTTCACTTCGATGGATATGGGCCTTTGCAGCGCATCGAGGCTGACGGTCTTGGTCGCACCCGGAGTTTCGATGCGCGTGGCCGTGAGCCATTGGTAGTTTCCGTAGCGGATCTGGCTCTGGTCGGGCAGGGTGACCAGGCTCAGGCGACCCTTGTCGTAGCGGTATTGGCCTGCACTGCCATCGGGGTAGCTGTGGCCTGCCAATTGGCCCTCCGCGTTGTAGCTTTGGCCCACCGTGAAGCTGAAGCTGCCCGAGTTGTCGATCTTGCCGTAGGTGACCTTGTTCTGGGTGGTTCGGCCCTGCGCGTCCTTGTCGTAGGTGGCGCTGCTGATCAGGTTCTGCTGGCCGTCCTTTTGTTCGTAGCCTGTCAGCAGGCCGTCGGCGTCGTATTGGTAGGTGACGTACTGGTCTGTTTCCTTTCCGCCTAGCTGGTGCTCTTCCTGCACCATGCGGCCGGCCTTGTCATAGGCGTAGCTGCGGGTGTTGCCGCCTGCGTCGGTGCGTTGAATGAGTTGGCTTGCGGCGTCATAGCTGTATTGGATTGTGCCGCCCATGGGCCGAGTTTCCTTGATGAGTCGGCCGGCCTTGTCGTATTCGAAGCGGTGGGTGTTGCCCTTGGCGTCGGTCAAGCTGGTGAGTTGGTCGTGGGCGCTCCAGGTCTGCTGCGTGGCCTGAGCCAGCGGATCGGTGGTTTTGACAAGGCGACCCAGTCCATCGTATTCGTAGATGGTGGTGCGGCCTGCGGGGTCGATGGTGGCGACACGCTGGCCCAGGCTGTCGTATTGCTGGTGCTGGACGCGGGTTTGGTCCGGCGTCGAGGGAGTCGCTAGATGCCGGGTAACGGTGGTCTGTCGGCCGTTCTGGTCGTACTGGTAGGTTTCCTTGTATGTGGGGTACTGGGAGGCGACGAGCAGCTCGGCCAACGGACTGCCGTCTTTCCCATATTCGTAGCCGATGGTGTTGCCTGCTGCATCAATGCTACTGGCGATGCGGCCCCGCGTGTCGTAGGTGGTCTGGGTGGTGAGGCCGCTGGGGCTGGTGGTGCTCAAGGGCAGACCCGTGCTGTCGTAGGTCAGGCGCGTGCCTGCACCTTGCGTTTCGCCGGGGGCAATGGTTTCGATGACCCGGCCTTGCGGGTCATAGCGGGTTTGCTTTGTTCGGCCTGCCGCACTAGTGGTCTGGGTACGCCGTCCTCTGGCGTCGTATTGGTGGCTGGTCGCTTGGTCCAGTGCATTGGTAGCCTTTGTGAGCCGCCCTGCAGCATCAAAGCTCAGCGTGGTGGTGTTGCCCAGGGCGTCGGTTTGCGTGGTTGGCAGGCCTGCTGCGTTATAGCTGGCCTTGCTGGTATGGCCCAGCGGATCCGTGGCCTCGATCAGGCTGCCGTTGTTGTCGTAGCGGTAGGTGGTGGTGCGGGCATCGTCTGCCGTGCCGTCGCCTGCTCCGGCGCTGCGGCTGGTCAGTTGCCCGTAGCTGTCGTACTGGTAGCGCGTGGTGCGCTGTTCAGGCCGACCCAGGGCTTCGGTCCAGCTGGTGACGCGGCCTTTGTCGTCATGGGTCCAGGTGCTGGTAATGCCGCCCTGGTTGATGTGCTTTGTCCTGAGGCCGCGCACAGGCTCATATTCGTATTGGTCCCGGCTGCCATCGGGGTAAATGATTTGCAGCGGCTGGTAGTTGTAGTCGTAGCTGGTGGTGGTGGTCAGGCCCCGCGCATTGATGGCGCGGGTCTGGTAGTTGCCGTCCCACAGGGTTTTGGCTGCGGGTTTGCCGTTGAAGGTTTTTTCGAGCTCGTTGCCTTCACGGTCGTAGAGGTAGACGGTGGTGTTGCCCCGGCAGTCCAGATAGGTGACGAGGAATTGGCGTTTCTCACGCAGGTACTGGTTCTTGCCGGTGGAAGCGCAGCCCTGTCCATCGAATTTGCCGACACGGCCACCGCCCCATAGGTTGGCGAGTTTGCTGGTGGTGCCGCTGGTGCCCGTGGGGTCCAGGACCTTGCCGGCGGCGCCCAGGGTCAGCAGCGGTGCGGGGGCAGGGATGCTTTGGCTGTACTGGACCGTGACCTGGGCGCCCAGGGGGTCGGTGCGGCTGGTGAGCTGGCCGTTGCCGTCGTAGGTGTAGCTCCAGCGCTGGCCCATGACGTCGGTGGCCTGGGTGAGCAACTGCCCATTCCATTGGTAGCTGACGCTGCGCCCGGCCCGGTCTTCGATGCGGGTGATGAGGCCATTGGCCAGCGTGGCCGTGTAGACGGTGCCGCCGTGGTGGTCCAGGATGCGGGCCCGCGTGGCGCTGTCGTAGGCAAAGCGCACGTTGATGCCGTTGGTGTTGGCGTAGCCCAGGATGCGGCCCTGTGCGTCGTAGTCGATGCTGTTGCCCAGGCGGTCGTACCAGCGCCACTGTGCTTGCGGGTTCTGGACACTGCCGCCTTCGGGCAGCCGCTTGATGAAGACGGGGGCGTTGTTCTTGCCCTTGGCGATGTAGAGGTCGGCCTGACCGCTTCGCTCGTACAGGACGCCTGCGCGTTCGATGAGCCGGGCGTCACGGCCCAGGGGGTCGAGTTCGAAGTTCAAAGGCGCCCAGGCGGGATTGAGCCACCAGCGGCCCTGGCTCCAGCTGCGCGCGATGTCCAGCGGGCCGCCCAGGACCTGTACGCGCAAGTCGATGTGGGTTTCCGTGTATTCGCCGTTGATCCAGCGCACCTGGGGTTCGCTGGCCTGTGTGGTGAGGGAGTAGCCGGGATCGCCCGGGCGGGTGAAGGCGCTGGGGCTGGTGTAGTCCTGCGCATTGGCCATCGATGGCAGCAGGCTCGCTGCTGCCAGGACTGCGCACAGCCAACCGTGCACAGCATGTTTTCTGTTTCTCATTTCTTCCCCTCTCGTCTCGCGAATCGTTTGCCTTGTTGAATGCATCTCTTGGGCTGACGGCCGGGTGATGCCCGGTCGTGGCTGATGTGTGGTGAATGCTTTTTGCATTAGCGGAAGTCGCCCCCACCTCCTGCGCCTCCGCCGCCCGAACCGCCTCCGCCAGAGCCTCCTCCACCGGGGCCCGCGCCACCGCCTGCGCAGCACTGGCCACGGCAGGTGGGCGTGCATTCGGGGGCCAGCGGCAGCGGGGTTCCTTGCGCACCGCCGCCTGCCCCGCCCCAGCCCGGGTAGCCTGGGCCGCAATACTCACGGCCATTGATCACCTGGCATCTGGTGTCGGGCTGCCAAGGAGGAGTTGCACCAGAGCCACCGCCACAAGCCCCGCCGACCAGCCGCCCGAATGTGGAGGAAACCGTGCGCGTTTCTTCCTCTCCGTTGGCACAGACCCAGCCACATTCCGCCGTGGCCCACTGCGCATAGGACGAGCAGCTGCCCGCATTGCGCGCATTCACCACGATGCTCTGCACGGCACCCATCTCCGCCGAACGTGCCTGCCTGAAGCCCATGCTGCGCGGGTGTAGCTTGACGGCCGTGATGCGGTAGGGAATGACCACGCGCTGCTTGGCGGCCAGGGTCTTGGGGATGTCCGCCAGGAATTCGTAGCGGTAGTACTCGTCGGACTGCGGCGGTGTGAAGACGACCTTGTCGGCCTGGATCAGGCCGTAGTTGGTCAGCGTCAGCTCGCCCGTGAATTCTTCGCCCACCTGCAGCTCGGGCAGGCTGATGGACAGGGGCTCCAGCAGCACCACGGGGGCCGGTACCTGGGTCTGGAAGGTGGCTTCCAGGGTGATCTGGTACTCGTCCTTGATGGTGGTTTCCGTCACGCTGAAGTCGATGCTGATGGTCTGGTACTGCAGGTGCACGCGCTCCGAGGTGGTGACGCCCGGGCGCACGAAGATGCGGCCCGACCTGTCGGCATGGCGCGGGCCGCTGGCGCGGTAGGTGTAGGTGCCGGGCGGCAGGTCGGTGAGCACGGCCTTGCCCTGCGCGTCCGTAGTGAGGGTGCGCAGATAGGTGAGCACGGCATCGTTTTGCAGGCGTATGCGCACGTTGGCCACGCCCGGTATGGGCTTGCCGCCCGCGTCCAGCGTTTCTGTGAACAGGTCGGTGGCATGGAAGCTCAGCCCGCCCTGCCCGCGTTGCGTGACGGCCACCGAGACGGGTATGGTGCCCGTGCCCTGGTTGCTGGCCGTGATCTGCAGTCGGTAGTTGTAGATGCCGTCGGCCACGTCCTTGCCCGGGCTGGCCGTGACCTGGATGGGCACCTGGGCGCCCACGTCCACGGCGCCGATGTGGCTGGCGCTGGACAGGAAGATCCAGGAAGGCGCGGCCCGGCCATCCTTGTCCACCAGCTGGACCTTCACGTCTTGAGCTGCCACCAGGCCACGGTTGCCGATGGTGATGCTTTCGGTGACCGTCTTTTCCTGCTGTACCCCGGTTTCTATGTAGGTGGGATTGGCAAACAGCTCGGGCAGGGCCTGCACCAGCCGGTAGTGGATGGTGAAGCTGCCCCTGGGCGTATCCCCTGTCTCGCTGGCGTAGGCCGTGAGCACGACGGTGCCCGTCTCCCCGGCCGATGCACTGCCCGTGAAGCGGATGACCATGGGCACCGAGGCGCCTGCGGCCACATTGACTGGCGCACCCGGCTCCACGCTGATGCCCGGCGGCAGGCTGCCGCTGGGCTGCTGTGCCGGAACCACGGCCCAGCGCACGCCGGTGGCGCCCGTGCCCGCGCTGGCACGCGCGTTGACCGTGATGCTGGCGGCAAAGCCGCGCGGCGCGGTGAGCTGGTAGCTGGCCAGGTCGAAGCTCAGCCGGTTGATGGTGAAGCGCCCCTGCTCTGTGGTGAGGGTTTCTTCCGGGTGGATGACGGAGACGATGTAGGTGCCGTTGTCATTGGCCGTGGGCACGAATTCGTAGCGGTACTGGCCGCTGTCGTCGGTGGCGATGCCTATGCGCCGCTTGAAGCCCGAGATGTCCAGCACCATGCGCAATGCTGCGTTGGGCATGGGCTGTCCGCTAGCTCGTGACACGGCGGCACCGGCTATGACGACGCGTTGCGCGCCGTACGAGACCGCCGGGCTGACGGAGCTGACCGTGCCCGTATAGGGCGTCTTGGGCTGCTCGGGCTCGGGCGGCTTGTTGTTCACGGTGACGGAGCGCGTGGCTTCGCCGGTCTTGCCTGCCTTGCTGGTGGCCACGGCCCTGAGCGTGAGGGCACCGTTGGCCACGCCCGACGTGTCCCACTGCACGCTGAACGGAGCCTGCGTGGCCGAGCCGATCAGGCTGCCATTGCCGAAGAAATCGACCTTGGCAATACCGTCCGGTGCCGAGGCGGCGGCACCTACGGCCGTGCTGCCGACAACAGTGGCATCCTGGCCCGGCACGGTGAAGTTCACCGTCGGAGCCGCGATGGCATACGTCACGGCAACCGCCGCGCTCCTGGTACTGGTGCCGCGCGCATTGCTGGCCGTCGCTTCGATGCGGTGCGCGCCTTCGGCTGGCAGGGTCAGGCTGCCGGAGAAGCTGCCATTGGCTGGCACGGCCATCGGGCTGCCCACGGCCTGGCCGCCCAGATACAGCTGCACCTGCGAGCCCGCCATGGCCGTGCCGGAGACGGCCAGTTGCGGCGTGGACACCTGTGCGTTGTTGACGGGCTGCGCAATGACCGGGGCAGGTGGTGCGCTGAGACTGAGCGTGAACGGTATGTCCAGCACGGCCGCAATGCCGTCCGAGTCGGTGGCGGTGATGCTGAACCGATGCGCGCCATTGGGCAGTTGTGCAAAGTCGATGAACTGGCTGTGGTTGAAGGGGCTGGTGTTGCCACCGCTGCGCTCGAAGATCTGCAGGCCGTTGATGGTGGCCTTGACGTTGGCAATGCCGATGGGGCTTTGCGCGGACACGGCCAATTCGCCCGGCGCGGAGATGGTCGCATTGGGCGCGAGCGCCGCGCCTGCAAAGGTGGCGGTGAGGGCCGGACCTTGACCACCCTTTTTCTGCACCTGCACGGGGCGCGTTGCCGTGTTGCTCAGGCCTATGCCATTGGTGGCCCTGGCCTGCAGGGTGTAGTTGCCGTTGCGCACGGCAGCCAGCGCCCAGGTGGTCTGGAAAGGTGCTTCGGTCAGCAGGGCCAGGCGCTGGCCATCCACCAGGATTTCCACCTGCTGCACGCCTTCAGGATCGGCCACGTTGATGGCGATGGTCGTGTCCTGCTCCAGCACGGCACCAGCGGCTGGCTGGGCGAACTGCACCAAAGGACCTTCAGGTGCATAGGCAATGGGTTGTGCCAGCGAGAACTGGTTGATACCGCCCTGTGCCGTGCGGAACTGCACATGGATCATCTTGTCCCCCGCCCCCATGGACAGCGTGTAGCTTGCCAGCATGGGATGGCCGGTCATGCTCTGCCATGCAGCACTGTCGAACTGATCGCTTTCCTGCAGGCGGAACTGCGCGGCCTGCGGGCAGTCAAGGCGCAACTGCACGGCACGCACGCGCGTGGCATAGCCTTGCGTGGGAACGATGGTGCAGGCCAGTACGGGCTCGGCCGTCAAGTAGGCGCCATAGTCCACGCCCGTGCTGACCGCATTGCCCTGCCCTGCCGGATTGCCCACGGCATCTCGCGGACCACTGGCGTGGCCCCACCAGTTGCCCTGGGCCTGGACGATGCTGGCCGGGCTGGTGTTGCGTATGCCGAACTGGCTGTTGCCCGAGATATCTGATTCACCAACGGCCGGCGTGGCGCCCTGCTCTGCCAGCAATCCCACGCCGTTGCCAGCGATGCGCGAACGCATGATGCGGGGACTGCCGCTGCCGACCACCCGGATTCCCACGGCGTTGTCCGTGAACTGCAGCCGTTCGAAGCCGTAGCCTGCACCCGCCAGTACCAGAGCGGCACCACCTGCCATGTGGCCGGGCAAGCCGTCCGTGCCTCCGGCATAGCGAACGGCCAGGCCGTCCAGCTTCAGGCTGGCGGGAGCGGCTTCAGGCGCCACCAGCACGCCCAGCCAGTCACCGGCCTGTGGCGCCCGCGACTGTGGCCCCTGCGCCTGCACCGGGCCCAGTTGTGCGTCGTCGTGGCTGCTGGTCAGCACCACGGAAGATCCCGTTTGCAGGCCGCTGCGCACGCTGATGCCTGCACCCTGGCCGAACTTGACGATCACGCCATCGGCAATGGTCAGTTGCGCCGTGTCGGCGGCAATGGCCGTGCTCATGCCCAGGACGACGGCCAATGCCGCCACGGACCGCCGCTGCAGCACTGTCAGCGGGTTGAGCCAGCCGGGCTCCGACAGGACGGAGCGGGCATGTTGGAAAAATCGGGAGCGTTGCATGGTCGTCTCCTTCTTATGGATTCACCGTGATCGACGCACTGGTGGCAGGCGTGAACCCGGGCGAGCTGGCCGTGATCTGGGTGGTACCGGGGGCGACGGCCGTGAAGGTGGCGTAGGTAGAACTACCAGTGTTGGCGTTCCAGGTCACGGTGTCTGTGACGTTGCCTACGGAAGGAACGGAACTGGTGAAGATGATGGTCAGGGGATTTGACGGATATTGGCTTGTTGACCAATAGGCCCCGGGTACTTCGGCAGACACATAGATGGAATTCGCTTTCTGCCCGGCTTTCAACGAAGCCGGAACTGACTGCAGACGCAACGTCGGTGCCACTGTTTCCACGTTGATATAGATGGAATCCATCCCCGCAGCGGAAGCTTCGATCTGCGTGGAGCCCAACTCCAGGCCNCCCACNTTGATGTAGGCCCGGCTCTGTCCCGCAGNAATCGTCACCGTCGCCGGCGTCTCACAGATCTCCGCCGCCACGCAGCGCAGGTTCACCGTCACCGCATCAGCNCCGTTGCTGACCACGCCGTTGATCAGGCGCTCCACATACAACTCGTTGTAGTAGCTGTACAGCCCCTTGCCCACGATCAGCTTGTCACCGCCATACCGCGTCAGCTTCAGCGCCTGGTTGGCAGCCACTACGGTCTGCACATTCGACTTGCCCTCAGCCAGTCCTTGCACCTGTGCCAGAACCCGGTACGTTCCCGCTGCACCGGGCCTCTCGATGTAGCCCCAGCCTGTATCCCTGCGATCCTTGCCGATCACAAGCTGCGAGACCAGAACCCCTCCATCGGCAGCGGTGTAGATACCNCCGTTGCTGACCACGCCGTTGATCAGGCGCTCCACATACAACTCGTTGTAGTAGCTGTACAGCCCCTTGCCCACGATCAGCTTGTCACCGCCATACCGCGTCAGCTTCAGCGCCTGGTTGGCAGCCACTACGGTCTGCACATTCGACTTGCCCTCAGCCAGTCCTTGCACCTGTGCCAGAACCCGGTACGTTCCCGCTGCACCGGGCCTCTCGATGTAGCCCCAGCCTGTATCCCTGCGATCCTTGCCGATCACAAGCTGCGAGACCAGAACCCCTCCATCGGCAGCGGTGTAGATACCGCCAACCACTCCTGCAGGACTCTGGTCCACCAGGCTCACCTGCACCGTCATCGGCTGGGTCGCGTTCTGGCTGTCTGACCAGTACGCGCCAGGCACGCTCAGCACCACATAGAAGCTGTCCCTCAGGCTGGATGTCGAGCGCTGCCCGTCCAGACCTTCGATCCGCACCTGCGGCGCGATGACTTCCACCGGTACAGGCATGGCCGCAGTAGCCCCTTCAGNCGTCGCCTCGATCTGCGTGGAACCCAACTCCAGGCCNCCCACGTTGATGTAGGCCCGGCTCTGTCCCGCAGNAATCGTCACCGTCGCCGGCGTCTCNCAGATCTCCGCCGCCACGCAGCGCAGGTTCACCGTCACCGCATCAGCCCCGTTGCTGACCACGCCGTTGATCAGGCGCTCCACATACAACTCGTTGTAGTAGCTGTACAGCCCCTTGCCCACGATCAGCTTGTCGCCTCCGTAGCGAGTGAGCTTCAGTGCAAATTTCGCCCTCACATTCACTTTTACCGCTTTGGCAATCAACCCCGCCGAAGTGATGTCCAGCGCCGTTTCTCCCACGGCCAGCGCTTTCACGGTAATCGGCGTCGTCGCATAAATCTGTCCCTGCGGAATCAAAACCTCGGCGGGCGACACGCTGGCCACAGCGGGATCTCTGCTGGCCACAGACACCGTGACACCACCCTGCGGTGCCGCTTTGTTCAATTGCACACGCAGGACTTTGCTCAGTTCCTCGTTCATGACCAGATCGGCGGATGGATCGGTGTTGAGGCCGATGGCATCCACGCGCAATGCAGCCTGCGCCGACTGGTAGCCGCTGGCCGTGGCCGTGATCCGGGTCGTGCCCAGGCTCTGGCCTGCCACCGTGAAGGCCGCCTTGCTCTGGCCAGAGGGAATCTGCACGGACGCCGGGACCTGTGCCAGTCCTGCCTGCTCCAGTGCAAGGCTGACGGCCAGCCCTGCCGAGGGAGCGGGCTCCGTGGTTTCCAGTGTCACGGCAGCCTGCGCGCCCGGCGCCACGATGACGCTGGCCGGCAGCACCAGTGCCTTGCCACGCACGGAGACCGTGGCCAGCGCACTGGCATGGCCTTCGGCCTGGGCTGTCAGCCGGCTGCTGCCATCGGCAAGGCCCATCACTTCGAAGCTGGCGCCTTGTTGCCCGGCCGGGACCAGCACGGACGATGGGACAGAGAGCACGTTGGCGTCGGAGTTGCCCAACTGCACGTTCACACCACCGACGGGTGCCGGCGCGGGCAACGACACGGTCATGGGATACGGCCGGTTGACACCGACCGTGGGGCTGCCGGGGACAAGGCCCAGCGAGGGCAGGTTGACGACTTCGATCTGCGTTTCGGCCAAGCCCAGCGTGGCGTGGCTTGCGGTGATGCGGGTGGCGCCCAGGGTGCTGGCCTGTACCTCCAGATCGGCACTGGTCTGCCCCGGCGCCACAGTGACCCGCGCAACGGCAGAGGCCACCGAGGGCACGCTGCTGATGATGTCCACCACCACGCCCTGGGCAGGTGCAGGCGCGTTGAGGGAGACACGCAGCATGGCCACCACGCCCGGACTGAGCCGGAGCTTGGCTGGTTCGATGGACAAGGGCGCCTGACCTATCTGAATGAGGCCCTGCTGCACCAGGTAGGGAATGCCGACCATGCCCCAAATGACTTGGGAGCGAATGGTGCCCGAAGGGACTGCAATGGCATTCAGCGAGTTGCCCTTTGCCGAGTTTCCCTTGCCGGCCGGCGAGGACGCAAGATCAACGCCGATGGCCGGGCCGCTGTGGTGATTGAAGGCCGTGTTGTTGATGGAAGGGGCAGCGTTCTCGATGACCACGCCGCTGCCGTATTCGATGGTGACGTGGTCCAGCAGCGTCTGGGCGCTGCGCGTGCCGGCCGTCATGCGCCATTGCCGCCAATCCCCGGGCGCAGGGGTTGTGGCGGCCGAGGTGATGAGGATGGGCTTGTCCGGCGTGCCCACGGCTTGCAGCGCACCTTTCCTGAGCAGGAAACTGGCGCCAGGGGCCATGCGCAGGGTCACACCCGGCTCGATGGTGAGCGTTGCATCGCCATCGAGCAACACGTCGCCCTGCATCAGGTAAGGCGACTGGCTGGCACGCAATATCGTTGGGCTGGAGATGGTGCCGCTCAACGTGGTCTGGGCCCAGGCGGGAGAGACCAGCAGCAATGCCAGCGCAAGACAGGCAGCCAGCCATGCCTTCACCACGCCTGCCATGCGGGCCAGCGCGGTCACGGCCAGGACCTGCCAACGCAAAGGATTCGCCCTTCTGCACACACCCACAGACCCATCCGTTCGCACGCTGTACTGCATCGCCACTTCTCCCCCAATACTTGACTCGTTCAATCGTTGTGCTTGCTCAAAACCGCCCGCATGCCGCCTGAAGCCGGTGGCCTGCCGTTGTTCCGATGGCCTGCATGCTCGCCACCTGGGCCTGATAGGCCTGCCACCCGCCCAGCAGCCAGTACACGGGCACTGCGTCAGGCCGCTCACCCAAAGAGGCCCGTTGCGCGGCCAATCGGGCACGCAGCTCAGGCTCCGTCGAAGCGTCGGCTATGACCACCAAAGCCCGGGATGCGGGGCCCCCTGGCTGGTCGCTTCGTGCCTTGCCGCTGGCCATGGCGTTCAGTTGGATGGCCAGATCGTGCGTGGCGAGCAGACGGTGCGTTTGTTGTTCGTCAACGGGTGACTGCACAGCCGGCGCCGCATCCAGGGCCTTGCTGAGGGAAAGCACCGTCCATTCAATGCCTTGTCCCAGGCTGGCGATCCAGTCGCTGGCGGACAGGTCCTGCAGCCTGGCCGATGCCGTGGGATGCAGGGCCACCGCCGCGCCGCCCAGCAAGGCCTTCACACGGCCAAAGCCCTGGCTGCGCAATTGCCGGCATGCCGAGTCAAGGTCCGCATGGTCCAGCCCGGTGCCCAACAGAATGACTTCCTCCTGCATCAGAAAGCGCTTGCCTTGCAGCTGCGGCAAATCCATCTGCAGGGCCTGCGCGACGGGGGTAGCGCGCCTGTGCTGCGCCGGCCGAACGTCAACGAGCATGGCTGCTGCGCCAGGGGAAACAAGGCGCTGCCGCCACTCGGCCGGACTCATCCAGCAGGAAGGGGTCAACGCCAGAGGCGGCACCTGTCGGGGCCACGTCACAGGGGACTCGGCTGCCCTTGCGTCCCGTACGGCATGCGCGTCTGCCCGACAGGACTGCGGCTCGGCATCGGTCTGCGCCCGCAATGGTGCAGCCACCAGGACGGCTGCGCACACCGCCATTGCATGCGCCAGGCCAGCGCCCGGAAAACGGAGCAACTTCATGCATCCATCCCCGCGCCTGCACGTGCGGCGCGCCGGCGCCTGTGCTGCAGGCAGGCGCCCAAGGCCATGAGGGCGGACAACAGGGCCAGGCCCGCCGCCTCCAGGCCAGGCACCGCCGTCAACTGATCCTCAGGCAACGGCCCAGACTGAATAACGGGGCCGCCCGGGTCCTTGATGACGCCATTGGCCTGCAGGTCGTCGTCGCCCAACTGGCCATCGGTGATGGTGTAGCTGATGCGGTTGCCGTTGATCGACAGGTTCCTGGGCGCGTACCAGATGCTGCGGCCCTTCGAATAGGGCGTGGGCCCGAACTTCAGGTAGCTGCTGATGCCGAACAGGTTGGGCCACTCGGTGGTGACGGTGACCGTGCTTCCGACGTCGCAGCCGGTGAGTTCGTAGTCGAACACACCATGAGGGAAGAGCAGCACGTTGAACAGCGGCAGCCAGCCCTCGGGCTTGCGTACGGCCGTCTTGTCCGGGTTGAAGCGGCAGCTGGCGCCTCCGCCCGCCACCGAGGCTTTCAGCGTGCCGGAGCCGCTGGGTGTGGGCAGGGCCACATCCTTGCCGCCCACAGGCGCGGCCTGGTTTTGCAGGGACACGCGCAAGGCTTCGCCCACACCGGCTGCCGTCACGCGCATCTCGAATGCGCCCGCCAGTCCATTGGCACGAAGCCCGGGCGAAGCGGCAACGCCTGCTGCATCGGTGACGGCCTGCGCTGCGAGCGTGCCGCCGTCAAACATGGCGCTCGCTCCGCTATCCGGCAGCGCAAACACCACGGCGTGGCCGGCCACGGCGGCGCCCTTCGCATCGGTGACCTTGACACGTACGGGTGCGGCATAGGCCGTCCCCACGGTGGCCGTCTGCCCGTCCCCTGCCAGCTTGACAATGCGCAGCACGGGCGCCGTGCCATCCAGGTTGCCCAGCGTGAAGCGCACGCCGCCAGGCAAGGCCTCGACGCCGGCGGATACGGTGAAGCTGCCCGCAGTGCCCGTGGCGGTGAGCGCCGGGCTGCGTGCCAGGCCCTGTGCGTCGGTGAGCACGCGCGCCTGGCGGCTGCCGCCGGCAAAGCGTGCGGAGGCCCCGCTGGCGGGAGCGTCGAATGTGACTTCCTGCCCCGCCACCGGGTTGCCGTCAGCCGTCTGCAGGCGCACCTGCAGCGGCAGCGCAAACGGCTGCTCCAGCCTGGCGGACTGCAGGTCGCCGGACACGATGGAAAGCGTCCAATCCCGCGCGGCCTCCTCCTGCCACTGGGCAGCGACCAGGCCTATCCACTGCGCCAGCGATTGCAGGGCCATATTCCGGGTACCGTGGGATGGCAGCGCCCTCAACAGGGGCTGGGCCTGCACCAGGGCCGAGAGGGCCTGGGCCGGCTTTTGCTGCTCCATGGCGACCCGAGCCTGGCCCAGCAATGCCTCGACGGCCTGCCGCTGGTCTGCCGTGGCCTGCGCCAGCGCAGCCACTGCAGCCCGGGTGTTAGCGGCAGCTTGAGGTTCTGCGATGACGGTGACCGGCTGCGACCAGCTGTCCACCAGCGACTTGTCGCCGGCCTTGCGCAACTGCGTCTCGACCGTGGTGGCCAGCGAGGTGCCGGGCAGGTCCAGCCAGGCCTGCACCTGCAACTCGGCCTGGGAGGCGGGCTCCAGGGTCCACCTGACCCGATCACCGTCGACCACGGCCTGCGGCGAGGAGGAACGCAGCTTCATGCCACTGGCCAGGGTCATGGCCTGCTCCAGCGCAACGGCTTGCGTGCTGCGGTTGGCAATGCTGGTTCTGACGCGCACGGCGGATTGCGCCAGCATGGGCTCGGACACAGGCGGAACCAGGGCAGTGAAGCGCGTCTTGGTCCAGTCTTTCCACGAAGCAGCAACCGCGCCTTGCGCCAGGGCATCGAAGCCGATCACCAGAACCTGGCCCTTGCCGTGGGCCACGCCCAACGCAGCGGTCTGCCCTGTGCCATAGCGGGCCAGTTCCGAGCCTGCGCCCTCGTTCTGCAAAGCCCACGCCTGGCCTTGCAGCGCCAGCGCCGCATCGCCCAAGCCTGCATCGCCCAGGTGCACAGAGACGCCCGCAGGCAATGGCTGGCCTGAGCGGCTGCCGCCCCAGACGTCGGCCAAGGTGTCCGGCAACGCGCCCGGTGCGCCATCGATGACCAGCGAGGCACCGCGGTAGACGGCGGCCCGCACTTCCTCCATCTGGGAAGCGGCCAGGTCGTCCACCGATCCATGGAGCCAGAGCACGCTGAAGTCGCCGGCACGCAAGGCCTTGCGGAGCTCACCTGGCGTGACCGCCAACTGCACCGAGCCATCGGCCTGCGCCAGCAGATCCTGCAGAGCCTGGCGCTTGCCGTCCGTGCAAGCGGTATCGGCGCCGCATGCGGCATAGGCCAGCACACGCAGGCCCTGGTCCAGGGTCTGCGAAGCGGCCACGAAGGCCTCCTGCTCGCGCCTGAGCAGGGTACTGGCCGCGTTGTTGCCGGTGACGGGGTCGCGGGTGGCCGCGCCGATGCGTGCGGCCAGCAGGAATTCCCTGGCCGTGGAGCCTGCTGCAGGACGCACCTGCAGCACCAGGGTGGGGGCGGAGTCCTTGGCCATGTCGCCCAGGGTCCAGCGGCCCTGCGAATAGCTGCCCGCCGATGCCGACTGGCTGGCGATCTCCAGCCCCTGGGGCAGGTCCACATGGACGACGGTGGCCGCTGCCATGGCCGGCCCGGCATTGCGTGCCGTGATGGTGACCGTGGAGCCACCGTCGCGCGCCATGGTGGCCGGTGCCGCCGTCACGCTGATGCCAGTGTCCGCTTCCGGTTCGGGATCTGGCCCGGTCGCCTTGGCGGAGCGCTTTGCAAACAGATAGCCCGCAGCCGCCGTACCGGCGGCCAGATCAATGCCCGATATGCGTCCCGGTGCGGACTGACCGCCCGCCGTGCCCGCAAGCGCAGCGCCATCGACCAGCCCCTCGCTGACGGCAGCCGACAGCGCATAGCTGCCCTGCAGCAGTCCATCGAATCGGAATTGGCCCTGGGCATCGGTGTGGGCAGTGGCCAGCACCGACTCCCCGGTGCCTGCCCGCGTGCCGGTGAGCTTGATTTCGAGCACGGGGATGGCGGGCTCGCCTGCATCGCGCAGCCCGTTGGCATTGCGGTCCTCGAAGGCCGCGCCGGCAATGCTGGCCTGTGCCTCGCCAGCGACCAGGCCGATGGTGTAGCGGCCCGTGGTGTTCACGTCGAACAGGTTCAGGTAATAGCTCCAGCTCAGGTCCTCGTTGCGCTGCCTGGACAGCCAGACGTTTTCGCCAGGAACGACGTAGCCGTCGGAGCGGACCACCTGCAGGGGAAGACGGGTGCCCCTGGAGGGATCGGGCACGCGCGCATAGGCCATGCCATTGGCCACGGGATTGAACTGCAGGCTGGCGGTGGCACCGGAGGGCACGAATTGGGCGGATCGGCTTTGATCGCTGACCTCGGTATCCACGCCATCGGATTCATAGACGCGGTAGACATCTCCATCCAGGGCCAGAAAATCGCGAACCTTGTCGCGCCCTGGAAGATCGACACGCACATCCTGGACCAATTGATGGGTATTGACGGTCTTGATCAGGGACGTCAGGGCACCGCCCAGCGAATCCGCATGGGTGAATCCGGCCGTGAATTCGACAAATTTGCCGGCCAGGCTGGACACCATGTTCCAGCGCCCATGCAGGGACGATCCCGGCGTGATGTCGCCAAAGTCGAGCAGCAGGCTTTTGCCTGCTGGCGCATCGTTGACATAGCCGCTCAGAATCTGGAAATTGACAAGCAGCCCTTGCCGGTTTTCGACAATGCGGGGCTGCGCGGTATCGATCTTGGTCTTGTACGAAGTGCCGCCACCACTGTTCTTGATGCGCACGCCCAGCGTGAAGGGGTCGGAAGGCTCGACCTCGGGTGTGAAGGCATCGTCACCCGGAACATCACGGGGCAGGAAGTAGTCAAGCACCAGTTCAGGCTGGGGCCGCACGACGATGGACTCTGGTGCCACCTCCACGGTGTCGGTCTTGCCATCCAGCGTGTAGGTGACCTTGGCGCCTATGTAGTAGACCGCACCCTGGGAATCGCGGCCGCCCGTGCCGGCTGCGGGAATGATCAGCCATCGGACATTGGCGACGGCCTTGGGAGCGATGGTGCCGCCCTGCAGGGAAGTGATGCCCTCGACCCCATCCGTGCGGTAGAAAAAGCGGGCTCCGGAGGCTGCGGGATCCGTGGTGGCGATCACCGTCTGGTTGTTCGCATCCAGGAACTGCAGCGTGATGCTGACGTTCTCCAGCTTTTGGTCCGCCAGGCCATTGGTGATCACCATCTTGGCGTCAAATGCCTGGCGCTCCAGCGAGAGTTTTTGCTCTATGACAATCTTGACTTCGGCACATACTGCATCGGCGGCCTGTGCAAAGGCAATGCCGATGGTTCCTGCAATCGCAAACACCGCGCCAACCAATAGCATCAGCCATCTGGGCGCAATCCTCCCCGAGTCTTTCCACTCCATAGCCCCTCCGTCCCCGCTCTATTCATTGGGCCGCGATTGTATTGAATTTCCTCATCCGTATCAAATCGTGACTTGAAAAATAATTAGCAAGCCAATTTAAATAAGACTTGTCCCATTTTCAAATGGCGCAACAAAAAATTTGACACGCCCATCAGCGCCTCAGTAAAAGGAAAAAATCGGCACATCCCGATATAGCAATGTCGGTTGTCCGGTGATTCATCGATCACCCAGCGCCCCAGCGAACGCGCCCACCACCGCCCTGTGTACGACATGCCTCACAATGGGGCCTTGTCCTCCCGCACAGAACACCACACTTCATGAAACGCACCTGGCTGCTGTTTTCGCAGGCTGTCACCATCCTGGTGGCTGCCTACTTCGTCGTTGCCACCCTGCAGCCGGACTGGCTGCGCCGCGGCGCCGTGCGCAGCAACGCGGGCATTGCGTTGCTGGAGGCGCCGGCCACGCCCGTCGGAGAAGTCAGCCCGGGCAGCTTTGCACCTGCGGCCAAGAAGGCGGCGCCGGCCGTGGTGAGCATCAACACCAGCAAGGCGGTACGGCATCCGCGCAGCAACGATCCGTGGTTCCAGTTCTTCTTCGGCGACCAGGGCACGCAGGAGCAGGCAGGCCTGGGCAGCGGCGTGATCATCAGCACCGACGGCTACATCCTGACCAACAACCACGTGGTCGAGGGCGCCGATGACATCGAGGTCACGCTGACCGACAGCCGCCAGGCCAAGGCCCAGGTGATCGGTACCGATCCCGAGACCGACCTGGCCGTGCTCAAGATCGCCCTGGACAAGCTGCCCGTCATCGTTCTGGGCAATTCCGACCAGATCGACGTGGGCGACCGCGTGCTGGCCATCGGCAACCCCTTCGGCGTGGGCCAGACGGTGACCAGCGGCATCGTCAGTGCCCTGGGCCGCAGCCAGCTGGGCATCAATACCTTCGAGAACTTCATCCAGACCGATGCGGCCATCAACCCCGGCAATTCGGGCGGCGCGCTGGTGGATGCCAGCGGCAATCTGCTGGGCATCAATACCGCCATCTATTCGCGCTCGGGCGGCAGCATGGGCATCGGCTTTGCGATTCCCGTGTCCACGGCCAAGCTGGTGCTGGACGGCATCGTCAAGGACGGCCGCGTGGTGCGCGGCTGGATCGGCGTGGAGCCCAATGAGCTGTCGCCGGAGCTGGCAGAGACCTTTGGCGTGAAGGCCGACTCCGGCGTGATCATCACCGGCGTGCTGCAGGCAGGCCCCGCTGCCCAGGCCGGCATGCGCCCGGGCGATGTGATCGTGCAGGTGGGCGACAAGCCCATCCGCAATGTGTCCGAGCTGCTGACCGCCGTGGCCGCGCTCAAGCCCGGCGAGGCCGCGAAATTCGATGTGCGCCGGGGCGAAGGCCCCGTGGAGCTGCAGATCACCCCGGGCCTGCGCCCTTCGCAGTCGGCACAGCGCATGCAGCGCCGCTGACCCGGCCCCCCGCCCCAACGAAAAAAGCGCCTGTTCACAGGCGCTTTTTCCATTGCAGGGCCGGTGCTGAGCTACAGCTTGTGCAGGCGCTGGGCCGCGCGCCATTGCGCGCCGGGCGCCACATGCACGGGCGCATCGATGGCGGCGGCCTCCACGCACAGCATCTGCCGCCACCCCTGCGGCGGCATGTCGGGCAGACGTTCACACAGCGCGGGGCCGGGGTTCCAGACCACGGTCTCGGTCCAGGCGGCATCCTGCGAGATCCGCAAGCCGCCGCCAGGTGCGGCCAGCTCCATGGCGTTCCCGGGCCGGGGGTAGACGCGATCGAGCTCTTCGCCAAAGCGCACGTCACCGTGCTGCGTGGGATGGGTGTCGGCCACGGCATCCCAGTAAGGCAGGCCGTCAAGGCCTTGCAGCCGGCATTGCTCCACGTCCGCCACGCGCAGGTAGCTGTGCAAGGCGGCAGTGAAAGCCAAAGGCGTGTCGCCCCGGTTGTGCACTACCAGCTCCACGTCAAGCCGGCCGGGCAACAGCGTCACCTCCAGCCAGGTCTCGAAGGAATACGGCCAGACGGCGCGCGTCTGCGGCGTGTCGGCCAGCCTGAGCCGCAGGAACAAGCCATCGCCGGCAAGAACCTCGGCCTGTGCTGCATCAGCCTGCCACGGCAGGGTGCGCGCAAAGCCGTGCTTGACCAGCGGGCCGCGTTGGTTGAATTGGGGAAAGCAGACCGGAATACCGCCGCGTATGGGTGTGTGGCCGTCATGGGCCGCCAGGGGACTCAGGAACAGTTGCTCCTCGCCACCTGCCTGCCAGGAAAGCAGTTGCGCCCCCTGCAAGGCCACCAGGGCAGCATCGCCGCAGGCCAGGCGCAGGCGGATGGCGGGCAGGCCCTGCCATGCATCAGCGCAGGCGCCGGGAGCTTGCGCGGCCGCAGGTAAAGCTGTTACTGCGGGAAAGGAAGATGTAACTTTCATGCTTGAATATAGCCTTTCCCCCGCCCAGCCTTCCTCTGTCATGCAACGCTCCCACGCTCCCTCTCCTCTTGTCCTGCGACTCGGCATGCTCGCCCTGGCCGTCTCCTTGGCTTCCTGCGGCGGAGGCGGTGGTGGTGACAGCAGCGCTGGCGGCGGCACCGGGGGCGATGGCGGCGGCACCGGCCAGCCCGGAGTGACCTCGGTCACCGTGCAATGGACGGCCCCGGCCGCCAGGGATGTGGTGACTGCAGGCTCGGCACTGACCCTGCGCGCAGGTGTTCTCGCAGATGGCGTGAATGCCGCCGATGGAACCGTGGTGAGCTTCAGCGCAGCCACAGGCGTCAGCACCTCGGCGCTGACCAGCTCCGGCGTGGCAACTGCCTCCCTGACCGGCGCCACGCCGGGCCGCCAGCAGGTGCAGGCCAGCGCCACCGTGGGAAGCCGCACGGGCAGCGCTTCGCAGACCTTCTATCTGCGCCCGGCTCCTGCGCCGCTGCGGGTGCTGGTGCCTGCGTATTTCTATCCCACGGGCGCGGGGGCCACGGCCTGGAATGCGCTGGCAGCCAGCGCCCAGGCAAATCCGACCGTGCAGATGACGGCCATCCTGAACCCGGCCAACGGCATTTTCAGTGGCCCGGATGCGAACATCACGCGCGCCGCAACCGCTTTTGCCAACGCGGGCGGGCAGTTGGTGGGCTATGTGAGCTCCAGCTATGGCACGGGCACGCGATCGCTGGCCAGCATCCAGGCCAATATCGACAACTATTTCACGCACTACGGCGCAGGCCTGGTCAAGGGCTTCTTCATTGACGAGATGGCGGCCACCGCCAACCGGCTGGACTTCTACCGCAGCATCTACCAGTACATCAAGGCCAAGAATCCCGACCTGATCGTGATCGGCAACCCAGGCCTCGTGCCCGTGGCCGGTTATGCCGATGTGGCCGATGTGCTGACCACGTTCGAGGGCAAGGGCTCCACGTACGCCACCTACGATCCGCGCACGACCAGTTTCGATTGGCTGTACGGGCTGGCCAATAGCCACCAGGCCTCGCTGGTGCACAACGTGTCGGGCTGCGCGGCCATGCAGACGGCCGTGCAGTCGGCCGCCTCGGCACGCTACCAGGCGGGATGGATCTATGTGACCCAGCTGGAGTTCGAGCCCAGCACCGGCGTGGGCAACCCCTGGGCCGGGTTGCCGAATTACTGGGATGCCTTTGTGCAGACCGTGCGTGCCACGAATGCCGGGCAGGCCCTTCCCGCCTGCTCGTAGAGGCCGCTTGAAACCCCGGCGCTGAATGCAGCGCGGGCGCCTGTCAGGGACAGGCGCCCGCGAATATCGAGAAGGCGCAGGCCGCTCAGGCCGTGAGTTCGTCGGCGCGAGCCTGCGCTGCGGCGAAGTCGAGATCGCCCGAGTAGATGGCGCGACCGCAGATCACGCCCTCGATGCCTTCGTCCTCGACCTTGCACAGCGCCTCGATGTCGGCCATGCCCGCCAGGCCACCCGAGGCGATGACGGGGATCTTCAGCGATTGGGCAAGATTGACGGTGGCATCGATGTTGATGCCCGTGAGCATGCCGTCGCGGCCGATGTCGGTGTAGATGATGGACTCCACACCCCAGTCCTCGAAGCGCTTGGCCACCGAATGCACGTCCTGGCCCGTGAGCTTGCTCCAGCCGTCGATGGCGACCTTGCCGTCCTTGGCGTCGAGCCCGACGATCACATGGCCGCCGAAGGCGCTGCAGGCATCCTGCAGAAAGCCGGGATTCTTCACGGCAGCGGTGCCGATGATCACGTAGCTGATGCCGGCATCTATGTATTTCTCGATGGTGTCCAGATCGCGGATGCCTCCGCCGAGCTGCACCGGAATCCGGCCGTCCACCTCTTTGAGGATGGCCTTGATGGCCGCAAGGTTCTTGGGCTGGCCCGCAAACGCGCCATTGAGGTCCACCAGGTGCAGGCGGCGCGCGCCGGCGTCGAGCCAGCGGCGGGCGATGATGGCCGGGTCTTCGCCGAACGTGGTCGACTGGTCCATATCACCCTGGATGAGGCGTACGCAGTGGCCGTCCTTGAGGTCGATGGCAGGAATGAGCAGCATGATGGTTTGCGAGCAATGAAGGCCTGGGATTCAGCGGCCGGTGCGGGGAAGAAAAGGGGATTCAGGGCTTCCAGCCCAGAAAGTTGCGGAACAGGGCCAGGCCCTGGTCAGCGCTTTTTTCGGGGTGAAACTGCGTGGCGAAAATATTATCGCGCGCGATGGCGCAGGCAAAGCGCCCGCCGTAGTCGGCCTGAGCAGCGCAATGCTGCGGCTGCTGCACCACGGCATAGAAACTGTGCACGAAGTAGTAGAAGCTGTCTTCGGGAATTCCACGCCACAGCGGGTGGGCATGGCCGGCGTTGTGCGTCTGGTGCACGCGGTTCCAGCCCATCTGCGGAACCTTGAAGCGGCTGCCATCGGCCTGGGTGCGGCCCGCCAGATCGAACTTTCGCACGTTGCCGGGGATGAGGCCCAGGCCGGGCACGTCACCTTCGTCGCTGTGGTCCAGCAGCATCTGCATGCCCACGCAGACGCCGAACAGGGGCTTGTTGGCAGCGGCATGCAGCACGGCTTCCTGCAGGCCGGATTCGCGCAGCTCGCGCATGCAGTCGGGCATGGCGCCCTGGCCCGGCAGCACGACGCGGTCGGCGGCCAGGACCACCTCGGGATCGGAGGTCACAACGACCTGCCAGCCGGAATCGGCGGCGGCCGTGCGCACGGCCTGTGAAACCGAGCGCAGATTGCCCATGCCGTAATCGACGACGGCGACGGTGTTGTCAGTCAAACTCATAGCGTGTGGCGCGTGTTCTGTCGGATTTTCGGCGGGATTGCCCGGTCAGATCAAGTTCTGGCCGATGCCAATCGCTTCTCTTTACAGAGCGCCCTTGGTCGAGGGGATGACGCCGGCCATGCGCTCGTCATGCTCCAGCGCAAAGCGCAGGGCGCGTGCGAAGGCCTTGAAGATGGTCTCGCACTGGTGGTGGGCATTGAAGCCCTTGAGGTTGTCGATGTGCAGGGTCACGCCCGCATGGTTGACGAAGCCCTGGAAGAATTCGTAGACCAGCTGGGTGTCGAGCTGGCCGATGCTGCCGGCCGTGAATTTCACGTCCATGTGCAGCCCGGGACGGCCCGAGAAATCGATGACCACGCGGCTCAGGGCCTCGTCCAGCGGCACATAGGCGTGGCCGTAGCGGCGGATGCCCTTCTTGTCGCCCACGGCCTTGGCAAAGGCTTGGCCCAGGGTGATGCCGATGTCCTCCACCGTGTGGTGGCCGTCGATGTGCAGGTCGCCCTCGCACTCGATGTCCAGGTCGATCAGGCCATGGCGCGCGATCTGGTCGAGCATGTGGTCCAGAAAGCCGATGCCCGAGTGCAGGCTGGCCCTGCCCGTGCCGTCCAGGTTGATGGCGACCTTGATCCGGGTCTCGGCGGTGTTGCGCTGCACTTCGGCGGTACGTGCGGGGACTGCATTGCTCATAGGGATTCCTTCAGGGCCGCCAGCATCTGGGCGTTTTCTTCGTGGGTGCCCACGGTCAGGCGCAGGCAATTGGCCAGCAGCGGGTGCATGGCACTGACGTTCTTCACCAGCACGCCCCGGGCCTTCATCTCGGCCTGGGCACGCGCGGCATCGCGCACGCGCAGCAAAACCATGTTGGCCTCGGATGGCCAGATCTTTTCCACACCCGGCAGCGCGGTCAGCGCGTCGATCAGCGGCTGGCGCTCGGCGCGGATGGCCACGGCCTGCTGCGCATACAGCGCCTCGTGCTCCAGCGCGAAGATGGCCGTCTCGCAGTTGAGCACGCTGATGTTGTAGGGCGGGCGCACCTTGTCGATCTCGCCGACGATGGCGGCCGGGCCGATCAGATAGCCCAGGCGCGCGCCGGCCAGGCCGAACTTGCTGAGCGTGCGCATCAGCAGCACATGGGCGTTGCGGGCCGGGTCGGCGCGCATGTTCTCTGCCCAGCTGCGGCGGGCGAAGGGCTGGTAGGCCTCGTCCATGACGACCAGGCCGCCGATGGCGCCGACCGCGTCGATCACGGCCTGCACATCGGCCTCGGCCCAGAGCGTGGCCGTGGGATTGTTGGGATAGGCGATATAGGTGATGGCGGGGCGGTGCTCGGCAATGGCGGCGCGCATGGCGGGCACGTCCAGCTCGAAGTCGGCCGTCAGGTCGACCCCCACAAAGTCCAGGCCCTGCAGCCTGGCGCTCATGGGATACATGACGAAGCCCGGCATGGGCGCCAGCATGGTGGCGCGGCCCTCGGCGTGGGGCTGGGCACAGGCCAGGGCCAGCAGCGTGATGATCTCGTCCGAGCCATTGCCCAGCAGTACGGCGCTTCCGGCCGGCGCCTGCGCGTAGCGGGCCAGCATGTCCTTAAGCACTTCCTGGCGCTCGCCAGGGTAGCGGTTGATCTCCAGCCGGCCCAGGCGCTCGCCCAGCGCGGCCTGCAGCTCGGGTGGCAGTCGGAAGGGGTTCTCCATCGTGTCCATCTTGAGCAGGCCTTGCGAGGGCTGCACATGGTAGGCATGCATGGAGCGGACATCGGCGCGGATGCGCTCCAGGGCCAGGGCCTGAACCTGCGGAATGGAAGCTGTCATGGCATGCACACTTTCACGAGTCAGTGGGGGAAGAAATCTATCAGCGAAGCCGCTCAGGCCTGCTGCTGCGGCGGCGCCTGGTGCAGCGGGTGCACCATGGCGACGCCGCCAAACTGGGCGCCGTGCGGCAGGTGCAGGGTCAGCATCTGCTCGCAGCCGCTGTGCTGGGCGCAGGCCACGGCCAGGCAGTCGCCAAAGGCCAGCTGGTGGCGAGATTGCACGGCCCAGGCGGTCTCCAGCGTGGCGGCATCGGTCTTCCAGGGCGTCCAGGTCTGGTAGCGGCGGATGGCGGCGCGCGCATCGCCCTGCGGCAAAGGCTGGGCGGCCGTGGTGACCTGTTCATAGAACTCGCACAGCGACTGACTGCCGGTGCGCCCGCTGCGCGTGCGCCACAGCAGGTCCAGCCACTGCAGCACGGCGGCATGCAAGGCGCCCTGCCCCGTGTCTTCGGCAGCGACCAGCACGGAGGTATCGACGAAGACGGTGTTCATGCCTGGCCCTCGCGGCGCAGCGCGGCACTGCGCTGGGCGGGCTGCGTGGATGACGGCTGGCCGCCGTCCCAGCCGCGCTCGTCGGTGCGCCAGGCCAGGTAGGCGCGCTCGTAGGCGTCCTCGCGGCGCTGCATCTCGGCCATGAAGTCGCCCACCATGCGCGAGACGCTGGTGCCGCGGCGCGCGGCCTCGATGCGCGCCCATTCGAGCACGCTGTCTTCGACGGTGATGGTGAGGTTCTTCACAGGGTGCAAGTCTACACGAAATTCGTGCTCCACTGATTTCGTGTCGATTCTTGACATACTTGCTCTAGCGTTCAGGCAGCAAAAAGCGCCGCCCCTTTCGGTGACGGCGCCTTCGTCCAGCAGGAAGCGAGTGTCTACTTCAGGCGCATTTCGGCAGCGCGCGCATGGCCTTGCAGGCCTTCGCCATGCGCCAGCACCGAGGCGATGCGGCCCAGGGTCTGGGCGCCCTGCTCGCTGACCTCGATGAGGCTGGACCGCTTCTGGAAGTCATAGACCCCCAGCGGCGAGGAAAAGCGCGCCGTGCCGCTGGTGGGCAGCACATGGTTGGGGCCGGCACAGTAGTCGCCCAGGCTCTCGCTGGTGTAGGCCCCCAGGAAGATGGCGCCTGCATGGCGCAGCAGCGGCTCCCACTGGTGGGGATCGTTGCTGGAGACTTCCAGGTGCTCGGGCGCGATGCGGTTGCTGATGGCGCAGGCCTCCTGCATGTCGCGCGTGAGGATGAGGGCACCTCGGTCGCTCAGGCTCTTGGCGATGATGGCGCGCCGCGGCATCTCGGGCAGCAGGCGGTCGATCTCGCGCTGGACGGCGGCGATGTAGTCGGCATCGGGGCACAGCAGAATGCTTTGCGCCAGCTCGTCATGCTCGGCCTGGCTGAACAGGTCCATGGCCACCCAGTCGGGCGGCGTGCTGCCGTCGGCCAGCACCAGGATTTCACTGGGGCCGGCAATCATGTCGATGCCCACGGTGCCGAACACCCGCTTCTTGGCGCTGGCCACATAGGCATTGCCGGGGCCGGTGATCTTGTCCACCTTGGGGATGGTGGCCGTGCCGTAGGCCAGGGCCGCCACGGCCTGGGCGCCGCCGATGGTGAAGCCGCGCGTGACGCCGGCCACATAGGCGGCGGCCAGCACCAGGGCATTCTTCTCGCCGCGCGGCGTGGGCACGACCATGATGATTTCCTGCACGCCAGCCACATGGGCGGGAATGGCATTCATCAGCACGCTGGACGGATAGGCCGCCTTGCCGCCGGGCACATAAATGCCCACGCGGTCCAGCGGCGTGACCTTCTGGCCCAGCAGGGTGCCATCGGCGTCACGGTAGCTCCAGCTCTCGCCGCTGGCGCGCTTTTGGGCCTCGTGGTAGGTGCGCACGCGCTGGGCAGCGGCCGTCAGCGCATCGCGCTGCTCGTCGCCCAGACTGTCGAAGGCGGCCTTGAGCTCGGCCTGCGTCAGCTCCAGCGCTGCCATGCCGTCCACCTGCAATCCGTCAAAACGCGCCGTGTACTCCAGCACGGCCGCATCGCCGCGCTTTTGCACATCGGCCAGGATGTCGGCCACGCGCTGCTCGATGGCCGCGTCCGTGTCTGCCGACCAATGCAGGCGCTGCGCAAAATCGTGTTCGAAGTTGGCGTCAAGCGTGGACAGGCGGGCGGGAGCGGCTTGGTATTCCATGGTGCAGAGGGCTTCAGTCTTGGGGAATGGCCGATGCGAAGGCATCGATGATCTTGCGCAGAGGGGCCTGCTTGAGCTTGAGCGAGGCCTGGTTGACCACCAGGCGCGAGCTGATCTCCATGATGGGCTCGACCTCGACCAGGTCATTGGCCTTGAGCGTGTTGCCGGTGGACACCAGGTCGACGATGGCGTCGGCCATGCCGGTCAGCGGGGCCAGTTCCATGGAGCCGTAGAGCTTGACCATGTCCACGTGCACGCCCTTGGTGGCGAAGAAGTTGCGCGCGATCTCAGGATACTTGGTGGCGATGCGCAGACGGGCGCCCTGCTTGACGGCCAGCGCGTAGTCGAAGCCGTTGCGCACGGCGACGCTGACGCGGCAGCGCGCGATCTTCAGGTCCAGGGGCTGGTACAGGCCCTGGGCACCATGCTCGATCAGGGAGTCCAGGCCGGCCACGCCGAGGTCGGCGCCGCCGTACTGCACGTAGACCGGCACGTCAGAGGCGCGCACCAGCACCACGCGCACGTGGCTCTGGTTGGTCTCGAAGATCAGCTTGCGCGACTTTTCAATGTCTTCGGTGACCGAGATGCCGGCAGCGGCCAGCAGCGGCACGGTTTCGTCGTAGATGCGGCCCTTGGACAGGGCAATCGTGATGGTCATTGGGAAACTCTTTCGATGTCGGCACCCAGGCCGCGCAGCTTGTCTTCCATGCGATCGTAGCCGCGGTCCAGATGATAGATGCGATCGACCAGGGTCTCGCCCTTGGCCACGAGGCCGGCGATGACCAGGCTGGCCGAAGCGCGCAGGTCGGTGGCCATGACGGCCGCGCCCGACAGCGACTGGCTGCCGGTGATGGTGGCCACGCGTCCGTCGGTGGTGATCTGCGCGCCCAGGCGCAGCATCTCGTCGACGTGCATGAAGCGGTTCTCGAAGATGGTCTCGGTGACCATGCTGCAGCCTTCGGCCACCAAGTTCAGCGCCATGAACTGCGCCTGCATGTCGGTGGGAAAGCCCGGGTACTCGGTGGTGCGGAAACTCTGGGCCTTGAGCTTGCCGGCAGCGCGCACGCGGATGCCGCCCTCCTCGGCGGACACTTCGGCCCCAGCGTCCTTGAGCTTGTCGATGACCGCGCCCAGGTGGTCGGCACGGCCATTGCGCAGCAGCGCCTCGCCGCCCGTGGCCGCCACGGCGCACAGGAAGGTGCCGGCCTCGATGCGGTCGGCCACCACCTGGTGCTCGCAGCCGCTCAGCCGCTCCACACCCTGGATGACGATGCGGCTGGTGCCGTGCCCTTCGATCCTTGCGCCCATCTTGATGAGCATTTCGGCCAGATCGCCGATCTCGGGCTCCATGGCGGCGTTTTCCAGCACCGTCTCGCCTTCGGCCAGCACGGCGGCCATCAGGAAGTTCTCGGTGCCCGTGACCGTCACCATGTCGGTGGTGATGCGGGCGCCCTGCAGGCGCTTGAGATGCCCGGGCAGGCACGCGTGCATGTAGCCGTTCTCGACAACGATCTCGGCACCCATGGCCTGCAGGCCCTTGATGTGCTGGTCCACGGGGCGCGAGCCGATGGCGCAGCCGCCGGGCAGCGACACGCGGGCCTGGCCGAATCGGGCCAGCAGCGGGCCCAGGGCCAGGACCGAGGCGCGCATGGTCTTGACCAGTTCGTAGGGTGCCTCGGGGTTGGACAGCGAGCCGGCGTGGATGCGCACGGTGCCGCTGTCATCGTGCTCGGCGCCGACACCCATGTTGCGGATGAGCTTGAGCATGGTGGCCACGTCCTGCAGGCGCGGCACATTGCGCAGGGTGACGGGCTCGGACGACAGCAGCGCGGCGCACAGCTCGGGCAGGGCGGCATTCTTGGCGCCGGAGACCGTCACCTCGCCATGCAGCGCTCGGCCACCGCGAATCAGGAGTTTGTCCATGGCTGACAGACTTGAATCTGGAAATCGGGAAAAAGGAGATGCCGCACGGGCCGTATCGACCAGTTGCGGCAGAAAGTCTGAGGCGTCGTGACCGGGCTGTGCGCTCAGGCCTGGCCGGCCTGGGCAGCCCACTCGGCGGGCGTGTAGGTCTTCATGGACAGGGCATGGACCTCGTCGGTATGCATGCGCTGGCCCAGCGTGGCGTAGACCAGGCGCTGGCGCTGCAGCAGGCGCTGGCCCTCGAATTGGGCCGAGACGATGGTGGCAAACCAGTGCCGTCCGTCGCCTTCCAGCGCAATGTGTTCGCAAGGCAGGCCGGTGGCGATCAGTTCCTTGAGTTGGTCTGCAGTCATGGGGAAGCTTTCCTGCCATGCATCGCGGCATGGCCTTGGTTGGCGGCGGCGCCGGGCGCCGGCCGCCTGTTCATGGGTGGGTTCGAAAATGCCGGCACAGCGCCCGCCGCAGCCTGAGAAAAAACCTCAGCCGCGGATCTTGTAGCCGATGCGCAGCAGATGCACGGCCAGGGCACTCACTGCCAGCCAGGCCGAGCCGACGATGGCCAGGCTGACCCAGGGCGATACGTCGCTCTGGCCGAAGAAGCCGTAGCGGAAACCGTCGATCATGTAGAAAAACGGGTTCAGATGGCTGACTTTTTGCCAAAAAGGCGGCAGGGACTGGATCGAATAGAACACGCCCGACAGGAACGTCATGGGCATGATCAGGAAGTTCTGAAAGGCCGCCATCTGGTCGAACTTGTCGGCCCACAGGCCGGCGATCACGCCCAGCGTGCCCAGCAGCGCCGCGCCCAGCAGGCCGAAGACCAGAATCCACAGCGGTGCCGTGAACTCGGGAATGGCGAAGTACAGCGTGACGACGAACACGCCCGCGCCCACCAGCAGCCCGCGCAGCACCGACGCTCCCACATAGGCCCCGAACCAGGCCCAGTGCGACAGCGGCGTGAGCAGCACGAAGACCATGGAGCCCATGATCTTGCTCTGCACCAGGCTGGAGGAGCTGTTGGCGAAGGCGTTCTGCAGCACGCTCATCATCACCAGGCCAGGGATCAGGAAGGCCGTGTAGCTGATGCGGTCGTACACCAGCACCCGGCCTTCGAGCACATGGCCGAAGATCAGCAGATAGAGCACGGCCGTGAGCACGGGTGCGGCCACGGTCTGGAAGCTGACCTTCCAGAAACGCAGCACTTCCTTCTTGAGCAGAGTCTGCCAGCCGTTCATGCCGAAGCTCCCTGCGAAGTCTGTCCCTGCTCATTCATCACATGGATGAAGACGTCCTCCAGATCGGCGCGGCGGATTTCCACGTCCTCGGGCACGACGGAGCCCTCGCGCAGCGCGGCGAGCAGGCGCTCCACATCGCTGGCGTCGTTGGCGGGTATCTGCACGATGCGGCCGGTCACCCGCGCACGCGCGGCCAGGGCCGGCGGCAAGGCGGTATCGGTCTTGAACTGCAGCACGTTGGAGGAGGCGGACTTGAGCAGATCCGACATGGTCGAGAGCTTGACGATGTTGCCCTGCTTGAGCATGGCCACGCGGCTGCACAGCGCCTCGGCCTCTTCCAGGTAGTGGGTGGTGAGCAGCACGGTATGGCCTTCGCGGTTCAGGCGTGCGATGAAGTGCCACAGCGTCTGGCGCAGCTCCACGTCCACGCCGGCCGTGGGCTCGTCGAGCACGATGATGGGCGGCTTGTGCACCAGCGCCTGGGCCACCAGCACGCGGCGCTTCATGCCGCCGGACAGCTGGCGCATGTTGGAATTGGCCTTGTCGGTCAGCCCCAGGCTGTGCAGCAGTTCGTCGATCCAGTCGTCATTGTTCCTGACGCCGAAATAGCCGGACTGAAAGCGCAGCGCCTCGCGCACATTGAAGAAGGGATCGAAGACCAGCTCCTGCGGCACGATGCCCAGCTTGCGCCGGGCAGCCGAGTAGTCGGCATGCACGTCGCTGCCCTGGACCAGCACGCGGCCGCTGGTGGCGCGCGACAGGCCGGCCAGGATGCTGATCATCGTGGTCTTGCCAGCGCCATTGGGACCGAGCAGGCCGAAGAACTCGCCCTCCTCAATGTCCAGACTCACGTGGTTGAGCGCCTGGAAGGCCCCCTTGGGGGTCTGGTAGGTCTTGGAGATGGATTGGAATGAGACGGCAGACATGCGAGGCGCGATTCTAGGCCCTTGCAGCCAAACCTGCCTTGCAGGGCTCTTTGCAGCGGCGCGCTGCGCCGGCTCAGGAGGGGGAGGATGCGGCCATGTCGGCCAGCAGCCCGTCGACGCCATACAGCGCCGCCATGGACTGCAGGCCCTGCGGCAGGCCCACGACCACCAATTGCTTGTCTGCCGCCTTCGCGGTGCGGCGGCAGGCCAGCAGCACGGCCAGTGCGGACGAGTCGAAGACCTCGACACCGCTGGCATCGACACGCACCTGGGCGCCGTCGAAGGCCTGCACCTGGGGCCGCAGCTGCACGAGACAGCTGCGCGCCTGGCGGTAGGTCAGTTCACGGGGGAGCTGCAGCATGGCGCGTGCGTCCGCGGCTGTCAGCCCTTGGAGGGCGGCGTGGCCGGCATCTTGCTGCGCGTGGCCAGGGTCTCGATCAGGCCGTCGATGCCGCGGGCATTGATTTCCTGGCTGAACTGGTTGCGGTAGGTTTCCACCAGCCACACGCCCAGCACGTTCAGGTTGTAGATCTTCCAGCCGTCGCCGGACTTCTCGAGCCGGTAGTCCAGCTGCACGGGCTCGCCGCGGCCCAGCACTTCGGTGCGCACCAGCACATCGGTGTCGCCGGCTGCCGCGCGCAGGGGCTTGACGTTGATGGTCTGGTTGCTGACCTGCGTCAGCGCGCCCGAATAGGTGCGGATCAGCAGGGCCTTGAACTCGGTCTCCAGCTTCTCGCGCTGCGCAGGCGTGGCCTGGCGCCAGGCCGGCCCCACCGAGGCGGAGGTCATGCGGCGGAAATTCACATACGGCATGACCTTGTCATTGACCAGCGCATTGACCTTGGAGACATCGCCCTCGCGCAGAGAGGGGTCCTTCTTGATGGTTTCCAGCACGTCGGTGGAGACACGCTTGATCAGCGCATCGGGGGTCTCGCCGGCTGCGCGGGCCGGCAGTGCCGCGCCAAGGGTTCCCATGGCCAGCATGGCTGCAGCGGCAGCGCTCCAGGCACGTCGATTGATCATCACTCTTCCTTTCCCAGCAGGGCCTCATGCCCCGAACCGGGTTGATATTGCACATTTTTCCGGCCGCGCCATGTCAGGCAGCGGCCGTTTTTCATCTCGGGATGTTACGAACTGCTTACTTCGCGCCGTCTTCGGGCGGCAGCTTGCCGGCATCGTCGTCGTAATCCTCGATGCGACCGTCATCACCCGACTTGCCACGCCGCAGGTTCAGGTAGACATCGCGCGTCAGGCTGTAGCGGTCGAGCGCGACGGAGTCCAGCGTGTCGGAGGCATTGAGCAGGCGGGCACGTGTATCCACCAGTCGCAGCACATACAGGCTGTTGCGAACCGGGATGTCGTTGATCGCCGACATGGGGTTGCCCCAGGCATCCACCGGAAGAGCCGCAGTGTCACGCACCGTGGACGGGCCCAGCAGCGGCAGCACCAGGTACGGCCCGGTGGGCACGCCCCAGCGACCCAGGGTCTGGCCGAAGTCCTGCTTTTGGCGCTCGATGCCGGCCTCGCTGGCGATGTCGAGCAAGCCGCCCAGGCCGAAGACCGTATTCACCGAGAACCGCACGACGGAGTTGTAGGCGCCTTCGGCCTGGCCCTGCAGCGCGTTGTTCACGAAGGACCAGACATCGCTGAGGTTGGAGAAGAAATTGCTCACGCCATCGCGGGCCAGACGCGGAGTGACGTCGCGGTAGACCGTGGCCACCGGCTTCAGGACGGCACGGTCCAGGCCGTCGTTGAACGAGTAGACGCTGCGGTTGAACGGCTCGAACGGGTCCTGGGGATTGCGGGCCTCGCCCGGCGCGGTGGCGCAGCCGCTGAGCAGCGAAGCGGCGGCCAATGTGCCCAGCATGGCTGCGCGCTGCCAGGATACTGCCTGGACTGCAGGGCGACCCGCGGTCGCCTGTTCATGGTTGGTTGTCATTCTTTGCCTCCTGCACCGGAGCTGCCACCCTGCTCGGCCTTGCCGTAGAGGAACTGTCCGATCAGATTTTCCAGCACAACGGCCGACTGGGTTGCGACGACGCGGTCGCCATCCTTGAGGTTGTGGTCATCTGCGCCGGCTTCGATGCCGATGTACTGGTCGCCGAGCAGGCCGCTGGTCAGGATCTTCAGGGAACTGTCCTTGGGAAACGCGTAGCGGTTTTCCATGGCCATGGTCACGCTGGCCTGAAAGACCTGATCGTCGAAGGTGATGGATTCCACGCGGCCCACGACGACGCCCGCGCTGCGCACGGCCGCCTTGGGCTTGAGTCCGCCGATGTTGTCGAAGCGCGCGGTCAGCGTGTAGGTTTTCTGGAAGCTCAGGCTCAGCAGGTTGGCCGACTGCAGCGCCAGGAACACCAGCGCCGCAGCGCCGATCAGCACGAACAGTCCGACCCAGACATCACTCTTGGATTGCTGCATGGTTTGTTTTTCCTTGTTTTGCGGGGGTGGCTTCGGTGCCGGGTCAAAGGCTGAACATCGTGGCCGTGAGCAGGAAGTCCAGCCCCAGCACGGCCAGCGAGGCCATCACCACCGTGCGCGTGGTCGCGCGGGACACGCCTTCGGGCGTGGGCTTGGCTGCATAGCCCTGCAGCAGCGCGATGAAGGTCACCGCCACGCCGAACACCAGGCTCTTGAGAACGCCGTTGCCCAGGTCATACCACCAGTCCACGCCGTTTTGCATCTGGCCCCAGAAGGCACCGCCATCGACGCCGATCATGACCACGCCCACCAGCCAGCCGCCGATCACGCCGACGGCGCTGAAGACAGCGGCCAGCAGCGGCATGGCGATCAGGCCGGCCACGAAGCGCGGCGCCAGGATGCGGCGCACGGGGTCCACAGCCATCATTTCCATGGCCGACAACTGCTCGCCGGCCTTCATGAGGCCGATCTCGGCCGTCAGCGCCGTGCCGGCACGGCCGGCAAACAGCAGCGCCGTGACGACGGGGCCGAGCTCGCGCACCAGGGACAGCGCCACCAGCAGGCCCAGCGCCTCGGCCGAGCCGTAGCGCTGCAGGGTGTAGTAGCCCTGCAGGCCCAGCACGAAACCGACGAACAGGCCGGACACGCCGATGATGGCCAGCGAATAGTTGCCCAGGAAATGGATCTGGTCGCCAATCAGTCGCGGCCTGCCCAGCGCCGGCCCCATCAGCGCGAGCAGGCGGCCGAACAGGCGGGTGCCCATGCCCAGCTGGGTCAACTGGTGGCGCACTGCCGCGCCGATGCGAGCGGGATGCAGCCGGTTCATGCGCGCCTCCGGCCGCTGGCCTTGACCGGGCTTTCAGGCGTGCCGAAATCCTCTTCGGCACTCACGCCGGGGTAATGGAAGGGTACGGGGCCGGTGGCGCGTGCGTGGATGAACTGCTGCACCAGCGGATCGGGATTGGCCTTGACTTCCTCGGGCGAGCCCTGGGCGGCGACACCGCCGTTGCCCAGGATGACCACATGGTCGGCCACATGGAAGGTTTCCTCCACGTCATGGGACACCAGGATGGAGGTCAGGCCCATGGCGTCGTTGAGTTCTCGGATCAGTTGGGCAGCGGTGCCCAGGGAAATGGGATCCAGCCCGGCGAAGGGCTCGTCGTACATGACCAGTTCGGGGTCCAGTGCAATGGCCCGCGCCAGCGCCACGCGGCGGGCCATGCCGCCCGATATCTCGCTGGGCATGAGGTCGCGCGCACCGCGCAGACCCACGGCATGCAGCTTCATGAGCACGATGTCGCGCACCAGTTCGTCGGGAAGGTCGGTGTGCTCGCGCAGTGGGAAGGCCACGTTGTCGAACACGCTCATGTCGGTGAACAGGGCGCCGAACTGGAACAGCATGCCCATGCGCCGGCGCGCAGCGTACAGGCCCGCGGCGTCCATGGTGGTGACGTCCTTGCCATCGAACAGCACCTGCCCCTGCTGGGCATGCTGCTGGCCGCCGATCAGGCGCAGCACGGTGGTCTTGCCCCCGCCCGATGCGCCCATCAGGGCCGTGACTTTGCCGCGCGGCACCTGCAGCGACAGGTCGCGCAGGATCACACGCTCGCCATAGCCGAAGGTGACGTTGCGCAACTCCACGAAAGAGGCGGTTGGGATCATGCTGTGGTGCGGTCGATAAATGTTCGCAGGCAAGCCCGCTATTGTGCAGACAGGTGCCGCTGCTTGCTCACCACCCCCTGAGATAAACATACATCCGTGTATGTTTCTCAAAAAGTCATGGCAGAAACCGCCATAAAAAAAAGAGCATGCTTTGCTTGCTACACAAGCGTTGCACGCTCTCTGGACCTGGGGAAAATCCGGACTGGACAGATGTTTTTTTACAACATGTTCTGCAGGAATGCCTGGGTCCGTGTGTGCTGCGGCGCCGCAAAGAATGCTTCCGCAGGGCCTTGCTCGACGATCTCCCCCTTGTCCATGAAGATCACGCGATTGGCCACTTCACGGGCAAAGCCCATCTCGTGGGTCACGACCAGCATGGTCATGTGCTCCTGCGCCAGCTCGCGCATGGTGCGCAGCACCTCGCCGGTCAGCTCGGGGTCCAGCGCGGAGGTGGGCTCGTCGAACAGCAGGATGTCGGGCTCCATGGCCAGGGCCCGGGCAATGGCCACGCGCTGCTTTTGCCCGCCCGACAGACGGTTGGGATAGGCATCGCGCTTTTCCAGCAGGCCCACCTTGTGCAGCAGCGCCTCGGCCTTGGGCACGATCTGCTCGCGCCTGAGGCCCTTGACGATGATGGGCGCCTCGATGACGTTCTCCAGCACCGTGAGGTGCGGGAACAGGTTGAAGGACTGGAACACCATGCCCATCTTGCGGCCGATCTGGCGGATCTGCGCCTCGGGCACGTAGTGGGCGCGGCCGTCCGCGCCACTGTCCACCAGCACCTCGCCCTCGACGGCGACACGGCCGCTGTCAATGGTTTCCAGGTGGTTGAGGCAGCGCAAAAAGGTGCTCTTGCCCGATCCCGAGGGACCGATGATGGCCACCACCTCGCCACGCGCCAGCTCCAGCGAAACGCCGCGCAGCACCGGCACGCCGCCAAAGCCCTTGCAGATGTTCTGCGCCGAGATCATGGTCTCGGGCGCGCTATCACGCGTCGTATTTGGCATGGCGTTTTTCTAGGTATTGGAAGATCCAGGTCAACACGAGAGTCATGACCAGATAGAAGCCTGCGGCCACCACGAAGGGCGTGATGGTGAAATCGCGCTGCACGATGCCGCGCGCCGCGCGCAGCAGATCGTTCAGGGCCAGCACGTAGATGAGCGAGGTGTCCTTGACCAGGGTGATGGTCTCGTTGCTCACAGGCGGGATGATGCGCGCCCACATCTGCGGCAGGATGATGCGGCGCATGGTCTGGCCGTAGCTCATGCCCAGCACCTTGGCGCCCTCGTACTGGCCGCGGTCCACGGACTGGATGCCCGCGCGGAAGATTTCGGCGAAGTAGGCGGCGTAGTTCAGCGCGAAGGCGACCACGGCGGCCGGGAAATCGGGCAGGCGCACGCCGATCACGGGCACGAAGGGCAGCGCGAAGTAGATGAACAGCATCTGCAGCATCAGCGGCGTGCCGCGCATCAGCCAGATGTAGCCGCCGACCAGCCGGCTCAGGGCGGGAAAGCGGGAGATGCGCATCAGCGCCAGCGACAGTCCCAGGGGAATGGACAGCGCCAGGGTGATGACGAAGAGCTTGAGGGTGACCAGGGCGCCGGCGGACAGCGGCCCCATGAGCGAGATTACATATTCCATCGAATGGCCTCAGTGCGGTGCGCGGCCCCGCCGGCATCGGCAGGATCCGGGCAGCCACGGGCGCGTGCGTCCCAGAACGCAAAAGACCGGCAATGCCAGGCTGGCCTTGCCGGTCGCATGGTGTGCCGGATTTACTTGATGATGTCCTTGCCGAACCACTTGGAGGCGATTTCGGCGGCCTTGCCGTCCTTCTTCATCTCGGCCAGCGCGGCTTCGAGCTTGCCCAGAACTTCGGTGTCTTCCTTGCGCAGGCCCACGCCGTAGTCCTCGGTGCCGAAGTTGTCCTCGAGCACCAGGTACTCGCCAGCCTTCTTGGCCACGTGGAAGCGCCCCACGACCTCGTCGACCACGACGGCGTCCAGGCGGCCGGCCGACAGGTCCATCAGCGCGGTGATGTTGTCGCCGAAGGTCTTCAGGTCCTTGAAGCTGGCGGCCACGGCGGCGTCCTTCTTGATGGCGTCCACGGCCGAGCTGCCATCCTGCGCACCCACGACCTTGCCGGCCAGGCCGGCCTTGTCCTTGATGTCGGAGTCGGCGCGCACGATGATGATCTGGTGGTTCTCCATGTAGGGCGCGGTGAAGGCGATGTTCTTCTTGCGCTCTTCGGTGATGGTCAGGCCGTTCCACAGCGCGTCGACGCGCTTGCCGACCAGCTCGGCCTCCTTGGCGCTCCAGTCGATAGGCTTGAAGTCCACCTCCACGTTCATGCGCTTGGCGGCTTCACGCGCCATGTCGATGTCGAAGCCGACGATCTCGTTCTTGTCGTCACGAAAGCCCATGGGCGGGAAGTTGTCGTCCAGGCCGATCACCAACTTGGTCATGGCTGCCGGCACGGGGGCGGCAACCGGCGCGGCGGCGGTCGATGCGGACTCGTTCTTGCCGCAGGCTGCCAGCAGTGCAGACAGGGCCACCATGGCCAAGAGGGTGCGTTTTTTCATGGCTTAAAGCTTTGGAGTGGAAAAAGCGAAAGGCGGCGGCCGCTGCACGCAAGATGCGCAATCGTTGTAATGAATGGTTCCTTGGCGGAACCTTTGTCTCGGTTGGGTGCCGGCGCCGAATCCCGTATTGTCGCGCAGACCGGCGCCCCCCGCCAACACGCTGGATCAAGACCGTGCAAATAGGCAAAGGGCGAGAGATGCCTGCCGGTCACTGCAGCATGAAGGTCTTGTACTCGAGCCGGTTGAGTTCGCGCGAGAGCATGAACAGGCCCACGCACAGCGTCACCAGCATGGCCAGGCAAAAGCCGTAGCCATAGAACGCGGCGCCCAGCGCCAGCGAAATGCCCGTGAAGGCGATGTTCAGCACCACCAGCAGCAGGCACAGCATGAAGACGATGCGCCGCTCGTCCAGATAGAAGAACACGTTGAGCACGGCCATCACGCCCACCTGCAGCCCGGCGCCGACCACCTGCACATGCAGCAGCGGCAGGTACAGCTGGGAGATGCCCAGCAACTGCAGGATGGCCGGTCCGGCCACCAGGGTGACGAGAACGGCCAGCGTCTGCACCTTGGCGATCTCGCCCAGGCCCGCCTGGATGGCGTAGACCATTTCGTTGCGCATGGACTCGATGTACTCGAGCGATCCGCCGCCGCGCACGGCATCGAAGAACTTGTCGTAGTACTCGACGAAGTCGGTCTCGATGCGCACCAGAAAGACCGCCATGCCCGGGATGATGGACAGGTAGGACAGGAACACCGGCAGGTCGTAGATCAGCGAGGCCCTGAGCCCGCCGATGATCTGCTGCGAGGTCGGCGGGTAGTACCAGAACATGAACTTGTCGATCCAGATGCCCAGGTTGTAGAGCACGCCGATGGCGATCAGCGCCGGAAAGATCAGCGAGCGCTGCGTGAAGTCGAAGGCGATCCAGCGCTTTTGCAGCGGAAAGCTGCGCAGCACGATCAGCCACATGCCGGCCAGCAGCAGCACGTGGCCGATCACGAAGCTGGCCAGCAGCCCTTCCAGCCCCCAGTACCGCAGCGGCAGCGCCAGCAGCACGATGAGCAGGTAGGTGGCGCCGAACAGCCCGGCAATGGCCCGGTAGTGCTTGAGGCCCGACAGCAGCACGGTCATGACCCAGACCACGCACATCAGCGTGAAGCCGGCCAGCATCAGCACGCGGTACAGCAGGCCCTGGCCCGGCAGCACCACGAACAGCGCCAGCGTGCCCAGCGCGCTGGCCGTGGCCACGACCACCAGCAGCAGGCCATGCAGGTTGGGCAGGATGCTTTCGTCCTTCTTGAGGAACAGCTGGTCCGAGACAAAGCGCGTGAATGCCAGCTGCGCCGCCCCGGTCAGGATCAGGCTGCTGGCCACCAGGTAGGTGACCGAGGTCTGGAACTGCGTGACCAGCAGCGGCGGCGCCACTACGCTGACGCTGAACACCCCCACCAGCAGGATGCCGATGATGGAGAACACCCACGGCCCCGAGCCGATCACGCCCGCATAGGCGTAGGCCTGGAGCACGCTGGTCAGCGTGTTCTTGCGCAGCAGGTGGCGCAGTTCGAATCCAATGCCGGCCATCAGTGTTTTTCCTCGGACTGTTGCAGCGCCCTGTCATAGACCTGCCTGTAGCGCTCGAACAGCAGCCGGTCGGAGTAGTAGCGTTCCACGCGCGCAATCCCGGCCGCGCTGGCGGCCTGCCATTGCCCGGGCGATGCCAGCAGCTCCAGGCAGGCATCGGCCAGTGCCTCGGGGTTGGCAATGCCGACCACGCGCCCGCACGAGCCCAGGGCCTGGTCCTCGGGCCCCAGCCCGTCGATGAGCTGGCGGCACGAGCCCACGTCGGTGCTGACCACGGGCACGCCGGCGGCCTGTGCTTCGAGAATCACCAGGGGCAGCGCCTCGCTGATGGACGACAGCACGACCACGCCCACCTTGGGCAGCAACTCCTCCACCTTCTGCATGCCCAGAAAGCGGACGTTGGCCTGCAGGCCCAGGCTGTCCACGAGGTTCTGGCATTCATCGGCATAGGCCGGGTCTTCGGCCGTGGGGCCGGCCACCCAGGCCTGGGCCTGGGGCATCCGGTTGACCACGCGGCGCATAGCGCGGATGAAGGTCTTGATGTCCTTGATGGGCACCACGCGGCCGATCAGGCACAGCACGGGCGGCGTCTCGGCCGGCCGCTGGGCGCGCAGCGGCGCAAAGCGCTCTATGCGGATGCCGTTGGGAATGCTGACCGTGCGCTCTGCCGCCGCGCCATCGGCCACCTGGCGCAGGCGGTTGTTCTCGTACAGCGCAATGATGGGGTCGGCCGCGCCATAGCAAAAGCGTCCCATCCAGTCGAAAAACCGTATCCACATCTGCCGGAAGAACGACACCTCCATGGGGTCGCGCTGGAAGATGTTGCGGTTGTCGCGGATCCAGGTGCTCTGCAGCAGGTCGATCTGCCGCTCCTTGGTATAGATGCCATGCTCGGACAGCACCAGCGGCAGGCCGCGCGAATGGTGCAGCAGCCCCCCCAGAAACCCCGCATAGCCCGTGGAGACCGTATGCAGCACGCGCACCGGAATCAGCCCGTGGGCGATGCGCGCCATCAGCCACAGCGGCTGCAGCATGATGCGCACGGTCCAGAAGAAGTCCACGAACGATGGATCGGTGCAGTGGCGCCGGTAGCTGTCGCGGATCAGGTCCCAGGCGAATTCGCTGTGCAGGAAATCCTCCAGCGGCAGGCTGCCGCCGGGCTGCAGTTCCAGCGCAATCGAGCGCATGGCCGCCAGCACCTTGGCCCGGCTTTCGGCACTGCCGTCATGTGCCTCCAGCGCTTGCAGGAACTCCCGGGCCTTGGCCAGGGCTTCGGGATGGCCGCGCGAGGGCGCAGGCTGGATGTTGGAGTGCAGGGCGTCAAAGAGGAAATGCTGCTCGAAGTGCACCACGTTGGGCGGCAGCGCGTACCGGAAATCGCCATAGTCCTCGCGCCGGCTTCCCAGGAAGACGATGGCGAAGCGATGCTCGGGATAGGCCTGCAGGATCTGGTTGACCCAGCTGGACACGCCGCCGCTGACATAGGGAAACGTGCCCTCCAGCAGCAGCGCGATGTCCGCACTGGCCGCCGTGGGGAACTGGCTCGCACGGCTCATGAGGCACTCCAGTAGCGGATGCTGGGCTTCAGGCGCGGCAGGGCATGCTCGATGTCCAGCGATCGCATCAGCGCCTGCGCCTTGGCGAACTCGCGCCGCTCGAACAGCAGCTCGGCCTGGTAGGGCACGACGCGCGCGGGCTCCATGCCCAGCGCCAGCGAGCGCTCGTAGCAGGCCAGCGACTCCACCTGCCTGCCCTGAAGATGCAACAGCCGGCCACGGCGCAACAGCAGCAGCGCGTTGTCAGGCCGCTGGGCCAGCACCAGGTCGCAGTAGTGCAGGGATTGCTGGATGGCGTGGTCACGCACATCGCCCTGCGCCACGCCCTGGTAGACCAGCTCCGCATACAGGTCGGTGAGCGCCCGAGCCGCCTGCAGTCCGCGCGGCCCGCAGGGCGCATCGCCCTCGGACTGACGGGCATGCTCGAACAGCTGCAGCTCCTGGTGGATGGTCTTGCTGATCTCGCGCTCCTTGGCGTCCAGCATGCTGTAGGCCAGCAGGCGCAGGTCCTCGCTGGAATCGCCCAGCGCCGTGCGCAGCATGGGCGAGGCAATGCGCCCCGGCACGCTGCCCAGCGCCACCATGGCCCGCATGCGCGAGGCGACGGGCACATTGGGATTGGCCAGGAAGGACTGCAGGCCCGCCTGGCGGCGGCTGGTTCCGGACTGCTGGTGCGGGTCGAAATCGGGCAGGGGCATCACCGGAAAGCGCTGGCCACCGCGCGGGCCGCGCTGCGTATGCAGCGCAATGGTGGCCACGACGGCGCCCAGGATGCCGGCCACCGGCACGGCATAGGCAAACAGCCCCATCAGCGCCACCAGGGCCAGGCGCTGGCGCACCGACCTGGCCGAGGTGGCCAGGAACGGCGCCAGGCAGAGCGCCAGCAGGCCGCTGGCCAATCCATGGGCCATGAGATAGCCCAGCAGGGCGGCGTCCGACTGGCTGCGCAGCAGCCACAGGCTGCTCCAGGAGGCGATTTCCGCGGCCAGCGCGCCCAGGGCCAGCTTGAGGTTAAGCATGGCCTTGCCCCATCTGGTGCAGCCGCTCCAGCACGCTGATGGCCGAGCAGCGGTCCAGCAAGATGGTGCGCGGGAAGATGCCCGCATCGGCCAGCGAGGCCACGCCGCGCTGGGCCAGCCAGGCCTCGATGCGGTTCAGGTAGCCCTCGGCCGTGGCGTTGGTGCCCAGCGGCATGAAGATGGCCAGCAGCTGCCGGCCATCGCGCTCCTGCAGCCAGGAGCGGTCCAGCATGCGCTCCAGCCGCATGATCTGCTGGGCCATCTGCGCCTGGACGGCCGATGGCGACAGCTCCAGCGCCACCACCACGCTGCTCAGGCGCGCGCTGCGGTTCACATGCTCCATGCGCTGCACCTCGAAAGCGAAGTGCGGCGGGCAGTCGGGATAGGCCTGCAGCAGCGGTGCGGCCAGGCTGTTGGCGGCCACGCTGTCGGTGTAGTAGCCCAGCAGCAGGTTGATGGTCTGCAGCGCTTCTTCCTGCAGTGCGAAGAAAGGCATTTCCTCGACCAGCAGCAGGCCGTAGATCTCGCCTTCCAGGTCCAGCATGGGCGCCACGACGATGTACTGCGTCTGCTGGCCTTGCGCCATGCTTTGCGAGATATGGCACAGCACATGGCTGTCCAGCGCCTGGCGCACCAGCGGGTCATGGACATGGATGGGCCGCTCGCCGCCCAGCTGGGCAATGGGCGTGGGGTCCAGCACATCGTTGCGCACGGGCACCAGGCTGGCCACGCTGATCTGGCTGAAGCGCGCCAGCAGGTTGAGCAGGCTTTGCGCATCGCCCTCGGCGCCGCTGAGGCCGCTGAGCACGTTGATGGCGTCGCGCATGGACACGGGACGGCCTATGAGCTCCTGCTCGAGGCGGTCATGCGACAGGCGCAGCAGGTAATGCTGGCGGATCAACTGCTCGGTGCGCTGGTCCATGTAATTCTGCGCCGTGCGCGCACGGCGTATGCGCGCGCGCCACAGGCTGGAGATCTCGCCCACGACCATGACCAGGATCAGGCCGCCCAGGAAATACTGTTCGGGAAACAGCGACAGATCCCGCTGGTTGACGCCCAGCCATGCCAGCAGCAGCACACCGGACGCCGACAGGCCGGCAACGGGCCCGTAGCGCAGGGCCACGACCACGGGCGCCAGCCAGGCCCAGGGAAACTCCGCCTCCACCCACAGGGGGTTGGCGGGGTTGGCCCACATGCCGACCAACAGGGCCAGCAACGGCAAAAGCAGCGTCTCTCCCACCACCACCCAGGGCTTGGCGCTTGTCTGCACAAGCAGGCCCAGGGGCGAACCCCTGAATTCCGCGGCAATGCCGGCTCGGCGCGGTGCATCGGGATGCGGTGCCGCCTTGGGCGTGGTGGCTTGGTCTGGCATGGAAAATCGTTCCTCGATGCGCTTATCGGGCGTTGGCCAGGCCCGTGCCCAGCAGATTGCGGATCAGCTTCTGGCCCACGGCGGCCAGGGCCTCGCGGCTCCAGCCGCTTTGCGCGCCCGCGCCGCTCCACACGGTGGCGCCGGTGCCCACGTCCACGATCTCCAGCGTCACGCCCACGGCCGGTTCGCCATCCACTCCGACCTTGTAGCGCCATTCGTCCACCGCGCCCGTCAGCGCATAGCGCACGCCTTCGCCGCGCGCCCAGGCCAGGGCGTCCTCGCGGCGCTTGGCGTCGCGGCCGTCGAACAGCGTCTCCTGCAGCGCATCGCCCGTGTAGCGCTTGACCTGGCCCATGCCGCGCGCATTGATCAGCGCCGTGGCGATGGCGGCGGCGCGGTTGCCGGCCATGGGTGTCTCGGTGTGGTTCTCGAAGGGCAGCACGGCCCAGCTGGCGTTCGTCTCCAGCGCGGGCGCCGTGCCCCGGTCGATGGTCGAGCAGGCAGACAGCAGGCCGACAAGGGCCATACCCGTGAGCACGCGAAGGCGGGAGGCAAAAGAAGTGCGGTGTGTCATGGAAAGGCTCCTTGAAGTCTTCGGATCAGTAGTGGAGGCGGTAGGTGAGCAACAGCTCGCGGGTATTGCCCACGGTGTTGATGCCCGACTTGGACAGGTTCAGGCCCAGCGCGAGGTGGTCCGCGCCGAACAGGCTGGTGGCCAGGCCCATGCCCAGCTCGTAGCCCGCACCGTTGATGCTGTGGTGCGTCAGGGCCAGGCTGGCATAGGGCCGCAGCGCGCGCGTGTATTGCTGCTCGTAGCCCGTGTTGAACATCATCTGCAGGCCCGAGAAGCGGAAGCTGCGCGGCAACAGATAGTCGATGGTGGGATCGTTGAACGCAGGCAGGTAGCCCAGGATGGCCGCATCCCTGCCCTGCAGCAGCGCCGGGTCGGTGCGGCTGTAGCGGTGCCAGGAGGTGAAGGCGCCGAACTGCAGGGTGGGTGCCTCGCTGCGATAGGTGTGCAGGTATTGCAGCATCGCATGGTTGCCGGAGCCCACGCGGGCGCCGCTTTGCACGCGGTAGCGCTCCGATGCCAGCTCCAGCGTGATCTGGTCCAGGCGCGAGAGCTGGTAGCTGCTGCCCAGCGACACGCGGTCCTTCATGCCGCCCATGCGCATGGCCAGCGTTTCCTGCGTGGCCAGGTGCCGGCCCAGCGATGCCTGCAGGCTCCAGCGGCTGTCCACGTTGTAGGTCTGCGTGAACTGCATCGGCGTGTAGCTCTCCAGGCTTTCGCGCCGGCCCAGCATGAACTCGCTGGAGGCCGACTGCGTCTTGCGCGTCAGGCGCAGGCCGATGCCCCGCTCCTGGGAGGGTCCGCGCACCAGGGTGCTTTTGTTGACCGTGCGGCGCACGTCCTCGGCATCCAGGTCCAGCGCCCAGCGGGGGTTGAGACCCACATGCCAGCGCAGCCGCGAGACCTGCTCGTCGATGGCGTCCATGCGGCGATTGCGCAACTGCAGGCCGCCGTAGTCGCTGAAGGCCAGCAACTGCTCGGTCAGCCCCAGGTGCAGGGGATCGTCGTCGGGCTGGTAGGCCATGCTCTCGAAGCCCGCGGTCTGCGCCAGCCGCACATCGCCCACCATGGCCGCCGCGTTGATGCGGTCGTAGCGCGGCAGTGCCTCGTCATGGCGCTGCAGCAGTTGCCCGGCCTGGGCCACATCCTTTTCCGCCAGGGCCACCGTGATCTCGGCCCACAGCGGTGCGCTGGCACTCTTGCTGCGGCTGCGCGCGTACTGCTGCCAAAGGTAGCCGCGCTCGGCCTGGTATTCGCCGCGCTCCTGCAGCCAGGCGATGGCCAGCTCGGCCGCAGCGGCGGAATGCTCGCGGCGCCCGCCTTCCAGGTCCATGCGCAGCAGCTCGCGCATCAGGGCGAATTCGGCATCTCCCTGGGTATGAAAGAGCATGAGCCGGCTGCGTGCCTGGCGCTGGACCTCGTCCAGGCCCTCGGCGGTCAGCCAGCGGCGGGCCGCATCGGCCGAAGGGCCCTGCTGCGCACGCGTGCGCGCCTTCTCGCGCTGCCACAGCTGCTGCCTCAGGTTCCAGGCCTGGTCCGCCTGCTGGTTCTGCTCCAGCGCATCCGCGTACTGCATCATCCACAGGAAGTCGTCGGCATGCTCCGTGCGGTGCGGCTTCAGATACCGCTCCAGCGCAACGGCCGGGCGCGACAGCGTCATGTAGGCCGCCGCCAGGGCGCCGTGCATGTCGGCATCACGTGCCCACACGGGCTCGGCCGCCGCCAGCAGCAGCTTGAGGGCCGCCGCGTTCTGCGTGTCGATCAGCAGCCACATCAGGCCCTGGCGCAGCGGCGTGGAGCCGGGGTCCAGCGCCAGGCCCTTCTCGAAGGCTTCCATGGCCTTTTTCAGCTGCGCAGTGCGCTGGTAGTAGGCGCCCAGGATCTGGAAGAAGGTGGGCTGGCCCATCAGGCGCTTGAGCAAGGCCGGGTCGGCCATGATGCGCTCGACCTGGCGGCCGATCTGCGTCCAGTCCTCCTGGTCCTCCAGCAGGTAGAAGGCCTGTGTCAGATGGCGCACGTCCTGGAACTGCTCCCAGGCATGCAGGGACATCTGGGCCGCCTCGCGCCGGTCGGTGCGCTGCAGCAGGCGGATCACTTCGTCGTAGTCGCTGATGCCGGCGTGCGGCGTCTGCAGCAGGCGGCGGTAGGCCTTGAGCGTCAGCGCCTCCTGGCGCTGGTCCTGGGCCAGGTCGCCCAGCAGGCGCCAGTACTCGCCTTCGTCCTGCATGCCGGCCGGAACGCGCGTCTGTGCGTCTTCCAGCCAGCGCAGGCCCAGCGCCGGCTCGCCCTGCAGCAGCGCGAGCACGGCGGCGGGCATGACATGGGCCGGCGTGCGCTGCTCGGGATCGCTGAGCACGCGCTTCCATGCCTGCAGCGCCAGCGGCGAACGGCCTGCGCGCTCGGCCAGCTGGGCCAGCAGAATCTGCGACTGCGGCGTGCTGCCGTGCTTTTGCAGATAGTCGATGGCCGCGCCCGGCTCGGCCTGGCGCTCATAGGCCTGGACCAGCGCCTGCAGCAGCGCGGCATCCTGGGGACGGCGGCTCAACTGGTGGCGCAGACCGGCAATCAGGGCGCGGTCGTCGAACAGGCCCGGCGCCAGGCGCATCACCGTCTTCCAGGCATCTTCACGGCCCGTGTTCTGCGCAATGACCAGCCAGTTGTCCAGGGCCTGCTGCTGCTGCCCCATCCATTCGGACACCTGGGCCAGGCGCTCGCGCCAGGCCATGTCCTGCGGCGCCTGGCGCACGGCGGCCGTGGCCACGCGCCAGGCATCTTCCAGGTTGCGGTTTTCGAGGAACACCTCGTAGCCCAGCTGGTAGGTCTTGTCGTCAAAGGGCAGGCCCGGCGGCGGCTTGCGCGCGGGGTCGGCCGTGCGCAGCATGCGCCAGCCCGGGGCGGTCCAGGCCACGGGCTGCAGTGCCCAGGCGCCGTCATCGGCCACTGTGGACGCTACGGCCGGGCCGGCTCCCGAAGCGCCTGCCACCTGCACCTGCCATTGCTGCAGCAGGGACAGCTGCAGCAGCCGCTTGGCATAGCGCTCGGCCTCGGCCCGGTTGCCGGCCGCACGCGCCAGGCCGATGAGCCTTCGCAGCGTTTCCGGGTCGCTGCCCAACAGTTCTTCCTGCTGGCGCGCCAGCGCCAGCGCTTCGCTGGCACGGTTGCCGGACTGCAGCACCTGCAGGGCCTGCCAGAGATAGGCGCGCGACTGCTGGACGTCCTCGGTCGTGGCGCTGGCCTGACGCAGCAGCCGGGCCGATTCCTCGTACAGGGACATGCCCAGCGCCTGCCGCGCAGCGGACTCATAGACCTGCGCCTTGCGCGCGGGATCGGCCTGGCGCTCTGCCACGTCGTCGTAGATGCCCAGGGCCAGCGGTGCGTCCTTGAGTACCAGCGCCGAAGAGGCCAGGTACAGCGCCTGCTCCTGGGTCAGACCCGCCAGCGGGACCTCCTTGAGCGCCTGCATCACCTGGAGCGCCAGGGCATCGGCCTGCCCTCCGGCGCGATGGTCCTGCTTTTGCGCCTCCAGATAGTTCTGGTAGGTGGCCTGCCAGCGCTCCCAGGCCTGGACGGCGGCGCTGGGCAGCGCCTGCTTGGCTGCCTCTTCACGCGCCAGCTTGATGGCTTTCAGGCGCTCCTCCTTGGCCTTGAGCAGGGCGCGCAGGTTTTCATTGCCCGGGTCGCTCTTGAGCAGGTTGCTCAGGTAGTTGTAGGACAGCTCGGAATCATCTCCGGTGACGGAGAGCCGGCGCTCCAGATCCTGCTTGGGAAACAGCATCCACAGGGCACCGCCGATCAGTACCGCCAGCAGCACGATCAGCCAGAAGGGAACCGTGACGGGGCGCTCAGAGCCCCCGGCATTGCGCTTGGAGTTCAACACTGTTTTGGGTACTTCTGAAGGAACGGAGGTTGGAGCTGCCCGTATCGGCACCCGCCACGGCAATGAGGGGATTGGCGGCGTTCAGGGAACTCAGCGCACAGCCGGACGGCAGGTGCATGCGCAGCTCCAGCGGCACATGGCCCTGCAGGGTCAAGCGCACGCCGCCATCGGCCTGGGGCAGCCATTGCGTGAGCCGGGCATTGGCATCCACCAGATAGGGGCGCGCCGCGGAGGCGGCCGCGCCTGCGGCATCCTGCTGCACCAGGTATCCGGCGCCGCCGGCCAGGTGAAGGTAGTTGCCGTCCGTGCCCTTGGCATAGCCGGCGATGCCGCGGCTGGCAGCCATGGACGGCAGGGCCATGCCGGGCGGCATGCGCAGCGTGCGCAACTGGCCCGGGCCCCGCAGGCGCCAGCCCTGCGCGTCGCGGCCGATGGCGAATTCGTAGAAATCCTGCACCTTGCGGATGTACTCGGAGCTGTAGACCGGGTTCAGCCGCTGCGCCAGCGCCCACTGGTAGACCTTGTGCAGGGCCTTGATGCTGGCCTGCTTGCTGGCGGAGTAGGAGTGGTAGTAGATGTCCACGGCCTTCATGCGCCGGGGCGCGTCGGTCATCTCGAAGGTTTCGATGACGCGCTCGAAGCCGTAGAACGGCCCGTGCCAGAGGTTGGTGTAGATGTTCTCGTTGGTGACGGGCGCATAGATCTGCAGATGGCCGCCCTTGCGCAGGCCCCAGCTGCGCACCTCCGTCAGCGAGGGATTGCTGCGCGTGATGGCCGTGTCGCCGCCATTCATGTTGAGCAGTCCCGCCGCGTCGGAGATGGCCAGGGCCTCGGCGCTGGGCGCCGTGTTGCCGGTCCACAGGAACACGTCCACCGGCTTGCCGGGCGGCGCCAGGCGCTTGCGGATGTAGTCGACCGAGCCATTGATCTCCCGGTTCATGTCCATCTGGTAGCCGGGGATGTGGAGGTTGAGGTTCACTTCCTTGCTGTCATCCCCGTCGGGCGCTGCCCCGGGCTCCCAGAAGAAGGGATGGGAATAGGAATGGCTGGCGATCTCGACATGGGGCATGGCGAAGATGCGCTTGGCAATGCCCTCCAGCTGGTCAGCCCACTGCGGATACAGGCCCTGCGGCGAGACTTCGGCCTCGATGACCGAGATGGTGTGCGGAATCCTGTAGCGCTCCAGGATCTCGCGGCGCAGCACTTCGCCCGCGAAGGGCGTGCCCGGCAGCTCGGCCTTGGAAGGAAAGCCGTCCCCGTCCACATGGGCCAGCAGCAGGCGGCGGCCGTTCTCGGTGGTGACGTCGGGCACCGGAAAGTCCTGCAGGCGCAGCGCCTCGCGCAACAGCGCGAAGGGGTCGATCACCCAGCGCGACTGGTCGGTGCCCGGCATGCCCACCACCACATAGGGCATGAGTGCAAAGCCGCCCCAGGGCGTGATGGCGGCCGACACGAAGCGGCGCCCCCGCTTGTCGTCAAAGGACAGCAACTCGCGGCTGCCCCTGGCCATCTGCGGCGTGAACTCCCAGCCCTCGTAATCATGCGCTGGCTCGGCCGGCTGTATCTCGAAACCCATGACCGGCGCCTTTTCGGCGCGCCGCAGCGGGAACACGGGTGCCGCTTCCGTGCTGCGCGTGCCCAGGGCGGCCGACATGGTGCGGTCCTGTGACAGGCCCAGCGTATTGAGCACCAGCAGCGGCATGCCCTGCTGCACCTGGTTGGCCAGCCACTGCCGCACGCTTTTGGCCCGCATCTCGGGCACCGCGCCGCCGAACCAGCTCACCACGCCGGCATAGCGGTCACGCGCCACGCCTTCGGGCAGGGGCTCGCGCACATCGGCGTAGTCGGCGACGTAGCCCATGTAGTTCAGGGGCATTTCCAGGAAGCGGTGCGCCGATGCGCCGTTGATGGACGGATAGTCGGCACCGTTGTAGAGAATCAACACCCTGCGCGCCACCGCCTCCACCTGGCCTATGCCCAGGGTCTGCAGCCCGGCATCGGAAACCCAGGGGATGATGCCCAGCTGCGCAATGCGGCGGGCGGTCTCGCGCGTGGCGTCGCGGTCATGCGGGGCCACGTAGTCGATGGACAGCACCGGCAGGCGGTCGCGCTCGCGGATGGTCTGCAGTTGCTGCAGTAGCCATTCGCGGTCTTTCTCGGGCACGTTCACATAGCGCTTGAGGCTGGCATCCCAGCCCCGCAACAGCGACTCGGCCGCCACCATCTGTACCTTGTCCTTCACGCGCGGCACGATCTCGAAGCCCCGGTTCAGGATCAGGCGGATGCCGGGATAGCGCTGGTGCAGCGTCTCGATGACGCGCACCAGGCCGTCCTGCTGGGCCTTTTCGTCGAAATTCGTGGCCAGGCGGTAGGAGTCCAGCGTGTCCAGGAAAAAGCCGCGAAAGCCCTGCTTCCACAGCGGCGCGATCACCTCGTCAGCAAAGAAGGCGGGCCACTGCGCGGGTGTCTGATCCAGGACGATGGACTGCCAGGCGCCGTTGCGCGCCATCTTCCAGGCCTCGGGAATCTTGCCGAAGTAGGCGCGCTCGGGCAGCACCTCGGCCACGGAAGCGTAGGCATACAGCTCGCTGCCCGGGGCCTGCTTGCGAAACCGGACCGGGTCATAGCCATGGCCCGGCTCCACGACGGCAATGTCGTAGAGGCTCAATTCACTGAGCGATGCCTTGTTCCCGTAATAGACAGCCACCGCGGGTTCGGCAGCCTGCACCACCCAGCCGCACAGCAACCCCCAGCAGACCAGGCAGCTTCGCAGGAAACCGTTCATGGCCTTCTCCTCAGGGCGTGGTGATGCCCCATCAATTCATAGTTTTTATGCATCAAATTTCTTAACAATTTGATGAAAGCTATCGTCAATCCGACGAAAAGCGGGCCGAGCATAACGTTGTTTGTCTACAAATGTGTTTTCTCCCTACTTTTGTGCTCAGCCCACTTGAACCCGGGGAGAAGCTGGGTTATTGCGATACTAGGCACGCCAAAAAATCACCAATGAGAGGTATTCATGATCCTGGTCACAGGCGGCGCCGGCTTCATCGGCTCCCACACCTGCGTGGAGCTGGCCGCCGCAGGCGAGCACTACCTGATCTACGACAACTTCAGCAACAGCAGCGCCGACGTGCTCGACCGCATGGAACGCATCACGGGCCGGCGCCCACTGTGCGTGGAAGGCGATGTGCGCGACCGCGCCGCGCTGGACCGGCTGTTTGCCGAGCACTCCATCCGCGAGGTGATCCACTTCGCCGCACTCAAGGCCGTGGGCGAATCCGTGGCCCAGCCACTGCGCTACTACGAACACAACGTGGGCGGCACGGTCGCCCTGCTGCAGGCCATGCAGGCGGCGGGCGTGCACAGCCTGGTGTTCTCCTCCTCGGCCACGGTCTACGGCGACCCGGCCAGCCTGCCGATCCGCGAGGATTTCCCGCTGTCTGCCACCAACCCCTACGGCCGCAGCAAGCTGTGGATCGAGGAAATGCTGGCCGACCTGGACCGCGCCGAGCCCGGCCAGTGGCGCCTGGCACGGCTGCGCTACTTCAATCCCGTGGGCGCCCATGAAAGCGGCCTGATCGGCGAGGACCCGCGCGACATCCCCAACAACCTCATGCCCTACGTCTCGCAGGTCGCCATCGGCCAGCGCCAGCAGCTCAGTGTCTATGGGGATGACTACGCCACGCCGGACGGCACGGGCGTGCGCGACTACATCCACGTCACCGACCTGGCGCGCGGCCACTTGGCGGCGCTGCGCCATCTGCGTGAACAGCAAGGCCTGCTGACGGTGAACCTGGGCACGGGGCGCCCGGTCTCGGTGCTGGAGATGGTCAAGGCCTTCGAGCGCGCCAGCGGCCGGCCCGTGCCCTACCAGATCGTGGCGCGCCGCCCCGGCGACGTGGCCCAGTGCTGGGCCGACCCCGCCGAGGCCGAGCGCCTGCTGGGCTGGAAGGCCATGCTGGACCTGGACCGCATGTGCGAGGACGCATGGCGCTGGCAAAGCCAGGCCGCAGGTCTCAAGCGCTGAACCCCGCAGCGCCTGCGGGCGCCGAGGGCGTGGTATCTTTTCGCCCTTGTTTCACGCCCTAGCCACGAGTCTGCCCATGCTTGCCAAACGCATCATCCCCTGTCTTGACGTCACGGGAGGGCGCGTCGTCAAAGGCGTGAACTTCGTGGAGCTGCGCGATGCGGGCGACCCGGTGGAGATCGCCGCGCGCTACAACGCCCAGGGCGCGGACGAGCTGACCTTCCTGGACATCACGGCCACCAGCGATGGCCGAGACCTGATCCTGCCCATCATCGAATCGGTGGCCAGCCAGGTCTTCATTCCGCTGACCGTGGGCGGTGGCGTGCGCACCGTCGAGGACGTGCGCCGCCTGCTCAACGCGGGCGCCGACAAGACCAGCTTCAACTCGGCCGCCATCGCCAATCCCGATGTGATCAATGCCGCCTCCGACAAGTACGGCGCGCAGTGCATCGTCGTGGCCATCGACGCCAAGCGCCGCACCGCCGAAGACGAGCAGCGCATCGGCGCCGACGGCCGCGCCGCCGGCCCCGGCTGGGATGTCTACAGCCACGGCGGACGCAAGAACACCGGCCTGGACGCCGTGCAGTGGGCCGCAGAAATGGCGCGCCGCGGCGCGGGCGAGATCCTGCTGACCAGCATGGACCGCGACGGCACCAAGTCCGGGTTCGACCTGAAGCTCACGCGCGCCGTCAGCGACGCCGTGCCCGTGCCCGTGATCGCCTCCGGCGGCGTGGGCTCGCTGGACGACCTGGCCGATGGCGTGACTCTGGGCGGCGCCGACGCCGTGCTGGCCGCCAGCATCTTCCACTATGGCGAATTCACCGTGGGCCAGGCCAAGCAGCGCATGGCCGAGCGCGGCGTGCCCGTGCGCCTCTGATACGGCGCGTCGGCGGACTCCTTCATTTCAGTTTTCCATGGCGCTCGCGCCGCCCACAACCCATGAAACCGGCGCGGCCCAAGGGACCAGGGACAGCGAGCAAGGGCCGCCCCGCAGCAAGGCTGTCGTCTCCCTCCCGCGCAGCGAGAGAGGGGGAAGGCGGGAAGCGACTCAAGGGGTGTATTTTCAATCCAGGCAATTCCTGACAATGCTGTCACAGGGATTCCAACCCAGGATATTCACAATGCAGGCAATGAACTGGCTAGATCAAGTCAAATGGGATGCGCAGGGCCTGGTGCCCGTGATCGCGCAGGAAAAGGACACGGGCGACGTGCTGATGTTCGCCTGGATGAACCGCGAGGCCCTGGCCAAGACGGCCGAGCTGGGCCGCGCCGTCTACTTCAGCCGCTCGCGCAACAAGCTGTGGTTCAAGGGCGAGGAATCGGGCCACGTGCAGACCGTGCACGAGGTGCGCATCGACTGCGACAACGACGTGGTCCTGCTCAAGATCACCCAGACCGGCCACGAGCCCGGCATTGCCTGCCACACGGGGCGCCACAGCTGCTTCTACAGCGTGCTGCGCGATGGCCAGTGGCAGGCCGTCGATCCGGTCTTGAAAGACCCCGAATCGATCTACAAATGAATTCCACGAACATGAACGACACCGCAAGCACTTCCTCGCAGGACGCCCTGGCGCGCCTGGCCGCCGTCATCGAAAGCCGCAAGCCCGCCAACGGCGGCGACCCCGACAAAAGCTACGTCGCCCGCCTGCTGCACAAGGGCCCGGATGCCTTTTTGAAGAAGATCGGCGAAGAGGCCACCGAAGTCGTCATGGCCGCCAAGGACGCAGACCATGGCGGGGACGCCGGCAAAATCCTCTACGAAGTGGCCGATCTGTGGTTCCATAGCATGATCGCCCTGGCCCACTATGGCCTGACGCCCGCCCAGGTCGTCGCCGAGCTGGAGCGCCGCGAAGGCACCAGCGGCATCGAGGAAAAGGCGCTGCGCAAGGCCCAGGAACGTGATGTGAACGAGAAAGGACCGCTGCCATGAATGACGATTACATCGAAGTCCGTGCCCTGGACCAGTCCCGCATCGAAGGCCTCAAGGCCTGGGGCTGGGTCAGCTACCTGCTGCACCTGGTGGTGGCCGTGGCCGCCGTCGTGCCCGGCGCCCAGCCCAGCATCGCGCTGCTGGTGATCGCCCTGATCATCGACCTGGTCAAGCGCGGCGACGCCGAAGGCAGCTGGATGGCCAACCATTTCTCGTGGCGCATCCGCAGCGTGATCTGGGCCGGCATCCTGTACCTGGTCACGGCACCGCTGTGGCTGCTGTTCTTCGTGCCCGGCTGGATCGCCTGGACGGTGATCTCCATCTGGTTCCTGTACCGCATCGTGCGCGGCATGGTCGCCATGAACCGCAACCAGGCCGTGGACCGCTGAAGCCGCCGGCCCGCCCGCCATGTCCTCCACCCCGACCTGCAAGATCAACCTCGCCCTGCAGGGCGGGGGCTCGCACGGCGCCCTGACCTGGGGCGTGCTGGACGCACTGCTGGAAGACGGCAGCCTTGTCTTCGACGGCATCAGCGGCACCAGCGCCGGCGCCATGAATGCCGTGGCCCTGGCACAGGGCTTTGCCCAGGCCGCGCGCCAGGAAAGCGATCCTGTGGCCGCCCAGGCGCTGGGCGCCCAATTGGCCCGCGCCTCGCTGACCGAACTGTGGGAAGGCGTGGGCACCATGGGCAGCCTGATGTGGGGCGCGCCATTGCCGGGCAGCCCCTTCATGGGCGTGCTCAACCAGTTCTTCTCGCCCTACCAGACCAACCCGCTGGACATCAACCCGCTGCGCAAGCTGCTCGAACGGGTCGTGGATTTCGAGGCGCTGACGCGTCCGCCCGTGGAGGGCGTGGTGCCCAAGGTCTTTGTCTGCGCCACCAATGTGCGCACGGGCCGGGGAAGCATCTTCTCGGGCAGAAGGCTCAGTGCCGACGCGGTCATGGCCTCGGCCTGCCTGCCCCAGCTGTTCAAGGCCGTGGAAATCGATGGCGAGCCTTACTGGGACGGCGGTTTCTCGGGCAATCCCGCCCTGTATCCCCTGATCTACGGCACGGCGTCCAGCGACATCCTGCTGGTGCAGATCAATCCCATCGAGCACACCGACCTGCCCAACACGGCGGCCGACATCATGGACCGCATGAACGAGGTCACCTTCAACGCCGGCCTGCTGTCCGAGCTGCGCGCCATCGAATTCGTCAAGCGCCTGCTGGAGCAGGGCAAGCTGGACCCGGCACGCTACAAAAAGGTGCTGCTGCACCGCGTGGACGGCGGCGCGGTGCTCAAGGGCTACGGCGCCTCGACCAAGACGCGCTCCGACATGCGTTTCGTGCGCGAGCTGTTCGAACTGGGGCGCGAGCAGGGACAGCACTGGCTCCAGCAGCACCGCAGCGACATCGGCGTGCGCCAGACACTGCACATCAACGACAATTCACCCTGATTTTTCGATCCACCGCCAGCTTCCCAGGACTCCCGTAGCGCCATGCACGACCACGACCCGAACTGCCTGTTTTGCCGCATCATCAAAGGCGAGATCCCTTCCCGCAAGGTCTATGAGGACGATGAAGTCTTCGCCTTCCACGACATCCATCCCGGCGCGCCCATCCACTTTCTGATGGTGCCCAAGAAGCACATCCCCTCCATGGCCCAGGTCCAGGCCGACGACGCTGCGCTGCTGGGCCGCATGATGGTGCTGGCGCCCCGCCTGGCCGCCGAGCAAGGCTGCAATCCGTATCCCGATGGCGGTTTCCGTCTGGTGGTCAACACCGGCACCGAGGGCGGACAGGAAGTCCACCATCTGCACATCCATGTCATGGGCGGCCCCCGCCCCTGGCTGAAGGGCTGAAGCCTTTGCTGGACGCAGGCTTGCGCGCAAGATGGCCCGCCTCTTGCTTGCGACTTGTGCGTACATGCGCCGGCCGAACGGCTTTTGTGGGGCCTTGCGAACTGCCGCCATGGCCCGGCGTCTAAAATGATCTGCAATTCTTAGGAGAGATTCTCATGGGCTCGTTTTCCATCTGGCATTGGCTGATCGTCCTGGCCATCGTGGTTCTGGTGTTCGGAACCAAGAAGCTGAAGAACATCGGTTCCGACCTTGGCGGTGCAGTCAAGGGCTTCAAGGACGGTGTGAAGGACGGCTCGACCTCCACCGACACCCCCGCAGCTGCCCCTGGCCAGGTTGCAGGCCAGACAGCCACCGACAAGGCCACCATCGACGTCGAAGCCAAGCAAAAGAGCTGATGCTCCGCACGCCAAGCCTCCATGTTTGATATCGGTCTGTCCAAGATGGCGCTGATCGGCGCCGTGGCTCTCGTGGTCATCGGCCCCGAGAAGCTGCCGCGCGTGGCGCGCACCGTCGGTACCCTGCTGGGCAAGGCCCAGCGCTACGTCTCCGATGTGAAGGCCGAGGTCAACCGTTCGATGGAACTCGACGAGTTGCGCAAGATGAAGGACACGGTGGAAGGCGCGGCGCGCGACGTCGAGCAGTCCATCCACACTTCGGCCGCCAATTTCGAGAAGGACTGGAACGAGTCCACGGCATCGCTCAACGGCACGTCTTCCTCGTACGACTCCTCTTCCTACGATTCAGGCAGCGATACGTACAGCGCCGTGGCACCGGCCTACCGCCACCCGGGCAAGAACTGGCGCCTCAAGCGTGCCGCCGTGCCCCAGTGGTACAAGGCCCGTGCCGGCGTGCGCACCAAGGCGCAGTCGGGCGCGGCGCGCGTGGCGCGCTTTCGTCCCCAGAAGTCCCGCTGAAGATGCTGGCGCGCAGCGGGCCACGAGGCAACCGGCCCAGCCTCTGCCACCCGGGCACCCGCCATCGCCCCACCCTGCCCGATCCGTCGGGCTTTCTGCTTTTCATACCAGGTCCGTGGACGCCCTTGCGGCCCGCCGCGGTTTCGCACCATGTCCGACATTCCACCTAAAGACGACGAGCTGGCAGGCACCGAGCAGCCTTTCGTCCAGCACCTGATGGAGCTGCGCGACCGCCTGCTCTACTGCATCTACGGCATCGGTCTGGCGATCGCCGTGCTGGCCGTATGGCCTGGCCCCAACGGGCTGATCGACTTCATCGCCCACCCGATCAAGGCCCACATGCCGCCCGATGCCAAGCTCATCGCAGTCGGCGTGTTCACCCCCTTCTTCGTGCCGCTCAAGGTACTGATGATGGTGGGCATCTTGGCCGTGCTGCCCTGGATCATGTACCAGATGTGGGCCTTCGTGGCGCCCGGCCTGTACAGCCATGAAAAGCGCTTTGCGCTGCCGCTGATCATCTTCGGCAGCCTGCTGGCCTATATCGGCATCGCCTTCGTGCAGTTCTTCGTGCTCGACAAGATGTTCGCCTTCATCCAGGGCTTCACCCCGGACAGCGTGGCGGCCACGCCGGACATTGCATCGTATGTGGAGGCCATCCTGTCGCTGTACCTGGCCTTTGGCCTGGCCTTCCAGGTGCCCATCGTGGTCATGCTGCTGGTGCGCTTCGGCCTGGTGGACATCGCCAAGCTCAAGTCCTTCCGCGGCTATTTCATCGTGGTGGCCTTCATCATCGCCGCCGTGGTCACGCCGCCCGACGTGATCTCCCAGCTGGCCCTGGCCGTGCCCATGTGCATTCTTTACGAGATCGGCATCCTGGGCGCCGGCTGGTTCAGCCGCGTCTCCAAGGCGCCGGAAGAAGAAGCCGAACCCGGCACCGCAGTGGACAAGCCCGCAGAGGATAAACCCTCCCCCTGAGTCGCTTCGCGCCTTCCCCCAGAGGGGGACGACACCCTCGGTGCGGGGCGGCGCGGCCGGCCCAGGCCCTTCCTCGGTGTCCCTCGCTTTAGGGCGCGCCAGTTTCAAGGGCCTACGCTGAAACACGAGGAATCTGTAATAAAAAGCCCTTGGTTCATCACCAAGGGCTTTTTCTTTGTCCATGGCCAAGCCCCTTCCGGGGTTGGCATCTCACCGAGGCAGGTCGGACGTGCCCATGAGGAACTCGTCAATGGAGCGAGCGGCCTGGCGGCCTTCGCGGATGGCCCAGACCACCAGGGACTGGCCGCGGCGCACGTCGCCGGCGGCGAAGAGCTTGGGCACGCTGGTGGCGTAGCCGCCCGTGAAGTCGGTGGTGGCCTTGGCGTTGCCGCGTGCGTCCTTGTCCACGCCAAAGGCATCGAGCACGGCCTGCACGGGGCTGACGAAGCCCATGGCCAGCAGCACCAGGTCGGCCTTGAGCACCTGCTCGCTGCCGGGCACCTCGACCATCTTGCCATCCTTCATTTCGATGCGCACGGTCTTGACGGCCGTGACCTGGCCCTTCTCGCCGATGAACTCCTTGGTGGCGATGGCGAACTCGCGCTCGCAGCCTTCCTCGTGGCTGGAGCTGGTGCGCAGCTTGATCGGCCAGTAGGGCCAGACCAGGGGCTTGTTCTCCTGCTCGGGCGGCATGGGCATCAGCTCGAACTGGGTCACGCTGACGGCGCCATGGCGGTTGCTGGTGCCCACGCAGTCGGAGCCGGTGTCGCCGCCGCCGATGACGATGACATGCTTGCCATCGGCCCGCAGCTGGCCCTTGAGCTTGTCGCCGGCGTTGACCTTGTTTTGCTGCGGCAGGAACTCCATGGCGAAATGGATGCCCTTGAGTTCGCGGCCGGGCACGGGCAGGTCGCGCGACTGCTCGGCACCGCCGGTCAGCAGCACGGCGTCGAACTCGGCCATGAGCTGCTCGGGGCTGACGGTTTCCTTGGCCCAGTTGGTGACCTTGGAGTCTTCGCCCAGGCCGTCCTTGCCCGCCACCAGCACGCCGGTACGGATCTTGACGCCTTCGGCCACGAGCTGCTCGACGCGGCGGTCGATGTGCGACTTCTCCATCTTGAAGTCGGGAATGCCGTAGCGCAGCAGGCCGCCCACGCGGTCGTTCTTCTCGAACAGCGTCACATCGTGGCCGGCGCGGGCCAGCTGCTGCGAGGCCGCCAGGCCTGCGGGGCCGGCGCCGACCACGGCCACCTTCTTGCCGGTCTTGCGGCTGCTGGGCAGCGGCTTGACCCAGCCTTCGGCCCAGGCACGGTCGATGATGGCGTGCTCGATGGACTTGATGCCCACGGCGTCGTCGTTGATGTTCAGGGTGCAGGCGGCCTCGCAGGGGGCGGGGCAGATGCGGCCGGTGAACTCGGGGAAGTTGTTGGTGCTGTGCAGCACGGCGCTGGCGCTCTTCCAGCCGCCGTGGAAGACCAGGTCGTTGAAGTCCGGAATGATGTTGTTGACCGGGCAGCCGTTGTTGCAGAACGGCGTGCCGCAGTCCATGCAGCGCGCGCCCTGGATCTTGGCCTGGCTGTCATCGAGGCCGATGACGAATTCCTTGTAGTGCTTCACGCGCTCGGCGACGGGCGCATAGCCCTCCTCGAGGCGCTCATATTCCATGAAGCCGGTGGTCTTTCCCATGATTCGTTGTCCTGATGTGTGGGGTGCAGGGATGGATGCGGGCTGCTGCCCGCATCCTTCGCTTCCTTGTTATTTGGCGGCCACCGCCTCCTTGGCGTGTTCCTCGACCTCGGGCGTGGCGGGCTCTTCCATCACCTGGCGCTCGTACATCTCGGACAGGGCACGCTTGTACTCGCTGGGGAAGACCTTGACGAACTTGGAGCGGGCTGCCGCCCAGTTGTCCAGCAGATCGCGGGCGCGCTTGGAGCCCGTCCAGCGGCTGTGCGCCTCGATCAGCGCGCGCAGCTGGCGCTCGTCGGTTTCGCGGCGGTGCCAGACGGCGGGCGAGACCTGGGCCAGGTGCTCGTCGTGGGGCAACACCTGGTCCAGCGAGACGGACGCCTTGTTGCAGCGCTCGGCGAAGCGGCCATCCTCGTCGTAGACATAGGCCACGCCGCCGCTCATGCCGGCGGCGAAGTTGCGGCCGGTCTTGCCCAGCACCACCACGGTGCCGCCGGTCATGTATTCGCAGCCGTGGTCGCCCACGCCTTCGACCACGGCGGTGGCGCCAGACAGGCGGACCGCGAAACGCTCGCCGGCCACGCCGCCGAAGAAGGCCTCGCCGCTGGTGGCACCGAACATCACGGTGTTGCCCACGATGGTGTTGCTGGTGGTATCGCCACGGAACTCATGGCTGGCGTGCACCACCACGCGGCCGCCGGACAGGCCCTTGCCCGTGTAGTCGTTGGCGTCACCGCGCAGGTTCAGCGTGATGCCGTTGCACAGGAAGGCGCCGAAGGACTGGCCGCCAGTTCCCTCGAAGTGGATGCGGATGGTGTCATCGGGCAGTCCTTCGGGATGCACGCGCGTCACGGCACCGGAGAGCATGGCGCCCACGGAGCGGTTGACGTTGCGCGCCACTTCCATGATGCGCACGCGCTCGCCGTTCTCGATGGCGGGCTTGCAGCGCTCGATGAGCTTCACGTCCAGCGCCTTGTCCAGCAGGTGGTCCTGCTTTTCGACATGGAAGCGCGCCACGTCGGCGGGCACTTCGGGCTGGGCGAACAGGCGCGAGAAGTCCAGGCCCTGGGCCTTCCAGTGCTGCAGGCCCTTGCGGGTGTCCAGCAGGTCGGAGCGGCCGATCAGGTCGTCGAACTTCGCCACGCCGAGCTGGGCCATGATCTGGCGCACTTCCTCGGCGATGAAGAAGAAGTAGTTCACCACATGCTCGGGCTTGCCCGAGAACTTGGCGCGCAGCACCGGGTCCTGCGTGGCCACGCCCACGGGGCAGGTGTTCAGGTGGCACTTGCGCATCATGATGCAGCCCTCGACGACCAGGGGCGCCGTGGCGAAGCCGAACTCGTCGGCGCCCAGCAGCGCGCCGATGACGACGTCGCGGCCGGTCTTCATCTGGCCGTCGGCCTGCACGCGGATGCGGCCGCGCAGGCGGTTGAGCACCAGGGTCTGCTGGGTCTCGGCCAGGCCGATTTCCCAGGGCGAGCCCGCATGCTTGATGGACGACCAGGGCGATGCGCCCGTGCCGCCGTCATGGCCTGCGATGACCACGTGGTCGCTCTTGCATTTGGCCACGCCGGCCGCGATGGTGCCCACGCCCACTTCGGACACGAGCTTGACCGAGATGTCGGCGTGCGGCGCCACGTTCTTCAGGTCATGGATCAGCTGGGCCAGATCCTCGATGGAGTAGATGTCGTGGTGGGGCGGGGGCGAGATCAGTCCGACGCCGGGCACGGAGTGGCGCAGCTTGCCGATGTAGTCGGACACCTTGCCGCCGGGAAGCTGGCCGCCCTCGCCGGGCTTGGCGCCCTGGGCCATCTTGATCTGCACCTGGTCCGAGGACGACAGGTACTCGGCCGTGACGCCGAAGCGGCCCGAGGCCACCTGCTTGATCCTGGAGCGCAGCGAGTCGCCGTCCTGCAGCTCGATGTCGGCCTCGACCTTGTCGGCGCCGATGATGGAGCCCAGGGTCTCGCCCTTCCTGATCGGGATGCCCTTGAGCTCGTTGCGGTAGCGCTGGGGATCTTCCCCGCCTTCGCCGGTGTTGCTCTTGCCGCCGATGCGGTTCATGGCCACGGCCAGCGTGGCATGGGCCTCGGTGCTGATCGAGCCCAGGGACATGGCGCCCGTGGCAAAGCGCTTGACGATCTCCTTGGCCGACTCGACCTGGTCCAGCGGGATGGCCTTGGCCGGGTCGAACTTGAACTCGAACAGGCCGCGCAGCGTCATGTGGCGCTTGCTCTGGTCGTTGATCAGCTGGGCGTATTCCTTGTACGTGCTCCAGTTGTTGGAGCGCGTGGAATGCTGCAGCTTGGCGATGGCGTCGGGCGACCACATGTGCTCTTCGCCACGGGCGCGCCAGGCGTATTCGCCACCGGCGTCCAGCATGGTCTCCAGCACGGGATCGTCACCGAAGGCCGCGCGGTGGTTGCGGATGGTTTCCTCGGCGATCTCGAACACGCCGATGCCCTCGACACGGCTGGCCGTGCCGGTGAAGTACTTGTCCACGGTGTCGCTGTTCAGGCCGATCACCTCGAACAGCTGGGCGCCGCAATAGGACATGTAGGTGGACACGCCCATCTTGGACATGATCTTGGACAGGCCCTTGCCGATGGCCTTGACGTAGTTGTAGATGGCCTTGTCGGCCGACAGGTCGCCGCCCAGCTCCTTGTGCATGTCGGCCAGGGTTTCCATGGCCAGGTAGGGGTGCACGGCCTCGGCGCCGTAGCCTGCCAGCACGGCGAAGTGGTGCACTTCGCGCGCCGTGCCCGTCTCCACGACCAGGCCGGCCGTGGTGCGCAGGCCCTCGCGCACCAGGTGCTGGTGGATGGCCGACAGCGCCAGCAGCGCGGGGATGGCCACCTGGGTGGCGCTCACATGGCGGTCGCTGATGATCAGGATGTTGGCGCCGCCCTTGATGGCGTCCACGGCCTGCGCGCACAGCGATGCCAGCTTGGCTTCCACGCCCTGCTTGCCCCAGGACAGCGGGTAGGTGATGTCGATCGTTGCGCTCTTGAACTTGCCCTGCGTGTGGCGTTCGATGTCGCGCAGCTTGGCCATGTCGGCGAAGTCCAGCACGGGCTGGTGCACTTCCAGGCGCATGGGCGGGTTGACCTGGTTGATGTCCAGCAGGTTGGGCTTGGGTCCGATGAAGGACACCAGCGACATCACGATGGCTTCGCGGATGGGGTCGATCGGCGGGTTGGTCACCTGCGCGAACATCTGGCGGAAGTAGTTGTACAGCGGCTTGTTCTTGTCCGACAGCACGGCCAGCGGGCTGTCGTTGCCCATGGAGCCGATGCCTTCCTCGCCGTTCTTGGCCATGGGGGCCAGCAGGAACTTGATGTCTTCCTGCGTGAAGCCGAAGGCCTGCTGGCGCTCGAGCAGCGGCAGGCTGGCGGCCTCGGGGCCGGCATGGGTGTCACCGCCCACGCTGCCCAGCTTGATGCGCAGGTTCTCGATCCACTGCTTGTAGGGCTTGGTGTTGACGATGTTGGCCTTGAGCTCGTCGTCCTCGATCAGGCGGCCCTGCTCCAGGTCGATCAGCAGCATCTTGCCGGGCTGCAGGCGCCACTTGCGCACGATGGCGCTGTCGGGCACGGGCAGCACGCCGGCTTCGGACGCCAGGATGACCAGGTCGTCATCGGTGATCACGTAGCGCGAGGGGCGCAGGCCGTTGCGGTCCAGCGTGGCGCCGATCTGGCGGCCGTCGGTGAACACGATGGAGGCCGGGCCGTCCCAGGGCTCCATCATGGCGGCGTGGTATTCATAGAAGGCGCGGCGGCGCTCGTCCATGGACTCGTGCTGTTCCCAGGGCTCGGGAATCATCATCATCACGGCCTGGCTGATGGGGTAGCCGGCCATGGTCAGCAGTTCCAGGCAGTTGTCGAACGTTGCCGTGTCGGACTGGCCGGCGAAGCTGATGGGATAGAGCTTCTTGAGGTCCTCGGCCAGCACGGGCGAGGCCATCACGCCCTCGCGCGCCAGCATCCAGTTGTAGTTGCCGCGCACGGTGTTGATTTCACCGTTGTGGGCCACGTAGCGGTAGGGGTGGGCCAGCGGCCACTCGGGGAAGGTGTTGGTGGAAAAGCGCTGGTGCACCAGGCCGATGGCCGAGACGCAGCGCTCGTCGGACAGGTCGTTGTAGTACACGCCCACCTGGTCGGCCAGCAGCAGGCCCTTGTAGACCACGGTGCGGCTGCTCATGCTGGGAACGTAGTATTCCTTGCTGTGCTTGAGCTTGAGGTTCTGGATGGCGGCGCTGGCCGTCTTGCGGATCACGTACAGCTTGCGCTCCAGCGCGTCCTGCACGATCACGTCGGCGCCGCGGCCGATGAAGACCTGGCGCAGGATGGGTTCCTTTTCCTGGACCGTGGGCGACATGGGCATGTCGCGGTTCACGGGCACATCGCGCCAGCCCAGCAGGACCTGGCCTTCGGCCTTGATGGCGCGTTCCATCTCCTGCTCGCAGGCCAGGCGCGAGGCGTGTTCCTTGGGCAGGAAGATCATGCCCACGCCGTACTCGCCCGCGGGCGGCAGGGCCACGCCCTGCTTTGCCATCTCTTCGCGGTAGAGCTGGTCGGGAATCTGGATCAAAATGCCCGCGCCGTCGCCCATGAGCTTGTCGGCACCCACGGCACCGCGATGGTCGATGTTTTCGAGGATCTTGAGCGCGCCGGTGACGATGTCATGGCGCTTGACGCCCTTGATATGCGCAACAAAGCCGAGGCCGCAGGCGTCGTGCTCGTTGCTCTTGGAGTACAGACCGTGGTCTTGGAGATGCTTGATCTCGGCAGCCGTCGTCATGGCGGAATCCTCAAATTTTTCGCAGGGAACGCAAGATTAAGGCAAGGCATCACCTCATGCAATAAATTTATATAAGGGTCAGATCCCAATTAATTCCAGAACAAAAAAATCGGAAATTAATGAGGGACACATTTATTTCACAGAGGCCTGCGATGAGGAATCAAGCACTTGCAGGCCATCAGTGGGTACTAACGCACTGTTGTGGTGCGCTCATTGGTCCGTCCTGGCGGACGGCCGGCGCGCTGGCGGGTCACGCGGCGCTCGGTGCGCTGTTGTAAATCGGCAATGAATTGCTCATCGCCCAGCGCCCAGCCCCGCAGCGCCGACTGGCTGATGCGTTCGCCGTCATCGCTGCTGACGCCCTCTTCCACGGCCGACACATACGCCGCGTCGCGCGCAAACGGGGTGTTGCCCAGCTCCCAGAACACGGCATGCGGCTGGATCAGCGCGTCGCTGCGCAGGCCGGCGTTGTGCGCGTAGCTGGACCAGGGCCAGTCGGCCGGCCGCTGGACCAGGCCGGCGCGCACAGGGCTGTCGTCCATGAAGACCATGGTGGGCAGCAGCCAGCTGGGCTGCAGCACCGTGCCGCGATAGCGGCCTTCCCACAGCGTGCCGCTGCGGCCGTGGCGGTCGTTGAAGTAGCGGACATAGCGCCGGCCCACGGCCTGCATGAACCTGGGCAGGCCATCGTCGGTGCGCGGCGTGGCCAGCAGGTGGAACTGGCTGGGCAGGAGCACGTAGGCATGCACGGCCAGCTCGCAGCTGCGCGCCATCTCGCGCAGCAGCCCCAGCATGGTCTCCCGGTCCTGGGCATCGATGAAGATGTCCGCGCCGTTGTTGCCGAGCTGGATGATGTGGTGCGGCAGATCCGCAATGGTGAGTCTGGGCAGGCGGGCCATGGTGCTGGGTGCAGGCAAGCGGGTGCAGGGCGTGGAGCGGCAATTATGGAGCGCCCCGCCCCGCGCTGCCGCACTGCGCCACACTCCGTTTTACAGGGAAAGACGCGACGAGGCCCTCAGCAGCTGGCTCACCAGCTGCGTGGCAGCCAGCAGCCGGGGCAGCAGTTGCACGCGCATCATCTCGGCGCTGTTGCGGTTGGCCTGGCCGCTGATGTTGAGCGCGGCCACGGTGCGCCCTGCCGCGTTCTTCACGGGCGCCGCGATGGAGATCAGGCCTTCGGCCAATTCCTGGTCCACCAGGGCCCAGCCCTGGGCGCGCACCTCCAGAATGCGCTGGCGCAGGCGCTCGTCGTCCTGCTCGGTCAGCGCCGTGAACTGGCGGCGCTCGCGCGCATCCAGCAGGGCCTGCAGGGATTCATCGCTCTCGCCGGCCAGCAGCACGCGCCCCATCGAGGTCCAGCAGGCCGGCAGGCGCGAGCCCACGCTGAGGTTGGTGCTCATGATCTTGTGGGTGTGCACGCGCAGCACATAGACGATGTCGCCCCCATCGAGCACGGCAGCCGAGCAGGACTCCTTGACCTCGTCGACCAGGTTCTCCATCACGGGCTCGGCCAGGTTCCAGACCGGGGTGGAACTGAGGTAGGCAAAGCCCAGTTCCATGATGCGCGGCGTGAGCTGGAACAGCTTGCCGTCGCTCTTCACATAGCCCAGCGTCTGCAGCGTCAGCAGGATGCGCCGGGCCCCGGCGCGCGTGAGCCCCGTGCGCGCCGCCACCTCGCTGAGCGTCTGCGCAGGCGCCTCGGCGCTGAACGAGCGGATCACGCCCAGGCCGCGCGCGAAGGACTGCACATAGCTGTCGCCGGGGCGCGGCGTGCCGCCCTCTTCTTCAACCCCACCTGTGGAAATTACGGAAGCGGCTTTTTTTTCCATGGCTCTATAATTCTTTCTGCGAACTTTTGTTCTACATACGAACATTTTAGCGCAGCGCCAGCGGCCTGCATACCGGAGACAAGCAAGTGATCAACAAAATCACCGACACCATCGCCGAGGCGTTGTCGGGCGTCCAGGACGGCTCCACCGTGCTGATCGGGGGCTTCGGCACCTCGGGCAATCCCACCGAACTCATCGACGGCCTGATCGCCCAGGGCGCACGAGAGCTGACCGTGGTCAACAACAACGCGGGCAACGGAGACCAGGGCCTGGCCGCCCTGCTCAAGAGCGGCCAGGTGCGCAAGATCATCTGCAGCTTCCCCCGCCAGGTGGACAGCTGGGTGTTCGACGACCTGTACCGCAGCGGCAAGATCGAGCTGGAACTCGTGCCCCAGGGCAACCTGGCCGAGCGCCTGCGCGCCGCCGGCGCCGGCATCGGCGGCTTCTTCTGCCCCACGGCCTATGGCACGGAGCTGGCCAACGGCAAGGAAACGCGCGAGATCAACGGCAAGCACTATGTGCTGGAGCATCCCATCCACGGCGACGTGGCACTGGTCAAGGCCGAGAAGGGCGACCGCTGGGGCAACCTCACCTACCGCATGTCGGCCCGCAACTTCGGGCCCGTGATGGCCACGGCGGCCAAGCACACGATCGCCACCGTGCACGAGATCGTGGAGCTGGGCGCGCTGGACCCCGAGGCCGTGGTCACGCCCGGCATCTACGTGAGCCAGATCGTGAAGATCGACCGCGTGGCCACCCAGGCCGGCGGCTTCAAGAAAACCGCATGAGCGCCCCAACCGCCGAAAGCAAGAGCATGAGCAGCTACCAGAAACGCAGCAAGCAAGAGCTGGCCCGGCGCGTGGCCGAAGACATCTTCGACGGCGCCTACGTCAACCTGGGCATCGGCATGCCCACCCAGGTGGCCAACCACATCCCGGCCGGCCGCGAGGTCATCCTGCAAAGCGAGAACGGCATCCTGGGCATGGGCCCGGCGCCCGCCGAAGGCCAGGAGGACTATGACCTGACCAATGCCGGCAAGCAGCCCGTCACCCTGCTGCCGGGCGGCTGCTACTTCCACCATGCCGACAGCTTCGCCATGATGCGCGGCGGCCACCTGGACATCTGCGTGCTGGGCGCCTTCCAGGTCTCGGCCACGGGCGACCTGGCCAACTGGAGCACGGGCGAGGCCGGTGCCATTCCCGCCGTGGGCGGCGCCATGGACCTGGCCGTGGGTGCACGCCAGACCTGGGTGATGATGGACCTGCTGACCAAGACCGGCGAATGCAAGGTCGTCGAGGCCTGCAGCTATCCGCTCACGGGCCTGTCCTGCGTCAAGCGCATCTACACCGACCTGTGCACGCTGGAATGCACGCCCGAGGGCCTGCGCCTGATCGACACCGTGCCCGGCCTCTCGCACGCCGAGCTGCAGTCCATCGTGGGCCTGCCCATCAAGGACGCGACGGCCACGGCCTGATCCCTCCGCTCCCCCAGTGGGTGCGCTGCGGCGCACCCCGGCACCTCTTCATTCTTTTCCCAGGAGACACCATGAGCCAGTCCAACCAGGCCTTCATCTGCGACGCCATCCGCACCCCCTTCGGCCGCTACGGCGGCGCCCTGTCCCCGGTGCGTGCCGATGACCTCGGCGCCGTGCCGATCAAGGCGCTGATGGAGCGCAACCCCGGCGTGGACTGGACGGCCGTGGCCGACGTGCTCTACGGCTGCGCCAACCAGGCCGGCGAAGACAACCGCAACGTGGCGCGCATGTCCGCCCTGCTGGCCGGCCTGCCCATCGATGTGCCGGGCGCCACCATCAACCGCCTGTGCGGTTCGGGCCTGGACGCCGTGGGCACGGCCGCGCGCGCCATCAAGGCGGGCGAGGCCCGCCTGATGATCGCGGGCGGCGTGGAAAGCATGAGCCGTGCGCCCTTCGTCATGCCCAAGGCCGAAAGCGCCTTCAGCCGCAGCAACGCCGTGTACGACACCACCATCGGCTGGCGCTTCGTCAACAAGCTGATGAAGCAGCAGTACGGCGTGGACTCCATGCCCGAGACGGCAGAGAACGTGGCCGACGACTTCAAGATCGAGCGCGAAGCCCAGGACCGCATGGCCCTGGCCAGCCAGCAAAAGGCGGCCGCCGCCATCGCGGCCGGCTACCTGGCCAAGGAAATCGTGCCCGTGTCCATTGCCCAGAAGAAGGGCGACGCCATCGTGGTGAGCCAGGACGAGCATCCGCGCGCCACCACCATCGAGGCGCTGGCCAAGCTCAAGGGCGTGGTGCGCCCGGATGGCACGGTGACGGCCGGCAATGCCAGCGGCGTGAACGATGGCGCCTGCGCCCTGCTGCTGGCCAACGAGGAAGCCGCCCAGCAATACAACCTGGTGCCCCGCGCCCGCGTGGTCGGCATGGCCGTGGCCGGCGTGGCACCGCGCATCATGGGCTTCGGCCCCGCGCCTGCCGTGCGCAAGGTGCTGGCCCTGACCGGCCTGACGCTGGAGCAGATGGACGTGATCGAGCTGAACGAAGCCTTCGCCGCGCAGGGCCTGGCCGTGCTGCGCGATCTGGGCATTGCCGACGACGACCGCCGCGTCAACCAATGGGGCGGCGCCATTGCGCTGGGCCATCCGCTGGGCGCCTCCGGTGCCCGCCTGGCTACCACGGCCGTGAACCAGCTGCACACGCTGGGCGGCCGCTACGCGCTGTGCACCATGTGCATCGGCGTGGGCCAGGGCATTGCCGTGATCCTGGAAAAGGTCTGAGACAGCGATGAGCACCGTGGACAACAAGACACCCGTCACCGTGGTCAGCGGCGCCAGCAACGGCATCGGCCGCGCCATCGCCGAGGCCCTGCTGGCCCAGGGCCGCGCCGTGGTCAATCTCGACTACGTGCTGCCCGACTGGAGCCATCCGCTGCTGGTGAGCTACCAAGCCGACCTGACCAGCGAGCAGGCCACCGCCGAGGCGGCGGCCCGCATTGCCGCCGCGCACAACGTGGTGGCCCTGGTCAACAACGCGGGCGCCACGCGTCCCGGCACCATCGACAACGCCAGCACCCAGCATCTGGACGATGTGGTGGGACTACACCTGCGCGCGCCCATGCTGCTGGTGCAGGCCTTCCTGCCCACGCTGCGTGCCTGCGGCGAGGGCCGCATCGTGAACATGTCCTCGCGCGCCGCGCTGGGCAAGCCCGACCGCATCGTCTACTCGGCGACCAAGGCCGGCCTGATCGGCCTGACGCGCACCCTGGCGATGGAGCTGGGCCGCGACCGCATCACGGTCAATGCCCTGGGCCCCGGCCCCATCGCCACCGAGCTGTTCACCAAGAGCAACCCCGAAGGCGCGCCGCAGACCCAGCGCATCCTCAACAGCATTGCCGTGGGCCGCATGGGCACACCGGAAGACGTGGCGCGCGCCGCGCTGTTCTTCCTGTCGCCCGACAACGGCTTCGTCACCGGCCAGGTGCTCTACATCTGCGGCGGCACCACGCTGGGCGTGGCGCCCGTCTGACCGACCCGTTTAGCCGAACGCCTTCCCAGGCACAACCCCCTTCAAGAAGAACCACTGGAAGCGCCCGCCTGCACAGGCGTGCGCCACACAGGGCATTGCCCTGGCCCAGCCCGGCGTTGCCGGGTCCGGCCATCCACCTTATTGCCGAATCAGGAGACCTCTCGATGTTTGATCAAACCACCCGTTTCACCCGCCGCCGTGGCCTGCAGGCGCTGGCAGCCGCATCCCTGACCGCGCTCGGCGCCCTGTCCGGCACCGCCGCCCTGGCCCAGGACGGCTTCCCCAGCAAGCCCATCACCATCCTCGTGCCCTTCGCCGCTGGCGGCACCACCGACATCCTGGCGCGCATCGTCGCCCAGGCGCTGCAGCAGGAGCTGGGCCAGACCGTGATCGTGGACAACAAGCCCGGCGCGGGCGGCAACATCGGCGCCGTGGCCGCCGCACGTGCGCCGGCCGACGGCTACACGCTGTTCATGGGCACCGTGGGCACGCATGCCATCAATGCCGCGCTCTACGCCAAGCCCGGCTTCGACCCCATCAAGGACTTCTCGCCCCTGACGCGCGTGGCCAACGTGCCCAACCTGCTGGTAGCCCACCCCAGCCAGCCGTTCAAGACCGTCAAGGAAATGATCGCCTATGCGCGTGCCAACCCCGGCAAGCTGAACTACGGCTCCTCGGGCAGCGGCAGCTCCATCCACCTGTCGGGCGAGCTGTTCCGCTCCATGACGGGCCTGGACATGGTGCACGTGCCCTACAAGGGCAGCGCCCCGGCCATCACCGACCTGCTGGGCAACCAGATCGCCATCATGTTCGACAACATGCCCTCGGCCATCCAGCATGTGCGCTCGGGCAAGCTGCGTCCCATCGCCGTGACCACGGCCAAGCGCTCGCCGGAACTGCCCGATGTGCCCACCGTGGCCGAAGCCGGTGTGCCAGGCTACGAGGCCACCTCCTGGTTCGGCCTGTGGACCCAGGCCAAGACGCCCGCCGCCGTGCAGCAGCGCCTGTACACGGCCATTGCCAAGGTGCTCAAGGACCCGGCCGTGGTCAAGAAGATCAACGACCAGGGAGGTGATGTCGTGATCGATACGCCGGCCGAATTCCTCGCCTACATCAAGGCCGAATCGACGAAGTGGAGCAAGGTCGTAAAAGACTCTGGAGCACAGGTGTAACTGGCCTCCCCCTGAGCCGCTGCGCGGCTTCCCCCTGAAGGGGGACGGCGCCATCGCCGCGAGGCGGCTCTTGCTCGGCGCCCCTGGTGTCAGGCTGCGCCGGTTTCCAGCGCCATGCGTTTGAGCATTGAAATGGGGAATAAAAAAGAGCTGCCTCCGGGCAGCTCTTTGCATTGGGGTGTCAGGTGCTCAATCCAGCAGATCGGAGTAGTCACCCTTGTCGTAGCCTTCGATGGCCTTCCAGGGCTGGGCCAGCGGTGCGGGCAGCTTGGTGGCGGTGACGACGATGCGCTCGGTGCCGTGGGAGTCGCTGCGCTCCACGCGGCGGGCGAACTGGTTGGCCACGTCCCAGTCGATGACAGTGGTCTGCTCGCCTGCCTTGCCGCGGTAGCGCTGCACGCCGTTGTGCGGCTTGCCCACGCGCTCCATGCCCTGCAGCGCGGTGGGTGGCACGATCCAGTACACGTTGTCGAAGGAGCCGCCGTAGCCGACGTTGCCGTGGTGGGCCAGGTCCACGCTGATGACGCGGCGCAGCTTGGCCAGGATGACTTCCACGCCCACCTTGCCGTCATCGGCGCGGCGGATGGACAGGGGTGCGGCGCGGGCTTCGTCATGGGCGTGGCCGGCGTGCGGGCCGTGGGCGTGGTCATGGCCGTGCTCCTGGCTCTGGCGCAGGGCGGCGGGCATTTCGCGCTCTATCCACAGCTGGGCCTTGCGGCGGTAGACGCGGTTGGTATAGACGCTGCTGCGCTGCACGCCGTCGCTGCCCACGCTCATGGCTTCATAGGTGATGCGCAGGTCGGCTTCAGGCGTGGCCTGCACGGCGGCCGTGGTGCGCGCCACGGAATCCGCAGGGACTGCGGCCGTGGGTGCGGGTGCCGGCTTGGGCGGCTCGGCGGCCCATGCTGCGGAGACGGAGCAGGCCAGCAGCACGGCCGCGTAAATGGGGCGCGCCGCGCGCGGCGCCGGAAGGGAGAGCGTCATGGAATCCAGCCAATGCGAAAAAACCGGGGCCGGGCACACGCATGCGCCACGGCTCCGGCCAGGGGTTGGCAAGCAGCCAACGAAGGAAGAAACAATTACAGGCCAGCGGCTTCGCGGACCTTGGAGAACACCTTGGTGTTGTCCATCGTGCCCTTGAAGATCTTGGCTCCCGCGCCGCCAGCGAACAGCATCACGTCGCCGCCGCCATGGGTCTCGGAGCCCGGCGTGCCCAGGTTCAGGCCCACCTCCTGCAGGTAGTTGTCGTCCGTGGTGTCCACGCCGCTGAGGTCCTGGCGCTCCGCGCCGCGCGTGGGCGCGATCCAGGGCTTGTTGCCATCTTCGGCATTGACCTGGCTGGAGGCCGTGGCGTTGGGACGTCCGCCATTGCCGAAGGCCAGCGTGGTGTAGGGCTTGCCGTCCTGGGCCTTGGCCATCTGGCCGCTCTGGTAGTCCTGCACCTTGCCCAGGATGGGGTTGCCGATCCTGGAGTAGCCGTTGAACACCATGTTGTGGTCGTGATCGGCGGTGACGACGATCAGCGTGTTCTTCAGGCCCGGATCCTTCTTTTCCATGTAGGCCATGGCGGTCTCGATGGCGCGGTCGAAGGCCAGCGTGTCTTCCAGCGCACGCTTGGCATTGGTGCCGTGCAGTGCGTGGTCGATGCGGCCGCCTTCCACCATCAGGAAGAAGCCCTTGTCATTGCGGCTGAGCACGTCCAGCGCCTTGCCGGTCATGTCGGACAGGCTGGGCTCGTCCAGCCTTTGCTTGACGCGGTCCAGCTCGTAGGCCATTTCGCTTTGCGTGAACAGGCCCAGCAGCTTGGGCGCCTTGGTCGCGTCCAGGGCCGCCAGCTCGCTGCCCTTGGCGACATAGGCGTAGCCCTTGGCCTTCATCATGTCCACGAGGTTGGCCGTGTCCGTGCGCTTGCTGCTGGGGTTGACCGACTTGGGCAGGTAGTTGCGCTGGCCGCCACCCATGAGCACGTCGATGCCGTCGCCCAGCCTGGCGTTGTAGTTGGCATGGCCGGGCACGGACTGCTCGGCAATGCTGTTGTAGCCATTGCGGTTGCAGATATGGGCATAGGTGGCCGCAGGCGTCGCATGGCCCACGCGCGTGGTGGAGATGGCGCCCACGGCGCGACCCTTGGCCTTGGACAGCTCCAGCAGGGTCTGCGCGGGCTGGCCGTTGCCGGCCGGGCAGGTGGTGTCCTCGCCGTTGATGTACTGCTGGCCGTTGGCCGCGTAGGCCATGGTCTCGGCCGACATGGAGATGACTTCGTTGTTCATCTTCACGCCGGTCATGTAGGCGGCCATCGAGGGCGCGCTGTCCGTGGTCTGGCCATCGCGCGAGAAGGTCTTGATGCGGCTGGCGTAGGGCAGGGACTGCATGGTCAGCGTGGCGCGTTCGCTGCTGGCCAGGGAGCCGGCCTTTTCGGCCAGCTGCTTTTCACCCTTGTAGATGCGCGCGGCGGTCACGGTGACCGGGCCCATGCCGTCGCCGAGGAAGAAGATGACGTTCTTGGCCTCGCCAGCCGCATGGGCTGCAGGCGCCAGCAGCGCCAGCGCGCCGGCCGCCGCCAGGGCGAGGGAGGTCTTTTGAAGGATCGGATGCATGTGGAATTCCTTGAGTGCCTTGATTGCAGCGTGCGGCATCACAAGCCGATGCTCTTCTTGATCAGCGTGAAGACGGTGGTGTTGTCGATCACGCCCGAGAACGTATCGGCACCCATGCCTTGAGCCCCCAGGAACACGTCGCCGCCGCCGTGGGTTTCGGAGGCCAGGGGCACCACGGCCTCCTGCAGGTAGTCGGGGCTCTCCAGCGAGGCCGCGTCGATGGGGCCGCGCGTGGCCAGGCGCTTGGGACCGTTGCCGAAGCCCAGGATGGTGTAGGGATTGCCATCCACATCGGTGGAGGCCTTGCCGTCCACGTAGTTCTTGACCAGGCCCAGCACGCCGGGCTTGCCGGCCTCGGTCTTGCCGGTGCGCGCGGCATAGCCGTTCAGGTGCAGCGTGTGGTCATGGTCGGCTGTGACGACGATCAGCGTGTTCTTCAGGCCCGGATCGAGCTTGGCCATCTTGTCCAGCGCGGTCTGGATGGCGTTGTCGAAGGCCACGGTATCCTGCAGCGCGCGGCGCGCGTTGGTGGCGTGCAGCGCATGGTCGATGCGGCCGCCTTCCACCATCAGGAAGAAGCCCTTCTTCTTGGCCGACAGTGCGTCGATGGCCTTGCCCGTCATCTCGGCCAGGCTCGGTTCCTTGGTCGCGTCGCGGTCCAGGTCATAGGCCATGTGGTCCTTGGTGAACAGGCCGGCGATCTTGCTGCCGTCCACGGGCAGCTTGTCGAACTCGCTCTTGTTGGCGGCGTAGCTGTACTTTTGCGTCTTGAACTCGGCGATCAGGTTGCGGCTGTCGTTGCGGCGGCCGCCGTCGGCCTTAGGCATGAAGTAGTACGAGCCACCGCCCAGGATCACGTCCACGCCGTCGCCGAGCTTGCTGTTGTAGCCGGATCCGCCAGGCACCAGGGCCGCGGCAATGGTGTTCTCCGCATCGCGGTGGCAGACGTGCGAATAGGTGGCTGCCGGCGTGGCATGCGTGATGCGCGCGGTGGAGACCACGCCCGTGCCGTAGCCGGCGGACTTCATCTGCTCGAGCAGCGTGGGAACGGCCTGGCCGTTGCCGCTGGGGCAGGTGCTGTCGTAGTTGGTGTGATAGGCCTTGCCGCTGGCATCCGTGGCCTTGGTGTCGGGCGTCATGGAGATGACTTCGTTGTTCATCTTCACGCCGGTCATGTAGGCGGCCATCGAGGGTGCGCTGTCCGTCACCTGGGCGTCGTTCGAGAAGGTGTGGACGAAGGCCGTCTCGGGCAGCTTGTCCATGGTCAGCTCACCGTCTTCGCCCACGCTGTAGATGCGCGCGGCGGTCATGGTGGTGATGCCCATGCCGTCACCCAGGAAGAACAGCACGTTCTTGGTCGGGGTGGCAGCGGACGATCCATCGCTGCCGCCACAGGCGCTCAACAGCAGCGACGCACCGGCCAGCGCGCTGCACAACATCTTCAGTTTCATGCGGATATCCCTCTGTAGGCAGGGGACCCCGCGGCAAGGCCGCGCCCTCCCCCTGTTGATTGATTTGTGCACTGTAGGAACAGCCCGTGACGAGCCAGTGACAGTCAGCCCAGGCCGGCAGGCGTATCGTTGCAGGCAAGGCGCTGAGGGCCGGATAGCATTGCGGCCAGCCCAGCGACGGAACAAGGAACCCCATGAACCAGACAGCCCAAGACCCGATCGCCTCGCAGGCCCCGGAAGCGCCGCCCAGGCCGGTGCTCGACTACCCGTTCGAGGCGCCGCCGCAGCACGGGCAGACGCTGGAGGTGGCGCCCGGCGTGCTCTGGCTGCGCATGCCCCTGCCCTATGCGCTGGACCACATCAATCTCTGGGCCATCGATGACGGCCAGGGCTGGGCCATCGTCGATACGGGTGCGCGCACCGACGAAGGCGTGGCCACCTGGCGCGCGCTGTTCTCCCAATCCACCGATGGCCGCTCGCTGACGCGCGTCTTCGTCACCCACATGCACCCCGACCATGTGGGCCTGGCCGGATGGCTGACGCGCAAGTTCCATGTGCCCCTGTACATGACGCGCCTGGAGTACCTCAACTGTCGCGTCGTGGTCTCGGACTGCAGCCGCGAGGCCCCGCCCGACGCCATCGCCTTCTACCGCCGCGCAGGCTGGAGCGACAGCGCACTGGAGTCCTACCGCGCCCGCTTCGGCAACTTCGGCAAGCACATCCATGCCCTGCCCGACAGCTACCGCCGCCTGCACGATGGAGAGGAACTGCGCATAGGAAAACACCTGTGGCGCGTGGTGGTCGGCAGCGGCCACTCGCCCGAGCACGCCAGCCTGTACTGCCCCGATCTCAAGCTGCTGATCTCGGGCGACCAGGTGCTGCCGCGCATCTCGTCCAACGTCTCGGTCCACCCCATGGAACCCGACGCCAACCCCATGGCCGACTGGATGGAGTCTCTGGAAAAGGTCAGGCGCGAAGTGCCCGACGATGTGCTCGTCCTGCCCGCGCACGGCGATTGCTTTCGCGGCCTGCATGCGCGCATCGATTCGCTGGTGGCAGGCCAGGAGCGTGCCAGCGACCGGCTGCTGGCCGCCCTGGCCGAGCCGCGTCGCGCCGTCGATGTCTTCGGCGCCCTCTTCTCACGCCCGATCAGCGAATCCAGCCCCGCCCTGCTGGGCATGGCCACGGGCGAAAGCCTGGCCTGCCTGAATCATTTGATGCATGCGGGGCAGGTGAAGCGCAGCATCGATGCCGATGGCATCGCCTGGTACCGCGCCGTGGCGGGGGCCTGAGACTGCAGCGGCAGCCGGCTCAGGCTGCCTGCAGCAGCGGATAGCGCTGTGCCATCGCATCCTGCAGGCCGAACTCCGCCAGGATGGCGCGCATGCGCTCGACCGCACTGCGCTTTTTCTGCCCCGTGTAGCGCGCAATGATCAGTTCGTTTTTCATGCTGTGCTCCCAGCCCACCAGCTCGGTCACGGTGACCTGGTAGCCGCAAGCCTCCAGGTACAGGCAGCGCAGCACGTTGGTGAGCTGGCTGCCCATTTCGCGGGTGTGTATGGGATGGCGCCACAGTTCGGCCAGCGGCGTGCGCGTCAGGCTCAGCGCCTTGGTCTGGCGCAGGCAGGCTGCGACCTCGGCCTGGCAGCAGGGCACCAGCACCATGGCCTTGGCCTTCTTCTCCAGGCCGAAGGCGATGGCGTCGTCGGTGGCGGTGTCGCAGGCGTGCAGGGCCGTGACCACGTCGAATTGCGCAGGCATGAAGTCGGCATGCGTGGACTCGGCCACCGACATGTTCAGAAAGCCCATGCGCTCGAAGCCCAGCTCGGCAGCCAGCTTCTGCGAAGCCTCCACCAGCGGCGCGCGCGTTTCTATGCCGTAGATATGGCCGCGCCCCAGCGGCTTGAAATACAGGTCGTAGAGGATGAATCCCAGGTAGGACTTGCCGGCGCCGTGGTCGGCCAGGGTGACCGCATGGCCGTCGGCCGACAGTTCTTCGAGGATGGGCGCGATGAACTGGTAGAGGTGGTAGACCTGCTTGAGCTTGCGGCGCGAATCCTGGTTGATCTTGCCTTCGCGCGTGAGGATGTGCAGTGCCTTGAGCAGTTCAATGGACTGGCCGGGCTTGAGGCCCAGCTGCGCGGTCACATCCTGCTCGGGCTTTGCGGCAGGCTTGCCCTGGCGCGCCTTCATTCGGCAGCGCCCGGCTTGGCTGCGTGCGCCATAGGGCAGCGCGCGCCCACACCCAGGTCCAGCCAGCCTTCGATGCCGATCTTCTCCAGCGTCTCCATGTTGCGCTCGTAGATGGATTCGGCTTCGGGGAACACCTCGACCGCCTTGTCTATGCTGTCCTCGCGCAGCAGGTGCAGCGTGGGATAGGGCGAGCGGTTGGTGCAGTTGGTGACGTCGTCGGCTTCGGTGCCCTCGAACTGGAACTGCGGGTGGAACGAGGCCACCTGCAGTATGCCGCCCAGGTCCAGCTCCTCGACCATGGCGTCGGCCACTTCGAGAAAGTCGTTGAAGTCCAGGAAGTCCTGCAATGCGTGCGGCAGGATCAGCAGCGTGGTGTCGCGCTTGTCCGGGGAGGCCTCGGCCAGGGCTTCCAGCTCGCGGTGCAGGTCTGCCGCCACGCCTTCGGCGTCGGTGGCCTGGCTGACCGTGTAGTGGATCTGGCCCTTGATGTGCACGCCCTTGGCGAAGGGGCACAGGTTCAGGCCGATCACGGCCTTTTCGAGCCAGTGCACCGTATCCTCGATCACGGTGACAGGCGGAAACTCGGCCGCGCGAATCTCGTGGTTGGTATCGGTCATGGCTGTGCCCTTCAAAAATGCGAACGGGGGCACTGCGCCCCCAGACATTGCGAAACCGTCCAGGAACCCTTCCCTGCCCTGTCACGCAGGGTCCGCATTCTAGCCGCGCCGCCCCGGCGACGCCGTTGCTCGGATTTCTCAGCCCAGCAGGCGCAGGCCTGTCAGCAGCTCATGCTCGCGGGCCGCGTAGCGGTCCGTCATCCCGGCGATGAAGTCGGCCACCACCCGCGCACGCGCCGATACGTCCTCGGCCAGCATGGCCCGCTGCACGAAGCGCGGCTTCATGCGGTCGGGCTCGACCATGTAGGCCGCAAACAGCTCGGCCACCACCTGCTGCGCGCCTTCCATGGTCTTCACCACCTGCTCATGGCGGTAGAGATTGCGGAACAGGAACTGCTTGAGCTGCTGCGACTGCTGCCTCATGGTATCGCTGAAGCCCACCAGAGGGCCAGGCTGGGCGCGCACCTCGTCCACCGAACAGGGCCGCGCCTGCGCAATGTGCTGCTGCGTGGCGGCGATCACGTCATAGACCTGATCGCTGAGCATGCGGCGGATGCTTTCGTACAGCAGGCGCCGCTCGGCCAGGGGCATGCCCAGTTGAGGATGCTCGGCCAGTGTTGCGTCGTGATAGCGCGCGAACAGGGGAACAGCCTCGCACAGCTGGGGCATGGTGATCAGGCCGGAGCGCACGCCATCGTCCACGTCATGGGCGTTGTAGGCAATGGCATCGGCCAGGTTGCACAGCTGGGCCTCCAGCGAAGGCTGCCGGCCCAGCAGAAAACGCTGCGCCACGCCGCCGGGCTCGCGCGCCTCCAGGTGCTCGGCATTGGTGCGCGAGCAGTGCTTGAGAACGCCCTCGCGCGTCTCGAAGCTCAGGTTCAGGCCGTCAAAGGCTGGATAGCGCTCTTCCAGCCGGTCCACCACGCGCAGGCTTTGCAGGTTGTGCTCGAAGCCGCCATGCGGCTTCATGCAGGCATTGAGCGCGTCCTGGCCCGCATGGCCGAAGGGGGTGTGGCCCAGGTCGTGGGCCAGACAGATGGCCTCGACCAGATCCTCGTCCAGTTGCAGCGACCGGGCCACCGAGCGGCCCAGCTGGGCCACTTCCAGCGAGTGCGTCAGGCGGGTGCGGAACAGGTCGCCCTCATGGTTGACGAAGACCTGAGTCTTGTAGACCAGGCGCCGGAAGGCCGAGGAATGGACGATGCGGTCCCGGTCGCGCTGGAAGTCGCTGCGCGTGGGCGCAGGCGCCTCCGGGAAACGCCGCCCCCGGCTGAACGCCGGGTTGCAGGCATAGGGGGCCAGGGCCTGTTTCTGCATTCGATCGCCTCATCATGCTGACAAGGGCACTCTAGCAGTTCCGGCTTGCCCCCCCAGCGCCGCGCGTCAGGCGCAGCAGGCGTCTATGACTTCGCGCACCAAGGCATCGGGCGCCGAGCGCATGACGGCCTTTCCCGGCCCGTCAATGAGAACGAAGCGGATCTCGCCCGCCTCGGACTTCTTGTCCACGCGCATCAGTTCCAGATAGCGGCCAGCGTTGTCACGCGCATCCAGCACGGCGCCGCGCACCGGCAGGCCCGCACGTTCGATCAGCACGCGCAGCCTTTGCACAAAGGCGGCATCCACCAGGCCAAGGCGCTGCGACAGCTCGGCCGCCATGACCATGCCTGCGCCCACGCCTTCGCCGTGCAGCCAGTTGCCGTAGCCCATGCCGGCTTCGATCGCATGCCCGAAGGTGTGGCCGAAATTGAGAATGGCGCGCAATCCGGCCTCTTTCTCGTCCTGCCCCACCACCCAGGCCTTGATCTCCACGCTGCGCTTGATCGCGTGCGCCAGTGCAGTGCGGTCGCGGGCAAGCAAGGCATCCATGTTCTCTTCCAGCCAGGCCAGGAAGTCCATGTCGGCGATCGGCCCGTACTTGATGACCTCGGCCAGGCCGGCGCTCAGCTCGCGCACGGGCAGCGTGTCCAGCGAGGCCAGATCGCAAACCACCAGCTGCGGCTGGTAGAAGGCGCCGATCATGTTCTTGCCCAGCGGATGGTTGATGGCGGTCTTGCCGCCCACCGACGAGTCCACCTGCGACAACAGCGTGGTGGGCACTTGCACGAAGGGCACGCCGCGCATGTAGCTGGCGGCAGCAAAGCCCGTCATGTCGCCAATGACGCCGCCGCCCAGCGCGAACAGCACGGTCTTGCGGTCGCAACCACCGGACAGCAGGTCATCGAAGATCAGATTCAGCGTCTGCCAGTCCTTGTGGGCCTCGCCATCGGGCAGCACCACGGTCCGCACGCTGCGGTAGCGCTGCTCCAGCACGCGGCGCAGTGCGGGCTCATAGAGCGGTGCGACCACATCGTTGCTGACGATGACGGCCTGTGCCGCAGAAGGCAGCGCGGCATAGGTGGCTGCCTGGTCCAGCAGGCCGGTGCCGATGGCAATCGGATAGGAGCGCTCACCCAGGTCAATGGTCACGACCTGGGCAGCAGGCGAGGAGGAGGCGTGGGGCAAGATGATGTCGCTCCAGGGGAGAAAGAATGAAAAGGTTTCCGCGACACGGCAGCGCGCCCGGCAACCGCCGATCTTAAAGAAAAAGGCCTCGGCAAGTGCCGAGGCCTTTGGTGTTCCAGCGGGCAGCGTTCAGGCCAGCTCCGCCTGCATGCGTATGCGCTGGGCGGCCTGCGCCACAGACAGGCCGGATGTCTGGATCACGAAGTGCGCCGTCTCCAGATACAGGGGCTCGCGCTGCAGCAGCAACTCGCGCAGGCGCAACGCCGGATCCTCCACCTGCAGCAAGGGCCGCGTCACATCGTTGCGCAGCCGCGCGGCGATGTCCTCTGGCGTGCAATCCAGGTAGAAGACCTGGGTGCGCTCATGCAGATGGCGGCGATTTTGCTCGCGCAGCACCACGCCGCCGCCCGTGGACAACAGCAGGCTGGATGTGGAGGCCGACAGCTCATCAATGACCTGCGACTCCATGTCGCGAAAAGCCTGCTCGCCCTCACGCTCGAAAAACTCCCGGATGCTGCAGCCCAGGCGCTGCTCGATCACATGATCCGCATCCACAAAACGCATCGACCACAGGCGCGCCAGCTGGCGCCCTATGGTCGATTTGCCGGAGCCGGGCAGGCCGATCAGGGCGATCGGCCTGTGCCCCGTTAAGGGGCTGTCGGAGTAGTGGGGGCTGTCGGAGTGGTGGCAGTCGTGCATGCCGGATAGTCCACGGGCAGGGTCAAGGTGCTCACATTATTATTGGATTTGAAGGTGAACTGCACCTGAGTCGAGCCCGCAGGAGCACCAGTCTTCGAAGTCACCTGGAAAGCAACTCCGCTGCGGCCAGAGACACGATCAAGCACCGGGGATCCGTTGAACACGGACACCGTCACATTGGTGTCCAGGGATTTGGCCTCGATGGTCGTCCCGGCCGGCGCAGGGAAGCCCCTAGGAGTTCCTAGTTCACCCGTCCAGATGGCGTTACAAGTGGCATCCAACTTGCTCACCGTCAATTTATTGACCAACGCACCGCTTTGGTACAGGCTCAGCCAACCCACCGAAGTAGCCTTCAGGAACAGGCTGTCGCTGATGACTTGGCCCGTGCCCAGCACAGTCGAAATGGCCACGTTGATCAGTTGACCGTCAGCAGGACGAGGATTCTGCACCTGGTAGTCCACCGTGCACAGTCCGTTGACTGTCTGGCAGCCGCCACGATTGGAGGAACCAACGCGGCCGAAGTCCACTGTTGCGACCACAGGTACACCATCGGATACCGGATTACCGTTACTGTCCACGATGCCAATACGCAGTGTGGATGTATCACCGGAAAGATCCAGGTCCAGGTTGAATTTGGAGGCAGAAAGATCGAAGCCGCGCTGCGTGGAAATACCGGTGGTCACGGTCAAAAGATCTGACTGCGATGTCACATTCCGACCATTCACCGTCGCCCTCACGACAACGGAAGTGGGTGCGCTTTTGGACGATACCGACGTGGTCACAATGCCATCATTGTTCGAACGAGCTTGGGCAATATTGACCTGGACACCTCCTGTGGCTTCCACGAAATCCACAACCACGTCTTTGATCGGGCTGCCGCTGGAATCAACCACCTTGAAACGAAGGATGGCGGTCTCAGAGCGCCCATTGCCACCCGATCCTTTGATAACAATGGATTTGTCAGACGGGACCACGTCCAGGAAATTGATGGCCTGGACCAAGGCCTGAGGATCGCCTGTGGGAGGTGCGCTCGTAATGGCCAGATTCTGACCGCCGGACACTTCCTTGGTTGCAATTGTGGCAGAGGCCTTGACGCGGGTCGCGCCAATCGAGGTTGCGGTGGCCGCTGAAATTTCCACTTCAGCCACACCCTTGCTGTCCGTCAGGGCAGTCCTGGATTCAGGACTGAATTTCAGCAGACTCCCACCATCTTCCGAAAACGTAACAATTTCATTGGCAACTGCAGCACCCTTGGCATCCAGCAGGGTCGCACGCGCCCTGGCGGTGCTCTCGGACGCGGTGATCGAAATGACACCCTGCGCGCTGGAGGACGCGCCAGTGATCACCTGAATCGTCATGGTTCCTGCCGGAGTCTCGGTTCCTCCTCCCGTGCCACCACCGGTGCCCGGATTTCCCCCTCCGCCGCCACATGCGACCAGCGTAAAGGCCGTCAAAGCGGCCAGCCACAACTTTTTCATCAGAAATCTCCCTAAATTTTCACTCAGCGTTTTGCAGCGCTATCAGAAATCATTTTTGGTGTAATGAATACCAGCATTTCTCTCTTGGAAGAGGCCCTGGAGCGGCTCTTGAAAAGATTACCCAGAACAGGCACATCACCCAACAAAGGAATCTTGTTTTCCTGATTGGTTTCTTCCAACTCAAAAATACCGCCAATCACCACAGTGCCACCGTTTTGCACCAGGATCTGCGTCTTGATATGCTTGGTATCAATAGCAACCCCCTGGGTCGTTGTTTCACCGCGAGAATCCTTGTTGATATCCAGATCCAGGATGATATCGCCTTCAGGAGTTATTTGCGGCGTAACTTCCAGTTTCAACACCGCCTTCTTGAAGGCTATGGTGGTCGCTCCGTTGGGTGCAGTGACTGAATATGGGTACTCAGTACCCTGCTCGATCAGCGCCTTGGTCTGGTCAGCGGTCATGAGACGAGGGCTTGAAATGATCTTGCCTTGTCCATCGGCCTCCATTGCCGAAAGCTCCAGCGTAAGGAAGCGATTGGCTGCAGCATTGAAGATGGACATGGCAAACGTGCCAGACCCTGCAACACCTGCCACAGAGGCAGGAAGATTCACGAAGCTGCCCGAAGTGTTGACCGTGCCTCCAGCACCGGCGGAAGCATTTGCGTTATCGAACCCCGTACCGAAGACAACACGATTGTCACCGCCGATGCTGTAGCCACCATCACCACCACGCTGGGCACGCAAGTCCCCGCCGCCGAGGCGTACCCCCAGGGCACGACCGAACGTGTCACGGGCTTCCACAATACGCGCTTCAATGAGCACTTGCCGCACTGGCACATCCAGCGTGGCCAGCAATGCCTTCATCGCCTCAAGCTTGGCGGGAGTGTCCGTCACAAAGAGCTGGTTGGTTCGAGGCTCGGAGATTGCGGACCCGCGCTCGGACAGAAATCTCGTCGCAGTTCCGCCAGCCCCGGCAGAGCTGGTGTTCGTCGTAATTTGCAACAGGATATCGGCCGCCTTCGCATAGTTCAGCTGAAAGCCCTGGGTGCGCAGCGGCTCCAGTTTCTGGATTTCCATGGCGGCTTCATAGTCACGCTTGGTGCGCGCATCGATCTCATCCTTGGGCGCAATCCAGAGCACCGAGCCCGACTTGCGCATGCCCAGGCCCTTGGCATCCATGATGATCTGCAGCGCCTGGTCCCAGGGAACATCCTTCAGACGCAGAGTCAGCGCCCCGGAAACCGTGTCCGAGGTCACGATGTTGAAGTTCGTGAAGTCGGCAATCACCTGCAGCAGGGACCGCACTTCGATGTTCTGGAAATTCAGGGACAGCTTTTCACCGCTGTAGCCGGGGCCCTGCGTGAGCTTGCTCACATCCACCTTTTTCTGGCGGACCTCGATCACAAACTGGCTGTCGCTTTGGTAGGCGCTGTGCTCCCAGTCGCCGACGGGAGCGATACGCATGCGCACCGATTCCCCCTGCTGCACCGAGGAGATTGTCTGCACCGGTGTTCCGAAATCCGCAACATCCAGCTTGCGGCGCAAGCCTTCAGGCAGGGAGGAACGCAGAAAATCGACGACCAGTTCCTTGCCTTCGCGGCGCAGGTCCACGCCGACCTGGCTATTGCTCAATCCCACGACGATGCGGCCCGAGCCATCGCTGCCGCGACGGAAATCAACATCCCGAATGGGTTGGACATCGCTACCGACGGCTGTCTTGGCTTCAAACACACCCTGCTGCGCAGAAGGCTTCACCGCAGCAGACGCGGCCACAGGATCCAGCAGGATCAGCAACGCCTTGCCTTGGCGTTCAGTGCGGTAGGAAGTCGCCGATTTCAAATTCAGCACCAGCCGGGAACGGCCAGAGGCTTCCACGATATTGATGGAACGCAGGTTGCCCTGGTTGAGCTCGACCATCGATTTGCCCGTCGCATTGGTTGCGCCAGGAAAATCCAGTGCGATCCGCGCAGGCGACTGGATCGCAAATCCGGTCGGGTCCGCAGCCAGCGCTTCGGAAAGCTCGATGCGCACCACCTCAGTGCCCCCCTGGATGGAACCGGAGACCGACTCTATCGCGGACTGCGCCCATGCAAAGGAGCCCAGCAACCAACCGCCCAAGGCGATTCCCCAGCGAGCTTTGTGAGACATGCTGCGATGTGTGCCCATCATTTCCTTCCCTCCTGCAACTCCAGTGTGCTATTTCTTTCTATCCAGTCGCCGCTGCCATCCTGGACGATTTCGCGCAACTGGATGGAAGTCTCCGTGATCCGGGTGATCTTTCCGTAGTTCTGGCCCAGGTAATTTCCTGCACGGACCTGATACAGCAATGTTCCGACTCTGATCAAGGCCGTGGGCACACCCTTCTTGTCCAGGCTGCCCACCATGGTCATTGCATCCAGGGGCTCTGCTTCCAGTGGCTCCTTGCGGCGGTTGAGTTCTGCAGCCATCAAGCTGGTATTCGCGTTGGACTGCACGGACTCTCTGCGCAACACCTGCATCAGCTTCAAAGGGTTGAAGGGATCCATCCCCTCCGAACCCAGGTAGGCCTGAGGCGTGAATAACTTCGGCTCTTCCAATGGTTTGACGCGAGGCTTTGCATTGGCACGCTCCTGCGCCATCCAGGTCTGCAATTCCTCATGCTCGGATGAAGTGCACGCCACCAGCGACAGACAGGCGGCCAGCACAAGCCAGCCGCGAAAACGCATTTGCCTCATTTCTTGCCCTTCCCGGCGGCCGCACGTTGCGCCTGCACTTCCTCGGCATCCAGGTAGCGGAAGGTTCGCGCCGTCGCCTCCATGCTCAAGACCTCGCTGCCCTCCTTGCCCACAGGGACAATCGACAAGTTGTTCAAGGTCACGATGCGCGACAGGTAGGCCACGTCGGAAGCGAATGAGCCGATGTCATGAAATCGCCCTGTGACCTTCAAAGCAATGGGCAGCTCGGCGTAGTACTCCTTGACCACCATCGCCCCGGGGCGGAACGTTTCAAACTGCAGGCTGCGCCCCAGTCCGGCCTGGTTGATGTCCGAGAGCAGCGCAGCCATTTCCGCCTTGCTGGGCAACTGCTTTTCCAGCTGTGTCACATATTGCTGCACCTGTTCACGCTGCTTCTTCAGGCCATCCAGGCTGACCGCCTTGGACAGCTTCTGGCTGAAGTCCTGCCGCAGCGTGACTTCGGTGTTGCGCTCCTGCTCCAGCGTGTCCTCATAGTCCTTGATCAGTACGTACCAGAGCAAGGCGGCGACGCCCAACGCAATGGCAACGCACAACAGAAAACGCGGCAGCAAGGGCCACCGCGAAGGATCATTGGGATCAAGACCACGGAATTGGCGCTGGATGTTCTCCTGCAGTGCGGAGAAGTCGATGTCGTTCTTTTTCTTCTTGGCCATCACTGGGACTTTCCTGGGTTGGCCGCCGTCGGAAGGCCTTTCTCCGCAACGCTGGCGCGCGTGAGCTGGAAGCGCAGATTGAACGCTGCAGCACGGCGCTGGTCCTTGGGCGTGACGTTGACCGTCCTGGCCACGATCTCCACCAGTTCCGGCTTGGAGATCCAGGGCGTTCCCTCGGACAGATTGCGCAGCATCTCGGACACCCGCTCATTGGACTGTGCCGTGCCCAGCATGGTCACGGCCAGACCTTCCTGCCTGATGCTGGTGATGTAGACGCCATCGGGCAGTTGGGCCACCAGCTCGTTGAGCATGTGCACCGGCAGATTGCGATCGGACTGCAGGTCTTCCACGGCCTTTTGCCGGGCGCGCAGGGCCGTGATTTCATCCTCCAGCCCGGCGATTTCCTTGATCTGGGACTCCAGCACCGTGATCTCGGCGCGCAGCATGCTGTTCTTTGCCTGCTGGGCTTCGATCATCATCTGGTACCACCAGTAGACAGCACCAATGATCAAAACCCCTATCAGGGCCGAAAGAACCATGGTGGCCTGGAATGCTTCCTTGCGTCGCTTGCGTGTGGCTTCTCTGTGAGGAAGCAGATTGATCAGGATCACGACACAAACCTCCGCATGGCCAGACCGCAGGCGGTCAGATAGGCGGGGGCCTCGCGCGACATGCGCTTGAGGCGCACGCCGCTGCCGACTTCCATGCCATCGAAGGGATTGGCAAGGCTGCAGGCGAATCCGGTCTGCTGCGTGATGGCCTCGGACAGGCCGGAAAGCGGTGCCGAGCCGCCAGCCAGCAGGATGTGGTCTATGCGGTTGTGGGGCGTGCTGGTGAAAAAGAACTGCAGTGCACGCGACACTTCCTGCGTCATGCTCTGCACGAAGGGCTTGAGCACGGCGGAAGCGTAGTCCTCCGGCAGTTCGCCGTTGCGCTTCTTGGACTCGGCCTCTTCGAGGGAAAAACCATATTGGCGCGCGATCAGCTGCGTCAGCTGGGCGCCGCCAAAGGCCTGGTCACGGTCGTACAGCACCTCGTCGTCACGCAGGATCTGCATGCTGGTCGTCATGGCGCCTACCTCGAACAGCGCCACCAAAGCGTTGTTGCCCTGATTGGGCAGGCGCTCGATCAACCGTCCGGCGGCCATGCGGGAGGCATGGGGCTCGATGTCGATGACCATCGGCTTGAGGCCGGCCGCCTCGGCCAGGCCCTGGCGGTCCTGCACCTTCTCGCGGCGGGAGGCGGCAATGAGCACATCCACGTCGCCAGGCGAATTCGATGACGGGCCTATGACACAGAAGTCTAGACTCACTTCGTCGAGCGAAAAAGGAATGTACTGATTGGCCTCGGATTCGACCTGGACCTCCAGTTCCTGCTCGCTCATGCCGTCGGGCAGCGAAATCTTCTTGGTGATCACGGCCGAAGCCGGCAATGCCATGGCCACGTTCTTGGTCCGCGTGCCGCTTTTTTTGACCAGCCGCCGTACAGCCTCTGCCACTTCGTCGAACTTTTCGATGTTGCCATCCGTGATCCATCCCCGCTCCAGCGGCTCGATGGCACAGCGCTCCAGCAACAGTTCGCCCGACCTGGCACGAGACAGCTCAACGAGCTTGGCGCTCGAAGAACTGATGTCGATGCCTAGCAAAGGTGCGGGCTGGCGACTGAATAAGGATCCCATAGCAATCAACTTGCCCTCCCTCTTCTTGTGTATGTAAAGAACGCAACAAACCTTCACATATAGGTTGAATGCTATCAGCAAGACTGCGCGCAACTCACCATGCCTGCCGGAGCATGGTTGACGGTAGTGGCCAAAAACAGACATTGTTGCGGGCCATCAAATGCGACAGGAATGCACCCCTGCTTGCATGTCGGCCTGTACGCCTGGCTTAGGATGCGAGGCTTGCGGCCATGCTGGCAACCGTGTGCAGCCGCCTCCTACCGACCCCCTGGGGAACGCATTTTTATAATGCGGCACTCCTCAGCACTCCCTGCGACATGCCGTCCTCAGACTCCCGAGAACCCCAGGCTGGAAAGCCTCGCTCCGCTCCGTCCAAGCCCATGCATTGGTTTCCCAAGGCCTTGCTATGGCTGGCGGGCATCGCCGTCGCCGGCGCGCTGGCCCTGATGCTGACGGTGGCCGTGGCCCTGGCCATGGCCTACCCCAACCTGCCCGACGTGTCCGAGCTGGCCGACTACCGACCCAAGCTGCCGCTGCGCGTGTACTCCAGCGAAGGCGCCCTGCTGGGCGAGTTCGGCGAGGAGCGGCGCACGCTGACGCCCATTCAGGACATCCCCAAAGTGATGACCGACGCGGTGCTGGCCATTGAAGACACCCGCTTTTTCGAGCACGGTGGCGTCGACTACAAGGGCATGGCCCGCGCCGCGCTGGCCAATCTGGGCCGGGTGAAAAGCCAGGGCGCATCGACCATCACCATGCAGGTGGCACGCAATGTCTATCTGTCTTCCGAGAAAACTTTTACACGCAAAATTTACGAAGTCTTACTGACTTTTAAGCTAGAGCATCTGCTGAGCAAAAACCAGATTCTCGAGATCTACATGAACCAGATTTATCTGGGAAATCGGGCCTATGGCTTTGCCGCCGCCTGTGAAGCCTATTTCGGCAAGCCACTGAAGGACATCACCGTCGCCGAAGCGGCCATGCTGGCCGGCCTGCCCAAGGCGCCCTCGGCCTACAACCCGATCAGCAACCCCAAGCGCGCCCGCTCGCGCCAGCTCTACATCATCGAGCGCATGGAGGAAAACGGCTTCATCACGGCGGCCCAGGCCACTGAAGCCAAGGCCGAGCCGCTGAAGATCCGCACAGGCTCCTTCAACACCCGGGTGCATGCCGAGTACGTGGCAGAAATGGCGCGCCAGCTGATCTTTGCCCAGTACGGCAACGAGGCCTACACGCGCGGCCTGAACGTCTACACCACCATCAATGCCGGCGAACAGGAAGCCGCCTACGCCGCGCTGCGCCGCGGCATCATGGACTACGAGCGCCGCCAGAAGTACCGCGGCCCCGAGAAGTTCGTGGCCCTGCCCGCCGACGCCGAGGACCGTGAAGACGCCATCGACGACACCCTGGCCAACCACCCCGACAACGGAGACGTGCTCGCCGCCGTGGTGCTGGATGCCAACCCGCGCAAGATCCTGGCGGCCCGTGCCGACGGCGAGCAGATCGAGATCACGGGCGAAGGCCTCAAGCCTGCCGAATCGGGCCTGAACCCCAAGGCACCGCCCAACATCAAGATCCGTCCCGGCGCCGTGATCCGCGTGGTCAAGACGCCCAAGAACACCTGGGAAATCACGCAGCTGCCCGAGGTGGAAGGCGCCTTCGTGGCCCTGGTTCCCCAGACGGGCGCCTTGCGCGCCCTGATCGGCGGCTTCGACTTCCAGAAGAACAAGTTCAATCATGTGACCCAGGCCTGGCGCCAGCCCGGCTCGGCCTTCAAGCCCTTCATCTACTCCGCGGCGCTGGAAAAGGGCTTCTCGCCCTCCACCATGATCAATGACGCACCGCTGTTCTTCAGTGCGGGCGTGACGGGGGGGCAGCCCTGGGAGCCCAAGAACTACGACAGCCGCTACGACGGGCCGATGACCATGCGCACAGGCCTGAACAAGTCCAAGAACATGATCTCCATCCGGCTGTTGCAGGCCGTGGGGCCCAAGCAGGGCCAGGAGTGGGTCACGCGCTTCGGCTTTGACGCCGCCAAGCACCCGGCCTACCTGACCATGGCTTTGGGCGCAGGTGCCGTCACGCCGCTGCAGCTGGCGGCAGGCTACTCCGTGTTCGCCAACGGCGGCCACCGCGTCAATCCCTGGCTGATTTCCCGCGTCACCGATCACAAAGGCCGCATCCTGTCCGAATTCACACCGCCCCCGGTGCAGGAACTGCCCCAAGCCATCGACGCGCGCAACGCCTTCATCATGGACAGCCTGCTGCAGGACGTGGCGCGCGTGGGCACGGCAGCGCGCGCGCAGTCCACGCTCAAGCGCCCCGACCTGTATGGCAAGACCGGCACGACCAACGATTCGGTGGATGCCTGGTTTGCGGGCTTCCAGCCCACGCTGGCCGCCGTATCCTGGATCGGCTACGACACGCCGCGCAACCTGGGTAGCCGCGAGACCGGCGGCGGCCTGAGCCTGCCGATCTGGATCAGCTTCATGCAGCACGCGCTCAAGGGCGTTCCCGTGGCCGAGATGCCCGTGCCGCCCGGCGTCGTGAACATGGGCGGCGAGTGGTACTACGAGGAAAACGCGCGCAACGGCGGCGTCAGCAGCCTGGGCATGGACAGTGCATCCACGGGCAGCGCCGCAGGCGCCACGCCCCCGCCCGCCACCGAGGAGCGCAACCGCATCCTCGACCTGTTCCGCAACTGAGGCGGTCGACCACGCAAGAAAGCCCGGCCATGCCGGGCTTTTCTTTTGGAGCCAGCCGAAAGCCGGGGTCTCAGCGCGCCGAGAACTGCAGCGCCAGGCCCGATTGCTCGGTGGCGTAGCGGCTCAGGTTGGCGAAGAACTCGCCCGCGCCCTTGGTATCGAGCCAGGCGCCCTGCGACGCGTCGTAGCGGTAGTGGAAGCCGCCGGCCTTGGCGGCCAGCCAGATCTCATGCAGCGGCTTTTGCTGGTTGATCACGATCTGGCTGCGGTTGGCAAAGACCAGGGTCACCATGCCTCCCACGCGCTGGGCATCGAGGTCGGCATCGGTTTCATCGTTGATGCGATCGCAGTCTTGCTCCACCGCCAGCAGCAGTCGTTCGGCAAGGTCCAGAAATTCTTGGTCGGTCATTACAATTCGCTTATGTTGAAAGCCTCGCAAATTCTAGTCAGGTGCATTGCCCTTGGGGCCTGTGCGGCGTCCCTTGCGGCCTGTGGGCAGAAGGGGCCTCTGTTCCTGCCCAACTCGCCAGCCGCCAGCCACCGCGCCACGCTGCCGCAGACCCTGGGCATCTCCAGCCCGGCCGAGCGGGCAACGCCCGCACCGGCGCCCACCACCTTGCCGACCGGCCCCTCCAATGCAGCCGTCGAGGAAAGCTCCACGCCCACGGGCGCCTCGGACTCCCGCAGGCCACAGGCCGACTGACGCGGCAGCCGCACTGCGGCTTGATGCACGTCAACCCCGCTGCATGGCATGGCGCTTAGAGTGACCGCATCTTGTCCCTCGACAACCCGCCATGCCCGTAGAGCTTTACCGAGACAAAAACCACGCCTGCCTGATGTTCACCGACCTCATCGAGGAAGATGGACAGGCCATCCAGGCCAACCAGTTCCTCATCGTCGATGACGACACGGGCGCCATCATCGATCCGGGCGGCAATCTCGCGTTCAACGAGCTGTTCATGGGCATGTCTCGGCATTTCGCGCCGCACAAGCTTTCCTATCTGATTGCCTCCCACGCCGATCCCGACATCATTGCCTCGCTGGATCGCTGGATGACCAGCACCAAGGCCCAGCTGGTGATCTCGCGCATCTGGGAGCGCTTTGCGCCCCACTTCACCAAGGTCGGCAAGACCGAGAACCGCGTGATCGGCGTGCCGGACGCCGGCGGCCGGCTGCCGCTGGGCCGCCATGAGCTGCACCTGCTGCCCGCCCACTTCCTGCATGCCGAGGGCAACTTCCACTTCTACGATCCCGTCAGCCGCATCCTGTTTACGGGCGACCTGGGCGTGTCCCTGATGAACGGCATCGAGGCACAGGTGCCGGTGACCGATCTGGTGCCGCACATCGCGCGCATGGAAGGCTTTCACCGCCGCTACATGGTCTCCAACAAGATCCTGCGGCTGTGGGTGCAGATGGCGCGCCAGCTGCCCATCGACATGATCGTGCCCCAGCACGGCGCGCCCATCATGGGCGCCAAGGCGATTGCCGACCTGTTCAACTGGCTGGAAGGCCTGCAGTGCGGCATTGATCTGTTCGACCAGCGCAACTACCAGTTGCCCATGGCGGACATCGACCCCGTCACCCGCCAGCTGCGCCCTGCCCTGCGCGCCGTCGCCGGCTAGCTTCTGGCGCGCCGGCGGCGCAGTGCATGGGCCACACGCCAGCCCAGCAGCAGCGCAAGAATGGCGCCGTATACGCCGACCTCGGCGAAGTTGTTCTTGCCCGCGCGCATCCAGAAGAAATGCAGCAGGGCCAGCGGCGCCACCGCATAAATGCAGCGGTGCAGCCATTGCCAGCGCTTTGCGCCCATGGCCCGGAGCACACGGTGCGGCGATGTGGCGGCAAGCGCGGTCAGCAAGAGCAGGGCCGCAAAGCCCACGAGGATGAACGGGCGTTTGGGGATGTCGAGCACGATCTCGCCCCAGTCCAGCCCCATGTCGAACCACGCATAGCACAGCAGGTGCAGCACGGCGTAGAAGAACACATACAGGCCCAGCATGCGCCGAAAGCGCGCCAGCGCCGTCAGCCCCAGCGCCTGGCGCAGCGGTGTCACGGCCAGCACCACGCAAAGAAAGCGCAGCGTCCAGTCGCCCGTGGAGCGCAGCAGGGCCTCGGCAGGATTGGCGCCAAGAGTGTTCAGGATGGCTCCGGCAAGCAGCCACGCAAACGGCAGCAGGCACACAAGAAACACCATCGGCTTGGCCGCCCGGTGCAGCAAAAGGCGCTGTAACACCGTCATTGCATGGGCCGCATCAATAGAACTTCTTCAGATCCATGCCCGTGTAGAGCTGGCCGACCTGGGCTTCGTAGCCGTTGAACAGCAGCGTCTTGCGCTTCTTGGCGAACAGGCCATCCTCGCCAATGCGCCGCTCCGTGGCCTGGCTCCAGCGCGGGTGCGGCACGTCCGGATTCACATTGGAATAAAAGCCGTACTCGTTGCGCGCCGCCTTGTTCCAGGCCGTGCCCGGCTCCTTGTCGGTCAGGCGGATGGCAACGATGCTCTTGGCGCTCTTGAAGCCGTATTTCCACGGCACGACCAGCCGCACGGGCGCGCCATTCTGGTTGGGCAGCACTTCGCCATACATGCCGAAGGCCAGCAGCGTCAGCGGGTGCATGGCTTCATCAAGGCGCAGCCCCTCGGTGTAAGGCCAGTCCAGCACGCCGCTGCGCAGGCCCGGCATCTGCGCCTTGTCGGCCAGGGTCACGAATTCCACGTACTTGGCACTGCCCAGCGGCTGCACCTTGCGCAGCAGCTCGGCCAGGGAATAGCCGACCCAGGGAATCACCATGGACCAGCCTTCCACGCAGCGCAGCCGGTAGATGCGCTCTTCCAGCGGTGCGAGCTTGAGCAGCGCATCCAGGTCCAGTGTCTGCGGCTGCTGGACCAGGCCTTCGATCTTCACTGTCCACGGCCGCGTCTTGAGCGTGTGGGCGTTCTTGGCAGGATCGTCCTTGTCCAGGCCGAATTCGTAGAAGTTGTTGTACTGCGACGCATCGGCATAGGCGGTGACGCGCTCCATGGAGTTCGCACCCGGCAACTGCGAAGGCACGGAAGCCAGCGCCGCCAGCTTGCCGGGGCGCTGCACGCCTGCCGCCCAGCCCGGCAAGGCGGCACCGGCCGAACCTGCGGCCAGGTACTGCAGCCAGGCCCGGCGCTGCAGGTAGCTCGCCCGGGGCGTGATTTCGCTGCCTTGCGGATGTTGGAAGCCGTTGTCGTGGGAGCGGATCAGCATGGGAATCTCCGAAAGTGCCTGCTGAGGCAGGGGTGCCGGGCGGCATGACGATTGGGAGCCTTGCAGGCCCGCGCAAGTTCCATGCTACGCCCCAGCCTCAACTGCCATGAAAAAGAGCCGGATACAAAAAGGGCTGCATGCGCGCCGGCGCATGCAGCCCTTTGTTCGGCGGCAGTCCGAATCAGCAGCGGATCACAGCTCGCCGTAGCTGTGCAGTCCCGACAGGAACATGTTCACGCCCAGGAAGGCGAAGGTGGTGATGGCCAGCCCGCCCAGCGCCCACCAGGCGGACACGGTGCCGCGCAGCCCCTTGACCAGGCGCATGTGCAGCCAGGCCGCGTAGTTGAGCCAGACGATCAGCGCCCAGGTCTCCTTGGGGTCCCAGCTCCAGTAGCCGCCCCAGGCCTCGGCCGCCCACAGCGCGCCCAGCACGGTGGCGATGGTGAAGAAGGCAAAGCCCACGGCGATGGACTTGTACATCACATCGTCCAGCAGCTCGAAGCTGGGCAGCCGCTCGGCGATGCGCTTGCGCGCCAGCAGGATGCCGGCCACGATCAGCGCCGAGACGCCGAAGTACACCATCCAGTAGCTGCCGCCGTTGTCGGTCGCACCCTTGCGGAAAACGATGGGCTCGAAGCACAGCACCACGCCCAGCATCCACAGCGGGGCGAGCTTGTACCAGCGCGTCTCCGTGGCCTGCTGCTTGATGAGGTAGGCGAAGGAGACCATGGCCGCCAGCGCGAAGGTGCCGTAGCCGATGAAGTTGGCCGGCACATGCAGCTTCATCCACCAGCTCTTGAGCGCCGGCACCAGGGGCTGGATCTCGTGCGCCTCGCGCACCAGCGTGTACCACAGCAAAAAGCCCACGGCCGCGCTGACCACCAGCATCACGAAGCCACCCAGGGCGCGCGTGTCGTAGTGCTGTTCGTAGTACAGATAGAACAGCGCCGTCATCCAGCAGAACATGACGAACACTTCATAGAGATTGCTGACCGGGATGTGGCCCACGTCAGGGCCGATCAGATAGCTCTCGTACCAGCGCACCATGGTGCCCACCAGCGCCAGCGTCACGGCCAGCCAGGCCAGGCGCGAGCCCAGCAGCGACAGCGCCGTGCCCTCGCCCCGCGCAAACATGCCGATCCAGTAGAAGACGGTGCTGATGAAGAACACCATGCTCATCCAGAGGATGGCCGACTGGCTGGACAGGAAGTACTTGAGGCCGAACACCGTGTCCGAGCGCGCCAGCTGCGCCCCCTCCGGCCCCTGGTACAGCGCAATGGCCAGCAGCGACAGCCCGGCCACCACCAGCATCAGCGCCCGCAGCGAGCGCCAGAACCAGCCCAGCCAGATGGCCGCGGGAATGGTGCCGACCAGGATGCACTTCTCGTAGACATCCATGTACTCGCCATAGCGCTGCAGCGCATAGAGCAGCCCCGCCGCCACGAGGGCCGCAAACACCCAGTCGAACCAGTTGCGGCGGGCGAAGAAGCCCTCGTTGAGCGTCAAAGTCGTCGTGGTGGCGGTGTTCATGCGGAACCTCCGGGGGGTTTCTTGTGGATGGGCTCGGCGCCTATCAGCTTGCCGGCCAGCATGGCGAATTCTCTATCACCATCGAGCGTTTTGCGATTGGTGGACAAGGCCATTTCGGCATGGCTTTGGCCATCGCGGGGCGTGAGCCAGATCCAGATGCGGCGGTCGCGCACGTACAGCATGCAGAACACGCCGATGATGAGGAACAGGCAGCCCAGATACACGACGTTCTTGCCCGGCGCACGCGCCACCTGGAACACGCTGGCCTGCACCTGCTTGAAGTCCTGCAGCATGAAGACCATGGGCACGGGGTAGAACTGCGCGTCGCTGAGCGAGAACACGGCCTGTGTCATGAAGGACTGCGTCTGCTCGCTGGGCTCCAGCGGTGCCTGGCCGGCCTGGGCCCGCACGATCTGGGCCATCTCGAACAGCACGCCATTGAGAATGCGCACCAGCACCTCGCCCGCACGTTCACGCTCGGCCGCGGGCACATTGCTTTCCATGAAATCGGAGATGGCCTGCAGCCCGCCCAGCGGCTTGCCATCGGGACCCTTCTTGTCGGTCTGTCCCGCGAACAGCTCCAGCGCCTTGGTGGCCGACTGCGCCAGCGCACCGCTCAGCTCGGAGCGCGAGGAATCGATGGCCTTGGCCACATAGGCCCGGGCCGCCTGCTCGCGCAGTTTGGGATCCTGCAGCGCGCTGCGCAGGCGCAGGAAGGTGTCCATTTCGCTTTCGGGGTCGGCGGGAATGCGCAGATAGCGCATGGCGTCGGCCTGGTTGTCGCGCACGCCCAGCAGGAACACGCGCTGGCCGTCGCCCGTGTCCACGGGCAGCATGTAGTTCTGGAACTCGCGCGCCTGGCCCGCGGCATCGCGCAGCTTGTAGCGGATGCTGGGGCCGATGTTGCGCAGTTCCTTCTTGGTCACGGTCTTGTGGGCCGCGCCCAGGCGCTCGTCGATGGCCTGCTTCAGGTCCACCTTGCGCACATCGGTGGCGCTGCCACCGGCGCCGCCCGCACCGCCGAAGTTCTCGACGTTGATGGTGCGCAGCTCGGCAAACTCCAGCGTCAGCGCCTCGTCCTTGCCGTCGGCGAGCTTGCGCGTGAACTGGCTGGAGCCGCCAATCACGCCTTCGACATCGAAGGGCTTGGTCCCGGCCTCCAGCGGCACGGCATGCAGCTTCACCGACGAGCCGCCGTCATCAAAGCTGGACTGGTAGATCTCGATGCCGCGGTAGCTGGCCGGGTGGTTGACCTCGATGCGCTTTTCCAGCTTCTCGCCCGTGGCCTTGTCGTGGATGACGACCTCGCTGGCAAACAGCTTGGGCATGCCCGTGGAGTAGTACTCGACGATGAACTTCTTGAGCTCCACCGCAAAGGGCAGCTCCTGCAGCAGCACGCCATCGGACTGCGACAGGATGGCCGTGCCCGCCGTGCCGCCCTCGGTCACCAGCAGGTTGCCGCGGAAGGTGGGGTTGCGTTCGCTCAGCCGGTGCTGCTCGGACACCTCGGAGATCAGGCCACCGCCGGTATAAGGTGTTTTGCCTCCCAGCCACATCTGCGCACGCACGATAAGGTCACCGTCGAACAGCCCCCCCAGGCAGATCAGCACGATGGCGCCATGGGCGGCGATGTAGCCCAGCTTGTGGGCCGCGCCCGCCTTGGCCGCCAGCATCCAGCCCGTGCCGGGACCGGCCGCCGTATCGCGCTGCTGCAGCCGCACCTTCCAGCCGCCCGACACCAGCTGCTGGCCCAGGCGCCTGGCGGCTTCCTCGGTGCTGCCGGGCACCACATTCTGCGCACGGTGGCTGAAGGCCTTGAGGCTTTGCTCGCGAACGTTTTCCTTGAAATTGCGCAGATCGGCCAGGTATTTGGGCGCATGGCGTGCCACGCACAGCGAGGTGCTGATCACCAGAAAGGCCAGGATCAGCAGGAACCACCAGGCGCTGTAGACCGCATTGAGCTTGAGCGCAAGAAACAGCTGGGCCCAGAACGGTCCGAACTGGTTGACGTAGTTGCCCACCGGCTCATGCTGCTTGAGCACGGTGCCGATCACCGAGGCAATGCAGATGACCGTCAGCAGCGAGATCGCAAAGCGCATCGATGCCAGCAGCTCCAGCATCGCGCGCGCGGCCTGCGGGCGGGGGGAGGCAAGAGCGGCACCGGAAGAGTTGTCTGACATGAAGAGCGAAAAACCAAAACCCGAATGAAAAAAGCGGGACCATCTGCATTCATGCGATGGACCCGCCTGGCTTGGGGCGTCTATAGGGCAATAGGTTCCCGGTGATTACCCTGGGAACCGCATCGGTTCCGGGAGCACATCAACGCAGGCCAGCGATGTAGTCTGCCACGGCCTTGATTTCGCGATCGTTAAGCTTGGCAGCAACCTGCGTCATCTGAATGCTATTGCCGCGCTTGCCGTCACGGAAGGCCGTGAGCTGGGTGGTGGTGTAGTCGGCGTGCTGGCCGGCCAGACGCGGGTACTGGGCCGGGATGCCGGCGCCGTTGGGGCTGTGGCAGCCTGCGCAGGCGGCGATGTTGCGCTCCTGGATGCCACCACGGTAGATGCGCTCGCCCATGGCCACCAGGTCCTTGTCCTTGGCAAAGCCGTCCTTGGGCTTTTGCGCATGCAGCCAGGCGGCGATGTTCTTCATGTCAGGCTCGCTGAGCATGCTGGCAAAGCCCTTCATCACCGGGTCCTTGCGCTTGTCGTCCTTGAACTCCAGCAACTGCTTGACCAGGTACTCGGGATGCTGGCCGGCCAGCTTGGGCTGGATGGGCACCGTCGAATTGCCGTCGGCCGCATGGCATGCCGCGCAGACGGCGGTGTAGCTGGCCTCGCCCTTCGCCAGATCGGCCTTGGCCGCCTTCGGCTGAGCCGGGGCAGCAGGTGCCTCGCCAGCGGAGAAAGCGGGAAAGGCGGGGGCTGCAGCAAGAATGGCAGCCGTCAGCAAAGAGGCAAGCAACTTCATATCGAGGGCGTGGTTCTGTTGTTGAAAGCGCAAAATTCGGCGGATTCTACAATGGGGCCCCCTGTGATTGATATCGTCAGGAACCCTGCTTTCGCCCCTGCGCGCAGAGGAAGACACATTCCTTGATCGTGGTCACAAACTGGCCACGGATCCGATGCGGAACATGTGTTTTTCGCAACCCAGCATATCGATCTGTGCCAGCGCGGCAATAAGGGCTCTACCCATGTGGCGCGCAATACCACACCCCTTCTTTCCCGGATTCCAGGTCCCTCGCCCGCCTCAGCCCGCGCCGAAGCGGCTTTCGGCCTGCCTGCGGAATTCCGAGGGCGTCATCCCCTTGATTTCAAGGAAGCGCCGGTTGAAGTTGGCCAGATTGCTGAAGCCGACCTGAAAACAGATATCGGCGATGAAGCAATCGGTCTGCATGAGCAGATGGCAGGCACTGTTGATGCGCACGCGGCTGACAAAGTCGGTGAAGCTGTTGCCTGTGGCACGGCGAAAGAAACGGCTGAAGCGGCTTTCGCTCATGCCCAGTTCGGCCGCCACGTCCGCCAGGCTCAGCGGCTCGTTCACGCGCGCCATGATGCGGTTGACCACCTCGTTGATCTGGTCCACCTGGGCCTCGGCCTGCACGCCCTGCATCTGCACGGCCGACAGCAGCCGGTAGTCGGTGCATTCGGAAAGATCGGACAGCAGATCACAAAAGGCCGCGAAGCGGCGCATGCCGCGCGCACCCCGGACCGCCTCCCAGTGCACGCGCGCTGCCTCGGCCATGCCGAAGAACTCGATGCCGTGGCGCGCGCGGTCCAGCAGCTGCAGCACCTCGCGCATCTCGGGGATCTGCTCGGCCGCACGGGCAATGGGATCGTGGTTGAACAGGATGACGAGATCGCGTTCGGGCGCGCCGGCCTCGGGCACGTCGAACGATATCCAGTTGTGCGGCAGGCGCGGCCCGCACAGCACGAGGTGACCCGGCTCGAACGGCCCTATCCAGTCACCCACGAAGGCACGGCCCGAGGTGTGGGTGATGAGATGCAGCTCGTACTCGTCATGGAAATGCCAGCGCACCAGCGGACTCGGGAAACCATGCGCCAGGCAGCGCACCAGGCCACTGCCCTCCACGTCTTCATAGCCGAGGGCGGGCGTGCGGACAAAGTCGCGCTCCAGTTCGGGATGGCGCTGGCGCGGCGGGCGGCGGCGTGTGCTGGGCATGGCAGTCGGTCAATCAGGGACGATGAGACGGGCACAGGGCGCACGGTAACACCGGCGGCCGCTACGCCCTGTGGTGCTGCTGCGCCTGCGCAGCATCCAGGCCCGCAAGCGCGGCATCCAGCTCCGCACGCCAGGGCGGCTGGGCGCCGGCGCGCGTGCAATTGAGCGCGGCAGCCGTGGCCGCAAAGCGCAGCACCTCGCGCCACGCGGCATCTGGCAGGGACTGCAACTGCTGCGCCTGCTCCACGCCGCGCTCGAGCAACGCCACGGACAGTGCCGCGCCAAAGGTGTCGCCCGCGCCGATGGTGTCCGCCAGCGGCACTGCAGGCGGGCGCACCGACAGCGGAGCGCGGCCTGCGCGCAGCAAGGTGGCGCCCTCGGCCCCCTGCGTGAGCACCACGGCCCTGGGCCCGCGCGACAGCCAGCTCCCGGCAGCCTCCAGCACCGGCTGACCGGGCGCGATGAAGGCCGCATCCTCGTCGCTGAGCTTGACCAGGTCGGCCAGGGCCAGCCAGGCCAGGCAGTCGCGCCGGAAGGCCTGCGCATCGCGGATCAGCGTGGGACGCACATTGGGGTCGAAGACGATGAGGCGCCGACCGCGCTGCGCGGCCACCAGATCCAGGATGCGCGGCCCCGCCGGCGCATGCAGCAGCGCGATGGAGCCGAACTGCAGGATGCGGCATTCGTCCGGCAACTTCGGCAGCTCGGCAGGCGCCCACAGCGTGTCGGCCGTGCCCTGCATGTAGAAGGCATAGCGGTTGGTGTGTTCGCCACGCTCCACAAAGGCCAGCGTACTGGGCGCGCTGCAGCGCTGCACCAGGCGCATGTCCACGCCGTTGCGCTGCAGGTGCGCGAACAGGCGCTCGCCAAAGAGGTCCTCCGAGAGCTGCGAGACAAGGCCCGTGGCCTGCCCCAGCCGCGCCGCCGCGATGGCGCCATTGGCGGGCGCCCCGCCCTCATGGCCCTGGAAGGCCAGGCCGCCCGTGGCGGTGAAATCGATCAGGGCCTCGCCCACGATGGCTATGCGCATGTCAGCTCCGCCTTGTGCATGTTTCGGTTCTGTCCACAAATGCCCGTACCCGCTCCGAGGCCCGGCGCACCGACTCCACCAACTGCGGATGGCCTGCCACCTCGCCCCACAGCAGCGGCTCGGCGCACAGCGAGGCCACGGGATCGGGCGCCGCGCAGATGGCATGCGCCACCGCCGGGTCCATGGCCTGGTCCTGGTACGCATAGGGCAGTGTGCCCTGGTGCCAGCGCTGCAGGAAGGCCAGGAACAGCGCTGGCAGCATGGCCGCGGCATCGATGGCGGCGTTGTCCGCCAGCCGCTCGCGCAGCGTGGGCGCGATGAAGCCGGGGATCTTGGCAAACCCATCGGCCGCCACGCGCTGGTTGGTGTCGCGCAGGGCCGCATTGCCAAAGCGCTCCAGCACCGTGTCACGGTAGGCCGGCAGGTCCAGCGGGCTGGGCCGGCCCGGTGCGCAAAGGCAGGCGATCACATCCCGGGTCACGTAGTCCCAGGCCATCTGGCGTATCGCGGGCACGGCGCAGCCTTCGTGGATATGCTCCAGGCCCGCCAGCGTCCCGGCCCAGGCGATGCAGCTGTGGCTGGCGTTGAGGATGCGGATCTTGGCCTCTTCGTAAGGCGCCACCGAGGGCACCAGCTCCACGCCCACGGTCTGCCAGGCGGGGCGCCCGGCAATGAAGCGGTCCTCGATCACCCATTGCGTGAAGCGCTCGGCCATCACCGCGGCCTCGTCGTCGCGGCCAGTGGCGGCCAGCACGCGCGCGCGCAGCTCCGGTGGCGGGCGGGGAGTGATGCGATCGACCATGGCGTTGGGGCAGCTGGTATGCCGCTGTGCCCAGTCGGCCAGCCCATGCAGCTGTGCCTGGCGCATGAAGGCCAGCAGGCCGGCGCGCAGGCGGTCGCCGTTGTGGCGCAGGTTGTCGCAGCTCAGCAGCGTGACGGGGCCGGCATCGGTGGCGCGGCGCGCCTGCAGGATGGCGCAGAGCACGCCATAGAGGGTGGTCCCCGCCTCGCCCCGGCGTGCGCGCTCCAGGTCCTGCGCCAGATCGGGATGCGCGGCGTCGAGCGCTCCCTGACCATCCAGGCAGTAACCGGCCTCGGTGACCGTGAAGGAGATGATGCGGGTGGCCGGCCAGGCGCCCCGCTGCACGACGGCGGCCAGCCCGGGCGCGTACGGAATCACCTCGCTCAAGGCATCCATCCACTGGTAATGCACCGTGCCGTTGGGCGCAATCGTCTCCAGCGTGTAGGCACCGCCTTGTCGCACCAGGGCGTCCAGCGTCTGCGCCATGTCAGGGCGCAGGTTGGCGCCCACCAGCGCCCACTGCGTGTCGCCCGCATCCATCAATCGCTGCTGGTAGGCAGCCTGGTGCGCGCGATGGAAAGAGCCCAGCCCCAGGTGCAGCACCGTGGGGCGGGAAAGGGAGGGGGCAGTCGCGTTCATGGTGTCCCGGACAAAGGGATGGGAAGAGACGGAAAGAAGAAGGCAGGGCTCGGCCGCCAGGCTCAGCAGGCCGCCAGCGCACGGCCATCGCGGTCGAACAGATGGAGCATGCAGCCCGGGTCGAGGGACACCCTCACCCCATCGCCCACGGCCAGCGGCATGCGCTCGGTCTGGCGCGCCACCAGCGGCACGCCGGCCACATCCACATGGACCAGCGTGTCGGCACCCAAGGCTTCGATCAGGTCCACGCGCCCCTGGACGCCAGCCCCATAACCGGGACCTGCATCTGCCCGGGACAGGCGCAGCGCCTCGGGGCGTATGCCCAGCGTGCCGTCCCGCGGCAAGCGCCCCTGCGTGCTGGCCGACAGGCCCGGCACGGCATGGGCCGCCAGCAGGTTCATCGGCGGCATGCCGATGAACTGCGCGACAAAGCGGTTGGCCGGGCGGTCATAGAGCTCCAGAGGAGAGCCCACCTGCTCGATGGCGCCGTCGCGCATCACCACCACGCGGTCGGCCAGGGTCATGGCCTCCACCTGGTCGTGCGTCACATAGATGGTGGTGGCGCCCAATGCACGGTGCAGCTTGAGGATTTCCACGCGCGTGTTGCCGCGCAGCGCCGCATCCAGATTGGACAGCGGCTCGTCGAACAGGAAGACCTTGGGCTCGCGCACGATGGCGCGTCCGATGGCCACGCGCTGGCGCTGCCCGCCCGACAGCTCGCCCGGGCGGCGCTCCAGGCAGGCCGTGAGATTGAGCGTTTCTGCCGCCCGGCCGACCTTGCGCAATATCTCCTTGCGCGGCACGCCCGCCAGGCGCAGCGCAAAGGACATGTTGTCGTACACGCTCATGTGCGGGTACAGCGCATAGCTCTGGAACACCATGGCCAGATCGCGCCGGCCCGAGGGCGCGTGCGTGATGTCGCGCCCATCGAGCAGCAGATGTCCCGCGCTGACGGACTCCAGCCCCGCGATCAGGCGCAGCAGCGTGGATTTTCCGCAGCCCGAGGGGCCGACGAAGACGATGAACTCGCCGCGCTCGATGGCGAGGTCCACGCCACGGATGATGTGCGCCTCGCCAAAGCTCTTGCGCATGTCTTGCAGTTGCAGATAGGCCATGGTTTTCTTGGTTTGAAGAGCGGCTACTTGACGGCGCCGAAGGTCATGCCCTGCACCAGTTGCTTCTGGCTGAACCAGCCGAACACCACGATGGGCGCGATGGCCAAAAGCGATGCCGCCGAGAGCCGGGCCCAGAACAGCCCCTCGGGGCTGGAGTAGGAGGCGATCAGCGTGGCCAGCGTGCCGGCGCGCGCGCTGCTGAGGTTGAGCGACCAGAAGGCCTCGTTCCAGCTCAGCACCAGACACAGCAGGCCCGTGGAGGCAATGCCGCCCAGCGCCAGCGGCAGCACCACATGGCGGAACTCGGCCCACAGGCCGGCGCCATCCATGCGCGCGGCTTCGAGGATCTCGTGCGGGATGTCCTTGAACGCGCTGTAGAGCATCCACACCATGATGGGCAGGTTGGACAGCGTGAAGACCACGGTCAGCACCGTGAGCGTGTCCAGCAGGCCGGCGCCCTGGGCCAGCACGTAGATGGGCAGCAATGCGCCCACGGCGGGCATCATCTTGGTGGACAGCATCCACATCAGCACATCGCGTGTGCGCCGCGTGCGAAAGAAGGCCATCGAATAGGCGGCGGGCACGGCGATGGCCAGGCCCGCCAGGGTGGACCCCAGGCTGGTGACCAAGGAGTTGCGCGCGTGCAGCAGGTAGTTGCTGCGCTGCTGCACCTCGCCGAAGTTGGCCAGCGTGGGCTCGAACACGAACAGCGGCGGCACGGCAATGGCCTGCAGCTCGGTCTTGAACGCGGTCAGGAACAGCCAGCCCAGCGGAAAGAACAGCAGCAGCGCCAGCGCCCAGGCCGCGGCGGCACGCAAGGCGGTGGAAAGTGAAGGGGCCGTCATGCGCTCAGTCCAGGCTCTTGCCGACGATGCGGATCAGGAAGACGGCAACGATGTTGGCCAGCACCACGGCGAACAATGCCCCCGCAGAGGCCACGCCCACATCGAAATGCATCAGCGACTGCTTGTAGATGAGATAGGTGAGGTTGGTGCTCTCGTTGCCCGGGCCGCCCGCCGTGGTGATGGCGATCTCCGCAAACACGCCCAGCAGGAAGATCATCTCGATCATCACCACCACCGCCATCGGGCGGGCCAGATGGGGCAGCGTGAGGTGGTGGAAACGTTGCAGGGCATTGGCGCCGTCCATGCGCGCCGCCTCCATCTGCTCGCGGTCCAGCGACTGCAGCGAGGTGATGAAGATCAGGCAGGCAAAAGGCAGCCACTGCCAGGACACCATGATGACCACGGACAGCAGCGGCACCTCGGTCAGCCAGTCCACAGGCTCCAGGCCCAGCGCCCTGCACAGGCTGGCCAGCACGCCGTAGATGGGATTCATCATCATGTGCTTCCACAGCAGCGCGTTGACGGCGGGCATCACGAAGAAGGGCGAGATCAGCAGCACGCGCACCATGCCGCGGCCCGGAAATGGCTCGTTGACCAGCAGCGCCAGCAGCACGCCCAGCACCACGGTGATCGACACCACGCTGGCCAGGAACACCAGGGTCTGGCGCACGGCGGGCATGAAGTCCGGGTCGGTGACGAAGAACTCGTAGTTGCGCAGGCCCACGAAGGGGTGGCCGCCCGGCTGCATGAGGTTGTAGTCGACGAACGAGAAATACACCGTCATCAGCAGCGGCACCAGCATCCAGCACAGCAGCACGGCCACGGCGGGAGCCATGAGCGCGCGGGGCAGCAGGCGCGTCATGGGCGCGGGGCTTGGTCGAAGCATCGAGGCAGCCATCACTTGTAGTAGCCGCTTTTCCTCATCTCGCGGTCCGCCAGGGTCTGCGAGGTCTTGAGCGCCTGCTCCACCGTGGCCTTGCCCGACAGCGCCGCACTGACTTGCTGCCCCACGGCAATGCCTATGGCCTGGAACTCGGGGATGGCCACGTACTGCACGCCGATGTAGGGTGAGCGCGGCTCGGTCGCATCGCTCAGGCTCACGCTGTCGATGGCGCTTTTCTCGGCGCCGGCAAAGTCCGCGACCTTCTGGAACTCGGCGCTCGCATAGGTGGACTGCCGCGTGCCCGTGGGAACGGCGCGCCAGCCATGCTCGCGCGCCACCAGCTGCACATACTCCTTGGAAGTGGCCCATTTGATGAAGGCCTGGGCCGCATCCACCTTCCTGGAGCTGGCGGGAATGGCCAGGTTCCAGGTCCACAGCCACGTCGCCCCCTTGGGCGTGGAGGCCACGGGAGCGGCCGCATACGCCACCTTGCCGGCCACCTTGGACTGCCGTGGATCGCCCACGAACGAGGCCGCAATGCTGGCATCGACCCAGGCCGCGCACTTGCCCTCGTTGAACAGCGCCAGGTTCTCGTTGAAGCTGTTGGCCGATGCGCCGGGCGGCCCGTAGGACTTCAGCAGCTCCACATAGAAACCCACCGCCTTCTTCCAGGCCGGTGTGTCCAGCTGCGGCTTCCATTGCATGTCGAACCACTGGCCGCCGTGGGTGTTGACCATGGTGGTGACCAGGGCCATGTTGTCACCCCAGCCCGGCTTGCCGCGCAGGCAGATGCCGTAGACGCCAGCCTTGGGATCATGGGCCTTGGCGGCAAATTCCCGCACCTGCTCCCAGCTCGGCTGCGCGGGCATGGTGAAACCCGCCTTTTCGGCCAGATCACGGCGGTACATGAGCATCGATGCCTCGCCATAGAACGGCAGGGCGTGGAGCCTGCCCTCGTGCGACAGGCCCTTGCGGATGGAAGGCAGCAAGTCGTCTGCGTCATAGGCGGCATCGGTGGCAATCGGCAGCAGCCAGCCATTCCTTGACCAGATCGGCACCTCGTACAGGCCCACCGTCATCACGTCGAACTGGCCGCCCTTGGTGGCGATGTCGGTGGTTACGCGCTGGCGCAGCATGCCCTCTTCCAGCGTGACCCATTTGAGCGTGATGCCGGGGTGGGCCTGCTCGAAGCGGGCAGAGAGTTTCTGCATCTCGATCATGTGGCCGTTGTTCACGGTCGCAATCACGAGTTCGGTGTCGGCCTGTGCGCCGGCGGCCGATGCGGCCACGGCCAGCGCCGCGCCCGCCCTGAGCAAGCTGTGCATGTCTGTCTCCTTCGCAATGAATGCTGTGGTCTTCGCGGTCCATCCCTGCCGCTGGTGACCGATTGTGGGGACAGGCCTGCGGGTGCATTGGTACGGGCAGCCCGGCCGCTGATACTTCTATGCACATGCCTGGCTAGAGATATCCCTGATCTGCGCAACACACTATCTGCGAGCAGCGGTCTGGCGGGAGCCGCTCCTAGAATGCTGGCCATGACTTCCAGCGAGCAGACCATGGCCATGCAGATCGCCCCGGTTCCTCCCAGCGCCCTGGGCGAATCGCCCTTCTGGCACCCCGCTGATCGCCGGCTCTACTGGTGCGATATCCAGGGCCTGCGCATCCATGCCTGGGACCCTGCCAGCGGCCAGCAGCAAAGCTGGGCCACGCCCAGCGAGCCCGGCTGCTGCGCGCCCACGGACCAGGGCCGCATCGTCATCGGCCTGCGAGACGGCTTCGGCCTGCTGGAGCCGGCCACCGGCCACATCACCATGCTGGCCGGCCTGGACCACGATCCACGCCAGTTCCGCCTCAACGACGGCCGCTGCGACCGAGCCGGCCGCTTCTGGGCCGGCTCCCTGTTCGCACCAAAGACCGCGCCCGAGGCGGCACTGTGGTGCCTGCGCGCGGTGGACAACGGCGGCTACGCGGTCCAGCGCATGGCAGGCGACTGCACCACGGCCAACGGGCTGGCCTTCAGCCCCGACGACGCATGGCTGTACTGGGCCGACACGCCCGCACACCGCATAGACCGCTTTGCCTTCGACCTGGACACCGGCACGCTGGGGGCCCGCGCACTGTGGAAGGCCTTCGCGCCCCGCACGCAAGGGCGCCTGTACGGCGGCCGGCCCGATGGTGCCTGCGTCGACACCCGGGGCCACTACTGGGTGGCCATGTACGAAGGCGGCTGCGTGCTGCGGCTGGACCCGCAGGGCGAAGTCGTGCAGCGCATCGAGACGCCCGTGTGCTGCCCCACCATGGTCTGCCTGGGCGGAGAAGACCTGCGCACGCTCTACATCACCTCCGCCTCGCACGGCCGCCCCGAGGAAGAACGCCGGGCCGCCGTGCCTGCCGGGGCGCTGATGCATTGCCGCGTCGAGGTGCCAGGGCTGCCGGTCAACTGCTTCCGGGAGGCGTAGAGCGGGGCCAGGCCCTCAGGCCATCAGGCCATCAGGCCCGCAGCCGCTGCAGCAGGCCGGCGGTGGAGGCGTCCAGCCCCGCCATGTCGCCATTGCCCAGGCGCAGCTGAAGGTCACGCGCCAGCAGCTTGCCCAGCTCCACCCCCCATTGGTCGAAGCTGTTGATGCCCCACAGCGCGCCGGCCACGAACACGCGGTGCTCCTGCAGCGCAACCAGCGCGCCCAGCGCCGCAGGCGTGAGCGCGTCCAGCAGCAGGAAGCTGCTGGGACGGTTGCCGGGGAAATGGCGGTGCCCGTCCTCGCTGGCGCGCCCCTGCATCAGGGCCTGGGCCTGGGCCAGCGCGTTGGCCAGCAACTGTTCCTGGTGGCCTGGCAAGGTGTGCGAAGCCTGCTTCACCGCAATGATCTCCAGCGGCACGATGTCGCTGCCCTGGTGCAGCATCTGGAAGAAGGCATGCTGCCCATCCGTGCCGGGCTCACCCCAGAGCACGGGTGCCGAGCCCAGCGCCAGCGGCCGGCCCTGCCGGTCCACGCGCTTGCCGTTGCTCTCCATCTCCAGTTGCTGCAGATAGGCCGGCAGGCGCCGCAGGCCTGCGTGGTAGGGCGCGATGCAGCGGCTGCCAAAGCCCAGCAGATTGCGGTACCAGACGTCGAGCAGGCCCAGGCGCACGGGCAGATTGGCCTGCAGCGGCGACGTGCGGAAATGCATGTCCATGGCGTGCGCACCGGCCAGCATGGCGCGAAACGCGGCAGCGCCTACGGCAACGGCCACCGGCAGTCCGATGGACGACCACAGCGAATAGCGCCCGCCCACCCAGTCCCAGAAGCCGAAGGTGGTGGTGATGCCCATCTGCGCCGCCGCAGCGGCATGGGTGGTCAGCGCGACGAAATGGCGGGACACCTCGCTGCCGCCGTTTTCGTTGAACCAGTCGAGTGCGCTGCGCGCATTGGTCAGCGTCTCCTGCGTGTTGAACACCTTGGAGGCCACGATGAACAGCGTGCTGCGCGGCTGCAGGCCCACGAGCACGGCCTGCAGCGCGTGGCCATCCACGTTCGAGACGAAGTGCATGCGCCGGCGCGCATCGCCCAGGCCTTGCAGCGCCTGGACCGCCATCTGCGGCCCCAGACCCGATCCGCCTATGCCCATGCACACCACGTCGGTGATATCCGCGTCCGCACGCACGCGCTCGGCATAGGCCAGCATGGCATCCAGCGTCTCATGCACCTGGGCCAGCGCCCAGGCCAGGCCCGGCGGCGCATTGCCGGGCGGATGGCGCAGCAGCGTGTGCAGCGCCGCACGCCCCTCGGTGGAGTTGACGGCCTCGCCCGCGAACATGGCGTCGCGCTGGCGCTCCACCTCGCAATCGCGGGCCAGCTGCAGCAGCAGGTCTTCGGCCTGCGCGTCCCACAGATTCTTGGACAGGTCCGCAAAGCAGTGCGGAGCCTCCTGGCTGAAGCGCGCGAACCGGGCGGGGTCAGAGGCGAAGGCACCGCGCAGGTCGAAATCGGGCATCACGGCCCGGGCGTGGTTTTGCAAAAGAGGCCAGGCGAGGGCGTGATCGCAACGGATAAGCATGGGGTTCACCGACAGGGCTGCTTGCAGAGAAGTAATAAAATTACAACAATCATCATCTGAAACTTCAATCAAATGACGTGGCACCTCTATAATTTATTCGATTTCCTCAAAAATTGGTAACTCAGTTACCAAAATATTCACCTCGGGAGGCAACATGGGTTTCGATCTGGTCTTGTTTGGCGGCACGGGCGATCTGGCATGGCGCAAGCTCATGCCGGCGCTGTTCCAGGCGTTTCGCCACGGCACCCTGCCCGAGGGCGGCCGCATCCTGTGCGTGGCCCGCGATGACCTGAGCGACGACCAGTACCGCGCCCTCATCCAGTCGCGCTTTGACGGCGTCGAGCTGTCCAAGCGCCCCAGCCCCGAGGAATTCGCCCGCTTCGCAGACCTGCTGCACTACCTGCGCATGGACCTGTCGCAGCCCGCCGACTACGGGAAGCTGGCACAGGCGCTGGCCGCGCGCGACGCAGAAACGGTGGTGATGTACGTGGCCACCGCCCCCAGCCTGTTCACCACGGTCTGCGAGCAGATCGCCGCCGTGGGCCTGAACGGCCCGCGCACCCGCGTGGTGCTGGAAAAGCCGCTGGGCCACGACCTGGCCTCCAACCAGGCCATCAATGCCACGCTGCGCAAGGTGCTGCGCGAAGAGCAGGTGTTCCGCATAGACCACTACCTGGGCAAGCCCTCTGTGCAGAACCTTCTGGCGCTGCGCTTTGGCAATGCGCTGTTCGAGCCGCTGTGGCGGCGCGAGACCATTGCCAACATCCAGATCACCATCGCCGAGGAACTGGGCGTGGAAAGCCGGGGCGCGTTCTACGACCAGACCGGCGCGCTGCGCGACATGGTGCAAAACCATGCGCTGCAGCTGCTGTGCGCCATCGGCATGGAGCCGCCGATCAACGCATCGGCCCATGCCATCCGCGACGAAAAGCTCAAGGTGCTGCAGTCGCTCAGGCCCTGGACGCCGGAAACCCTGAGCCAGCACGTGGTGCGCGGCCAGTACCTGGCCGGCGCCAGCCAGGGCCAGCCCGTGCCGGCCTACCAGCAGGAAAAAGGCGTGGCGGCGGGCAGCCAGACCGAGACCTTCGTCGCCCTGCGCACCGAGATCTGCAACTGGCGCTGGGCCGGCGTGCCCTTCTACATCCGCACCGGCAAGCGGCTGGCAGGAAGGGACGCGCGCATCGTCGTGAACTTCCGGCCCGTGCCCCACCCGATCTTCCGCTCGCCCCTGTCCGAAGCCAATCGCCTGGTGATCAATCTGCAGCCCAAGGACGGGCTGGAGCTGCACCTGCTGGCACAGGGCGCCACCCAGCAGCAGGCCGAGCCTTCGCTGGCCCCCGTGCACCTGAACCTGGACTTCGACCAGCGCTTCGGTGCCAAGCGCGTGGGCGCCTACGAGCGCCTGCTGCTGGACGTGATCGCCGGCAGGCTGAACCTCTTTGTGCGCAGCGACGAGCAGGAGCAGGCCTGGCGCTGGGTGGAACCCATCCTTCAGCACTGGCGCAGCGACACCTCGGGGCCGCGCGGCTATGCGGCGGGCAGCTGGGGGCCCAGCGCAGCCAGCGCCATGATTGCGAGGGATGGTTTTTGCTGGAGCGAAGAGGTTTAGGCTCCCCCTGAGGCGCTTCGCGCCTTCCCCCTCTCTGCCCGCTTCGCGGGGGAGGGGGACGACAGCTTCGCGGCGGGGCGGCCCTTGCTCGCTGTCTCCGACTTTGGAGTGCGACAGTTTCGTGCGCCACGCTTTGTCAGCACCGTTGCCTATAGCCCGCTGGGCGCGCCGGTTCCATGGGGGAACCTACAATGAGGCCCCGAGAGACTGACCACACCATGAATCCTGCTGCGCCGGCTGGCGATGCCGCCCCCACTTCCTCCCTGATCGATCCCAAGCTGGCCATGGGCTGGATGCACACGGCGCGCTTTTTGACGACGGCTGCGCAGTTGCACCATCTTCCCAAGGTCGATGTGCCCGAGATCGCGTTCGTGGGCCGCTCCAACGCCGGCAAGTCCACCTGCATCAACACGCTGACGCAGCAAAAGCAGCTGGCCTTCGCCTCCAAGAAGCCTGGCCGCACACAGCACATCAACCTGTTTTCCCTGGGCAAGCAGGGCGTGACCGACGCCGTGCTGGCCGACCTGCCCGGCTACGGCTATGCCGCCGTTTCGCGCACGGACAAGCAGCGCTGGCAGCGCGTGATGCTGAACTATCTGGTCAGCCGCGAGAGCCTGTCGGCCATCGTGCTGCTGTGCGATCCGCGCCTGGGCCTGACGGAGCTGGACGAAGCCCTGCTCGACGCCATGCGCCCGCGCGTGCAGGAAGGCCTGAAATTCCTCGTGCTGCTGACCAAGGCCGACAAGCTCACGCGCGCCGAGCAGGCCAAGGTGCTGTCCATCACGCGGCTCAACGCCGGTGGTGGCGAAGTGCGCATGTTCTCCGCGCTCAAGAAGCAGGGCGTGGACGAGGTGGCCCAGCTGCTGTGGCACTGGAGTCATCCCGAAGGCCTGAATCCGCCGGCGGCCACGGACGGGCCCGCCGACGTCGCGAACGTCGCAACTGCGACGCCCGCCGCGACCGACAGCCCCCAAGATTAGCGCCTGGAGGCGCTCGTGTAGCCAGCGCCCCGCAAGGAACGCAACATGGTGAACACCTGCATTCGCGAGCTGCCTCACGGCATCCATCTGCACTGCCGCGTCAGCGGCGAATCCGGCCAGCCACTGCTGCTGTTCCTGCACGGCTTTCCTGAAGGCAGCTTCATCTGGGAAGGCATGCTGGAGCAGTTCGGCACGCAATGGCGTTGCGTCGCCCCCGATCTGCGGGGCTTTGGCCGTTCCAGCCAGCCGGCGGGTGTGGAGCAGTACAAGGCCAAGCACCTGCTGCAGGATCTGGCGGCGCTGATCGCCATCGAAAGCCCTGGCGCACCCGCAGCCTGCGTGATCGCCCACGACTGGGGCGGTGCCCTGGCCTGGGGCCTGGCCAACCGCCATCCCGGGCTGATGCAGCGGCTGATGATCCTCAACGCCCCGCATCCGGGCGCCTTTCTGCGCGAACTGCTGCACAACCCCGTGCAACAGGCCGCAAGCCAGTACATGCATTTTCTGCGCCGACCTGATGCGCCCGCCCTGCTGGCCGCGAACGACTGGCAGCGCATGCTGGGCTTTTTCCGCACGCCGCAGGGCGAGTTGCCCGGATGGCTCACGCCGCAGTTGCAGCAGCGCTACCGCGAGCACTGGGACCTGGGCGTGCAAGGCTCCTGCCACTACTACGGCGCCAGTCCCCTGGTGCCGCCCCGGCCCGAAGATCCGGCCTCAGCCGACGCACTGCGCAACCTGAGGCTGCCGCCCGAGATGCTGGACATCGGCGTGCCCACGCATGTGCTCTGGGGCGACAGCGACCCGGCGCTGCAGCCCGCCCTGGTCGAAGGCCTGGAGCCGTGGGTACCGCGCCTGACGGTGCAGCACCTGGCAGGCACTTCGCACTGGGTCGTGCACGAGCAGCCCGATGCGGTGCGGCAAGCGCTGGAGCAGTTCCTGTCCCGCCCCGTTCAGTAGATCGAAGGCTCGCCCTCGGGCCGGGTCTTGAAGCGCCTGTGCACCCAGTAGTACTGGTCGGGCATGGTGCGAATCGCCGCTTCCAGCTCGCGGTTCATGCGTGCCGTATCGGCCTCGACATCGTCGGTGGGGAAATCCGTCCAGGCCGGCGTAATCTCGGCCACGTAGCCCGTGGGCGTCATGCGCGTGTACATGCCCAGCACCTTGGCCCGGCCCAGGCGCGCGAAGCGCGACAGCGAGGGAATGGTGGCCGCGTTCACGCCGAAGAAAGGCACGAAGACCGAGTCGTTGCGACCGAAGTCCATGTCGGGCAAAAGGTACAGCAAACCGCCCTTGCGCAGGCTGGAGATGATGGGCTTGACCCCGTCGGCGCGGTTGAGCATGCGCACGTCGCCAAAGCGCTGGCGCCCCGACATGAACCACTCATCGACCGCCGGGTCCGGATGGGTGGAGAAGATCGAGGTGAAGGGCCGGGTGGTGTGCAGCGGCAAGGCCAGCCCGCCCGCGTCCATGCTGTAGAAATGCGGCGCGAACAGGATGGTCGGGGTGTCGCCATCGAGCTCATGCACGGCACCCTGCAGCTTCACGCGCTCGGCCACCACCTCGCGCGGCGCCGCCCACAGCCAGCTGCGGTCCAGCCAAGTCTGGCAAAAGACGATGAAGTTGCGGCGCGCCAGATCCACGCGCTGCGCCTCGGTCAGCTCGGGAAAGCACAGCGCAAGATTGCGCAGCGCCACCTTGCGGCGCGGCGCGGCCAGCACGAACAGCACACGCCCCAGAAACGCACCCAGACCCCGCAGCCACGGCAGCGGCATCCAAGCCAGCGACCGCATCAGCCACACGCCGATGCGCCCGCTCATGCACCCACCTCGCCGGCAGCTGCTTCACGGCGCGGCTGCTTGTAGCGCGCATAGCCCCACAGGTACTGCTGCGGGCATTGGCGGATGGTGTGTTCCATCGCCTCGTTGATCTGCTGCACCGCAGCTTCCAGATTCTCGGACAAGGGCACGGGCAACTCCTCAAGATACAGCGCATAGCCCCGCCCCCAGGACAAGCGCTCACAACGGGCCACGATCACAGCGGCCCCCGTCTGCAACGCCAGGCGCGCAGCCAGCGTCATCGTATAGGCATCACGGCCGAAGAACGGCGACCAGACACCCTGCCCCTCGGGCGGAACCTGGTCTGGCAGCAGCCCCACGGCCATGCCCTTGCGCAACGCCTTGATCATCTGGCGCACGCCAGCCAGCGTGGTCGGCACGGCCTGCACGCCGGGGCGGTTGCGCGCCGTCTCCATGACGCGGGCCAGCCAGGGCTGGCGCGCGGGGCGGTAGAGAATGGTGATCTCGCCATGCTCGGCCGACCATTGCCGTGCCGCATGCTGCACCGACAGTTCGAAGCAGCCCAGGTGGGGCGTCAGAAAGATGATGCCGCGCCCGGCGGCGTAGGCCCGGCGCACGCATTCCTCGTTGTGCATCTGGCAGCTCGGCTGCCTGCCCATCCACATGCGCGGCAGCTCCGCCACCATGCGCCCCGCGTGCCCCACGGCCGGCGCCACTGAGCCGAAGCCGTAGCCGGCCTGGCGGGCATTGGCCAGAAAGCGGCGCCGGTACGTGCCGGAGGCCACGAAAGCCACCCAGCCCATGAGCGCGCCAAGGGGGTGCAATAGCCACAAAGGCAGTGCAGCAAACAGTCGGAACAAGGAAGGCATTAAAATGTGCGGGTCGCTGAGTTAACTGAGCAACTTGCAGAGCGACGTAAAACAAGTCTGCTAAAGCGTTCGCCAGGGCTCCTGCAGCTTGGGCAACGCCCATCAAAAAAAGCTGCAACCAAGGAGTTTATTCACATGGCGAACGATTTTCTTTTCACCTCGGAATCCGTCTCTGAAGGCCATCCGGACAAGGTGGCCGACCAGATCTCTGACGCGATCCTGGACGCCATTTTCGCCCAAGACCCGTACAGCCGCGTGGCGGCCGAGACACTGACCAACACGGGCCTGGTGGTTTTGGCAGGTGAGATCACCACGGGCGCCAACGTCGACTACATCCAGGTCGCACGCGACACCATCAAGCGCATCGGCTACGACAACACCGACTACGGCATCGATTACAAGGGCTGCGCCGTACTCGTGGCCTACGACAAGCAGAGCCAGGACATCGCCCAGGGCGTGGACAAGGCCAGCGATGACGAGCTCAACACCGGCGCCGGCGACCAGGGCCTGATGTTCGGCTACGCCTGCGACGAGACACCCGAGCTGATGCCCGCGCCCATCTACTACGCGCACCGCCTCGTCGAGCGCCAGGCCCAGCTGCGCAAGGACGGCCGCCTGCCCTTCCTGCGCCCCGACGCCAAGAGCCAGGTGACCATGCGCTACGTGGACGGCAAGCCCCACAGCATCGACACCGTGGTGCTGTCCACCCAGCACAGCCCCGACCAGTCGGAATCGGCCACCAGGATGAAGTCCAGCTTCACCGAAGCCATCATCGAGGAAATCATCAAGCCCGTGCTGCCCTCCGAGTGGCTGCAGGACACCAAGTACCTGATCAACCCCACGGGCCGCTTCGTCGTGGGCGGCCCCCAGGGTGACTGCGGCCTGACCGGCCGCAAGATCATCGTCGACACCTACGGCGGTGCCTGCCCCCACGGCGGCGGCGCCTTCAGCGGCAAAGACCCAACCAAGGTGGACCGCAGCGCCGCCTACGCCGCGCGCTACGTGGCCAAGAACATCGTGGCCGCCGGCCTGGCGCGCCAGTGCCAGATCCAGGTGGCCTACGCCATCGGCGTGGCACGCCCGATGAACATCACGGTCTACACCGAAGGCACGGGCGTCATCCCCGACGCCGAGATTGCCAAGCTGGTGGCCGCCCACTTCGACCTGCGTCCCAAGGGCATCATCCAGATGCTGGACCTGCTGCGCCCGATCTACAGCAAGACCGCTGCCTATGGCCACTTCGGCCGTGAAGAGCCCGAGTTCACCTGGGAGCGGACGGACAAGGCAGCGGCGCTGCGTGCTGCGGCTGGCCTGTAGGCAAAATGCCAGGGGCGTTCACGCCCATCTGATGGCCTCCCGGCCCCATGCCGCGCCTGACGCAGCATGGGGCTTTTTTCATCTCGAGCCTTCTCACAATACTCACGTCAAACCGGCGCAGCAGGCTGCGGTAGCGGGTTGGTCGGCTGGTAAACTGCCTGCGCTCTTCCCAAGAGCGGCCATTTCCCGGCCCACCATTCCAAGTTCCGCCACATCCGAGACAAGACAAGAAGCAATGGCTGCCCCCTCCAAAGCGATTTACTGGTTCAGTGCCCTTCTTTTGCTGGCCGTATTGGGGGTGTATCTGCCCGGCCTGAACAACGGGCTGCTGTTCGACGATATGCGTCTGACGGATGGAACGATTTTCGGCAACTATGGCAGCCTGTTGGACTTCAAGCAGCGCACGCTGTCGTATGGCAGCTTCGTCTGGATCGAACAGATTTTCGGAGATGGCTGGTGGAAGCAGCGCGTCTTCAATATCGCCTTGCATCTCGCGACCGTGGCGGCTCTCTATGCATTGTTCAAGGCACTGCTGACACAGACGCGCTTTCCGCACGACATCGAGGAGCAACCCCACTTCCACGCGTCGCGCGATGCAGCCCTGCAACTGGGCCTGGTCCTTTTCGCGCTCAACCCTGTCGCGGTCTACGCCGTTGGATACCTGGTGCAGCGATCCATCGTCATGGCAACGCTCTTTGCCGTTATGGCATGCTGGGCCTTTGTGCGCGGGCTTCAGGGCGGGCGAGCCCTCTGGCATATCGCGGCATTGATCTGCTATGTGCTCGCCATCCTGTCCAAGGAGCATGCCTTTCTGACGGTCGCCATGGTGGTGCCGCTCTATATCTTTGTGCAGCGCCCCGGCCTGAAGGCTGCCATGGTCATTGTGGGAATGGCCTTGCTGCTGCTGGCCGTTGCCTCGGCGGCAGTCTTTCATTTCTTCGGCAGTCTGGTGGGCCAGATTTTCGACGAGCAATCCCAAGGCTATGCAAGGCAATTGGAAGCCCTTCGGCCCGGGATCACCTCACAGATCTATCCCCTGAGCATCCTCAATGAAGCGGCCCTGTTTTTTGCCTATGGCTTTCTGTGGATCGTTCCCTATGTGGGCTGGATGTCCATCGACCTGAGACCGGCATTTCCTCTCGGCTTCGGCTCGATCTGGCACCTAGCCGGCGCGCTCGGTTACCTGGCCCTGCTGGCCTGCTCAATCTGGGCCGTGCTTAGGCGTCCCGGTGTCATTGGCTTGGTCGCGCTCTGCCTCCTGTTTCCCCTGCTCTGGTATGCGACCGAATTCGCCACGGTCTGGCTGCAGGACCCCTTCGTTCTGTATCGCAGCTATCTGTGGGCTGTGGCCATCCCGGGATTGGCGGCCATTGCGCTGACGGGGGTCAAGCCACGCACCATCTACATCGTCGGCATCGTCATCGGCGTGGTGTTCGGAGCCCTCGCTTTCGAACGCGTGCTCTCTCTGCAGGATGCAGGCACATCCTGGGCCGATGCCGCTGAAAAAATCGACAAAAAAGCCCCCGCCAATGCCGTGGGACGTGGCCGTGCCTTCCTGAACGTAGGAACAGCACACGCAGACAAGGGCATGCTCGACCAGGCGCTGCAAGACTTCGCCACGGCCAACGCACTTGGAGACTTGGGCGGTAATGCGCTGTTCAATATGGGTGCCGTTCTGTCCCAGCAAAAGAAATTCCCCGAAGCCCTCAATGCCTTTGCCGCAGCCCAGGCCAAAGGCTTCAATGGCCAAGCCCTGTACTACCAGAAAGCCGAAGCGTTGATGGCCACAGGCCAGTTGCGCGCAGCATTCGAGGAATACTCGCGCGCCCTGGGCGAGCCCACTGAAGACAGTGCCAACGCCAAGCAAATGGAGCAGACGCTGCGCCTGAAACGCGCAGAGGCGGCCATAGGTGCGCAGCAATACAAAGTTGCAGCCGACGACTTCCGGACTCTGCTGCAGACCTCGCCAAACGCCCCTCGCCTGATCGTCGGATTGGGGCTGGCCCTTGTCGGCCAGGGTGATAGCGCTCAAGCCAAAGAGCTGCTGGAACCACTGGTTGCTCGCAGCCCCAGCGCGCCCGCTTTCTACGGGCGTGCAATGGCCTATCACGGCCTGGGCAACCTGCCGGAAGCACTGAAGAGTCTGGATCAGGCAATACGCCTGGAGCCACAGAATCCGCAGTACCGGCAGGTCCGCAATCAGCTGAGCCCGGCTACCGCAAAGCCTCAGACGACGAAGTAGGCGCTGTCCGCCATGGCCCTGCGCATACTTCACGTCGGTAAATTCTTCCCTCCCTACCGGGGCGGCATGGAAGTCTTTCTGGCCGACCTGATACACGAGCAACGACGCCAGGGTGTCGATGCCCATGCCCTGGTCCATGGTGATCCGGAGCCAGATGATCCCGCCTGGCTGGAACGCGTGCCCGTTCAATTCAATCTGGTCTATGCCCCCATGGCCATGGGATTCCGGCGCGCACTGGGCCGCGCCATCGAACGCATTCAGCCCGACGTACTGCACCTGCATCTGCCCAACAACTCGGCGCTTTGGGCACTGACCCTGCCCATCGCGCGGCGCGTGCCCTGGGTCATCCACTGGCACTCCGATGTGGTGGTGTCCAACATCAAGTGGTCCGTGGCATTGGCCTACATGCTGTACCGGCCGTTCGAGCAGGCCTTGCTGGAACGCGCCCAACAGGTATTCGCAACGTCGCCACCCTATCTTGAGGCCAGCAATGCCCTGCGTACCTGGCGCAGCAAATGCGAGATCGTTCCGCTGGGCCTGAACCTGAGCAACATTCCTTCACCGGCCTCGCTGCAGCCAGGCAAGGGTTGGCGGCCTGACGCCCGGCTTCGACTGCTCTCCATCGGACGACTGACCTACTACAAGGGCTTTGAAACTCTGATTCGAGCCGTATCTGCCATGCCCGGGGTGGAACTGCTGATCGCCGGAGAAGGCGAGCTGCGTGCATCGCTGGAGGAACTGATCCGCCAATGCACGCCCGAGGGACAGCAGGCGTCCGTCCGGCTGACAGGTTCGGTTTCTGACGAGGAAAAACATGCCTTGTTTGCAGGCTGCGATATCTTCTGCCTTGCTTCGCGCGAGCGCACCGAGGCTTTCGGCATCGTCCTTCTTGAGGCCATGCTGCACCAACGTCCCTGCATCGTGACCGATCTTCCCGGTTCAGGTATGCCCTGGGTAGTTGCACAGGCCCGCTGTGGGCTGCACGTGCCTTTTGAAGACATCGACGCTTGGCGCAGCGCCATCGCACGACTACAGCATGACGGTGCGCTGCGCGAACGACTCAGCCGCAGTGGCCCCAAGGCCTTGCAACGCTATTTCGGCATTGGGGCCTGCGAACGCGCCATGGCCCGGCACTACCGCTCGATGGCGCCCGGTCTACTGCCCGAGCGCACAGTCGAGGAAACAGGACGCCATCTCATGGTGGTGATTTCCACGCGCAACCACGAAGCGAGCATCACCGAGCTCGTGCACCGAGTGCACTCGCTGGTGGATGCCACTGTTGTCGTGGTCGACAACCGCAGCACGGATGCCACCTGTCACCTTGCCGAACAAAGTGGTGCGCAGGTCATGCGCCCCCTGCTAGCCATGACCACCTGGGGCAGCTTGCAAACCGGCATACGCCATGCATTGGCCCAAGGCTTTGAGACGGTGATCACCATCGATGCCGATGGGCGCTACGAAGCCGAGGAAATACCGACGCTGCTCTCTGCCAGAGGGGCTGCCGACGTGGTGGTGGGCTACTTCGAAGCCCGCCACAGCCGGGTGCGGCGCATGGCCTGGCAATGGTTTCGTTGGGTCACCGGCTTTGCGTTGCGCGACTTTGTTTCAGGCTTTCGCGTCTACAACCGCAGCGCCATGCGCGTCGCAGCCTCAGCCGATGCAACGCTGCTCGACTACCAGGATATCGGTACGCTCTTGCTCATGCGCCGTGCACAATTGCGAATTGCCGAGATAGCCCTGCCTCTTCACACCGCCAAGCCAGACCGCTCCAAGATGTTCCAATCCTGGGCCCATGCGCTGCGCTATGTGGCTGTATCTACTCTGCTTGGGGTGGCTCACTTGCGCGCCAGATCCGGCGACTAAACCGGCACGCTGGGTAGATCCAGCGCCGCACGCATGCTCTCCACGAATCGGGTTTGTGTGAACTGCCGAGCCCGGTCCATGCAGACCCGGGACACCTCAGGCCCGTGCATATACTCCAAGTCATCCACTGCAGCCATTACGGACTCCGGGGTGGGGGGGTCGGCGACCAGAATGCCCGTCTGGCCTTGGACCACGGTTTCCAGCAGTCCCCCCTGCGCCACACCGATGACTGGTTTGCCAGCAGCCATGGCCTCCACCGGCGACATACCGAAGTCTTCGTCCACCGGCAAGTAGACTACCGCCCGGGCCCGCCCCATCCAAAGGCGTAGCTGCTCATCGGTTTGCCAACCCGTGAATTCAATATTCGCAGCACCTGCCGCCAGCGCCTTCAGGCGCCCAAGCTCTGCGCCACCCGATAACACTACCAACCGCCGCTGCGGCATACGCAAAAAAGCACGCACGATGATGTCGACGCGCTTGTTGGGCACCAGCCGCGCGGTGGACAGGTAATAGCCTGCGTCATCCAATGGCCTGAAACTTTCTGTGGCTACAGGCGGATAGACAACTGTGGCATCCAGTCCTGTGTAGCGCCGCAAACGCTGGCGCACATTCTCGGAGTTCACAAGAATGCGGTCCATGCGGCCTATGGCCTTCTCGTAGCGCCTGCGGAACCACCAGACGAATAGCCTGTATAGCGGGCGCAGGGGCGCAGGAAACTGAGCCAGTGTGCTTTCGTAGAGATCGTAGGCAAAGCGAGGAATCGTATGGCAGTAGTACAGGCGCAGCCCGCCGCGCTGCTGGTGAACCGCGAAAGGAGCATAAAAGCCGCTGTAGACCACCTGTTGTGCATCGCGCAGGCACTGCGATCGAAAGCGAAAGCACCACATGCTTTCAGGTATACGCGGCAACCAGGCCGACCAGCCGCCGCGCAGCTCGCGCACGCGCACCTGTGACCCTTCTAGCAGCGGCATAGCCTGCGCATAACAGCGGCTCACCAGGGTTTCGAAGCCAGGCAATGCCTCTGCCAGCATCAGGGTGACGCGCTCCGCGCCACCCGCGACCTGCATGAAATCATAGAGAAGGAAATGTCCGCCTTCAGTCCGTTTCGTCATGCCAACAATGCCTCCAAGCGGGCCAGCATGGCTTGGATACGTTTCTCCCAGGCATGCTCGCGCACGAACTCCTGAGCATACCCATGGGGACGAGCCTGCGCCTCGGCACGTGCCTGCTCTATGGCCTGCGCGAAGCCCGATGCTCCATTGCCGTAGCGAGCCAGCTCTCCCATGCCCACACGCAGAGCGCCGAAATCGGTACTCGCCACGCCGAGACCGGCCGCCACGTATTCATAGAACTTCAGCGGCCTCTCCACGTAGCGCATGCGCCCGTCCGTATCCTGGAAGGGGATAAGGCCGACCTCATAGCGCGGCAGCAGCTGCGCCAGCACATCGCGCGAAACGCTGCCGTGCCAGCGCAGATTTGGAGGATCCTCGGGTCGCGGAATGGCACCGGGGCCATAGATGTCGAAACGCCAGGCAGGCATGCGCCGCGCCACTGCAGCCAGCAAGCCCTTATCCAGCCAAGCCGTCATGGCGCCCACATACACGGCGCTGCGCGGCAACCGAGCCTTATTAGGCCACGCCAGCTCCAACAGCCGCGCTTCCACCCCGTTAGGTATGTACGGAACTGACATTCCCGGATTAAGCTCGAGAGCATATTCCTGCAGCGGCTTGGAGACGGCCCATACTTCGTCGAAGCCCGGTCCACGCAGCCCGTCCTCCAGGGCCTTCAGCGCCACCGGATGCAAATCCCTGGCGAAGCCCTGCGGCCAGTCATTGAGCCGGCAGACACGCACGCGCGCAACGATCCTGCCCTGCGCCAGCATATTGGGCGCGACATCGGCCAAGCACAGGTCATAGCGGGTGCGGCGCAACCGTGCCGGCAGCAGGCTGCCATAGAGACTGGTCTGCCATGCGAATCGCAGAAACAAGTGGTGCGCAGGAAACGGTGCCTTGGCGGTCCACTCAGTCAACCCTGGAGAAATCTCCCGGGCCATGCCCCCGCCGCCCCATGCACGGCGCAGGCGCGCATGGCGCTGACGGCCGACAAGGTCCAGGGGCGATGACAGAGTGGGCACATAGTCCACGCGCCAGCCCGCCACGGCCAGCGCCTGGGCCAGGTACTGGATGCCGACCTTAGTGCCGCCGTCGATGAAAGACTGGGTACCGAAAAGGATAGCCTGCATTTCAGGGTCCTTCACCGGTGCTTGCCGCACGGCCGCCAGCCCTCGAGCAGCGCGTTGACCTCGGCCCGCAGCCAGGCGCGCGTGGCCTCGGCGTTCCAGCGCTTCGCGGCCCGATCGGAGGCCTGCTTCATAGCCTGAACCTGCTCGCGCGTGACCGCATTGAGTACGCCAGCGAGATCAGCGGGCTCGAAACCGGGTGCTACTACACCACAGCCATGCGCATTGACCAAGGCTTGCATCTGCGGTGATGGGCCGATGGCGATGGCCAAACGCGCCTGAATGAATTCGAAGAATTTGTTCGGCAGGGCATGCAGGTAATTGAAATTGACGGGAGGCAGCAGGAACAGACCGACGTCATAGTCGTTGGTGCGAGCCGCGATCTCCGACATGGCCACGGGAGCCACGAAGTGTATGCGAGGCTGGTCCTGTGCCCTGCGCCGCAGCGACGCCATATAGGCCGGGTCCTGTTCGACCAGCATCAAATCCAGGGAGAAGCGCTGGTCCAGGTGTCGCATGAGATCAATCATGACTTCAATGCGGCGCGAGGCGATGGCCGCACCGTGATGGATCATGCGTATCGAGCCGTCGGCTACAGGCTGCACGGGCAAGTCCATAGGCTCGGGACAGTTGGGCATGACCGCTACCGGCAGCCGGTAGCGCGTTGCGTACTCTTGCGCGATGCCATCACAGACCGTGCTCATGCGCGCCACGCGCCCCAGTTCGCTCCGGCACACGGCATCGAAGAAAGGTCCCAGCAGCAAGCGCCATGCCGTCCTGTCTTCAAATTCACGTGGCGCATATTCGTGGGCATCAAGCCATACAGGAGCACCCCGCGCCAGCTCCAGCGCGGCCGGCAAGGCCATCACGTCGTTGGCGAGTACCAGATCGAAACTATTGGCCGGCAGCCTCTGTGCAGCATGCATCAGCGCGCGGATCTGGGCATGGCGCCAGTAATACAAGTGGTGACGGCGCGCCGCCAGCAGGACAGCATTGGCCGCAGCGGACCATGCGCCGCCTCCTACGTGGCGTACGGCTTCGAAGGCGTGGACACCTGCTGGCCGGAGGCCAAAGCCCAGCACATGAAGCTCGTGCTCCTGGCCCAAAGCCTCGATCTGGCGCATGACGCGTGGGTCCGAAACAATGGTCGACAGGGACAGCAGCAGAAGGCGCGCCATGGCATCAGCCCCCGAACTGGCGCGCGTACCAGCGCGTGAAGTTGATCCAGCGCCAGACCTGCCAACTGAAGGGCCGCTGGCCGGCCACGACCTGGTCGAAGGCCTTCAGGATCTCGTCCTGACGCAGGAAAGGCAGGTTCAGCGGCTGACGCAGCCATTCCCGCACCTGAGGTGCCATCTGCATCAGCCAGTCCTTCTCGGGTGTGGCGAAGCCGATCTTGTCGCGACGATTCAAGACCTCATCCGGGACCAGTCCCCTCATGGCACGCCTGAGCAAATGCTTGGTCTCCCCATTGGGTGCCACCAGATACTCTTCCGGCAAGGTCAGCAGAAAGTCCGCAAGCGCCGTGGTCAGGAATGGGACCCGGCTTTCCACGGAAAACCGCATGGAATTGCGGTCACCGTGGCGAAGTAGGCCCGGCAGGCCCACACCGTGCAGCGAACGGGCCAGCTCGGCGCAAAGGCGCCTGCCTGGAGCCGTCACTACGGGGCGTGGGTGTGGAAACCGCAACAATACGCCGTTCTCCTGCAGTACAGCTGCGTAGAGCCAAGCAGGCGCGGCCTGGCCTCGATTGAGGCGGCGCAGCCATTGGTACACGTCCTCGCCCGCGTACTCGGCTACGGCGGCCTTCATGCCCTCGACAGCAAAACGATCAGGCCAAGTCCCCCAGGATCGGAGAAAGGATGCCGCCTGTGCCCACCGGCCGGCATCCATCAGGCTGCGAACGCGCGGCCCCGGATAGCCCACATAGCCGCCGCACAACTCATCCGCGCCCTGCCCATCCAGCGTGACCACCATGCCATGCTCGCGCGCCAGGCGGAACACACGGTACTGTGCATAAATGCTCGTGCTGCCAAAAGGCTCGCCCTGGGCCACGATCATGTCGTCCAGATCGGCAGCCAGTTCCTGCGGCGCGATCTCGATCTTGTGCGGTGTCGCCCCCGCCCGGTCATTCACCAAATCAATCCATTGCTCTTCAGACAACGCACTTCCCGAGGCGACGAAACTGAAAGTGTGGAGAGGGGCGTCGGGCTCCAGATGGCGCATGCAGGCGACGATGGCCGATGAATCCAGTCCACCCGAAAGGGCCGCGCCCAACGGTACGTCGCTGCGCAGATGCAGGCGCACGCTGTATAGCATCAAGCGCCGCAGCTCCTGCGCTGCATCATCCAGAGACAAATTCTGAACGGGAGTAATCCTCGGCTGCCACCAGGATTTCAACGCCAACTCACCGGCAGCAAGGTCATAGCTGAAACTATGGCCGGGCGGCAAGGCCCGTATGTCACGAAAGAAAGTGCTCTCTCCAGTGTCGTAGCTGCCGTGGACAAGATAGTCGTAGGCGATCTGCCAGTCGAGTTCAGGCCGGCCACCCCGCAACGCCTGCAGCGCCGGGACTTCCGATGCGAAACACAGGCTCTCCTGCCCCAAATGGTAGTAAAGCGGCTTGATGCCAAAGGCATCGCGAGCCCCATACAGCTTGCCAGTGTGCCGATCCAGCAGCACAAATGCAAACATGCCGACTAGACGCGACAAGGCAGCCTCGCCCCAGGCTTCCCAGGCCTGCAGCAGGACTTCGGTATCGGAATGGGAACGAAAGTGCCGCCCACTTCGCTCAAGCTGTGCCCTCAGTTCGAGGTAATTGTAGATCTCGCCATTGAAAACCAGCGTGAGGTTACCATTGGCGCTATCCATGGGCTGGCTGGCCGCATCTGAAAGATCGATCACGCTCAACCGGGTATGGCCAAAGGCTCCAACGACTCCGTCTTTGCGCCAAGACACGAAATCTGCCCGATCAGGACCACGCCTGCGCAGTCTGCTCAAGGCTGCATCGAGCTGACTTGCAATGGCGACACGGCCATTTAGAGAGGCTATTCCCGCGATTCCACACATATCGGATAGAAAATTTTTCTAAGCCAAGAAACGGAGAATCTCATGCAAGCCCCGACTCACCAGCACAGCCGACATGCCGACACAGCGACTGAATCTCTGACACCACGTAACATATCAAGCTGGAAGCGTTGATTTTTTCAATGGTCACCATATAACAAATGATCTACAATCTGCTCCGCTGCATGTCCATTTCCATACAACTGATTTTTCGCATCTACCCTCAGCTCTATTCCCATTCGTATTGCTTCGACAATAGATTTCTCATCATCCGGCGCGACAAGGTTATTCGCTCCGATATCGACCAGCTCAGTCCATTCTGTCTCCGTGCGTAATGTAACGCACGGCTTTCCAAAGAAGTAAGCCTCCTTCTGTACCCCACCCGAGTCGGTGATGACCAGCGAACATGCGTCCTCCAGACGAGTCATATCAAGATAGCCCAACGGATCCAAAAGAGTTGCCGCGCGGGCCAATCGCTCAAGAAGTCCATTGCGCTCCAAAGCGCCACGTGTACGCGGGTGCAGAGGAAAAACCAGATGCAAGTCCGCTGCCACTGCCTCCATCGCTGCCACGATGGCGGCGAGGCGCCGAGGCTCGTCCGTATTTTCCGCCCGGTGGATGGTTACCAGCGCAAAACGGCCATCACCCACGCCCACAGGAAGTGGCCGTCCAGCCGACTTCTTCGCATAAAACAGCGATGCGTCAAGCATTACATCGCCTGTGCGTACCACTTTTTCACCAATGATTCCTTCGGACAACAAATTATTCACTGCCGAGTCAGTAGGAGCAAAAAGCAGACTGGAAACATGATCGGTTACTACGCGATTTATTTCTTCTGGCATCGCTCTATTCCAGGAACGCAATCCAGCTTCGACATGTGCCACTGGAATATGGAGCTTTACAGCCGCCAGGGCTCCTGCCATCGTCGAATTAGTATCCCCATACACCAATACCCAATCCGGTCGCTCGTGTTGCAGAACGGATTCGATCTGCTCGATCATTCGCCCCGTCATCGCTCCATGAGAGAGGCCTCCCAACGCCAACATCCTATCCGGCTTTGGAATTCCCATCTCATCAAAAAACACATCGGACATGTTTTTGTCAAAGTGCTGACCGGTATGAACGATCATTTCTCGAACATTCACACCAGATGCCTGACGTGCAGCGAAAGCATGAGATACAACGGCTGCCTTGACCATTTGAGGACGCGCCCCAATAACCGTAAGAATCTTCATACGCCACCCCACCATAGGCGAATGATGCAGCAATGACCTGCATCTGTATTACGCATCAACAAACTCCTGCTGCCATATTTCAAGAGAAAGCAATGCCCACAAATTTCGATTGAACGCACCTTGCGAGCTGATCATTCCGCCAATATCTGCTTTGGATGTCAAATATCCCCGTTGCTTCGCCCTAGTCGATCCAAGTATATCTTGCACGAATTCTGAGGCCCTGCCATTTTTTTTCAACCATTGATTCAACGGCACAGGGAATCCCATCTTATCACTTCTATTTTTTATGGACTCTGGTAGGCGGGAACCAAAAGCGACTCGGAGGAGTCTTTTTAATTCACCATTGGCAAATTTTATATTTGGTGGAATCGTAGCAGCGAACTGAACCAGTGGATGATCCAAAAATGGAACCCTTGACTCCAACCCATGGGCCATGCTCATGCGGTCTTCAACCTGCAGGAGTGCAGGCAGAAGCGTCTTGAAGTCAAAATGTGTCATCCGATCGAAATACGCCTCCGGTCCGACATTGTCCCCCCAGAATATTCTCTTGTACGCATCCAGCACCGGTGCGAAATCCACCGCAGCAGGATCAATGACATCACCCAACAGATTGGCTCTATTGATCAATCTGAAATATCGTTCGTCGCGAGAGCCGAACAATCCTTCCGCCCAGAATTCCTTGATCAGTGGCTGATAAGACTTTAATGCTACCAGATTGGGAATAATCGATTCATAAGTAACGATGAATTGGCCATTATGAGAAGTCCCCTCAATTGCCCCTTTGATGCATTGCTCAAAATATGCAACCAGGTACCTAGCATAGCCGCCGAATATCTCATCTCCGCCTTGCCCACCTAAAACCACTTTCAGCTTGCTGGCTGCGAGTCGTGACACCATGAATTGCGGGAAAGATCCTGGTCCAGCAATTGGCCCGTCAAGATGGTAGATGATGCTTCGAATATTTTGGACAAAATCGTCTTCATTGATATCCTGAACGTAACAGGACATACCATTTTCATGGGCAACATCCTCCGCATAACGAGACTCATCGTAAGCCGCCCCCTCGTTGAATCGCCCATTAAATATCTTGAATGACCCACTAGGCCTTGATTCACGTGCCAATATAGCCAAAAGACTGGAATCGACCCCCCCACTCACGTAAGCGCCTACCTCAACATCAGCACGCAAGTGCAGATTAATAGACTCAGCCATCAGCTCACGCAACCGCTCTACAAAATACTGCTCCGTATGATAAAGATCGGGTTCATACTGAATTTCCCAGTAGCGCCTTATCTTTATTTCCCTGCTCTCATTGATAGCCCCACAATGCGCGGCAGGAACTTCACGAACTCCCTCAAGCAATGCTTGCCCACTGATGGTGAACTGGAAGCTGAAATACTCTGAAAGTGCTTTCCTGCAAATTCGCCGCTGATCCATGAAAGGAGTTAACGCCTTTACTTCTGATGCAAAATAAATGATGCCATTTTGCTCGGTGTAGTACAACGGCTTGATACCAAAACGATCGCGCCCAAAAAACACCTTATTCCGGCGAGGATCCCACACCAGAAATGAGAACATGCCCCGAAGCCTATCGATGCATTCTTCACCCCACTTCAAATAGGCTTGAAGAATTACCTCGGTATCGCTTGTTGTATGAAAATCACCTCCAATCTCGCTGCGCAATTCACGATAATTGTAGATTTCTCCATTAAATGTAATAACCACACCAGATTCGGCGTGACGCATTGGCTGCGCCGCTTGCTCAGACAAGTCTATGATAGATAGGCGCATGTGCGCAAAACCTACTTGCCTGTCTGGTGAAATCCAGATACCTTGGCCATCAGGTCCGCGATGACGTTGGCGCTCGATACCTGTTGCCAGAATTCTTTCAGCCTGCTCAACGGCTTCCGCCGCAACGAAACCAAAAATACCGCACATGATCAGTTTTCCGTTTTCTTGACTGCGGCAGCTATATCTCTAGCAAAGACAGTCTTCACCCCTCTGCGTTTTAGCTCGTTCAAAAGATCACGGTAAAAATCTCGTAGGCCATAACTCTTATAAATATGACCTTCGAAATGGCTACGCGGCACCGACGCAAGATCTGAAATGCCTTTTGTTAATCCACGACGCAAATTATCATCTGATGCATTCAGATAAATCAGCATAGGGTGTACATTCAAGACTTTCAGTCCAGGATCATCCAATGGTATGCGCGATAAATCGAGAGGCTCCCCAATGTCAACATGGATACCATCCTCCCAAACATAGGACATCTTCACTAATCCATTGTAATCAACATGCGCTTGAGCAAATGGTTGACGCCAAAGGAAGGAACTCAGATCATAGGTAAGTCCACAGGCTTTCGCCAAATCACTGATGTTTTGTCCGAAGAAGTTCCGATGGCATCGTAATCCTACGGCATCAGGGAAGATTTCCATCAAATCCGGCAGCTTCTTACTGAATCTGTGCACCGGATCCGGTCGCGTATTATCCGGATGCAAACCAATTTCTACAAAAGATGTGGATGCTTTCAACAGAGCGCTATCATGTGTTGCGTAAGCAGTAATTTTCATTCCTGCCTGAGCAACCATGTCCAGCACCACCTCCGTCGCATAATCAGGTGCCCAATCTATATCCGTAGTAAGAACGACTGTATCAAGGCCATCGAGATTATAGAAGGATCGAAAAGGATCCTGAGAAAAAAACTCGTGCATGCTTTTCATTGGATCTCCGCCTTCGATATTTGACCAAGATTCATAACGCGCTGATACATTTCCGCAAAAGGCTTGGCTTGAGACGCAAACAAGTACTTCTCAGCCTTGGCGATCAATGCTGGGCGGAATCGCTCCGGACCACCCAATGATTCATCAAAAATAGTATCGATGGCCTTTGCGTAGTCACCGGCTGCATGAAATGGAACCAAAACACCAAAACCTTCCGCTTCGACAACCCGCTTGACATTGACCAATTCAGTGGAACCAATCATCGGCGTTCCAGCTGCAATGAACTCATACATCTTATTTGGCGAAGATATTTGTGTATTCAAATCCTGCGCCTGATACGGCATGACTCCAACATCCACCGAGGCAGCCCATTCAACGATCTCACTCCAGGGTACCGGATCCATGAAATGGACGCGGTCAGAGATACCCAGTTCAACAGCCAACTCCTTAAACTCTGGAATCTCCATCCCCCAAGTCAGTAAAATTAGATGTGCAGGCACCCTTGCTTGAGCCAATCCCTCAAACAACAGGTGTATTTTCCGCCCGCGATTGATACCACCCATAAATATCAGCGTGGGTGTACCTGGCTCTAGTCCAAGTTTGTCCTGAACAATGGTTTTACGACAATTTATATCGAATCCCACCGGCTGTTCGGTCGCATTCGTCAAAGGCGTATACGAACCGGCGCCATGATCCTTTTGCATCACTCTGGCCTGATCCTCATTGATCACTACTATTTCGTCGCAGTGACCTATCAAAACATGCTCAGTTTCAAGCAAGCGCTTTTTTCGCTCTCCAACAATGCCTGGCTGATAGCTGTAGAGTTCATGGGCGTCGTAAATCAAAGGAATATTGCGGCGCTTTGAGATCAGCGTAGCAACCCGCAAGGCAGGAAGATCATGAGCATGAACAACATCTACCCGATCCAGATTGCAGCAGAAATCAAGGACATTCCTTTCCCAACTATCCAATGGCTGCTCCACGAAATGCTTCACGATTTCCGAATCCAAACCCTGCAACTCTTCCGGTATATGGTCAAGAAACGGAAAATGTCCAAAAGTAAAAGACCACAAGCGTCTCCATATATAAGAATCAAAAGTCAGGATTGCCAATGGCAATGCGGCTATCCCTTTCAGCGAGTGACTGCTGTTAGACAATTGCTCCAAACCGTAACGAGGGTGCTTCAGAGAAATCCAGAGCTTGGATTTTCCACGAAGCTGCATCTTCATCGCTCGCGCTCGGCTCAAGTCAAACTCTAATTTGGCAATACGCGTATACGGCCCTGCAGAAGCAGGAACTTGCATCTCTCGACTAAATTCACCCCATTTGGCCAAGGCACCCCAATTGAATGATATGAGGGATAACACCAAAACGGCCGGCTTGCGAATAAAAATTCGCATTTGCTTAGCCTCGATCAAGGTCTTGATGGAAAACCGTGGCGCAGCCAAGGCAGCAACCATCTTTCCAATTTTGCGTCCTACCAGTTTGCTCGTGATTCCCAAAATCTTGTCAAAACGTGCCCTTGACAGCTTGTCATACTCATCTTCAAGCCGCCGCTGAATCAACTCCTCTTCATCTGGCACGCGCCATGCATTCTCAAATGAAGTGAATTTTGGATCGTTGCCGTAAAGGACAAGTGCAGACTCATTAAATCTAACAATTGGAAGACCATCAATCTGATTTTCGTTATCTCCCAGAGTCCCATAGGCCGCAGCCAGTATCACTTTGTGGCCTTGCTCGCGCAGCAACTTTGCCTCAAGCACAATGCGACGATCCACCATGCAATTACGGTCGATCATCAGAATATTACGCGGACCCTCGCTCACGAGATCACCTTGCGAGCAGAGATCTCCTTTTCCAGCAATTCAATATCCGCCTCGACGGCCAAATGCAGTTCCTTGATTGCCGTCTGCGCTTCAGCAGGGTAGTAATCGGTGAAATGCGTCATCCATGGATGCTGTTTCCCTGTTTCCTTATGACGCAGTTTCTTGATTGATCCTACAATCTGGCCCTCGCCCCCGACAACGAGAGCACCACCCGGAATATTTCCACGAGCGCGCGTCATGGCTGCAATGAAAGCGCCGCGGCCGACCTTAGTGCCAGGCAAAACCACTGCACTTGTGCATATCGCAGATCCCGCTTCGAGAGTCACCCCCTCCTTCAACCCGGATGGAGGAATAGGATCATTTGTCAGAACAACATAGGGAAATATCCAGACGAGGTCACCAATGACAGCACCACGACCTACATGAACATTACTGTGGAATCTTACCCAGTCACCAATAATTGCGTCACCTTCCAAGTCATTGAAGCTTCCCACCTGTAGATTCAATCCGGCCTGCACACCCTCTCTAATCAACGAGGTGTGCCCAACCCGCAAATCCGGACCAAAGCTACTACCCTCATAAAGAATTGAGTGTGAACGAATGATGCTTCGGGCACCAATCTTCAACGGTTTTCCCTTGTATTCTCCACCGGCGGGATGACCAATGACACAGAAATCCTCAATGACCGAGTCATCACCGATCTCTACATTATCATAAATTCTGACATGGGCACCCAGCGTTACACTACGCCCGATTTTTGCTCTGGAAGAAATCATGTCCACAGTCATATTGTCACCCATTGATATTTTCCAGTTGATCCACTACTTTGTGTGCGGCCAAGCCCCCGCCGAAGAAATTCCGTGTCTCCGTGACATCAGGCTTCTTTGCTCTTGAGAACGCACTTTCTATGGAAGCCTTATCTGTTTTTCCAATCTGTGCCCAATTATTCTCAAGAAGATCATGCCATGTATCCTCGCGGAACAGCATGACACATCGCCGGCCAGTCCATACTGCTTCACGTGGCAGTCCGCCGGAGTCGGTAAAAATGCAGTCAGCACCCTGCAAAAGGCCGAGCATTTCCAGATAAGTGACAGGTGGCACCAGTCTTATGGAACCTAATTTCCCGCCATTACCTTGCCAGCGCTCAACAATACCCTTGGTACGAGGATGCAATGGCAAAATAACCGGCTTATCAAGTTTTGATAGGAATTGAAAAATATCCGAGAATCGCGCGGCGTTGATGGTGTCGGTGTTCTCAGGCCTGTGCAGGGTGGAAAGATAATATCCATCGGATCGTAAATCAAACTGCTTTACGATGGCATATTTTCTTCGCTCGGAATACCTGACAAAACAATCCAGCAACACATCGCCAGTCAGAGAGGCGGTATGCTGAAGTCCTTCATTCTTCAGATTATGCAAGGCACGCTTGATAGGTGCACAATTTATTGTGGCAACATGATCTGTGACAGTGCGATTGATTTCTTCTGGACGCTTTCTGTCGAAATCACGCAGTCCAGCCTCGATGTGAACAACAGGAATATGCAATTTCACTGCAGCCAAAGCTGCCGCCATCGTTGAATTCGTATCCCCATCCACCAAAACAACATCAGGCATGATGTCCTTCAGTGCCTGTTCTATCCCCTCCATCATGCGCCCCGTCATGGCGCCATGCCCTAATTCAGAAATTCCGAGATTTAAATCCGCATCCGGAATATCCAGTTCGCGAAAAAAAACCGTACTCATACTATCGTCATAATGCTGCCCCGTGTGCAACAATATATGCTCATGCCCCCTCTCAATCAATACATCGCGTACGGCAGGTACTTGCATGAACTGAGGTCGCGCCCCTACGACTCTAAGTACTTTCATAAAACCCCGCTTTCTTTCAAATCAGTCATGTTGCAAATATTCCTATCGATGCCTTGTTTATCTTTATTTCAACGATTCACAAACAGACTGCATTGATTCAATAATATTACTCTGATCATTAACGCTTAGCCAGGGGCTCATTGGTATGCTAAGAACCTCTTTTGCCAATCTATCCCCCACCGGCAGCACGCAATTAGTTTCACGAAGAGCTGGCTGCTTGTTCAATGGAACGGGATAATGAATTGCAGTAGGAATACCTCTTTCCTGTAGTTTTTTGGCAAGCAGATCACGCTCGGGATGCCTCACCGTGAATTGCGCCCAGCTGCAGATATCATCCGTGATAGACTGGGGCAGCACCAATCCAGAACAAGATGCCAGGCCATTAAAATAGCGTTCAGCCACTTCCTGTCTTATTTTCAAATCGGATTCGAACACTTCGAGTTTGGCCAACAAAATTGCTGCCTGCAATGTATCCAACCTGCTGTTGACACCTACACGTACATGGTGATAACGCCGCTCTTGTCCATGCCTAGCTATCTGTCTTAAGCTTTTCTCGAGATTTTCATCGTTCGTGAATACTGCACCACCGTCTCCATAACACCCCAATGGCTTACTCGGAAAAAAGCTGGCGCAACTTATGTCAGAAATATTGCAACTCTTGACGCCTCTGTATGTAGCACCGAAACTCTGAGCGGCATCTTCAATGACAGGAATCTCATATTTCCGGGCAATATTCTGGATAGGTTCGAAATCTGCGCAACGTCCGTAAAGACTTACGGGAATAATAGCCTTCGTTCTTGTTGTAATTGCTGCCTCTATCAGACTTGGGTCAAGGTTGCAAGACCCCGAAAGCACATCTACATATACGGGCTTTGCCCCCAGCAAGGCAACTGTCTCCGCCGTTGCTATATAGGTGAATCCCGGAGTTATGACTTCATCGCCAGGCCCTACACCCAAGGCCATCAAAGCGATCTGCAGCGCATCGGTTCCATTGGCTACCGATATACAAAATCTGCCACCAACAAATTCGGCAAGCCGCTCCTCAAGTTCAGCGACTTCGGGCCCCAGAATATACTGCCCATGATTCAGGACGATTTGTATCCTCCTATCAATATCATTTTTCAGCAAAGAATACTGAGCTTTTAGATCAATGAAGTCCATATCATCCCCGAAATTGAGAATTATTTCTACTTATAGACGCTTAATCTGCCCATCGGACAGTTGATATTCGACACCCGATTCATTGCAACTTGCCATGCCATTGCCATTCAAAGGCAATTCCAGACGTGTACCATGCTCGCTCATCCACCCTATTTGTCGGGCTGGAACACCCGCCATCAATGCATAAGGCTTGACATTGCGATTAACCACAGCACCGGCTGCCACAAAAGCAAAGGCCCCAATAGTCACACCGCATACAATTGTCGAGTTCGCGCCCAATGTCGCCCCACGCTGCACAATGGTGAATCGATATTCACTCTTGCGAATGACCGTGCTTCTTGGATTGTAGACATTGGTAAAAACCACACTCGGTCCGCAAAAAACATCATCTTCCAATGTCACCGCATCATAAATACTGACATTATTCTGGACTTTGACATTATTTCCAATCACCACGTCGTTCCCAACATATACATTCTGACCAAAGGAACAATCCTGACCAATGCGTGCTCCTGCGCAGATGTGCACCCAATGCCAAATGCGTGTTCGCGCGCCAATCTGGGCACCAGGGTCAACGATGGCGGTCGAATGTGCGGAGAATAAGGAACTGTTCATTTAAATCTCCTTTTTCAACTTGAGTGATAGGCCGCAATGCAATCCTCTATATTACCTTGCATTCTTATCTGCCCCTCATTGAGCCAAATACCTTGATTGCAGAAGGTTTTCAATATCGGATCACTATGGGAAGCCAGTACAAGGATTCTAACTTTACTCATCATGGCCTCCAGTCGCATCCGGGCCTTGTCAATGAACTGTGCATCGCCAACGCCAATCATCTCATCCATCAAAAGAATATCCGGGGCGATCGCCGTAGATACAGCAAATGCCAGTCTTAGCATCATCCCGGAAGAATAGGTACGTACAGGAAGATGCAAATAATCTCCCAGTTCGGTAAAATCCTCTATATCCGGAACCAGTGCCTTGGCATCACGAGCACTTATCCCCATCACAACACAGCGTGTTGCGATGAACTCATAACCACTGGCCTCTGGATCCATTCCAAGCATCAGATCAATCAGAGACGATATATTCCCTACCGATCGAATCACGCCAGAGGTAGGCTCATAGACACTCGAAAGCACACGTAACATCGTTGACTTGCCAGCACCATTGCGGCCAATCAGACCGACTCTGTCGCCATCCTTGAGGGATAGCGTAATCTCACGCAAGGCCCTGACTGCAATGGTTCCTCCGCCCACATCCTCTATGCGACCACGGTGACCTTGGGCTTTTCCAAGCAAAGTGTTCAACAGCCCTCTTGATCTTGAGGAGAACAAGGGAAAATCGACATTTACCCGCTCAAGTTCTATGCTCGCCATGATTAAAGCCAGTACACAAGCCTACGCCGACTCTTCAGAAATATCGTGAAGAAAGCAATCAGCAAAAAAACAAAAGAACAAGCAGCCATCATGTAGCTGCTTGATTCAACCGATTTACCCAGAACCGGGGCACGAATCAAATCAAGAAATGCAGCCAACGGATTGACATGAACAATCAATTGCGCACGTTCGCTGAGCTGAGATGGCTGCCACATAACCGGCGTCAAGAAAATTGCAACCTGCATGAGACTGGTGACTATCATGGGGATGTCACGAAACCTAGAGCATAGAGCACCTAGAATACAAGCCAACAAAACCGCGCAGATAATAGTAAATGCCATCCCAAGAAAGAAAGGAATGATTTTTATATTTTCCAAACCACCAAAAACCAGAAGCACCAGCAAGGCTATTGGTATGTTATGCCCCATCATCAGCAGATTTCGCCATATTACTCTCAGGCCAAACGCAGTCTTGGGGTAAGGTGTCTGCTTCAAGAAGGCTGCAGCAGAAATGAATGTCTGACATCCATCGGATATGCAGTGGGATATAAAAAGGAATAAGACATGGCTGACACAAAAATATGGCAGATACGTCTTTATGTCAATATTGAATACCTGAGATCCAATCACCCCAAATGCACCGATAAAGATGGCGGTGTTCAGAGATATCCACACGGGACCTAGAAAAGATCTACGATATTGCTTAAGTATGTCTTCCAGACCCAGGTGCAGCCAGAATCGCCACAACCTTAATGCGGCCTGCACATCCATGATGAGCAGGTACCATTGAGAAACCGGCTTCAAACCAAGCGAGCTCATTCTGTCAATACCCCGCCGCCGCCGTCAGTACAAAAGGATGTGTGCATTCACTAGATGATCGCACTATATGAGAACTGCGAATCATTTCCACCGTTTCGATGCAATGCCGCGCATCCTCAATACCATAACCACGTCCGGCAAGAATCTCTTGGTAGCTTGTCGTATGCAGGTCGGTGAAGCCTTCGGAAAATTCCAGCTTCTCGCCACTGATGTCGATGTTCCGGAAAGTGGGCTTCTTGCCCTTAACCCCTTCTGGCAGGTCATTCGCATCGATAGACAGGAACCAGCGCACGCGCGCGCGCTCGTATTCCAGGTAGCCTGCTGCCTTGGTGTCCTCACGGAGGTGAATGTGGTTTTCCTGCAGGCTCCCGAAGATGAAGTGCAGCATGTCGAAAAAGTGCACGCCGATGTTCGTGGCCACGCCAAAGGATTTGCGCGGATCGCCTTTCCAGCTTTCCAGATACCACTTTCCGCGCGAGGTGACATAGGTCAGCTCGACATCGAACTTCGTGTCCCTGGGTGCTGCGGCCACCTTTTCACGCAAGCGCAAAATGGCCTCGTGATGGCGCAACTGCAGGATGTTGAAGACGCGTTTGCCGGTTTCGCACTCTATGCATGCGAGTTCGTCCAGCACGGCGGTGGTCGGCACCAAGGGCTTTTCGCAGATCACATCGCAACCCAGGCGCAAGCCCGCCGCGATATGGGCGTGGTGCAAGTGATTGGGAGAGCACACGGCAACATAGTCGAGCGCTGACGCAGGATCACGATTGAGGCGATGGGTATGCTCGAGAAAGCGTTCGAATTCGGTAAAGAAATCACTCTGCGGCGAAATACTGTCAATGATGCCCACCGAATCGTTGATGTCATACGCCACCGACAGGTTGTGGCCCGTGTCCTTGATGGCACGCATGTGCCGGGGCGCGATGTATCCGGCTGCGCCGATCAGAGCAAAGTTTTTCATGACGTAATTTAGAGGCGAAAGACGGTAAACCCGGCCTCAGCGGCCTGCTGTCTGGAGAAAAGGCTTTTTACGTCCGCGAGCACGGGGCGCTCGCCACGGCACAGACTGCGCAGTTGGAGGGGCGAAACCTGGCGAAACTCGTTGTGCCCAACGGCCACGACCAAGGCGTCGACAGGATGTTCCGCGTCAATCTGACCCAAAGTCAGCTCGTATTCATGAGCCACCTCCTCGGCACTGGCCCATGGGTCAGCAATGACCACGTTGGCGCCCCAAGCCTCGAACTCGCGGATCATGTCCACGACCTTGCTGTTGCGGATGTCGGGGCAGTTTTCCTTGAAGGTGATGCCCAGCACGCCGATGCGGCAGCGCGGAACATCCATGCCGTTCTTGAGCATCAGGCGGATGGTGTTGCGCGCCACATAGCGCCCCATGTTGTCGTTGATGCGGCGTCCGGCCAGAATGACCTGGGGGTGGTATCCCACTTCCTCCGCCTTGTGGGTAAGGTAGTAAGGATCCACGCCTATGCAATGGCCTCCGACCAGCCCAGGTCGGAAAGGCAGGAAATTCCACTTGCTGCCAGCGGCCTCCAGGACGTCCAACGTATCGATTCCGATGCGCTCGAAGATCACCGACAGTTCGTTGACCAGTGCGATGTTGAGATCACGCTGCGTGTTCTCTATGACCTTGGCCGCCTCTGCTACTTTCAGGCTGCTGGCCTTGTGGGTGCCTGCAACGATGATGGAGGCATACAGGGCATCCACCGCATCGGCGGCTTCGGAAGTGCTGCCGCTAGTGATTTTCTTGATCTTGGTCAGCGTGTTGACCTTGTCGCCTGGGTTGATGCGTTCAGGACTGTATCCGCAGAAGAAGTCACGATTGAATACCCTGCCACTGAAGCGCTCGAGGACCGGAACGCAGATTTCCTCGGTAGCCCCCGGGTAGACAGTGGATTCGTAGATCACAAGGGCACCGGGCGGCATGGCACGCCCCACGGTCTCACTGGCCTTGACCAGTGGCGTCATGTCAGGCCGGTTGGCTTTGTCCACGGGCGTTGGCACGGTCACGATGAAAACTTGGCAATCCGCCAGGTCTCGCGGGTCTGAGCTGAACTTCAGCCGCCGGGCAGCCTTCAGTTCGTCAGGACTGACCTCCAGGGTGGCGTCCTGGCCGCCTCGCAGCTCAGCGACACGCGCCACATTGATGTCAAAACCAAGGACATCGCGGCACCTGCCGAACTCGACGGCCAGCGGCAAACCCACATAGCCTAGCCCCACAACAGCAATCTTTGCTTTGTCTATTTGCATGTTTCAAGCGAAGAAAAAAATCGGTTTACCCGTTATCAATATCGACGCCGTTGGCCGGGGCCCGCCGGCCGTAGTTGTCCTCAAGGCGCACGATGTCGTCTTCACCAAGATAGTCTCCAGACTGGATTTCAATGATCTCCAGCGGGCACTCGCCCCGATTGGCAAGCCTGTGAACTCTTCCAACCGGGATATAGGTCGACTGATTCGGACCCAACAAGTAGTTGTCCTCGCCATTGGTAACCTCGGCTGTCCCCTGCACCACGACCCAATGCTCGGCACGGCACCTGTGGAGCTGCAGGCTCAAGCTCGCGCCTGGCTTCACCACGATGCGCTTGACCTGAAAGCGTTCACCGGCATCGAGGCAGTCATACCAACCCCAGGGTCTGTAGACCTTTCTGTGCGTCTGCACCAGCTCATGACCCGAATCACGGAGTTTCGCCACGATCTGCTTCACATCCTGCGCACGCCGCTTGTCTGCGACTAGGACGGCGTCGGGCGTCTCCACAACAACGATCTGCTCCAAACCCACCCCGGCCACCAGCCTACTGCTGGAGACAAACAAGGAATCAGCACAATCATGGGCCAGTACATCCCCCATCAGGGCATTACCCTGCGCATCGCGCTCCTGTAGATCCCACAGTGCGTCCCAGGCGCCAAGATCCGACCAACCCGCACTCAGCGGCATGACACAGCCGTCCACGCCCAGCGCAGGACAACCCGGAAGATGCTCCATCACGGCGTAGTCGATGGAATCACTTGGACAGGCCTCGAAACTGTCTACGCCCGGACGAATGAAGTCCAGATCGTGCCGAGCCTCCTTCATGGAGGCCTGGCAGGCGGCAAGAATGTCTGCGCGACACTGTCCGAGGACATGCAACCACACGCTGGCGCGCATCATGAACAGCCCGCTGTTCCAGAAATAGTCGTCGCCAGCGAGGTATTGGAGAGCCTGTGGCCTGTCAGGCTTTTCCACAAAACTGGCAATGCGAAATGCGCCTGCCTCGCCCCGCCAGGGCTCACCCCTTCGGATGTAGCCATACCCGGTCTCAGGGCGATCAGGCGCAACCCCGAACGTCACCATGGCCCCCTGCTCGGCAATCTGGAAGGCCTGCTCAACCGCGAAGGCAAACGCCTTCACATCAGCCATCACATGGTCGGCAGGCATGGCAAGCAGCACGGGATCTTCGTCGGAAGAAACGGCCTGCAAAGCCGCCAGCGTCAGGGCGGGTGCCGTATTGCGCCCCGAAGGCTCCAGCAGGATGCAGGCATCCTGTATGCCGACTTCCACCAGTTGGCTGGCCGCAAGAAAGCGATGCTCCACGTTGCAGACCAGCATTGGCGACCTGACTTCTGGAAGCATGCGCCGGCTTGGCGACATCTGCAGGCGTAGAACGGTTTCCTGCAGCATCGAGCGCTTGCCGGGCAAAGCCAGGAACTGTTTTGGGTAGGTCTCGCGAGACAGAGGCCACAGCCGTGTACCAGAGCCACCACAAAGGATCACTGGCAAAATCGCCGCAGTTTCCTTACCTTGATGCATCGTGTCCTGCCCAAGCTTCATCAGACGCGGTGCCAGCACTTCGCTGATGCTCGGCATCGGCTTCCAGCATTGCCAGTCGTTGGGTCAGCCGGCGCACGTCCCGTTCAATGCGGGTGTTGACCATGTCGGCATGCAAAGACTTGATCAGAAGCACGACGCTGGCAAACAGCAGCAGCATTGCAGGCGGATAGCTGATGCCCAGCATCCGAGCAGCCCTGTCGATCAAACCCGGCCAGACCCCCAAAACCACTGCAGCCACGGCCACGACCACCCAGAACAGGCCGTGCATAAGATAAAGATGGTCACGGCGGATCAGGTAGAGGATCAGCACTGCCAACCCCACCCCCATAAACGCCGTTGTAGCTTGCAGAGATGCCATTGTTTCCAATAAAAACTATTGCACCGAACTGCTCACTACACGCTCGGCCTCATGAGTGGTTGCGGTGTGGGTAAAAATTCAAGCGAATAATTGCGTACACATAAAAACTCACGATTGTAGTTTGGTAACGGGTAACCATATGAAAGCTCGCTGAAACAGCTTTCCGCCCGAACCGCCACCGATGAGGCCGGTACTCCAGGACAACACTACACTCGGCTTTTAACGTATTGCGCTCAGCGGCGTTCGTCCATGCCCTCCACCACCCAGCTCCTGGTCATAGACCCCCAGAACGACTTCTGCGATCTGCCTGAGGGCTGGTGTCCTGGCGGACTACGCCCCAGCCTTCCCGTGGCGGGCGCCCATGCCGACATGCAGCGGCTTGCCGGTTGGATACGGCGCGAGGGGGGGAAGGTGGACGCCATCACGGTGACGCTGGACTCGCACCAGCGCTACGACATCGCCCATCCGGCTTTCTGGCAACAGGGCAATGGCGACGACAGCGGCGATGTGGCGCCGTTCACCGCGATCACGGCGGCGCAGGTGCGGGCGGGGGTGTTCCGGCCGCGCAACGCCGAGGCGCTGCAGCGCAGCCTGGACTATCTGGATGCACTCGAAGCCAATAGCCGCTACACGCTGATGGTCTGGCCCGTGCACTGCGAGGTGGGCAGCTGGGGCCACGGTATCCATGCCGATGTGCTGGCGGCCTGCGGCGACTGGCAGCAGCAGCGCCAGCGCGCCGTGTACAACGTTTTCAAGGGGCTCAATCCCTGGACCGAGCACTACAGCGCGCTGCTGGCCGAGGTCCCCGACCCGGCCGATCCGGCGACCTTGCTGAATACGGCCTTGCTGGAGCGGCTGGCCCAGGCAGACATGCTGGTGGTCGCGGGCGAGGCGAGCAGTCACTGCGTGCGCTCCACGGTCGAGCATCTGGTCGAGCACCTTCCCCATCCTGAGCGCATCGTGCTGATGCACGACGCCATGAGCCCGGTGCCGGGCTTCGAGTCCGCGCACCATGATTTCCTTGCAGCCATGCAGGCCCGCGGATTGCGGCTGGCCTCCAGCCAAGAACTCCACCTGTAGGGGCCAGGCCTCCTTCCTGCGCGCAGCCCCCTTTCCTGTTTCCCCAGCATCGCACCATGGCTCCCATCATCACCAGCCTGCTCGACACCGATCTCTACAAATTCACGATGTGGCAGGCCATGCTGCACCGCAATCCCCAGACCGAGGCCGAATACGAATTCGTCTGCCGCACGAAGACGGCCTTCCCGCTGGCCGAGCTGTTGCCCGAGGTGGAGCGCGAGCTGGACGCCCTGTGCGCGCTGCGCTTCACGCCCGAAGACCTGGCCTACCTGGGCGGGCTGCGCTTCATGAAGAGCGACTTCATCGACTTTCTGCGCATCTTCCAGTTCCAGCGCGCCTTCATCCGTGCCTGGGCCGATGGCGACACCCTGCACATCGAGGCCAAGGGCCCCCAGGTCCATGTGATGGGCTTCGAGATCTATGTGCTGGCCATCGTCAACGAGCTGTATTTCCGGCGCTTCGACGCCGAGGCGGCGCTGGCCGAAGGCCGCAGGCGCCTGGCCGGCAAGATCGAGCGCCTGCGCCACCTAGCCTGCGAGGCCAGGCTGCGCAATCCCTTCGAGCTGTTCGACTTCGGCGTGCGCCGGCGCTTCTCGGGCGCCTGGCAGCGCGAGGTGGTCCAGGCCTTTGCCACGCAGACGGCGCAGTGGTTCAAGGGCACGTCCAACGTGCTGCTGGCGCGCGACTTCGGCATCGTGCCCATAGGCACCATGGCCCATGAGTACCTGCAGAGCTACCAGGCCCAGGGCGTGCGCCTGCGCGACTTCCAGATCGCCGCACTGGAGGACTGGGTGCAGGAGTACCGGGGCGACCTGGGCGTTGCCCTGACCGACACCGTGGGCATGGATGCCTTCCTGGCCGATTTCGACATGTACTTCGCCAAGCTCTTCGACGGGCTGCGGCACGACTCGGGCGACCCGTATGCCTGGGGCGAGAAGGCCATCGCCCACTACCAGAAGCTGCGCATAGACCCCCAGGCCAAGCGCCTGGTGTTCTCCGACGGCCTGGACCTGGACACGGCCCTGGCCCTGTACCAGCGCTTTGCCGACCGCATACAGCTGGGCTTCGGCATCGGCACGCGGCTGACCAACGACATGGGGCTGGAGACCATCAACATCGTGATGAAGCTCACCCACGCCAACGGCCAGCCCGTGGCCAAGATCTCGGACTCGCCGGGCAAGACGCTGTGCAACGACGAAACCTATCTGGCCTATCTGCGCCAGGTCTTCGGCCTGGCCCAGCCTGTCGCCGTCTGACACCGCCTGACACCGCCTGACACCGCCAAGGCTCCATTCATGCTGCGCATCACCATTGCCCAACTCAACCCCACCGTCGGCGACATCGCCGGCAACGTGGCCCGCATGGCCGAGGCCGCTGCCCGCGCCGCGCACGCGCAGGCCGACCTGCTGGTCTTTCCCGAACTGTCGCTGTGCGGCTACTACCCTGGCGACCTGCTGGACGAGCCCGCCTTTCGCGAGCGCCTGGAGCAAGGCCTGCAGCAGCTGCTGCAGGCCACGCGCCAGTGGCCGCAATTGCACTGGGTCATCGGCGCGCCCACGCGCGCCAGCGGGCCGGGCAAGCCGCTGCACAACAGCCTGCTGGTGCTCAAGGACGGCGCCGTGCGCCTGCGCTACGACAAGCAGCTGCTGCCGACCTACAACATCTTCGACGAACGCCGCCACTTCGAGCCCGGCCCCGACGCGGCCAAGGTGCTGCGCATAGGCCAGGCCCAGGTGGGCTTTCTGGTGTGCGAGGACGGCTGGAACGACGCCGGTGCCGACTACGCCACCAACCCCTTCGCGCGCATGGCCGACGCCGCGCCCGACCTGGTGGTCAGCATCAACGCCAGCCCCAGCCACCTGGGCAAGCGCGAGCAGCGCCACGAGATCTTCGGCCAGGCGGCCACGCGCCACGGCCTGCCCATCCTCTACGTGAACCAGATCGGCGGCCAGGACCAGATCGTGTTCGACGGTGCCTCCTTCGCGGTGGAGCCCGGGCGCGGCGTGGTCTTCGAGGCCGATCGCTTCGTGGAGGACCTGCGCACGCTGCAGTTCGGCGACGGACGCTTCCTCGACGCGGCCGGCCAGCCCTGCACGAGCGTGCCGGCCGCAGGCCTGCCCACCATGGAGTTCTACCGCCGCCAGATCGTGCTGGGCCTGCGCGACTATGCGCGCCGCTGCGGCTTCACGCGCGCCGTGGTCGGCAGCTCGGGCGGCATCGACAGCGCGCTGACCCTGGCCCTGGCGGCCGAGGCCCTGGGCGCGGACAACGTGGTGGCCGTCACCATGCCCTCGCGCTTTTCGTCGAGCGGCTCGGTCGATGACTCGGTGATCCTGTGCCGCAACCTGGGCATCACGCTGCATGAGCACCCGATACGCGAGCTGGTTGACGGCTATGCGCGCCAGTTCGAGGCCAGCTTCGGCCAGCCGCTGCGAGGCCTGCCGCTGGAGAACCTGCAGGCACGCATCCGCGGCACCACGCTGATGGAGTACTCCAACGCCTTCGGCCACCTGCTGCTGACCACGGGCAACAAGTCCGAGATCTCGGTGGGCTACTGCACGCTGTATGGCGACACCAACGGCGGCCTGGGCCTGCTGGGCGATCTCTACAAGACCGAGGTCTTCGAGCTGTCGCGCCACATCAACCACAGTGCGGGCCGAGAGCTGATTCCCCAGGCCATCATCGACAAGCCGCCCTCGGCCGAGCTGGCACCCGACCAGAAGGACGAGGACAGCCTGCCGCCCTATGCGGTGCTGGACGAAATCCTCAAATACGCCATCGAGGGCCGGCACCTGTCCACCGCCGAATACGGCACGGCCGAGCGCTTTGTGACCCAGCTGCTGGGCCAGCCCGGCGGGGCCGAGCTGGTTGACCGCGTCAAGCGCATGATCTTCCGCAGCGAGTACAAGCGCCGCCAGGCCCCGCCCATACTGCGCGTGCGCCCGCGCGCCTTCGGCACCGGCCGCCAGATGCCAATTGCCGCCCACTACGAATGAAGCCAGAGTGAAGCCACCGAGCCTGTTTATGCAAGAGACTGCCGCCATGGACGCCCCCACCGAAACCCCGGCCACCAGCGAGCGCGTGCACACCGCCGTGCTGATCGGGCGCTTCCAGCCGCTGCACAACGGCCACATGGCCCTGCTGCGCGCGGCGCTGGAGCGTGCCGAGCAGATCGTCGTCGTGCTGGGCAGCGCCTGGCAGGCGCCCAATCCCAAGAATCCCTTCAGCTGGCAGGAGCGCGCGCAGATGCTGCGCGAGGCGCTGCCGCCCGCGGACGCGGCCCGCCTGCACTGCGTGCCCGTGCGCGACTACTACAACGAGCCGCTGTGGGTACAGGCCGTGCAGCAGGCCGTGCAGTCCTGCGTGCCCGAAGGCGCCAGCGTGGCCCTGGTCGGCCATTTCAAGGACGCGACCAGCGGCTACCTGGCGCGCTTTCCGCGCTGGCAGCTGATCAGCCTGCCGCGCCTGGGCCAGTTCGACGCCACGCCGCTGCGCGACATCTACTTCGGCGAATCCGGCGTGGACTTCGAGGCCCTGGCCGCCCAGGTGCCGCCCGCCACCCTGCAGTTCCTGCGCCAATGGGCCACCACGCCCGTCCATGCGCAGATGTGCGAGGAATGGCGCATGCTGGCCCGGTACCGCCAGGCCTGGGCTGCGGCGCCCTACCCGCCCGTCTTCGTGACCGTGGATGCGCTGCTGCGCTGCCGTGTGCCGCACGAAGACGCGCAACAGGACCACATCCTGCTGATACGCCGCGCCCATGCCCCGGGCCTGGGCCTGTGGGCGCTGCCGGGCGGCTTCCTGGAGCCGCGCGACACGCTGTGGCAGTCCTGCCTGCGCGAGCTGCGCGAGGAGACCTGCTCCACGCTCAGCGAGGCCGACCTGCAGGCGGCCCTGCAGTCCGTGCAGGTCTTCGACCACCCCGACCGCAGCCTGCGCGGGCGCACCATCACCCATGTGCATTACCTGGACCTGGGCGTGCTGCCCTCGCTGCCGCCCGTGCAGGGCGGCGACGATGCGGCACTGGCGCGCTGGGTGGCCGTCTGCGACCTGCCCGCCATGGAAAGCGCGTTCTTCGAGGACCACTTCCAGATCCTGCGCCAGTTCCTGCCCCTTCCGGTGCAACAGCCCCTGGCGGACACGGGCGTGAAAATCGGCTAAAACCGGAGATTGCGGCGCCATCTTGCGCCGCAATACCGTTTTTCCGGGCTTCCCGTGTTCCCCCGCGATTGAATGACTACCACCCTACAGATCCGACCCGCCACCCCCGATGACGCCGAGCTCATCGTCCGCTTCGTGCGCGAACTCGCCGTCTATGAAAAAGCCGAGCATGAAGTCCTGGCCACGCCAGAGCATGTGAAGCGCACCCTGTTTGCCGACAACCCCGCCGTCTTCGGCCTGATCTGCCTGCATGGCGACCAGCCCGTGGGCTTTGCGGTCTACTTCTTCAATTACTCGACCTGGCAGGGCCGCCACGGCCTGTACCTCGAAGACCTCTACGTCACGCCCGAGGCGCGCGGCCTGGGCGCGGGCACGGCGCTGCTGCGCCGCCTGGCGCAGATCGCCGTCGAGAAGGACTGCGGCCGCTTCGAGTGGAGCGTGCTCGACTGGAACCTGCCCTCCATCGAGTTCTACGACCGCCTGGGCGCCCTGCCCCAGACCGAGTGGATCCGCTACCGCGTGACCGGCGACACCCTGCTGGAGATGGCGCGCGAGCCGGGCTGAGGCCGGCCCCCTTTGTCTGCCTACTCGGGCTCCACGCCCTGGCGCACGGCCTGCTCGACCACCTCGCGCGTCAGCGTGGGCACGAAGGTCTCGATGAAGGCATAGGCATAGCCGCGCAGCCAGGCGCCCTTGCGCAGGCCCAGCCGCGTGGTGTTGACCTCGAACAGGTGGCCGGCGTCCAGCGTGCGCAGGCCCTGGTCGCGCTCGGCATCCAGCGCCACCGAGGCGACGATGCCCACGCCCATGTCCAGCTCCACATAGGTCTTGATCACGTCGGCGTCCATGGCCGTGAGCACCACGTCGGGCTCCAGGCCCTCGCGCGCAAAGGCCTCGTCGATGTGGGCGCGGCCCGTATAGCCCTGCTCGTAGGTGATGATGGGAAAGCGCGACAGCGCCTCCAGCGTCAGCGCCTGCTGCGACTGCAGCAGCGGGTGGCCCGGCGGCACGACCACGCCGTGCGTCCAGCGGTAGCAGGGCAGCGCCACCAGGCCTTCATAGCCGGCCAGCGCCTCGGTGGCCACGCCGATGTCGGCCTCGCCGCTGCGCAGCATCTGCGCCACCTGCTCGGGCGAGCCCTGGTGCAGGTGAAGGCGCACCTGCGGATAGCGCTGGCGGAAGTCGCGCACCACATGGGGCAGCGCATAGCGGGCCTGGGAGTGGGTGGCGGCAATCGACAGCCGGCCCTGCTCGCTGGCGCTGAAGTCGGCGCCCACGCGGCGCAGGTTGTCGGCCTCCAGCATCAGGCGCTCGACGATGGGTAGCAGCGCCTCGCCGGGCGGCGTCAGCCCGGTCAGCCGCTTGCCTGCGCGGATGAAGATCTCCACGCCCAGCTCTTCCTCCAGTTCGCGGATCTGACGGCTCACGCCGGGCTGGGAGGTGTGCAGCGTGTGGGCCACCTCGGTCAGGCTGTAGCCGCGGCGCACGGTTTCGCGCACATAGCGCAGTTGCTGGAAGTTCATGGGCAAGGCTCCGCCCGGGGCCGGTGCGGCCCGGGCCTGTGGAAGGCAAAAGCAGGAAGGAAAGAGAGAGGGGACGGCGAGAGGCTTTCAGGCCGAACAGGCCACGGCCGGCTCGTCCGGGGCATCGGCCGCTGCCTCGCGGGGCAGCTCCAGCAGCTCGATCAGATTGCCTGCGGGGTCGCGCGCATAGCAGCGCCGGCCCTCGCTCACGGGCGCCACCTCCAGCGCCAGGCCGCCGTGCACCAGCAACTGCTGGCGCAGCGCATCCACGTCGCTGACCGTCAGCGCCAGGTGCACCAGGTTGCCCGCCGCGCGCTCGGTGCCGCCGGACTGCCCCTTGTAGGGCACCAGATCGATGCGCTGACCGCCGGCCAGAAAGCTCAGGCCCGGACGCCCGGCAACGGTCAGGGCAGACAGGCCCAGCACTTCGCCATAAAAGCGCTCCATGGCCGCCTGGGCGCGCGCCGGGAAGGACAGCTGGACATGGTGGACGCCACAGACGATGGCCACGCCCGGCTTCATGGCAGTGCGGCCGGCAAGAGGGGAAGGCCAGGCGGGGCGTGTGGTGTGGGTCATCGAAGCGTCTCGGAAAAGAATCAGCAGCCCGAATGCTGCTGCAGGCCATTGTCGAGACAAGTCGAAAAAACCAAAAATAATAAAAATTCAGTCTGTTATTTCCAAATCATCTCAAGAGATCGAACGCCGGTGGTCGGCTCGGCGTGCCAGCCATTCGCCGCCGAACTGCAGCACCGACACCAGGGCCACCAGGATGACGATGACCTCGAACATCACGCGCGTCTCATAGCGCTCGTAGCCGTAGCGGATGGCCAGGTCGCCCAGGCCGCCCGCCCCCACGGCGCCCGCCATGGCCGAGGCATTGACCATGGCGATCACGCTCACGGTCATCCCGCCGATCAGGCCCGGCAGCGCCTCGGGCAGCAGCACCTGGCGCACGATCTGCGGGCGGCGCAGGCCCATGGCGCGCGCCGCCTCCACCAGGCCGCCGTCCACCTCGCCCAGGCTGACCTGGGCGATGCGCGCAAAGAACGGGATCAGGTTGGCCGACAGCGGCACCACCGCCGCCCAAGTGCCCAGCGTGGTGCCCACGATGGCGCGCGTCACCGGCAGCAGGGCCACCAGCAGGATGATGAAGGGAATGGCCCGGCCGATGTTCACCGCCGCCGACAGCCCCCGGTACAGCCGCGGCCTGGCATAGAGCCCGCCCGGCGCCGTGGTGTGCAGCACGATGGCCAGCGCCAGCCCGGCAACGATGGCGATCAGCGAGGACGCGCCCGCCATCAGCAGGGTTTCCAGAAAGGCCTGCAGGTATTTATCGAGCGGGGGCAGGGACATGGCCAAGCAGTTGCAGTGAATCGGCGCCCAGCGCCTGTTGAAGGGAAGACAGCGCGGCCGGCGAGAGCGGGGAGAGCGACGAGGGCAGATCCTGCATCGGCACGCCCACCAGCAGGCGGCCCTGCGAACGCCCACGCATGCAGTCCAGGCCACCCTGCAACAAACGGGCACGCGGGCCCAGCACCTGGAGCTGCGCCAGCGGCAGGCCCTGCTGGCTGCCGCCGTCGGCCCATCCGATGGCCAGCACGGCGACGGCCTCCGGGCCATCGGCCGCCGCCATCAGTTCCAGGTCCGCCGCCAAGGCCTGCCGCAGCGGCCGCAGCAGCGCACGCGCTGCTTCCGAGCGCGGTGCCGCAAACAGCTGCCAGACCTCGCCGATCTCCTGCAGCCGGCCCTGGTCCAGCACCAGCACGCGGTCGCAGACCTCGCGGATCACGGCCATGTCGTGCGTGATGAGCACGATGGTCAGCCGCAGCTTGCGGTTGATCTCGCGCAGCAGCTCCAGGATGGACTGCGTGGTCTCGGGGTCCAGGGCCGAGGTGGCCTCGTCGCACAGCAGGATTTCGGGCTCGTGCACCAGCGCGCGCGCAATGCCCACGCGCTGCTTTTGCCCGCCCGAGAGCTGGGCCGGATAGGCGCCGCTCTTGTCCGCCAGCCCCACCAGGGCCAGCAGCTCGTCCACCCGCGCGCGCACGAGCGCGGGCCGCCAGCCCGCGGCCTGCAGCGGCAGGGCCACGTTCTCGTACACCGTGCGCGAGGACAGGAGGTTGAAGTGCTGGAAGATCATGCCGATGCGCCGGCGCAGCGCCACCAGCGCGTCCTCGTCCAGCGTGGCGACATCGGTGCCGTCCACCAGCACGCGGCCGCTGCTGGGCCGCTCCAGCGCATTGATGGTGCGCAGCAGCGTGGATTTGCCGGCGCCGCTGCGGCCGATGATGCCGAACACCTCGGCACGCGCCACCTCGAAGCTCAGCGCCTGCAGTGCGTGCACGGGCTCGCCCGCGCTCCTTCCCGCGCCCCTGCCCGTTCCCGGGTAGTGCTTGCGCACGCCCTCGAAGACGATGTGCGGCCGCTGCAGCGCATCGATTGCATGGGGCTCGCCGGCCGCCGCCTGTTCCACCTTCATTGCCTTACACGCCTCAGAAGGCCGGCAGCACCGAGCCCTGGTACCTGCTCACGATGAACTGGCGCACGGGCTCGGACTGGTAGGCGCGCAGCAGGGCCGCGACCCAGGGCGCAGCGCGGTCGCGCTCGTGCACTGCAATGATGTTCACGTAGGGATTGCGCTCGCGCCTTTCGACGGCAATGCCATCGCGCGTGGCGATCAGCCCCGCCTGGTAGGCAAAGCTGTTGACGATGGCCGAGGCATCGAGATCGTCCAGCGAGCGCGCCAGCACCACCGAGGCCGCCTCCACCAGCTGCACCTTCTTCTGGTAGCTGGCGATGTCGGCCAGGCCCGCCGTGCCCTTGAAGGGGTCGAAGCCCTCGCGCAGCTTCAGGATGCCCTGGTCCTGCAGCACCACCAGCGCGCGCGTCTGGTTGCTGGGATCGTTGGGAATGCCCAGGCGCGCGCCAGCGGGCAGGTCGGCCAGGCGTTTGTGCTTTTTCGAATAGAAGGCGATGGGCGAGATGTAGGTGTCGCCCGCCGCCACCAGCCGGTAGCCGCGCTGCTGGTTCTGGTCGCGCAGGAACGGCACATGCTGGAAGGAGTTGGCCTCGATGTCGCCGTTGTTCAGCGCCTCGTTGGGGCTGGCCGCGCCGCTGATGACCACGGGCTTGACCTGCAGACCCTGCTCGCGTGCCACGCGGGTCACCACTTCCCAGATTTCCTCGTCCACGCCGCCGCGCACGCCCACGCGCAGCGGGCCGGCCTGCGCGGCCCGGATGGCGCCTGACATCGCCGCCACCGAGGCCCCCGCCGCCAGTCCCCGCAGAAATACTCGCTTGTCCATCGCACAGTCCTTTCAAGAATCAACAGGCACCGATCAACAGGAATCGATCAATAGGCACCGGGGTGCAACTCACGGCCGGCCGCGCGGGCCTGGGCCTGCAGGCGGGCGAAATGCTCGGGATAGAAGCGCTGGGCCACATCGAGGTGGGAGCGCACGCGGCCCTTGAGCGCGTTCTCGCCCACATGGCTGAACAGCGGGTTGTCCGGGTCGCTCTGCGGCCCCGTGGCCAGCACGGCCAGCTCGGGCGGCAGGGTCAGCAGCGGCACCTGGCCCAGGTCCAGGCGCGGCGCCAGGAAGTAGGCGATGGAGTAGCGCTGCACGCCCGCGCGCGGCACCAGCACGCGATGCACGTTGGCGCGCAGATAGCCGTTGGTGGCCAGCTCCAGCATCTCGCCGATGTTGATGACGAAGGCCCCGTCGCGCGGCGGCACATCGACCCAGCCGGCCGGCGTCTCCACCTGCAGCCCGCCCACCTCGTCCTGCAGCAGCAGGGTCAGCAGGCCGCCGTCCTTGTGCGCGCCCACGCCCTGGCCTGCTGCGCCCAGCTCGCTGCCCGGGTAGTGGATGATCTTGATGCGGTGCGCAGGCAGGCCGCTGACCAGGGCGTCCAGCGCGCCCTCGGGCAGCTGCAGCGCGGCCACGAAGTGGCGCAGCAGCTCCAGCGCCACGCCATGCGCTGCCGCCTGCCAGGCCAGCACCTCCTCGCGGAACCCGGGCAGGGCCTGCGGCCACTGGTTGGGGCCTTGCAGCCCCTTCCAGTCCGGCACGCCGGGGCCTGCAGGAATCTCGGGCGACTCCTCGCCCAGGTCGATCTGCTCGCGCTGGTCGGGCCGCTGGCGCGTGATCTCCATGCCCACGGCCGTATAGCCCCGGAAGTGCCGCGTGTTGGCAATGGCCAGCGCCTGCTTGTCCGCCAGCGGCAGCGCAAAGAATTCGCGCGCGCGCCGCTGTATGCCCTGCCATGCGTCCCGGCCTATGCCGTGCCCTTCCAGGTAGAAGAAGCCGGTGTCGCGCGCCGTGCGCGCCAGCTGGCGCAGCGCCTGGGCCTGCGTGGCCGGGTCGCGCAGGGCCTGCAGATCGATGACGGGCAGGGCCGGGGTTGCCGCTGCGGCGGCGGGCGCTTCGAGAGTGGATGCTGTCAAGGTGCTCATGCTGTGCTGCCAGGGAAGTGGGAAGGAAGGGGCGCTCAGGCCGCCAGGCGCTGATCGCGGTCTTGCTCGCGGTCTTGTTCGCGTTCGGCAGCCGACACCGCATGGCCCTGCGCCTGCTCCAGCGCCTGCGCCAGGTCGGCCAGCAGGTCCTGCGGGTGCTCTATGCCGATGGACAGGCGCACCAGCCCGGGCGCAATGCCCACGCGCGCCAGCTCCTCGTCGCTGAGCAGGCTGTGCGTGGTCTCGGCAGGAATGGCGGCCAGCGACTTGCTGTCGCCGATGTTGACCAGGCGCAGGAACAGGCGCAGCGCGTCATAGAAGGCGCGCGCCGCCGGGCGGCCGCCGCGCAGCTCGAAGCCCAGCAGCGCCGGCACATGCCCGCCGCGCAGCTGGCGCAGGGCCAGCGCGTGGTCGGCGTGGCCGCTCTGGCTGGCGTGGTGTATGCGCTCCACCAGCGGATGGCGCTGCAGGAAATCGATCACGGCCAGCGTGTTGCGGCTGGCGCGCTCCTGGCGCAGGCCCAGCGTCTCCAGGCCCTGCAGCAGCAGGAAGGCGCTGTGCGGCGCCAGCGCCGCGCCGCAGTTGCGCAGCAGCACGGCACGGGCCCGCGCGATGAAGGCGCGGTCGGGAAATTTCTCGGTGAAGACAAAGCCCTGGTAGGCCGGCTCGGGCGCGCTGAACTGCGGGTAGCGCCCCGCGTGCGCCACCCAGTCGAAGCGGCCGCTGTCCACGATCAGCCCGCCCAGCACATTGCCGTGTCCGCCGATGGCCTTGGTGGCCGAGTGCACGACGATGTCGGCGCCCCAGTCGAAGGGCCGCAGCAGCAGCGGGGAAGCCACGGTGTTGTCCACCACCAGGGCCACGCCGGCCGCATGGCTGATATCGGCCAGCTGGCGCAGGTCGGCAATGCCGCCCGATGGATTGCCCACGGACTCCACGAACACGGCCTTGGTGCGCGGCCCTATCGCCCGGCGCAACGCCTGGAAATCATCCTTGGCCACAGCCGTGCTCTGCACGCCGCGCGAGGCCAGCACATGGGCGATGAAGTTGTGCGTGCCGCCATACAGCTGCGAGGCCACGACCACATGGTCGCCCGCACTGGCCAGCGTGGCCAGCGCCACATCGATGGCGGCCATGCCCGAGGCCAGGGCCAGCGCGGCCACGCCGCCTTCGAGAGCCGCAATGCGCTGCTCCAGCACCGCCAGCGTGGGGTTGGCCGTGCGCGAGTACACATCGCCCTCCTCCACCAGGCCGAACAGGTTGGCGCCGTGCTGGGCGCTGTCGAACACGAAGGAGGTGCTCTGGTAGATGGGCACGGCCGCGCTGCGCTGCTGCTCGCGCCCCCGGTAGCCGGCGTGCAAGGCCTGGGTGTCCTGCTGCCACAGCGCATCGCTGGCTGCGTCGTGCGGGGCGGACTCGGTGCCGGTCGCTGAGGTCATGCATGGACTCCGTATGAGTGGTCGATGCAGCCCATTATTCGAAGCCCGCGCCCTGCGCACTACGAAGAAAAACGCGTTCGCTTATTCGGTTTGCGCATGTCGCCGGGCCGCGCCCTTCCTAGTTGCCACGCACATATGGATGCGCGTTTTGCGTCGTTGGAAACACGGCACCCAGCGGACAGCATCGGCAGTCCCGAAACTGCTTTGGAGGGAGTTCCATGACCCGCAAGACCCAGACCGAGATCGACAGAACCCAGGACAGCCGCTGCGCCCATGGCGCCGATTGCGGTGCTTTCGGGGCGCTCGATGCTCCCGAGGCGACCGAGCCCTCGCTCTCGCGCCGCACCCTGATCCGCGCCGGCGCCGCAGCCGGCGCGCTGGGCTCGGCCGCCTGGTTCAGCGGCCGCGCCGGGGCGCAGCCGCGTCAGAAGATCACCTTTGCCTGGAGCCAGGCCAGCTTCTGCCATTCGCCCATTCCCGTGGCGCTGGAGCGCGGATTCTTCGAGCGCAACGGCCTGGACGTGGAACTGCTGAACTGGGGCGGCTCGGCCGACCAGTTGCTGGAGGCGCTGGCCACGGGCAAGGCCGATGCGGGCGCGGGCCTGATCCACCGCTGGATCAAGCCGCTGGAGGCGGGGCTGGATGTCAAGCTCATCGGCAGCGTGCACGGCGGCTGCCTGCGCCTGGTGGGCCTGAAGTCGGCCGGCGTCACGCTGGACCCCAGCACGCTCAAGGGCAAGACCATCGGCGTGGCCGATCTCAACAGCCCGGCCAAGCAGTTCTATTCCATCCACCTGGCCAAGCGCGGCCTGGATGTGGACAAGGATATCGAATGGCGCGTCTACCCGGCCGACCTGCTCGATGTGGCCGCCAAGAAGGGCGAGATCCAGGCCATTGCCGACGGCGACCCCAATCTCTACCTGATCGAGAAACGCAACCCCGGCACCTTCCTCGAACTGGGCAACAGCGCCAAGAACGAGTACGCCGAAAGCATTTGCTGCGTGATCGGCGCAGGCGCAAAGTTCGCCCGGGCCAACAAGCCCGCAGCGGCCAGCGTGGTGCGCGCGCTGACCCAGGCCTCGGACTACATCGCCGAGAACCCCAATGAAACAGCGAAGATCTTTGCCAAGTACTCGCCCAAGGTGCCCGTCGAGGACCTGCAGCGCCTGCTGGCCGAGCTGACCTTCAAGCACCATCCGCACGGCAAGCCGCTGCGCGACGAGGTCCAGGCCTTTGCGGCCGACTTCCGCACGGCCGGCGTGCTCAAGAAGCAGACCGACCCTGGCCGCTTTGCCAGCCACATCACGCTGGACGTCCTCGCATGAGCACCGCAAGACCACGCTGGCGCCTGGGCGCCACGGATGCCGCACCCGGCCTGGAGCGGGAACAGGCGCAGGGCACGCGCAAGGCAGGCCCCTGGCGCACCGGCCTGCTGGCCGCCGCCGCCTGGGCCGGCCTGGGCATGCTGACCCTGCTGTGGCCCAACAAGGAGATCGGCTTCAGCGAATGGGCATTCACGCAGGAATTCGGCATTGCCGCCCTGGTCGTGGCCCTTTTGCTGCTGGCCTCGGCCGTGCTGCCTGTGCGACCCGTACGGGCAGCACAGCGCATCGACCGCTGGCTGCGCCCGGCCGGTGCCTGGCTGGTGGCCGCGCCGCTGCTGCTGGCGCTGTGGGAGACGCTGACGGCCAAGCTCGGCGCGCTGCCGCCGCCGTTCTTCGCACCGCCGCAAAGCCTGATCGACGTGGTCCATGAGGACTGGCAGCGCCTGGGCCTGTCCACGCTGTATTCGCTGCGGCTGCTGCTCAACGGCATCGTGTTCGGCGCGGTGATCGGCTTTCTCACGGGCGTGTGGATAGGCTGGTCGCGCATCGCGGGCTACTGGGTGCATCCGCTGCTGCGCTTCCTGGGGCCGGTGCCGGCCTCGGCCCTGCTGCCGCTGGCCTTTTTCTTCGCGCCGTCGAGCTACTCGGCAGCCGTGTTCCTGGTGGCGCTGGCCACGTTCTTTCCGGTGGCCGTGCTGACCTGGTCGGGCGTGGCCTCGGTCAGCAAGAGCTACTACGACGTGGCGCGCACGCTGGGCGCATCGCCCTGGTTCCTGGTGCTGCGCGTGGCCATCCCGGCCGCCCTGCCCCAGGTCTTCGTGGGCCTGTTCATGGGGCTGGGCGCCTCGTTCTCGGTGCTGATCACGGCCGAGATGATGGGCGTGAAGGCCGGCCTGGGCTGGTATCTGCAGTGGGCCCAGGGCTGGGCAGCCTACGCCAACATGTACACGGCGCTGCTGGTCATGGCCGTGCTGTGCTCGGGCCTGATCACGCTGCTGTTCACCGTGCGCGACCGCACGCTGTCGTGGCAGAAGGGAACCGTCAAATGGTGATTGCCGCAGAACACGCCGCCAAAGCCGCAGCCACGCCCGCCATCGCCGGGGCGGCCCTAGCCGGGGCGGCCCTAGCCGGCGCGGCCATCGATGTGCAGGCCGTCAGCCACTGGTTCGGCCAGGGGCAGGGCGCGCTGCAGGTGCTCGACGAGGTCAGCCTGCAGGTGCGGCCCGGCGAGTTCGTCGCCCTGCTGGGCCCCAGCGGCTGCGGCAAGTCCACGCTGCTGCGCCTGGTGGCCGGGCTGGACGCGCCCACGGCCGGCGCCGTCGCGCAGGACGGCACGGCCATCACCGAGCCCGATCCCTCGCGCATCGTCGTCTTCCAGGACCCCACGCTGTTTCCCTGGCGCACGGTGCGCGGCAACGTGGCCCTGGGCCTGCAGGCGCGCGGCCTGCTGGACAGCCAGGCCCACCGCATCGACGAGGCCCTGCGCCTGGTTGGGCTGGAGGATTTCGCGGACAGCCATCCCCACCAGCTGTCGGGCGGCATGGCCCAGCGCGCGGCTCTGGCGCGCGCGCTGGTCAACGACCCGCGCCTGCTGATCCTGGACGAGCCGCTGGGCAAGCTCGACTCGCTGACACGGCTGGCCATGCAAAGCGAGATCCTCAAGATCTGGCAGCGCGCAGGCTTTTCCGTGCTGCTGGTCACCCACGATGTGGAAGAGGCCCTCTTCCTGGCCCACCGCGTGCTGGTCTTCAGCCAGCGGCCCGCCCGCATCGTGGCCGAGATCGATGTGGACCTGCCCTACCCGCGCCAGCGCGGCCACGCCCGCCTGTCCGAGCTGCGCCACGAGGCCCTGCGCCACCTGGGCCTGGACCAGACCTGGTAGCGCCCGCCTCCGATGCAACGCAGCGACTCCCCCGACTGGCTCAACCCCTTGATCGGCGCCATGCAGCAGGCCCAGGTCGGCCTGCTGCAGCTGCTGCACGGCCTGGGCCTGGCCGGCACGGTGGATGGGCAGCCCGCCTGGCCCTGGGCCCTGCGCCTGTCCGGCGAAAACCTGGTGATCGACCTGGGCCAGGCCCGGGGCCTGCTGTGGTCGCTGGCGGCCGTGGTCACCGCCATCGTTTTGCTGGTGCTGGCCCTGGCGCTGGTCCTGGTGCTGCGCCGCATCCGCCTGCCGGCCCTGGTGCTGACCGCGCTGGCCGCGCTCGCCCTGCTGCTGGCCCCCTGGCCGCGTGCCGACCTGATCCTGGTGCCCGCGCATGCCACCAGCTTCCATGCCTCGCCCACGGGCTTCAGCGTGGAGAGCATTGCGCGCGGCAGCGCGGTCTATGCCCAGCACTGCACGGCCTGCCACGGTGCCGATGGCCGGGGCCACGGCCCGCTGGCCGCCAGCCAGCCGGTCTGGCCCCCCAACTTCACCAGCCCGCTGCTGTGGCGCCGCGCCGATGGGGAATTGCTCTGGGCCATTCTTCATGACCGCCGCCCCGTGGAGTCTGGCGACGGCGCACGGGCACACGGCCAGGCCGACCGGCTGTCCAGCGACGACGCCTGGGCCCTGATCGACTTCATGAAGGCTCGCGCCGCAGGCCAGATGCTGCAGATCGCCGGCAGCTGGCCCTATCCCGTGGGACTTCCCGACATGGCCGTGCAGTGCGCAGGCCAGCCCGCACGCCGCCTGAGCACCTGGCAAAGCCGCCAGCAGCGGCTGAGGGTGGTGGCAGGCAGCGGCCCGGTGCAGGAAGACCCGCGCCTGGTCAGCCTGCAGCTGTCACCCGATGGCGGCAACCGCGCCGCCAGCGCCCTGGACTGCACCGTCAACGACCCGCGCGCCTGGCAGGCCATGGCCCTGCTCAGCGGCTCGGAGCAGCTGCAGGGCATGCAATGGCTGGGCGACCGCAGCGGCTGGCTGCGCGCGCTATCGCGTCCGGGCGCCCAGGGCTGGTCGGAGGACGACCTGGTCTGCCGCACGGACACGGCGGCCAAGGCCACCTCCGGTGCTGGCGCTGGCGCCGTGGCCGACGGCCTGGGCGCGCTGATTGCACGCATGGACGCCGAGCCCGTGCGGTTCATCAAGGGTGGTTTTGTGCATTGAACGAGCCATCCTGGGTCCGGGGCGCTACAGCCTCAGCGTCTCGGGGCGAACTTGCTCCTTTTCATCGTTCAGACGCCTTGTTTCTCTGATCTGCGGCGACCTGCTTTCGCCTGGCAGCGAATGTGGCCTCAACTTCCTCATTGGAATGACCCAGGCCAGCGCGCATGCAAGCACGGGCGGCCTCGACCTTGAGGCGCAGGGCTAAATCAGCAACGTCTACGCACAACGCGGCTTGCGGCTCCATCGAGTGAACGGTTTCCTTGGACATGGTGCTCTCCTGTGTGATCAAGCCCTTGCGCCCCATTCGCAACTTGCACTTGCCAATGCATCAATCAAATCAGGACTAGTTGCAAGCAAGGCCTCTTTCTATATTCGCGCCTCGACGGCGCCCGGCTTCCATGGGCCGCAGCTGCGCACGACACTACTGCGGGGACCCCACCCCTGCCTGACTGACCCACAACAAGGAGAGACTGCGATGACCGATCTCACCATCAACGGCAAGACCGTTTCCATGGACCTGGACCCCGAGACGCCCATTCTGTGGGCCCTGCGCGACACGCTGGAGATGACCGGCACCAAGTTCGGCTGCGGCGCGGCGCTGTGCGGCGCCTGCACGGTGCACATGAACGGCCAGGCCATACGTTCCTGCGTGACGCCGATCTCGGCGGCCGCGGGCCAGAAGATCACCACCATCGAGGCCATGACCTCGGGCTCCGACCGCGTGGGCACCGCCGTGCGCGATGCCTGGGTGCGCCACGACGTGGCCCAGTGCGGCTACTGCCAGAGCGGGCAGATCATGAGCGCCACGGCCTTCCTCAAGTCGCTGCCCAAGGGCAAGAAGCCCAGCGGCGAGGAGATAGACGCGGCCATGGCCGGCAACATCTGCCGCTGTGGAACCTATGCACGCATCCGCACGGCCGTGGCCGATGCCGCGCGCACCCTGGGCTGAACGGAGAACGCCGCATGCTGACCACCTTCAACCCCGCCGAACTGCCGCGCGCCCTGCAGCACATCCTGGACCGTGACGAGGCCGCTGCCGCCATCGCCGACGCGCCAGCCCTTGCACAGATCCCCCGCCGCAGCTTCCTCAAGATCGCCGGTGCCGGTTCGCTGGCCCTGGGCGTGTTTCCCGCCATGGCGCAGGCGCCGGGCAAGGGCGAGGCCGCCGGCCTCAAGCCCACCGAGCAGCCCGCCTCCTTCGTGGAGATCTCGCCCAGCGGCGAAGTCACCGTGGCCATCAACCGCCTGGAGTTCGGCCAGGGCGTGCACACCGCCCTGCCCCTGGTGCTGGCCGAGGAGCTGGACGCCGACTGGAGCAAGGTCCGCGCACGCCTGGGCGGCAACGATGCGGCCTATGCCGATCCGCGCTACGGCATCCAGATGACGGGCGGCTCCACCGCCCTCAAGCACAGCTACACCCAGTACCGCGAGCTGGGCGCCCGTGCGCGCGCCATGCTGGTGGCCGCCGCCGCCGAGCAGTGGAAGGTGGACGCCGCCACGCTGCGCACGCGCGAGGGCTTCGTGCTCGGCCCCAATGGCAAGAAGCTGTCGTATGGCGAGCTGGCCCAGGCCGCCATGGCCCAGCCCGTGCCGGCCACCGTCGTGCTGAAGAATCCCAAGGACTTCCGGCTGATCGGCAAGCCCACGGGCCGCATCGACGCCCGGGCCAAGAGCAGCGGCCAGCAAAGCTTCGGCATCGACATGCACCTGCCGGGCCAGCTGACGGCGGTGATTGCACACCCGCCCGTGTTCAAGGCACAGCTGGCCTCGCTGGACGACGCTGCGGCGCGTGCCGTGCCCGGCGTCAAGGCCGTGCTGCGCGTGCCCGTGGACGGCGGCGGCGAAGGCGTGGCCGTGATCGCCACCGGCTACTGGCCTGCGCGCAAGGGCCGCGAGGCGCTCAAGGCGCAATGGAACACCGACGCCGTGGAGAAGGTGGACAGCGAACGCCAGCTGGCCCAGTACCGCGAGCTGGCCGCGCAGCCCGGCGCGCGCCACTTCGACACCGACATCTCGGCGCTGGACAAGGCGCCGCGCCATATCGAGGCCGAGTTCAGCTTCCCCTACCTGGCCCATGCGCCCATGGAGCCGCTCAACTGCACGGTGCAGATGGGCGAGACCGGCGAGGCCGGAGCCGACCTCTACCTGGGCACGCAGTTCGCGGGCGTGGACGGCATGGCCGCCGCGCGCGTGCTGGGCCTCAAGCCCGAGCAGGTGCGCGTGCACGTGCAGATGGCCGGCGGCGGCTTTGGCCGCCGGGGCGTGGGCACCAGCGACTATGTGGTCGAGGCCTGCCAGGTGGCGCTGGCCGCGCGCCGCGCCGGCCTGAGCGCCCCCGTGCGCATGGTCTGGAGCCGCGAGGACGACATCAAGGGCGGCTACTACCGCCCCATGCACCTGCACCGCGCCAGGATCGGCTTCGACGAACGCGGCAAGGTGCTGGCCTGGGACCATGCCATCGTGGGCCAGTCCATCACGGCGGGCACCATGTTCGAGGGCGGCATGATCAAGAACGGCATCGACGCCACGGCCGTGGAGGGCATGCGCGAGCCCTATCCGCTGCCCATGCGCCTGACCGTGCACCACCCCAAGGTCAACGTGCCCGTGCTGTGGTGGCGCAGCGTGGGATCGACCCACACGGCCTTCGTCATGGAAACGCTGATCGACGAGATCGCGCGCAGCAGCCGCCAGGACCCCGTCGCATACCGCATGCAGATGTTCGGCGACAAGCACCCGCGCCATCGCCTGGCCCTGCAGCTGGCCGTGGACAAGAGCGGCTACGGCAAGCGCCAGTTGCGCGCGGGCCGGGCGTGGGGCGTGGCCGTGCACGAGTCCTTCGACACGGTGGTGGCCTATGTGGTGGAGGCCTCGGTCAAGGACGGCCGCCCGGTGCTGCACAAGGCCACGGCCGGCGTGCACTGCAACCTGGCCGTGAACCCGCGCACCATCGAGGCGCAGGTGCAGGGCGCAGCGCTGATGGGCCTGTCCATGTGCCTGCCCGGCGCGGCGATCACGCTCAAGGACGGCGTGGTGGAGCAGAGCAACTTCGGCGACTTCGCCGTGCCGCGCATCACCGACATGCCCGAGATCGCCGTCCACGTCGTGCCCAGCGCCGAGCCGCCGACGGGCATGGGCGAGCCCGGCCTGCCGCCGCTGGCACCGGCCTTCGCCAACGCCGTGGCGCAGCTCACGGGCAAGCCCGTGCGCAAGCTGCCGTTCGACCTGGCGTGATCGAGCTGGCGTGATCGATCTGGCCTGAACGGCCGGACCTGATCCCGGTCAGCCCCCGGAAAGGGCGGCGGCACCTGCGGCCGCCGCCCTTTCCAGTTCTTCCATGGTCAGCAGATAGTCCGGGCAGTCCTGCAGCCGCTGCACGGCCAGGTCGATGAAGGCACGCACGCGCCGGGGCAGCGCGTCGCGGCTGCCGTAGTAGACATGCAGGCCGATGTGCTCGCTGACATGCTCCAGCAGCACGGGCACCAGGCGCCCCGCGCGGATGTGCGCGGCCGCGCAGATGTTGGACAGCTGGCCCAGCACCTGGCCGGCCAGCACGGCATGCAGCTCCAGCTCGGCATCGTTGGTGGACAGGGCCGGCTGCAGGTAGCGGTGCGTGAGTTCGCCATCGACCGGCAGGTACCAGGGCATCACCGTGTCCGTGGCCGCATGGCGGAACATGCTGCAGCGGTGCGCGGCCAGCTCGTCCAGCGACCGGGGCACGCCATGGCGCAGCAGGTACTGCGGCGCCGCGCAGACGATGAGCTGCACGGGAAACAGCCGCCGCCCGATCACGCTTTCATCGGGCGAGGCGCCGATGCGAAACCCCGCATCGACCCGGTCCAGCACCCAGTTGCCTATGCCGTCGTCCAGCCGCACATCGGGGACGATGCCCGGGTGCAGGCGGCAGAACTCATCGAGCAGCGGCATCAGCACGGGCGCAAAGCAGGACTTGGGGCCCACGATGCGCAACGGCCCCGCAATGCCCTCGCGGCTGTCGCGTGCCAGGTTCAGTGCGCGGTCCAGCGCGGCCAGCGCCGGCTGGGTGTCCTGCAGGAAACGCTGGCCCTCCTCGGTCAGCGCCAGGCTGCGCGTGGTCCGGTGCAGCAGGCGCACGCCCAGGTGCTGCTCCAGATGGGCCACCGCCTGGCTGGCGGCCTGGGGGCTCACGCCCTGGGACAGCGCCGCCTGGCGCAGGCTGCCCAGCTCGACCGCCTTGGCAAAGGTGGCGATGGCGCGCAGTTCATTGATGGGCATGTTGCGGAAATCCGGTATTCGTGGGCTGACAGTGCCGCAGTATCCCGCCTTTGCGCATGCCCTGCCCGCGGCTTGCGGGACAAGCTAGCGCCCCTGGCGCGCCAGCCACACGCCGGCTGCCGTCAAGGCCATGCCCGCCAGCGCCAGGCCGCCCAGCGTCTCGCCGAACATGGCCCAGGCGATCAGGGCCGTGGCCGGCGGCGTCAGGTAGAACAGGCTGGCCACGTGCACGGCGCCGCCGCGGCGTATCAGCAGGTTGAGCAGGCTGACCGCGCCCACGGACAGCACCAGCACCAGCCAGCCCAGCGCAAACAGGAACTCGCCGCTCCAGCGCACCTGCATGGTTTCGGTGGCCAGGGCCAGCGCCCCCGTCGCCACCAGGCAGGGCAGGTACTGGATGACCGAGCCCGTGCGCAGATCAAACGATGGACAGAACCGCTTCTGGTACAGCGTGCCGGCCGTGATGCCGGCCAGCGCCACCACGGCCGGTACCAGCATGGCCAGCAGGGCATGGACCGGCACCGAGGCGATCTTGCCCGCCACCACCAGGGCCACGCCCGTGAAGCCCAGCGCCAGCCCGGCCCACTGCCGGGGACGCACGGACTCGCCCAGCAAGGTGCCGGCCACCAGCGCAGTGATCAGCGGCTGCAGCCCCACCACCAGGGCCGTCACGCCCGAAGGCAGGCCATGGGCGATGGCCGTGAACACGCCGGCCAGGTACACGCCATGCACGAACAGCCCTGACACGCCAATGTGCAGCCACTGGCGTGCCGACCGTGGCCAGGGCGCGCGCAGCACCAGGACCACCGCCGCCATCAGCACCAGGACGATGGCATAGCGCAGCGTCAGAAAGGTCAGCGGCTCCACATAGGGCAGGCCGAACTTGGCGCCGATGAAGCCCGTGCTCCACAGCAGCACGAACAGCCAGGGAAGCAAGGCGGCCGCCATGGCGGGCGGCGAGGGTCTTTGGGTCATGGAGCGGATGCGGAAAAGGGCGGGGGCGGCGCCAGTGTGTCATGCCCCGTGCGCCAGGGGCTGCGCGTGGCAAACCACCGCACCAGGCAGTCGCGCAGCGCCGTCATGGCCGCGCTGCTGAACGCCGCCGAGGGCCGCACGAAGTAGATGCCCGAGGCGCCATCCAGGCGCCATTGCGGCAGCACCCGCACCAGCCGGCCTGCGGCCATGTGCTCGCTCATCAGCCAGTCGCCGCCGGCCAGAATGCCCACCCCCATGACGGCGGCCGTGAGCAGGGCCTCGCTGTCATTGCTGACCATGGGGCCGCGCACCAGCACCGTGTGCCGGGCCTGGCCCTGAGGCACATCGCCCGATGCGCCACCGTGCACCAGCTCCCATTGCGGAAACGACTGCAGTCCCGTGAAGCCCAGGCAGCGGTGCGCCGCCAGGTCCTCGGGGTGCACCGGCGTGCCGTGGGCCTGCAGATAGGCGGGCGCGGCGCCCAGAATGCGCTGGTGCCCGCCCAGCCGCAGCGCCACGAGACGGCTGTCCGCCAGCCGGCCTATGCGCACCGCCGCGTCGAAGCGCTCGCCCACGATGTCCACGAAGCGGTCCGCATACTCCACCTCCAGCACGATCTGCGGATGGGCCAGCGCAAACTCGGCCAGCAGCGGGCTGAGCCAGCGCCTCCCCATCGCTGCCGGCAGCGACAGCCGCAGCCGGCCCCGCGCCTGCGAGGCGCCCTGGGCGGCCTCCTTCTGGGCATCGGCAATCAGGCCGGCCGCCTGGCGCACCTTGTCCACCAGGCGCAGGCCCTCGTCGGTCAGGTGCAGATGGCGTGTGCTGCGCTCCACCAGCCGCACGCCCAGACGGGTCTCCAGCGCGTTCAGGCGTTTGGACAGCACGGACGGATGGCGCAGCAAGGCCCGCCCCGCCGCAGCGAAGGAGCCTTGTTCATGCAGCGCCACCAGGGCCGCCAGTTCATCGGCGTGCTGGCTGTCCAGAAGGTTCATGGGGTCAGGATGATCGCACCTTGGGAGCGTCCCTGCTCCAGATCGCCATGCGCCTGCGCCACCTCCGCCAGCGCATACCGGCGCCAGACGCTTGGCACGATGATGCCGGCCGCCACGGCGGCCAGCACGTCCCGTGCGCGCTCCTGGTACTCGGCCGCCGTGGCCGTGTGCGCGGCCAGCGAGGGGCGCGTGAGGAACAGCGAGCCCTTGGCATTGAGCGTGGCCACCGAGATGGGATCGGGCAGGCCGGAGGTCGCGCCGAAGGACACCAGCAGGCCGCGCGGGCGCAGGCAGTCCAGCGAGGCGCCCAGCGTCGTGCGGCCGATGGGGTCGTAGACCACGTCGGCCTTCAGGCCCCCGGTGGCCTGCAGCACCTGGCCCGGCAGCGTGGCCGCATCGAACACGAAGACCTCGTCGCAGCCGGCCGCCCGCGCGCGCTCCACGCTGGCCGCCTTGGACACCACGCCGATCACCAGGGCGCCCAGGTGCCTGGCCCAGGCGCACATCAACTGGCCCAGCGCACCGGCGGCGCCATAGATCACGATGCGGCTGCCGGGGCCCACGGCATGGGTGGTCTTGAGCAGGTACTGCGCCGTGATGCCCTTGAACAGCACGGCCGCCGCCGCGTCGTCAGGCAGCGCATCGGGCAGCTTCACCAGGCGCTCGGCCGGATACAGGCGGGCGCTGGCATAGGCGCCCAGCGGCCCCGTGGCGTAGCCCACGCGCTCGCCCACGGCCACATTCGTCACGCCCTCGCCCACGGCGGCCACCCGCCCCGCGCCCTCCAGCCCCAGGCCCGAGGGAAAGGCGATGGCGACAGCGCCCTTGCGCTGGCTCACGTCCAGCGGGTTCACGCCGATGGCCGTCTGCTCCAGCCAGACCTGGCCGGGGCCGGGCGCCTGCACCTCGACCGGCTCCAGGCGCATGGCGTCGGGGGTGCCTGCGGCGTCCATGCGGACCTTGATCAATGGATTCATCTCGCTGCTCCGTGAAATGGGTGCAGCGTAGAAGAAGCGATTGAGGGCAGCAATAGGCCGGCGTGCAGTTCACTGCTGCATGGGGTGCAGCAATGACCACGAACCAGCGCGCACGCCGCCCACGCTGCCCGTCAGAAGTCGTGCCGGATGCCCAGCTCGAAGGCCGTGGAGGCGCGCCCGCCAAAGTAATTGGCCGCGGCCGGATTGCCGCTGACTGCCGCACCCCCGGCAATGGCGAAGGCCGCCCCATTGCGGTTGGACATGCGGGCCGCATGCGCGTACAGCGCCGTGCGCCGCGACAGCGAGTGCACATAGCCCAGCGCCCACAGGTCGGCATCGCTGGCGCTTTGCGCCGCCGTCGCGCCCTTCTGGTCGGCCTTGACGTAGCTGAGCTTGACCACGCCGCTGCCCACGGGAACGCTCATGCCCACCAGGGTGTTGACCGTGCGGTCCACGCCATGCACCCAGCGGCGCTGGGCCAGGCTGGCCTTGAGCCAGCCGAAGTCGTAGGAGACACCGTAGCTCTGGTCCTTGAAATGGATGCCGCTCAGGGTGTTGCGCGTGGTGAACTGCGCGCCCGCCACGTTCCAGCCCGCGCCCGCCCAGCCCAACCGAAAGCCGTTGCCGCGCGTCTGGCCTGCCGCCGTGGCGCCCTTCTCGCCCAAGGTGGCGATCAGGCTGCCGGACACGCCCTGCAGCCCGCCCAGGCCGGCCGGCAGGAAATACTCCACCGCATTGCTCACGCGCAGCGTGGGATTGGCCGCCTGCGACTCCGGCGCCGTGCCGAAGGCCTGGCCCAGCGCGCGGGAAGCCGTGAATGAGCGAAAGCCATTGGCGCTGCCGATGCCCAGCGTGGCAAACGGATCGAAGCCGCTCCACACCAGGTGCGTGGGCACCCAGTCCCGCCCCAGCCGCAGCTCGCCCCATTGGCGCGAGGCCAGGCTGACCGTGGAGCGCCGGTCCCAGAACGGGCCGCTGGCGCCCATGGCGCCGGTGTCGGCCAGCAGGCTGCCGTCCAGGTAGAAGCCCGCGCTCAGGCCGTCGCCCAGGTCCTCCTGCCCCCGCAATACCAGCTTGCTGGTGGAGTTGGCGCCGCTGGCCTGCGAGGTGACCGTGCCCAGGCCCTGGTTGCGCACCTGCCTGACGCTCACATCGACGGTGCCCGAGATCGATACCGAGGACTGCGCGCCCGCATGCGCGGCGGCCAGCCCCAGCGAGGCGGCCAGGGCCTGGCGTATGAAAACCTGCATGTTGTCTCCTTGTGATTTTTTGCTTTGCTTTTGCTCTTTGCTCTTTGCTTTTTCTCGGGCGTGTGCCGGTGTCTGCCCGGCTACTCGGGCTTGAAGCCCGCGCCCTTGAGCAGCGCGGCGCTCTGCGCCACATCGGCGGCGATGAAGCGCTTGAACTGCTCGGTGCTCTCCGAAACCGTGTCGATGCCCAGGCTCGCGAAGGCGCCGGACCTGGCCAGCTCGGCCACTGCCGCGTTGGAGGCCTGGTTCAGCCGCTGCACCCGGTCGGCAGGCGTGTCCTTGGGCGCCCACAGTCCGTACCAGGAGGTGTAGGCAAACCGCGGCAGGCCGCTTTCCTGCATGGTGGGCACCTCGGGCGCCAGCGGGCTGCGCTTGCCGGAGGTGATGGCAATCGGCCGCACCTTGCCGGCCTTGGCCAGCGGCAGCACGGAGACCATGGAGTCGAGCAGCAGGTCCACATGGCCGCCGCCCACATCGACCAGGGCGGGTTGCGTGCCCTTGTAGGGCACGTACTCGAGGCGCATGCGGCCCTGCTGGGCCAGCAGTAGCGTGGCCAGGTGGCTGGGTGCGCCCACGGCGGGAATGGCCGCCGTCCACGTGCTCTTGGCGCCTGCGGCCAGCACCTCGCCCAGCTTGCTATGGGGCAGCTGCGGCGATATCACCAGCATCAGCGGCGCCTCGCCCACGCGCGCCACGGGGACAAAGTCGGTCTGCGGGTCATAGGGCGGATGGGCCAATACCTGCTTGGCCAGCACATGCGTGGCGGCCGAGAACAGCAGGGTGTAGCCATCGGGGGCAGCCGCCAGCACCGCACGGCCGCCCACCACGCCGCTGCCGCCCACGCGGTTCTCGACGATGACCGTCGTGCCCAGCTGCTTGCGCAACTGCTCGTCAAACAGGCGCGCCGCGCTGTCCACGCCGCCGCCCGCCACGAACGGGACGATGACCTTGACCATCTTGCCCGGCTCGGGAAAGGCGGCGGGCGCACTGGACGAGGCCATGCTGGCGATGGGCAAGGCAGCCAGCGCACCCAGTAAGGCGCCCAGCACCGGCCCCTTCAGCCGTGTCAGAGTTTTCATGCTTTGTCTCCTGTTTCTTTTGAAAATGGGCCGGCCGTTGCGTGGCTCAGCCCGGGTCCTGATTCGGCGCGCGCCGCCTGTGCCTGCGCACCAGCACGCTCAGCGTGTCGTCCAGGGCCTGGGCATCCAGCCCCCGCGTGATGAAGACGATGCGCGTGCGCCGATCGGCACCCGGCCAGCGGGGCAGCGTCTGCGGCGGGGCGAACAGGTGCTGCACGCCATGGATGACCAGGGGCTGGTCCGGGTGCTCCTGCAGGTGCACGATGCCTTTGACGCGCAGCAGGTCATCGCCGCGCATGGCCGTGACCCAGTCCATCCATTCGCCGAACGCCTGCGCGGGCAGGGGCTCGTCGCGCTGCAGCACAAAGGACGAGATGCCGTCGCGGTGCGCGCCTGCCGGCGCTGTCACCGGAGCTGTCACCGGAGCCATGGCCCGGTAGCCGGGTGCCTGGAGCATGCCCGCAGCGGCGTCCTCCTGCCCCGTCGCGCCTTCCGACATCAGCCGCTGCAGCAGCGCCACATGGTGGGCGGGGTCCATGCCTGGCGGCGCCTCGCCGTTGATGGCCTGCACCTGGGCCAGCAGTTGCGCAGCGGGCTGTGCGCCGCCCAGCAAATCTGTCTTGGTCAGCAGCACCAGGTCGGCCACGGCCAGTTGCCGCACGGCTTCGGGATAGCCTGCCAGCGTGGCGCTGCCCAGCACGGCATCGACCGTGCAGGCCACGCCGGCCAGCGCATAGCGCGCCCGCACGGCGGGCTCGCCCAGGAAGGAGCGCAGTATCGGCCCCGGGTCCGCCAGGCCGCTGGTTTCGATCAGCACGCGGCGCGGCGCGCCCTGTTCGCGCAGGGCCAGGCGCTCCAGCGCCTCCACCAGATCGCCGCGCACGCTGCAGCACAGGCAGCCATTGGCCAGCAGCACCGTGTCCTCGCAGGCCAGGCTGGTCAGGTCCTGGTCGATGCCGACCGCACCAAACTCGTTGACGATGACGGCCGTCCCGTGCAGGTCCGGCAGCGCCAGCAGCCGGTTGAGCAGCGTGGTCTTGCCGCTGCCCAGAAAGCCCGTGAGCACGGTGACCGGAATGCGCTGGCCCGCCGCTTCGGGCAGGGCCAGCAGGCTGGAGAAATGCCCGCTCATGACGCCACCCCACCATGCACCTCGGCGAACGAGCGCAGCGTGCGCTCCAGCCGCGCCAGCGCCCACTGCGCCACGGCCTGCGGCACCTCGTCCGAGCCCAGCGCATCGAGCAGGGCGCGCAGCGGCTGCGCACCCTGCCCGGCTGCGGGCCGGGCACGGAACCAGGCCGCCACCTCGGGCTGCTCGCAGCGCTCGCCCCCGTCCTGCAGGTAGTCCACGATATCCAGCTCGAAGTCCTCCAGCCGCAGGCTGATGCCGCCCGCCCCGCAGGCGCAGGCACCGCCCAGCGCGACATGGCGCAGCGCCAGGGCGCACCACAGGTCCCAGAGCCGGCCGGCCTGCAGGGCGTGGTCGGAGGCCATGGCCGTGCTCACTGCCCGTCCCAGGCCACGGCTGAGGTTGCCGTTGCGGCCGACGGAGACCTGCCGCTGCGCAGCGCCTGCGTGCCCTCGTGGTCCACCTGTCCCTGGCCATCCAGCGCCACGCGGTAGACCTCGCGGGCCACCTGGGCGCTCACATAGCCTTCGCGCACGTCCTCGGCCACCTTGTCCAGTTCGCGCGCCAGCGGGTCGCCAAAGCCCCCACCGCCGCCCGACAGCATGCGGTAGGCATCGCCGCGTTCCAGGCGCACGTTGAAGATCTTGGCGTTGGCATGGTCGGTCTTCCACTCGCCCTTGTGGCGCACGGCCAGGCCGTTGCCCATGGCGTCGCCGCCGCCCTCCAGGCCCCAGGGCTTGCAGTGCACGCGGTCGATGCGCGTGGTGACGGTGAAGGGCGACAGCGCCTGCACCACCATCTCCGCGCCCAGGCCGCCCCGGTACTGGCCCGCGCCGGCCGAGTCCTGGCGGATCTCGTACTTCTCCACCAGCACCGGGTACTTGGCCTCGAGCTGCTCGGTGGGGCTGTTGTGGGTGTCGCCGTCATTGATGCAGACGGTGACGGACACGCCGTCCTCACGGCTCTTGGCGCCCCAGCCGCCGCCCAGCGGGCCGATGCCGACGATGAACAGCCGCCCGTCCTCGGGCGAGATGCCATGGATGTTGGGAAACACCAGGTCCGCATGGTGGCCCGCGATGGAGCGGTCGGGAATCGCCGGCGCCAGGGCCTTGAAGATGGTGTCGATCACCGTCATGGGGAAGGTCATCCACACGCGCATGGGATACGGCCTCTCGGCGCTGATCACCGTGCCCATGGGCATGATCACCTTGAGCGGCCGGAAGCTCCCGTCGTTGACCGGGTAGTCGGTCGGCGTGGTGAGGCATTTGTAGGCCACCTGCGCGCAGGCGATGCCCGTGGTGAAGCCGGAGTTGTAGAAGCCGCGCACCTGCTTGGAGACATCCGACAGGTCCACCGTCATCTCGTCTCCCTGCACCGTGACCTTGACGCGGATGGGAATGCGCTTGCCGATGTCCAGCCCGTCGTCGTCCATGAAGGACTCGGCCTCGTACACGCCATCGGGAATCGACAGCGTGTTCTTGCGCGCCACGGCCTCGCTGGAATCCATGATCTGCGCGATGGCGCCGTTGACCGCATCCACGCCATAGCGCTGCAGCAGTTCCACATAGCGGCGCTCGCCCGTGGTGATGGCCGTGATCTGCGCGCGCAGATCGCCCAGGGCCCGCTCGGCCAGGCGCACGTTCATCGCGATGATGTCGATCAGGTCCTGGTTGACCTCGCCCTGGCGCTGGTACTTCATGATGGGGATCTGTATCCCCTCGCTGAAGATGTCCGTGGTGACGTTGCCCAGCGTGCCGCCCACGTCCAGCCAGTGGGCCATGCAGCAGGTGAAGCCTTCGAGCCGGCCCTCATGGAACACCGGCATGGTGAACGTGAAGTGGTTCAGGTGGCTGCCGGTGGTGTAGGCATCGTTGGTGACCAGGATGTCGCCGGGCAGGATGTTCTCGTAGCCGAAGTGGCGGATCTTGGCCTTGACCGTCTCCGACATGCCGCGGATGAACATGGGCAGGCCCAGGCCGATGGACACCGTGTCGCCCTCGCGCGTGAACAGGCCGACCGTGAAGTCCAGCGCCTCGTAGATGATGAGGTTGTAGGCCGTGCGCGTCAGGTTGGTCTTCATCTCCTCCGTGACGGCGTACAGGCCGTTGCGGATGATCTCGACGGTGACCGGATCGACGGGCCTGGAGTCAGTGGGGTGGTTCATGTGCGGTCGCTCCCGATGTCGATTTGCAGATTGCCCAGTTCGTCCACGCGCAGCCGGTCGCCGGGCTGCACGACGGTGGTGGATGCGTGTTCCTCGATCAGCGCGGGCCCCGCGATCTCGTTGCCCGCCAGCAGGCGCTCGCGCAGATGCACCGGCGTGTCCACCCAGCCGCTGGAGCGGAAATAGACGGGCTTGACCGTGCGCACGGAGGCACGGCTGGGCTCGGCACTGCCGCGCTCCACGCTGTGCCGGGGCGGTTTCTTCATCGTGCCCAGCACGGTGACGCGCAGGCTCACGAGGTCGGCCGGCTCCTGCGGGGCCGAGGTGCCGTAGCGCACCTTGTGCAGCTCGTCGAACTGGCGCTTGATGGCCGAGCGGTCCCTGCCCTCGAAGAAGGCCATGGGCAGGTCCACGGTCACCGCATGCTCCTGGCCCACGTAGCGCATGTCGGCGGCGCGCTCGATCACGATGCCGTCCGGCGCGATGCCGGACTGCGCCAGCGCGGCGCGGCCCTCGTCCTCCATGCTCTGGTAGGCGGCCTCGATCTCCTCGAAGGACACCTCGCCCAGCTTGCGGAACACCGAGCGCACGTAGTCGTAGCGCAGGTCGGAGAACAGCATTCCGTAGGCCGAGAAATAGCCGGGCGCATAGGGAATCAGCACCTTGCGGATGCCGATCTCGCGCGCAATGGCCGAGGCGTGCAGCGGACCCGCGCCGCCGTAGACGACCATGGTGAAGCTGCCCGCGTCCAGGCCGCGCTCGGTGGTCACGGCCTTGACGGCATGCGACATCTGCGTCACGGCGATGCGCAGGATGCCGTCGGCCGCCTCGGTGGGCTCCAGGCCCAGCGGGGTTGCCACGCGCTCGGCCATCTGGCGCTGGCAGGCGTCCATGTCCAGCTGCAGCTCGCCGCCCAGGAAATGCTCCGCGTCCAGCCGGCCCAGCACCAGGTTGGCGTCGGTCACCGTGGGCTCCAGCCCGCCACGGCCATAGGCCACGGGGCCGGGGATGGAGCCGGCGCTCTGCGGGCCCACGCGCAGCGCGTTGCCCGTCTCCACGCGGGCGATGGAGCCGCCGCCCGTGCCCACTTCGTGGATGTCCATCATCGGGATCTGTATCGGCAGGGCCTGCTCGTAGCCGCCGATCAGCGCCGAGCCCGTGGTCAGCGGCCGGCCTTCGCTGATCACGCCGGCCTTGGCCGTGGTGCCGCCCATGTCGAAGGCGATGGCATCGCCCATGCCCAATTGCGCACAGATGGCCTGGGCGCCGATCACGCCGGCCGCCGGACCCGATTCGAGCATGCGCACGCAGCCCACCTTGGCATGCTCGACCGGGAACAATCCGCCCGTGGACTGCACGATGTAGAAATCGCCCTCGAAGCCCTTGCCGCCAAGGTGGTTCTCCAGCTGACCCAGGTACTGCGACACGCGCGGCCCCACATAGGCATTGGCCACGGCGGTGGACACGCGCTCGAACTCGCGGTACTCCTGCGACAGCTCGTGCGAGGCGCAGACGAAGGCGCCCGGCATCTCTTCCTGCAGGATCTGCTTGACGCGCTGCTCGTGCGCCGGGTTGCGGTAGGAGTGCAGCAGCAGCACGGCCACGGCCTCCACGCCCTGCCCTGCCAGCTCGCGGGCCAGCTCGCGCACGGCCGCCTCGTCCAGCGGCTTGTGCAGGCTGCCGTCAGCGCGCAGGCGCTCGGACACCTCATGGCGCAGCGAGCGCCGCACCAGCGGCTGGTGCTTGTTGAAGAACAGGTTGTAGGCATCGGGCCGGTTCACGCGGCCGATCTCGTAGATGTCGCGGAAGCCCTCGGTGATCAGCAGCGCGGTGTGGGCGCCATTGCGCTCCAGCAGCGTGTTGATGGCAATGGTGGAGCCGTGCAGGAACAGATGGCCGTCGCGCCAGTCGATGCCCGCGCTGTCTATCGTGGCCTGGATGCCGTTGACCAGCTCGCCATGTGTGGACAGGGCCTTGCCGAACAGCAGCCGGCCGCTGGCCTCGTCGAACGCCGCCATGTCGGTGAAGGTGCCGCCGATATCGACGGCAATGCGCAGCCGGGGCCGCTGCGAAATCGCTTGTTGGTTATCCATGAATTTCTCCGGAGTCAGACGGCAGCGCTATCAGTGCCGATACGGTTGCGCAGCACGCCCAGGCCAGTGATCTCGACCTCGACCACATCGCCATGCTTCATGTACAGAGGCGGCTCGCGGCGGTCGCCCACGCCGCCCGGCGTGCCCGTGGCGATCACGTCGCCGGGCGACAGCGGCGTGAAGCGCGACACATAGGCCACGATGGTGGGGATGTCGAAGATCAGGTCGCCCAGGCTGGCCTGCTGCATCACGCTGCCGTTCAGGCGGGTCTGCAGCGCCAGGCTGCGCACGTCGGCCACCTCGTCGCGCGTGACCAGCCAGGGGCCGAAGGGCGCCGTGCCGGGAAAGTTCTTGCCGGGCGTGAACTGGTGCGTATGGCGCTGCCAGTCGCGCACGCTCACATCGTTGAAGCAGGCATAGCCGGCGATGTGGTCGAAGGCATCTTCCTTTGCAATGTGGCGCCCGCCCCGGCCGATGACGAAGGCCAGCTCGCCCTCCCAGTCGAAACGCTCCGAAAAGGCCGGGCGCAGCAGCTCGTCGCCATCGGCGGCCAGGCTGTCGTTGAAGCGCAGGAACAGCGACGGGTGCTCGCTGTCGGCGCGCCGCGTCTCGGCCACATGGGTCTTGTAGTTCAGGCCCACGCAGATGAGCTTGCCGGGGTTGGGGATGACGGGCAGCGCCTGGGTCTGCGCCGCATCGACGGGCACGGCGCCGGCCTGCAGGGCCTGCTCCAGCTCGCCCAGCGCCTGTGCGCGCAGCACGGACAGCAGGTCGGGATGGCGGGCGAGAAAGTCGGCGGGCGGCAGCAGGAAGCGCTCGGCCAGAACCTGCCCGTAGCGGGGCTGTCCGGCATGGATGAAGCTGGCGAGTTTCAACGGATTTTCCTTAGGTTCGGTGTCTGGAAAACCTGCCAGGGCAAGGCCGCTGGCAAGGCATGACTGCACTGTAGAAATCCCGTTGATATCTGGATAGATAGAATTTCAGGCTTTCAGAATTGCCTCATCAGGCATACCTCAACCGGGTAACCACCATGCACCTGCCCAGCGTCAAGCTCTTCCTCGAGGTCTCCGAAGCCGGCAGCATCAGCAAGGTCGCGGCACGGCGGCACACCGTGCAGTCGCACATCAGCCGGCAGATCAGCGAATTCGAAGCGTCTCTGGGCGGCCCCTTGCTGCGGCGCACGGGCCGGGGCGTCACGCTGACGCCGCTGGGCGCGCGGGCCGCGCTGCGGCTGCGCAGCTGGCTGCAGGAAACCGAGCAATTGCAGGAAACGCTGCGTGCGGACGCAGGCCAGCTATGGGGCGAGGTGCGGCTGGGCATCGTGCCCTCGGCCGCGCACCCGCTGATGACGCATGTGTTCGACTGGCTGCAGCGCGAGCACCCCGGCATACGCCTGAACATCACCGAGGCCCAGGGCACGGAGCTCGACGCGCTGCTGGACAGCGGCGCCGTGGACCTGGCCATCCTCTTTCGCTTCGCGCGCCCGGCCGGCGGCGACGAGCGGCTGCTGAGCACCGCGCACAGCTATCTGGTGTCGCGCCCAGGCGATCCCTTGACCCTGGCGCCCACCACGGAGTTCGCCGCGCTCGACGGCCTGCAGCTGGTGCTGCCGCGCCGCCCCAGCCATTGGCGCGACGCGCTCGATGAGGCCGCGCACAGCCACGGCTTTCGGCTCGCGGCGGCGGCCGAGGCCGACTCGCTGACCGTGCAAAAGGAACTCGTGGCCCACGCGCCCGGCCTCTACTCGGTGATCGGCCCGTACTCCATCGATGCCGAACTGCGCCAGGGCCGGCTGCAGGCCAGCCGCCTGGTCAACCCCGGCCTGGTGCGCCATGTGACGCTGGCCCTGCCCCGGCACGGCAAGCTCACCCAGGCCTGCCGCGTGGTGGGCGATGCCATCGAGGCCTTGACGCAGGCCTGGGGGCAGCAGCTGTCGCCGGGGCCGCTGAGCACCTCGGGACTGCTCGGCGGTTGAAGGGATCAGATATCGGCCCCATCGGCTCCAGTCGTCGGCCATGCACGCCGTGGCCAGGCCATCGGAACAGAACGGCCGCAACCATTTCAGCGGGCCTGGCCATCACGCACGGCTGCAATGGCTTCGATCTCGATCATGGCCGCCGGGTCGTACAGCGCCTGGATCTGGGCAATCGTGTCGGCCGGATAGGGGGCGCCGAAGAACTCGCGGCGCAGGGCAACCACCTCGTCGAAGTGGCCCATGTCGGTAACGAAGATGGTGACCTTGATCACGTCCTTCAGGCTGGAGCCGCCCGCCTCCAGCGCGCGGCGCAGATTGGCAAACGCCTGCCGGCCCTGGGCCAGGAAGCCGCCCGGCACGATGCGGCCATCGTCTCCGGCGCCGGCCTGGCCGGAGATGAACAGCAGCTCGCCAAAGCGAATGCCTTGCGACAGCAAAAATGGCTCGTAGGGGTCGGGTTGCGTGGTGACACGGTGCAGCATGGTTTCATTTCCTTCATCCATCCCCGGCAGGATCGCGCTTGGGGCATGGGTGGACGATAGGGAAGCCGGATGATTGCGACAAAGGTTCATTTGTCAGGCATAAGATGAGTTTTCCTCACCCCATTCCTCACCCCATTCCTCACCCCATTCCTCACCCGCCCCTTGCGTCCTCCAGCCCTCATGCAACGCAATCAGCTGCCGCTTTCCGCACTGCGCGCCTTCGAGGCCGCCGCCCGCCTGGGCAGCTTCAAGCAGGCCGCCGACGACCTGGCCGTGACACCCACGGCCATCAGCCACCAGATCCGCGCGCTGGAGGAACAGCTGGGCCTGGCGCTGTTCGATCGCCAGGTACGCAAGGTGGTGCTGACCGAGGCGGGCGCCCAGCTCTATCCGGTGCTGCGCGACGGTTTCGACGCCTTTGCCGCCACGCTGGAGCGCCTGCTGCAAAAGCGCCTGCGCGCCCAGGTCAGCATCTCGGCCACCAATGCGTTCACCGTGAAATGGCTGGTGCCGCGCATGGCCAGCTTCCGCGCGATGCACCCGGAGGTGGACCTGCAACTGCAGGCCTCGGACGATGTGGTGGACCTGCGCTCCCATGCCGTCGATATCGCCGTGCGCTACGGGCGCGGCCCCTATCCGGGCCTGGTGGCCGAGCCCCTGTTCAGCGACCGCTTTGCGCCCGTGGCCAATCCCCGGCTGGGCGTGCTGGGTCCGGCCGACCTGGCCCGCCTGCCGCTGATCCGCTTTGACTGGAAGACGGCGCACGCCAGCAATCCCACCTGGGAGCGCTGGTTTGACGAGGCAGGCCTGGCCTGGAATTCACCGGCGGGGCAACTGCGCTTTTCCGATGAGGGCCATGCCATCCAGGCGGCCATCGCCGGTCATGGCATTGCCCTGGTGAGCCTGGCCCTGGTGGCCGAGGACATTGCGGCCGGCCACCTGCTGCAGCCCTTCGGCCCCTCGATCACCGGCCATACCTACCATCTGGCCGTGGGCGAGCAACGGAAGCCGGGCCCCCATGTGCGCGCCGTCATGGACTGGCTCAGAAGCCAGTCCATGGCCGTGCCGTAGCCGTACCGCAGCCGCCCTCAGTAGCCCCGCGCCGCGTCCACCGCCTGCGGCAGCTCGCCGCTGGCGCGCCAGCGCCGGATGTTGCCCGCCACGATGGCCGATGCCGTCGCGCGGTCCGTGGGTGCCGAGATGTGGGGCAGCACGGTCACGGCGGGGTGCGCCCATTGCCAGGACGATTCTGGCAGGGGCTCCTGGTCAAACACGTCCAGCACGGCATGGGCCAGGCGGCCGCCGTCCAGGGCGGCGCGCAGCGCGGCATCGTCCACGATGGGGCCGCGCGCAAAGTTGATCAGCGAGGCATGGGCAGGCAGCGCGGCCAGCGCCTGCGCGCCGACGAGGCCGCGCGTCTGCGGCGTGAGCGGCAGCAGGCATACGAGGATGTCGGTCTGCGCCAGCATGGCCGGCAGCTCGGCATCACCCGCATGGCATTGCACGCCTTCCATCTGCCTGGGCGTGCGGCTCCAGCCGCGCACCTGGAAGCCTGCCGCCAGCAGCCGCCGCGCGCTGGCTTCGCCCAGTGCACCCAGGCCCAGCAGCGACACCGTCCTGTCCTGCGCGCGCACGCCGTCATGTGCCAGCCATTGGCGCGCGGCCTGCTGGCGGGCATAGCGCGGCATGTCGCGGTGCAGGTACAGGGTCCAGGCCAGCACGGCCTCGGCCATGGTGTCGGCCAGTTGCGGGTCCACCAGGCGGACGATGCGCAGGTCGGTATCGCCCAGGTCGGCCACCAGGCGCTCCACGCCGGCCCAGACGCTGTGCACCCATTGCAGGCGCGGCAGCGTGCGCAGGTCGGCGGGCTGGGGGTTGGCGACGATGGCGACCTCGCAGGCCGCGCGCTGGTCGGCATCCAGCGTATCGAGCGCCACCACGCGCTCCTCGGGCAGGGCCGCCTGCAGGGCCTGCAGCCAGGCCTGGGCGGCCGGATAGCCGGGTGCGCAGACGAAAGGAAGCGGGGGGAGCGAGGCGCGAGGAGACAGCGAGCCGCTCATTTGGCGAAGACCTTGTCCAGATCGGCGAAGCCCTTGACCTCGATGGGATTGCCGCTGGGGTCGCGGAAAAACATGGTGGCCTGCTCGCCGGGCTCGCCCTCGAAGCGGATGCCGGGCTGCAGCACGAAATCCACCACGCCACCGGACAGCCGCGCGGCCAGGGCCTTCCAGTCGTCCATGGCCATCACCAGGCCCAGGTGGGGCATGGGCACCATGTGGTCGCCCACGCGGCCGGTGTTCGTGACCGGGAAGGGCTCGCCCAGGTGCAGCGAGATCTGGTGGCCGAAGAAGTCGAAGTCCACCCAGGTTTCGGTGCTGCGGCCTTCCTGGCAGCCGAGCAGCGTGCCGTAGAAGGCGCGCGCTTCGTCCAGATCGCGGACATGGTAGGCAAGGTGGAAGCTGGTGCGCATGGCTGATCCTTTGGTTGTGCTTGTGGTGCAGGCAGGTTCGCAGGCCGTGGCCTGCCGTGGGTGGCGCGAGCCTAGCAGAGGCTTTTCAAAAGTGATAGCGTTGATTTCTTTGCAATCCCAAAGGAAATCTTTTGGAGACCCGCTATCTCAAGAGCCTGATCGCCGTGGTGGACAGCGGCTCCATCGCCGATGCGGCGCGCGCCGAGCACCTGACCGCCGCCGCCGTGGGCCAGCGCGTGCAGGCGCTGGAGCGCGAGCTGGGCTTTGCCCTGCTTTCGCGCAGCGGCCATGCGGCCCGCCCCACCCAGGCCTGCGTGGCCCTGCTGCCGCGCGCGCGGCGCCTAGTGCGCGAGGCCGCGCTGCTGGGCAGCGATGCCAGCGCCGATGGCCTGGCCGGCACGCTGCGCATCGGCGCCATCTCGACCGCGCTCACCGGCATGCTGCCGGCCGCGCTGCGCAAGCTCACGCAGGCGGCGCCACAGTGCCGGCCCGTCATCGTGCCGGGCACCTCGCGCGCGCTGTTCCAGATGCTGCAGTCCGGCGAGCTCGATGCCGCCGTCATCGTGGCGCCCCCTTTTGAACTGCCCAAGGCGCTGCGCAGCGTGCAGCTGCGCCGCGAGCCGCTGGTGCTGCTGGCACCGCCCCAGGCGCGCGGCCGGCCTGCCGCGCTGCTGCGCAGCCTGCCCTACATACGCTACGACCCCGATGCCTGGGGTGGCCGCCATGCGGCCGACTGGCTGGCCGACCAGGGGCTGGAGCCTGCGGTGCTGTGCGACCTGGACGCGCTGGAGGCCATTGCCATGCTGGCCGCCGACGGCATGGGCGTGGGCCTGGTGCCGCACTGGACGGGCCTGGAGCGCTTCATGGGCGACTGCCGCATGCTGCCCATTGCGGGCGCCGCCTATGAGCGCGCCATCTTGCTGGTGACCAGCGCCGAGCCCGACCTGCCGCGCATGGCCGAGCTGCTGGAGGGTGCACTCGCTTAGGTTGCGGCCTTCGTTCTCAATCCGCCTGCACGTATCCCGTGACGCGGATCATCTCGCGGTACTTGGCGATCTCGCGCGCATAGGCGGCCGCCGCATCGTCCAGGCCCATGGGCTTGGCGACATCACGGCCGTCGGCCTCCAGCTTGGCGATGACCTGCGGGTCCAGCAGGGCCTGGCCGATGGCCTGGTTCAGGCGCTGCTTGACGTCCTGCGGCGTGCCGCGCTTGACGAAGTAGCCCGCCAGGCTGGCGTACTCGAAATCGCGCAGCGCCGGCACTTCGGTGATGCTGGGCACGGCCGACAGCACGGCAGGCCGGTTGCGCGACAGCACGGCCAGCGCCCGGAAGCGGCCGGTGCGGATCATCTCCAGCATGGACGCCTGGAACGGCATGATGCTGAAGTCGATCTGGCCGCCGGCCAGGTCCTGGATCACGGGCGCCGTGCCCGCATAGGGCGCGTGGGTGAACGGCACCTTCACCACCTTGCCCATGTACTCGGTGATCAGGTGGTAGAGCGAGCCTACGCCCACCGAGCCGTAGGTCAGCGAATTGCTTTCGTTGCGCGAGCGCGCCAGCGCCAGGAACTCTTGCATGTTCCGGGCCGGCAGGCCCGAGCGCACCAGCAGCACCAGGTGGGTGACGGTGATGTACTGCAGGTTCTCGAACGCATCGGGCTGGTAGCGCACGGCCTTGTTGGTGAGCGGCGGCAGGATGAGTTCGTTCTGCGTGCCCTGGAAGAACATGCTGCCGTCGGCCCTGGCGCCCAGCACTTTGGATGCGGCAATCGTCCCCGTGGCGCCGCCCAGGTTTTCCACGATCACCTTGGCCGCCAGTCCCTCGCCTATGGGCTTGCTCAGGATGCGGGCGCTGACGTCGCTGGGCCCGCCTGCCGGGTAGGGCACCATCAGGCTGACCGGGCCGGGCGCCGAGGCCGCGGCAGGCTGCAGCAGCAGGGGCGCCAGCGGCAGGCCGGCGGCGATTTTCAGGAGCGAGCGGCGTGTGGGCAAGGCAAGTGGATTCATGAAAGTGCACCAGGCAGTGGCTTGAGGGGAAGGCGGGAATCAGGCGCGCCCTACCACCGGGCGTGGGGCAGGCGCGCAATGGTGTGGAGCACCGCCAGGCCGCGCGGGACGATGGTGTCCACCTCGCAGTACTCGTCGGTGGTGTGGAACTTGCCGCCCACGGGGCCGGTGCCGCACAGCGTGATGGCGCCCAGGCTGGAGGTCACGCCCGAGTCCGCGCAGCCGCCGCTGAACTCGCCCTCGGCCTTGTGGCCCAGCGCGCCCAGCTCGGCCTGGTACAGCTCGAACAATTGCTGCGACTGCGGCGTGGGAACGAAGGGGCGGAACTCGCCGGTGATGTTCAGCGTGGAGCGCGTGCCCTGGATGAAGGACTTGTCGCAGATGCAGCGGATGCGGCCCACCAGGGACTCGCGCTGGTCCAGGTCGAAGATACGCAGGTCGATGGCCGCCTTGGCCGACGGCGCCGACGTGTTCACCGACAGCCCGCCCGACACCAGGCCCACGTTGACCGTGACGCCCTTGTCCAGGTCGGTGAGCGCGTCCAGCGCCACCACCTTGTGCGCCAGCTCCGAGATGGCGCTGATGCCCTCGGCGAAGTTGGCGCCCGAGTGCGCCGCCTTGCCCTCGATCTCCACGCCGAAGAACACGCCGCCCTTGCGGCCCGTGACCACGTTGCCCGAAGGCCGGCCCGGCTCCGCATTGAAGACAAAGCCCGCCTTGCGCGCAAAGGGCTCGATGACGGACTTGCTCAGGGGCGAGCCGATTTCCTCGTCGCAGGTGAACAGGCCCGTGACCTCGGGCGCAGGCTCCGCGCTGTGGGCCAGCGCAGCCAGCAGGAAGGCGTTCATGACGATGCCCGACTTCATGTCGGCCACGCCCGGGCCGTAGGCCCTGCCGCCTTCGATGCGGAACGGCCTGCGCGCGGCCTCGCCTTCAGGGAAGACCGTGTCGCAGTGCCCCATCAGCAGCACGGGCCTGCCCACGGTGCTGCCCGCGTTCACGGTGACCGAGATCGCGGCCTCCACGCCATCGACGAAATGCGGGCTGACCTGCAGCCCCTGGCCCAGGAAGAAGGCCTCCAGGCGCCGGAACACGCGCGCCACGCCGGGCTTGTCGAAGCTGCCCGAGTCGATGTTGACGATGTCCGCCAGCAGCGAAAGCATGTTCTCCCGCTGGCCCTTGATCCACTCCGACGCGCCGACCGCCCGGTCCGCACTGACAATGGCTTGCTGTGGCATCCGCTGCCTCCGTATTTTTCAATACTTGGTATTGTTATTTAATACTTCAGATTCACAATCAGGTAAAACGATGATCGAAAACGCGTTGTATGTGGGTTCCGTGGGCAAGGCATTCCGCGTGCTGGACTGCTTCAAGGGCGCGGCAGGCGACCTGAGCCTCACGGAAATCATGGAGCGCAGCGGCCTGGACAAGAGCGCCGCCCAGCGCTACGCCTACACCCTCAGCGCCGAGGGCTACCTGCAGCAAAACAGCCAGACCCGCCGCTACCGGCTGGGCCCGGGCGTGCTGGACCTGACCTTCCACTTCCTGCGCACCCATGCGCTGGCCGAGGCGCTCAACCCCCTGCTGCTGCAGCTGTCCAAGGACACGGAGCAGAAGATCAGCCTGTCGCTGCGCGACGGCGACTGGCTGGTGCACGTGCTGCGCCACCAGACCAGCACCGAGCACTACCATGCCTCCCTGGTCGGGCGGCGCGTGCCCCTGCAATGCACGGCAGGCGGGCGCGCCGTGATGGCCCGGCTGGACGAGGCGCAGGTGGAGCAGCTGCTGGCCCCCGGCCGCCTGGTGGCCAGCACGCCCCGGACGCTGACCACGGCCAAGGCCGTCCAGGCGGAACTGAAGAAGGTGCGCGAGCGCGGCTACGCCATGGTGGTCGATGAATTCATCATGGGCGAGGTCGCGCTGGCCGCCGCCGTGGTCGATGCCGACGGCGTGCCGCTGGGCGCCCTGCACCTGAGCGGATCGTCAAGCCAGTGGAGCGGCGCCGACTACGCGAAGAAGTTCTCGCCCCTGCTGCTCAACGCCATCGCCCAGTACGAGCGGCGCAACGCCTGAGGCCGCAAAGATGCGCTGTAAGGGACGCTGAAGGGACGCCTAAAAGTGCTCCCACAGGCGCGCCGACATGGCCCATGCCAGCGCGCTGCGGGCATCAGCCGCGCAGGCGCCGCTCTTGCAGCGCGGCCCCTGCGGCCAGCAGAACGCCCAGCAGGGCCAGCATCCAGGGCGAATCCACGGGGATGGAGGCCGGCGAGGGCGACGGGCCTATGGGCGTGGTGACGGTGCCGGTGCAGCCGGTCTCGCAGGAAGCGTCCCCGCCCCCCGTCACGTTGGCCGTGTTCACGAGCGTGGTGTTGCCTGCGGACGCCTTGGCCGTCACCGGGATGGTGAAGCTGGCCGACTGCCCCACAGCAAGGCCCGCCGGCACGATGCAGGCAACGCTCTGCCCGCTGGCCGTGCAGCCGGCAGGCATGGTACCCAGCGCCAGGCTGGTGGACAGCACGTCGCGCACCGTGGCGTGCGCCGTGGTGGCGGTCGTGCCGGTGTTGGTCACCGTGAAAACATAGTTGGCGGACTGCCCGGCCAGGAAATTGCCCGACGAGAAGGTCTTGGCGAGCGAGAGTTTGGGCGCGTTCACCGGCACCACCACCGTGGGGCTGTCGCAATTGGCCAGGCACAGCGGATCGCCGCCCCCCGTCACATGGGCCGTGTTGAGGATGGAGGAGCCCGCCGTGCCGGACCTGGGCACCACCGAAAGCGTGAAGGTCGCGGACGCGCCCACGCCCAGCCCCGCAGGCACCGTGCACAGGACGGTCTGGCCGGAGAACGCGCACCCGGCAGAGACGCCCGTCACCATCAGGCCCGACGCCATCTCGTCGCGCACCACGGCGTCCTGCGTGGTGACCGTCGTGCCCACATTGCGCACCGTGATCACGTAGCTGGCGGCCTGCCCCTCGGCGAAGGCTCCGGCCGACGCCGTCTTGCTCACCTCCAACCTGGGTGACTCCACCGGCGTGGTCACGGTGCCACTGTCGCAACGGGCCACGCAGGAAGGGTCGCCCCCGCCCGTCAGACTGGCCGTATTGGCCAGCGTGGTGTTGGCCGCTGCGGCCTGCGGCGTGACGGGGATCACCGCACTCCATTGCCCGCCCGTCGCCAGCCCGGCGGGCACGGTGCAGCTGAGCACCTGATCCATCACCGAGCACCCTGCCGGCAGGGTGCCCAGGGTCAGCGTGGAGGCGATCACATCGCGCACAAGGGTCGGCGCCGTGGTGGCCGCCGTACCTGTGTTCCTCACGGTGATGGTGTAGTAGGCCGCCTGCCCCACCACAAACACCGGGCTGGACGCCGTCTTCGCGATCTGCAGTTGCGGTGTGTTCACCGGCTCCACCACCTCGTTGCTGCTGCATCCGGATAAGCAGGACGGGTCGCCCCCGCCGTCAACGCGCGCCGTGTTAGAGATGGTGGTGTTGCCGGCGGTCGTCATGGGCGTCACGGGAATGGTGAAGCTCACCTGGCCGCCGGGAGCCAGGCCCGCCGCTATCGTGCAGGTGACCAACTGGCCCGCCGCCGTGCAAGGGCCCGGCAGCGTGCCGATGGTCAGCGTGGTGGCGATCACATCGGTGATGCGGGTCTCGGCAATGGTGTCCGCCATGCCCGTGTTCGTCACGGTCAGCACATAGCGCGCAGGCTGGCCGACGATGAAGGCATCGTCGGAAGCGCGCTTGACGATCCGCAGCCTGGAGGCGTTGACGGGCACCAGCACCTCGTTGCTGGTGCAGCCAGCCGCACAGGAAGGATCGCCGCCGCCACCGACCTGGGCCACGTTGGAGATCGCCGTGTTGGCCGCCGCCGGCTGGGGCGTCACCGAGATGGCAAAGCTCACCTGGCTGCTGGTCGCCATGCCCGCAGGAATTGTGCAGCTGACCAGCTGACCCGCGAACGAGCAGCCTGCAGACACGGAATTGATGAGCAGGTTGGCCGCCACCGTGTCGGTGACCGTGGCGGGCGCCGTGGTTGCCGCCGTACCCGTGTTGCGCACGGTGAGCACATAGCTGGCGTTCAGGCCCACGACGAAGGACTCCATGGAGGCCGACTTGGCAATGGCCAGCCTGGGCGCCTTCACGGGCACCTGGACTTGGCTGCTGCAGGCGCTGGGGCACAGCGGATCGCCGCCGCCCGTGGCCGTTGCGGTGTTGGTCAGCAGGATATTGGCCACGGTAGGCGTCACGGGAATGGCAAAGCTGACCTGGCTGTGGGTCGCCAGCCCTGCGGCAATGGTGCAGCTGACCGCCTGGCCGCTGCGCGTGCAGCCCGCCGGCAGGCTGCCGATGGTCAGGCTGCTGTCGAGCGTATCAGTCACCACGGTGGCCTGCGGCGTCGCACCGGTTCCCACGTTCTCGACAGTGATGGCATAGCTGGCCTGCAGGCCGACGATGAAGGAATCCATGGAAGCCGACTTGCCCACCTTGAGTCTGGGCTGGCCCACGACGGTGGTCTTGGCGCTGGTGCAGCTGGTGGTGACAGCGTCGCACTGCGGCCCGGGCGGCGACGGCGGCAAGGCCGAGGTCGCAGGTGGCGCGGGATGCGTTGCAGCGTAGTTGACGATGGAGCCCACAGCGGGCGCGTTGACCTGGATGCTGAAGGTCTGGCTCGCGCCGCCACCGGCCAGCGTGCCCGGCAGCGTGCAGGTGAGCAGGGCACCCGGCACATTGAGCGGCGCGCAAGCGACCGGTGCGGTGGAGGTCGTGGCCGCCACGCCCGGCGGCAGCTGGTCCTGCACCACGGGGTTGCTGATCGCGGCGGTGCCGCCCGTGCGGTAGTTGGTCAGCGTGAGTTGGTAGGCAAAGCCCTGGCCTACGAGGACTGAGTTCGGGCCTGACTTTTCCACCACGACCTGGCCCTGGCGCTGGTTCACGAATGTGCTGGAGTTGTTGGCCGGATTGGTGTCGTTGATGGTGATGGCGGCCGTGTTGGTGATGCTGTTCGTCCCCGATGCCGGCGTCACCTGGAAGCGGTAGACCAGGTAGTCGCCCGAGGTGGGCGGCACATGCGCCGCCCCGCCGCTGCTGTTCACCGGCAGCACGCCGGTCCTCATCGACAGTGCCCTGCCGTTGGCCGCCTGCGTTCCGCACACGGCGGCACCGGAGGAGATGCAGGCAATGGGCGATGTCAGGCTGACGTTGTCCGGCAGCAGGTCGGCGACGGTCACGTTGCCGGCCGCGTTGGGTCCGTAGTTCCAGACCTTGAGCTCGTAGTCGAACGGCGTGGCATTGTCGAAGGTGTCCGGCCCAGTCTTGGCAATGCCGATGTCCGTATTGAAGTTGGCACAGCCGTCATAGGATGCCGGATCGCTGGGATCGCGCAGGTTGGCGGCGGGAATGATCTGTGCGGACTGCCCCGGCGGCGTCCAGCGCAGGCGCAGGTGGTTGAGCCCGCCCTGGTTGTTCCAGTGCACGCGCATGGCATAACAAGTGTTGTTCTGTGCCACCACGAAGCTGCCGGGAATGTTCTCGAACTGCGTATCGCCCGAGGTAAACGACCCCAATTGCCCCACAGGTACGTTGTAGTCGAAGGTTCTGTAATGCGCCGCGTTGGCCTTGGTGAAATTGGTGGAGAACTCCACCTTCACCTCATCATCGTGCGCAGCGGAAAATCCATAGGTTCCCGCCGTGGGAAATACAACCAGCGCATACACCACGCGGCCCTGCAGCCACTGCTGGCATGCGGCGGAAGACTGCCAGCCGCTGCCGGCCGCGCTGTTGCACAGCGTGGCACTGGCCATATTCCAATCGATATTCTGCGCAGTGCCTGAAGACGCGATGTTGGTGGTGGAGCTGGCAAAGTTCACCAGATTCTGCAGCTGTACCACCGAATTTCCACCGGAATAGTTCAGGTAGTTGGGAGCCGGCGATCCACCAGGCACCGAAACCTGTCCACGGAAATTGTCGAAGATGACCCCGGCCTGCACCGCGACGGGCATCAGCGCCGCCAGAGATAGTATGCCAATCAGTTTCCACCAATCGGGAGATGATTTTCCCTGGCGCCGGGAATAGGCAATTCCGAGATCCGAAACCATAAAGGCGCGCTCCCTCTTAAAAGGAATACATGGAGTACAGATGAAATGAATGGATTGAATTGACCACCGGGCCAATCAACCACATCATCCCGGACGCGCCGAAACAACTTGTAGGATGTTTTTGATTATTTAAATTACATCTTCTTTCAGATGCTGCGGATACCTTTGATTCAGTAGTCCGCGCATGGGTGTTTACGCGGATTTCCGGGCAGGATAGCAATCATTATTATTTTCTATTGAAATGAATACAAATTTATTAATAACCATCGACACTGCAGACGATTCGAAAATCTGCCGCTATACTGCGCCCCTTCTTTCTTGAACGAGCTGCTGCAGGAAAGACGTTTTCCGGGCCTTTGCCGCCCGGGTGTCTTTCATCGTCCGTACACCCATCGGACGCGGCGAGCGCCAACCAGGCCTCGCGGATCTGCAGCCATGAGCACTCCTCAACGACTCCAGCGTGCCTTTGCACGCACGGGCATCTCTCTCGACTATCGCGACGGCATCTACCACGTGCGCGATGGCCAGGCCGAGGCCCACATTCTTCTTCCCGACAGCCTTCCCCTGGAGGACAAGGCCGTGCGCCAGCTGCTGGCCTTTGCGGCCGTGCGCCGGCATGACGGCCAGGGCAGCCACGGCGCCGTCTGCCGCGCCTGCGCCACGCCCGACTTCCATCCGGGCACGGTGGCGCCCGTGGGCAGCGTGGTGGCCACGCCATCGGACTTCGTCATTCCGGCCGCCATCGGCACGGACATCAACTGCAGCGTGCGCCTGCTGACCACGGGCGCCCGGCTGGACCAGCTGGCGCCGCACAAGGGCCGGCTGGTGGAACTGCTGACCGCCAGCCTGCTGGGCAGCGGGCGCGACGTGCCCGTGACCACGGCCGCCTTCCGCGCGCTGTTCGACCACGGGCCGGCCGCCTTTGTGGACCGGCTGAGCGGCCAGGGCCTGTGGGGCCATGTCGACAGGGACCGCCTGCACCGCGAGCTGGCCGCCTGCATCGGCCTGGACAGCTTCGCTGGCAGCGCCCGCCACGCGCCCCATGCCTATCTGCAGGAGCGCCATGCCGTGTTCCGCGACCCGTGCCTGGGCACGGTGGGATCGGGCAACCATTTCGTGGAACTGCAGGTGGTCGACGAGGTGCTGGACCGCCACGCGGCCTACCGCGCCGGACTGCGCGCGGGCGACGTGGTGGTGATGATCCACAGCGGATCGCGCGACCTGGGCTTTTACGTGGGCCAGGCCTGGATGGACCGCGCCCGGGCCGAGTGGCCGCAAGGCGTGAAGCACCCGGCCAGCGGCCTGTACGGCCTGTCGGGTCCGCTGGCCGGCGAGTACCTGCAGGCCATGGGCGTGGCGGCGCGCTATGCCTGGGCCAACCGCGTGGTGCTGGCCGAGCTGGTGCGCAAGGACCTGGAGCAGATCGTGGGCGCAGCGGATTCGCGCCTGGTGGTCGATGTGCCGCACAACGTGGTCCTGCAGCAAGGCGGCATGAACATCCACCGCAAGGGCGCCACGCCGGCCAACGAGGGCGACTTCGCGCTGATCCCGGGGTCCATGGGCGATGCCTCCTACCTGGTCACGGGCCTGGGCGCGGCCGATTGGCTCTGGTCCTGCAGCCATGGCGCGGGGCGGCGCATGCGCCGCCAGGCCGTGCGCGCGCTCCGGCCCGAAGCCCGTGCAGGCCATGCGGGCGAGCAGGGCTGGCAATGCGTGACGCTGCGCGAGGAGCGCCGCATCGAGGAGGCGCCCGAAGCCTACAAGCCCATCGGCCCGGTCATCGAGTCGCAGGAGGCCGCCGGCCTGATCCACGCCGCCGTGAAGCTCAGGCCCTGGATCACCTTCAAGGCCTGAGCACCGGCAGGCGCCTCATTGCAGCCGCAAGCCGTCCGCCGCACGGTCCTGGGCCAGCTTGCGGTACAGCGTCTGGCGGCTGATGCCCAGCATGCGCGCGGCCTGGGTGACATTGCCCCGGCAGTTCTCCAGCGCCTGCCGCACGGCCGAGCGCGAGAGTTCATCCAGGCTCTGCGGCGCAGCGTCGAGCCGGGGGCCGCTGCGGGCGGTCTGCGCCAGCTCGGCCTGGAAGTCGTCGGGCAGGTGCTGCCACTGCAGGCAGTCCTCATGGGGATCGAGCATGGCGCAGGCCGTTCTCAGCACGCTGGCGCACTGGCGCAGATTGCCGGGCCAGCCATGGCCGGCCAGCTGCGCCAGCAGGGCCGGTGCCATGCGCAGCGGGCGCGCGGGTTCGATGTCGGCCAGCATGCGCGCGGCCAGTGCCTCGAAGTCGCCCCGCTCGCGCAGCGGCGGCAGCTCCACGGCCAGGCCGTTGATGCGGTAGTAGAGGTCGGCACGAAAGCGCCCCAGGTCGGCATCCTCGCGCAGCCTGCGGTTGGAGGCGCTGACCAGCGCGAAATCGACCGCAACGGGCGTGCCACCGCCCAGCGGCACCACCTGCCGCTCCTGCAGCACGCGCAGCAGCCGGGTCTGCAGCGACAGCGGCATGTCGCCGATCTCGTCCAGGAACAGGGTGCCGCCGTGCGCCTGGCGCAGCAGGCCCGCCTGTCCTTCGCGCCGCCCGCCCGTGAAGGCGCCCTGGCGGTAGCCGAACAGTTCGGCCTCGATCAGCGACTCGGGCATGGCCGCGCAGTTGATGGCCACGAAGGGGCCGTCGCGGCGCGGCCCGCTGTCGTGGGCCGCGCGCGCAAACCATTCCTTGCCCACGCCGGACTCGCCCTGGATGAGCAGCGCAATCGGCTTGCCCAGCACGCGCCGGGCCTTGTCGGCCGCCGCACGCCAGCGCGCATCGCCCGTGTCCAGCCGCGCCAGCGCATCGCGGGGGGCCTGCCGTGTTTCCCCCGCTTGCCGCGCTCCCAGCGCCTCCTGCACTGTCTGCGCCGCCGCCCCCGCCATGATGGTGCGCCGGTCCGGCACCAGCTGGCCGAACAGCGCCGTGCCGTCATGGCGCCGCAGCGGCTGGGCCGCATCGGGCTGGCGGTGCTGGCGTGACAGCAGCTCCTGCAGGCTGGCGTCCAGCACCTGGTCCAGCGCCACGCTGCCCAGCTGCGCGTGCGACAGGCGCAGCAAGGCCAGAGCGGCGCGGTTGGCACCCACCACCCAGCCGTCGCCCGAGATCAGCGCAATGCCTTCGCCCACCGTGCCAATGCCTTCGGGCCGCGCGTGCAGGTGCAGGCGGATGTGGCGCTGGCCGTCGCAGGCCATGAGGCGGTTTTCGATCATGCGGGCCGCCGTGCCGACCAGGCCCAGCGTGTGCGGGCTGCCCCGGCCATGTTCGCTGGAGATGTCCAGGATGCCCAGCAGTTGGCCCGTGCCCGACAGGATGGGCGCGGCCGCGCAGGTGAGAAAGCCGTTGCGCTCCAGGAAATGCTCGCCGCCCTGGATTTCGATGGAGTCCATCTCGGCCAGTGCCGTGCCGATGGCATTGGTGCCGCGATGCGCCTCATGCCAGGACGCACCGCTGGCCAGGGCCACGCGCTCGGCCTTGCCCAGAAAGAAGGGGTCGCCGCAGGTATCCACCAGGGTGCCGCAGGGGCCGGCCAGCACCACCACGCTCTGGCTGCCGCGCACCTGCTCGGACAGGTATTCCATGACGGGCCGTGAATGCGCCAGCAGCGCATGGTGGCGGCTGCGCAGCACGCCCAGCGCATGCTGCTCCAGGTTGTCGGCGGCGCCCAGGCGCCCGGTGGGACGCAGTCCCTGCTCGATGCAGCGCTGCCACGAGCGCGCCAGGCGCTCGTCCACCAGGCCGCTGGGGCAGCGGCCCGACTCCATCAGGCTGTGACGGGCCTGGCGCAAGGCCACAAGGGAGGCTCTCGATTGCATGCTGTCTCCTGCTCGGGCGTCATTGCGCCGCGTTGCGGGCCAGTATGCGGGGCCGGCGGGCACCGGGCAAGCCAAGTGGCGGGTCAGGCGCCCGACTGTTCCATTTCTGGACAGTTGTCCTGTTGCGCAACGTCACGGCACAGGGCGAACGCGCACGGGAATACCCGCAGCAGCCACGTCCCGCGCGCCTTTGCGGGCACCTGCCCTGCGGCCTGCGGGCTGGCACGGCTTTTGAATCATGTCTGCCGTCCGGCCATGGCCGGATATCCCGATCCACACCCGATCACAACAGACCCATAAGCATCCTCAGGAGACAAGCAGCATGACCGTCTACGCAGCACCCGGCGCCGCTGGCGCCAAGATCGCCTACAAGGCCCGCTACGACAACTTCATCGGCGGCAGGTTCGTACCTCCGGTCAAGGAGCAGTACTTCGACGTGGTCACCCCCATCAGCGGCAAGGTCTACACCCGCGCCGCGCGCTCCACGGCCGAGGACATCGAACTGGCGCTGGACGCCGCCCATGCCGCCAGCGACGCCTGGGGCCGCACCAGCGCGGCCGAGCGTGCGAACGTCCTGCTGAAGATCGCCGACCGCATCGAGGCCAACCTGGAGCTGCTCGCCTATGCCGAGACCGTGGACAACGGCAAGGCCATCCGCGAGACGCTGAATGCAGACATCCCGCTGACCGTGGACCATTTCCGCTATTTCGCGGGCTGCGTGCGCGCCCAGGAAGGCGCGCTCAGCCATATCGACGAGACCACGGTGGCCTATCACATCCAGGAGCCGCTGGGCGTGGTGGGCCAGATCATTCCCTGGAACTTTCCCATCCTCATGGCGGCCTGGAAGCTGGCGCCCGCGCTGGGCGCGGGCAACTGCGTGGTGCTCAAGCCGGCCGAGTCCACGCCCATCAGCATCCTGATCCTGGCCGAGCTCATTGCCGACCTGCTGCCGCCCGGCGTGCTCAACATCGTCAACGGCTTCGGCCGCGAGGCCGGCATGCCGCTGGCCACCAGCAAGCGCATCGCCAAGATCGCCTTCACGGGCTCCACCTCCACGGGCCGCGTGATCGCCCAGGCCGCCGCCAACAACCTGATCCCGGCCACGCTGGAGCTGGGCGGCAAGTCGCCCAACATCTTCTTCGCCGATGTGATGGACAAGGACGATGCCTTCCTCGACAAGGCCGTCGAAGGGCTGGTGCTGTTCGCCTTCAACCAGGGCGAGGTCTGCACCTGCCCCAGCCGCGCGCTGATCCACGAAAGCATCTACGACCGCTTCATGGAGCGCGTGCTCCAGCGCGTGGCCGCCATCCGGCATGCCAACCCGCTGGACACCGACAGCATGATGGGCGCGCAGGCGTCCAAGGAGCAGCTCACCAAGATCCTGTCGTACCTGGACCTGGGCAAGCAGGAGGGCGCCGAGGTGCTGGCCGGCGGCGGCCAGGCCCATCTGGGCGGCGACCTGGAAGGCGGCTACTACGTGCAGCCCACGCTGTTCAAGGGCCACAACAAGATGCGCATCTTCCAGGAGGAAATCTTCGGCCCCGTGCTGGCCGTGACCACCTTCAAGGACGAGGCCGAGGCCCTGGCCATTGCCAACGACACCCTCTACGGCCTGGGCGCGGGCGTGTGGAGCCGCAACGGCAACGTGGCCTACCGCATGGGCCGCGCCATCAAGGCCGGGCGCGTGTGGACCAATTGCTACCACGCCTACCCGGCGCACGCGGCCTTTGGCGGCTACAAGGAATCGGGCATCGGCCGCGAAACCCACAAGATGATGCTGGACCACTACCAGCAGACCAAGAACCTGCTGGTCAGCTACAGCGAGAACAAGCTGGGCTTCTTCTGAAGTTCTTCCCAGGTGAATGCGGCCGGCGGCGCACAGCGCGGCCGGCCGCCCAGGAAAGGACCAACCCATGGTTGACAAAGTGATTGCCACCGACGCCGCGCTGGCGCTGATCGCCGACCTGCAGGCGCAGCACGGGCCGGTGTTCTTCCATCAGTCCGGCGGCTGCTGCGACAACAGCGCCGCCAACTGCTACCTGCCCGGCGAGCTGACGATAGGCGCCCAGGACGTGCTGCTGGGCCAGGTGGGCGGCGCGCCCTTCTACATCGGCAAGTCGCAGTACGAATACTGGAAGCACACCCAGCTCATCCTGGACGTGATCGAGGGCCAGGGCGGCACCTTCTCGCTGGAGGGCAGCACGGGCAAGGCCTTCCACACGCGCTCCAGGCTGTTCACGGACGAGGAATACGCCGAGATCCTGGCCGGCGAGGGCAACGGCCCCTGACAGGGGCCGCGCGGCGGGCTACTTTCCGGTCAGCCGCTTGACCGCGGCCTCGGTCTGGCGCACATGCTCGTCCGGGTCCGAGCCCATGTGCACGAAGCGGACCTTGCCGTCCTGCCCGATCACGTAGGAGATGCGGTCGGCGCGCTGGGGGTTGGCGGCGGCCGAGGCGTCGTAGGCGCGGATGGTCTGCGCCTGCGGGTCCGATGCCACGGCGAACTGGTCGCGGCAGGCCTCGGTGGAAAAGCGCTTGAGCGTATCGATGTCGTCATGCGACATGCCCACCACCGTGGCGCCCATGGCCGCGAAACGCGGCGTGGCCTCGGCAAAGGCGTGGGCTTCCATGGTGCAGCCCTGGGTGAAGGCCTTGGGGAAGAAATACAGCACCACCGGCCCCTTCCTGAGTGTGGCGGCCATGTCGAAATCGAAGGCCTTGCCCGCCACCGCGGCCGGCGTCGTGAAGCGCGGCGCGCTGTCGCCCACCTTGAGCGCTGCCTGGGCCAGCGGCGACAGCAGCAGCGCCGCCAGCACGGGTGCGGCGGCGCGCGCGCAGCGGCGGCCCCAAGAGGTGCGATGGTGGGTGGAATCGCCGCAGCGGATATCGGACATGCATGGCCTCCTGAGCCTGGAACGGGATGCGCCATTGTGGCCAATCGGCCCGGGCCGCTGGCGCATTTGCCGTGGATCAGCGCGGGGATTCGCCGGGCCTGATCCTGAACCAGATCGAGTACATGGCGGGCAGGAAGACCAGCGTCAGCACCGTGCCGGCCAGCGTGCCGCCGATCAGCGTATAGGCCAGCGTTCCCCAGAACACCGATTGGGTCAGCGGGATGAATGCCAGGATCGCCGCCAGCGCGGTCAGGATCACGGGCCGGGCGCGCTGGACAGTGGCCTCCACCACCGCCTGGAACGGCGCAAGCCCCTCCTGCTCGTTGTGCTGGATCTGCCCGATCAGGATCAGCGTGTTGCGCATCAGGATGCCCGACAGCGCGATCAGCCCCACCAGTGCATTGATGCCGAATGGCTGCTGAAAGACGATCAGCGTCGGCACCACGCCGATCAATCCCAGGGGGCTGGTCAGGAACACCATGACCATGGCCGATATCGACCGCACCTGCAAGATGATGATGATCAGCGTGATGGCGATCATGATCGGGAACAGGGGCAGCATGGCCGTCATGGCCTTGCCGGATTCCTCGATGGAGCCGGCCTCGTCGATGCGGTAGCCCGCAGGCAACGCCTTCCTGATGGGCTCCAGCTGCCGGGTGAGGGCCGCCGAGACATCGGGCGGCTGCAGGCTGTCATCGATATCACCGCGGACCGTGATGGTGGGCATGCGGTCGCGGCGGCGCATGACGGGCTCCTCCATCTGCACGGTGACCTCGCCCAGCTGCGACAGCGGTATGCGCTGGCCAGTGGCGTTGGTGAGCGTGAAGTCGCCGACCCTGGCCACATCGTGGCGGGTGCCGCCCGCAGAACGCGCCATCACCTGCACGGTGCGGATGTCCTCGCGCACGGTGGTCACGGGCACGCCGCTGAGCAGGAATTGCAGCTGCTGCGCGACTGCCGCGGAGGTCAGGCCCATGGCCTGCAGCCGGTCCTGGTCCAGGGTGAAGCGCATGACAGGGGTGCGCACGCCCCAGTCGGAGTTCACGGTCCGCATCATCGGGCTGTCGTGCAGCACCTGGTGCACCTGGCCGGCAATGTCGCGCAGCCGCTGCGGGTCGGGGCCGGAGACGCGATACGCCACGGGGAACGGGGAGTACGGCCCGAACACGATCTGCGATGCGCGCACCTGCGCCTGCGGGGCCAGTCCCTGGGCGATGGCCTCGCGCAGCCTGAGCTTGAGCGCGTCGCGCTGCGCCTGGTTGGCGGTGCGCACGACGATCTTGGCGAACGACGGGTCGGGCAGCTCAGGCGAGATGGCCAGAAAAAAGCGTGGTGCTCCCTGGCCGATATAGGCGGTCACGATCTCCGATTCGGGCTGCTGCAGCAGCCAGGTTTCCACCGTGCGAGTGGTCTCGCTCGTCTGGCCGATGGAGGTGCCGTAGGGCATCTGCACCTCGACCATCACCTCGGGCCGGTCGGAGATGGGAAAGAACTGCTTCTTCACGATGGACATGCCCAGCACGGAAGCCACCATGAGCCCGCCCACGACTGCGGCCACCATGCCCTTGCGGGCGATCACCTTGCCCAGCACGCGCCGCAGGCGCTCGTAGCGGGGCGTGCCATACATCGCCGCATGTCCGCCTTCGACCTTTTTGAGAGGGGGCAGCATCTTCACGCCGAGATAGGGCGTGAACACCACGGCCACCACCCAGGACACGATGAGCGCGATGCCGACGATCCAGAACATGTTGCTGGTGTACTCGCCCGCCGTGGAGCGTGCGAACCCGTTGGGCATGAAGCCCACCGCCGTCACCAGCGTTCCGGACAGCATGGGCGCCGCGGTATGGCTCCAGGCGTAGGCGGACGCGGCCACGCGGTCGTAGCCCTCCTCCATCTTCACCACCATCATCTCGATGGCGATGATGGCGTCGTCCACCAGCAGGCCCAGCGCAAGGATCAGCGAGCCGAGCGTGATGCGGTCGAAATTCTTTCCCGTGGCAGCCATGATGATGAACACGGCCGCCAGCGTCAGCGGCACGGCCGCAGCCACCACCACGCCAACGCGCCAGCCCATGCTGGCGAAGCACACCACCAGCACGACCAGCAGCGCGGCCAGGAACTTGAGCATGAACTCATCGACGGAGGCGCTGATGTTCACGGCCTGGTCCGTCACCTTGCTCAGGCCCATGCCCAGCGGCATGTCTGCGTTGATGGCGCCCATCTCCCTGTCCAGCGCCTTGCCCAGGTCCAGCCCGTTCCAGCCGTCGCGCATGACGACGCCCAGCAGCAAGGCCGGCTCCGCACCGTTGCGGATGATGAAGGTCGAGGGGTCTTCGTAGCCGCGCTGGACGGTGGCGATGTCGGACAGCTTGACCGTGCGGCCCTGGGCCACGATGGGCGTGTCGCGGATCTTCTGCAGCGCGTCGAACGCCCCGTCGATGCGGATGAACACCTGCGGTCCCTGGGTCTCCACCGACCCGGCAGGGGTGAGGGCGTTCTGGTTGTTCAATGCCGCGAAGACGTCCTGCGGACTGATGCCCAGCGTGGCCAGGCGCTCGTGCGAGAACTCCACGTAGATCCGCTCGGATTGCTCGCCGACGATGTTGACCTTCTTGACGCCCGGCACATGCAAAAGACGCTGGCGCAAGGCTTCGGCATCGCGCACCAGCGCCCGGGGCTCCTCGCCGCGCGCCTTGAGGGCGTAGATCGCAAAGGTCACGTCGGCGTACTCGTCGTTCACCATCGGACCGATCACGCCCGTCGGCAGGTTGCGGGCTTCGTCACCGAGCTTCTTGCGGGCCTGGTAGAACTCCTCCTGCACCTCGCCGGGGGGCGTGGAGTCGAGCAGGGTCAGCGTGGTGAAGGCCAGCCCCGGCCTGACGAAGGTTTCGGTGCGGTCATACCAGCGCAGCTCCTGCAGGCGCTTTTCCAGCTTCTCTGCCACCTGGTCCTGCATTTCCTGCGGGGTGGCGCCAGGCCAGGCCGTGATGATGGTCATGACCTTGACGGTGAAGGCCGGATCTTCCGCCCGGCCCAGCTTCAGGAAGGCAAAGACACCCGTCAGCGAAATCAGCAGGATCAGGAACAGCGTGATGGAGCGCTCACGGACGGCAAGCGCCGACAGGTTGAAACGGCCTTCACTCACGGGACGCTCCCGTGGACACGGAGGACGCCGTGGACGTTGTTGCCGTTGTTGCCGTTGTTGCCGTTGAAGGCGCCGGCACCTCGCTGTCCAGTCGCACCTGCGCGCCCTCGCTCAGCAAATGCGCGCCGAGCGCGACGATCCGGTCCCCCTGGTCGAGCGCACCCACCACCTGGGCATTGCCGTCCTGCACCTGAACCACGGTGACGGGCTGGCGCCTGACCTGATCGCCCTGCACCACCCAGACAGCGGCGCCCTTGCCCTCATCGAGGATGGCGCCGATGGGGACCTGCAGGGTTGCCTTGCCGGCCGTCGCTGTCGATGTCGATGTCGATGTCCCGCCAATCCTGAGCGTGACCGTGCTGCCCAGCGGGGCGCTGGCCGCCGCGCCGGCGTCCAGCACATAGCGGGCCTCAAAGGTGCGGGTGGCCCGGTCGGCCACATCGGACAGCTGGCGCAGTCTGGCGGGGATGACCACCTCCTCCCTGCCGAACAGGCGGGCCTGGGCCGCCGAGCCCAGCGCGGGCCGCAGTGTCTCGGGCAACTGGACGACTGCTTCGCGCCTGCCGGCATGGGCGAGGCGCACGACCACCTGGCCGGCACTGACGACCTGGCCAGGCTCGGCAAGTGTTTCCATCACGATGCCATCGGCATCGGCCAGCAGTTCGGCGTAGCGGCTGGCGTTCAGCGCTGCGGCGGCCTGCGCTTCGGCCGCCCTGAGCTGGGCGCGGGCAGCATCCGCGGCCGCCTTGATCTGTTCATGGGCCAAGGCCGAAACGGCACCCGTTCCCTGCAGGTCACGGTAGCGCTGCTCCTCGTCGCTGGTCTGCTGAGCCCGTGCCCTGGCGGCTGCGACGGCCTCCTGCTGGGCATGGGCGGCCAGCTTCAGGTCCACCGGGTCGAGGCGCAGCAATGCCTGGCCGCGCCTGACCATCTGGCCTGTATCCACCAGGCGCTCGAGCACCTTGCCGGCCACGCGAAATCCAAGATCGCCCTGCACCCTGGCCGCGATGGTGCCGGTGAAGACGCGCTCGGAAGCATTGCCTGGCGCTACCAGGACGGTGCGAACGAGGGGTGGCTGGGTGCGCGGATCCGGCGGCGGGCTTTTGCCGCAGGCTGCGAGTGCAAGTGACAGTGCGCCGACAGCGGCGATGGACAGATGGCGGTGCCGAAGCATGAGGGGGTCCCGATCAATGAGCAGGACCCGATTCTGTGATTAGTGACCATTTATGTCAATGGTCACAACTGCAGGATTTAGGGCGACAGGCTTCTCAGCACCAATCCGGCCAGTTGTGCGGGCGCCTCGTCCGCATGGTCGAGGCTGTGCTGCAGCATCACCGGGTTCAGATAGGGGAGCATGACCAGGAAGATGGCGCGCCCGGTTTCATCCAGCGGCGTCTTGCGCTCGAAATCGCCCCGCTGGCGCCCGGCGTCGAGCACCTGCAGCAGCAGCTGATGCATGCGTTCCTCATAGGCCTGCGCTGCCTGCCAGCGCTCGGCCGACGCCGAAATGGCGATCTCGTAGAGCTTGCGGTCCTCGGAGAAAAGCCGCAGCGTGGCAGCGACGATCGCCTTGAACAGGCGCCGCAGCTGCTCGGGAGGCGCATCCGTGCTGGCGACGGCCTGGCGGATCTCCGCCTCCATCTCCATCAGGCAGTTGGAACAGATCATCTCGCCGATGACCTGCTTGGACTCGAAGAACTTGTAGATGTAGGCCTTGGAAAAGCCGATGGCCTTGGCAAGGTCGGACACCGTGGTTTTCTCGTAGCCGTAGCGGCTGAAATGCGCTTTCGCCGCAGTCACGATCTGTTGCCGGACATCGTGTTCGACCGGGCCGCGCGCAGAGGTCGGATAGACGTTGGTGGTGCTCATGCGGCCTAGCTTACTCCATCAAAAAAATACTATTCAAGTGACCATTTTGGAATATAGTCACAGCGTCGCCACGCTTCTGACTGTTGAACATGCCGCGTCTTGCCGCCCCCGTTTTTCTGATGCTCGCCAGCCTTTGTGCAGGGTGTGCGGTAGGCCCTGACTACCAGCCGCCCGCCACGGCCCTGCCCCAGGCCTACATGGGGGGCCGCGTTCTGGGTGAGGGCAAGCCTCCCTCGCCGGACTCCCCCACGGACCTTGCAGCCTGGTGGGCAGCCTTTGGCGATGCGCAAATGGCGCGCCTCGTCACGGCGGCACTGCAGCAGAACCTGGATGTTGCCCAGGCCGCTGGCCGCGTGCTTCAGGCACGCGCCGGGCTGGATGCGGCGGCAGCTGCGTTGCTGCCGTCGGCCCAGGTCTCGGCGCAAACGGCCAGGAGCTATCAGTCGGTCGAGACTCCGCTGGGCCGGGTGCTCGACTCCATGCCGGGATTCGATCGCTACGGCAGCGCCCAGGAGGTCAACCTCGGAGCCAGCTGGGAGCTTGATCTCTTCGGTGGCCTGCGCAAGGCCAGGCAGGCTTCCCTGGCCGAGTACCAGGCATCGGAAGCCGGCGCCACTGCCGTGCGGCTCGCGGTGGCCGCCCAGACTGCGGACATCTATATCCAGATTCGCGGCCTGCAGGCGCGGCTGGCAGTGGCACGCTCGCAAGTGCGGACCCAGGAGCAACTGCGCTCCATCGTCGAACTGCGGTTTGGCAAAGGCCTGGCATCAGAGCTTCAATTGCGCCAGGTCGAGGGGGCACTTGCGCGGGCGCAAGCAACCATCCCGCCGCTGGAAAATGCGCTCGAAGCCGCGCTCAACGCCATGGACGTGATGCTGGCAACGGCACCCGGCACGCACCGGGCCGAGCTGGCCGATCCCCGCCCGGTCCCCGTATTGCCCACCCTTTCTCTCGCAGAGGCGCCCGGCGATCTGCTGCGGAGACGCCCGGACCTCATCGCGGCGGAGCGGCGCCTGGCAGCGTCGAACGCACACATCGGCGTGGCGATCGCCGAGTACTACCCGAAGCTGTCGATCAGCGGCCTGATCGGCAGCGCCACCTCCATCTCCGCGGGCAATCTCTTCAGCGCCGGCGCATCGCAGGCCAGCGTTGTGGGCGGCCTGCGCTGGCGGCTGTTCGACTTCGGTCGCATCAACGCCCAGATCCACCAGGCGCAGGCACAGGAGGCGGAAAGCCTTGCCGCCTACCGGCAGTCGGTACTGCGCGCCACGGAAGAAGTGGAGAACGCCCTGGTCTCGCTGGACAGGCGACAGGAGCTGATGGCCGTGCTCGCCAGGGGCGCGGATGCGCTCACGCGGGCCCGGCAGGCCGCAGGCGCCGCCTACGACAAGGGCGTGGTCAGCCTGATCGAGGTGCTGCAGGCGGATGAAAGCCTGCTGGGCGTGCTCGATGCACAGGCGCAGGCCCGGATGGAGTCGGCGCGCTCGACGGTGGCGATCTTCAAGGCGCTGGGCGGCGGCTGGACGCCGGAGCCTTCCAGGGCATTGGCAACCGCCAGCCACGGTCTTCCAGCCAGCGTTGCCCCCTGAACCTGCCACTTCCCGAAAGGAGCCCCCTTTCCACACAGCAAAGCAACCGAACACCCCTGCGGGACATGCGGCCCAGGCGACCTGCCCAAGCAGGCGGCCCAAGCCATGGCCCGGCTCCACCCACCCCCATCCGTCAAACCATGCCAAACACAACCCCCTCCCCCACCGTTGCTGCAGCCGCACGCATCCTGAAGCCGGCGCTTGCGGCCATCGCCTTCTCAAGCTGCTTCGCAGCCCATTCGCAGCCGCAAGACGCCTCGGCAGCCACATCGGACGCAGCGCTTTCCCGCGCCGAAGTCATCGCCGATCTCGCACTCTGGCGCCGCGCCGGATTGGACCGCCATGCGGAGATATCGATCTCCTACGGAGTCGAAACGCAGGAATATCGGGCCGCATACCAGGAGTACCTGCGCCTTCGCAACAGCGAGGCGTTCCAGGCGGAGGTCCGCAAGGCGCTGAGTCGGTAAGGCGGAGCGCCTTCCCGCCCAGGCCATCGCGGCAGCGGCTGGCTGCCTGGGGACGTGGCCCGGGGCTTTGCCTACAGGCCCAGGTCGGACAGACCGGGGTGGTCATCGGGGCGACGCCCCAGCGGCCAGTGGAACTTGCGCTCCGATTCCTGGATGGGCATGTCGTTGATGCATGCGAAGCGCCGGCGCATGAGACCGTCGGCCTCGAATTCCCAGTTCTCGTTGCCGTACGACCGGAACCAGTTCCCGGCATCGTCGTGCCACTCATAGGCGTAGCGGACTGCGATCCGGTTTTCCGCGTACAGCCAAAGCTCCTTGATCAGCCGGTAGTCCAGCTCCTTCTTCCACTTCCTCTCAAGAAGGGCCTGGGCCTCGGCGCGGCTGTTGGCGAACTCCGCCCGGTTGCGCCATTTCGTGTCGGGGGTATAGGCCATCGCGACCTTGGCCGCATCGCGTGTGTTCCATCCATCCTCGGCCAGACGGACCTTTTGGACGGCGCTTGCGAGAGAGAACGGGGGCAGGGGTGGGCGAGTTTCCATGATGTGACCTTTGAAAAGATGTAGAACGATCTGTCTACATGCGCCACTCTAACGGAGGTGGAACGATCTGTCTACAATGTCTTCATGAAAACTTCCCAGCCATCTCTCGAGTCATTGCCGCCCCGCGAGCGCATCCTGGTGGCAGCCCATGGCCTTTTCTACGCAGAGGGCATCCGGGCCACGGGCGTGGACCGGATCATCGAGCGGTCGTCGGTCAGCAAAGTCACCTTCTACCGCCAGTACGCCAGCAAGGACGACCTGATCCGGGCGTACCTCGACTACCGCCATGAACGGTGGATTTCCTGGTTCCAGGCCAGCCTGGCGCAGGAGGCCGCCGAGGGCTCGTCAGCGTTGGATGCCCTGTCCACCACCCTCAGGAGCTGGTTCGGCCAGCCCGACTTTCGGGGCTGCGCCTTTCTCAATGCCGCTGCCGAACTGGGCTCGTCCGACCCTGAGATCCTGGCGACGGTCCGGCGGCACAAGCAGGAAATGTCGTCCGTGCTGGATCGCCTGTTCGGTGGCCATCCCGTGTCCGTGGGCGCTGCGCTCACCCTGGTGGCGGACGGCGCCATCGTCCATGCGCAGATGGGTCAGCCGATCGATGAAGTCATGGAGAACTTCAAGGCAGCGGCCGAAGGGATCGTGAGCCGCCCCGGGTGGTGAGCCGGCTCAGGAGCGGGGCGCCGCTGAGGCTTCGGCGCGCCACAGCGGCAGGTCGTTGCTGCCTCGCCACCTTTGGCCACGCAGGGGCCGGATCTGGCAAGTCAGTGCTTTGCCACACGCTGTCCTGCCGCGTCGATGACGGCTTCGCCGTCCTCCTTGGAGAAGGCCCCTTGCTGGGGACGCGGCAGTATGTCCAGCACCACCTCGGATGGCCGGCACAGGCGCGTGCCCAGTGGCGTCACCACAATGGGGCGATTGATGAGGATAGGGTGCCGGAGCATGGCCTCGATCAGCTGGGCATCGGTCCATTCCGGGTCGCCCAGGCCCATCTCGTCATACGGCGTACCTTTTTGCCGCAGAACCTCCCGCACAGGCAGGGCCAGGTCCGCCAGCAGCCGCTCCAGCGTGGCCCGGTCGGGCGGTGTCTTGAGGTATTCGATGACGGCGGGCTCCTCGCCGCTGTTGCGGATCAGGGCCAGCACGTTGCGCGATGTGCCGCAGGCGGGGTTGTGATAGATCGTGATGGTGCTCATGGCAGATGGGTTCTGTGAGGGAATTCAGGCAGCCACGCTCAGGCGCAGCGCAAGGGCGGCAAGCGTGATGAGCAGCACGGGGGCCGTCAAAACCGTACCGACCCTGAAGTAGTAGCCCCATCCGATGGTCATGCCTTTGCTGGCCAGCACATGCAGCCACAGCAGCGTGGCCAGGCTACCGATGGGCGTAATCTTCGGGCCCAGGTCGCAGCCGATCACGTTGGCGTAGACCATGGCATCCCTGACCACGCCGGTGGCACTGGAGGCATCGATCGACAGCGCACCCACCAGCACGGTGGGCATGTTGTTCATCACAGACGACAGCAGGGCCGAGAGCACCCCCGTGCCGATGGCTGCGCCCCAGACGCCGCCTTGGGCAAAGCGGTCCAGAACGGATGCGATAGAGGTGATCAGCCCGGCATTGCGCAATCCGTAGACCACCAGATACATGCCCAGCGAGAACACGACGATCTGCCACGGCGCGCCATGCAGTACCTTGCGAGTGCTGATGACGCAGCCGCGTGCCGCCACGGCCAGCAGCAGGGCGGCACCTGCGGCCGCGACCGCGCTGACTGGCACGCCCAGCGGCTCCAGCCCGAAGAAGCCGACCAACAGCAGGACCAGGACCACCCAGCCCGCGCGAAAGGTCGCCGGATCGCGGATCGCATCGGCCGGGCGCCTGAGCTGGGCCAGGTCATAGGTTGCGGGAATGCCGCGCCGAAAGAACAGCATCAGCATGGCGAGGCTGGCCAGCACCGAGGCGAGATTGACCGGCACCATTACCGAGGCGTATTCGTTGAAGCCGATGTTGAAAAAGTCGGCCGAGACGATGTTGACCAGGTTGGAGACGATCAGCGGCAGGCTGGCCGTGTCGGCGATGAAGCCTGCCGCCATGACGAATGCCAGCGTGGCGGAGGGCGAAAAGCCCAGCGCCACGAGCATGGCCATCACGATGGGCGTGAGAATCAGGGCGGCGCCGTCGTTGGCGAACAAGGCGGACACAGCCGCACCCAGCAGCACGATGAACGCGAACAGCTTGCTGCCCCGGCCGCCGCCCCAGCGTGCGAAGTGCAGCGCGGCCCATTCGAAGAAGCCGGCCTCGTCAAGCAGCAGGCTGATGATGATGACGGCCACAAAGGTGGCGGTCGCATTCCACACGATGCCCCAGACCACTGGAATGTCGGAAAGATGCACCACGCCGGCCAGCAGGGCAACGACCGCGCCCAGCGAGGCGCTCCAGCCAATGCCCAGGCCGCGCGGCTGCCAGATAACCAGCACAAGGGTGGAGATGAAGATCAGGACTGCCATGAGCACGGTGCTGGGAGATTCGGGTTTCAGAAGGCGCGCATTCGTGGACGAAGGGGGGCGTCAGTGGGAGGCCAGTTCGCGGGCGGTGCCCTGCAGCCTTGCCTTTTCCAGCTTGTCGTCGGGCAGGTTGACCAGCAGCTCCAGACGACGGCGCATCATGTGCAGAGTCTGTCGGAATGCTTCCAGCTTGACCTCTTCAGATGCGTCTCCCTGCGAGGGATCGGCGTATCCCCAGTGGGCGGTGGCGGGGTGGCCGGGCCAGATCGGGCAGACCTCGCCAGCTGCGTTGTCGCAGACGGTGATGATCAGGTCCATCTGCGGCGCCTGCGGGGCCGCGAACTCATCCCAGCTCTTGCTGCGCAGCCCCTGCACAGATACGCCGGCACGTTGCAGCACCTGCAAGCTCAAGGGATTGGGCTGCTGATTCGCGCGGGGGCTGCTGCCGGCCGAATACGCTTTGAAGCGCCCATTGCCCATGTCGTTGAGCAAAGCTTCGGCCAGGATGCTGCGCGCCGAGTTGTGAGTGCACAGGAACAGGACATTCAGGGGGGTGATGGAATCAGACATGGTGGCTTAGCAGCAGGACGTGGAGGAAGAGGCAGCTGCGGTGCCTGGGGCGCAGCAGGCAGATGCGGCCGCCTGGCGCGGGGCCGTCGGCGCGCAGCACGCGCCGCTGGCTCCGACAGCTGCATCAGGGGCCTCGTGAAACACGGGAATGTTCTCCAGCGAATGAAAGTGCTCCCAGGCAATCCCCTGGGGATCGGTGATCCAGTGCTTGTCGCTGCGTGCATAGCAGCAGGTGGTGGCGCCTTCGTCGAGCATCGCCAGGTCGGCGGCCCTGGCGCGTGCCTTGAGCGCATCCAGCTCCTCGGCCTCATCCACTTGGAAGCCCAGGTGGTCCAGGCCGGCTTTCTCGCCTCGCGTCGAAATGGCGAAGTTCACCCGGGGCTCATCCAGCATCCACTTCGCGTAGTCGCTTTCCACGCGGGCGGGCTCGGCACCAAACAGCTGGGAATAGAACGCGATGTTCTTGGCCAGATCGTCGACGTGCATATGGACATGGAAGCGTTTCATCGTGGACTCCGTTCAGCAGCTGCAGGGCAAGGCATCCACCGTGGCGCATGCGGCGCCCTGGCAGCAGTTTTCGGTGAGGTAGGCGAGCAGGTCGTTCATCGCCGCAAAGGACGCCCGGTACAGCACATTGCGGCCCAGGCGCTCCTGGCTGACCAGCTCGGCATGGGACAGCTCCTTGAGGTGGAACGACAGCGCGTTGGGTGCGATACCCAACTGTTCGGCCAAGGCGCTGGGCGTAAGCCCCGCAGGGCCGGCGACTACCAGGGCGCGGAAAACGCGCAGGCGCGCTTCATGGGCCAGGGCCGAAAGCGATCGGATGACTTGGGTTTCTTGCATGCATCAATAATACAACTATTGTTGAATTGTTGTTGAAAAAAATGAGGGCGGCCGTGCGGCTCCATTGCGCAAGCTCCGTGCGGAACGCCACTGAACACGCAGCGCGTCACGCAGATAACTCGTTGATTTCTCACGTCCTCGCAAGCCATGCGCCATCGATCCTTAGAGAGATGCGCCACTGAACTTTCGTCTGTACGGAAAACGCGCCACTGCACTTTAGTTTTTTGGCCAGCAAGGCTGAGGAGCGAGCTATCGGCCGAGGCGCAAGGGCTCAGGGCCGATGTGCGGCGGCGTCGCGGGTTGCCATGGGCTCTTGTGTGGCAGCTACCCGTTGCAGTCGTTTGTCGCAGGCCTGTCGGTGTCGGCTTTGCCTCGGCAGCTGCCGCCCCCCGCCGCCGGGCGAACTCACGCTGCATGGCGCCAAGCAGTCCTTAGCCCCTGCGACAAGCGCTGGCCCAAATGGTGGGGCTACTCGAAGGCTAGGACATTCTCCGGGCGCTCGCCCCGTGCCAGTGATCGTCTCACCCCCACTCAAACTTGCAGTCCCGAAACACGGATGGACGGCCAGGCTCGCCATGACACCCTGACAGCTCTACCCTCGCAAACATCGCCATCAACGGCGGACAGCACATCCACTGATGCTGACGACGTTCACACGGGGCGCAGCTGAAATCATTTCAGAACTTCATAGACACCGCCACGCGCATATTCCGCGCCTCCCCGTAGTACGACGAGGTCGAAACCCCTTGGTACTTGCGGTCGAAGACGTTGTAGAGGTTGGCCGAGACCGTGAGCTTCGGATTGATGGCGTATTGCACCATCAGGTCGGCCACAGCATAGCTTTTCTGCTCGACACGGCTGACGTTGGGCAGGCCCAGGAAGGAGAGGTCGCTCCAGGTGCCGCTTTGCCAGCGCGCGCCGCCGCCCACGGTCAGGCCGTGGCCTATGTGAGGCAGGCGGTAGGTGGTGAACAGCTTGAGGGTGTTGCGCGGGATTTCGGGGTTCAGGCGGTTGCGCTCGGCGTCGCGCGCGATGTTGCGGGCAAAGCCGACGGAGGCGTTCCAGTGGCGGCGGATTTCGCCGGTCATCTCCACCTCGAAGCCACGCGTTTCGGCGCCCTTGACGGCACGGTAGGCCTGCTCGCCATTGGGCGCGTAGCTGCCCGTGATGGCCTGGGCCACGTTGTCCTGCAGCAGGCGGTAGACGGCGGCGCCCACCTGCAGGCGCTTGTCCAGCAGCTCGCCCTTGAGGCCCAGCTCGTAGCTGCGGCCCAGGAGGGGATCGAGCTTTTTGCCGTGGATGTCCAGGCTGCTCTGCGCCTGGAAAATATCGGTATAGCTGGCATAGGCCGACCAATCGCGGCCCACGTCCAGCACCAGGCCGGCGAAGGGCGTGAGCTTGCCGTTTTCGGCCATGGCGCTGCCGCTGGTCTCGCCGCTGGCGAAATCGGTGTAGCTGTCGCGACGCTTCCAGTTCGTGATGCGTGCGCCCGCGATGACGGACAGCCGGTCCGTGGGGCGCAGCTGCAGCGATCCGTAAGCACTGCTGCTGCGTTCCACGGCCGCGCTGCGGCCTAGTACCGGGTTGTCGGGCTGCACCGGCGTGCGGCCATCCCAGGTGAAGAGGTTGTCTATGGTGTTGTCCCAGCCAGGGAAGGCCCAGCGGCCATGCGAGCCGCTGTCGTTGCGCGTGCGCGCCACACTGGCGCCGAAGGCGGCCTGGTGCTGGCGTCCCAGCAGCTGGAAGGGACCGGAAGCCGTGAGATCCAGCGTGTCCTGCCGAGGCCGCCCCGTCCACCAGGCGGCCCACAGGCCGGCACCTGCGCCGGTGGTGCGGTCCACAGGCTGTTCATTGGTCCAGCCCGGAATCTCGTCATAGCTGCTGCGGTCGAGCGTGTAGATGGCCTTCAGGCGCCAGTCGCTGGCCATGCGGTGTTCGAGCGAGGCGAAGACGCTGCGGTAGTCCCGCCGTGCCGAGGCCCAGCGCGCGCCCGAGGACGCGGAGCGGCTCCAATCGATGCGCGTGCCATCCGTGTAGAAGAAAGGCCGGCCCCCACGGCCTACGCCAGAAGCGTCGTAGTCCTGCGCGGAAAAGCCCACGGTGGCCAGCGTGGACGGCGACAGGTCAGCCTCCACCACGCCGTACAGCGAGCGGCTGCGGTCCTGCTCGTAGTCGACCTTGGAATGGCGGTTCTGCGACACGGCCACGATGCGCCCGCGCACCGATCCGGAGGCGTTGAGCGGAGATGACAGATCCACCTCGGCACGTGCGAAATCCCAGGAGCCTGCCGTGAGCCTGGCGCTGCCCTGGAACTCGGCCGTGGGCAGCTTGCGCACCAGGTTGATGGTGGCGCCGGGCGTGCCCGCGCCGCTCATCAGCCCCGAGGCGCCGCGCACGACTTCGACGCGGTCGAACATGGCCATGTCGCTGGTCTGGAAGATGGCCGGGTAGTCGCTGAACAGGCGGTTGACGCCATCGACCTGGAAGTTCTTGATCTGAAAGCCCCGCGCGAAGAACTGGTTGGTGTCACCGCCCGTGGGACCGTACTGCGCATAGCTCAGGCCCGTGGTCTGGCGGGCGATGTCTTCCTGCAGCACGATGCCCTGGTCGTCCATGCGCTGGCGCGTGATCACGCTGACCGACTGCGGCGTCTCGCGCAGCGACAGGGACAGGCCCGTGGCGGCCCGCGATTCGCTGGCGGCGTAGGACTGCGTGCCCTCGGTGACGGCGCTGCGCTCGGCCTGGGCGGTGACGCGCACCTCGGCCAGCGTGGCCGCGCCGGTGGGCGTTCCCACGGCCAGGGACGGTCGCACCACAAAGCCGCCGCCCTCGCGCGGCAGGGCCTGCAGGCCCGTGCCGGCCAGCAGCGCGGACAGGGCCTGGTCCACGGTTCGATCACCCTGCACGCCGGGGCTGGTCCTGTCTGCGGTCTGGGCGGTGGAGAAGGACAGCAGGATGCCCGCCTGGGCGCCAAAGCGATTGAGCGTGGCGGTCAGCGGCCCGGCAGGAATGTCGTAGCGCTGCACTGCCTGGGCGTGGGGCTGTGCCTGTGCGTGGGCCTGCGCCGGGGCAAGCACCGCCACCAGCGGCAGTGCCAGAACGGCGGGGCGCAAGGCCTGCCGCAGTTGAAATGCCAGTCGTGTGGCGCGAAAAGTCGGGTGATGGCCCATGGTGTGCGTGTCCCTCGGTCCTGGATGGTTGGCAATGGAATGCGGGCGCAGAAAAAAGCGCTTCATCTCCATTGCCCCGCGAAACGCGAAAAGCGATCAGCCAGGATCGACAAGAGCCAGGAAATCAGGCCGGCTCGACCACCACCCAGTAGCGCGTGGCCGTGCGCAGGCGCACCGGCAGGGTGGCCAGCAGCATGGCCAGCACCTGGTCGGTGTCGGCCAGCGGATAGGTGCCGCTGACGGGCAGCTGCGCCACGGCGCCATCGCAGCCCAGGTGGCCGGGCCGGTAGCGCGACAGCTGGTCCAGGAACTCGGCCAGCGGCATGTCCTGGGCCACCAGCATGCCGCGCGTCCAGGCTGCCAGGGCCGGATCGGCGGGCCCGGCCGGCGTGGTGGCCTGAGCGTCAAACTGCGCCTGCTGGCCTGTTTGCAGCAGATGGAGGTGGCCGGGCCGTTCGCGGGGCGCGATCTCCGTGGCGCCTTCAAAGACCGCAACCCGGCTGGGCCCCTGGCCGCGCTGGCGCACGACGAAGCGCGTGCCCAGGGCACGTATGCGGCCATGGCGGGTTTCGACGAGCAAGGGCGGCGCACTATCCTTCAGGCCCTGGGCCGTGGCCACCTCGATGTCGCCGCCGCGCAGGCGCACCAGGCGCTGCTGCGGGCTGAAATCCAGGTCGACCGCGCTGTCGGCATTCATCTGCAGCTGGGTGCCGTCCGGCAGGCGCAGGCTGCGCCGCTGGGCCGTGCCCGTGCGCAGGTCCGCCCCCAGGCCGGCCAGCCAGTCGCCCGAGGATGCCGGACCTCTCCATGCCACGGCACCGGCACCCGCGCCCGTGAACAGCAGCACGGCCAGGCTGCGCACCGCCAAGCGCCGCCCGCGCCCGCGTGCCGTGCGCGCGGCCTGGGCCAGGGCCACGCTGGCCGGCGTACCGGACAGCGGCTGCAGGCGTGCGCCCATGGCCTCTATGCGCAGCCAGGCGCGCTCATGGTCGGGATGGGATTCGCGCCAGTGCTGCAGGCGCTGCACCAGCATCTCGCGCGTGCCGGCGCTGTGATCATCGGACTGCAGCTCCACCAGCCATTCGGCGGCCTGCTCGCGCACCGCAAGAGGAATGGGCAGGCTCATGCGCCGTCGTCGTCCAGAAAGCAGACTTGCACCACGGCCCGCGCGATATGGCGGCGCACGGTGGGCACGGAAAGGCCCAGTTCAGCCGCGATGTCGGCCTGCCTCATGCCGTCGATCTGCGACAGCAAAAAGGCCTGGCGCACGGGCAGTGGGAGCAGGGCCAGCAGGCGGTCCACCTCGACCAGGGTCTGCAGCACGATGGCGCGGTGCTCGGGGGACTGGGCCACGGCCTCGGGCATGAGGGCCAGGGCGTCCAGATAGGCCTGCTCCACGCAGCGCTTGCGGTAGAGGCTGGCGGCCAGACCCTGGGCAATGGTCATCAGCAGGGCACGCGGTTCGCGAATGGCCTGGATCTCGGCGCCGCTGCGGCCCAGCAGGCGCACATAGGTGTCCTGGGTCAGATCGGCCGCATCAAAGGCATTGCCCAGGCGCTTGCGCAGCCAGCCCAGCAGCCAGCCGTGGTGGTCGGAGTAGAGAGTGGCGACATCGGGAACAAGGGCGCGGTCGGCGGCGGGCATGGGAAAGCGGCACGAGTGAAGCAGGAGGAAAGGCACCGGGGCAATATGCAGCGGCAAACAAGAATGCTTCTTATTTTCATTGTATCCAAATCCTACATCGTCATTGCACCAACCTGCGCACCAACGCCTGAGTGCGGACGCTCGGCGCGAGCACCATCGTGGGCTGATTCCACCTTCGTTGAAACCAGTCGGAGCGACGGCATTGAGTCGACAGGAATCAGCGGTGCAGCGCGAAATGGGGCCTTCGAGGCGAGGCACGGCGCACCGAAGAATCGACTGGCCACTTCCAAACGGTGAAGCGGTCGTCCAACAATGGAAGCCTTCAACGGCAGGTGTTGGTCGTCCCTGTCACTCTCGCTTTGCACAGTGAAGGGCGTAGATCAGCCTGAGGCCATCGTTAGAAAGTCTGCAGTTGCCAACTGCTCCGCAGCGATTGCTGCTGCTCACGGCCACCTCGTGACCTATCAGTTGCAGCCACATGGTGGTCATCCAAGCTTCAGGGCTGGCGGCATCGCCAGATGCTTCGCTCCTCATCCGCGCCTGATCAAGGACAGTCACTCTGCACGGCTGGCTGATCTTGGGTGCGCTCAGCACCACGGCCAGGGCGCCTTCGATGCGACGTTAGGTCACAGCCCGCAAGGCTGCATGGTAATTCAGCGACAGCCTTTCGCCGGAAGTTCTGTGTGCTCCTGCAGGCCGCGCTTCGCCGCTGGCCAGCGCGGGCGCGCCCCGAAAAAACTAAAGATCAGTGGCGTTCCGCACTCCGCGCCGGATGTGCCGTCTTGCGGCACATCCGGCCCTACCCCTTGAAACCTGGCCGAATTGCCTTATTATTAGCACTCGTTGGGTATGAGTGCTAACAATCCTCTGTCCCACATTGCTTCGAATGCCGGCCCGCCGGGCCGGCAAGTCTTTGTTTCAACTTTGTTGATGATTTAGGAGTTGGTATGAACCTGCGTCCCCTGCACGATCGCGTGATCGTCAAGCGCCTCGAAAACGAAACCAAGACGGCTTCGGGCATCGTGATCCCCGACAACGCCGCCGAGAAGCCCGACCAGGGCGAAGTGCTGGCAGTGGGTCCCGGCAAGAAGAACGACAAGGGTGAAGTGATCGCCCTGAACGTGAAGGTCGGCGACCGCGTTCTGTTCGGCAAGTACAGCGGCCAGACCGTCAAGGTCCATGGCGACGAACTGCTGGTGATGAAGGAAGACGACCTGTTCGCGGTCGTCGAAAAGTAATCCACGCGCTTCGAAACCGCACTTTCCAACTGAATCCGGAGAATTGAAATGGCAGCAAAAGACGTAGTTTTCGGCGGCGAAGCACGCGCTCGCATGGTTGAAGGCGTGAACATCCTGGCCAACGCGGTCAAGGTCACGCTGGGCCCCAAGGGCCGCAACGTGGTGCTGGAGCGCTCCTTCGGCGCCCCCACCGTGACCAAGGACGGCGTGTCGGTCGCCAAGGAAGTGGAACTCAAGGACAAGCTGCAGAACATGGGCGCCCAGCTCGTGAAGGAAGTGGCCTCCAAGACCAACGACATCGCCGGTGACGGCACGACCACCGCCACCGTGCTGGCACAGGCCATCGTCCGCGAAGGCATCAAGTACGTGGCCGCCGGCCTGAACCCCATGGACCTCAAGCGCGGCATCGACAAGGCTGTCGCCGCCCTGGTGGAAGAGCTGAAGAAGCAATCCAAGGCCACCACCACCTCCAAGGAAATCGCCCAGGTCGGCTCGATCTCCGCCAACTCCGACGAATCCGTGGGCAGCATCATTGCCGAAGCCATGGACAAGGTCGGCAAGGAAGGCGTGATCACCGTTGAAGAAGGCAAGTCGCTGGCCAACGAACTCGACGTCGTCGAGGGCATGCAGTTCGACCGCGGCTACCTGTCGCCCTACTTCATCAACAATCCCGAAAAGCAGGTTGCCCTGCTGGACAACCCCTTCGTGCTGCTGTTCGACAAGAAGATCAGCAACATCCGCGACCTGCTGCCCACGCTGGAAGCCGTGGCAAAGGCCGGCCGTCCCCTGCTGATCATTGCAGAAGACGTCGAAGGCGAAGCCCTGGCAACGCTGGTGGTCAACACCATCCGCGGCATCCTGAAGGTTGTGGCTGTCAAGGCTCCTGGATTCGGCGACCGCCGCAAGGCCATGCTGGAAGACATCGCCATCCTGACGGGCGGCAAGGTCATCGCTGAAGAAGTGGGCCTGGCGCTGGACAAGGTGACCCTGGAAGACCTGGGCCAGGCAGTGCGCATCGAAATCGGCAAGGAAAACACCACCATCATCGACGGTGCTGGCCAAGCTGCTGAAATCGAAGCCCGCGTCAAGCAGATCCGCATCCAGATCGAAGAAGCCACCAGCGACTACGACCGCGAAAAGCTGCAAGAGCGCGTGGCCAAGCTGGCCGGCGGCGTGGCCGTGATCAAGGTCGGCGCTGCCACCGAAGTCGAGATGAAGGAAAAGAAGGCCCGCGTTGAAGACGCCCTGCACGCTACCCGCGCTGCTGTGGAAGAAGGCATCGTGGCCGGCGGCGGCGTGGCTCTGCTGCGTGCCAAGCAAGCCGTGGGCGAACTGAAGACCGGCGACGCCGAGCAGGACGCCGGCATCAAGCTGATCATGAAGGCCATCGAAGCGCCCCTGCGCGAAATCGTGGCCAACGCCGGTGGCGAGCCCTCGGTGGTGGTCAACGCCGTGCTGAACGGCTCGGGCAACTACGGCTTCAACGCCGCCAACGACACCTACGGCGACATGCTGGAAATGGGTATCCTGGACCCGACCAAGGTGACGCGTACGGCCCTGCAGAACGCCGCTTCCGTGGCATCGCTGCTGCTGACGACCGAAGCCATGATCGCCGAGTCCCCCAAGGCTGAAGGCGCCCCCGCCATGCCCGACATGGGCGGCATGGGTGGCATGGGCGGCATGGGCATGTAATTGCCCGCCGCAACCGGGCAGGCCTTGCGCCATACCCGGTTTGCCCCGCAAGAAAAAGGCCGCCCTCGGGCGGCCTTTTTCATTGCATGAACGCTGTTGCCGATGTCCTCAGGACACGGCCTGGCCCCAGGCCCGGCCCAGGCGCGCCACGGCCTCGGTGATCTGGGGCACGGTGGGCGCCGCATACGACAGGCGCATGCACAGGCCGGCCTGCTGCGCCGCCTCGGCCGGGAAGAAGGCCTTGCCTGGCACATAGAGCACGCCCTGCTCCACAGCGGCCGTGAACAGCGCCCGGGCCAGGGCCTCGGGCTCGCCCGCATGCCGTTGTGGCGGCAGCAGCTGCGCCCAGACGAACATGCCGCCCGCAGGCCGCACGAAGCGGATCTGCTCGCCCAGGGCCGACTGCATGCCCGAGCACAGCGCATCCATGCGCGCCGCGTACTCGGCGCAGGCCTGGGCCAGCTGGGGCGCATAGCGGCCCGAGCGCAGATAGTGCGCGGCGATCATCTGCGCCAGCGGCGAGGTGCACAGATCGGCCGTCTGCTTGGCGATGGTGCAGCGGCGCAGCAATTGGGCGTCGGCCAGCATCCAGCCGATGCGCAGCGCAGGCGCCACGGTCTTGGACAGGCTGGACAGGTAGACCACGGGATTGGCCTGGGCGCCGCACAGCGCCAGGCCCGTTTCGTAGATCGACGGTTCGCGCTGGCCGGTAAAGCGCAGCTCGCCATAGGGGTCGTCCTCGACGATGACAAAGCCATGCTCGCGTGCCAGCGCCACCAGGGCCGTGCGCCGCGCCGCGGGCAGCAGGGTGCCGCCCGGGTTGGAGAAGTTGGGCACGGTATAGAGCAGCTTGGGGGCACGCGCATGGGGCCACTGCGCCAGCAGGCGGGCCAGGGCCTCGGTGTCCAGGCCCTGCTCGTCCGTGGGCACGGCAACGACCTGTGCCTGGGCCAGCTTCAGGGTCTGCAGCGTGGCCGGGTAGGCAGGCACCTCGACCAGCACCGGATCGCCAGGCTCCACCAGCACCTTGACCAGCAGGTCGAAGGCCTGTTGCGAGCCCGTGGTCACGATCATGTCGGCCGGCGTGCAGGCAATGCCGCGCGTGGCGCACAGCGCGGCCAGGGCTTCGCGCAGCGGCAGCTGGCCTTCGCTGGCGCCGTACTGCAGGCTGGCGGCAGCGTCCTGCTGCAAAGCGGCCATCGCGGCCTGTTGCAGGCCTTCGGCATCGAACAGGCTGGGCGAGGGATAGCCGCCCGCCAGCGAGAGCATGCCAGGGCGGCTCAGATAGGGAAACAGCTCGCGTATGGGCGAGCCTTCGGGGTGCGCGAACAGCGGGTTGAACAGATGGGCGGTGGGCGACTGAATGCCCAGGTCTGCAGTGCTCATGAAGGCCTCTTGCGGCTTTGCAAAAAACAAAGGGGATACAGGGTGGATGCCGGCCAAAGCCGGCATCCAGGCAGCCGGTCAGGCCACAGCCTGGGCGGCCTGGGTGCGCAGCGCGCTGCGCAGCTGGTCAATGGAGCGCTGCTGCGCCTGCTCGTACAGCGCGATCTCGTCATGCACGCGGGCACCCAGGTCGGCCTCGAAGGCTTGCTGGGCCGCATGGGCCGCGTACTGCTTTTGCTCTTCGCCGCCCAGGTTGGACTGGAAGATGCCGGCCGCGCTCACGGGCAGGAAGTCCTCGTAGACGATGGGCTCGGCCTGGGCCAGGCCACGGGCGATCAGGGCGTCCAGGTCCGAGGCGGCGGCCGCGGCGGCCTCGCCTGCGGCCAGGGCGGCTCCCTCGTCGCTCAGCGTGAAGCGGTAGAAGGCCAGGTCCTGGCGGCGCAGCTGCTCATGCGTGTCGGGGAAAGCCTCGAAGACCTGGGCCAGGCGGCTGCCGTAGTCGGGTGCGGCACTGCCCGCGCTGCCCATGTCGCGCACCTGGGCCAGCAGCTGGTCGTAAAGCGCGCGGCCCTTGCGCGTGAGCGCCACGCCGCGCTGCTCGATCTCGCCGAAGCGCGCCGTGTGCGAGCCTGCGCCCGTGGCATCGCCGGCAAAACGCACGGTCTCCTTGAGCGCCTTGAAGCTGGTCTGGCGCAGCAGGATGGGGCAGGCGCGGCGCGGCGGGCCTTCGACCACGTCCTTGGCATCCATGCCGCGTGCGGGCATGGCGGCCTGGGCCGCGTCGATGTCCAGGGTGCGCGGCGTCAGGTGGTTGATGTGCGGGCCCTTGAAGCAGACCACGTCGGCGATCAGGCGGTGGGCCTTGTGCAGCGCGTCATAGGTGGCGCCGTCCACGGTGGATTCGCTGTGCCAGCGGAAGGTCTCCAGCGCCTCGCCGACGAATTCATCGGCCTCGGCATCGGTGAGGCCGCCGTTGGCCTCGGACTGGGCGATCAGCGCCAGCGCGCGCTCGGTGAAGATGTTGCGGCGCGCCAGGATGGCGGCAGCCTGGGCGCGCAGCGCCTCGTCGGCGATCAGGTCCAGGCGCAGCAGCGAGGTGAAGACGCGGAAAGGGTTGGCCAGCAGCGCGGCATCGCTGACGGGACGGAAGGCCGTGGAGTGCACGGGCACGCCGGCCACCGACAGGTCGTAGTAGCCCACGGGCTCCATGCCCATGATGGCGAACAGGCGGCGCAGCATGGACAGCTCGGCGGCCGTGCCCACGCGGATGGCGCCGTGGCGCTCCACGCCCAGGCGGGCCAGCTCGCCACTGCGCTGCATCCGGGCCAGCAGCTCAGGCTCGGCCTGCAGCGTGCGCTGGTTGATGTCGGCCACGAGTTCGATCAGCGTGCCGTACTGGGGCACTTCATCGCGGTACATCTCGGACATGGCGCTGGAAAAGCGCGCGCGGATCTCGTCGGAAGGCACGAAGGCGTTGGCGGACGTAGAGGACATGGTGCTTGTGGGGACTGATGGTGGGGCCGCAGATCAGCCTGCGGCATGGTGAATTCCTGGCACGCATGCTAGGTCTGCGCCTTGAGCCTGGTCAAACGATAATCGGGCCCATAGGTCATTCCCAAACAGAATGGCCCCTCCCACGATTGCCCCACCGCTCCCTGCCATGCTGCTGTCCCGCCGTTTCCTGCCTCCCATGTCCCTGCTGTGCGCCTTCGAGGCAGCGGCCCGGCACCAGAGCTTCACGGCAGCTGCGGCCGAGCTGCACCTGACGCAAAGCGCCGTCAGCCGCCAGATCCGAGCGCTGGAGGAGCGGCTGGAGGCAGAACTCTTTGTGCGCGAGCGCCAGACCGTGCGCCTGAGCCCGGCCGGCCAGGCCTATGCGCAGGAAATCCGGGGCGCGCTGATGCGCATCTCCACGGCCACGCTGGGCTTTCGGGCCAACCCGCGCGGCGGCAGCCTGAACCTGGCCATCCTCCCCACCTTCGGCACGCGCTGGCTGGCGCCGCGCCTGCCGCAGTTCTTCAGCGCCCACCCGGGCATCACCATCAACCTGACGACGCGGCTGTCCCAGTTCGACTTCCAGCTCGAAGCCGTGGACGCCGCCATCCATTTCGGCCTGCCGCACTGGCCGGGCGCCGAGCTGGCCTTTCTGATGAGCGAGACCGTGGTGCCTGCCTGCAGCCCCGCCCTGCTGGCCCAGCATGGCTTTGCCCAGCCCCAGGACCTGCTGCAGGCGCCGCTGCTGCACCTGGCATCGCGCCCCGATGCCTGGCAGCGCTGGCTGTCCGTGCACCACGCGCCCATGGCCGAGGGCCAAGGCATGCTGTTCGACCAGTTCGCCACCGCCGCCCAGGCCGCCATCGCCGGCGTGGGCGTGGCCTTGCTGCCGCGTTTTCTGATCGAGCGCGAACTCGCACAGGGCGATCTGGTGCGTGCCCTGCCCCATCTGCCCGAGATGGAAAGCGCCGAGCGCTACTACCTGGCCTGGCCCACGAGCCGCGGCAACTACCCGCCGCTGCAAAGCCTGCGCGAGTGGCTGCAGCAGGCGGCCCAGGATTTCATGCGGGACGGCCCGCAGCCCTGACGCCCGCAGCGCCTGCCACCAGCGCCTGCAGCGCGGCCACCGGAAGCTGCCCGGCCAGGCCGATGGCCACGATGGCGGGCACCTGCTGCTGCTGCACGGGCGCTGATGCGGCACGCAGCCGGCCGCTGCTCCCGGCAAACTGAAGCTCGCTCCACTGGCCCGCCCCGGTCTGCACCACGCCCTTGAGCCGCAGCACGCCAGCCGGCATGGCCTGCAGCCACGCCTGCAGGGCCGTCTCGCACAGCCCCCCGGGCGGCTGGCAGGACCAGGTCTCGAACTGCCGGCCATGCATGGGGCGCGCAGTGCCAGTACCCCATGAGACCTCCCGCACACCACGCAGGAGGGCTGCGCCGCTGAGCAGTTGCACGGGCACCCGGGCTTCGTGCACATCGCAGCGTTGCGCGGCTGGCGCGTGGCTGGCTATCCAGCCGTGCACGCGCTCCAGGGTCCGGGTATCGGCCAGATCGGTCTTGTTGACGATGACCAGATCAGCCCGGGCCACCTGGCGCTGCAGCGTGTCGGCCAGCAGCGGATCGGCGGCCTGCGAGAGCAAGGTGCCGGCATCCAGCACCACGATGACTCCATCGAGCGCCAGACCCGGATCGGCCAGGCCCAATTGGGCGATGCGCCAGGGGTCGGAGACGCCGCTGGCCTCGACCACCACGGCGTCGAAGCGCTCGCGCTGCTGCAGCACGCCGATCAGGGCCATGGACAGGTCATCGCCGATCTGGCAGCACACGCAGCCATTGGTCAGCGCGATGGTGTCGCCGCTGTGGTCCTTGATCAGGCCTGCATCGATGTTGAGCGCGCCGAAGTCGTTGACCAGCACGGCCAGCCGCTGGCCATCCGCATGGCGCAGCCAGTGGTTGAGCAGCGTGGTCTTGCCGGCGCCCAGGAAGCCGCCGATGACCGTGAACGGCAACCGCTGTCCCATGTCATGCCGCCTTGAAGACGCGCCCCGACAGCACCGTGCCCCAGACCCTGAGGTCCTTGAGCACCATGGGGTCCAGGGACAGCGGATCGTCCTCCAGCACGCAGAAGTCGGCGCGCTTGCCGCATTCGATGCTGCCGATCTCGTGGTCCAGCTTCAGTGTCCAGGCCGCGCCCAGCGTGACGGCATGCAGGGCCTGGGCCACGGTCAGGCGCTCGGCCGCGCCCAGCACGCGGCCCTTGGGCGTGAGCCGGTGGACCGCGCACCAGGCGGTGAACAGCGGCCCCAGCGGCGTGACGGGCGCATCCGAGTGAATGGCCAGCGGCACACCGGCGGCCAGCGCGCTGGCGCAGGCATCGAGCCGCATGGCCCGGTCCGGCCCCATGGTCATCTCGTAGTGCTGGTCGCCCCAGTACCAGAGGTGGTTGGCGAACAGGTTGGCGCACAGGCCCAGCGCCGCCATGCGGCGAAACAGCGGCGCATCGATCATCTGGCCATGCTGCAGCGTATGGCGATGGTCGGGCCGGGGGGCGCGGGCCAGCACGCGGCCTATGGCGTCGATGGCGGCTTCGCTGGCCTCGTCGCCATTGGTGTGCGTATGAATGAGCAGGCCTGCGCGGTGGTAGGTCTCGAAATCGGCCTCGTACTGCGCGGGCGCGGTGACCCAGATGCCGTTGGGCGCGCCGTTGTAGTGACCGGGCCAGCGCAGGCGGGCCGAAAAGCCCTGGATGGAGCCGTCCAGCATCATCTTGACCAGGCCGTAGCGCAGCCGGTCGGTGTTGCGCGCCATGAGCGCGCGCACATGCCCGGCACCGGCCTCGGCGCCATGCGTGCCGTGAAACGCCTGGAAGGCCGGCAGGATACGGATGGGCACCTGGTCGTCGGCCAGCGCGGCCTCAAGCACGCGGCAGTCCTGCTCGCCCAGCCTGTTGACCAGGTCGGTGGCCGTGGTCACGCCCTGGCGGCAGGCCAGGCGGGCGAAGGAGCGCACGCCCGCCTCGGTCATGGGCGCCAGCAGCCCGGCGTTGCCGATCTTGCGCAGCACCAGGAACATGGCGGCCGGCTCCTGCAGCTCGCCCGTGGGCTCGCCGGCCAGGGCGTGGCCGGGTGCAAAGCGCACCACGCCCTCGACCTCGTTGTCGCGCGTGATCTCGGCCAGGCGCAGCATGGCGCTGTTGACATTCATCAAATGGCCGTTGGCGTGCGAGATCACGACGGGACGGCCTGCGGCGGCCCGGTCCAGGTGCTCCACCGTCATGCGCTCGCCGCCGAAGTAGATGGGATCGAACCCCCAGGCGATCAGCGGCTGGCCGGCCGGCAGGCCCTGCGCATCCATGCGCGCCGCCACCTCGGCCAGGCGGTCCACCACGGCATCCATGGAGCGCAGGCCGGGCCAGGTCTTGCCATCGGGGTCTCGCCGGTCGAACCAGCCCGTGTATGTCCAATCCCACATGCTGCCTTCCTTGAGGTGGCAGTGGCCCTCCACCAGGCCGGGCAGCAGCACCTGGTCGGCAAAGCGCTCGTCGACGCGGCACTCGCCCCAGGCCGTGCAGCGCGCGAGGTCCCCGACCGCGAGGATGCGCCCGTCGCGCACGGCCACGTGCGTGGCCTCGGGCTGCATGGGGTTCATGGTGATGATCTTGCGGGCGGCGTAGACAGTGATGCTCATGGTGGCGGGTGCTCCGGGTTCACAGGGCCAGCGGCGCGCGCGGCACGCCATCGATGTGGTCCACGCGGATGCAGCGCACCCAGTGGCCGGGGGCGGCTTCGCGCAGCGGTGGCACCTCGGCCGAGCACGCAGGCACGGCCACGGGACAGCGCCCGGCGAAGCGGCAGCCCGCAGGCGGGTCGATGGGACTGGGCGGATCGCCGGCCAGCCGGATGCGCCGCGCCGCGCGCTCGCGCCCGCCGCGCACCGTGGGCACGGCCGACATCAGGGCCATGCTGTAGGGATGCAGCGGCCGCGCGAAGAAAGCCTGGCGCGGTGCGCGCTCCACGATCTGGCCCAGGTACATGACGGCGATGTCGTCGCAGATGTGCTCGACCACGGCCATGTCGTGCGAGATGAACAGGTAGCTCAGGCCCAGCTCGCGCTGCAGCCGCGCCAGCAGATTGAGGATCTGGGCGCGGATGGCGATGTCCAGCGCCGACACGGGCTCGTCGCAGACCACGAGTTCGGGCCGCGTGGCCAGGGCGCGCGCGATGTTGATGCGCTGGCGCTGGCCGCCCGAGAACTGGTGCGGGAACAGCTGGCGCTGCTCGGGCCGCAGGCCCACCTGGGTGAACAGCTCGGCCACGCGCGCCTCGCGCTCGGCCGGCGTGCCCACGTCCATCAGGTCCAGCGGAGCGCGCACCGCATCGCCCGCGCGCTGTCGCGGATTCAGCGAGGAGAACGGGTCCTGGAACACGATCTGCATGCGCCGCCTCGCCTGGCGCAGGGCCTCGCCCGACAGGTCGCCCAGGTCGGTATCGCCCAGCTGCATGCGGCCTGCCGTCACGGGCGCCAGACGCATCACGGCCAGCGCCGTGGTCGTCTTGCCCGAGCCCGACTCGCCCACCACGGCCAGCGTGCTGCCGCGCCGCAGGCTGAAGGACACGCCGTCCACGGCCTTGACCACCTCGGGCCTGCCGAACAGGCCCTTGCCCGGGCGCGGAAAGTGGACCTGGAGATCGTCCACCTGCAAGAGGGTTTCGTCCATGCGTGCGTTCATGCCAGGGCCTCCGTGTGGGCGCGGATGCGGGAAGCGGGAGCGTGCAGCCAGCAGGCCACGCCGTGGGATGGATCATCCAGCGCGGTCAGCGGCGGAGCTTCGCTGGCGCAGCGCGGCTGGGCCTCGCGGCAGCGCGCACGAAAGGCGCAGCCGCTGCCCAACTCCCAGATCGAGGGCACGACGCCGGGGATCTCGGGCAGCTCGGTGCGCCCGCCTGCCTGGCTGCTGCCCAGCTCGGGCAGGCAGGCGATCAGGCCGCGCGTGTAGGGATGGGCGGGCGCTGAAAGCACCTGTTCGCAGCGGCCCTGCTCGATCACGCGGCCCGCATACATGACCATGACGCGGTCGGCCATCTCGGCCACGGCCCCCATGTCATGCGTGATCAGCACGATGGCCGTGCCCTTGTCGCGCTGCAGCTCGCGCAGCAGGTCGAAGATCTGCGCCTGCACGGTCACGTCCAGCGCCGTGGTGGGCTCGTCGGCGATCAGGATGTCGGGCCGGCAGGCCAGGGCCATGGCGATCATCACGCGCTGGCGCATGCCGCCCGACAGCTGGTGCGGGTACTCGTGCACGCGCCGCTCGGGCGCGGGGATGCCGACCTGCCGGAGCATTTCCACGGCGCGTTGGCGCGCGGCGGCCGCGTCCAGGCCGGCGTGCAGGCGCAGCGGCTCGGCGATCTGCTCGCCCACGGTGAGCACCGGGTTCAGCGAGGTCATCGGCTCCTGGAAGATCATGGAGATGCGGTTGCCGCGCACCTGGCGCATATGGGCCTCGCCGGCGGCCACCAGGTCCTCGCCCTGGAAGCGCACCTGCCCGCCCGTGATGCGGCCCGGAGGCGAGGGAATGAGGCGCAGCAGCGCCAGCGCCGTCATGCTCTTGCCGCAGCCGGATTCGCCGACCACGCACAGGGTCTCGCCCGCGCGCAGATCGAAATCCACGCCGTTGAGCACCGTGGCCTGGCCGCGCCGGCCCTGGAAGGCCACGCGCAGGCCGCTGACTTGCAACAGGGGGGTATCGGTGTCCATCAGCGCTCCCTCAGCTTGGGGTTGAGTGCATCGTTGAGGCCGTCGCCGATCAGGCTGACGGCCAGCACGGTGACGAAGATGGCAGCACCAGGAAAGGCCACGGCCCACCAGCACGACAGCAGGTATTGGCGGGCCGACCCGATCATCAGGCCCCAGCTCATCTGGTTGGGGTCCCCCAGGCCCAGGAAGGACAGGCCGGCCTCGAACAGGATGGCGGCGCCCACGGCCAGCGTGGCCGACACCACCAGCGGCGGCAGCGCATTGGGCAGGATCACCTTCCAGATGATGCGGCCGTGGCGCGCGCCGATGGCGCTCTCCGCGCGCACGAATTCAAGCTGGCGGATGCGCATGAACTCGGCCCGCGTCAACCGCGCAGTGGCCGGCCAGCTCACGCTGCCGATGGCCAGCGTGACCGTCACCAGCGAGGGCGAGAACAGCGTGACCACCACCATGGCGAACAGCAGCGCAGGCAGCACCTGGAAGAACTCGGTCACGCGCATCAGCAGCGCATCGACGCGGCCGCCGTAGTAGCCGGCCATCGCCCCCAGCGTCACGCCGATGCACACCGACAGCAAAGCCGCGAAGGCGCCCACCATCAGCGTGGCGCGGCCGCCGTGGATGATGCCCGTGAGCACGTCGCGCCCCAGCTGATCGCTGCCCAGCCAGGCCTCCTCGCTGAACGGCGGGCTCAGCGGCATGGTGCGGATCTCGAACGGGTCCGCAGGCCAGATCCAGGGGCCGGCAATGGCCACCAGCAGCACGATGAGCAGCATGGCCATGCCGGCAATGGCCGAGGGGTTGCGCAGGAACATGCGCAGCGCCTCACGGGCCGGGTGCTCGGCATGGGCTGCGGCCTGCGGCGCGGCGACGCTCGGCACGGACACGGAAGGTGGTGTGATGGCATTCATGGTCTCAGGCCGCCTTGATGCGGGGATCGATCAGCCGGTAGCACAGGTCGGTGACGAGGTTCATCACGACCACGACGATGGAGGAGAACAGCAGCACGCCCAGGATGGTCGGGTAGTCGCGCCGCAGCACCGAGTCGAAGGCCAGCCGGCCCAGGCCCGGCCAGTTGAAGACCGTCTCCACGATGATGGCGCCGGCCATGACGTTGCCGAACTGCAGGCCCAGCATGGTCACCACGGGCAGCAGCGCGTTGCACAGCGCATGGCGGTAGAGCACCACATGCTCGGCCAGCCCCTTGGCGCGCGCCGTGCGGATGTAGTCGGCGCCCAGCACGTCCAGCATGGACGAGCGCGACAGCCGGCTGTACTGCGCCAGGTAGACCAGGGCCAGTGTCAGCGCAGGCAGCACCAGGTGCCGGGCCACGTCCAGCAGGTCGGCAAGGCCCGCGCCGCCTGCGGCATCGGCCGAGCGCATGCCCGACACCGGCAGCACGGGCCACCAGGAGGCAAACGCCAGCACCAGCAGCATGCCGGTCCAGAACACGGGCGCCGCAAAGCCCACCAGGGACAGCACGGTGATGCACTGCGACAGCAGACCGTTGGGCCGGCGCGAGGACAGCACGCCCAGCAGCGTGCCCACCACGAAGGCCGTGAGCACGGCGGCCAGCACCAGCAGCAAGGTGGCGGGCACGCGCTCGGCAATCATCTGCGCCACCGGCAGGTTGAAGAAGTAGGAGTAGCCCAGATCACCACTGGCCACGCGCGCCAGGTAGATGCCCAGCTGCACGGGCAGCGGCCGGTCCAGCCCGTAGCGTGTGCGCAGCTCGGCCATGAGCTCGGGCTCCATGCCGCCGCTGGCGCCGGCAATGGTCTCCACGGGATCGCCGGGCGCCGCATGCACCAGCATGAAGTTCAGCACCACCACGGCCAGCACCAGCGCCAGGCCCTGCAGCAGCCGCTTGAGGAGTGTGCGAAGAAAAGCCATGGACTGCACCTCCCCGACTACTTCAGAAAGATCTCGTCATAGGGCGAGGCCGGCCCCCAGACCGTGGTCGGCAGGTTGCCCACGTTCTTGCGCGCAGCCGTGTGGTAGGGCGAGTTGTTGATGAAGATCACCGGCAGCTCGTCCGTCACGGTCTTCTGGAAGGCCGCATAGAGCTTCTTGCGCTCGGCCGTGTCCAGCGTGCTGCTGGCCGTGTTCAGCAGCTCGTCCACCTTGGGATTGCGGTAGGACTGGGTGTTGGTCCAGACCACGGGCTTGATGTTGGTGGACAGGTAGCTGCGGTGCACGCCGATGACCGGGTCGCCCCAGTTGAAGACGATGTCCATGGACAGGTCGAAGTCATGCGTGGCCAGCCGCCGGGACCAGGCCGGGAAATCGGCCGAGGCCCTTACATCGACGGCGATGCCCACCTTCTTGAGCTGGGCGCGCACGTACTCGGCCACGTTCTTTTGCTGCTCGTCCGTGCCCGGCAGGTAGTCGATGGTGATCTTGAAGCGCTCGCCGTTGGCGCCGGGCTTGAGGCCGGCCTCGTCCAGCAGGGCCGCCGACTTCTTGAGGTCCAGCGGATAGCGCACCAGGTCGGCCGAGGCAAAGGGGCTGGCCGCCACGATGGGGCCGTCGGCCACGGTGGCAAAGCCGCCCATCAGCGCCTTGGTGATGAAGTTCTTGTCGATGGCATGCGCAATGGCCTTGCGCACGCGCACATCGTCCAGCGGCTTCCTGTCGGTGTTGATGGCCAGCCAGTTGATCGAGCCTATGCCCTCGAAGCCCTTGCCGGTCAGCGTGATCTGGGGATTGGTGGACAGGCGCTTCAGGTCGATGGAGGCCTGCAGGTAGGGCACCATCTGCACGTCGCCGCGCTCCAGGCTCAGCAGCAGGCTGGAGGAGTCGGGCACGATGTTGAAGACCAGCTTGTCCAGATAGGGGCGGCCGGGCAGGAAGAACTTGTCGAAGCGCTCCATCACGATGCGCTGGCCCGCGCGGAACTCGGTCAGCTTGAACGGCCCCGAGCCCACCACGTCGGCGCTGTTGCGCGCATGGGTCTTGAGGTCGGCACCGTCGCCATAGATGTGCCTGGGCAGTATGGGCGCCAGCGCCGGGCTCATGGCCAGCAGGATGGCCGGATGCGGCGCGTTCATGCGGATGATGGCCGTGTAGGGGTCGGGCGTGTCCACCTTCTCCACGGGCCCCAGCATGGTCTGGAACGGGTGGTTGGCCTTGATGGCCATGATGGAGAAGGCCACGTCGGCCGAGGTGATGGGCTTGCCGTCGTGGAACACGGCATTCCTGCGCAGGTTCAGGGTCAGCGACTTGCCGTCCTCGGCCAGCTTCCAGGACTCGGCCAGGTAGGGCTGGGGCTTCCACTGGTCATCGAAGCGCAGCGGGCTGGCGAACAGCTGGGTGGAAGGCATGGCCGTGGCAATGCCCGATTGCACGGCGCCGTTCAGGTGCCGTGGCACCTGGGTGCTGCCCACGATCAGGGTGCCGCCGCGCTGCGGCTCCTGGGCCTGGGCCTGCAGCGGCGTGGCCGCCAGGCCCGCCAGCGCGCCGGCCAGGGCCAGGGCCGCCAGGGCGCGGCGTCGGAAAGTGATGGTGTGCATGGACTGTCTCCCTCGTTGGATCGCCAGGCCGCGCGGCTCGCTGCCTTCAATCCAGAATACGCAACAAGGGCGCGGGCCGCGGGGGCCACAGCCGTCCAAACGTAGGAGCCAGAGGCCCGGTGTTTACCCGCGTCGGCCGGCCCAAACCTTTACTTGCCCGCACCCGCACCGCAACATGGCGCCGACCGCGCGCCCTCTGCCCGGCCGCGCCAAGAACGCCCCCCGATTGCCTCCGTTGCGCCATGAGCACCCCTTCCGCCACAGACCCACGCCACCAGTGGGCCCGCCTGTTCGCGCTGCCCGAGCAGCCCGGCCTTCCCCTGAAGGACCGCCTGCGCCTGGCCCTGGTCCAGCCCATCCTCGAAGGCCGCCTGCCGCCCGGCGCGGCCATGCCGCCCTCGCGCGAGCTGTCGCGCCTGCTGGAGGTGTCGCGCAATACCGTGACCACGGTCTACGAGCAGCTGGTGGATGAAGGCTTTCTCGAGGCCCGCCCGCGCAGCGGCGTGTTCGTGGCCCGGGATTCGCGCCTGGCTGGTGTGGACGGCGCCCTGGCCCTGCCTGCGACAAGTCCCGGGGAGCCCGCACCGGACTGGTCTGCACGCGTGCTGCGCTCGCTGACGGACAGGCACACGCTGTCCAAGCCGCTGCAGTGGCGCGAGTACCCCTACCCCTTCGTCTACGGCATGCACGATCCCGCGCTGTTTCCCACCGAAGGCTTCCGGGAATGCTGCACGCGCAGCCTGGCGCGCGCCCAGCTGCCGCACTGGACGCCGGACTTCGAGACCGACGATGTGCCCGACCTGATCGAGCAGATCCGCCTGCGCCTGCTGCCCCGGCGCGGCGTGTTCGCGCTCAAGGAAGAGATCCTGGTCACCGTGGGCGCGCAGCAGGCCTTCTACCTGCTGGCCGACGCGCTGCTGGACCCCTCGCAGCGCCTGGGCTTCGAGGAGCCCGGCCACCCGCATGCGCGCAACACCTTTTCGCTGCGCCGCCCGCACTGGGTGCCCGTGGCCGTGGACGAGGAAGGCGTGGTGGTCGATGGCCTGCCGCCGCTGGACTACCTGTTCGTCACGCCCTCGCACCAGAGCCCCACCACCGTGACGCTGAGCCTGCAGCGGCGCGAGCAACTGCTGCGCCGCGCCGAGCAGGGCGATTTCGTGATCATCGAGGACGACTACGAGGCCGAGAACCTCTACCAGGGCACGCCCATGCCCGCGCTCAAGAGCCTGGACAAGAGCGGGCGTGTGATCTATGTGGGGTCGCTGTCCAAGAGCCTGTCGCCCGCGCTGCGGCTGGGCTACATCGTCGCGCCGCGCGCGCTGATCGACGAGTTGCGCGTGCTGCGCCATGCCATGGTGCGCCACCCCAGCGCCTTTCTGCAGCACGCCTATGCGCTGTTCCTGTCGCTGGGCCACCATGAGGCCCATGCGCGCCGCGTGAACCAGGCCATGCTGGAACGCGTGGCGCAGGTGGACCGCTCGCTGCGCGCGCACCTGCCGGATTTCATCTTCCGCCAGCCCCAGGGAGGCGCGTCGCTGTGGGTGCAGGCGCCGGCCTGGCTGGACGCCGATGCGCTGGCCGCCGTGGCGCGCCGCCACGGCGTGCTGATCGAGGCAGGCAGCGCGTTCTTTGCGACGCCGCGCCAGCCCTGCCCCTTTTTCCGGCTGCGCCTGTCCTCCATTGCCACCGATCAGATCGATGCAGGCATTGCGGCACTGGCACAGGCGGTGGCCGAACTGGCCCGGTCGCGATGACCGGGTCCGGGCCCGTGGTCACTGCTGCGCGTAGGACTCCAGCGGCTTGTCGTTGGGCTTTTGCAGCAGCTGCTTGAGCATGTCGCTCATGGGCAGGTTCAGCGGGGCATTCTTGGGCGGAATGGGCTGCACGAACCACTTGTCGTAGATCTTCGCCACTTCGCCCGAGGCCATCATGCCGACCAGCACATCGTCCACGGCCTTCTTGAAGGCGGGATCGTCGCGGCGAAACAGGATGGCGATGGGTTCGGAGCCCAGCACCTCGCCCACGATCTTGAAGCCTGCAGGGTTCTTGGAGTTGGCGATGACGCCGGCCAGCAGGTTGTCGTCCAGCACGAAGGCATCGGCACGGCCCGATTCGAGCATCAGAAAGCTCTCGAAATGGTCCTTGCCCAGCGAGGTGGGCAGGTTCACGCCATTGTCGCGCCCGTACTTGCGCAGCAGCTGCACGGCGGTCGTGCCGGCCGAGGCCGCCACGGGCTTGCCGTCGAGCTGCTTGAAGGAGGTAATGCCCGAGTCGGCGCGCACGGCCATGCGCACCTGGCTCACGTAGGTGGTCACGGCAAAGGCCACCTGCTTTTGGCGCGCGAGGTTGTTCGTGGTCGGGCCGCAGCCGATGTCCACGGTGCCGTTCTGCACCAGGGGCATGGTGTTCTGCGAGGTCAGGGCCATGTACTCGATCTTGGCCTTGGGCACGATCTGGGCCAGCACCTTCTCGCACAGCTCCACGTGGTAGCCCACGTACTTCTGCGTGGTGCCGAAGGCATAGGCCATGGGCGCCGAGCTTTCGCGCACGCCCATCACCACCTTGCCTGTGCTCTGGATCTTGTCCAGCGTGCCGGCCGCTTCCTGTGCATGGGCAGCGCCAGTTGCCGCCACCACACATGCCATCGCCACATGGGCCAGTACGAATCGCATCGAGGGTCTCCTTGGATAGTTGTTGCAGATCCGAAGGCGCGCTGCGCCTCCACCCTGCCGAGCCGCCGTCACTGGCTGCATGCAAGCAGGGCCGCCGTCAAGGCGATTGCATCAACTATCGAGCAATCAGGCGCCTGTGCATAACGATGAAATGGAAGAAGGTCATGCTCCACCCACATGACCCGGCACCCTGCTGGTGCGCCGCGGGGGCCACAGGCCCGCCGCGCCCGGTCAGCCGGCCGACCCTGCCGCAAGCCGGTGCATGAGGCCCTGCGTCGAGGCATCGACGCCCTGCCAGTTGCCGCTGTCCTGGCGCGCATGCAGCTGGCGCGCCAGGTGCTTGCCCAGCTCCACGCCCCACTGGTCGAAGCTGTTGATGCCCCAGACCGCACCGGCCGAGAAGACACGGTGCTCGTACAGCGCGATCAGGGCGCCCAGCGATGCCGGGTCCAGCTGCTGCAGCAGCAGGAAGCTGCTGGGCCGGTTGCCCGCGCAATGGCGCTCTGCCCCTTCTTCGCAGTGGCGCCCCTCCATCAGGGCCTGGGCCTGGGCAATGGCGTTGACGACCAGGCTCTGGTGATGGGCACCCAGGTATTTGCCGCCGTCGCGCAGCGCGATGAATTCCACGGGAATCACGTCCTGGCCCTGGTGCAGCATCTGGAAGAAGGCATGCTGGCCATTGGTGCCGGGCTCGCCCCATATCACGGGCGCCGTGCGCACGGGCAGTGTCTGCCCGTCGCGCGTCACGCCCTTGCCGTTGCTCTCCATCTCCAGCTGCTGCAGATAGGCGGTCAGCCGCCGCAGGCCATGGCTGTAGGGGGCAATGCAGCGGCTGGAGAAGCCGCAGAAATCGCGGTACCAGACATCCAGCAGGCCCAGGCGCAGCGGCAGGTTGCCCTCCACGCCGGAGGAAAAGAAATGCGCGTCCATGGCATGGGCGCCGTCCAGCAGCGCACGGAACTGCGCCGCCCCGATGGCGATGGCCACCGGCAGGCCGATGGCCGACCACAGCGAAAAACGCCCGCCCACCCAGTCCCAGAATCCCAGCGTGCGGCGGATGCCGAAGTCGGCTGCGGCCTGCACATTGGTGGTGAGCGCCACGAAGTGCCGGTCGATGGAGCACGCGGCCTGCGGGTCCTCGCTGCCGCCCTGCTCCAGAAACCACCGGCGCGCCGAGTGCGCGTTGAGCATGGTCTCGGCCGTGGTGAAGGATTTGGAGGCGATCAGGAACAGCGTGCTGTGCGGGCGCACGCGGCGCAGCACATGGCCGAGCTCATGGCCATCGACGTTGGAGACGAAATGGAAATTCTTGCCCGCATCGACCCAGTCCTCCAGCGCATTGACCACCACTTCGGGGCCCAGGTGCGAGCCGCCGATGCCGATGTTCACGATGTCGGTGATGCCCCCGTCGCCACGCACCTGCTCGGCCAGGGCCAGCATGGCATCCAGCGTCTCGTGCACCTGTGCCAGCGCCTCGTGCATGGCCGGCTGCCACTGCTGCACGGTGGCGCAGTGACGCAGCTGGCCGCCGTCGCGCGGCATGCGCAGCAGCCAGTGCATGACGGCGCGGCCCTCGGTGCAGTTGACGGGCTCGCCGGCCAGCATGGCGTTGCGCTGGGCCAGCACGCCGGTCTGCTGCGCCAGCTCGCGCAGCAGCTCTTCGGTGCGCTCGGTCCAGAGGTTCTTGGACAGGTCGGCAAAGACATGGGGCGCCTGCTGGCTCAGCGCGTCCAGCCGGCCCGCGTCCGCGGCAAAGGCCTGGCGCAGATCCAGGGACCGGATGTCTTCGTTGAAATGGCGTTCAAGTGCCGACCAGGCCGGCAAGGTGTTGCACAAAACGGGCAAGATCTTCATCCAATCAGTCTGCGGCCTGCTGCATCAATGCTTCGAGCTTGCGGGTGTCGGCAGCGAAGGCGCGTATGCCTTCGGCCAGCTTCTCGGTGGCCATGGCGTCCTCGTTGAGGGCCAGGCGGAAACCGGCCTCGTCGTAGTGCACGGGATCGAGGGCCAGGGTCCGCGCGGCCTCGGGGTCCAGGGCGCGCGCCAGGGGCGCATCGCTGGCGCCCAGCTGGGCCAGCAGTTCGGGGGCGATGGTCAGCAGGTCGCAGCCCGCCAGCGCCACGATCTGGCCCGTGTTGCGAAAGCTCGCGCCCATGACCTCGGTGGCGATGCCGAAGTGCTTGTAGTGCTCGTAGATGGCGCGCACGGAGCGCACGCCGGGATCGTTGGCGCCGGCCATGGCGGCCTCGTCCCACTGGGCGCCGGCCTGCTTCTTGTACCAGTCGTAGATGCGGCCCACGAAGGGCGAGATCAGCTGCACCTTGGCCTGTCCGCAGGCCACGGCCTGGGAGAACGAGAACAGCAGGGTGAGGTTGGTGTGGATGCCGCGCAGCTCCAGCTGGCGTGCGGCCTCGATGCCTTCCCAGGTGGAGGCGATCTTGATGAGCACGCGGTCGATGTGCACGCCTTCGGCCTGGTACAGCTCGATCAGGCGCTCGGCACGCGCCACGGTGGCCGAGGTATTGAACGACAGGCGCGCATCGACTTCGGTGGAGACACGGCCCGGAATGGTGTTCAGGATCTCGCAGCCGAAGCGCACCAGCATGCGGTCCATGACCTCGTCGAGGCTGCGGCCCTTGTACTGGGCCACGGTGGCGCGCATCAGCGGCGCGTACTCGGGCTTTTGCACCGCCTTGAGGATGAGCGAGGGATTGGTGGTCGCATCCCGCGGCTGGAACTGGGCCAGTTGGTGGAAGTCGCCGGTATCGGCCACCACGGTCGTGTACTGTCGAAGCGCATCAAGCTGGTTCATGGAACATCCTTTGGGCGGGAGCCTGGCGAGGGGCGGCATCGCACCAGGGCGGTGCGGTTGTACCGGCAAATCCTCCGAGTGTATGCGCGCGCATGGTTTGCATCGGCGTCAGGAAAGTAAGCGAAGGCTGCCGCTCATGCAAAATGCGCGCTGGACCTGCCTTGCGGCAACCGCTTCCCTTTACCCATAGAACAACGCCCACCGCCTAATGCTGGACCGCATCACCGCCTCGCTGCCCTCGCTTGCTCCCGCCGAACAACGCGTGGCCCGCCTGGTGCTGGCCGATCCACGGGCCTTCGCACGGCAGCCGGTGCGCGAACTGGCCGAGCGTGCCCATGTCAGCAAGCCGACGGTGGTGCGCTTTTGCCGCAGCATGGGCTACGACGGCCTGGCCGACTTCAAGCTCAAGCTGGCCGGCAGCGTCAGCGAGGGCGTGCCCTTCATCCACCGCAGCGTGGACACCGACGACAAGACCAGCGACGTGATGGTCAAGGTGGTGGACAACGCCGTGGCCGCCTTCCTGCAATACCGCAATGCCGCCAGCACCACGGCCATAGAGCAGGCGGCGCAGGCCATCGCCTCGACCTGGCAGACGGGGCGGCGCATCGAGTTCTACGGCGCAGGCAACTCGGGCATCGTGGCGCAGGACGCGCAGCACAAGTTCTTTCGCCTGGGCGTGACCAGCCTGGCCACCAGCGACGGCCACATGCAGGTGATGAGCGCCACCCTGCTGGGGCCCGGCGACTGCGCGGTGATCATTTCCAACTCGGGCCGCACGCGCGACCTGATGGACGCGGCCGACATCGCGCGCAAGAACGGCGCCACCACGATTGCCATCACCGCCAGCGGCTCGCCCCTGGCCTCGGCCTGCCACATCCATCTGGCCGCCGACCATCCCGAGGGCTACGACCGCTACAGCCCCATGGTGTCGCGCCTGCTGCACCTGCTGGTCATCGACGTGCTGGCCACCTGCGTGGCGCTGCGCATCGGCCCGGCCCTGCAGCCTGCGCTGGAGCAGATGAAGAACAACCTGCGGGCCAAGCGCTACACGTAGCACCGGCCCCCAGGCCCACCCGCCTCGTTCAGCCCTGCCAGCGCCTGAGCACCAGCGAGGCGTTGACGCCACCAAAGCCGAAACCGTTGACCAGGGCATGCTCCATGGCCCAGGGCCTTGCCGCGCCGGCGATCAGGTCCAGCCCCTGGGCCAGGGGATCGGGCTCCATGAGATTGCGCGTGGCCGGCGCCATCTGGTCGCGCAGCGCCAGCACCGTGAAGATGGCAGCCACCGCGCCCGCCGCGCCCAGCAGATGGCCCGTGGCCGACTTGGTGGAGCTGATCGCCACGCCGCTGCCCTCGCCAAACAGGGAGCGCATGGCTGCCAGCTCGCCCCGGTCGCCCACGGGCGTGGAGGTGGCGTGGGCATTGAGGTACTGCAACTGATCCGGCGACAGCCCGGCCATGGCCAGCGCCTGTGCCATGCTGCGGCGCGCGCCCTCGCCATCTTCCGGGCCCGAGGTGATGTGATAGGCATCGGCACTGGTGCCGTAGCCCACCACTTCGGCCAGCGGCACGGCGCCGCGCGCCAGGGCGTGGTCCAGTCCCTCCAGCACCAGGGCGCCCGCGCCCTCGCCCATGACAAAGCCGTCGCGGCCCGCGTCGAAGGGGCGTGAGGCCTCTTCGGGCCGGTCGTTGTATCCCGTGGAAAGGGCCTTGGCCGCCGCGAACGCGCCCAGGCTCACGCGGTCGATGGCCGCCTCGGCGCCGCCGCACAGCGCCACATCGGCCTCGCCCGAACGGATCATGCGCAGGCCGTCGCCCAGGGCCTGCACGCTGGCTGCGCAGGCAGTGACCGGCGCACCCAGCGGGCCCTTGAGCCCATGGCGTATCGACACATGCCCGGCCGCGAGATTGACCAGGAAAGACGGTACGGTGAAGGGCGACAGGCGCGACACCCCCCGGCTGTCCGTGGTGCGCACGGCCTGGGCAATGGCGCCAAAGCCGCCGATGCCCGAGCCAATGATGCAGGCAGTGCGCGTGCGCTCGTCCTCGCTGGCCGGCTGCCAGCCGGCCTGGGCCAGCGCCTGGTCCGAAGCGTCCAGCGCCAGCGGGATGAAGCGGTCCATCTTGCGCTGGTCCTTGGGCGAGACCACGGCATCGATGTCCCAGCCACCTTCCGGGTCGCGGGCCAGGTCGGGCACCTGGCCTGCCACCTGGCCCGGCACATCGGGCGCCAGATCCTCGGGCAGCCGGCTCAGGCCCGATGCGCCGGACAGCAGCCGGCGCCAGGCCAATTCAGTGCCCCGACCCAGCGGCGAGACCATGCCCATGCCCGTGATGACCACGCGGCGTGCGAGAGGACCCGTGCTCATGAACGCTCCCTGATGGACCATGCAGAGACTGCAGCGCGCACGGGGCACAGGCTGCTCGGGATTGAAGAGGCGTTCATCGGTTCTTCCCTGTAGAGTGCACAGCCCCTGCCGCAGATGGTGAGCATTGCCTGCAGGCACGGACTTATGATGATGGCCGTCATCATAAACGCATTTTGATGACAACCATAATCATTGGACAGTGCACATGAAAGTCACGAAAGCCCAGGCCGCGCAGAACCGGCAGGACATCCTCGAAGCCGCCGCGCGGCTGTACCGCGAGCACGGGCTGGACGGCGTCGGCGTGGCCGAGGTGACGCGCGGCGCGGGACTCACCCACGGCGGGCTCTATCGCCACTTCGAATCCAAGGACGCGCTGGTGCGCGAAGCCTGCGCACGCGCCTTCGACTGGTCCATCGCGCCGCTGGACGGCCTGCAGGGTGAACAGGCCGGCAGCCTTGCCGCGCGCGTGCAGTCCTATCTGTCGCCGCAGCACCGCGACAGCCCCGGCGAGGGCTGCCCCGCTGCGGCGCTGGCCGTGGACGTGGCTCGGGCAGGTGGTGATCTTTCAGCGGTGTTCGCCGAAGGGGTGGAACGCAACATCGGCAGGTTTGCGCGCGTGATCGGCACACTTGGCGACGATCAGGCACCCGATGCCGCACAGCGCGCCCAGGCCATGGCCATGCTCAGCAGCATGGTGGGCGCCCTGGTCCTGGCACGTGCCACGGTCGCCGCCAATCCAGCCTTGTCCGACGAGATCCTGGAAACGGTAAAGGCCCACCTTCTTGCGATCGAGGGACAGCCCCGCTGACCGGCTCCGCCTGAGCTATACGTCCTGCGAAGGCAGCGGCATGGCCTGCTCGATCAGGCTGGCGTGCAGGGCAGCGCCCAGCGGCAGCACCTCGTCGTTGAAGTCATACCGGCTGCTGTGCAGCGGCACCCCGGGCTGGGCGCCCGTGGATTGCCCCAGGCGCAGGTAGGCGCCGGGTTTGTGCTGCAGCATGAAGGAAAAATCCTCCGCGCCCATGCTGGGCTCCAGCTGCCGGTCCAGGTTCTCCACGCCCACCAGCGCCTGGGCCACGTCGGCCGCAAAGGCGGCCTCCGTGGGGGAATTGATGGTGGCGGGATAGATGCGCTCGTAGTTGACCTTGGCCGTGGCACCCAGCCCCAGCGCCACCGCGCTGCACAACTCCTGCAGTCGCTGCTCGACACGGTCCTGCACGGCGGGATCGAAGGTCCGCACGGTTCCCACCAGCGTTGCCGTGCCCGGCATCACGCTGAAGGCGCCCAGGTCCCCGGCCTGCACGGCGCACAGGCTGATGACGGCGCTGTCGATGGCGCGCACATTGCGCGAGACGATGCTCTGCACCGCCGTGGTGATGTGCGCGGCCGCCAGCACCACGTCCACCGTCTGGTAGGGATGGGCGCCGTGGCCGCCGCGCCCCGTGATCTCGATGGTGATGCGGTCGGCCGCCGCCATCATCGCGCCCATGTTGATACCGACGGTGCCGGCGCGCATGGCGGGCCAGTTGTGCATGGCGTACACGGACTGCATGGGAAAGCGGTCGAAAAGACCATCGGCAATCATGGCCCGCGCGCCGCCGCGCCCTTCCTCGGCAGGCTGAAAGACCAGCACGGCCGAGCCGTCGAAACGCCGTGTCGCAGCCAGGTAGCGGGCGGCGCCCACCAGCATGGCCGTATGGCCATCATGCCCGCAGCCGTGCATCAGCCCCTGCTTGCCCGACTTCCAGGGAAATTCGTTGTGCTCGACCATGGGCAGTGCATCCATGTCGGCACGCAGGCCCACCATCGCTCCCGAGCTATGCCCCTGGCCACGGATCACGGCCACCAGGCCCGTGGTGCCCAGGCCTTCGTGGATCTCGTCCACGCCGCATTGCCGCAAGGCCTCCTTGACGCGCGCAGCCGTGAAGCGCTCCTCGAACCCCAGCTCAGGATGCGCATGCAGCTCGCGGCGCAGCGCCGTCAGCTCGGGGTGGTACTGAGCGATCTGGGCAAAGACCCGACCGCCTGCCTTGTATCGAGTGGCTTCCATCGCCTTGGTTCTTTCGCTTCATTGGCCTGCGCGTTACCTTAACGCAGGAAATCGCGCCCGCCCACCGTCAGCCCTTCGACAGGAAACAAAAAGGCCTCCCGAAGGAGGCCATCCGTTGCGCAAACGCCGCGCGCTCAGAAGCGATGGCGCAGGCCGACGGTGAAGCCCGTGCGCTTGGTGGCGCCATTGGCGTCGAGCATCACGCCCGAGCCGCCACTGGTCTTGGTGTGGTCCAGGGCCACATAGGCATCCGTACGCTTGGAGAAGGCGTAGTCGAGCACCGCCACCAGGAAGTCTGCCTTGCCATTGAAATTGCCCGTGCCCGAGCCCGACTGCTTGGCATGGTAGTAATGCGCGCCCACATTGATCTGGGGCGTGATCTGGTAGCCGAAGCCCATCTTGTACATCTGGCGCTTGTTGGCGTCGCCGGCCACGAAGCCGCCGTTGGACGAACCCGTCCAGAAGGAGTTGAGGATGGCCTGGTCGAATCCACCGCCTGCGGTTGCCGCCGGGAATGCGTCCTTGCGCTTGTTCAGGCCGTAGCCCAGGTTGACGTACCAGGGACCCACGCGGTAGGAGCCGCCCAGGGTATAGGCATCGACCTTGGTGCCGGCCGGCAGCGTCGTGCCCAGGTAGCCGGCGCCTGCGGAAATGCCGCTTTGCGAGTAGCGCAGATAGCCGCCGGCCGTCTTGATGGCGCCACCGGGCACCACGCCAGTGCCGACCTTGTCGAAGGTGTTGTTCTCGTCAAACGAATACTGCAATGCGCCGCGCACGGGGCCGAACTCGGCCAGGTACTTGACCATGTTGCTGGCGCGCGCACCCATGGACATGCCGATTTCAGGCTTGTAGGCCTCCATGTACGGCGAATACGGGAAGGAGGCATAGGTGGACGTCACCAGATCGAACAGCATGTTGTACTGGCGACCCAGGGTGATCTGGCCGAAGCTCTTGCTGCGCAGGCCCACCCAGGATTGCTGGAAGTAGCTGGCCGCAGCCTGCTCGCCAGTGTCGGTGAGGAAACGGGCTTCCAGGTTGGCAATGGCTGCCAGACCGCCGCCCAGGTCCTCGGTGATGTTGATGCCCCAGCGGCTTTGCGACATGCCGCCGCCGATCATCTGGGTCTTGCCGCTCTTGGTCGGGCCTTCATTGGTGGTGTGGCGCACGCCGGCATCGACGATGCCGTACAGCTGTACGCTGCTTTGCTGGGCGAATGCTGCCAAGGGTGCCGTTGCTGCCAACACCGCCAGTGCCACGCTCTTTTTCACGAATGAAGAATTCATTGTGTTGTCTCTCTCTTGTTAACGATTGGTTGGTGGAAATTTCATTCTAGAAACGCTTTTCCCGCCTCGTCACCGTTGGCACAAGCACAACACAGGTCTTTCCCTAGCACAAAACAAAAGAGCCAGTCCGAAGACTGGCTCTTTTTTGCTTCAAATGGCAACTGGCTTACGCCAGCCGTTCATTAGAAAGCGTGGCGGATACCGACTTGCACGCCAGTCTGGCTTTCGCCAGCGGCCACTGCGCCGTTGTACACGCCCTTAGCTTGCAGGCCCAGAGTAGAACGATCCTTGTTCTTCAGGAATGCCAGGTTGCCGTACAGCGAGGTACGCTTGGACAGGTTGTGCACATAACCCAGGGTGATCTGGTGAGCCTTGGAGTCGATGTTCTTCTGGTCGTACAGAGCGTACTGCAGCTTGACTTCGCCCACGCCGCCCACGGGAGCGGAAGCACCCAGCATGTAGGAGTTGGTCTTGATGTCGCCCCCAGCGTCGCGCTTGAACTTGGTCTGCTGCAGCAGGCCGCTCAGCTTGGCAACGCCGAAGTTGTACGAAGCACCCAGGGTCATTTCGTCGCGGTCAGCAGCAACAGCGGACAAGCCCGTGCCAGTGACAGTCTTTTGCTGGGCCAGGCCCAGGCTCACGCTCAGAGGACCGTTGTCATATGCAACGTAGCCGCCGATGTAACGACCCACATTGTTGGCCACTGTAGTGCCAGCAGTGTTCTTTTCGTCGAAAGCGTAGCCGATACCGGCGTTGAAACCGCCGAAATTGGGGGTGTAGTACGAAACCAAGTTGTTGGCGCGGATGCCGTTGTCGTCACCGCTCGCACCGCCTGCCCAGTTACGGAAGCCCATGAACTGGCCGATACCGGTTGCGCTGAACAGGTCGTAGGAGGTCAGCTTTTGGAAGGTCGGCACTTGGTCGCGGCCCAGGCGCACTTCACCGAAGTTGCCAGACAGGCTAACGGTGGAACGACGCTTGAAGTCGAAGCCGCTGCCACCGGTGTCACCGAAGATTTCGCCTTCCAGCCAGAAGCCGGCCTTCAGGCCGCCACCCAGGTCTTCCGTGCCACGCAGGCCCAGACGGCTCGTGGAAGCGCCGCTGGTGCCCAGGCCGTACACGCTGTCGCCCGCTTGGTTCTTGTTCACGTAAGCAACGCCAGTGTCGACGATACCGAACAGGGTCACGGAGGATTGAGCCATTGCGGCGCCGGAAGCAGCCAGCACTGCCAGGGCAATCAGAGATTTTTTCATTACGAGTTACTCCAAGGTTTAGAAGGGCGCCGGTCGTGAGGAAGAGAGGCTTGGCCTGAGGCTCCACCGGTTTCCCGCGCCAACCTCCTGGTGGGGAAGTTAGGGCCTATTGCACCAGACCGCCGCTGCCCATGCAAAGAAATTCACCCACAAACGGGCTTGAACCCCCGTTTTTCGTTGCACTGCCGCAACAAACCTGCAGACCAACACAATCAGGCCCAACCCGAACATCGCGCCGGCCTTGTTGCGCTTGCACAAAGAGAGGGCATGTCGTCCTGGTGTACCGTTCAGACCCTGAATTTGCCAAGATTTTCCGCTCTAGGGACCGCCCATGGACAAGATACTGACTGCCGCCGATGCGGCGCTTCGCACCCTGTTTGCACAGCCTTCCGCCGCCGAACGCTCCCCGGCCGCCGGTATCGCGGAGGGAGAGCTGACCGAGGCACAGCGCCGCCTGTCGGGCGCCTTGATGCGCGTCAATCATGTCGGAGAGGTCTGCGCCCAGGCGCTGTACAACGCCCAGGCCATGGTGACGCGCGACATGACGCTGCGCGAGCACCTGCTGGAGGCGGCGCGCGAGGAGACCGACCACCTGGCATGGACCCGCGACCGGCTCAACGCCCTGGGCGACCGGCCCAGCCTGCTGAACCCGCTGTGGTTTGCCGGGGCCTTCGCCATTGGCGTGGTGGCCGCCAAGATCAGTGACGCCGCCAGCCTGGGCTTCGTGGTCGAGACCGAGGAGCAGGTTTCCGCCCACCTGGAATCCCATCTGGGCCGCCTGCCTGAGGAGGACCGCCCTTCGCTGGCCGTGGTGGCCCGCATGAAGGATGACGAGGAACGCCATGCCGCCGCTGCGCGCGAAGCCGGCGCGCTGGAGCTGCCGCCGCCCGCCCGCGCCCTGATGCGCCTGGCCGCCAAGGTCATGACGACGACCGCTCACCGCATCTGAGATCCGAAGCTTCTGAAACGACGGAAGCTGCATCCAGCCAAAAAAGAAGCGGGCCCGGCCCGCTTTCTTCATTCTTGCCGAGTCCCTGCCGAGGCACGGACCCAAGCCTCCAGACACATCAGGCCTCGACGATGTCGAACCCCGTGGTGATCTCGGCCGTCTTGCCCAGCATGATGGTGGCCGAGCAGTATTTGTCGTGGCTCATGGCAATGGCCCGCTCCACCGCGCCCGCTGGCAGGCCGGTGCCGCTGACGGTGAACTGCATGTGGATCTTGGTGAACACCTTGGGGTCGGTGTCCGCGCGCTCCGAAGTGAGCTTGACGCTGCAGCCTTTGACCGCGTGCCTGCCGCGCTTGAGGATCAGCACCACGTCGTAGGCCGTGCAGCCGCCTGCGCCTGCCAGCAGCATTTCCATGGGGCGGGGTGCCTGGTTCTGGCCTCCATTGGCAGGATTGGCCGCATCCGGCGCCCCGTCCATATTGACCACATGGCCGCTGCCCGTTTCCGCCACGAAGCCCATGCCCGAGCGCATGCCGGTCGTGCCGCCTGTCCAACTCACTGTGCATTCCATTGTTGCGTCCTCAAAAAACTGTTGCTATTTTGCATCAACTACACAAAAACCCTGATTTTGTTGCAACGCAGCACCTGCCGTGCATACAATGCACCCAAGCGTTATCTGAAGGGTTAACCCGGACACCCCTCCAGATGGACTGCAGATTGTGAACCAACTTCACCCTGCATCGCACCAGTTGTCTCCTCCACCTCCTCTATTGGTGGATTCAGCCCCCGGCTTTACAGCCTGGGGCTTTTTTTTGCCTTCGTCGTCCCTGGCCCAGCCTGGACGCTGCACTGCAGCATGAGTCACAAGCGCCTATGATGGCCGCCTGACACCGACAGGCCGCCTCCCGGCCTGCTGCTCTCCAGCCTTTCGCCGACGATGAACCACCCCCTGACCCCTGCCGACTACCTGACCAAGATCCTTACCGCGCGCGTGTACGACGTGGCCGTGGAGTCGGACCTGGAGCCCGCCAAGGCGCTGAGCCGCCGCCTGCACAACAAGGTGCTGCTCAAGCGCGAGGACCAGCAGCCGGTGTTCAGTTTCAAGCTGCGAGGCGCCTACAACAAGATGGCACACCTGTCCGCCGAGCAGCTGGAAAAGGGCGTGATCTGCGCCTCGGCCGGCAACCATGCGCAAGGCGTGGCGCTGGGCGCACGCAAGCTCGGTTGCCGCGCCGTGATCGTGATGCCCACCACCACGCCGCAGGTCAAGATCGATGCGGTACAGGCGCTGGGCGGCGAGGTGGAACTGGCCGGGGAAAGCTATTCCGACGCCTACAAGCACGCCGTCAAGCTGCAAAAGGAAAAGGGCCTGACCTTTGTGCACCCCTTCGACGATCCCTATGTGATCGCCGGCCAGGGCACGATTGCCATGGAAATGCTGAGCCAGCTGCAAAAGCTGGGCAGCCCGCGCCTGGATGCCGTATTTGTCGCCATCGGCGGCGGCGGCCTGATCTCGGGCGTGGCCAACTACATCAAGGCCGTGCGCCCCGACGTGAAGGTGATCGGCGTGCACACCAAGGATTCGGACGCCATGCTGCAGTCCGTGCGCGCCGGCCACCGCGTGGAGCTGGCCGATGTGGGCCTGTTCGCCGACGGCACGGCCGTCAAGCTGGTGGGCGAGGAGACCTTCCGCATCGCCCAGGGCCTGGTGGACGACTACGTGGTGGTCGATACCGATGCCGTCTGCGCCGCGATCAAGGACATCTTCGTGGACACGCGCTCCATCGTCGAGCCGTCCGGCGCCCTGGCCGTGGCGGCGATCAAGCAGTACGTCGCGAAGAACAAGACCAGGGGCGAGACCTATGCCGCCATCCTGTGCGGCGCCAACATGAACTTCGACCGGCTGCGCTTCGTGGCCGAGCGTGCCGAGGTGGGCGAGGAGCGCGAGGCGCTTTTTGCCGTGACCATCCCCGAGGAACGCGGCAGCTTCAAGCGCTTTTGCGAAGTCGTGGGCAAGCTGCCTGGCGGCCCGCGCAACGTGACCGAGTTCAACTACCGCATCAGCCACGAGAACAAGGCCCATGTCTTCGTGGGCCTGACCACGGCAGCGCGCGGCGAGTCCGAGAAGATCGCCAGGAACTTCGAGAAGCAGGGCTTCGAGGCGCTGGACCTGACCTTCGACGACATGGCCAAGGAGCATCTGCGCCACATGGTCGGCGGCCATTCGCCGCTGGCCCAGGAGGAGCGCCTGCTGCGCTTCGTCTTCCCCGAGCGCCCCGGCGCATTGTTCAAGTTCCTCAGCCTGATGGCGCCGACCTGGAACATCTCGCTGTTCCACTACCGCAACCAGGGCGCCGACTACGGCCGCATCCTGGTCGGCATGCAGGTGCCTGCCAAGGATGGCAAGAAATTCGACGCCTTCCTGAGCAATCTGGGCTACCCCTGGGTCGAGGAAACCGGCAACCCTGCCTACCAGCTCTTCCTGAAGTAGGCCCCGCCTCGGCTGTCCAGACATGCAGCCCATACGCCATTTCCTGCTGGCCCTGCAGTTCTTCAGCCGCATTCCGGTCACCGGGCGGCTTGCGGCCTGGGCCGGCTGGAGTCCGGCAATGCAGCACGCCAGCGTGGCCCATCTGCCGGGCGTGGGCTGGCTGGTCGGCGCCTGGGGCGCGGCGTGGCTGCTGGCCGCAGGCTGGCTGCTGGCACCCAGCCCCTGGATGCCTCTGGTGGCTGCCGTGCTGTCCACCGTGGCCACGCTATGGATGACAGGGGGCTTGCACGAGGATGGATTGGCCGATGTGGCCGACGGCCTGGGCGGCTTTGTCCCGCCGCAGCGCGCGCTGGAAATCATGAAGGATTCGCGCCTGGGAGCCTACGGCGCCATGGCGCTGGTGATGGCGCTGATGACCAGGATCTCCCTGGTCGCGCTGCTGGTCGACATTCGCGTGCAATGGGCGGCCTTGCTGCTGTGCAGCATCCATGTGCTGTCGCGCATGGCGCCGCTGGCCCTCATGCAATGCCTTCCCTATGTGGGCCAGGCCACCCACTCCAAGGCCTTGCACGCCGCGGGTCGGCCATTGGCTGCCAGGGGCCTGGTCGCGGCAATCCTCTGGTGCCTGCCCGCCCTGGCGCTGACAGGCTGGCTGGCGGGCCTGCCGCTCGTCATCGGCCTGGTCCTGCCCGGCGCCCTGGTCACGGCGGCCATGGTGCGCTGGCTGCGCCGTCGCCTGGGCGGCATGACGGGCGATTGCCTGGGCGCCGCCCAGCAGGTCTGTGAACTGGCCATGCTGCTGGGCGCCGCCGCTGTGCTGATGCGCATGCAATGAACGCTCTCCCAACGCCGCGCCTTTGGCTGGTACGCCATGCCCGCCCCCTGGTGGAGCCCGGCATCTGCTATGGCCGGCTCGACATGGAGGCCGACGCCCAGGCCACGGCCGATGCGGCGCAGGCCCTGCATATCGCGCTGCCTGCGGATTGCCGGATGCTGCATTCGCCGCTGCGCCGATGCAGCCAATTGGCCCGGGCTCTGCAGGCCCTACGGCCCGGCCTGGCATCGCAGGCGGATGGCCGGCTGCTGGAGATGGATTTCGGCCACTGGGAAGGCCAGCCCTGGGAGGCGCTGGACCGCAGCGCCATCGATGCCTGGGCGGCAGACCTGGCACGGCACGCGCCGGGCCGGGGAGAGTCCCTGGCCGCCATGCTGCGCAGGGTGGACGAGGCCTTGCAGCAGGCAAGGATGTACTCGAAGGACGACGATGCCGGGCGCGACATCGTCTGGATCACCCATGCCGGCGTGGCGCGCTGCGTGCAATGGCTGATGCGTGAAGGCAACGCCCTGCCTCAGGCGGCCCAGTGGACGCTGCCGGCGCCTGACTTTGGCGGCTGGCTGGTATTGGAACTGCAGCCGCCGCACTGACCGGACTCAGCGCTTGTCGGGCAGGGACAGCTGCAGCGTGATGGAAGCGGGGCCATCGACGCTGGGGCCCAGGCGCGCCTCGCGGCCCGAAACCGACTGCAGCACCACGCCCTCTTCCACGGCACGCCCCACGCGAAACGGCTTGGCCGGCTGGTTGCCCACGGCGATGACCGCCGCGCCGCCGCCGCTGTCGCGACCGGCCAGCACACCCACCAGCGCATAGCGCGAGACCACAGGCGCCGCAACGGGCACAGCAACACCCTGAGCAGCGGCCACGCCCCCCAGGGCCTGCGCCAGCGCGGGCGCATCGACCTGCAGTGCCTCGGGGGGAGCCGGTGGCACGGGCGACCCCGCGCCGCCATTGCCCAGGCGCATGGCCCAGAAAGCCACGATGCCGGCCGCCAGCAGCCAGAGCACGAATGTGGCCGCCTTGACGTGCCAGGTCCGGGCCTGGCCCCGGTTCAATGAAAGTGTCACCATCGCGCGATTATGATGGAGCGATATGTCCAATTTGCTGCACCGTTCCATGACCAGCCTTCCCCGCCGTCCGCTGCCTGCCCTGCGCACCGCCGTCCAGTGCGGGTTCACGCTGATCGAGCTGATGGTGGTCCTGGTCATCATCGGCGTGCTGGCGGCCCTGATCGTGCCCAACGTGCTGGACCGCGCCGACGATGCCCGCGTCACGGCTGCACGCACCGACATCACCAACATCTCCCAGGCGCTCAAGCTCTACCGCCTCGACAACCAGCGCTATCCCACGGCCGAGCAGGGCCTGCAGGCGCTGATCATCCGTCCCACGAGCGGACCGCTGCCCAACAACTGGAAGCCCTATCTGGAAAAGCTGCCCAACGATCCCTGGGGCCGCCCGTACCAGTACCTGAATCCGGGCATCAAGGGCCCCATCGACATCATGTCCTTCGGTGCCGACGGCCAGGCCGGCGGAGAGGGCAAGGATGCCGACATCGGCAGCTGGCAGTAAGTCGATGGCCCGGGCGATGGCCCGCAAGCGCCGCGCTGCACCGCACCACAGGCCCGCACTCCCGGCGGGCCTGCCTGCTCTCATGCCCCACCAGACGGTTGCGCCCACCCTGACCACTCCTTCGCGCGGCTTCACCCTGCTGGAACTGCTGGTGGTCATCAGCATCATGGCGATTGCCGCTGCCGGCGCAAGCCTGTCTCTGCGCGACAGCGGGCAGGCCCAGCTGGAACGCGAGGCCGAGCGCTTGGCCGCACTGCTGGAATCGGCCCGCGCACAGGCACGAGCCAACGGCGTGCCCGTGCGCTGGCGGCCCATGCCGCAGGGCTTTCGCTTCGAGGGCCTGCCGGCCAGCGCGCAATTGCCTTCGCAATGGCTGCAGCCCGGGGTGCAGGCACAGCCGGCGACGCCGCTGATCCTCGGCCCCGAGCCACTGATTCCTCCCCAGTCCGTCACGCTGACGCTGCGCGACTCCAACAGCCCGCCGCTGCGCGTGGCCACGGATGGACTGCGGCCCTTTGCCGTGCAATCCCTGCCATGACAGGCATCCACGGACCACGCCGCAGGCACGGCGCGCCAAGGCGCCTGCCGCACGGCTTCACGCTGATCGAGGTCCTGGTGGCCCTGGGCATCGTGGGCATTGCCCTGATGGCAGGCCTGCAGGCCACATCGGCCCTGACTCGCAATGCCGAGCGCCAGTCCGAGGTGCTGCTGGCCCAGCTGTGCGCGCAAAACGAACTGGTGCGCCTGCGCCTGTCGCGCCAGATGCCGCCCGTGGGCGACAACAGCTTCACTTGCGAGCAGGGCAGCCGGCAGCTGCAGGTCCAGCTCAGCGTGCGCCCCACGCCCAACCCCAGCTTCCGCCGCGTGGATGCCCTGGTCGTCACGGCCGAGCATCCGGTGCTGCGGGTATCGACCATCGTGGGCCGCTTCTAGATGCGTTTGCGCCCTTTCTCCCGCACGCAAGGCTTCACCCTGGTGGAGCTGATGGTGGCCATCGCCGTCATGGCCCTGCTGGCCCTGGTGAGCTGGCGCGGACTGGACAGCATGGTGCGCTCGCAGGAGACCATTCGCGCGCGCAACGAGCAGCAGATCGTGCTGCAGACCGTGATCGCCCAGTGGAATGCCGACCTCGAAGCCCTGATGCCGCTGGAGCACGCCCAGGTCATCGACTGGGATGGCCAGGTGCTGCGCATGACCCGCAAGAGCAGTGCCGCCGTGGACGATGGCGCCGTGGTCGTGGCCTGGGCCCGCCGCCAGACAGCCGGACGCGACCAGTGGCTGCGCTGGCAGTCGCCACCGCTGCGCACGCGTGCCCAGTGGCGCGAGGCCTGGAACCAGGGGGCGCAATGGGGACGCAATCCTTCGGACGACCAGCGCCGCCGCGAAACCGTGCTGCTGCCCCTGGACCAGTGGCGCCTGTACTACTACCGCGACAACGCCTGGAGCAACCCGCAGTCCAGCGGCTCGGACAACGGCACGGGCACGCCCAATCCACCATCCGGCGGCACCAACAGCAGCGCACAGCTGCCCGCGATTCCTGACGGCATACGCGTCGAACTGACCCTGCCGCCCGACAGCGCCGTCCCCGGCCGCGTCACCATGGACTGGGTCAACCCCCTGCGATCCAACAGCCGATCATGATGCGCGCACCCCGCACCCTGCCCGTCCGCCGCCGCCATCGCGGCGTGGCCCTGCTGGCCGCCATGCTCACGGTCACGCTGGTCGCCACCTTTGCCGCCACCGCGCTGTGGCAGCAGTGGCGCAGCGTGGAGGTCGAGACCGCCGAGCGCAACCGCATGCAGGCCGCCTGGATTTTGCTGGGTGCGCTGGACTGGTCGCGCGTGGTGCTGGCCGAGGATGCGCGCACCAGCCTGCAGGTGGACCACCTGGCCGAACCCTGGGCCGTGCCGCTGCAGGAGGCGCGCCTGTCCACCTTCCTGGCGGCGCAGAACAACGTCAGCCAGGTCGATGACGGCATGGCCGACATGCAGGACGCCTTTCTCTCAGGCCAGATCATCGACCTGCAGTCGCGCCTGAACCTGCGCAACCTGCTGGGCGCGCCCGACAAGCCCGAAACCCTGCGCCCGCTGGCACGCCTGCTGGAACGCCTGAACCTGCCCCCTGCCTATGCCGCCCAGATCGTCCAGGCCCTGCGCGCAGCGGCCACCGCCGGCGAGGGCGCGCAGTTCCTGATGCCGCGCACGCTGAGCCAGTTCGGCTGGCTGGGATTGCCGCCCGAGGTCGTCTCGCGCCTGGAGCCCTACATCACCCTGCTGCCCGAGAACACGCCCGTCAACCTCAACACCGCCAGCGCCGAAGTCATCTGGGCCAGCGTGGAGGACCTGACCTGGTCCCAGGCCAGCCAGCTGGTGCAGCTGCGCGCATCGCGCCCGCTGCGCAGCCTGGCCGATGCCTCCAACGCGCTGGGCCTGCCGCAGAAATTCGAGGGACAGAACCTGTCGGTCGCCACCAGCTTCTTCGAGGCGCGTGGCCGCATGCGCCTGGGCGAGATCGTGGCCAGCGAACGCTCCATGTTGCGGCGCAACAACATGACAGTCACTACCATCTGGCGCGAGAGGGGGGACTGGGGATTGCCCGAAGCTCCCGCGCCGTGACAGATGCCTGTCACACTCGGCCCCTACAATGCCCGCTTCCGTCCATGAGCACCTTGATTCTTCATCTGCCTGCGGGCCCCGCTGGCGAATACGCCTACGCACTCAGCAGCGACGGCCTGCGCGCCGACCGGCATGGCCACGCCGCAGCAGGCCTGCTGCCCGATCCTGGCCGCACCGGCCAGACGGTTGCCGTGGTGCCGCACCAGGCCTTGTCCTGGCATCTGGTCAGCCTCCCCCATGGCGTGCCTACGGGGAGCCGGCGTGGACATGTGCGCCTGCGTGCCGTGCTCGACGGGCTGCTGGAAGAGCGCCTGCTCGACGACCCCTCCCAACTGCATCTGGCGCTGCAGCCTCAGGCACGCGCGGGCGAGCCCTGCTGGGTTGCCGCCTGCGACAAGGCCTGGCTCCATGCCCATCTGCAGGCCCTGGAGTCCGCAGGCCGGCCCGTGGGCCGCATCGTGCCCGAATGCCCGCCCCAGTCCACGCCCCAGCTGTGGGCCGTGGGCACGCCTGAATCGGCCTGGCTGCTGGCCACCGGCCTGAGCACGGCCCCGCAAGGCATGGACTCGCTGGCCTGCCTGCCGCTGCGCACCGACAGTGCCGACCCCGCCATGCTGGCCGCCCTGCTGCAGGCCCTGCCCCCCGACACCCCGATCCAGGCGGACCCGGCGCTGGCCCGCGCCGCCGAGGCCCTGCAGCGCCCCGTCAGCCTGCTGACGGACGCCCAGCGCGGCCTGGCGGCCCGCGCACAAAACTGGGACCTGGCGCAGTTCGACCTCGACCTGGGCGGCGGCAGCCGCACCCGCCGACGCATGCTCGACGGCTGGCAGAGCTTTCTGCGCGCGCCGCAATGGAAGGCCGCGCGCTGGGGTGCCGCGCTCGCACTGCTGGCCCAGGTGGTGGGCCTCAATGCCTGGGCCTGGACCGAGAACCGCGCCATCGCGGCCAAGCAGGTCCAGGTGCGCTCCACGCTGGCTACCAGCTTTCCCCGCGTGCCCGTCATCGTCGACGCGCCCGTTCAAATGCAGCGCGAAGTCGCCACGCTGCGCCAGAGCGCCGGCGCGCTGACGCAGGGCGACCTGGAGCCCCTGCTGGCCGCCGCATCCCGGGCCCTGCCCGCTGGACAGTTGCCCCAGGCCATGGACTACCAGGACCGGCAGCTGCGCCTCAAGGGCGTCTCGCTGGAGGCCGAGGCACTGGAGCAGGCACAACAACATCTGGCCGCAAGCGGCCTGCGACTGCAGCGCGACGGTGCCGACCTGCTGCTTGCCCAGGAGGCCCGGCCATGAACATGCGCGCATCCCGCCAAAGCCTGGCACCCCTGCGCGCGCGCTGGAATGCTCTGGCGCCGCGTGAACAGAACATGACCCTGCTGGCCGGTGGCGTGGTGGCACTGGCCCTGCTGTGGTGGGTGGCCCTGGCCCCCGCCCTGCACAGCCTGCGCACCGCGCCCGAACGCCATGCCCAGGCCGACCGCCAGTTGCGCCAGATGCAGCTGCTGCAGGCCGAGGCCGAGCAGCTGCGCGGCAACGCACGCCCCGTGGTCGGCGATGCCAAGGCGCTGCTGCAAAGCTCGCTGTCCGCCGAACTGGGCGCCTCCGCCCAATTGAACTGGATGGGCGACCGCGCACAGATCACGCTCAAGGCCGCACCCGCCGCCGCGCTGGCGCGCTGGCTGGCCCAGGTCCGCAGCAACACGCACGCCGTTCCCGCCGAGATGAAGCTGGCCCGCAGTGCATCTGCAAGCGCCGCAGGCGCTGCCGATGCCGTGCGCTGGGATGGCAGCCTGGTGCTGGACCTGCCTGTCGATCCGTCGCGGGCACCTTGAGCATGCGCCGCCAGCCCCGCTCCCAGCCTGTCCTGCGCTCACCGCGCGGCTGGGCGCTGGCAGGCGCCCTGTGCGGCCTGGTGGCCACCACCGTCGTCTGGGCACCCGCCGCCTGGCTGGCACGCGGCGTGGATTCCGCCACACAGGGCCAGGTACTGCTGCTGCAACCGCGCGGCACGCTGTGGAACGGCTCGGCCTCCCTGGCCTTCACCGGAGGCGCCGGCAGCCGCGACCGCACGGCCCTGCCCACGCGGCTGGAATGGACGCTGCGCCCGCGCCTGGACGGTGCCCGCATTCAGCTGCGCAGCGAATGCTGCACACCCACGCCCGTGGTGCTGGACCTGCTGCCGCGCTGGCAGGGCCTGAGCGCCGTGGTGCACGACAGCGACACGCGCTGGCCCGCCTCGCTGCTGTCCGGCCTGGGCACGCCCTGGAACACGGTGGACCTGCAAGGCCAGCTGCGGCTGGCCACGCAGGCCCTGCAACTGCAATTGCTGTGGCAATCGGGGCGCTGGCGCAGCGACGGCAGCACGCGGCTGGAGGCGCTGGCCGTATCCTCGCGGCTGTCCCCTCTGCGCCCGCTGGGCAGCTACCGGCTCGACATCCTCGGGGGCGACAGTCCGCAGCTGCAGCTCAGTACCCTGACCGGCGACCTGCGCCTGAGCGGCCAGGGCCAATGGGTAGGCCAGCGGCTGCACTTCCAGGGCGAGGCCTCGGCCAGCCCCGAGCGCGAAACCGCGCTGTCCAACTTGCTCAACATTCTGGGACGGCGCCAGGGGCCCCGGTCCATCATTTCCTTTGGTTGATCCATGACTCAGCAGCACACGACCCCGTTCTGGCGCAACACCCTGCACACGCTGGCCGTCAGCGCCATGCTGGCCTGCACCGCTGGCACCGCCCAGGCCCAGCAGACCAATGCACCGGCCGGCGCCACGCCCAGCCTGCGTCCGGGCGAGCCTGTGACGCTGAATTTCTCGGGCGCCGACATCGAGGCCGTCTCGCGTGCCATCGGCGCCATCACCAACCGCAACGTGGTGGTCGACCCCCGCGTCAAGGGCCAGATCACGCTGCTGACCGACAGGCCCGTGCCGCCCGCCACCGCCTACCAGCAGTTCCTGGCCGCGTTGCGCCTGCAGGGCTTCACCATCGTCGAATCGGCCGGCCTGTACAAGGTCATCCCCGAAGCCGACGCCAAGCTGCAGGCCAGCGAGGTGGCCGTGGGCGCGGGCCGCAGCAGCACCGGCAGCCAGATCGTCACCCAGATCTTCAAGCTCAACTACGAGAACGCGGCCAACCTGGTGCCCGTGCTGCGCCCCCTGATCAGCCCCAACAACACCATCAACGTCAACCCGGGCAACAACTCGCTGGTCATCACCGACTACGCAGACAACCTGCAGCGCATCTCGCGCATCGTGGCGACCATGGACGTATCCAACGCCACCGATGTCGAAATCATTCCGCTGCGCCATGCCGTGGCCACCGACATGGTGGCCCTGGTCTCGCGCCTGATCGAAGGCGGCACGGCCAGCCCCGGCGGCCTCACGGTGACCGCAGGCGGCGCCAATATTCCGGGCCAGAGCGACAACGCCTTCAAGACCTCGCTGATGGCCGAGCCGCGCAGCAACTCCATCGTGCTGCGCGCGGCCAACCCGGCACGCCTGGCCCAGGTGCGCTCGCTGATCGCGCGGCTGGACCAGCCCGCCATGAACGGCGGCGGCGACCAGGGCAACATCCACGTGGTCTATCTCAAGAACGCCGACGCCGTGGCGCTGGCCGCCACCTTGCGCGCCGCCATCGGCGCCCAGGCCACGGCCGCCGGCACGGCCAGCGGCCAGCCCGGTGCGGGCGGCACCCTGCCGCAGGGCGGCGGCATGTCCTCCATCCCCACCTCGCAGCCCGTGGTCTCGCGCGACTCCAGCGGCACGGCATCCATGGGCATGGGCTCGTCCTCGGGCCTGGGCAGCGGCGGCGGGGGCGGCGCGCTGGGCGTGGCCCAGCAGCCCTCCACGGGCGGCATGATCCAGGCCGATCCTTCGACCAACTCGCTGATCATCACGGCACCGCCGCCCGTCTACCGCCAACTGCGCGCCGTGATCGACAAGCTCGACGGCCGCCGCGCCCAGGTGCTGATCGAAAGCCTGATCGTCGAAATCAAGGACAACCGGCTGGCCCAGTTCGGCATCCAGTGGCAGGCCATGCTCAGCAACAACGGCCGCGTGATCGGCACACTGGGCACGAACTCCAATGTGGCGGGCGCCAACATCCTGAACCTGCTCGGCCTGGTCAAGGATGGAGGCCTGGACGGCAGCGCCATTACGGGAGACACGTTGTCCAGCCTGAGAGGCACCAACCTCGGCTTCACGCAGCGCGTCAACGGCAAGGACACGCTGGGCTTTCTGGCCAACTTCCTGCAAAACAGCGGTGACGCCAACATCCTGTCCACGCCCAACCTGATGACGCTGGACAACGAGGAGGCGCGCATCATCGTGGGCCAGAACGTGCCCATGGTCACGGGCTCGTACGCCAGCAACTCCACGGGCGGCACGGTCAACCCCTTCACCACCGTGGAGCGCAAGGACGTGGGCCTGATGCTGCGCGTGCGCCCGCAGATCAACGAGAACGGCACGGTGAAGCTGGCCGTGTTCCAGGAAGTCTCCTCGGTGGACGAGTCCACGCGCAAGGACACCAACGGCCTGACCACCAACAAGCGCTCCATCGAGTCCAACGTGCTGGTCGAGGACGGCAACATCGTCGTGCTCGGCGGCCTGATCGACGACAACTACTCCCAGGCCGAGGACCGGGTGCCTCTGCTGGGCGACATTCCCGTCGTGGGCAACCTGTTCCGCAACACCAACCGCAAGCGCAACAAGACCAACCTGATGGTCTTCCTGCGCCCCGTGGTGATGCGCGATGCGACTGCCACCAACCAGGTCTCTTCCGAGCGCTACGAAGCCATCCGCGCGCAGCAACAGAGCCTGCAGCCCGAGCCCAGCGCCCTGCTGCGCTCGGTCAATGCCGCGCCCGTGCTGCCCACGCTGACGCCGCAGCCGGACCCCGGCTCGTTCACCAACCCGGCCGCCATCGTCAACGTGCCGGGCGCCAGGCCCGAGCTGATCGACTTCACCCAGCCGCAGCCCGCCGCTCCCGCCCCCGTGCCGGCCGCGCCCGGCGCGCTCTGAGGCAGGAAGGCCCCATGCGCTATCCCCTGCCCTATGCGTTTGCGCGCACCAGCCAGCTGCTGATCGAGGACGACGGCCACGAGCCCCTGCTCTGGCACGGCCCCTCGCCGGACTGGCAGGCCCTGTCCGAAGTCCAGCGCAGGCATGCGGTGCAGCGCTGGCAGATGCTGGACGCGGGCACGCTGGCCCACCGCATCAGCGCCGCCTATTCGCAGGGCGAGTCCAGCGCGGCCCTGGTGGTCAGCGAGGTCGAGTCCGACGCCGACCTCTCGCGCATGATGCAGGAGCTGCCTGCGGTCGAGGACCTGCTGGAGACGGCCGACGACGCGCCCATCATCCGCATGCTCAACGCCCTGCTCACGCAGGCCGCGCGCGACGGTGCCAGCGACATCCACATCGAGCCCTACGAGCGCCATTCCAGCGTGCGCTTTCGCGTGGACGGCGACCTGCGCGAAGTCGTGCAGCCCAACCGCGCACTGCATGCAGCGCTGATCTCGCGACTGAAGATCATGGCCGACCTGGACATCGCCGAAAAGCGCCTGCCCCAGGACGGCCGCATCAGCCTGCGCCTGGGCACGCGCGCCATCGACGTGCGCGTCTCCACCCTGCCCAGCGCCCACGGCGAGCGCGCCGTGCTGCGCCTGCTGGACAAGAGCGAGAGCAAGCTCAGCCTGGAGGCCGTGGGCATGCAGGGCGAGACGCTGAGGCGATTCACCCACCTGACGGCCCAGCCGCACGGCATCGTGCTGGTCACCGGCCCCACGGGCTCGGGCAAGACCACCACGCTGTATGCGGCACTGTCGCGCATGGACGCCAGCCACAGCAACATCATGACGGTGGAGGACCCCATCGAGTACGAGCTGGCCGGCGTGGGGCAGACCCAGGTCAACGCCAAGATCGACCTGACCTTCGCCAAGGCCCTGCGCGCCATCCTGCGCCAGGACCCGGATGTGATCATGATCGGCGAAATCCGCGACTTCGAGACCGCGCAGATCGCCATCCAGGCCTCGCTGACCGGCCACCTGGTGCTGGCCACGCTGCACACCAACGATGCCTCCAGCGCCGTCACGCGCCTGATCGACATGGGGGTGGAACCCTTCCTGCTGTCGTCCTCCCTGCTGGGTGTGCTGGCCCAGCGCCTGGTGCGCAAGATCGACACCACCGAGCCCAGCGGCTACCGGGGGCGCACCGGCATCTTCGAGATGCTGGTGGTGGACGACACCATCCGCGCGCAGATCCACCGCCAGGCCAGCGAGGCCGAGATCCGCGACACCGCGCTGGCCGCGGGCATGCGCCTGATGCGCGACGACGGCGAGCGCCTGGTGCGCGAGGGCATCACCACGCCCGAGGAAGTGCTGCGCGTCACGCGCGACTAGGCGCAGGCGGCCACGCCCGACCCTGCGCAGCACGGGGCATCCCTGTTTGCCACAATGGTCGGCATGTTGGAATCCCTACGCGCCTGGAGCGCTCCCTATGGCGGCGACCTGTTCCTGTGGGTCGCCACGCTGAGCCTGATCAGCTACATCGCCCTGTGGTGGTTCAAGTCACGGCTGTCCACCAGCCAGCTGCGCCGCGTCATCCGCCTGTCGGCGCTGGTGGCGCTGCCGCTGTCCTGGCTGGCCATCCAGCAGGGCGAGAACCATCTGGCGGCAGCCATCCTCCCCCTGGTCTGGTGCGTGGTGCTGGGCATCACCTGCGCGCGGGAAATGTCCAGAAGAAACTGAGTGCGCGAACGCGCACCAGGAATGCCCTGGCGCGGCAAGGCCCGCGCCGCCCCCACCCACCGTGAACTGGAAGTTGGAACCTGCCATGACATCATTCAATGAAGTCCGTCTGTCCATGCTCGACCTCGTGGCCGTGCGCGAAGGCGGCACCGTCGCCGAGGCCCTGGACATCGCGCTGGCCACGGCCCGCAAGGCCGAGGCACTGGGATTCGAGCGCTACTGGCTGGCCGAGCACCACAACATGCCCGGCATCGCCAGCTCGGCCACGGCCGTGCTGATCGGCCATATCGCAGGCGGCACCTCGAAGATCCGCGTGGGCTCGGGCGGCATCATGCTGCCCAACCATGCCCCGCTGGTGGTGGCCGAAGCCTTCGGCACGCTGGCCGAGCTGTACCCGGGCCGCATCGACCTGGGACTGGGCCGTGCGCCCGGCACCGATGGCGCCACCATGCGCGCCCTGCGCCGCGACCGCGTCGAGACCGAGGAAGACTTCCCGCGCGACGTGATGGAGCTGCAGCGCCTGCTGGCCCCGGCCACGCCGGATCAAAAGCTGGTGGCCACGCCCGGCGCGGGCACCAACGTGCCGATCTGGCTGCTGGGCTCCAGCCTGTTCTCGGCCCAGCTCGCAGCCCATCTGGGCCTGCCCTACGCCTTTGCCTCGCACTTCGCGCCGCGCATGCTCTACCAGGCCGTGCAGCTGTACCGCAGCCTGTTCAAGCCGTCGGCCCAACTGGCCAAGCCCTACGTGATCGTCGGCGCACCCGTGATCGCCGCGCCCACCGATGACGAGGCCGAGTACCTGGCCAGCAGCACCTACCAGCGCGTGCTGGGCATCATCACGGGCCGGCGCGGACTGCTGCCGCGCCCCATCGAGAACTATGCGGCCCAGCTCGGCGAGCAGGAGCGCCGCGCCATCGGCGACTTCCTGGCCGTGGCCTCCATCGGCGGCCCGGACAAGGTGCGCACGCGCCTGCAGAAGCTGCAGGCCGACACCGAGGCCGACGAGCTGATCCTGGTCAGCGACGTGTATGACCGCGACCTGCGCCTGCGCTCGCTGGAGATCACGGCCGGCGTCATGGGCCGCTGAAGGCATGAGCCGCTCCGCCCGGCTGCTGCAGCTGATCGACCTGCTGCGCCGTGCGCGCCTGCCCCAGGCCGGGCCGGTGCTGGCCCGGCAGCTGGACGTGAGCCTGCGCACCCTGTACCGCGACATCGCCACCCTGCGCGAACAGGGTGCCGCGATTGCGGGCGACCCGGGCGTGGGCTACGAGATGCGGCCCGGCTTTCTGCTGCCGCCGCTGATGTTCACGCCCGATGAGCTGGAAGCCCTGCTGCTGGGCGCGCGCTGGGCCAGCCGCCAGGCCGACCCCGAGCTCGCCCAGGCCGCCACCGCCGCGCTGGACCGCATACGCAGCGCGCTGCCGCTGGAGCTGCGCATCGAGGTGGACACCAGCGGCCTGCTGGTGCCGCCCATCTGCCACGAATCCGTGACCGAGCCCTGGCAGACCGCGCTGCGCCTGGCGATACGGCGCCAGCACCGGGTGCTGCTGCACTACACGGATGAGAAGGGCCAGCCGACCGAGCGCCGGATCTGGCCTTTTGCCATGGCTTTCTTCGACCAGCGGCGCATTCTTGCGGCCTGGTGCGAACTGCGCCAGGACTTCCGCCATTTCCGCGCCGACCGCGTGCGCTCCGTCACCGATCTGCAGGAACGCTATCCCGACCACCGCAGCGGCCTGATCGAACGCTGGTCGCGGCAACTGGGCTACACGGTCCGCTGACACCACTGCTGACAAAAACTGTCAGCATGGCCTCCTACAGTCGCTCCCATGGCCTTCTCGCCATGCATTCAAACCACTGGGAGCCTTCATGAACGACTCGATCAAGCCTCTGCGCTTTTACTTCCACCCCCGCTCGCGCGCGGTCATCGCGCGCTGGATGCTGGAGGAATGCGGCGCCCGCTATGAGCCCGTGCGGCTGGAATTCGGCAGCACCATGAAGGCTGCCGACTACCTGGCCATCAACCCCATGGGCAAGGTCCCCGCCCTGGTGCATGGCGAGACCGTGATCACCGAACAGGCCGCCATCCTTGCCTATCTGGCCGACATCTTCCCCGAACGAAGGCTCGCGCCGGCCGTGGACAGCCCGCTGCGCGGCGTCTACCACCGCTGGATGTTCTTCCTGGCCGGCCCCGTCGACGCCTTGATGACAGCCAAGAGCCAGGGCCACCTGGAGCAGCAGACGGCCGACCAGGCCATGTCCGCCGGCTATGGCCGCTATGACGACGTGGTGCAGACGCTGCGCCAGGCCGTGGCCGGCAGGCGCTACCTGTGCGGCGACCAGTTCACCGCCGCCGACGTGCTCATGGCCAGCTACCTGCGCTGGGGGACGATGATGAAGCTGCTGCCCGCGCTGCCCGAGTTCAGCGACTACGGCCAGCCGCTGATGGAACGCCCGGCCTCGCTGCGCTCCATCCAGCTCAACGAAGCGGACCTGGCCGCCCAGCCGGCATAGGCACCTCCGGGACCTGGGGGCGAGGCCCGAGACGGCCTCGCCATCCAGCCGTCACCGGCAGCGGCTACCATCGGGGGTTGGATCGCCGCCTGGCGTTTCCTGAACGCCATCCTTCCCCAGCCCCTCCCGACTCCCGCCGCGCATGCCTGCCTTTTCCTTCGAAGCCCTGGATGCCCAAGGTCAGACCCGCAAGGGCACGATCGAAGCCGACAACGCGCGCGCTGCGCGCAGCCAGCTGCGCGCCCAGGCCCTGGTGCCCATGGCCGTGGAGATCGTGGCCTCGGGGTCGGCGTCCGGCCCGCAGGGTGGCGCCTCGCGCTGGCTGACCCGCCCCGTCCTTGGCTCCACAGGGCTCACCGTGTGGACGCGCCAGATGGCGGGGCTGGTCGGATCAGGCCTGCCCATAGAGCGCGCACTGGCCGCGCTGTCCGAAGAAGCCGACGACCCGCGCCAGCACCACCTGGTGGCCGCGCTGCGCGCCGAGGTCAACGCAGGCTCCACCTTTGCCCGCGCACTGGCCCAGCACCCGCGCGAATTCTCCGACATCTACTGCGCCGTGATCGGCGCCGGCGAGGCCAGCGGCAGCCTGGGCCCGGTGCTGGAGCGGCTGGCCGACGACCTGGAATCGCGCCAGGCCCTGCAGTCCAAGCTCATTGGCGCAGCCCTGTATCCGGCCATCGTGACCCTGGTGGCCATCGTCATCGTGCTGTTCCTGGTCAGCTACGTGGTGCCGCAGGTGGCCAGCGTGTTCGCGGGCACCAAGCGCGCCCTGCCCTGGCTCACCGTGGCCATGCTGGCGCTCAGCGACTTTGTGCGCAGCTATGGCTGGGCCGCGCTGATCGCCCTGGTGCTGGGCGCCGTGGGATTCCGGCTGTCCATGAAGAACCCCGTGCTGCGCGAGCGCTTCGACGCCTGGTGGCTGCGCCTGCCGCTGATCGGCCGGCTGGCGCGCAACTACAACGCGGCACGCTTTGCCGGCACGCTGGCCATGCTGGCGGGCGCAGGCGTGCCCATTCTCAAGGCCTTGCAGGCCGCCGCCGAAACGCTGGGCAACCGCGCGCTGCGTGCCGATGCCATGGACGCGCTGGCCCTGGTGCGCGAGGGCGCGCCGCTGGCCTCGGCCCTGGCGCAGAAAAAGCGCTTCCCGGGCCTGATCTCCATGTTTGCCCGCCTGGGCGAGCAGACCGGCCAGCTGCCCGTGATGCTGCAGCGCGCGGCCAACCAGCTGTCCACCGAGGTGCAGCGCCGCGCCATGTACCTGGCCACCATCCTGGAGCCGCTGCTGATCGTGGCCATGGGCATGGTCGTGGCCCTGATCGTGCTGGCCGTGCTCATGCCCATCATCCAGCTCAACCAGTTCGTCAAATAGCGACAAGCGCCAAGCCATGCCCGTGACCCTGCAAGACAAGCTGGTCGTCGCCATCTCATCGCGCGCACTGTTCGACTTCGAGGAAGAGAACCGGCTGTTCGATGCGGGCGACGAGCAGGCCTACATGCGCCGCCAGCTGGACCTGGTGCACCAGCCGGCACGCCCGGGCATCGCCTTCCCGCTGGTGCGCAAGCTGCTGGCCTTCAATACGCCCGAAGTGCAGCGCGTGGAGGTGATGATGCTGTCGCGCAACGACCCGGCCAGCGGCATGCGCGTGTTCGCCTCGGCCAAGGCGGCCGACATGCACATAGAGCGCGGCGTGTTCACGCGCGGGCGCGATCCGTTTTCCTACCTGCGGCCGCTGGGCGCCCACCTGTTCCTCTCGGCCAACGAGGTCGATGTTCGCAAGGCCCTGTCCATCGGCTTTCCCGCGGCGCGCGTGATGGTCGACTCCACGCCCGCAGGCGACCGCTACCCGCAGGAAGTGCGCATTGCCTTCGACGGCGATGCCGTGCTGTTCTCCGACGAGGCCGAGCGCATCTACCAGCAAGGCGGGCTGCCGGCCTTTCTGCGCCATGAGGTCTCCCATGCCGCCACGCCCCTGGGAGAAGGGCCGTTCAAACCCCTGCTGCAAGCCCTTCACCGGCTTCAGCAGCAGGCGGACTCGTCCCAGACCATGCGCATTCGCACGGCCCTGGTGACGGCGCGCAGTGCGCCGGCGCACGAGCGCGCCATCCGCACATTGCTCGATTGGGGAATCACCGTGGACGAGGCCATGTTCCTCGGCGGCCTGGAAAAAGGCCCCTTCCTGCGCGAGTTCGAGCCGGATTTCTTCTTCGACGACCAATCGGGCCATGTCAGCTCGGCGGCCCGCCATGTGCCCGCAGGCCATGTGAACAGCGGCATCTCCAATCCGGACGCCGATCCGCTGAAGTAAACAATTGCAAAGGGCGGGCCGGCCGTGCTTGCAAATGCCGGTTCCGTGCCCAAATAAAGCCAATGCATTTTCCCCTCATGAACCGCTCCGCCCTGCTGCGCCGGCCGCCTGTGCTGCAGGCCGCCGCTGCCGTCCTGCTGACCAGCGCCTTCATGCTGCCCGCCGCGCGCGCGCAGGCGGCCGAGACGGCCGACAAGGCGTCCACCGGACAGGCCTCGGCCAGCCCGGCGCCATTGACCAAGGGGGAAATCAAGGCCCAGCGCGAATTCAAGATGCTGGACTTCAACAAGGACGGCAAGCTCAGCCGCACCGAAGTGGCGCTGTTCCCGCGCCTGGCGGCGGCCTTCGACGAGGCCGACACTGACAAGGACGGCTACGTCTCCTATGCGGAGGTGCAGGCCTTTGCCGTCAAGTACCGCGCCGAGCGCGACAAGGCAAAGGCCAAGGCGCAGGCCGAAGAGGCAAAGGCCGCAGAGCATGCCGCAGCCGTGTCCGCTGCCAGGGACACGAAGGAAGGCGAAGGCTCAAAGGACTGAGCCTGCGCATTCAGCCACTGACACTCAAAGTCCGCCGGTACGCTTGACCTTGGGTTCCGAATAGGTCAACGGCTCCTCGCGCACCTGCAGCTTGTTGCGGGCCACGTCATCGGCCTTGCTGACCTCCTGGGCCTGCTCCACGGCCATGGCGCTGGCGCGCCACATGGACTGGATGAACTCGATGAGCTGCTTGGAAATCGGCTCCTTGGGCGGCTCCTCGACCTCTTCCTTCTGCTTGATCTCCTCGGCCAGCGTCCAGTCGCGGTTTTCCTGGTCCACCACGGACGGTTTTTCAGGATCGCGAATCACACGGCCTTCGCCGATGCGGTCCGTGGACTCGACAGGATTGGCAGCGTTCACGGGACGCACGGGCACCGCGCCCGACGCGCCGGTGGAGTACAGATCGGCGCTTTGCGGGCGCCACGGTATGGGCGATCGGTCAACAGGTGGAATTGGCATGGCTCGACCCTCTTGCTGGATGTGTGCTGTGGGCGGGAATTTCCCGCCGTCGCCTCATCATCGACAGAACCTGAAAGAACTGAAGCGCTTTTTTTGAAAGACGCCCAGGCCTGCCTCAAACCAAGGGTAAACCCCGAAACCACCCTGACCAGGCGCTAGAGGAAACGCTCCAGCATCTTGCGCGAGGCACGGTCCAGCGCCGTGCTGTCCGGCACGCTGAACTGCACGCCGTCCTGGCTGGTGATCATCAGGTGCGTGCGGCCCGACAGGCGGCGGATATCCTCCTCGGCCTTGAGCACGAGCTGCGCGGGACCGCGGTCGGTCTCCAGGTCCCAGGTGCTGGGCGTGGAATAGCTGGACACCTTGCGGATGCGCTGGATGACGGGCACGAACTCGCGCACGGCCAGATCCTGCTCGATCAGCGTGCGGGCCTGCGCGGGCAGGTGGTCCATGTGGTCCACCCACAGCGCCTCCTTGCCATCGGCACAGACCAGGGACAGGCCTTGCAGCGGCGCGGCAATGGGAAAGGCGCGCACGGGCACCACGGATTCATGGCGCGTGCCGTCGGCCAGGATCAGCACCAGGCGGCCATGGGCGTTGCGCTCCACGCGTACGCGGCTCAGATCGGCGGCGGCGGCGCAATGTTGGGCAGTGGACATGGCTTATTCCTCGATGGTGGTTGCGACCAGGGTCAGGCCTGCGGCCTGGGCATCCTCTTCGGCGCGCCGCGCCTGGGCCTGGTACAGGCGCCAGTAGGCGCCCTGCTTTTCCATCAGTTCGTCGTGCGGCCCCACTTCCACGATTTCGCCCCGGTCCATGACCACGAGGCGGTCTGCCTTGCGCAGCGTGGACAGACGGTGGGCGATGGCAATCGTCGTGCGGCCCTGCACCAGGTTGTCCAGCGCCTTCTGGATTTCCTTCTCGGTCTCGGTGTCCACGGCCGAGGTGGCCTCGTCCAGGATCAGGATGCGCGGGTCGATCAGCAGCGCGCGCGCGATGGAGATGCGCTGGCGCTCGCCGCCCGACAGGCCCTGGCCGCGTTCGCCGACCAGGGAGTCATAGCCGTGCGGCAGGCGCAGGATGAATTCATGGGCATGGGCCGCACGCGCGGCCGCCACGATTTCCTCGCGCGTGGCGTCGGGCTTGCCGTAGGCGATGTTCTCGGCAATGGTGCCGAAGAACAGGAAGGGCTCCTGCAGCACCAGGCCGATGTTGCTGCGGAAGTCCGACACCTTGAGCCGGCGGATATCCACGCCGTCGAGCTGGATGGAGCCTTCGCTCACGTCGTAGAAGCGGCTGATCAGGTTGACCAGGGTGCTCTTGCCCGAGCCGCTGTGGCCGACCAGGCCAATCATTTCACCCGGGCGAATCTGCAGATCCAGGTTCTTGATGACGGCGCGGCTGCCGTAGCGGAAGGTCAGGTTGTCCAGCGTGATGGCACCCTGCACGCGCGGCAGCTTGACCGGGTTGACCGGGTCGGGCACGTTGCTCACGTGGTCCAGGATGTCGAAGATGCGCTTGGCGCCGGCTGCCGCCTTCTGTGTGACCGAGACGATGCGGCTCATCGAATCCAGGCGGCTGTAGAAGCGGCCGATGTAGGCGATGAAGGCCGTCAGGATACCGACCGTGATCTGGCCGCCCGCCACCAGCCAGATGCCGAAGCCCCAGACCACCAGCAGGCCGATCTCGGTCAGCAGCGTCACCGTGGGCGTGAACAGCGACCAGGTCTTGTTGACCTTGTCGTTGGCCTGCAGGTTGACCAGATTGGCCTGGGCGAAGCGGTCGGCCTCGCGCTTTTCCTGGGCGAAGGCCTTGACCACACGGATGCCGGGAATGGTGTCGGCCAGCACATTGGTCACCTCGGACCAGACGCGGTCGATCTTCTCGAAGCCCGTGCGCAGGCGGTCACGCACCAGGTGGATCATCCAGGCGATGAAGGGCAGCGGCACCAGGGTGACCAGGGCCAGCCATGGATTGATGGAGAACAGGATGACCGAGGTCATCACGATCATCAGCACATCGGTCGCAAAATCCAGCGCGTTCAAGGATAGAAACAAATTGATGCGATCTGTTTCCGCCCCGATGCGCGCCATCAGGTCGCCCGTGCGTTTGCTGCCGTAGTAGTCCAGCGACAGCGTCAGCAGGTGGTTGTAGGTGGTCGTGCGCAGGTCCGAGCCAATGCGCTCGGAGACCTTGGCCAGCACGAAGGTGCGCGCCCAGCCCAGGCCCCAGGCCACCAGCGCCGCCGCAAGCAGGCCGCTCAGGTAGAAGACCACCAGGCTGCTGTCGATCTGCTGCCCGTTCTGGAACGGGATCAGGATCTTGTCCACGATGGGAATCGTCAGGTAGGGCGCCACCAGGGTGGCGCCCGTGGAGGCCAGGGTCAGCAAAAAGCCCAGCAGCAGCTGGTGCCGGTAGGGATGGGCAAAGCGCCACAGGCGCAGCAGCACCCAGGTGGAGGTCTGCGGACCCTGCTGGCGCGCGCAGGCCGGGCATTCGTCGGCCTCGGGCGGCAGCTCGGTCTGGCAGGCCGGGCAGCGGGGCACATCGTCCTCGGGCCCGTCGAAGTCCTCGCCACGCGCCATGCGCTCACGCTGGTGATCGAACTGTTGCAGCAGGCGCAATACGCCCGCCTGGTGGCGCAGGGTGAAGCGCCACAGCGCCAGCCGAGCCGCAGGACCATGCAATTCGAGGTTGCCCACGCCGCCGTGGTCCAGCGTACGCAAATTCTGATCGACCGAGAGTATCCACTCACTCCATCGCTGATCCTCAGGATCACAGGCGATGAGGCGCTGGTTGGTCAGGACAACCCAGCCTTCGCCGAAGCGCATATCCAGGGTCAGGTCAACCGTGGCGAGGGCCAGCACGTTTTCATTGGAAGCGAGCCTGGCTCGCAGCTCAGCCCCGCGGGGGCTGGCAAGGAAGGCCGAAACGTCCACAGAATGGTGTTCTTGCATGTTGAGTTGTTTTTCCCGCCCCTGGCGGCTCCTGGTGTCATGCGGGCAACCGCAGCTCCCCGGTGGATATCCCGCGCGTTGCACGGCATACCCTGCTCAACGCGCCAACCCTGGTTTAGGCTGACAACACTGCGCATGGGTTTTCTGGGCGCACAATCCTCTCCCATTCTCCGGCGATCCGAATCCGGGTCGTCGTTCACGCTTACCCGTTGACCGACATGGCGAAATTCAAAGACATCCAACTCTTGCGCACCACCTACCTGCGTGGACCCAGCGTCTGGACCTACCGTCCCGTGCTGGAGGTCTGGCTGGATCTGGGCGAGCTGGAGGACTATCCCTCGAACAAGCTTCCCGGTTTCAACGAGCGCCTGACGGCCTGGCTGCCCGACCTGGTCGAGCACCACTGCGGCGTGGGCGAGCGCGGCGGCTTCATCCAGCGCCTGGAAGGCGGCACCTGGTGCGGCCACGTGCTGGAGCACATCATCATCGAGCTGCTGAACCTGGCGGGCATGCCTGCCGAGTTCGGCCAGACCCGCGAGATCTCGCAGCGCGGCGTGTACCGCATGGTCTTCCGCTGCCCCGAGGAAACCGTGGCGCGCACGGCCCTGGCCCATGGCCACAGGCTGATCATGGCCGCCATCAATGACGAGCCCTTCGACCTGAAGGCCGCCATCAAGGCCATCAAGACCGAGATCAACGACCGCTACCTGGGCCCGAGCACGGGCTGCATCGTCGATGCGGCCGGCGAGCGCCGCATCCCCCACATCCGCCTCAATGACGGCAACCTCGTGCAACTGGGCTATGGCGCCGCGCAGCGCCGCATCTGGACCGCCGAGAGCGACCAGACCAGCGCCATCGCCGAGGGCATTGCCCAGGACAAGGACTTCACCAAGCGCCTGCTGGCCGCCTGCGGCGTGCCCGTGCCCGAAGGCCAGATCGTCCACAGCCCCGAGGAAGCCTGGGAAGTGGCGCAGGACATCGGCTTTCCCGTCACCGTCAAGCCCTCGGACGGCAACCACGCACGCGGCGTGACGCTGGACCTGCGCGACGAGGCCGACATCAAGGCCGCCTTCGCGCTGGCCCAGCCCGAAGGCTCGGACGTCATCGTCGAACGCTTCATCGACGGCACCGAGCACCGCATCCTGGTCGTGGGCGGCAAGGTGGTTGCCGCCTGCCGTGGCGAGACCGTGAGCGTGGCCGGCAATGGCAAGTCCACGGTTCGCGAACTGGTCGCCGTGGTCAACCAGGACCCGCGCCGCGGCCCCGAGCAGGAATACCCGCTGGACTGGATCAACCTCGAAGCCCCGGCCGTGAAGCTGGAACTCAAGCGCCAGAACGTCACGCCCGACACCATTCCTGCCCAGGGCACCAGCGTGCTGCTGCAGCGCAACGGCAACATGGCCATCGACTGCACCGACGAAGTCCATCCCGAAGTGGCCTACATGGCCACGCTGGCCGCCAAGATCGTGGGCCTGGACATCGCGGGCATGGACATGATCCTGCAGGACGTCTCGCGCCCCATGAAGGAGCAGGGCGGCGCCATCCTCGAAGTCAACGCCGGCCCCGGCCTGCTGATGCATCTGAAGCCCACCAGCGGCGCGCCGCGCCCCGTGGGCATGGCCATCGCCGACCACCTGTTCCCGCGCACCGAAGAGGGCACGGGCGCCGGCCGCATCCCCCTGGTCGGCATTGCCGGCACGCGCAACAACGGTTTCACGGCCCGCCTGGTGGGCTGGCTGCTGCAGCTGTCGGGCAAGCTCACGGGCGTGGCCAGCAGCGAGGGCATGTTCCTGTCCAACCGCCAGACCCAGAAGACCAATACCGCCAACTGGGCCGGCGCCCACCGCCTGCTGACCAACCGCCTGGCCCAGGCCGCCGTCATCCAGACCACGGCCCGCTCCATCCTGGAAGAAGGCCTGGCCTACGACCGCTGCCTGGTCGGCGTGGTCACCGACATGGACGGCTTCGAGCAGTTGCCCGACCATGACGTGCACGAGCAGTCGCAGATGACGCGCGTGATGCGCACCCAGATCGACGTGGTGCTGGACGAAGGCGCGGGCGTCCTCAATGCCGACATCGAACAGGTGGCCGACCTGGCCCGCCTGTGCGACGGCGAGGTGCTGTTCTATTCGATGCAGGCAGACAGCCCCGTGGTAGCGGCCCACCGTTGCGAGAGCGAAGGCCGTGCCGTCTTCGTGCGCGGCAACCAGGTGATCCTGGCCACGGGCGCCGCCGAGCGCGTGCTGGGCACGCTGGACGCGCTGAGCCTGCCCGGCGGCCTGCGCCCGGACACGCCGGCCCTGCTCGCTGCCATTGCCGCGGCGTGGTCCATGGACATTGCCCCCGACCTCATCGTCGCCGGCATCAAGACCTTCGACTACACGCCGGCCGCCGCTGCGGTTTCCACCGCCGCCGCCTGAGCCCGACCACACGATGACATGCAGGCAGGCCCGGCGACGCGGGCCTGCCCTCCGAAAGAAGACACTATGCAGATCACCCGCATCCGAGCCCTGCGCGGCCCCAATCTCTGGACCCGCAGCACCGCCATCGAAGCCATCGTGCAATGCGAGCCCGGCGACTGTGACTACTCGGCCCTGGCAGGGTTCGAGGACCGGCTGCGCGCACGCTTTCCCAAGATCGGCACGCTGCAGCCGCACGGTGCAGACCAGCGCCTGTCGCTGGCCCATGTGCTGGAAGTGGCGGCCCTGTCGCTGCAGGCCCAGGCCGGCTGCCCCGTGACCTTCAGCCGCACGCACGAGACCGTGGAAGCCGGCACCTACCAGGTGGTGGTGGAGTACACCGAGGAATCCGTGGGCCGCCTGGCCATGGAACAGGCCGGTGCGCTGCTGCAGTCGGCACTGGCCGACACGCCCTTCGACGCCGACAAGGTGGTGGCCGAGCTGCGTGAACTCGACGAGGACGAGCGCATCGGCCCCTCCACAGGCTCCATCGTCGATGCGGCCGTGGCGCGCGGCATTCCCATCCGCCGCCTGACCTCGGGCTCGCTGGTGCAACTGGGCTGGGGCTCCAAGGCCCGCCGCATCCAGGCCGCCGAGCTGGACCAGACCAGCGCCGTGGCCGAATCCATCGCCCAGGACAAGGACCTGACCAAGCGCCTGCTGCACGCCGCCGGCGTGCCCGTGCCGCTGGGCCGCCCCGTCAAGGACGTGGAAGAAGCCTGGCTCGTGGCCCAGGAAGTGGGACTGCCCGTGGTGGTCAAGCCCCAGGACGGCAACCAGGGCAAGGGCGTGGTGGTCAACATCACCACGCACGAGCAGCTCAAGGCCGCCTTTGCCACCGCCTCGGAATTCGGCGACGACATCATGGTCGAACGCTTCCTGCCGGGCCACGACTTCCGCCTGCTGGTGGTCGGCGGCCAGCTGGTGGCCGCTGCGCGCCGCGAGCCGCCCCAGGTGCTGGGCGACGGCCAGCACACCATCCGCGAACTGGTCGAGCTGGTCAACCAGGACCCGCGCCGCGGCTCGGGCCACGGCACGGCGCTGACCAAGATCCGCCTGGACGACATCGCCATCGCGCGCATCGCCACCGAAGGCCTCACGCCCGAATCCGTGCCGGCCCAGGGCCAGCGCGTGGTGCTGCGCAACAACGCCAACCTGTCCACGGGCGGCAGCGCCACCGATGTGACGGATGACGTGCACCCCGACATCGCCGCGCGCGCCGTCGAGGCCGCCCAGACCATCGGCCTGCACATCTGCGGCGTGGACGTGGTCTGCGAGACCATGCTGCGCCCGCTGGAGGAGCAAAACGGCGGCATCGTCGAAGTCAACGCCGCACCGGGCCTGCGCATGCACCTGGCGCCGTCCTTCGGCAAGCCCCGCAACGTGGGCGTGCCCATGGTCGATGAGCTGTTCGCACCCGGCCAGGATGGCCGCATCCCGCTGGTGGCCGTCACCGGCACCAATGGCAAGACCACGACCACGCGCCTGATCGCCCACCTGTTCACCTCGCATGGCTGGCGCACGGCCATGACCAATACCGACGGCGTCTACGTCAACGGCCGCCAGATCGACAGCGGCGACTGCTCGGGCCCGCGCAGCGCGCGCAACGCCCTGGCCCACCCCGAGACCGATGCGGCCGTGCTCGAATGCGCACGCGGCGGCATCCTGCGCGAAGGGCTGGGCTTCGACCGCTGCCAGGTGGCCGTGGTCACCAACGTGGGCGCGGGCGACCACCTGGGCCTGAACTACATCACCACGGTGGAAGACGTGGCCGTGCTCAAGCGCGTCATCGTGCAGAACGTGGCCGCCGACGGCTATGCCGTGCTCAACGCCGCCGACCCGTTGGTCGCCGCCATGGCCTCCACCTCGCCGGGCAAGGTCATCTACTTCGCGGCCGACCGCCACCATCCCGTGATGGCCACGCACCGCGCCCAGGGCAACCGCGTGGTCTACGTGGACGGCGACAGCATCGTTGCGGCCGAAAGTTCGTGGCGCGAGACCATCGCCCTGCGCGAGATCCCCATCACGCGCAACGGCACCATCACCTTCCAGGTGGAGAACGTCATGGCCGCCATCGCCGCCGCCTGGGGCGTGGGCCTGCCGTGGCAGACCATCCGCCGCGGGCTGGCCGGCTTCGTCAACGACAGCGACAACGCCCCCGGACGCTTCAACGTCATGGACTACCGTGGCGCCACGCTGATCGCCGACTACGGCCACAACCCCGACGCCATCCGCGCCCTGGTGCAGGCCGTGGATGCCATGCCGGCCCAGCGCCGCAGCGTGGTCATCAGCGGCGCGGGCGACCGCCGCGACCAGGACATCACCGAGCAGACACAGATCCTGGGCAAGGCCTTCGACGACGTCATCCTCTACCAGGATGCCTGCCAGCGCGGCCGCGCCGACGGTGAAGTCCTGGCCCTGCTGCAGCAAGGCCTGCAAGGCGCACCGCGCACCGACTACGTGACCCAGATCCAGGGTGAGTTCAACGCCATCGACCACGCGCTGGCGCGGCTGACGCCCGGCGACCTGTGCCTGGTGCTGGTGGACCAGGTCGAGGAAGCCCTCGAACACCTGCGCCGCCATGTGGCGGGTGAGGCTTGACATGAACAGCCGGGCCTTGCTCACGGCCGCTCTGGCCACGCTGCTGCTGGGCGCCTGCGGTGCGCGCGCCGAGCAGGTGGGCGCGGTGGACACGGTGTTCAAGTTCATAGGCCCGGACCACAAGATCGTGGTGGATGCCTATGACGATCCCAAGGTGGCGGGCGTGACCTGCTATGTCTCGCGCGCCAAGACCGGCGGCATCAAGGGCGGGCTGGGCCTGGCCGAGGACCGCGCCGAGGCCTCGATCAGCTGCGTGCAGACCGGACCCATCCAGATCCCTGCGCCGCTCAAGCAGCAGGACGAGGTGTTCACCGAACGCATCTCGCTGCTGTTCAAGCGCCTGCGCGTGGTGCGCATGGTCGATGCGCAGCGCAACACCTTGGTCTACATGACCTACTCGGACCGCGTGATCGAAGGCTCGCCGCAGAACAGCGTCACGGCCGTGCCCGTGCCGCGCAACACGCCGATACCGCTGCAAAAGTAGCCTGGGCTCATTCCTGCGCCTGGGACCTGCAGGCCTGCACGAAGGCCGCCAGCGCCGGCGAGCGGCGCTTGCCTGCCCGCTGCACCAGCGAGAAATCGCGCCACATGCGCGGCAGCGTGGTCGGCAGCACGGCCAGCTCTCCCGAGGCGACCAGGGCCTGCACCAGCACGCGCGACAGGCAGCTGACGCCCAGGCCCTGCGCCACGCAGCGCGCAATCGCCTCCGAACTGCCCAGCGTGGCCGCGGCCGGCAACTGGTGCAGATGCGGCAGCAAGGCATGCTCCACCATCTCGCGCGTGCCCGAGCCCGGCTCGCGCAGCAGCCAGCGCGCACCGCGCAGCGCCGCCACGCCCAGCGGGCGCTGGCCGGCAGCCTGCACCAGCGGGTCCTGTGCTGCGGCCACGATGACGAGTTCGTCGCGCATCCAGGGCTCGACCTCCAGCCCGGGCCAGTGGCTGGTGCCCTCGATCAGGCCCAGGTCCACGTCCAGCGATTCCACGGCCTGGCCCACCTCGCGCGTGTTGGCGATCTGCAGGTCCACGCTCAGGTGCGGATGGCTGCGCGCCAGGTGCGCGAGCACGGCCGGCAGCGCATAGGTGCCTATGGTGGTGCTGGCTGCCACGCGCAGACGCACGGGCAGGCTGGCGGCCCGCACCGAAAACGCCTGCTCTATGCCCCTGGCCTGCTCCAGCAGCGCCAGCGCCTCGGGCAGCAGGGCGCGCCCCGCGTCGTTGAGCGCCAGCCGCCGGCCCACGCGCTCGAACAGCTGGGCGCCCATGGCCTGCTCCAGCTGCTGCAGCGCGGCGCTGGTGGCCGACTGCGACAGGGCCACGGCATCGGCCGCCGCCACGGTGGAGCCGGCCTGGGCAACGGCGCAGAAGATTTCAAGTTGGCGCAGGGTGAGATGCAGCATGGCGTGCAGTCTGGACGAGGCATCAACCTGTTTCCCCGGTTGATGCTACAAAAACTATTCGTTATACGAATATAGCCAAGAAATCTAAAGTGCCTCCCATGCACCGCGCTCCTGACGCGGCGCGCAGGCACCATGAACACCACTTCCCTCCCACGCTCCTCCCTCCCTGGCTGGCTTCGCCATTTGACCGAGCTTGCGCCCGGCCTGCTGCTGGCAGGCGCCATTGCCGCAGCCGCCACCTGGGGCGCACGCCAGCCCCTGCTGGCCGGCTCGGGCCTGAGCGCGCTCACGCTGGCCATCTGCATCGGCCTGGTCATCGGCAACACCGTCTATCCGCGCCTGGCGCCCAGCTGCCATGCCGGCGTGGGCCTGGCCAAGCAGCGCCTGCTGCGCGCGGGCATCGTGCTCTACGGCCTGCGGCTGACCTTCCAGGACATAGGCCATGTGGGCATGGCCGGCGTGGTGGTCGATGCCCTGGTGCTGGGCAGCACCTTCTTGCTGGCGCAGTGGCTGGGCCGCCGCGTCTTCGGGCTGGATGCGCGCACCACGGTGCTGATCGGCGCGGGCAGCTCCATCTGCGGCGCCGCTGCCGTGCTGGCCACCGAACCCGTGATCAAGGGACGTGCCGAAGACGTGGCCGTGGCCGTGGCCACCGTGGTGGTCTTCGGCACCGTGGGCACCTTCCTCTACCCCGCGCTGTTCCACTGGAACGCCGCCCACGGCTGGCTGGACATGTCGCCCGCGCAGTACGGGCTGTACGTGGGCTCCACCGTGCACGAGGTGGCCCAGGTCGTGGCCGCCGGCGAAGCCATTGCGCCCGAAGCCGCCGACGTGGCCGTGATCTCCAAGATGGTGCGCGTGATGATGCTCGCCCCCTTCCTGCTGCTGCTGTCCATGGCGGTGGCGCGCGGCAACCGCAGCAGCCAGATGAGCGACGGCCAGCCGCGCCGCATCACCATTCCCTGGTTCGCGCTGGGCTTCGTCGCCATGGCCGGCGTGAACTCGCTGGGCGTGCTGCCCGCTGCCGTGGTACAGGTGGGCGTGCAGCTGGACAATGCCCTGCTGGCCGTGGCCATGGCGGCCCTGGGCCTGACCACCCATGTCCGCGCCGTGCGTGCCGCAGGCACGAAGCCCCTGCTGCTGGCCGCCTTGCTTTTCGCATGGCTGCTGGTAGCGGGCCTGCTCTTCAACCGCTGGGTGCCCGGCCTGCTCTGAAGCTGCCAGCATCCATCGACCGGCCCTGCGAGGCATCGTCTCGCAGGGCCTTTTTCATGGACGGCCTGCCTTCCAGAACAAGGGAATACCCTTGAACCAAATGCAGGCACAATTAATTTGCAATGCAAATTAATTGAATTACAAAGATAATCGAGGCATGTCCTTTGCCTCTGCCCCTCCCCGCGCCCGTCTCGGCTTTCTCATGGTCACCCTGGTACGCCAGTGGCGCCGCCAGGTCGAGGAACAACTGCTGGCCGACGGCCTGACCGACGCCACCTGGGCGCCGCTGATCCACCTGCGCGCCTGGGGCGATGGCGTAACGCAAAAGGAACTGGCCGAGCGTGTGGGCCTGGACGGCTCCAGCCTGGTGCGCCTGCTCGACATTCTGGAAGGCCACGGATGGGTGGAGCGCCGCGCCGACCCCGGTGACCGGCGCAGCAAGCGCATCTTCCTGACCGATGAAGGCAACGGCGCCGTGGACCGCGTGCGCGCCACCATGCTGCAGGCCGAGCTGGCCATGCTGCAGGACCTGGACGATGCCGAGGTCGAGGCCATGCTGGCCGGCATGGCCAAGATCCAGGCGCGCATGGGCGCGCTGCGCACGGAAGGCGCGCCATGAGCGCCCTCCACGATGCCTATGGCCGCCTGCTGCAGGCCTCGGTCCGCTGGGGCTTCGACCCCGTGCGCCTGCGCCAGCATCTGCGCACGGCCTTTGCCGCCTGCCTGGCCTTGCTGGCCGCCTGGCAGCTGGGGCTGGAGCATCCGCAGTGGGCCGCCATGGCCACCTGGGCCGCATCCCAGCCGCTGCGCGGGCAACTGGTCGAGAAAAGCTTTTTCCGGGTCGCAGGCACCGTGGCCGGCACGGCCGTGGGCGTGGGCCTGGTGCTGCTGGCCCAGGGCAATCTGCTGTGGCTGGTGCTGGGCCTGGCCGTCTGGCTGGGCCTGTGTGCGGGCGTGGGCAATCTGCAGCGCAGCTTCGTGGCCTACGGCACCATGCTGGCCGGCTATTCGGCGGCCATGGTCGCGCTGCTGGACTTCGCCCATCCCGAGCAGGTCTTCGCCCTGGGCTGGGACCGGCTGTTCACCGCGCTGACCGGCGTGTTCGCAGCCTTGCTCGTGGGCTGGCTGTTCACGCCCAAGGGCAGCGGCATTCCCGGCAATGCCGAGGTACGCCAGCTGTTTGCCCGGCTGTTGCGCGATCTGGCCGACAGCCTGCAGGCGCGCGGCCGTTCGTCACTGGGCTCGCAGGAGATCGCCGCCCGCCTGCTGGCCATGGCGGTGATCGAGGAGGGGCTGGACCCGCACGCCGCAGGATCGCAGCGCTCGCGCGAGGCCGTGCACGCGCTGCGCCGGCTCATGAATGCCCAGATCTCGGCCCTGCTGTGGCTGCGCGATGCACCGTCGCAGGAGCCGCCTGCGGCCTTTGGCGAGGCGCAGGCCCTGGCCGCCGCGCAGGCGCTGCGCGAAGCCGCCGTGGCGCTGGAGACGCGCGTGCAGTTGCACGAGGCCGCGGCGGCCCTGGTACGCGCACGCGAGGCCGCTGTGGCCTGGCCCGGCGCAGCCGACATGCTGGCCCCGATGGGCTTTGCGCTGCAGGCCCACCTGGCCGCCACCCATGACGTGGCCCTGCCGCCCGGCCACCGCGCCCGCCAATGGCCCGTGGTGCTGCACAGCGATTGGCTGGGCGCGCGCCGCGCCATGCTGCGTGCCAGCGCGGCCATCGCCATCGTGGGCCTGCTGTGGGTGGTGACGGGCTGGAGCGGCGGTGCCTACATGCTGCTGGGCATGTCCATCATGCTGACCGTGTTCTCGGGCTTCGAGAACCCGTCGGCCACCATGCGCCATGTGACCCTGGGCCAGGCCATGGGCGTGCTGGTGGCCCTGGCCTGCCAGTGGCTGGTCTGGCCGTTCGCCAGCAGCCAGGCGGGCCTGGTGTGGCTGATGCTGCCCTTCGTCTACGTGGGCGCACTGCTGTTCTCGCACCAGCGCACCGCGCTCTCGGGCTATGACTGCAACATGGTGCTGCTGCTCCTGCTGCAGCCCCACTACCCGCAGACGGCCAGCTTCGGCCATGCGCTGGCCCTGGGGCTGGCGGTGGTGTCCGGGCCGCTGGCCGGCTGGGCTGCCTACCGATTCATCCTGCCGGTCACCCTGCAGGGACGGCTGCAGGGCCTGCGCTCCATGATGGTCCACGAGCTGCAGGACATGGCCGCCACGCCGGGCCATGCGCGCGATGGCCGCATCTGGCGCGCCCGCCTGTACCACCGGCTGCTGCGCCTGGTGCGCATGTCGGAGCAGGCTGGAGGGCAGCTGGGCGCGCAGGCGGCCGAGTGCGGCCTGGCCGCGCTGCATGTGGGCCGCGCCATCCAGGCGCTGCACCAGCTGTCCGAGGAAGCCGCGCTTGGCGACGGCACGGCCCGCGCCGTGCTCGCCGCGCTGCTGCGCCTGCAGCGGCTGCAGCAGGCGCCCGGCCAGTGCCCGCCGCTTTTGCGCGCGCTGGCGCAGCGCGTGGCCGAACGCCACCCCGACCAGGCCCGCCAGCTGCGCCATGCCGCGCATGAGATCGCGCAGCACGAAGCCTTCTTCCGCAACGCCGGCTGAAGCACGGACCCATGCCAGAATGAACGGCTAAGGTCGGCCCAGGCCGGCAGCGCCCCACGCTCTCTGTCCCCCTGTTGCGAGGAAAGCATCCATGTCGTGGAGCGACACCACCATCACCTCACAGCGTCTGGCGCTGCGCCCCTTCACTGCCGCCGATGCCGATGAGGCCTTTGCCTGCATCACGCCCACGTTGACGCGCTACCTGTCGTTCGAGCCGCCATCGGCGCCTGCCGATTTCGAGGCGGTCTGGCGCGGATGGCTGCGGGAGATCGCGGCCGGCACGGACTTCAACTTCACGCTGCGCGAGCGCACGTCAGGCCGATTCACCGGCCTGCTGGGCCTGCACCGCGCGCGCGATGCCGAGCCCGAACTCGGCATCTGGATACGCGAGGACGCGCATGGCCAGGGCCATGGCCGCGAGGCCGTTGCCGCCCTGGCCGCCTGGGCCGCGGAAACCTTCGCCCCGCAGTCCTTCAGCTACCCGGTGGCCGAGGCCAACACGGCCAGCCGGCGCATCGCCGAAGGATTGGGCGGAGTCGTCGTGGAGCAGCAGCAGCGGCCCAAGTACGCGGCCGTCATCTACCGCATTCCCGCGCGCAAGCCGCACCCATGAAAAACGGCCCCCTCAGGGGCCGTTCATCGTTCAGCCGGCCATGATCACACGGCGGCAATGGACACGGCCTTGGAGACCAGGTAGGCCTCCAGCGCCTCGGGGCCGCCTTCGGAGCCGTAGCCCGAGTCCTTGATGCCGCCGAACGGCATCTCGGCCGAGGCCACGGCCGGCTGGTTGATCCACAGCATGCCGGCCTCGACCTGCTGCGCCAGCTGGTGAGCGGTCTTGATGGAGCGCGTGAACGCATAGGCGGCCAGGCCATAGGACAGGCGGTTGGCCTCGGCGATGGCATCGCCCAGATCGTCGAAGCCGCGGATGGCAGCCACGGGGCCGAAAGGCTCCTGGTTGAAGATCTCGGCGCTCAGCGGCACATCGCCCAGCACCGTGGGTGCAAAGTAGTTGCCCTTGTCGCCCAGGGAGCCGCCGCCCGTGAGCAGCTTGGCGCCCTGCTTTTGCGCGTCCTCGATGAAATGGGCCAGTGCGGTGACGCGGCGCGGATTGGCCAGCGGGCCCATCTGCGTGCCCTGCACCAGGCCATCGCCGACCTTGAGGCCTTCGGCATGCGCCACCATGGCGCGTGTGAACTCCTCGCGCACGCTGTTGTGCACCAGAAAGCGCGTGGGCGAGATACAGACCTGGCCTGCATTGCGGAACTTGGCCGCACCCGCCGCCTTGACGGCCAGCGCCACGTCGGCATCCTCGGCCACGATGACCGGCGCGTGGCCGCCCAGCTCCATGGTCGAGCGCTTCATGTGCTGGCCGGCCAGCGCCGCCAGCTGCTTGCCCACGGGCGTGGAACCCGTGAACGTGACCTTGCGGATCACGGGATGGGCGATCAGGTAGGAGGAAATCTGGGCCGGATCGCCGAACACCAGGCCCACCACCCCGGCCGGCACGCCGGCATCGACAAAGCACTTGAACAGGGCGGCAGGCGCGGCCGGCGTTTCCTCGGGCGCCTTGCACAGGAAGGAGCAGCCCGTGGCCAGCGCCGCGCCGATCTTGCGCACGATCTGGTTGACGGGGAAGTTCCAGGGCGTGAAGGCGGCCACGGGACCCACGGGCTCCTTGATCACCAGCTGCTGCACCTCGGGACGGCGCGAGGGCACGATGCGGCCGTACACGCGCAGCGCCTCGTCGGCAAACCATTCGATGATGCCCACGCCGGCCAGGATCTCGCCCTTGGCCTCGGCCAGCGGCTTGCCCTGCTCCTGCGTCAGCAGGGCGGCGATCTCGTCGGCCCGGTCCTTGAGCAGGGCTGCGGCACGGCGCATGGCGGCTCCGCGCTCATGGGCGGAGACCTTGCGCCAGGTCTCGAAGCCGCGCTGAGCGGCGGCCAGCGCACGGTCCAGGTCGGCCACGTCGGCATGGGCCACATGGCCGATGACCTCGCCGCTGGCCGGATTGCGCACGGGAATCTTCCTGCCGCTGGCGGCGTCCTGCCATTGGCCGTCGATCAGGAGTTGGGTGTCGGAGTAGGAGTGGCTCATGCTGGATCAGATCCTTGGTAGATGACAGGGGGCAGATGTGTGGGGCAGGCACGGCGCTCGCAGTGTCCGCTCCCGGCTGCCGCTGCAGCGCAGCGACCATTCTAGGAAGCGCCGGACGGCCCTGCCGTCACCGGGCTGTCACGCACACAACACCTAAAATGCCCGGGTTTCGCAATATCCACCAATCCGTTGAGAGGGAGCTCATGACCGATCTTTTCGACACCACTGCGCGCAGGGGCTTGCGCAGCGTCGCGCTGGCGCTCGCCCTGGCCGGCAGCCTGGGGCTGGCATGGGGGCAGGAATCTGCCTACCCCGCCATGAGCGTGGACCACCATGTCCAGCCTCTGAACTCCCCTCGGGAATTTCTGGCATCTCGCAGCTTGGCCGCCCCTTCCGAGGTCACACCACTGCGCGTGGAACTGGGCGCATGGAAGGAGTACCACGCCGCATCGGCCCCGCAGGACGGCGCCATGCAGGTGGGCGCGCAGCGACTGAGCACACAGACGGCCACGACCGACGCGCTGGCCTCGCAGTTGCAATGGCACTCCACGGCCTCGGGCGGCCTGGTGGCCGCTGTCAGCCTGCGTTCGGAAGGCGCCTACGGCATCCGCATGGGCGTCGAGATGCAGCAACTGCCAGGCAGTGCGCTGCTGCGCGTCTATGCGCGTGACCATCGTGCGGGCGCCTACGAGATCGCCGGCCAGCGCGTGCTGCAGGGTCTGCAGGCCAATCTGGAGGCGGGAGACAAAACCACCGATGGTCGCACCTGGTGGACGCCGGACACCGGCGGTGACGAGGTGACGCTGGAGATCGAACTGCCACCCGGCATTCCCGCCGACGCGCTGCGCATCGCCATCCCGCGCGTGATGCATATCCACGAGAACCTTTCGCTTCCGCTGGAAAGCGAAATGCAGTTCTCGGCCCAGCTCAACGAGTCCCTGTCCTGCAATCTGGACTCCACCTGCTACGACAACTACAGCACACAACGCAATGCCGTAGCACGCATGCTCTATGTGAAGAACGGTGCGGGCTATTTGTGCACGGGTACGCTGCTCAATGACAAGGCCGCTTCCGGCACGCCTTACTTCATTACGGCCAACCATTGCATCAGCAGCCAGACAGTGGCTTCCACCCTGGAAACCTCCTGGTTCTATCGCACGCCCTCCTGCAACAGTCGCACGTTGTCATCCGCAAACAGGGTGCTGCGAAACGGTGCCACCTTGCTCTATGCGACGGCGGACTACGATTCCACACTGCTGCGCCTCAACGATGCGCCCCCAGCCGGTGCGGTGTTTGCAGGCTGGACCAGCCAGACAGTGGCTGGTGGCACCAGCATGGTGGGCATCCACCATCCCCGAGGCGATCTGCAGAAAATCAGTTTCGGCACAGTCTCCAGATCAGTCTCATGCGAGCCTTCCAGCGAAGGGATGATGAAATGCGCCAATGTCAGCGGTGGCTTCAACCTGGTGAACTGGGATCAAGGGCTGACGCAAGGAGGCAGCAGCGGCTCGGGCATGTTCGTGGAAGGACGTTTGGCCGGGGTCCTCTATGGCGGCGACGACCAGACTTGCCCTGCCTCTGGCGGCATGTCCATCTATGGACGCTTCGATCTGCTGTTTCCCAATGTTCAGAAATGGCTTGCAGCAGACCCGATTACCGGCACCTCCCAGACACGTACCCCCGTCTATCGCTTCTTCAATCGGGTCACCGGTGCGCATTTCTATACAGCCAATGCACAAGAGCGCGATCAGGTGATTGCAACCTATCCGGCCTTCCAGTATGAAAACGTGGCCTTCTATGCATCCACCCAAATGCAACAAGGGCTGGATCCCGTATTCCGCTTCTTCAATAGAAATACAAGCGCGCATTTCTTCACCATCGACGCCTTCGAGCGCAACCAGGTGAAGATCTACTATCCCGGCTTCATCGATGAAGGCATCGCCTGGTATGCCGCCACAACTGCAGTCAATGGAACAGTTCCCATATTCCGCTTCTTCAACGAGCAGACTGGTGCGCACTTCTACACCATCAACATTGCAGAGCGGGATCAGGTGATCACCAAGTATCCCTTCTTCAAATATGAGGGTGTGGGCTACTACGTCTGGAAAACCCAGTAAGCACGCGCACTGCACCTGCTGCAGTGCCTCCCCAAAAAGAAGGCCCCGCACTGCGGGGCCTTCTTTTTGGAGCAACAGCCCTCACCCCACCAGCACCAGCCCCGGCGGCAGGCTATCCCCAAAGCTGCGCTTCGCATCCTGGGCGTCCATCTGCTGGACCTGTTCCACCAGGTCGATCCAGCGCTGCGGTGCACCGGCGCCGCGCAACCGCTCCAGCACCAGGGCGCGCTGGGCATCGGACAGGTCCAGCGCACGGTCGCCCGTCATGCGGGCCATCTGCACGGCGGCGAACATGGCGGTTTCATTGCGGCGCCAGTCCTGGGCCAGGGTGGCGTCCAGGAACTCCTGCGCAGCCTCGGGCGGCATGACGCGGTGGGCGTTGGCGGCCAGCGGCATGCGCGCGGCCAGCCGGCCTATGGCCCACCAGGTCTGCACGGATTCACCGGGGTGCTTAAGCCGCTGCAGCATCCACTGGCCCATTTCCTGGCGGTACTGCCAGGGCACGGCCTCCATGGCGGCGAACAGGCGCAGCATGTCGTCGTAGCTGCCATGGGCGGACTTGCCCTGGCTGCGCTGCGTGGACTGCTGCACGGCCTTTTGCATGTGGCCGGCAACCTCTTCCAGCAGCTCCATCTGCCGGGCCTCGTCCAGGCCCGCGGCCACGCGGCGCCAGAAGACCCACCATTCGGTGCGGTTGGCCGCCTCGCCGCCATGGCCCAGGCCCTGGCCATGCAGTTGCCAGACCTGCTGCATGCGCCAGCCGTCCAGCTCGGCGCCCACGCCGGGGCGCAGGCACCAGCCTGCCAGGTTCAGCCAGACGCGCTCGTGCTCGGCCGTGCGGCGGCGGCGCCTGGCGCGGGCCAGCAGGGCGTCGAACAGTGCGCGCAGCAGCGGCAGGTCCCAGTCCTCGCGCGGGCCCAGCCGTCGCTCCAGCGACTGGCGCAGCTGGCGAACCTCCTTGGCCGTCACCTTCTGGGCCTGGCTGCCGAAGATGCGCTCGATCAGGGTCACGGCGTCCGCCAGCCGGCCCTGCCGGGCAGAACGATCGCCGGTGTCCTGCGAATCTGCGGCCAGCGCACCGCGCACGCTGAACGGCAGCAACCACTGGCGCTGCGCATCGTCGGCGGCCACGCAGCGCACCTCCAGCGTGCCGACCTCGGTCATGCAGGCCTGCAGTTGCACTTCGACCTGGGCCTTGTCCCGGCCCTGGGGCGCGGGCAGCACGGTGGACAGGGCGGGCAGCTCGACCCAGCCCTCGCCGTCGAGCGCCGCGATGCGGCCGGCCTGCGCAGGCGCCGCCGCCAGGCTGTTGGCCACCAGCGAAAAGCGCACGGCCTGGCCCAGGCGCAACGCAAAGCGCCGGCCGGAGAGCACGATGCGCACGCCCTCCTCCGTGCCGCGCGGCAGCAGGCAGATGCCCTGTGGTGCGGCACCCGCCTTCTCGGGCAGGACCAGCCAGTAGCTGCGCGGCGAGCCACCGCCGATGCGCGGTACCGGGGCGGGCACAGTCCGGGCATCTTCCGATTCCGGCAGATCCTCAGACGGACGGCTCTGGACATGCATGGCCAGGCCATGCGCCGCTGCGCCGCGTGCAACGGCCCAGTCGGGATGCGGGTTGTGCAGCAGGCGCAGCGGCTGGCCGCGCCAGGCCTGCAGCTGCGCCACCAGCCGCTGGGCCAGCGCATGGGCGTGGAAGACGCCGCCATTGAGCAGAACCGCATCGGGCAACTCCCCAGCCGCGTGCTGCGCGAGAAACTGCGCCAGGTGCCGTGTGATCGCCGCATCGGCAGGATAGGGCAGCCCCAGGCCGCGCAAAGCGCCCTGGCGCCGGGTGGGCAGATCCTGCAGGCCGGCCAGCGGCATGAAGCCTTCGACCACGGCCTCGCGCACCTCGTCGCGGCGCAGCGTGGCCGTGCGCGTCTGCGCCAGCAGCTTCGATCCGCCGCCCAGCAGGGTCACGGCCACGGACTCGGGCGCATCGTCGGCCAGCAACTGTTCCTTGGCCATGCGGCAGCGCTGCACCAGTTGGGCGAAGCGTGCGGCGGGCAGGCGCTCGCCGGGCGGGGCGAACTGCGGCTCCAGCCGATGGGCCAGCGCCAGGTCCATGTTGTCGCCGCCCAGCATCAGGTGCTCGCCCACGGCCGTGCGTGTCAGCACGGGCAGGCCTCCAGCTTCAGCGGGCTGCACGCGGATCAGGGTCAGGTCGGTGGTGCCGCCGCCCACATCCACCACCAGCACCAGGCGGCAGTGCGCCAGCTCGGCCGCCAGGCGTTCGCCCTGCAGCACCAGCCAGTCGTGGAAGGCGGCCTTGGGTTCTTCCAGCAATTGCACCGCAGGCAGACCGGCCAGCCGCGCGGCCTCCAGCGTCAGTGCGCGCGCGCCTTCGTCGAATGAGGCCGGCACGGTCAGCACGACCAGCTGGTCCCTCAGCGGCGCGCCGGGGTGCGTGCGGTCCCAGGCCTGCCGGACATGGTCCAGGTAACTGGCCGAGGCCTGCAGCGGCGACAGCCGGGCCACCTCTTCGGGCGCGCCCCAGGGCAGGATGGCCGCCGTGCGGTCCACGCCCGCGTGCGACAGCCAGCTCTTGGCACTGGCCACCAGGCGCGACGGCACGGCCGCGCCCAGATCACGCGCCCAGCGGCCATTGACGGCGGGCGCTTGCGCATCGGCGCCCAGTGCCGCCCAGGGCTGCTGCCAGGCATCGCCCAGCTCGCCGGGCGCCGCCTGGTAGCGCGCCGAGGGCAGCAGCACCTGGGCGGCGACCTCGCCGGCCGAGACACGCTGCGCCACGGGCAGCAAGGCGATGTCGGCCGCCGTGCCGCCCACGGGCACATGCGCCACCACGGTGTGGCTGGTGCCCAGGTCGATGCCCACGATGTGGGCGGCGTCGGGAGCGAGGGCGGCGGTATCAGGCATTCAAACTGCCTTTTTGAAAACGGAAGAGCGTCCGTACGATCCTGCGCAGTCCTGAATCAATGCTGCACCATCGCGTCTGACTCGCCAGCCTTCTGCACGATAGAGTGCCTCCAGACACAAGCCAAATGCAAGGAAATGGTGGGACCGTCATCACCCTTGCGACTCAGTGGGCAAAACATGCTCCGAATCAGGCACGTTTACTTGCTCACCATGCCGTTGGGCCCTACGGAACAGTTCCTCCAAGAGATCTAGTTTCGCGCGCACCTCAGTCTCTGCTGCTGCTGACAATTCAGCGAGGGGAACCAGCCGATGAAGCTCTCCCTTGGTCAGCAGCATTGCGCCGCCTAGGCGTCGTGCGAGTTGCCGGAAAAATGTCTCTGCCAACGTACTGAGCTTGCGGCGCTCGGTTTTTGCCTCCCATAAGAGCCGTGCGGCCTCAGGTGGAAACTGCTGCCATGCGTCATAGTCTGTCTTATTGCCATCAAAGATTAACTCTGTGACCAATGCCCTTAGAACATCGTGCACAGCAGTCTGCGCATCCTGCGAAAACAAATCGTCGGACGGGTACTGATGCAGCGCATAGCGCCGCAAAAGATCCGGTGTCAGGAAATAGTTCTCGGTTTCGTAACGTCTCCAGTACCGGATCTTCAGTGCTCCTTCATCTCGGTCCTGTCGACTATGCCCGTCGTTGTCAAGGATGGCCAATCCTTGCAGGCCGGAAAGCAGTCCTTTCAGCCCCTTGAAGTGATCCCGGGGCGTTACGCTAAAACCACCTTCCACCCGCTCCAACTCCGCATCCATGTCTTGTTGCGGATAGTTGTTCTGAACATAAAAAGTATTGATCCTTTCATCCCATATGGATGCCACCGGATGCCGGATGTGCTCGGCAAGAGCCCTGAGCATGTCCACATCCGTTCCCCCTTCAACGTAAAGGACGTAACCACGCTCGCGAGCCTTGACGTAGTGCTCCGCGCCGAAGTGCTTAAGGGCATTGCGAATATCCAGCTTGCCCGCCAAATCATCTGTACGTCCTTCCAATAATAGCGTCAGATTGGTGTCCAGTGCTTCATCCAAAATTACTTCAGAGTGGGTTACCAGCACCACCTGTGAACCGTTCTCGCTAGCGATGTCCCTTAGCAATACATATACCTGCTTCTGGCGTAATATTTCCAGATGAGCATCGGGTTCATCCACAAGCAATACGCTGCGCTTGTGCGAATAAAGATAAGCAAACACCAATAACATTTGCTGCATACCACGCCCAGCAGAAGAAATATCCAATGCCTCTTTGACCCCAGGCTGCCGATAGGCCAACATAATACTTCCGCGTGTAGTCTCTTTAGGCGCACTCAGTTCCACATTAAAAAGTCTGCGCATGAGACCAGCAATTCGAGTCCAATCATCCGTCGATGATTTGACTACTGCCAGACAAAGATTACGTAGTACATCTGCTGTGCGCCCCTGCCCTAGCAACACATCCACGCGGCCTGGTTGCAATATGGGCTCCTCTGTGTCCAGCCCCGACATGGGATAAAGCAACTCCACCTTCAAGCTTGCTGCGTAAGCTAGCAAATCAAGATTAGCCATCACGGACTCATCCGGTGAGCAATATACGAGTTCGTCACCCTGATTGCGAAAGCGCATTGTCAGTGCATGCACTTTTCCTTGAAACTCCACGCCCACAGTGATGAGGAGAGGGATATCTTTGCTGCCTTTGCGCACCTGCGCATTGTTCCAAAAAAACCGCGTGCGTTGTACCGGTACAGCTACGATATTGAGCCGGTTGATAGATGTTGCAGTACGTTCCTTCGCAGTGGAATCGCGACGGGCCTCATACCAAGTCTGTACAGCCTGCGCCCACAAAGCCAAAGCCTGAATCGCACTAGTCTTGCCGCAATTATTGGGGCCAATGAGTACCGCAGGGTGATCCAGCTTTATGTGCTGACGTTCGCCGAAGCGCTTGAAGTTCTGGATTTCAAGGTAGTGCAACAAGCGCATTTTTCAGGCCTAAGTTTCAATAAAAGCATGGTCATGCCGAGAGACGCTCGGCACGGACCGCGTTGCAGCAAATAGTGGCATCAAGTCGGGCCGCACCTGCCTCTCACTACTTAATAGGATTCGGCATCCCATCAAGCTCCAGCCACGCAGCTGTCTCAAGTTTACGAGTCCTGCAGGGTGTCGGCCCGCACGTCGAACTCCACCTTCCAGCGTTCTTCGCCACCCACGGGCACGGCGTTGAGTTCCAGCGTGCCGATGTCGGTCACGCGCGCATGCAGGGTGACGGGCACGATCTCGCCGGGCGCACGGCCTTCGGCGGGCAGGTGGGCCTCGATCTCCTGCAGCTCGACCAGTTCCTCGGGTCCCCAGAAGTCCAGCACGGTGCCGACCTGGTCGGCGCGGCGCACGGAGGAGCCGAAAAAGCGCAGGCGCACGGGCTCGCCCACGACCAGGCCGAATTCCTGGGTGTCCAGCGCCACCTCGGTGCCCTCTTCCATGCCGAAGGGCGCCAGGCACAGGGCCGAGATGGGCGGCTCCATGCCGGGGATGGCGGGCATGTTGCTTTCCACGCCCACGTAATAGCTCTGCGCCGTGCCGCCACGGATGCGCACGCCACGGCCCGCAGCCGCCACATGGCCGAAGTAGGCGGCGCCGCGCGCCACGGCCAGGTCGAGGTTGGCGCCGTCCAGCAGGCGCGCGGGTTGCGCGCCTTCGCCGGCCAGCCAGCCGTTGACGACTTCCAGGATGCGCTGCTCGATCTGCGGCGCCTTGAGCACGCCGCCGTTGAACAGGATGGCCGAGGGATGCAGGAAGGACGCGCCCTCGGGCTGCGTGCCCTTGAGGCCTTCGATCTGCTCGGTGGCGCCGGCCTGGCGCGAGAGGAAGGCCGCCAGGTGGCGCGTGACGGCTGCGTCCTGCGCATAGGGCAGGCCCAGCTGGGTCAGCGCGGCGCGCGCGCGGGTCTGGGGCTTGTCGGAGACGGCTGCGCGCGGGAAGAAGCCTTCCACCAGCATCTGCAGCACCTCGTCACGCGTGACCTCGGTGCGGATGCTGCCGCCAATGAGCTTGCTGCCCCGGCTGGGCACGACCACGGGCACGGACTGCAGCGTGGCATCGGCCAGCAGTTGCTCCTTGGCCTGGCGGCAGCCATGGGCCAGGGCACGGGTCTGCCAGGCGTCGAGCTGCTTGCCCTCCTGGGCCAGCTTGCGGGCCACGCCGTAGGCCAGGGCCAGGTCCATGTTGTCGCCGCCCAGCAGGATGTGCTCGCCCACGGCCACGCGCTGCAGCTCCAGGCCGCCGTCCTTTTCCAGCACGGCGATCAGCGACAGGTCGGTAGTGCCGCCGCCCACGTCCACGACGAGGATGATCTCGCCGCTTTGCACCTGCTTGCGCCACTGGCCGCCGCTGGCCTGGATCCAGCTGTACAGCGCAGCCTGGGGCTCCTCCAGCAGCGTGAGCTTCTGGAAGCCCGCGGCGCGGCAGGCCTCGGCCGTCAGCTCGCGCGCGGCCGGGTCGAACGATGCGGGAATGGTCACCGTCACATCCTGGGCATCGAACGGCGCCTCGGGATGGGCCTGTTCCCAGGCCCAGCGCAGGTGCGACAGGTAGCGGATGGAGGCGGTCAGCGGCGAGACGCGGTGCACCTCCTCGGGCGCATCGGCCGGCAGCAGGGGCGAGCGGCGGTCCACGCCCGGATGGCACAGCCAGCTCTTGGCGCTGGAGACCAGCCGGATCGGCGTGGCCGCGCCGCGCGATCGCGCGAACTCGCCCACCACGAAGTCCTGGCTGGCGCCCCAGGGCAGGGCCATGTCGGCCGCAGTCAGCTCGCTTTCATGCGGCAGGTAAAGGAAGGATGGCAGCAGCGGGCGTGCCTCCACGCTGGAGGGGCCGGTGAGCTGGGGAATGTCCAGCACGCCCTGCTCCACCTTCTCGCCATCGCTGGCCTGGCGGTCCACATAGGAGAGCGCGCAATGCGTGGTGCCCAGGTCGATGCCGATGCTGTAGCGCGCCTGGGAGGATTGACGGGACTGGTCCATGCTTACAGCTCCACCTCGGCCTGGGCCACGATGGCGGCGGCCTTGTGATCGGTGAGCTGGGGCAGGCGGACATCGTCCACGCGCCAGCCGCGGTGGCCCAGCGTGCCCGTGAACGGCGCCTGGCCGACCACGTTGCCCGTCAGGCGCACGGCGGCGGCATCAAAGCCTGCGGCCAGCGTGACGCGGCTGCCTTCGGCCTCGGCACGCACGGGAGCGATGCTGAAATGCTCGCGCAGCACCTTGCGGCAGCCTTCGTGCACCACGCGGGCGGCGGCGCCGATCTCGGCGTCGGCATAGCCGGCCACGTCTTCCTGCACGAAGTCCACGAAGCGCGCCTCGCGCTGCAGCAGGCCCAGCAGCTGCAGTGCGGCGGTGCCAGCGGGTGCGGCCGGCTCCACGATGGTCTTTTCGACGATCTTCTCGACCGGCACCTCGACACGCTTTTCAACCACTTTCTCGACCACCTTCTCGACAGGCACCTCGACGCGGACCTCGACGATCCGGTCCACGGGCACCTCCACGCGCACCTCCTTGGGTGCGGGCGGCGGCACGTCGGCGGCCAGCGGCTCGCCGTCGCGCAGGCGGGACACATCGGCGGCCAGGGGGCCGTTGCCGAGGATGGCGAAGAAACTGCCGATCGCGATGGCGATGCGGCTCAGGAACGAGGGGGGAGTCTTGGAATTCATGGGCTTCTCTTGGCGAGAGGACCCTGCCGGGCCGATCGCCGCGCAGCAGGGCAACCGGGCGCCGATGGTCCTCCACCGGGCGCCCGCAGGGTCCGTGATGTTACCCAAAGCAACGAAGCCCCGTCCTGTACACGCCCCCATGCCCCCGTGCGCAAATGGCCTGGCGGCATAATCGCGGCTGCTAATCCCCCTGTCCATGGCCCCTACACGCCTTTTCCGCCACGCCCCGACCCGCTGCACCGCCTTGCGCGCGCAGCGGCCGCAGCGCGTGCACGGCGTGCCCACGGCCTTCATCAGCCTGTGCGGCTTCACGGCCCTGCTTTCCGCCGCCGTGCGGAAAGCCTGAGGTCCAACCCCAGCTTCCCGCACGGCCCCCGCAGCGAATCCGCATGCAAACGCATGCCAGGAGCTGCCGGCCCACGCCCGCATCGCCCTGGCCTGCACGCCTTTCAGGCTGCGCCGCCGCATGGCACAGCCGCTGTGACCCAGGAGCTGACGATGGACATGGAACTCTCCCAAAACTTTCTGCGCGCCAAAAGCCCTTGCGCGGCGGGCTTTCGCTGGTTCGTGCGCAACCGCCATGACGGCAACGACTACCAGCGCGTGCTCGACGCCCTGGTGGGCGATGGCCGCGTCGAGGACGCGCGCTGGCTCATGAACCAGTTCGGCCCCACCGATGCCGTGCTGGAGGTCGATCACCTGGAGGCCGATGCCCTGGTGTTCTCGGGCAGCGTCGTCGTGCATGGCGAGCTGCGCGTGCCCGGCCTGCTGGCCGTGGGCCGCACGCTGCAGGCCGGCGCCGGCATCCACGCGGGCCGCATCGAGGCCGGCCAGGACCTGCACAGCGGCGGCGCCATCTTCTGCAGCGGCCCGCTGCAGGCCGGCGGCCTGGTCAAGGCCGCCTGGAGCGTGGACGTGCACGAGGAACTGCGCGCCGAGGACGTGCGCGCCGGCTGGGAGCTGCGCTGCGGCGCCGACCTGCGCCTGGGCGGAGGGGCCCAGGCCGGCCAGGACATCGAGGTGCAGGGCGCCATCCGCTGCGGCAAGGGCCTGCGCGCGGGCGGCAGCATCCGCGCCAGCGGCCTGATCGAGCTGGGCCACGGCCTGTACGCTGGCGCCGACGTGGAAGGCGGCAGCCACATCGAGGTGGACTGGGGCATGCGCGCGCTGGGCGACATCCGTGCGGCCTGCAGCATCCGCGCGGGCGAGACCCTGCATGCCGAAGGCGAGATCGCGGCCGGCCCCGGCTACGGCATCTATGCGGGCATGAACGTGCAGCAGGATGCCTGGCCGTCCTGTGCCTGGGTGCATGCGGCGCAGCGGCCGCCCGCCCTCCTCAGCGGCTGGTGGGAAGAGGCCGCGGCACCGGCCTGATGCCCGCAGGGACACGCCGGCCTGCGCCCCCGCAGCGCAGCGCCGCGATGCAAAATACCCGCTTCGCCGCCGACCGGGCGGCTCCAAGGAATCCCACATCGTGTTCACCGGCATCATCCAGGCCGTGGCAAGCATTGCCGCGCTGCGCGACCAGAACGGCCTGCGCACCTTCACCCTCGACTTTCCCGAAGGCTTCTGCCAGGACCTGGCCATCGGCGCCAGCGTCTCCACCGACGGCGTGTGCCTGACGGTGACGGAGATCCTCTCGCCCACGCGCGCCACCTTCGACGTGATGCTGCAAAGCCTGAACATCACCACGCTGGGCGGCTATGCCGTGGGCGGGCGCGTCAATGTGGAGCGCGCGGCAAAGGACGGCGCCGAGATCGGCGGCCATCCGCTGTCGGGCCACGTGGACTTCACCTCGCCCGTGCTGGAAGTGGCCTCCAGCGACACCAACCACCGCATCCGCTTCGGCATTCCCGAGGGCTTTCGCCACTACGTGTTCGCCAAGGGCTACATCGCCATCAACGGCGCCAGCCTCACGGTGTCCGAGGTGGACCGCCAGGCCGGCTGGTTCGAGGTCTGGCTGATCCCCGAGACGCGCCGCATGACCGTGTTCGAGTCCAAGGGCGTGGGCGACCTGCTCAATGTGGAGATCGACCGCAGCACCCAGGTCGTGGTGGACACGGTGCGCGAGACCGTGCAGCAAAGCCTGGGCCGCCTGCAGCCCGTGCTAGAAGCCCTGCTCAAGGAAAAAGGCCTGAGCCTGGACGACTTCATAGACGTCCCCAAGCTGCCCGGCTGACTGCCTTCGTCGTTCAACGCCCCGCCGCCAGCGGCGGACTGAAACGCCGCAGGCGCAGCGCGTTGCTGAGCACGAAGACGCTGGACAGCGCCATGGCCCCGGCCGCGAACACGGGCGACAGCAGCGTGCCGTTGACGGGGTACAGCAGGCCAGCGGCCACGGGGATCAGGGCCACGTTGTAGGCAAAGGCCCAGAACAGGTTCTGGCGGATGTTGGCCATGGTGGCCTTGGACAGCGCAATCGCATTGGGCACGCCGCCCAGGTCGCCCGACATCAGCACCACGTCGGCCGCCTCGATGGCGATGTCCGTGCCCGTGCCGATGGCCAGGCCCACATCGGCCTCGGCCAGGGCCGGCGCGTCGTTGATGCCGTCGCCCACATAGGCCAGCGTGCCGTGTTCGGCCTTCAGGCGCTTGACGGCATCGACCTTGCCGCCGGGCAGCACCTCGGCCACCACCTCGTCGATGCCCAGCTGGCGCGCAATGGCCTCGGCCGTGCGGCGGTTGTCTCCGGTGATCATGGCCACCTTCAGGCCCAAGGCGTGCAGCGCGGCAATGGCGGCCGGCGTGCTGTCCTTGATGGGATCGGCCACGGCGATCATGGCTGCCAGGCGACCGTCCACCGCGGCATACAGCGGCGTCTTGCCTTCGTCGCCCAGGCGCGCGGCCCCGTCTGCCAGCGTGTCCACCTGCAGGCCCAATTCGCGCATGAAGCGGTCGGCACCGATCTCCACGCGCACGCCGTCCACCTGGGCGCGCACGCCAAAGCCTGTCACCGATTCAAAGCGATCCACGGCGCCCAGCGGCAGATCCTCGGCCTTGGCAGCATCCACGATGGCGCGCGCAATCGGGTGCTCGGAGCGGTCCTCCACGGCCGCCACCAGCGCCAGCACGCGGCTGCGCTCGCCCTCGAAGCCCGGGGCCAGCACCAGGTCGGTCAGCTCGGGGCGGCCGCGCGTCAGCGTGCCGGTCTTGTCCACGGCCACCACGCGGGCGTCTTTCAAGGTCTGCAGCGCCTCGCCCTTGCGCAGCAGCACGCCCATCTGCGCGGCCCGGCCCGTGCCCACCATGATGGAAGTGGGCGTGGCCAGGCCCATGGCGCAGGGGCAGGCGATGATGAGCACGGCCACGGCATTGACCAGCGCAAAGCTCAGTGCGGGCGACGGCCCCCAGGCCAGCCAGGCGCCGAAGGTCAGCAGGGCCACGGCCATCACGGCCGGCACGAACCACATGGTGACCTGGTCCACCAGCGCCTGTATGGGCAGCTTGGAGCCCTGGGCCTGCTCGACCATGCGGATGATCTGCGCCAGCAGCGTGTCCGCGCCCACCTTGGTGGCGCGAAAGGCCAGCGCGCCGTTCTGGTTCACCGTGCCGCCGACCAGTTCGGCACCCGGGGTTTTCTCGACCGGCACGGGCTCGCCGCTGATCATGGATTCATCGACGAAGCTGCTGCCCTCGATGACCTCGCCATCGACGGGAATGCGCTCGCCGGGCCGCACCTCGATGGTGTCGCCCGCACGCACGGCGGCGATGTCCACCTCCTGCACGGCGCCATCCCGGCGCACGCGCGCCGTCTTGGCCTGCAGGCGCACCAGGCGGCGGATGGCTTCGGAGGTATTGCCCTTGGCGCGCGCCTCCATGAAGCGGCCCAGCAGGATCAGCGCCACGATCACGGCCGCCGCCTCGTAATACACATTCACCGTGCCGGCCGGCAGCCACTGCGGCACGAAGGTGGCCACCAGCGAATAGGCAAACGCCGCCGAAGTGCCCACGGCCACCAGCGAATTCATGTCGGGCGCGCCGCGCAGCAGCGCGGGAATGCCCTTCTGGAAAAAACGCAGGCCCGGCCCGAACAGCACGATGGCCGACAGCACGCACTGCAGATACCAGCTGTTCTGGGTGCCGATGGCCTGCCCCACCCAGTGGTGGAAGGCCGGCACCATGTGGCCGCCCATCTCCTGCACGAACACCGGCAGCGCGAACACCGTGGCCACGATCAGCGAGCGTTTGAGCGAGGCCCGCTCGCGCGCCTGGCGCTGCTCCGTGCCGTCTTCGGCCGGCGACTGCGCTGCGCCGCCTTCACTGGCCGGGTTCGCGCTGGCGCCCAGCGGACGCGCCTCGTACCCGGCCTTGTGCACAGCTGCCACAAGGGCCGCCACATCTGCGCTGCCAGCCAGCGTCACCACTGCACGTTCGGTGGCCAGGTTCACGCTGGCCGATTGCACGCCCTCCACCTTTTTCAGCGCCCGCTCCACGCGGCCCACGCAGGAGGCGCAGGTCATGCCCTCCACTTCCAGTTCCACGCTGGACTGGGGCACCTCGTAGCCGGCCTTCTCGATGGCGGAAATGGCGGCGGGCAGATCGGCCGCGCCCTCGAAGCGGATGCTGGCCTTTTCGGTGGCCAGGTTGACCACGGCTTCCTGCACGCCCGGCAGCTTCTTGAGCGCGCGCTCCACACGCCCCACGCAGGAGGCGCAGGTCATGCCCTGAACGGGCAGGTCTATGGCCATGCCGGCCTTGGTCGATGCATTCATTGCCTGACTCCTTTGTTCTCGCATGCAGGCACTTTAGAGATTGCCACCATGTCAAGGTCAAGCCCCCTGCAGGGCGCTTTCATCGCCATGTCATCTGCCTTGCCCAGCATCGGCGGCCGTGACAAACCGATACAGAGAGAACCCGTTCATGTCCTTGACCTCCCATCGCCCCGCCCTGCGCCCGCTGGCCGTGGCCCTGGCTGCCTCCGCCCTGATCGCCGGTTGCGGCGGCTCCGGCAACGACACGCCCGCAGGCCAGCCGCTGGAGCTGCGCATTCTGCACATCAACGATCACCACTCCACGCTGGAGTCCAAGAGCAAGACCCTGCAGCTGGACGCCGGCACGGGCAAGGCCGAAGCCGTGTCCGTGGACGCCGCAGGCTTTGCGCGCGTGACCCAGGCCATCGAGGAGCTGGCCGCGCAGTCGCCCAACGTGCTCAAGCTGCACGCCGGCGACGCGCTCACCGGCACGCTGTACTTCAACCGCGCAGGCGCCGACGGCGAGGCCGATGCCGCCCTCATGAACACCGTCTGCTTTGACGCCTTCACGCTGGGCAACCACGAGTTCGACAAGGGCGACAGCGGCCTCAAGTCCTTCCTGGACCGCCTGCGCGCCGGCACCTGCAAGACGCCCGTGCTCAGCGCCAACGTGCGCTTTGGCACCAACTCGGCCCTGAACGCGGCCAAGGCTCCGGGCTATGTGAACCCCTCCACCGTGGTGGAGCGCGGCGGCCAGAAGATCGGCATCGTCGGCCTGACCATTGCGGGCAAGACCAAGGCATCGTCCAGCCCCGATACCGACACCACCTTCGAGGATGAGGCCACGGCGGCCCAGCGCGAAATCGACGCGCTGCGCGCCAAGGGCATCAACAAGATCATCGTCATGAGCCATGTGGGCTATGAGTACGACCGCCAGATCGTGCCCAAGCTCAGCGGCGTGGACGTGGTCGTGGGCGGCGACTCGCACACCCTGCTCGGCCCCGACGTGCTCAACACCACCGGCGTGGGCACGCCCGGCGGCGCCTACCCCACGCGCCTGGCCGACAGGGACGGCAGCCCCGTCTGCGTGGTCCAGGCCTGGGAGTACGCCCAGGTCGTCGGCGACCTCAAGGTCCAGTTCGACGCCGACGGCCGCGTCACCCAGTGCACGGGCACGCCCCATGTGCTGATCGGCGACAGCTTCACCATCGCCGGCAAGGCCGCCACCGATGCGCAAAAGACCGCCCTCAAGGCCAGCGCCGCCGCCACCGGCGTGCTGCGCGTGACCACGCCCTCAGCCAAGGCCACCGCCGCGCTGCAGCCCTTCAAGGACAAGGTCGCCCAGTTCAACCTCAAGCAGGTCGCCACCGTGCCCCGGGAACTGTGCTCGCGCCGCGTGCCCGGCGGCGTCGGCACCATGAACTACAGCCAGTCCAGCGCCGCCTGCAATGCCGAAGGCAGCGTGAGCGTGCGCGGCGGCGACATCCAGCAGCTCGTGGCCCAGGCCTACCTGGAAGAAGCCAACCGCCACTACGGCGGCGCCGACATCACCCTGCAAAGCGGCGGCGGCGTGCGCATCCCGCTGCTGGGCCAGGTCACGGCCGCCCAGGTCATCCAGGTCCTGCCCTTCGGCAACAAGCTGTTCCGCCTCGACATCACCGGCACGGAAGTCAAGGGCATGCTCGAGGACGGCCTGCAGGCCGTCTACGGCCCCAGCGGCACGACCGGCCCCTACCCCTACACGGGCGGCCTGCGCTTTGACGTGAATGCGGCAGCGGCAGCCGGCCAGCGCGTGTCGGGCATCGAGGTGTATGACAACGCGAGCAAGACGTGGAAGCCGCTGGATACCGCGCGCACATACAAGCTGTTCGTGCTGAGCTTCAATGCCACGGGTGGCGATGGCTACAAGACGCTGGCGGCCGTGCCTGATGCGCGCCGTCTGGACATTGGCGTGCTCGATTCCGATGTGTTCTTCAACTACATCGAGAGGCAGCCGGTGGATGCGGTGTCTGGTCTGCCGCTGCTGTCGCGGCTGCCGGCGGATCTGTACAGCACGCGTAGTTTTCAGGGTGGGCGCTGAGTCTTCCTGATGGGTCCAGGGATCTGTTTTGTTCCCTGCCGGGGGGTTGTTTTTCGAGGCCGGGTCTCGGCCCGGCGGCCGACCTACCTTCTTTTGCTTCGCCAAAAGAAGGTAGGCCAAGAAAAGGCGACCCGGATGTCCGCGACCCCTTCGCTTCGCTGCGGGGCAACCTGCGTCGTGGCGGTTGCGGGGTTCGCTGCGGAACTCGCTGCGTTCACTGCGTGAACTCCGCTCAGACAACCGCAGCGAGTCAGATCACGAAGCAGTCCTGTCCTTCGGCAGGACTGCAACCCCGCAACCACCACGCCGCAGGCGCGGACATACGGGGAGTTTGCCCGGGCCGTCGCTTCGCTCGGCCTCTATGAGAAAACAGCCGAGCGCAGCGGTGGCGCGTCGGCTGTTTGCATTTCTGGCCTTTGGCATTTTGCTGTTGGCTGTTCCCCAGCCTCCCCCCTTCTGCCCACGCCTGCGTTGGGCGGGATGCGGGGTGGCAGCCCTGCCGAAGGACAGGGCTGCTTCGTTGTCTAGCTCGCCGTGATGTTTGAGTGAAGCGCGCAGCGCGCAACGAGTTTCACGGCGCACCCCGCATCCCGCCCAACGCAGGTCGCCCCGTAGCGAAGCGAAGGGGTCGTGGGCAGTTTGGGGCGCGCTTCTTTGCCTACTTTCTTATCGCGCGACAAGAAAGCGGGTCGGCCGCCGGGCCGAAACCCGGCTCCTGCCGCCAGAGGCACAACAGAATCAAAAACAGGTCAACCAGAAATCAGCCAATCCGAGCAATCACAGCCCCCAGCACCTGCGCCTTCCCCGCCTCAGCCACCAAAGCCACCACCCCACTGCGATGCGCAGTCACCTGCATCTCCATCTTCATGGCCTCCATGACGGCAATCACATCGCCCTCCTGAACGGTATCGCCATCGGCCACCTTCCACGCATGCAGATTGCCTGCAATGGGTGAGGTGACGGCAGCGGGGTCCACGGCAGATTCGGCAGCCGGCGCGGCAGACACACCGCCGCCAGCCGATGCCAGCCCCTGCAGCAGCACCGCAGGCAGGCCCAGCGACACCCGTCGCCCGTCGATCTCGACCGCGCAGCGCACCAGGCTGGCGTCGGGCAGCGGCTCGGCGCGCACGGCGGCGGCCAGGGGTTCGGCGAAGTCGGATTCGATCCAGCGCGTGTGGACCTTGAAGCCGTCGTTGCCCACGAAGTCGGCGTGGCCGATGACGGCGCGGTGGAAGGGCAGGACGGAGGACAGGCCTTCGATGCGGAACTCGGCCAGGGCGCGGCGTGCGCGGGCCAGGGCCTGTTCACGGGTGGCGCCGCTGACGATGAGCTTGGCCATCAGCGAGTCGAAGCTGCCGGGCACGACCGAGCCGGTCTGCACGCCCGTGTCCAGGCGCACGCCGGGGCCCGAGGGCGGGTCGAACCGCACCACGGGGCCGGGCGTGGGCAGGAAGCCGCGGCCCACGTCTTCGGCGTTGATGCGGAATTCGATGGAGTGGCCCAGCGGCGCCGGGGTTTCGGTGATGGACAGGGGCAGGCCGTCGGCCACGCGCAGCTGCTCGATCACCAGGTCCACGCCCGTGGTCTGCTCGGTCACGGGGTGCTCGACCTGCAGGCGCGTGTTGACTTCGAGGAAGGAGATGGCGCCCGTCTGGCTCAACAGGAATTCCACCGTGCCCGCGCTGACGTAGCCGGCCGCCGCGCAGATGTCGCGTGCGGAGCTGTGGATGCGGGCGCGCTGATCGTCGCTGAGGAAGGGCGCCGGGGCCTCTTCCACCAGTTTCTGGTTGCGCCGCTGCAGCGAGCAGTCGCGCGTGCCCAGCACGACCACGTTGCCGTGGGTGTCGGCCAGCACCTGGGCCTCGATGTGGCGGGGGCGGTCCAGGAATTGCTCGACAAAGCATTCGCCGCGGCCGAAGGCGGTGACGGCCTCGCGCACGGCCGAGTGAAAGAGTTCCTCCACCTCGTCCATGCGCCACGCGATCTTCATGCCGCGCCCGCCGCCGCCGAAGGCGGCCTTGATGATGATGGGCAGGCCGTGCTGCTGGGCAAAGGCCAGCACTTCGCCGGCATCCTTGACGGGGTCGGGCGTGCCGGCCACCAGGGGAGCGCCGACCTGCAGGGCGATCTTGCGCGCCTCGACCTTGTCGCCCAGCTTGGCGATGGTCTCGGGCGTGGGGCCGATCCAGCGCAGGCCCGCATCCAGCACGGCGCGCGCGAAGGCTTCGCTTTCGGACAGGAATCCGTAGCCGGGGTGCACGGCGTCGGCGCCGCTCTTGTGCGCGATGGCGATGAGCTTGGCAATGTTCAGGTAGGTGTCGGCCGGGCGCTCGCCGTCCAGGCCATAGGCCTCGTCGGCCATGCGCACGTGCAGGGCGTCGATGTCGGCATCGGCGTAGACGGCCACGGATTTCACGCCGTAGTCGGCGCAGGCGCGGGCGATGCGGACGGCGATCTCGCCACGGTTGGCAATCAGGACTTTTTTCATCGCAATACCTTCAATTGTTCTGCAGGCGCTGGGCGCCTTGCGCGCCGGGGGAATATTCCTCGAAGGCGCGGATGGGGTTGAAGCGGATCCAGGCGCCCACGGGAATCTGGCCGGCCAGATCCAGGTGGTGCGGCGCCACGCAGCCGATGACGGGATAGCCGCCCGTCAGCGGATGGTCGGCCAGGAACAGCACGGGCTGGCCGCTGGGAGGCACCTGGATGGCGCCCAGCGGCGTGCCTTCGCTGGGCAGCTCGCCGGCCACGGCGCGCGCCAGGGGCTGCTCGCCCGCCACGCGCAGGCCCACGCGGTTCGATTGCGGCGTGACCTGCCAGCGCTGCGCGGCCAGCAGGGCCACGGCCTCGGGCGTGAACCAGTCGGTGCGCGGGCCCAGCTCCACGTCCAGCACCACGTCCTGCCCGGCGATGGGCAGGGACTCGGGCGGCAGCTCGGGTGCGGACACGGCCGTGCGGTCCGCAGCCCGCACGGGCAGGATCTGGCCCACGGCCAGGGCGGCTGGGCCGACATTCGCCAGGATGTCGGTGCAGGCGCTGCCCAGCACGGGCGTGACGGCAAAGCCGCCGCGCACGGCCACATAGCAGCGCGCGCCGGCCACGGGCTGGGCAATGGTCAGCAGGTCGCCATCGGCCAGGGCCACGGCCTGGTAGCGCGGCACGCTCCAGCGCTGGCCGGACCCGGTGGTCACGGTCAGGGGCGCATCGGCGCCCGTGACGGCCACCACGGTCTCGCCCCGGCTTTGCAGCGACAGGCCACCGCCCACGGTCTCCAGCACGGCCAGGTCGCTGGCATTGCCGACCAGGCGGTTGGCGGCCTTGAAGGCTGCCTGGTCCATGGCGCCCGAGGCCGAGACGCCCTGCCCGGCCTGGCCCAGGCGGCCCCGGTCCTGGAACAGCGTCATCAGGCCCGTGGCCTTGACGCGCAGCGCGTTGCCTTCATGCGGCGCGGCCTGCGCCACGGCGGGCGCGGGCGCCTCATCCACCTGGGCCATGCCGGCCGCATCGACAAAGCGCACGCGGTAGCCGGGCTGCAGCAGCGCGGGCAGCTGGCGCGCCAGGTCCCACATGCGGGCCGAGGTGCGGCCTATCAGTTGCCAGCCGCCCGGGCTGGCCTGGGGATAGACGGCACTGAACGTGCCGCCCAGCGCCACCGAGCCGGCCGGCACGCGCGTGCGCGGCGTGGTGCGGCGCGGCACGTTGAAGATCGGATCGCCCCCGCTGAGGTAGGCGAAGCCGGGCGCGAAGCCCGTGAAGGCCACGGCGTACTCGCTGCCCGTGTGGCGGCGCACGACTTCCTCGGGCGTGAGGCCCAGCAGCTGCGCCACGTCGGCCAGGTCCTCGCCGTCGTAGTGCACGGGAATCTCGACCAGCACATTGCTGCGCTCGGCCCGCTGGCCCAGGTCGCGCGCGGCAATGCGGCGCACCAGCTCGGCCACGCCCAGCCTGGCGGGAGCGAACTGCACGAGCACGGTGCGCGCGGCCGGCACCAGCTCCTGCACGCCATCGATGGGCTCGCGCTGCAGCGAGCCCAGCAGGGCCAGGGTTTCATCGAGATCGGCCAGCTCCACCATCAGGGCCTGCCGGTTGACGGGTAGAAAACGCATGGTGTGCCCTCAGCCCACGAAGGAGGAAATGCGCACGCCCTCCTGCTCGAAACGTTCGCGCAGGTGGCGTGCAATGGCCACGGCACCGGGGCTGTCGCCGTGCACGCAGATGGAGTCGGCGGCAATGCGCACCAGGCTGCCATCGACGGCCTCGACCACGCCGTCGCGCACCAGGGACAGCATGCGCGCGGCGATCTGGTCCACATCGTGCAGCACGGCGCCCGGATCGCGGCGCGAGACCAGGGTGCCCTCGGGCGTGTAGCCGCGGTCGGCAAAGGCCTCGGCCACCACGGTCAGGCCCGCATCGCGCGCCCAGTCGATCAGCGGCGAGCCGGCCAGCGCCACCAGCACCAGGCTGGGGTCGATGGCGCGCATGGCGGTGATCACGTCGGTGGCCTGGCGCCTGTCGTGGGCAATGGTGTTGTAGAGCGCGCCGTGCGGCTTGACGTAGCGCACCTCGGTGCCGGCCACGCGGGCCAGGCCCTGCAGCGCACCGATCTGGTAGATGACGCCGGCCACCAGGTCGGCGCTGGCCACGTCCATGTTGCGCCGGCCGAAGCCGACCAGGTCGGGATAGGACACATGGGCGCCGACGATGGCGCCGCGCGCGCGGGCGGCCTTGAGCGTCTCCAGGATGCCTGCCGGGTCGCCGGCATGGAATCCGCAGGCCACGTTGGCGCTGCTGACGATATCGAGCATGGCGGCATCGTCGCCCATGCGCCATCCGCCCAGGCTCTCGCCAAGATCACTGTTCAGGTCAATTTTCATCGTTCTCTCCTCACCGGACTCGGTGCACGGGGTTCAGTGCAGCTGGCCGGCGTTTTCCTTCAGATCCTGGGACACGGTCAGGGCCGTGCGGATGGTCTCGCGCACGGCAGCCACCTGGTCGGCCAGCGACATGCTGGGCATGCCCGGCTTGCGCGCTGCCTGCTCAGGCAGGGCCGGCACATGGATGAAGCCGCCCCGCGCACCCGGCGCAGCCTTGCCCTGGGCCAGCCAGTGCATGAGCGCGAAAAACACGTGATTGCAGACAAAGGTGCCCGCCGTGTTGGACACGGAAGACGGAATGCCCCGCGCACGCAGGTTGTGCACTACGGCCTTGATGGGCAGCGTGGAAAAGTACGCGGCGGGCGCGCCCGGGATCACCACCTGGTCCACGGGCTGGCGCGCCGCATGGTCGGGAATGCGGGCGTCGTCGATATTGATGGCCACGCGCTCGGGCGTGAACTCGCTGCGGCCGCCGGCCAGGCCCAGGCTGATGACCAGCACCGGCTGCAGCTGCGCAAGCGCCTCCTGCAGCTGGCGCAGCGATTCGCCGAACACGCAGCGCAGCTGCAGGCCGTGGACGGTGGCGCCCTCCACGATCTCTCCATGCAGGGCACGCGCCACTTCCCACGAGGGATTGACAGGGTCCTGCTCGAACGGCTCGAAGCCGGTCACCAGGATGCGCGGGGAAGTGGAATCGGTCATGGCAACAGTCCGTCCTTTAACGGAACATCAGGAAATACATGAGGAAGACGTTGGCCGTCAGCAGGGCCAGGGCCGTGGGCACCTGGGCGCGGATCACGGCATTCTTGTCGATCTCCAGCAGCGCGGCGGGCACCAGGTTGAAGTTGGCCGCCATGGGCGTCAGCAGGGTGCCGCAGTAGCCCGAGAGCATGCCGATGGCCGCCATCACGGCCGGGTCGCCATGGTAGACGCCCACCAGAATGGGCACGCCCACGCCGCCCGTCATCACCGGGAAGGCCGCGAAGCCATTGCCCATCACCACCGTGAACAGCGCCATGCCGAGCACGTAGACGGCCACGGCCACGAAGCGGATGTCCATGTTGATATAGGTGGTGGTCACATAGGCCACGGCCTTGCCCACGCCGGCGTCCGAGAACACCAGGCCCAGCATGCCCAGCATCTGGGGCAGCACCAGGGCCCAGCCCAGCGCATCGGTCAGGCGGCGCGATTCGCGCATGCCCTGGGCCGGCGTCTCGCGGGTCAGCCAGCAGGCCAGGCCCAGCGCCAGCACGCAGCCCACGCCCAGGCTCACCAGCGTGGTGGCCTTGGGGTCCAGCAGGGGCGTTCCGCCGAAGACCAGGTGCGAGGCGCTCAGCGTGCCCACCATGGTGATCAGCGGAATCGCCAGGGCCGGCACGAACAGCTTGTTGCCCAGGCGCTTGGCGCTGGCCAGGTATTCGGCATCGCTGCGCGGCGCGTGGCGGCCGCTGCCCACGCCACCGAAGCCGGCGATCAGCGCCATGGCCACGGCGATCACGCCCACCACCATGGGGGGCAGCTCATGGCCCACCAGGAACACGGCCGCATACAGCGCCCAGAACAGGCCGCTGGACCAGCGCTTGGGATTGCTGGCATCGCGCAGCGTCATCACGGCCGTGACGGCCAGGACGAAGCCGACCAGGTAGTACAGGTGTTGGATGGTCAGCGTCATTTCAGGCTCCCTTGGCTTGGGTGGCGTTGGCATTGGCCGCGTCGGCTGCGACGCCCGCCTTGTACTGGGCCAGCTCGCGCTCGAGCATGCGGTCCAGGCGACCCAGGCGCCAGGCGTGGATCACGAAGGCGCAGATGGCCGTGGGAATGCCCCACAGCGCGACGTGGATGGGCTCGACCTCGATGCCGGCTTCCTTCAGGAAGGTGGTCATCAGCACGATGGCGCCGAAGGCCACGAAGATGTCCTCGCCGAAGAACAGGCCCACGTTGTCCGTGGCGGCCGAGTAGGCGCGCAGCTTGTCACGCACCTTGGCGGGCAGGATGCCGAAGCGCGACTGGGTCGCGCCTTCGGCCATGGGCGCCAGCAGCGGACGCACCATCTGCGGATGCCCGCCCAGGCTGGTCAGGCCCACGGCGGCCGTCAGCTGGCGCGCCGCCAGGTAGACGATGAGCAGGCGGCCAGCGGTGGCCGACTTGATGGAGCTGATCCAGTTCTGCGCATGCTGGCGCAGGCCATGGCGCTCCAGCAGGCCGATCACGGCCAGCGGCAGCAGGATGATCAGCGGCAGGTTGCGCGTCTTGATGAAGCCCGTGCCGATGGTGGCCAGCACCTTGTCGACGGGAAAGCCCGCCGCCAGTGCCGTGCCGATGGCCGTGACGATCACGACCAGCATGGGATTGAAGCGCAGCACGAAGCCCGCAACGATGATGGCCACCCCGATAAGCGGCCAGAGATTGACGTCAGTCAGCATGTTGATTCCCCCTTCACACCCCCGGTGCGCGACGGCCGTCGAGCCACCCCGCATGCCCAACCCGGTGGCAAGGAGTGCGCTGCCGACCTGGTTTTGTTCAACAAAACTAGTAATTTGTCTTACAGAAACTAATTGTGATTAAGACAATCAACGCATACTGATAGTACAAACCCGCATACACCTGCCTACGCAATGTGCACTGACAGGGTTCTTGCCAAAGTCAGAAAAACTATCGATGATTGAATACCGATAGAAGACATGAATGCAACAATGCCCCTGCGCCGGTATCGCCTGCGGCAAGGCCGCCTCCTACAATGGGCCGCGCTCCCAGCGCGGGGCGCATGCGCGGCAGGCGTCGTGAATGGCCCTTCCTGCTCCCAAACCACCTTGCCCGAGCCCTGAATCCATGCGACGCCGTCAGATTGTTTCCCTGGTTCCCCGCGCTGCGGCCATCGCAGCGGTCCCGGCCCTGGCGCCGGCCTTCGTGCGCAATGCCTTTGCCGACGAGGCCGGCCTGTCCGCCAAGGCCATCACCATCGGCTCCACGGTGTCCCTGAGCGGCCCGCTGGCCGCATACGGCACCGACATCAAGCTGGGCACGGAAGCGGCCATGGCGCAGATCAATGCCCGCGGCGGAATTCACGGCCGCACGCTGCAGCTGCAGATCGTGGACGATGGCTATGTGCCCCAGCGCTCGGCCGACAACGTGCGGCAGATGCTGTCCAAGGGCACGGCCTTCGCCCTGCTGTCGTGCAACGGCACGCCCAACAATGCGGCCATCATTCCGCTGATCGAAGAGGCTGGCGTTCCCTACGTGGCGCCGATCACGGGCGCCTCGTCGCTGCGCAAGGGCGCGCGCAACGTCTTCCATGTCCGGGCCAGCTACACCAATGAGGTCCACCGACTGATACAGCGGCTTGCAGGCATGGGCCTCAAGGGCATCGGCATCGTCTACCTGGACAACGCCTACGGCCGGGAAATACTGGAAGACGCCACACGCGCACTGGAAGCCGGGAAGATGGCCCCCTCCGTACAGGCGGCCATTGCCACCGATGGCAAGAACCTGGCCGAAGTGTTGAACAAAGTGCATGCGGCCCGTCCGTCCGCCGTATTGCTGGCCACGGCCGGCACGGTGTCGGTCGCGCTGGTGCGCGGCCTGCGCAAAAGTGTGCCCGGCGTGCTGCTCACGGGCCTGAGCGTGACCTTGCCCAACGACAGCCTCAAGCCGCTGGGCGACGACGCCCGGGGCCTTGCCATGACCATGGTCGTCCCCGCGCCCCATCAGGCCCGGCTGCAACTGGTGCGCGACTACCAATCGGCCCTGCGCGCCCACGGCCAGCAGGAGTTCTCCATGGGCTCGCTGGAAGCCTATGTGAATGCACGCGTGCTGGCCGAGGGCCTGGAACGCGCCGGCCGCGACCCCACCCAGGCCAGGCTGCGCTCGGCGCTGGCCGGCATGCGCAACTGGGACATGGGCGGCTTTGTGATCGACTACAGCGGCCAGCCGCCGCATGTGGGCTCCAGCTTCATCGACCTGGGCGTGCTGGGCAACGCGGGGCGCTTCATCGGTTGATGCCGGTGGTGGCTCGCGGGCCGGGCCGCGATGGTTTCTTTCTCTCGCCGCACCAAGGAGTTCTCGCCATGCCTGCCGAACGCCACCGCCTTGTGCCCTGCGCTTCCCACCGCGGCGTGCCACGCCGCCTGCTCATCCTGGCCGCCGCTGCCCTGCCCGGCCTTGCGCCGGCGCAGAAATGGCCGGCGCAGCCCGTGCGCATCATCGTTCCCTATACGGCCGGTGGCGGCTCGGACAACATCGCCCGCGCGCTGGGCACGGAACTGTCGCGTGAACTGGGCCAGCCCGTGGTCGTGGACAACAGGCCCGGGGCCTCGGCCATGCTGGGCGCAGAAATGGTGGCGCGGGCCGCGCCTGACGGCTACACGCTGCTGATGGCCGACATGCCGCACACCATCACGCCCAGCCTGTACAAGACGCCCTACGACGCGCTCAAGGACTTCACGCCCGTGGCCCTGATCGGATCATCGCCGCTGGTGCTGGCCGTCAACCCGAATTTCAAGGCGCAGAGCGTGAAGCAATTCGTGGCCCTGGCCAAAGCGCAGCCGGGCCGGCTCAACCTTGCATCGGGCGGCACGGGCACGGCCACGCATCTGGCGGGTGAGCTGTTCAAGCAGCAGACCGGCACCTTCATCACCCACATCCCCTACAAGGGCTCGGGGCAGGCCATTGCCGATGTGGTTGCCGGGCATACCGAGAGCATGTTCGCCTCGGCACCCACCGTGATCCCGCATATCCGAAGCGGTGCGCTGCGCGCCCTGGCCACCACCAGCGCCCAACGCTCGCCGGCCCTCCCCCAGGTTCTCACGCTGGGCGAAAGCGGCGTGCGCGGCCTGACCGTGCTGCACTGGTTCGGCCTGCTGGGGCCTGCCGGTTTGCCCTCCGGCATCCAGACCACGCTGCACGATGCCGTGGCCCGCGCCATGGCCACGCCCACGCTGCAGGCCAAGCTGCAGTCCCTGGGGCTGGAGCTGACGCCCCGCACTGCGGCAGAGTTCGGCGCCCAGATGGAGACCGACGCGGCGCGTTGGGCGCGCGTCGTCAAGGAACGCAACATCAAGGCCGACTGATGTCCAGCCTGCACCCTCTTCCCGACGCCATCGACCTGCGCAGCGATACCGTCACGCGCCCCACGCCGCAGATGCTCGAAGCCATGGCCCGCGCCCCGCTGGGCGATGACGGCCTGGACGGCGACCCGACCGTGCGCGCGCTCGAGGAGACCGCAGCCCAGCGCTTCGGCAAGGCTGCGGGCCTGTTCGTGGTCAGCGGCACCATGGGCAATCTGGTGGCCGTGCTCGCCCATGGCCGCATGCCCGGCGAGGTGCTGGCCGAGGCCGGCAGCCATCTGCTGAACGCCGAGCGCGCCGCCGCGGGCCTGACCGGCATGCACTACCACAGCCTGGCCGGCGACGGCGGCCTGATCGCCCTGCCCGCGCTGGAGGCGGCGCTGGACACCTCCATCTCCGCACGCTGCCCCAGCGCAGTGGTGGCCGTGGAGAACACGCACAATGCGCGGGGCGGCACCGTCGCCGGGCCCCAGGCGCTGGCCGCCGTGCATGCGCTGGCCTGCCGCCATGGCGTGCCCGTGCACACCGATGGCGCGCGCCTGTTCAATGCCGCCGTGGCACTGGGCCTGTCCTGCCGCGAGATGGCTGCGCACACTGACTCGGTCACCGTCTGCCTGTCCAAGGGGCTGTCAGCGCCCGTGGGCTCGGTGCTCATGGGGCCGGCCGACTTCATCGCGCGGGCGCGCACCATACGGCGCATGCTCGGCGGCACCCTGCGCCAGGCCGGCGTGATTGCGGCGGCAGGGCTGGTGGCGCTGGAGCACATGGTCGAGCGCCTGGCCGACGACCATGCGCGCGCCTGCCGCCTGCACCAGGGCCTGCGCGCCATCGACCCGGCTTGGTGCGCGGCCGAACTGCCGCAGACCAACATCGTCCAGGTTCGCGTTGACACCAGCGCGGCCGAAGCGCGCCTGTGGCAAGCACGCCTGGCCCAGGCCGGCGTGCTGGTGCGCACGGGCAGCGCCGGCCTGCTGCGCCTGGTCACGCACCGCCATATCGACGATGCCGCCGTGGACAGCACGCTGCAGGCCTTCGCCAGGCTGCAACACCCCACCTGAGCACTGCACGAAACCGGCGACCGGCCCGGCGCTGGCTACACTGCGCTCTGGCCCTTGCATCCCGACCACCATGACCCGCAGCACCGACATCCTCAACCTGACCGACCGCGTGACCGAGCAGCTGCGCAGCAAGCTCATCGATGGTGCCTGGGAGCCCGGGCAGAAGCTGTCGGAAGCCTCGCTCAGCGAAAGCCTGCAGATCTCGCGCAACACGCTGCGCGAGGCCTTCCGGCTGCTGACCAAGGAGGGGCTGCTGGTGCACGAGCCCAACAAGGGCGTGTCGGTGGCGGCGCCCAGCATCGCCTCCATCATCGACATCTACCGCGTGCGCCGCATGGTGGAGTGCCAGGCCCTGGCCCAGGCCTATCCCATGCACCCGGCGCGCAGCCTGATGCGCGAAGCCGTGGAAGCGGCACAGCGCCACCGCGAGGCCCAGGACTGGTCCGGCGTGGGCACGGCCAACATGAGTTTCCACAAGGCCGTGGTGCAGCTGGCCGACAGCGAGCGCCTGGACACCATGTTCGAGCACCTGCTGGCCGAGCTGCGCCTGGCCTTCGGCCTGCTGCGCGACCCGCACTTCCTGCATGCGCCCTATGTGGACATGAATGCGCGCATCCTGCAGCAGTTCGAGGACGGCAAGCCGGCCGAGGCCGCTGCCGCGCTCAATGACTACCTGGTGCATTCGGAGCGGCTGATCCTGGCCGCCTATGCCCGCCGCCTGGCTGAAAAAGGCATCAAGGTGTGAAAACAATAGACACCCCCTGAGGCGCTTACGCGCCTTCCCCCTCTCTACTCGCTTCGCGAGGGAGGGGGACGACACCCTCGGGGCGGGGCGGCCCTTCCTCGGTGTCCCCGGCTTTGGGCAGCGCCGGTTTCATAGGCAGTGTTCAGTGCACAACACTGGCTCGCATTCAACGCCGTGCGTCCAGGCTCCAGCGCGCCACGGGCGCCAGCATCAGTTGCACGAATCCCCCGGCGATCGCCAGGTTCTTCAGGAACTGCACCAGTTGGCCCTTATCGCCGAACTGGTTGTGGAACATCAGCGCCGACATGACGCTGAACACGGCCATCACGGCCGCGGCCTCGCGGGTTCGCCAGCCCAGCAGCAGGGCCGTGGCCACGCCCAGCTCCACCACCAGCGCCATGGCATACGACAGCATGGGCAGCGGCAGGCCCGCCTTGGCGATATAGGCCATGGTGCCCTCCGGCCCCATCAGCTTGCCGATGCCGCTGTAGATGAACAGCAGGCTCAGCAGCACCCGGGCCAGCAGCGGTGCGAAGTCGGCCCAGGGCGATGCGGCGGCATGGGCAGTGGAATGCGTGGCGGCGCGCATCGTCGGCTCAGCCCGGGACACGGCCGGAACCCTGGCCTTCGGCCGCCTTCACCGAGCCACCCAGGCGCTGCACTTCGGCCAGGTACTCGGGGCCGCTGCGCATGCGCTGGTACTGGGCCAGGCGCTGCTGGTAGTCGGCATCCCAGTGGTTCACGTCGGACTCGCGGTAGACGTTGAGGCCGGCGCGGTTCCACAGGGCCAGGTCGGCCTGAACCTCGGCGCGCGACAGCGCGGGGCCGGAGCTGGCGGGCTCGGCGCCGAACCAGGTTTCTGCAGATACCGTGGCGGCCGAGGCCATGCCCGACCACAAGGCGGAGGAAAGGGCGGCAGAAAGGGCGGTGATGGCGAAGAGGGTCTTTGCGTGCTTCATGGCGAATCCTTTGTCAAATCCTGCAGCGCGTGATTGCGTTCTGCATGGCTGCAGTCTCGTCTTCGCCCGCCTGCGCGTCAGTGCCTAAACGCACAGCTTTGCGCAAACTCTCCGGCTCCCGCGCTCACTGTCCACGCTCATCGTCCACGCCCACCATCCACGCTCAGGGCCACTGCAGGCCGGGCCGTGCCACATGCAGGGCCGGCAGGGGCTCGGAGCGCCCGCGCACCTGCACCTGCCGGACTTCGCCCAGGCCATCGGCCACGCCCGCGCGGCGCGCCACCTCCAGCGACAGCACCAGCCGCGCCTGGGCGCTCTTGGTGTATTCCTGCAGGCGGCTGGCCGTGTTGACCACCTCGCCCACGGCCGTGAAGGTGGTGGTGTGCTCGAAGCCCACGCGCCCCACGGCGGCGCGCCCCGCATGCAGGCCCATGCCGAAATCCACCGGCTGGCCGAACTGCGCCTCGAAGCTCGCGCTCCACTCCTGCATGCGCCGGTCTATCAGGGCACTGGCCTGCACGGCCTGGCGGCAGGCCGTATCCAGGTCGGTGTCCAGGCCGAAGATGGCCATCACGCTGTCGCCGATGAACTGGTTGGCCATGCCGCCGCTGTCGTGCACGGCCTGGCCCACGCGCTCGAAATACTGGTCCAGCACCCAGGACAGGTCCACGGGCCATTGCCGCTCGGCCAGGCCGGACCAGCGGCGCAGGTCCACGAACAGGATGGCCACCGCGCGCACTTCGCGGACCTCGCGCTGCTCATCGCCCCGCCCGGCCTGGGCGGCTGCCGGCGAGCGAAACAGCGGCGCCACCTGCACATCGCCCGTGGGCCGCAGCTGGCAGGCCAGCCGCACGTCCTGCGGCGCACCCACGCGCTCCAGCGTGAGGCGCTCATCGCGCCCCGGCGCAGGCAGGTGGGCCGCCGGGCCGGACACGCGCACGCGGCAGGTGGAGCAGCGCGCCCTGCCGCCGCACAGCGACAAATGGGCAATGCCATGCTCGCGGCTGGCTTCGAGCACGCTCATGCCCTGGGCCACCTGCACGGTGCGGCCCGGATAGTGCAGCAGCACCTGGCGGGCCCCGCGCAGGCGCATGCGCCGCCACAGCCAGGGGCCGGCCAGCAAGGCAGCCAGGCCGGCCAGCCAGCCCTGGCGCAGCCCCGATGTCAGATCGCGCAGCAGCTGCGCCGCCTGCGGCGAAGGCCCGGCCGGCGCGGGCACACCGGCCGCCGCGATCTCGCGCGCCATGGAGACGATGCCCAGCGCCGCCAGCACGGGCAGCAGCACGGCGGCCGTGAGCAGCAGCGGCTGCCAGCGCCGCCACCAGCCGCGCGCACGCAGGGCCATGTGCAGGCCCATGCAGCCGTGGGTCCACGCGGCCGCCATCAGCAGCAGCTGGATGGCCATGCTGGACGGATTCCAGGAAGAACGCACGATGCGCGCATACGAGGGGTCCACGCCCCAGGCCTCCTGCGCCAGCCGCGTGGCCGGCACGTGCAGGGCCAGCAGCAGCGGCAGGCTCAGGCCCAGCAGCAGCCGCACGGCCTCCAGCGCCGGCATGCGCAGACTGCGCCGCCGCGCCAGCGCCTGCAGCGCCAGTCCCATGTGCACGGCCAGCGCGCCGTAGAGCAGCAGGCTGCCGGGCAGGGATCGCCACACGCCGTGGACCACCTCGCGCACGGCCTCGGCCGTGGCCAGCGAGACCAGGCCCAGGGCATGGTTGGACAGGTGCAGCGCCGCATAGGTCCACAGCACCAGGCCGGTGGACCAGTGGAGACTGCGCAGGGACGGAGGAAGGACACGGGCCATGGAAACGGATGATGCGCCCGACGGCAGGACAAGACAGGAACAATGGCGGCTTGAAGGAACTTGGGACAGCGCAGCCCGATCCAGAATCTTTGTACATTCCGCCCGCTATTGGTTCCATGGCCCACCCTACCCCGCCTTCCAGCTTCGCCCTGCGCGGCATCGCCCTGTTCGAGGGCCTGGGCAGCGCCAGCCTGGACCGCATCGCGGCCGACTGCGAATGGCGCCCGCTGCAGGCCCGCCAGCCCGTGTTCAGCCGCTGCTCCACGGGCAGCGACGTGTTCTTCCTGGTCAGCGGGCGCGTGCGCATCACCACCTATTCGCCGGGCGGGCGCGAGGTCAGCTTCCGCGACTACGGGCCCGGCGAGCACTTCGGCGACCTGGCGGCCATCGACGGCCAGGCCCGCTCCACCGATGTGGTCACCCTGGAATCCTCGCTGCTGGCCAGCCTCTCGCGCCAGGACTTCCTGGCCCTGCTGGCGCGCGAGCCTGCCATCGCCTTGCGCATGATGGAGGGCCTGGCCGGCCTGGTGCGCCGGCTGACCGACCGCGTCATGGAGCTGAGCACCCTGGGCGTGCCCACGCGCCTGCACAGGGAGCTGCTGCGCCTGGCCCGGGAGGCGGGCGTATCGCCCGAGCACACGGCCCTCATCAGCCCCGTGCCTTCGCACTCGGTGCTGGCGAGCAAGATCAGCACCAACCGCGAGCAGGTCACGCGCGAGCTGGGCGCCCTCACCCGGCGCGGCCTGCTGCGCAAGGAGGGGCGCCAGGCGCTGCTGGTGACCGATGTGCGCGCACTGCAGGCGCTGATAGCGCAGGAAAGCTAGGCGGGCTCCATTCGCCAGCCCTGCGGCGACCACACCAGGCGGTCGGTCAGCCCGATGGCCTGCAGAAAATCCTCGTCATGCGAGACCACGACCAGTGTGCCGGCGTAGCCGCGCAGCATGGCCTCCAGCGCCTGCAGGGAAGGCAGGTCCAGATGGTTGCAGGGCTCGTCCAGCAGGAGCAGGGGCGCGGGCGGCTCGGCATGCAGCGCGCAGGCCAGGGCAGCCTTGAGCTGCTCGCCGCCGCTGAGCCGGCCCGCGGGCTGCTCCACCTGCCGGGCCGCCAGCCCGAGCCAGGCCAGGCGCGTGCGCAGCACATCCACGGGGGTGCCGGGGCAGGCGTCCTGCAACTGCTCCATCACCGTGCGCCCGGGCTGCAACAGGGACAGGCGCTGGTCCAGGTAGGCACAGGCCTGCATGCGGCGCACCTCGCCCGCCTGGGGCGCAAGGCGGCCTGACAGCACATCGAGCAGGCGCGTCTTGCCGCAGCCGTTGGGACCGGTCACGGCCAGGCGCTGGCCGCCATACAGAGACAGGTTCAGGCGCGGCCCCGTGGACAACGAAAACGGCAGCAGCACATCGTCCAGCAGCGCCACCACGTCGCAGGGAGCACCGGCCGGGGGCGGCGTCTGCATGCGGATGGCCGCCTGATGGTCGATCTGGCGCGCCGCCTCGCGCACGCGCTGGTCCAGCGCCTCGCGCGTGTCCGCATGCTGGCGGCGCAGCCGGCCGGCCGACGCCTGGCTGCGCTCCTTTTGCCGGTCCAGCAGAATGCGCGCCTGGTTGGCCTCCTGGCCCTGGCGGCGGCCGCGCGCCTCGCGGCGCTGCTGGCGCTCATGCTGCTCGCGCAACTGCTGCGTTTCGCGGCGGCGCTCCAGCTTGCGCTGCTCCAGCAGTTGCACCGCCGAGGCCATCTCGCGCGCCTTGGCTTCGGCATAGAAGGCGTAGCCGCCGCCGTAGCTGCGAAGCCCCTGCGGCGACAGCTCCACGATGCGTTCCATGCCCTGCAGCAGACTGCGGTCATGGCTGACCACGACCAGGCCACCGGGCCAGCGCTGCAGCTGCGCGGCCAGGGCCTGGCGGCTTTCGCGGTCTAGGTGGTTGCTGGGCTCGTCCAGCACCAGGTGGTCGGCGCCCGACAGCAGCGCGCCCGCCAGGGCCGCGCGCATGGCCTCGCCGCCGCTGAGGGCGTGGCCCGGCGTATCGGCACGCAGATGACCCAGGCCCGCCAGCTCCAGCTGGGCCTGCAGGCGCTGGCGCAGGTCCCAGCGGTCGGCCAACAGCTCGAAGTCGCGGGGCTCGCAACTGCCGGCCTCGATGCGCGCCAGCGCCTCCAGCGCGGGCTGCAGCCCGGCCAGCGCCGCCACCGAAGGCTGGCCGTGCCAGTCCGTGCGCTGGGCCAGGTACAGCACCTGCCCCGAGCGCAGGCAGCGGCCCTGCGAGGGCGCATCCAGCCCGGCCAGGATGCGCGCCAGCCGCGACTTGCCCACGCCGTTGCGCCCCACCAGGCCGGTGCGGCGTTGGTCCAGGGTTTCGGAAAGATCGGAGAAAAGGGGGCTGCCATCGGGCAGCACGCAGGAAACGCCGTCGAGCGTGATCGTGGTATTCGTCATATCGCGGTTCATGGATGCCAACGCAGTTCCTTGCCGCTTTGCATGCATTGCGCATGCCGTGGGCAGGGTCGGGAAAAGCGGGCCGCTGGGACAGCGGCAGCATCAATGGCGCATGGGACGAATACCTCCTGCAATGGCGAACGAAGCCGCCATTATAGAAATCATGGGACGGACGTGCTGGCCGTGCCGAAGGGGGCGCCATCGGCGCCGTCGGCGCCAAGGGGGCCGGCATGCGCACCGGCGTTTGCACGCGGCGGCTCGGGTCCGGTGGGCCCGGCCTGCCGCGCGGGGGCTGCAGGCGCCGATGGCGCGCAAGGGTTCGAAGACTGTGCCGGCGGGCGGCCCTGAAAGCACAGGGCGTTGAGCGCGATCCAGAGGGGCATGTGTTTATGTTCCGGGGTCCGCAGCGGGCGGCGGCCGGCGCGCGCTGCCGCGCGGCCCGGCGATGCGCCGCTGCCATTCAAGGACGAAGACGAAGAAGACGGGTACGAAGAACACCGCCAGCACCGTGCCGCTGACCATGCCGCCGAACACGCCCGTGCCGATGGCGTGCTGGGTCTCGGCGCTGGCGCCCGAGGCCAGCATCAGCGGCACCACGCCCAGCGCAAAGGCCAGCGAGGTCATGAGGATGGGCCGCAGCCGCAGGCGCGCGGCCTTGATGGCGGCCTCGCGCAGATCCTGGCCTTCCTCGCGCAGTTGCTTGGCGAACTCCACGATCAGGATGGCGTTCTTGGCCGACAGGCCGATGATGGTGATCAGGCCCACCTTGAAGAACACATCGTTGGGCATGCCGCGCAGCAGCACGGCCGCCACCGCGCCCAGCAGGCCCAGGGGCACGACCAGCATCACCGACAGCGGGATGGACCAGCTCTCGTACAGCGCGGCCAGCACCAGGAAGACCACCAGCATGGACAGGGCCATGAGCAGGGGCGCCTGCGCGGCCGACTGGCGCTCCTGCAGCGACTGGCCGGTCCAGGCCACGGCAAAGCCGGGCGGCAGCTGGGCCACCAGCCGCTCCATCTCGGCCATGGCCGCGCCGCTGGATGTGCCGGGCGCAGGCGTGCCCGAGATGCGCGACGCCAGGAAGCCCTGGTAGCGCACCAGCTGCAGCGGCGTCTCGGACCACACGGGCGTGGCGAACTCGGCCAGCGGCACCATGCCGCCCGCAGCGTTGCGCACGTTCAGCCGGAGCACATCATCGATCTGCATGCGCGCGGGCGCGTCGGCCTGCACGATGACCTGCTGCATGCGCCCGGCGTTGGGGAAATCGTTGACGTACAGCGAGCCCATGGCCGTGGACAGCGTCTCGCTGATGGCGGCAAAGCCCACGCCCAGGGCCTGGGCCTTCTGGCGGTCGATCTCCAGCCGCACGCTGGTGCCCGAAGGCAGGCTGTCCTGGTAGGCCGAGCCCAGCACGCTGCTGCTGCCGGCCAGCGCCAGCAACTGGTCGGTGGCCGACTTGAGCGCGGCATGGCCCTGGCCCGTGCGGTCCTGCAGGTACATGGTGAAGCCCGAGGAAGTGCCCAGCTCGTCGATGGCCGGGGGCTGCAGCACCATGATGGCGCCCTCGGGCGCGTGTTCCATGGCCTTTTGCGCGAGCGAGACTTCCTCGCCGGCCGTGGCGCCGTTGCGCTGGTCCCAGTCCTTGAGCGTGGTGAAGGCCATGGCCGCGTTCGGGCCCGAGCCCGCGAAGCTGAAGCCCAGCACCGAGATGCTGGAGGCGATGCCGGGGCGCTGCGCCACATGCTCCTCATAGCGCTTGACCACGTCCAGCGTGCGCTCGGCCGTGGCATCGGCCGGCAGCTGGATGGAGGTCATGAAGTAGCCCTGGTCCTCCTCGGGCAGGAAAGCCGATGGCAGCTGGCGCAGCGCAAACACCAGGATGGCCACGATGGCCGCGAACAGCAGCATCATGCGGCCCGTGCGCCGGACCAGGCCCGTGACATGGGCCTCGTAGCGGTTCGTCAGCCGCTCGAAGCCGCGGTTGAACCAGCCGAAGAAGCCTTTCTTCTCGTGGTGGCCTGCCGCCACCGGCTTGAGCAAGGTGGCGCACAGCGCCGGCGTCAGGCTCAGGGCCAGGAAGGCCGAGAACAGGATGGACACGGCCATGGACAGCGTGAACTGCTGGTAGATCACGCCCACCGAGCCGCTGGCGAACGCCATGGGAATGAACACCGCCGTCAGCACCAGGGTGATGCCGATGATGGCGCCCGTGATCTCCTTCATGGCCTTGAGCGTGGCATCGCGCGGCGACAGGCCCTCCTCGGCCATCAGGCGCTCCACGTTCTCGACCACGACGATGGCGTCATCCACGATGATGCCGATGGCCAGCACCATGCCGAACATGGTCAGCACGTTGATGGAAAAGCCCGCCACCAGCATCACGGCGAAGGTGCCCAGCAGCGCCACGGGCGCCACGATGGCCGGGATCAGCGTGTAGCGCAGGTTCTGCAGGAACAGGTACATCACCAGGAAGACCAGCACCATGGCCTCGACCAGGGTCTGCACCACCTTCTCGATGGAGATCTTGACGAAGGGCGCGGTGTTGAACGAGATGGTGTGCTGCATGCCCTTCGGCAGGATGGAGGCCAGCTCGGCCATGCGCTTTTGCACGGCAGCGGCCGTGCGCACGGCATTGGCGCCGGGCGACAGCTGCACGGCGGCGCTGGTGGCGGGCTTGCCGTCCTCGCGGTTGGAGAAAGCATAGGACTGCGCGCCCAGCTCCACGCGCGCCACGTCGCCCAGCACCAGGCGGGAGCCGTCGGCATGGGCGCGCAGCACGATGGCCGCGAACTGCGCGGGCGAGGTCAGCTGGCCCTGCACCGTCAGCGGCGTGGTCACGCGCTGGCCCGGCGCGGTCGGCGCATCGCCCACGCGGCCCGGGGCGATCTGCATGTTCTGCTGCTGTATGGCCTGGGTGAGGTCGCCCATGGACAGCCCGTAGGAGATCAGCTTGGCCGGATCGACCCAGACGCGCATGGCCTGCTCGGTACCGAACAGCTGCACGCGGCCCACGCCCTCGATGCGGCGCAGCTCCTCCACGATGTTGCGCGCCATGTAGTCATTGAGTGCCAGCTCGTCGAACTCGCCGCCCGGCGAGATCAGGCCCACCAGCAGCAGAAAGCTCGACGTGGCCGACTCCACCTGCAGCCCGTTCTGGCGCACGGCCTGCGGCAGGCGCGGCTCCACGGCCTTGATGCGGTTTTGCACATCCACCTGGGCCAGCTCCGGGTTGGTGCCGGGCTTGAAGGTGGCCTTGATCTCGGCCGAGCCCGAGGTGTCCACCGAGGACTCGAAGTACAGCAGGTGGCGGACGCTGGACAGCTCGCGCTCGATCAGCGAGACCACGGAATCATTGAGCGTCTTGGGCGTGGCGCCCGGATAGGTGGCATACAGGCTCACCGTGGGCGGCGCCACCGTGGGATAGCGCGATATCGGCAATTGCGGGATGGCGAGCACGCCCAGCAGCACGATGAACAGCGCGATGACCCAGGCAAAGACGGGCCGGTGAATGAAGAACTGTGGCATGGACGCGAGGTCTGGTTTTCAATGCGCGCCAGGGCGCGCTGCGGAAAAAATACGGCGCCTGGCGCCGAATCATCTGAGGGGTCATCCGGATGCAAATCCAGATTGCCAGGAGGCATGGGGATGATGGAAACTCCTGCCGGTGCGGCTTCGGCCTGCGGCGTGTTGCCGCAAGGGCCATTCACTCAGGGAGCCGCTGCAAAAGCTGACCGCTCCACCCGCTCATACGGCACTGCCGCTGTGACTTCATATTCATCGCTTTGTTTCGCATGCCGGCCAATGGCGGCGGCACAGGGAAACAGCTTGCGTTCTTTCGATGGCATTTCGGCCCGGGAAATGTGGAAGAACGATGGAGATGAACACAGCCGCCGCCGCGACCCAAAATGGCTTCTATCATTGCCCAGCCCTTGCCTTTCCAGCCATCGACATCGCTCATCCTCGTTGCCGAGGACGAGCCCGAGATCGCAGACATCCTGTGCGCCTACCTGGCCCGCAGCGACCTGCGCACCGTCCATGCCGCCGATGGCCAGCAGGCCCTTGAACTGCACCACCACTTGAAACCCGATCTCGTTCTTCTCGACGTGCAGATGCCACGCCTCGACGGCTGGCAGGTGCTGTCCGAAATCCGCCGGCGCGGCGACACGCCCGTCATCATGCTCACCGCCCTCAACCAGGACGTGGACAAGCTCATCGGCCTGCGCATTGGCGCGGACGACTACGTGGGCAAGCCCTTCAATGCGGCCGAGGTCGTGGCGCGCGTGCAGGCCGTGCTGCGCCGCTGCGGCCAGGGCCGGCTCCGCGATACCAAGCTGCTGCAGGCCGGCCCCTTTCGCGTGGACCTGGACAGCCGCGAGGTCAGCGTGCAGGTGCAGGGCGCCACGCATGTGCCCGAACTCACCGTGACCGAATTCAACCTGCTGGCCAGCCTGGTGCGTTCGCCCCGGCGCGTGTTCAGCCGCGCCGAGCTGCTGCTCAGTTGCCTGCCCGAAGGCCACACGCTGGAACGCACCGTGGACAGCCACATCAGCAAGCTGCGCAAGAAGCTCGAAGGCCTGGGCCTGCAGGGCATGCCCGACAGCGTGCGCAGCGTGGGCTACCGGCTGGGGATGGATCCATGAGCGCAGTGCCGGGCCTGCGCCGGCAGGTGGTGCTGACCATGTCGGCCGTCACGCTGGCCGTGGTCGTGCTGTGCGTGCTGGGTTCGTACGCCTTCTATGCACTGCTGCTGACCTTTCACCCGGCCAGCGTCTCCGACGGCTGGATGCCCTCCAGCGTGGAGCTGGCCTGGGTGCTGCTGACCCTGGTCATCGCCCTGCTGATCGCCATCTTCGTGGCCACGCGGCTGTCGCGGCGCATCCTGCCCTCGCTGGACTCGGTGGCCATCAGCCTGCGCCAGCTGGCCCAGGGCGACCTCTCGGCGCGCGCGCACACCGACGACAGCGCGCTGCACGAGGCCGCCCAGCTGGTGCACGACTTCAACAGCCTGGCCCAGCGCCTGGAAGGCATGGCGCAGGAGCGCGCCTTCTGGAGCGCGGCCATCGCCCATGAGCTGCGCACGCCCGTGACCATCCTCAGCGGACGGCTGCAAGGCCTGTCCGACGGCGTCTTCCTGCCCAGCAAGGACATGCTGGCCAGCCTGATGACCCAGGTCGAGGGGCTGACCCGCCTGATCGACGATCTGCGCCTGCTGGGCCTGCAGGACAACGGCCACCTGCATCTGGAGCTGCGCCAGACCTGCCTGGCCGGCGAGGTGCGATCGGTGACCCTGGCCGTGGGGCCGGCGCTGGAGCAGGCGGGCCTGCAACTGGCGCTGGAGCTGGACGAGCAGCCCGTGGTCTGCGACCCCGTGCGCATACGCCAGGCCCTGCTGGCCCTGCTGGAAAACGCCATGCTGTATGCGCAGCCCGGCCCCCTGCTGGTGGCCGCGCGCGTGCGCCAGGGCCTGTGCACCGTGCGCGTGGAAGACAGCGGCCCCGGCGTGGCGGCGGACCTTGCGCCGCGCATCTTCGACGCCTTCCAGCGCGGCGAAGGCGCCCGCAGCCGCAAAAACGCCGGAGTGGGGGCCAGCAAGGGCAGCGGACTGGGCCTGGCCGTGGTCCAGGCCATTGCCCAGGCCCATGGCGGGCGGGCGCAATGCCTGCCGGGCGAGCGCGGCGGCGCGCTGTTCGAGCTGAGCTGGCCGGCCTGACCTCGTCAAAGCCGCAGATCAGCCTGCGAAATCATCGGCCCGCACATGGCGTGCGTCCCAGGCAGCAGCCAGCGCAGCGGCCCGGCCCAGGCGCACGCGGCCTGATTCGAAGTCCACGATGCCTGCCTCCTGCGCCGCCGCAGGCCGCGCGGGCCGCTCGCGCGTGCGGCCGTCGGTGAGCAGCCACAGCCAGCCCTGGCAGGAGGCCTCTGCGCCGCAATGGCGCTGCAGCAACTGGCCCGCATGCTCCACGGCCGCCTGCAGCGGCGTGCCGCCGCCCCCGCCGATGGGAGCGATCCAGTCGTCATTCCAGGCCGCAGCCTTGCGCGGCGGCAGGCGCAATTCCACGCGCGTGCCCGCAAAGCAGATCAGCGCCACCTGCTCGCGGCGGCGGTAGGCCTCTTCCATCAGCGACAGCAGCACGCCCTTGGCCCGCGCCAGCGCGCCGCTGGCGGCCATGGAGGCCGAGCAATCGAGCACAAAGCAATGCAGCCGCGTGGCCTGGGGCGGCTCGCGGCGGCGCTGCAGATGTTCGGGCGCCAGCGCCTGGGCGCCGCGCGCGGCCAGCGTGCGCGGCCAGTCCCAGCTGCCGGTGGGCGGCCCGCCTTGCGCCTGGGCCAGCCGGGGCTGGCTGGCCGCCTGCTGGCCCGCCCTCGCATCCCTTGCCTGTGGCGCGGGGCCGCGAGGGCTCAGGCTTTTTTTGTGGCGGGCGCTCCCGCCTTTGCGGCCTCGCGGGCCAGCAATGAGGGCACTGCGACACGCAGCAGGCCCACGGGCTCGGGCGGCATGGCGCCCCAGTCGGCCTCGGAGGGCGGGCTGTCGCCTGCGCCGTTGGCCGTGGATTCCGCAGGCGGCCGGCTTTGTGCCGGCGACTGCGAAGGCGGATTCGATGGCGCTTGCTGTGGGGATGGCTGCTGTGGCTGCTGCTGCGGCGCCCCCGGCTTGCGGCGGTGCACCAGTACCAGCTCGGCCACGGCCTGCACATGGTCGGGCGTGACCTCGGCATCGCCCAGCCAGGCGGCCCAGGCGCGTGCGGCACGCAGCAGCACCAGGTCGGCGCGCAGGCCGTCCACCTGGGCGGCAATGCACAGCGCTCCGGCGGCCTGCAGCACCGCGTCGGACCAGGGCAGCGCGCCGGCCGGCTGCAGGCGCTCGCGTGCCGTGCGCAGCTGCGCGGCCAGCGCGGCCTGGGCGTCTGCATGGCGGGCGCGGAAGGCTGCGGGGTCGGCATCGAACACCAGGCGTGCACGCACGATGGCCTGGCGCTGGGCCGCATCCTGCACATTGGCCAGGCGCACGCACAGGCCCAGGCGGTCCAGCAGCTGCGGGCGCAGCTGGCCTTCCTCGGGGTTCATGGTGCCCACCAGCACGAAGCGCGCCGCATGGCGGTGGGAGATGCCGTCGCGCTCGACCACGTTGACGCCGCTGGCGGCCGCATCCAGCAGCACATCGACCAGGGCATCGGGCAGCAGGTTGATCTCGTCCACATAGAGCACGCCGCCATGGGCGCGTGCCAGCAGGCCGGGCGCGAATTTGAGCGCATGGCCGGCCATGGCCTGGCCCAGGTCCAGCGAGCCGGCCAGATGCTCCAACGAGGCGCCCAGCGGCAGCGTGACGAAGGGCGCGGCATCGATGAGCTCGGCCAGGGCACGCGCGGCCGTGGACTTGGCCGTGCCGCGCGGCCCCTCGATCAGCACGCCGCCCAGTTGCGGGTCGATGGCGGCCAGCAGCAGCGCCTGGCACAGCAGGGGCTGGCCGGCAATGGCGGCAAAGGGAAACAGCGGCGGCAGCGCGGGCGGGGCGCCGCTGCCCAGGTCAGGAGATGCGGTCATGCGCGCAATCCTTCGAGATGGTTTTCATGTTCCAGCAGCAGGTCTTCCAGCTGCTGGCGATAGTCGCCGGGCTGCTCCCACAGGCCGCGCTGCATGGCTTCGAGCAGGCGCTCCAGCATGTCGCGCAGGGCCTGCGGATTGTGCTGCACGAGAAAGTCGCGCGTGGCCGCGTCCAGCACATAGGCGTCGGCCACCAGGGCGTACTGGTGGTCGCCCACCTGCTGCGTGGTGGCGTCGAAGCCGAAGAGATAGTCCACCGTGGCCGCCATCTCGAAGGCGCCCTTGTAGCCATGGCGCTTGGCGCCGTCCATCCACTTGGGATTGGTGACGCGCGAGCGCACCACGCGCGCAATCTCCTCCTTGAGCGAGCGCACGCGCGGCTGGGCCGGGTTGGCATGGTCGCCGTGGTAGAGCGCGGGCTGGCGGCCCGAGAGGTGGCGCACGGCAGAGGCCATGCCGCCCTGGAACTGGAAGTAGTCGCCCGAGTCGAGGATGTCGTGCTCGCGACTGTCCTGGTTGTGGGCCACCACGTCGAGCTCGCCCAGGCGGCGGCGCAGCGCATCGCCTGCGGGCACGCCCTCGGCGTCCTGGCCGTAGGCATGCTGGCTCCAGCCCAGGTAGGCCTGGGCCAGGTCGGCATCGCCCTGCCAGTCGCCGCTCTGGAACAGTCCGCCCAGGCCCGATCCATAGTGGCCGGGCGGCGCACCGAACACGCGCCAGCCGGCCTGCAGGCGGGCCTGCACGGCGTCCATGCCCTGCGCCTGCAACTGCTCGGCCTCGGCCAGGATGCGCGCGCGTATGGGGTTGTCCTCGGCGTCCTCGTCCAGCGCGGCCACGGCCTGCACGGCCGCGTCGAACATCTGCACGGCGCCCGGGAAGGCATCGCGGAAGAAGCCCGAGATGCGCAGCGTCACATCCACGCGCGGCCGGCCCATGCCCACGCGCGGCACCACCTCGAAGTCCACCACGCGCTGGCTGCCGGGCGCCCATTTGGGGCGCACCCCGATCAGCGCAAAGGCCTGGGCGATGTCGTCGCCGCCCGTGCGCATGGTGGCCGTGCCCCAGACCGACAGGCCCAGGGTGCGCGGGTACTCGCCATGCTCCTGCAGATAGCGCTCCAGCAGCCTGAGCGTGGCCTGCTGGCCCAGCTCCCAGGCGGCCTGGGTGGGAATGGCGCGCGTGTCCAGCGTGTAGAAATTGCGCCCCGTGGGCAGCACGTCGGGCCGCCCGCGCGAGGGCGATCCGCTGGGCCCGGGCGGCACGAAGCGGCCCTGCAGGCCGCGCAGCAGCTGGCGCAGTTCCTCGCCGCCGCAGGCATCCAGCGCGGGCGCCAGCACGGCATGCACCTGTTGCAGCGCGGCGCGTGTCTGCGGCCAGTCACCGGCCGGGGCCTCACCTTCCAGCAGTTGCTGCGCCAGCAGCTCCAGGCGCTCGCGCGTGTCGCCTTCATGGCGCCAGGGCTCGTCGCTCACGGCCTGCAGGGCGGCGGGGCGCGCGCCGGTCCAGGGACGTGCAGGCTCCATGCGCAGCGGGTCGAACCCGGGGCTGTCCAGCAGGTCGGCGGCCAGCGCCTGGATCAGGCCCTGGCCTTCGTCCGACGGGAAGCGCGCCAGCGCCAGCAGCGTGTCGCGGCGCTGGCGGCCCTGCGGCGAGGCGCCGAAGACATGCAGGCCGTCGCGGATCTGGGTTTCCTTGAGCTCGCACAGGTAGGCGTCTATGCGTTCGAGCACGGCATCGTCGTCCTGCGCGGCACCGGGCGCCAGGTCCAGCTCCTGGTCCAGGTGCTGGCGGCGCACGATGTCCAGGATCTGGCGGCGCAGCAGCGCGCCGCGCCGCGCATCGACCAGCAGGGCGTCGTAGTACTCGTCCACCAGGCGCTCCAGGTCCTGCAGCGGGCCGTGGTTTTCGGCGCGCGTCAGCGGCGGCATCAGGTGGTCGATGATCACGGCCTGGCTGCGGCGCTTGGCCTGGGCGCCTTCGCCGGGATCGTTGACGATGAAGGGGTACAGGTGCGGCAGCGGGCCCAGGATGGCATCGGGCCAGCACGCGCCCGACAGCGCCAGGCTCTTGCCCGGCAGCCATTCGAGGTTGCCATGCTTGCCCACGTGGACCATGGCGTCCACGGCAAAGCGGTCGCGCAGCCAGAAGTAGAAGGCCAGGTAGCCGTGGGGCGGCACCAGCTCGGCATCGTGGTAGCTCGCATAGTCCTGCGCGCCCATGCCTTTACCGCCCAATGCACGCGCCGGCTGTATGCCGACAAAGACATGGCCCAGGCGCAGGCCCGCGATCATGAAGCGGCCCTGGCGCAGCAGCGGGTCGGCCTCGGGCGCGCCCCAGCGCGCCGTGATGGCGTCGGCCATGCCGTCCGGCAGCGCGGCCAGGCGCGCCAGGTACTCGTCCAGCGCATAGCTTTGCCAGGCCGGTCGCAGCGGCCACTGGGCCGGGTCGTTGGCAATGCCCTGCTGCAGGGTGTGCATCAGCGCCTCGCCATCGGCGGGCAGCTGCGCGGGGTCGCCCAGCTCGTGCCCTTCGGCCGCCAGGTGCTGCAGGATGGCGATCACCGAGGCCGGCGTATCCAGCCCCACGCCGCTGCCGATGCGGCCTTCGCTGCCCGGATAGTTGGCCAGCACCAGGGCCAGGCGCTTGTCGCGCGCGGGCAGGCTGCGCAGGCGGCACCAGCGCCAGGCCAGGTCGGCCACGAAGTCCACGCGGTCGGGCTCGGGCTGGTAGGCCACCACGTCGGCCTGGGTGAAGGCGCAGCGGTGGGACAGGCCCTTGAAGCTGATGGCGCGCGTGATGATGCGGCCATCCATCTCCGGCAGCACCACCTGCATGGCGATGTCGCGCGGGCGCAGGCCCTGGCTGTCGGCCCACCAGTCCTCGCGGTTGCCGCCGCTGGCAATGACTTGCAGCACGGGCGCATCGCCGGCCAGGGCCGTGCCCGATTCCAGCGCCGAGAACGCCGTGGTGTTGAGCACCAGCTGCACGGCATGGTCTTCGCAGAGCTGGCGCAGCGTGGCCAGGCACAGCGGGTCCTTGAGCGAGTCCAGCGCCACGGGCAGCGGGTTCATGCCGCGCTGCTGCAGCGACAGGGCCATGACGTCGAAGGCCGCCGTATTGCCCGCCAGCAGGTGGGAGCGGTAGAACACCAGGGCCACGGTGGGCGCGCCCGGCGTCCAGGCGCGCTGCAGGTCGTCGATGCCGGCCACGTCATGGGCATGGACCTGGGCATGGCTCCTGGCAGCGAAGAGCGCCGGGGGAACGTGGACAGCCGCCTGCGGCAGGGTGCGCGGCGGCAGCGGCGCATCGCCCCGGTCCAGCCCGTGGTAGACGGTGGCCTTGAGGAATTCGCGCGCATTGGCCGCGCCGCCCGAGCGCAGGTACTGCCACAGCTGGCGGCAGGCGGCGGCCGGCAGCGTGCTGCGCGCCAGCAGGTGCGGGTCCTCCTGCAGGTCACCCGAGAACATGGCCAGGCGCTGCCCCTTGCGGCGCGCCAGAGAGCCGATCTGCTCGATGCCGTAGGGCCAGGCCGATTCCGAGCCCAGGTGGTCCACGATGACCACGCGGGCATGGCGCAGCACCTCGTCCACATACAGGTCCAGCGAGGCCGGCTGGCGCAGGTACAGCAGATTGGCCAGCCGCACCGAGGGAAAGTCCGCTGACGCCCCGGCCAGCGCGGCCACGGCCGAGGACAGCAGGGCCAGCGTGGTGTCGGCCGAGCTCAGGATGACGATGTCGGCCGGCGTCTGGTCGAGGCGGGTGACGATGCTCTCGTCCTCGACGAAGCCGCCGGGGCGCGTGGACAGCAGGTGCATGGAACAGGTTTCAGTGCGGAATCGGAAGGTCAGGCGGCCACATTCTCCAGGCCCTTGCGCAGCGCTGCTTCGTCAAGGTCTTGCCCGATGAACACCAGGCGCGTGCCGCGTGCCTCGCCCTCGCGCCAGGCGCGGTCGAAATGGTGGTCGAAGCGGCGGCCCACGCCCTGCAGCAGCCAGCGCATGGGCTTGCCCGGGATCTCGGCAAAGCCCTTGACGCGCAGGATGCTGTGCTGCTCCACCAGCGTCTCCAGCGCGGCCAGCAGGCGGTCGCGGTCCACGGCGGGCAGGTCGATCACGTAGGAGTCGAAGTCGTCATGGTCATGGTCCTCGTCGTGGTCGTGGTGGCTCACGCGCTGGTCGATGGTGGTCTCGGCCGCCTTGGCCAGGCCCAGCACCACGTCCAGCGGCAGGCGGCCCTGGGACGATTGCACGATCTTGACCTCGGGCGGCAGCTCCTCGCGCACCAGGGCGGTCACGCGCGCCAGGGCATCGGCATCGGCCAGGTCGGTCTTGTTGAGCACCACCAGGTCGGCCGCGCCCAGCTGGTCCTCGAAGAGTTCGTGCAGCGGCGATTCGTGGTCCAGGTTGGGGTCGGCGCGGCGCAGCTCGTCCACGGCCTGGGGATTGGCGGCGAACTGGCCGCTGGCGGCCGCCGGCGTATCCACCACGGTGACCACCGCGTCCACGGTGAACACGTTGGCGATCTCGGGCCACTGGAAGGCCTGGACCAGGGGCTTGGGCAGGGCCAGGCCCGAGGTCTCGATGATCACGGCGTCGATCTGGTCGCGGCGCTCGGCCAGCGCGCGCATCACGGGGAAGAACTCTTCCTGCACCGTGCAGCACATGCAGCCGTTGGCCAGCTCGTACAGCGCGCCTTCGCGCTCGTTGCCCTCGTCGTCGCAGCCGATGCCGCAGCCCTTGAGGATCTCGCCGTCGATGCCCAGCTCTCCGAACTCGTTGACGATGACGGCAATGCGCCGGCCGCCCGCGTTGTCCAGGATGTGGCGCAGCAGCGTGGTCTTGCCGCTGCCCAGGAAGCCGGTGACGATGGTGGCGGGAATCTTGGCGGTTTGCATGGAAGGTTCTCCAGAAAAAAGAGGAAGTCAGACGGTGGCGAAAGGCACGGCGCTGCGCAATGAAGGAAGAACCTCCTGCGCAAACAGCTCCATGCCGGCGAGGGCCTGGGCGTCGCTCCACAGGCCGTTGGCGTTGAAGACGCAGCGCAGCTGGCCCATGCCCGTGCGCTCGCGCAAGGCGGTGATCTGCGCATGGCACTGCTCGGGCGTGCCATGGATGAATTGCTCGGCCAGCACGCGCGTCACATCGATGGGCAGCACCTGGTCGGCCGGCACGCCGCGCTTGCCCGCAAAGTACACGCGCCGCTGGTACAGCTGCGGCCACAGCGTGGCCAGCTGGGCCTGCACGGCGGCCTCATCTGCGCCGATGCAGACATAGCGCGCCAGCGATGAACGCGCACGCAGCGCGGCGGCATCGCGCCCGCGCTCCCGGGCAGCGGCCTCCAGGCGCTCCAGCTGCATGCCTTCGGGCGGCTCCAGGCTCAGCAGCAGGGGCAGATTCTGATCGACGGCAAAGCCCAGGGTCTCAGCCGTGGAGCCGGCCACATACAAGGGAGGATGCGGACGCTGCACGGTCGAAGGCAGGGCGGGCCGGTCCTCGAAGCTCCACGGCCCCTGCCCCGCCACGATGGGCCTGCCGGACAGCGCCTCCACCAGAATGCGGCAGGACTGCTCGAAGCGCTCGCGCGTGCTGTCAGCATCGATCTGCAGGGCGCGCAGCGCGGCCGGCTCCGTGCCCCGGCCCACGCCCACGTCGATGCGGCCCGCGCTTTGCAGGTCCAGCTGGGCAATCTCCTCGGCCAGCATCAGCGGATGGTGCAGCGGCAGCACCAGCACCGAGGTGCCCACGCGCAGCCGCTCGGTGCGCGCCAGCACGGCGGCGGCCAGCAGCAGGGGCGAGGGATAGGGCCAGGCGGTATCGGGCACGCGGAATTCGTTGAACCACACGCCCTGGAAACCCAGGCGCTCGGCGCGCTCGAACAGCGCCAGAAATTCCCGGTGGTCGCCGCGCGTGGCGTCGCGCGTCCAGCCGGCCAGATCGATGCGCATGGGGTCAGTTCTCCTGTTTCAGCCGCGCGCGCAGCAAGGTTTGCGGAGGTGCGTCGATGCGCTCGAAATCCACGCCGAACACGGCATCCAGCCCCGGCGCATGCAGCAGCTCGGCAGGGGCCCCATCGAGCGCAATGCGCCCCTGGTCCAGCACGATGACGCGCCCGAAGTGCGCCAGCGCCAGGTCCAGGTCATGCATGACCACCAGCACCAGCCGCTCGCGCCCGCGCTGCGCCAGCGCCTGCACCAGGGCCAGGCGGTGGCGCACGTCCAGCGCGGCGCCGGGCTCGTCGGCCAGCAGCACGGGCGGGTCGGTGGCCAGCACGGTGGCCAGCAGGGCACGCGCCTGCTCGCCGCCCGACAGCGTGGACCAGCGCCTGCGCGCGAAATCCTGCAGCCCGGCGCCTGCAATGGCCGCCTCGACATCACCCCGGCCCGCCAGCCGCATGTGCATGAGCTCGGCCAGCGTCAGGTCCCAGTGCGGCGCAAAGCGCTGGGGCATGTAGCCCACGCGGCGTGCGCGCTCGGCCACGGGCAGGGTTGCGATGTCTTGCCCGTCCAGCAGCACGCTGCCGGATGCAGGCGCCTGCAGCCCCGCCAGCAGGGACAGCAGGCTGGACTTGCCCGCGCCATTGGGTCCCACCAGGGCCACGGCGCCGCAGGCGGGCAAATGCAGCGAGACGGCGTCCAGCACGCTGCGGCCACGGTGGCGCAGCGTGAGGGACCGGGCCTGCAGGCGCGGTGTGACGGAAGGGATGGCACCGTTCATGCGGACCTCAGCCTGCGCGCCAGCAGCACGATGAAGAAGGGCCCGCCCGCCACGGCCGTGACCAGGCCCAGCGGGATCTCCGCCGGCGGCAGCACGCTGCGCGCAATCGCATCGGCCAGCGTGACGATGATGGCGCCCGTGAGCGCCGACGCCGGCAGGGCTGCGCGGTGCAGCGGTCCCGCCATCCAGCGCGCGATGTGCGGCGCAGCCAGGCCCACGAAGGCCACCAGCCCGCCATAGGCCACGGCCACGGCCACCACCAGCGAGCCGGCCAGCACGGCCAGCGGCGTGAAGCGCGCCACATCCAGGCCGAAGCCCTGGGCCGCATCGGCACCCAGGCCCAGCAGGTCCAGCCCGCGCGCCAGCGCCATGGCCCCGGCCAGGCAGGCCAGGGAGGCGCCGGCCAGCAGGCCCAGGCCGCTCCAGGACGGCGTCTGTATGCCGCCCAGCACCCAGCTGAGCACCACCTGCAGGCTCACCGTCTCATCGGACAGCGCCAGCATCAGGAACGAGCGCAGCGCGCCCAGCACGGCCGCCAGCGCCACGCCGGCCAGCAGCATGCCGGCCGCATCGGTGGCACCGGCCACGCGCGAGACGGCCAGCACCAGCATGGTCGAGCCCCAGGCGCCCGCAAAGGCCAGCACGGGCAGCGTCCAGGCCTGGGACAGGCCGAACAATAGATGCATGGGAACCAGCAGGGCGACAGTCGCCCCCAGCGCCGCGCCGCCCGAGGCGCCCAGCAGATAGGGCTCGGCCAGCGGATTGCGGAACACGCCCTGGAAGATGGCGCCCGACAGGCCCAGCAGCGCGCCCACCAGGGCGGCTGCCAGCACGCGCGGCACGCGCCACTGCAGCAGCAGCCGGCTGCGCAGGCTGTCTTCGCCGCCCAGCGCGGCCAGCAGGTCGGCCGGGCTGGCCCACTGGTGGCCCGCGCAGGCGGCAATCAGCAGGCTGGCCAGCAGCAGCAGGACCGCACCGGCCCAGGGGCGCCACGCAGGTGGATGTGAAAGGGAATTCATGCGGCCTCCCCGGCCCAGGCCGCAGGGTGCAGCCAGCGCGAGAGCTTTTCCACGCCGCCGAAGGTGCGCGGCCCGGGAATCAGGAACTCGGCACGCGCCACTGTGGTGGCCCGGCCCGCGCGCACGGCACGCAGGTCGCGCCAGCCGCGCTGGCCGATCAGGTCCTGCATGGCCTCCTGCGTGCCCGCGAACAGCAGCACGTCGGGGTCGGCGGCCAGCACGGCCTCGGGCGAGACCTGGGGCACCGTGCCCAGGCCGTCCAGCGCGAACGAAGCGCCCGCGCGCACCATGGCCTCTCCCGTATAGGTACCCGGCCGGGCCGCCAGCAGCATGCCGTTGCCCAGCCGGCCCGTGACCATGAGGGCGCGCGGCCGGGGCTGGCCGGCCACCTGCCGGTCCACGCGCAGCAGCCGCGCCTCCTGCGCGGTGGCCAGCGCCTGGCCGCGCGCCTGCACGCCCGTGGCGCGGGCCACCAGGCGCAGGTTGTCCATCACCTCGGCCAGCGAGCGGCTGAGCAGCACCATCACCGGCACGCCGATGCGCTCCATGGGATCGACCAGCTGGTGCGCCGCCTGGCGCGCGGGCGTGACGATGACCAGGTCCGGCTGGCGCGCCACCACGGCGTCCACCGAAAACCCCAGCCGCCCGCCCACCTTGGGAATGCGCTCCACGCCCGGTGGAAAGCGCGTGAAATCCTCCACGCCCACCACGCGGTCCAGCAGGCCCAGCGCGGCCACCAGTTCGGTGTTGGAGGCAAAGATGGAGACGATGCGCTGCGGCGGCGCGGCAATCTCCACGCGCCGGCCCAGCGCATCCTGCAGCACCACCGGACCGCCTGAAGCGACGGTGTCGGCCCAGGCCGCGGGCAGGCCGCAGCCCAGGGCCGCCGCCGCGCCCTGGCGCAACAACTGGCGGCGCGTGGTGCTGGATTGCCTCATGCCGTGGTCCTCAAAACTCTGCCTGCAGGCCGACCATGAGTTCGCGCCCGGCCATCGACGTTCCGCAGCCGCCGTTCTGGTACGCCGGGTTGGCGATGCAGGGCGCGCGGTCCAGCGCGATGAAGATGGGATGGCGGTTCAGGTCGAACAGGTTGTTCACGGCCGCGAACAGCTTGACGCCCGGCGACACGCGGTAGTCGGCACGCAGGTTCCAGATGGTGAAGGCGCCCTTGCGGTGGATGAAGGTGCTGCGGGGCTCGCCCTGCGGGATGAGCAGCGCCTCTTCCGTGTCGTACCACATGGGACCGCGCAGCAGCGTGGACAGCTGCAGGCTCCAGTCGCCCTGCAGGCGCCCGCTGCCGCGCCCGTAGCGCACGCCGGCCGAGGCCTCGTAGCGGTACATGCGCTGCACCTTGTCGGTATTGGCCGAGGCTGGCGATCCCTTGTCCCGCATGCTGAAGTGGTAGTAGCCGCCAGCCCAGGCCTTGAGCTGGTGGCCCGTCAGGTTCAGCGCCCGCGCCAGGTCCATGTCGGCCTGCATTTCCAGGCCGCGCGCCACGATGTCGGCCGCGTTGTTGGCGTAGTCCGAGGTATTGGTCGTCGCCCCGCGCGAGACGGTGATGATGCGGTCGCTGATGGTGTTCTGGAACAGGGCCGCATCCACGCGCCAGCCGGGCTGCTGCAGCGCGGCGCCGACCTCGATCTGGCGGCTGGTCTCGGGCTTGAGGTTGGGGTTGCCGAAGGTGCGGCCACCGCCGACGGCCGTGAAGTCCGAGGCCAGCTCCGTGGCCGTGGGCGCGCGGAAACCCGTGGAGGCCGCAGCGCGCAGCGTAAGCTGGTCCGTGGCCTTCCAGGTGGCGCCGGCCGACCATGTGTGGTTGTCGTAGTCGCGCGTGCTGGCCTGGGCCAGGGCCAGGTTGGGCGTATCGTCGAAGCGCGTCGTGCCCCAGGTCTTGCGCAGGCCGGCACGCAGGGTCAAGCGGTCGTCGAACAGGGTCTGCGCGTCCTCGAAGTACAGCGCGTGCACCTGCTCGTTCTGGTTGTTGTCGTAGGGCGCGACCTGGCCCGCCGGGCCGCCCGGCATGGCCACGCGCAGGCGGTCGGAGCGCAGCTTGCTGCGCTCCCAGTCGAAGCCCATCAGCAGGTCATTGGTCTGGCTCACACGCAGGCGCGGCTGAAAGCGCAGGCCCGTGGCGTCCAGCTGGCGGTGGTTGTAGTCGCGCGCCGTGCCGGGCACGGCGCTGTTGCCCGAGCGGATCACGGGCGATGCCCAGTTGAACTCATCGGTATCGACCAGGCTGTAGAGGTGGGTCGTCCAGCTCAGGCGCTGGCCGGGCAGTGCGCCCTCGTAGGTCAGGTCCAGCGAGCGGTTGCTGCGGTTGTCGCGGCTGTAGATGTTGGCGCCCGATCCGCGAAAGCCCGCGTTGTAGATGCCGTCCGTGCGCAGCTGCAGCTCCACGCGGTGCAGCTCGTGCAGCTGCCAGCCCAGGGCGCCACTGGCGCCGCGCCGCTTCCAGCCCGTGTTCTCCATGCGCGTGCCGCCGTCGCCCGACTCGTAGTCGCCGCGCCCGCCTGCGCTCACGCCGAAGTACCAGTCGAAGCGGTCATTGGCGCCGGCCGTCTGCGCATCGGTGCGCCACAGGTCCCACGAGCCGGCCTGGACCTGGGCGCGCGTGCCAGGCGCCGTCGCTCCCGTCTTCATGATGATGTTGACCACCCCGCCCAGGGCCTGGCTGCCGTAGATCACCGAGGACGGGCCGCGCACGATCTCGATGCGCTCCACATCCGAGGGGCTGAGCTTGGACAGGTTGGCCGTGCCCGCGCGCCGGCCGTTGACCAGCACCAGCACCTGGCTGCGGAAGTCGCGCCCCTGGCCGTCGGTGGAGGCGCCGCGCAGGTTCATCGAGGTCTGGGCCGCCGTCCACTCGCTGAGAAAGCCCACGGCGTTCTCGGCCAGCAGGTCGGTGACCGAGCGCGCGCTGGAGCGCTCTATGGCCTCGCGGTCGATGGTCTGCGTGGTGCCCGCGATGCGGCTGCGCGCCTCGGGCCGCGCCGTGGCGGTCACGAAGACGGCGTCCAGCGCATCGTCGGCGGATGCACCGGCTTTGCCGGCCGCCGGTTCCTGTGCGGCGCCGGCCGCCGCGGCGCAGCAGGCCAGCACGGCCGCAGCGGTGGCCGGGCGCAGGAAGGGAGGAAGGGGAAAGGGGCCGGAACAATCGGCGGCCAAAGAAGCGAAGCGCATGCGTTGAATCCAACTGCCCCAGTCACCCGTGGGGCCTATCGTCTGAACCACGCCGCACGGCGCGCACGCCGGAGCCGGCCACGCCAGCGCAGGCTGGGGCCGGACCGGACAGGCGCACTCCCGCGGCGTCCGAAAGCAATGCAGAAGGCCGGTATCCGGGCTTGCGGAACGCTGCGGCGCGCATCGTGGGCGCGCTGCAGCAGGCATCCCCGCCTTCCCATGTCCGTCCAGACACAGTGGCTTGCGGCGCGCAACCGGTGGGTGGCGCGCCAGCGTGGGGAGTTGTATTCCGCTGACCGTTGCGGGGGCAGCGCAGGCATTGCGAGCGGCCACCTCGATGGCATCGCGCACCTGCTTCCCGTTGAACCCCTGGCCGGCAAGCGGCATGGGGCACCTTCAGCAACAGCGCACCGCCACGGCCCAGGGGCTGCGGCGGTGCGCCAGCGGCGGATTATCGCTGATGCGGTCTAGGCCCAGAAGCCCGGCACGCGGGCCAGCGCACGCAGCGCGCGGCGGCTGCTGCGCGCGCTGGTGGCCAGGCGGGCCTGCAGGTAGCCGGCGGCAAACCAGGCGCGCGGATCCGTGCCGGCCTCGTCACGAAAAAGCGCGGCCGCCACGGCCATGTCGTTGTGCAGGCCCAGCGCGTCCTGGGCGGGCACCAGCGCCTCGGCAAAGCGCCGGCCCTTTTTGCCGGGCCACATTCCGGGCGCGAATTCCCGCGCGAAGTCCGCCAGGTAGCGCAGGCGCTTGAGCCGCTTGCGCACGCGGTGCTGCTGCGCCAGCGGCAGGCGGTCGAAGTGCCGGCCGTCGCGCAGCACCTGGCGGTGCAGGCGCGCCAGCCGCCGTGCCAGGTACTTGCGCGTGCCTGCGGCGGACAGGCTGACCAGGCCGGGCTGCCGCTTGCCTGCAGGCGCCTGCGCCAGCGCATGGATCTCGGCCAGCGTTTGCAGGAACTGCGGCTCGCGCACCGCAGCGGCCGCGTCCGCGTCGGCCTGCCCGGCATCCGGCACGGTCCATTCGCACAAGGGCGCATCGGCGTCCTGCAGCAGCGGCCGCACCACGTCGGCCAGGGTGCCGGCATCGCGCAGCGTGCCCAGGCGCGCAAAGGCCAGGGCCAGCGGGGCATCCCATTCGGCGCGCATGCCGGGCGCCAGCCCTGCGCATTCGCGCAGCAGGGTGCGCAGGCGCCGCAGGGCCACGCGCAGCTGGTGGATGCGTTCGGCCTCGCCGCTGCCGGCGTCCACGGCATCCACGGCATCCATATGCGACTGCACCTGGGCCAGTGCGGCAGCCAGCGTCGCACGCACAAAGCCGGCCGCATCGGGCCGGTCGGGGAACTGCCTGGCAGGGGTGGTCATGGTCAGGAGAGGATGTGCGGGCGTTGCTGCGATTGTGGGCACCGCCCGGCCCCCGGGTCAATCGGCGCCATCCCCGCTCAGGCTGTGCAGCGCGGGCCGGGCAATGCGCACATAGTCGGCCGAGTCCAGCACGATGGAGCGGTCCAGCCGGCCCGCATTGAAGGCGATCTCGGCAAAGCGCTCCACCAGTGCCGGGTCCACCACCAGGCGCACCTGCGGGTTGAAGGAGAACGGCGGCACCGATCCCATCACGCAGCCGGTGGCGGCCTGGGCCTCCTCTGGCGAGGCCAGCGTGGCCTTGCGCACGCCCACGGCCTGGGCCAGGCGCTTGAAGTCCAGCTTGCGGTCGCCGGGCAGCACGGCCAGGAACAGCTGGGGATCGCCCGCACCGGACGCATCGCGGCTCTTGCAGAGCATGGCCTTGGCGCCCTGGCCGGGGGCGGTGCCCCGGATTTCGGCGACGAGGTCGGAGCGGCCCTCGGCAGGGTGCTCGATCACGCGAAAGCGCGCGTCCTGGGATTGCAGCAGGTGAACAAGGGTGTCGAACATGGCAGGGAGCACAAGAAACGGACAAGAAGGCAGGTCGCCTGGGTTTTGACATTTTGTCCAATTCAAAACAAAATGTCCAATATGACACAACGCACTCCCGAGCAGCGCCAACTGCTGGAACAGGTGGCCAAGATCGCCGAAGGCCTGGGCCAGACCCTTGCCCCGTTCTGCGAGGTGGTGGTGCATGACCTGCTCGACCCGTCCCATGCGGTGCTGGCCATCCACAACAATCTCTCGGGCCGCGAGGTCGGCCAGGGCGCGACCGAGCTGGGCCTGGCCCGCATCCAGGACCCCGGCTACGAGCAGGTCATCGCCAACTACCCCAACCAGTTCGCCGATGGCCGCCAGGCCAAGAGCACGTCCATCGGCATCCGCGACTCCGAGGGCCGCTACATCGCCGCCCTGTGCATGAATGTGGACCTGACGATGTTCCAGGGCTTCCAGAGCATGCTCAACCGCTTTGCCGCCGTCAGCGGCGACACGCCGGCCCGCGAAATGCTGGCACCCATGGGCGCCGGGGCCGGTGCCGACACGGTGCGCGCCCGCATCGACCAGTTCGCGGCGCGCCTGGCGACCACGCCGCGCGCCCTCAAGCCCGAGGAGCGGCGCGCCCTGGTCCGTGAACTCAAGGGCGACGGCCTGCTGGACCTTCGCCGCTCCATGGAGACCATTGCCGCCCACCTGGGCGTGTCGCGCGCCACGGTCTACAGCTACGCCAAGTAGGTCCCGGCACCCCGCCGGTCTGCAACCCCTTCTCTCCCGTACCGATGACAAGCCTTCCCACCTACGACGACGTGGCCGCAGCGGCCCAACGCATCCAGGGCCATGCCCACCGCACGCCCGTGCTCACCTCGCGCACGCTGGACGAGGCGCTGGGCGCCCGTGTCTTCCTCAAGTGCGAGAACCTGCAGCGCATGGGCGCCTTCAAGTTCCGGGGCGCCTTCAACGCCCTGTCTCGCTTCAGCGCCGCGCAGCGCAAGGCCGGCGTGGTGGCGTTTTCCTCGGGCAACCACGCCCAGGCCATCGCCCTGGCAGCGCGGCTGCTGGAGATTCCCGCCACCATCGTCATGCCGCATGACGCGCCCGCCGCCAAGGTGGCGGCCACCAAGGGCTATGGCGGCCAGGTGGTGGTCTACGACCGCTATACCGAAGACCGCGAGCAGATCGGCCGCGACCTGGCCGAGCGCCATGGCCTGACCCTGATCCCGCCCTACGACCATGCCGACGTGCTGGCCGGCCAGGGCACGGCCGCCAAGGAACTGTTGGAGGAAACCGGCCCGCTGGACGCCCTCTTCGTGCCGCTGGGCGGCGGTGGCCTGCTGTCGGGCACCGCCCTGTCCACGCGTGCGCTCAGCCCCGAGTGCGCGCTCTACGGCGTGGAGCCCGAGGCCGGTAACGACGGCCAGCAGTCGCTGCGCGCAGGCCGCATCGTCCACATAGACACCCCCAAGACCATTGCCGACGGCGCCCAGACCCAGCACCTGGGCGGCATCACCTTCCCCATCATCCAGCGCGACGTGACCGACATCCTCACCGCCAGCGATGCCGAGCTGGTCGATGCCATGGGCTTCCTGGCCACGCGCATGAAGCTCGTGGTCGAGCCCACCGGCTGCCTGGGCCTGGCCGCCGCGCGCCAGAAAGGCGAGGAGCTGCGCGGCCGGCGCGTGGGCATCATCCTGAGCGGCGGCAACGTGGACATGCAGCGCTTTTGCAGCCTGCTGGGCGCCTGATCCTGATCCTGGCCCTGATCGAAGGCCGCCCTCACCCCCGCGGGCTGAAGGTGCGCGGAAACACCACGGGCGCGCTGCGGTCGGCCAGGCGGTAGCCCATGGCGGGGCGGCGTGACGTGCCCTCCACCTGGCCGGCCTCCACCAGAAAGCCGGCCGCCATCATGCGCGTGCGAAAACCGCTCTTGTCCACGGGGCGGCCCAGCACCACTTCGTAGGCCTGCTGCAGCTGCGGCAGTGTGAAAGGCTCGGGCAGCAGAAAGGCCGGCAGCGAGGTGTATTCCACCTTGCCCCGCAGCCGCTCCACCGCTGCGCGCAGGATCTCGCCGTGGTCGAAGGCCAGCGCAGGCGCGCGCAGCAGTTCATCGACGGCAAACCACGACACATCGGCCGCATTCGCGCCCTTGGCCAGGATCAGGTCATGGCCCGGGATCAGCGCGAAATACACATGCGTGGCCGACCAGCCACGCGGGTCGCGCGCCGCGCCGCCCCAGCTTCCCAGCTGCTCCAGGTAGGGGCTGTCCACACCCGTCTTGTCCAGCAGCTTGCGCCGCGCGCAGGCCAGCAGGTCTGCGTCCTGGCGCACATCCACAAAACCGCCGGGCAGCGCCCACAGCCCCGGGAACGGCTCGCTGCCCGCCGTGGGGCGCTGCACCAGGAGCACCTGCAGGGCATCGTCTGCGACCGTGAAGATGACCACGTCCACCGTGGTGAACGGGCGCGGGAAGTCCAGCGCGCCCTGCGGGGATGGGGAATTTTTTTCAGCCATGGGATGGATTGTGCTTGACGTGCCGGATTTTAAGTTGCACTATACAACCCATACGAGTTGTATAGAACAACTTAAAAGGAGAAGCACCATGTTCGGCATCCGTTTCATCAAGTCCCAACCCACGGTCCACCTCATGCAGTTCCGCGCCGGCAAGGTGGTGCGCGAGGGTGCGGGCCAGTCCTTCTTCTACTACGCCCCCACCACCACCCTGGTCGCGGTGCCCGTGGGCAGCCAGGACTGCCACTTCATGCTGGAGCTGGTGACGGCCGACTTCCAGAGCGTCACCGTGCAGGGCCAGGTCACCTACCGCATCAGCACACCGCGCCAGACCGCCACGCTGATGGACTTCTCCCTGGCACGCGACGGCCAGAAATACCTGTCCGAAGACCCGCAGCGCCTGGGCGACCGCGTGACCATGCAGGCCGAGGTCATCATCCAGCAGGCCGTGCAGGCGCTGGAGCTCAAGCAGGCGCTGCGCTCCTCGGCACTCATTGCGCGCACGGCCCAGCAGGAGCTGGCCGCCCAGCCCGAGATCGAGGCGCTGGGGCTGGAGATCCTGGGCGTCTCGGTCATGGCCGTCAAACCCACGCCCGACATCGCCCGCGCCCTGGAGGCCGAGGCGCGCGAGTCCAACCTCAAGGCTGCGGACGACGCCGTCTATGCCCGCCGCATGGCTGCCGTGGAAAACGAGCGCGCCATCCGCCAGAACGAGCTCGATACCGATGTGGCCGTGGAAAAGAAAAAGCGCCAGATCCGCGAGGCCCAGCTGGAAGCCAAGGCCGCCCAGATGCGCAAGGAAAACGAGCTGCGCGCCGAACAGATGTCCGCCGACGTGGCGCTGGAGACCAGCCGCCGCGACTTCGTCGAAGGCCAGGCCGCCAACAGCCGCACCCTGGCCGAGGCCGAGGCCTACCGCGTGGGCGCCGTCATGCAGGCCCTGGAAAAGGCCGATCCGCGCATCGTGCAATCGCTGGCCGCCGTGGGCATGCAGCCGGGCCAGCTCATCGCCCAGGCCTTTGGCGGCATTGCCGAGAAGGCCGAGCGCATCGGCCAGCTCAACGTCTCGCCCGAGCTGCTGCAGTCGCTCATGGGCGCCGGTGCAGGCCATGCAGCCGCCGTGGCCGATCCCGAACCCGCAAGGAGCCGCCGTGAACGCCAATGAACGCAAGACCGTGCTGGTGGTGCGGCGCACGCGGCTCGATGAGCTGGTGGCCAGGTACCACACGCTGTCCCAGGCGCGCTTCTACATCGAGCACCTGGGTGCCGACTTCGGCGACTACCTGCGCGAAAGCGCCGCCTACGCCGCCGCCCTGCAGGCCGTGGTGCAGGCGCTGGAGGCACGCGGCCGCTACCAGATCGTGGACCGCGCCCTGGTGCCCAACTTCGTCTTCGGCGCCGACGACATCGTGGTGGCGCTGGGCCAGGACGGCATGGTGGCCAACACCATGAAATACCTGGACGGCCAGCCGCTCATCGGCGTCAACCCCGAGCCCGCGCGCTGGGACGGCCTGCTGCTGCCCTTCGCCCCCGCCGACCTGGCCGCCCTGCTGGGCGACGTGGCCGCCAACCGCCGTCCCACGCGCGCCGTCACCCTGGCCGAGGCACGCCTGAGCGACGGCCAGGTGCTGCGCGCCGCCAACGACCTGTTCATCGGCCCGCGCAGCCACACCTCCGCCCTGTACGACATCGCGCTGGGCGACCGGCAGGAATCCCAGTCGTCCTCCGGCCTCATCGTCGCCACGGGGCTGGGCTCGTCGGCCTGGATCAAGAGCATCGTCACGGGATCTATGGGCATTGCCCGCGCCGTGCGCGGCGCGTCCACCGACTTCGACTACCAGCCCTTCGCCTGGGATGCGCCACGCCTGGACTTCGCCGTGCGCGAGCCCTTTCCCAGCCGCTCCTCCACGGCCGAACTGGTCTACGGCCAGGTCACCGCCGGCCAGCCGCTGACCCTGCGCTCGCGCATGCCCGACCATGGCGTCATCTTCTCGGACGGCATGGAGGCCGACTACCTGCAGTTCACGGCGGGCATGCAGGCCACCATCGGCCTGTCGGATCGGCAGGGCTGCCTGGTGGTGTGAAGGACCGGCCCTGCAGCGTGGCGCAGCGTCCTCAGAACACCTACAACAACAACAACAACAACAACAACAACAACAACAACAACAACAACAACAACAACAACGACAACGACAGCGACAACGACAACGACAACGAACAGACCATGAATCTCGCAACAGCACCCTACCTGCAGCAATCTGCCACCTGGCCTTCCGAGGGAGAGCACATCCTCGCCCACTACGACGACTCCACCGTGGTGGTCTACCAGGCCTATAGCCCGGCCATCGGCCTTCACGCGCTGGAGCATGGCCGGTTCGGCGGCCCGGACTTCAGCTTCGCGCGCATGAGCTGGATCAAGCCCAATTTCCTCTGGATGATGTATCGCTGCGGCTGGGCGACCAAGGCCGGCCAGGAAGTCATCCTCGGCCTGCGCATACGCCGGACTTTCTTCGAGAGCCTGCTGGATGCCGCCGTACCTTCCACCTTCAACCCCCGGCTCTACGCTGGCCTGCCCGAGTGGCAGCAAGCGGTGGCCACCTCCGAGGTGCGCCAGCAATGGGATCCGGACCATGCCCCCAGCGGCGCCAAGCTGCCGTTGCGTGCCATCCAGCTGGGCTTGCGTGGCAAGCTGCTACGCAGTTTCGCCACGGAGGAACTGCTGGAGGTCATTGACATGACATCCTTCGTCATCGAGCAGCGGGCCCATGCCCAGGATGGAAATCCGATGCTCATGACTCCCGTGGAGCGCGTCTACGTGCGGCTCGACAGGAAGAATTGCGCACCTGAGAACTCCGTATGACCACCACAGACCACATCGCCTCCCTGCAAGACCTCCAGCACGCCATGGCCCAGGGTCTCACCCCGCGCTTCCTGCCGTTCTGGGGCCACCAGCCTGCGGCCGATGGCTCCATCGGCAAGACCTGCATGAGCCAGTGGTTCGAGGCGGGCTTCGAGGTCGATGGCCAGCACTACCCCACGGCCGAGCATTTCATGATGGCGGGCAAGGCGCGGCTGTTTGGCGACGAGGCGGCGCACGCCGCCATCGTGCGCTGCCGCACGCCGGGCGAGGCCAAGAAGCTGGGGCGTGGCATCCAGGGCTTCGATGAAGCGGCCTGGGTGGCCGCGCGCATGGGCATCGTGGTGCGCGCCAACGAGGCCAAGTTCTCCCAGAACCCGGCCCTGGCCGGCTATCTGCTGAACACGGGCGACCGGGTTCTGGTGGAGGCCAGCCCCGTGGACGCCATCTGGGGCATCGGCCTGGCAGCCGACGATGTGCGAGCCACCGACCCCGCGCGCTGGCAGGGCCTGAACCTGCTGGGCTTTGCCCTCATGCAGGTGCGCGCGCGGCTGCGCAGCACCGCTCCTGACCGACCATGAGCGCGAGCACAGGCATGGCCATGGACACGCTGGACCGATACCGTGGTGCCCTGCTGGGCCTGGCCTGTGGCGATGCCGTGGGAACGACGCTGGAATTCCAGCCGCGCGGCAGCTTTGCGCCGCTGACCGACATGGTGGGCGGCGGCCCCTTCTCGCTGCCCGCAGGCAAGTGGACCGACGACACCTCCATGGCCCTGTGCCTGGCCGAAAGCCTGCTCCAGCGCGGCGGCTGCGACCCGCAGGACCAGATGGCGCGCTATGCCAACTGGTACGAATGGGGCTACTGGAGCTCCACCGGCAACTGCTTTGACATCGGCATGGCCACCAGGGCGGCCATCCAGCGCTTCCTGGCCACCGGCGATCCGCTGGCCGGGTCGCCCGACCCGGACCAGGCCGGCAACGGCTCCCTGATGCGGCTGGCGCCCGTGCCCATGTTCTTCGGCCCCGACGAGGACCTGGTGCAGCGCATGGCTGAACTCAGCTCACGCACCACCCACGCGGCACCTGAATGCCTGCAGGCCTGCCGCCTGTTCGCCGTGGCGCTGTGCCGGGCACTACAGGGACTGCCCCGGTCGCAGGTTCTGGACCTGGGCGGCGTTCTGCAAGACAGCGCCAGCCCGCGCCTGCAAGAGATTGCCCGTGGCCGCTATCTGAACAAGCCAGCCACGCAGATACGCGGCAGCGGCTACGTGGTGGACAGCCTGGAGGCGGCCCTGTGGTGCTTTGCGAGGCATGACAGCTTTGAAGGCGCGGTACTGCAGGCCGCCAACCTGGGCGATGACGCCGACACCACGGCAGCCATCACGGGCCAGTTGGCCGGAGCCTTCCACGGCGCCAGCGGCATTGCGGGCCGCTGGCTGGAACGCCTGCACCTGGCCCCTGAGATCACAGCCCTGGCCGATGCGCTCTGGCAAGCCGCCAGAGGTGCCAGGGACGCTTCTCCGACCGCACCTCTCAGCACCTGAGCGGCCTGGCGCGCTCACGACAGTCGCCGGGGCCGCGAGCGGACTGAACCAGGCTTGTCTGCGCGACAACCCACACGCCCGAGCTGCGTGACACTCGGGCCTTGCTCTTTACGAATGGCGTGCATGGGCGGCTTTTGACTGAGCCACGCTCCATTTTCAGAACAATCTGATTGCATCAACTCATATCTTCGGCGTAGAGTGTGAAATACCTAAGAGGCCACACATCGAATGATTCGATGCTTTCATTTCCACCCCCTCCTTAGTCACTCAAAAGTTCGATAAAACTATTGCGTGATATTTTCGAGAATCATACTTCAGCAATGGACCGAATCAGTATCATGCATTTTTCTTTCATTCCCTCATTTCCTTCGCAAGTACGCCGCCTTGCATTGATCGCCCTTCCATTTCTCATCGCCTTTTCAGCGGCAACGATGAACACCAATGCCTTTGCCGGTGGCGTATTCTCCCCCACCAGCTCCAGCATTTCACTGCCCGAGGAAATAACAGTACCCGGAAATTACGCCAACGGATCGACGCTATGGAAGTCTACGGTAACCGTATTTAATCTGCGAGCAGTGCTGAACACGGCATTCGAGTACGATGTTGAAAAAGCCGTTGTAGCTGCCAATGTTCAATCCGGAAGCAAGACGCCCGGATACAATAATGTCTACAGCACCAATATTCCCGGCATTGGAATCCGCTGGTGGGCCACATGGCGCGGCCCCGGCGCTCCCAGTGGCAGAACCGTGCCCATTACTACCGAATCAGAAAATAATTCGGGCGCGCTGGGTTATTTCTGGAATGCTTCATCCCGCCAGGATGTCTGGATCGAGCTGGTGAAAACCGGCAACGTTTCCGCTGGCACGCTAACGGGCTCCGGGATGAACGTCGAGATGCGATTCCAGTGCCCCGGCTGCACCGCAGGATACGTCAACCTGTCCGGCCGTACCAGGGTGGTGGTCGGTCCCTCCTGCTCGGTGGCCGCCTCGGCCATCTCCGTACCCATGGGCGCTGTGCCCATCCTGCGATTCACGGGCCTCCAATCCACCTCCATCCCCCAGCACTTCGACATCACGCTGGAATGCAAGGGCGGCGCGCCCGCAAGCGTTCTGCACCCCCACGTCACGCTCACCGATGCCAACGACACCAGCAATCGGAGCACCGTCCTGACCTTGAGCCAGGCCACGTCAGGCGGCAAACCGGTTGCCACCGGAATAGGCATACAGATACTGAAGGATGACACCGCACTCGCATACGGCCCCGACTCCAACGTGCCTGGCAACACCAACCAATGGAGTGCGGGAACCATCGTTCAGGGCGTTGCCCAGTTCAAGATCCCGCTGACTGCCAAATACGTGCAGACCGCTGCGGCAGTCACGACGGGGCAGGCCAACGGCAGGGCCACCTTCACGCTGAACTACCAGTGAGCAGCGTCCCCGCCCTCAGGGCTTCTTGTCCAGCTGCATTTCCCAGGACTTGAGCTGCTTGGCGCGGGCGCGGGCGAAGTCGCTCCAGCAGTTGGTGCGCGCATCGTCCTTGGCAAAGCTGGCCGAGTTGAACTCGGAAAGAAACTCGCAGGCACTGCGCGCGTACTGCACCCAGTTTCTCTGCGCCACTTCCAGCTCTTCCGAAGCCTGGGGCATGCGCGCCTTGAGCTTGAGCGACAGCGAGACGTAGGCGGTATTGACCAGGGCCACGTTCTGCTCGTGCAGGCAGGCGCGCACCTCGGACATGTTGGTGGAGCTTTCCTCGCAATTGCCAGAACTCGTGGGATTGGCGGCCCGGGCCACGGGGCTGCCACACAACAGGGCAGCGCAGGCGAGAGGGGCGAGTAGGGACGCTAGGGCTTGGTGCATGGAAGAGGGCTCGCTGGGAGGTGCCGGTGGGCGCAGCACCCCGGCCGTCGCGATTACACCATCGACCCGCCCTGCCTCGGGCCCACATTTCCCTGGTGATCACCCTGATGCAGCGACGCAAAGCGCATAAACATGCTCCCAAAGCTTTGTTGCCGTGGGTCAAGGGCGGCCAGAAGATGCAGGCGTACACATCTTTCGTTCGTCCCGACCGCCCCGCTCCCGCCATGCACACAAGCCCCACCCTGCGCCGCCAGCCCCGCGCCACCCTTTCCGCATCCCTGACCTTCATCGCCGCCGCGCTGGCCCTGGCCTGCACCCAGGCCCGGGCCGATGCCACGCTGGACAAGATCAAGCAGCGCGGCAAGGTCACCATTGGCGTGCTGGTCAATGGCGGGCCCTTCGGCTCCATCGACCCGTCCACCCAGCAGCTGGTGGGCTGGAACCCCGAGCTGGCACGCGCCCTGGCCAAGGGCCTGGGCGTGGAGGCCGAGCTGGTCCAGGTGCAGACCGCCACGCGCGTGCAGTTTCTGCAGGCCGGCAAGGTGGATCTGCTGATCGCCTCCATGGAGCTGAACCCCGACCGTGCCGAGACCCTGGGCTACGCGCCCACACCCTTCTACCGCGTGGGCGGCACTGCCGCCGTGCGCAAGGGCAGCGGCATCGCCAGGTGGGAAGACCTGCGCGGCAAGCCCGTGTGCGTGTCCCAGGGCAGCAGCTTTGCCAAGCCGCTGGCCAGCGAGTACGGCGCCCAGGTGCATGGCTACAAGAGCTCGTCGGACTCGCTGCTGGCGCTCAAGGGCGGCAACTGCGTGGCCGCCGTGCATGACAGCACGCTGATCTACCCGCTGCTGCGCAGCAACCCCGAATGGGCGCAGTACTCGGCCCCCATCGCCGGCGAGGTGCTGCCCGCGCCTTCCGTGGTCTGGACCCGCAAGGGCGAGGCCGACACCATCGCCGCCGTGGACAAGGTGGTGCAGGACTGGCACCGCACGGGCTGGCTGATCGCCGCCGAAAAGCGCGTGGGCATCGAGCCGGCCAACCCGCTGCTGCCCGAGCTGCAGGCCAAGTTCAAGTCCGCCAGCTGACCGCCGACCGCCACGGCGGTCCACCCCTGCTTTTTTTCCGACCACCCAGGCCCAGGCCCCGCAAGACGGGGCCGGGCCTTCCGTTCCCTGATGGATTCACGCATGCCCCGCCTTCTTCCCCCCCTTGCCGCCGCCCTGGCCCTGCTGCTGGGCGCCGGTGCCGCCCACGCCGATGCCACGCTGGACAAGATCAAGCAACGCGGCAAGCTGTCCGTGGGCATTGATGGCGCCAGCCCGCCGTTCGGCGTGCTGGACCCCGCCACCGGCAAGACCGGCGGCTACCAGACCGAGCTGGCCGCCGACATCGCGCGCCGCCTGGGCGTGCCGCTGGAGACGGTTCCCGTGACGGCCTCCACGCGCGTGCAGTTCCTGCAAAGCGGCAAGGTGGACCTGTTGATCGCCAACATCCAGTGGACGCAGGAGCGCAGCGAGATCCTCTCGTTCGCGCCCACGCCCTATGACCTGATCGGCGGCGGCGCCCTGGTGGCCAAGGCCAGCGGCATCAAGCGCTGGGAAGACCTGCGCGGCAAGGTGGCCTGCGTGTCGCAGGGCAGCAACTTCGCCAAGCCCCTGGCCGAGAGCTATGGCGCCGTGGTCAAGGGCCTGCGCGGCATTCCCGAGTCGCTGCTGGCGCTCAAGGGCGGCACCTGCGCGGCTTCGGTCCATATCCAGCCCGCCCTCTATGAAAAGCTCACCGGCCCGAATGCGGCCGAGTGGAAGGACTTCGAGCTGGGCACGCAGGACCAGTTGATTCCCTCGCCCACCGTGGTGTGGACGCGCCGCGGCGAGGCCGACACCCAGGCCTTCGTGGACAAGGCCATACAGGACTGGCACCGCACGGGCTTTCTGCTCAAGGTGGCCCGCGCCAGCGGCGTGCCCGACACCTGGATCGCCGAGCGCCACGAACGCGCGCTGAAGGGCCAGTTCGACCGCGCGCCCTACGACTTCGCGGTGTATGCGGCAGCGCAGGCACAAGTGCAGGCGACGCAGGCAACCCAGCCCGCCGCCAAGGGAGCCAAGCCATGAAACCGACCCGCACCGCACTGGCGGCCCTGCTCGCCCTCACGGCCCTGGCAGCCCATGCCGACGCCACGCTGGACCGCATCAAGCAGCGCGGCAAGATCGTGGTGGGCGTGATGCTTTCGGGGCCGCCGTTCGGCACCATCGACCCCGTCACGCAAAGGCACGTGGGCTACAACGTGCAGCTGTCCGAAGGCGTGGCCAAGGGCCTGGGCGTGGGGGTGGAGACCGTGCAGGTCCAGCCGTCCAACCGCGTGCAGTTCCTGCAGCAGGGCAAGGTGGACATCCTGATCGCCAACATGCAGTGGACGCAGGAGCGCAGCGAGATCCTGTCCTTCGTGCCCACGCCATTCGAGGAAGTCGGCGGCGCCGCCATCGCCAAGAAGGGCAGCGGCGTGCGCCAGTGGGACGACCTGCGCGGCAAGCCCGTGTGCGTGTCGCAGGGCAGCAATTTCACCAAGCCGCTGGCCGATCAATACGGTGCCCAGATCAAGGCCTTCCGGGGCCAGCCCGAGTCGCTGCTGGCCCTCAAGGGCGGCAACTGCGCGGCCGCCGTGCATGTCAGCCCCACGCTGCGCGAACTCGTGGCCAGCAATGCGGACTGGAAGGACTACGAGATCGTCTCGCCCGCCGACATCATTCCCTCGCCCTCGGTGATCTGGCTGCGCAAGGGCGAGTCCGACACGCAGGCGGCCATCGACCGCATCGTGCAGGACTGGCACCGCACGGGCTGGCTGATCGAGGTGGAGCAGCGCAACGGCATGACGCCCACGCCGCTGCTGCACCAGCTGCACGACAAGTTCAGGAAGGCGCCCGCATGAGCACCCACACCAGCACCAACACCAGCACCAGCGGCCACATCACCGGCCCCGCCGACCTGGTCACCGCGCTGCGCCACGCCCTGGGCGATGCCCATGTGCTCACGGGTGCCGATGCGGCCGGCTACCTGACCGACCAGCATGGCCGCCTCACGGGCCAGGCCCTGGCCGTGGCACGGCCTGCCGACACGGCCCAGGTGGCGCAGCTGGTGCGCCTGTGCCGCGCCCACCGCACGCCCATCGTGGCCCAGGGCGGCAACACCGGGCTGATGGGCGGCGCCACGCCCGACGCCTCGGGCCACGCCGTGCTGCTGTCGCTGGCGCGCCTGAACCGCGTGCGCGCCATAGACACCGACAACGACACCCTGACCGTGGAAGCCGGCGCCGTGCTGGCCCATGTGCAGCAGGCAGCGCGCGATGCGGACCGGCTGTTTCCCCTCAGCCTGGGCTCCGAGGGCAGCTGCACCATTGGCGGCAACCTGTCCACCAACGCGGGCGGCACCCAGGTGCTGCGCTACGGCAACGCGCGCGAACTGGTGCTGGGCCTGGAAGTGGTGACGGCCGAGGGCGACATCTGGGACGGCCTGCGCGGGCTGCGCAAGGACAACACCGGCTATGCGCTGCGCGACCTGTATGTGGGCAGCGAAGGCACGCTGGGCATCATCACGGCGGCCACGCTGCGCCTGCATCCGCTGCCCCGCGCCCAGCACACGGCCCTGCTGGCCTTTGGCTGCATACGCGATGCGGTGGCCTTCCTCAGTCAGGCGCGGGCGGGCTTCGGCGCCGGCCTGACGGCGTTCGAGCTGATGTCGGACACGGCCCTGGGCCTGATAGCCCGCCATGTGCCCGAGCAGCCGATACCGCTGGCGCTCAAGGCGCCCTGGTTTGCGCTGATCGAGCTGTCCGACAGCGAGGGCGAGGACCATGCGCGCCAGCGCTTCGAGTGCGTGGTGGGCCAGGCCTTCGAGGACGGCCTGGTCACCGATGCCGCCATTGCCGAGAGCCTCCAGCAAAGCCAGACCCTGTGGCGGCTGCGCGACCAGGCCCTGGGCGAGGCCCAGCGGCGCGACGGCCGCAACATCAAGCACGACGTGTCGGTGCCCATCTCGCGCATCCCCGACTTTCTTGCGGCCACGGCCGCGCTGCTGCAGGCGCGCTTTGGCGCCGTGCGGCCCGTGGCCTTCGGGCACCTGGGCGACGGCAACCTGCACTACAACGTCTCGCACGCGCCGGACAGCACGCCCGCGCAGCTGTTTGCCCAGGAAGACGCCATCCACGAGGTGGTGCACGACAGCGTGCACGCCCACGGCGGCTCCATCAGCGCCGAGCACGGCGTGGGCCAGACCAAGCGCGACCTGCTGCCCCGCTACAAGAGCGCCGTGGAGCTGCAGCTCATGCGGCGTCTCAAGCAGGCCTTCGACCCGCTGGGCCTGCTCAATCCCGGCAAGGTGCTGCAAGCCCTGCCGGACGATTTGCTGCACGACTTGCCGCAGGTTTCTCCAACGCCAGCCGCCGCATTCCAGGAAGGCCCCACGCCATGACCACGCCCTTTCCCCTTTCGCAGCGCGTGCAGCGCGTCAGGCTCTCGCCCAATGCCGCGGCCAGCGCGCGGGCCACGGCCCTGGCCCGCCAGGGCCGCGACATCATTGCGCTGACCACGGGCGAGCCCGACTTCGACACGCCCGAGCCCATCAAGCAGGCCGCCATCGCGGCCCTGGCCCGTGGCGAAACCAAGTACACGCCCACGCCCGGCACGGCCGCGCTGCGCCAGGCCATCAGCGCCAAGTACCGGCGCGAGAACGGCCTGGACTTCGACGCCGGGCAGATCATCGTCAGCAACGGCGGCAAGCAGGTGATCTACAACGCGCTGGCGGCCACGCTGGATGCGGGTGACGAAGTCATCGTGCCCGCGCCGTACTGGCCTTCGTTTCCCGACATCGTGCGCGTGAACGACGGCACGCCGGTCATCGTGGACTGCGGCATTGAGCAGGGCTTCAAGCTCACGCCGGCCGCGCTGCAGGCCGCCATCACGCCGCGCACGCGCTGGCTGGTGCTGAACACGCCGGGCAACCCCTCGGGCGCCGTCTACAGCCGCGAGGAACTGGCCGCCCTGGCCCAGGTGCTGCGCCTTCATCCGCAGGTTCTGGTGCTGCTGGACGAGCTGTACGAGCACATCTGGTTCACGCCCCAGGCCCCCGCGCACTGGCTGGCCGTGGCCCCCGACCTGCGCGAGCGCACGCTGCTGGTCAACGGCGTCTCCAAGACCTATGCCATGACCGGCTGGCGCATCGGCTGGGGCGCAGGCCCGGCCGCGCTGGTGCAGGCCATGGTGGTGATCCAGTCGCAGGCCTCGTCAGGCCCCAATTCCGTGGCCCAGGCCGCAGCCGCGGCGGCGCTGCAGTCGCCCGACCAGAGCTTTGTGCAGCAGGCCCGCAACGCCTATGCGCGGCGCGCGCAACGGGTCACCCAGGCGCTGGACCAGGTGCCAGGCCTGGCCCTGCTGCCGCCGGGCGGATCGTTCTTTGCCTTTGTGCACTGCGGCGCGCTGATAGGCCACCTGCGCCCGGACGGCCAGCCCATCGCCAGCGACACCGACCTGACCGAATGGCTGCTGGAGTCCGAAGGCGTGGCTGCCGTGGATGGCGGGGCCTACGGCCTGTCGCCCTACTTCCGCATCTCCACGGCCGCCAGCGACGAGGTGCTGGTCGAGGCCACGGCCCGCATCGCACGCGCCGTGGCCGCGCTGAAAGACCCCGCTGCGCAAGCGCAAGCGCATGCACAGCCGGCCGCCCTGGAGGCCGTGCCATGAACGACAGCCTGCTTGCCCAGGGCGTGCAAGCGCTCAAGGGCCTGGGCCTGAACTACGCCTTCGTGCTGGATGTGTCCGAGCGCCAGGCCTTTGTGCGCGGCATGTTCGTGACCGTGCAGCTGGCCCTGCTGACCATTGCCGGCAGCCTGGCGGCCGGCGTGGCGCTGGCGGCGGCCCTGACCTCGGGCCGTGCCTGGCTGGCACGGCCTGCGCGCGCCTTTGTGGAGGTCACGCGCAACACGCCCACGCTGGTGCAGCTGTACTGCGCCTTCCTGGTGCTCAACATGCTGATCACCCAGCAACTGCGCGACTGGGGCGCGGGCAACAACCCTCTCACGCCCTTTGTCTGGGTGGTGATCGTGGTCTCGCTGCACAAGGGCGTGTTCCATGCCGAGGCGCTGCGCGCCGGCATCGAGGCCGTGCCCGCCACCACGCTGGAGGCAGCGCGCTCGCTGGGCTTTTCGCAGCGCCAGCTGCTGGTGCGCGTGCAGCTGCCGCTGGCCGTGCGCTTTGCCCTGCCCTCGCTGACCAACAACCTGGTGGACCTGGTGAAGATGACGGCCGTGGCCTCGGCCATCGCCGTGGGCGACGTGACCTACGAGTCCATCATGATCTGGTCGCAGCGCGACAACGTGCTGGAGCTGCTGCTGCTCATCCTGCTGTGGTTCGGCCTGCTGACCTGGCTGGTCAGCCTGGCGGGCCGCTGGCTGGAACAACACCTGAGGATGCCCGGCTATGGCCAATGAAGCCACCCTGAACACCGGCGCCGCGCCCCGCCTGCTGCCCGCCGCCCTGCTGCGCGCGTCGCGCAGCCCCTGGCTGATCGCGGGCGCCGCACTGCTGGCCCTGTGCGCCTGCTGGGCCGCCACGGACAGCGCACCGCCCGCCTTCGTGCACCTGTGGAAATGGCTGCCCGCGCTGCTGCGCGGCCTCCTGGTCAACATCGAGATCAGCGTACTGGCCGTGGCCATCGGCACCGTGGCCGGCCTGGTGCTGGGCGCCCTGTCGCTGTCGCCCACGCCGGCCGTGCGCACGGGCGTGCGCTGGTATGTGCAGCTGTTTCGCAATGCGCCCATCCTGGTGCTCATCTACTTCACCACCTATGTGTTCCCGTTCGAGCTGAAGCTGGTGGGCTGGACCTTTCCGTTCCCCGACTGGGTCAAGGTGGTGCTGGGCCTGGCCCTGCCCACCAGCGCCAACGTGGCCGAGATCTTCCGGGGAGCCATCCAGTCCATTCCCAGCGCGCAGTGGGAGGCGGCCCAGTCGCTGGCCTTTCGCCGCAGCGAGATCTTCCGCCTCATCGTGCTGCCGCAGTGCGTGCGCCGCATGCTGCCGCCGTGGATGAACCTCTACGCCAGCATCACCATGAGCACCTCGCTGGCCTCGCTGGTGGGCGTGCACGACGTGGTGGACACCGCCCAGATCGCCAGCAACACCGTGGCACGCACGGACTTCACCATCCTTGTGTACTTCACGCTGCTCGCGCTGTTTTTCGCCTATTGCTATCCGATTGCCCGCGCCACCCGCGCCCTGGAGCGACGCCATGAACGCCACTGACTCCTTTCTCTCCCAACTCGCCACTGCCGATGCCCCAGCAGGCACGGCGCCCGCACTGGTCCAACTGCAGGATGTACACCTGTCCTTTGGCGACAACCAGGTGCTCCAGGGCATCGACGTGCAGGTGCGGCGCGGCGAGGCGGTGACCATCATCGGGCCCTCGGGCTCGGGCAAGTCCACCATCCTGCGCTGCATCACCGGCCTGCTGCGGCCCCAGCGCGGCGCCATCTCGGTGGCGGGCACGCGCGTGGACCAGTTGCGCACCGAGGCCGAGCTGATCGCCCTGCGCAAGCGCGTGGGCTTCGTCTTCCAGCAGTACAACCTGTTCCCCCATCTGTCGGTGCTGGAGAACCTGGTCATCGCCCCCACGCGCGTGGTCGGCCGCGACCGCGCCACGGCCGAGCGCGAGGCCCGCGCCCTGCTGCAGAAGGTGCGCCTGGACCACAAGGAATCCGCCTACCCCGGCGAGCTGTCCGGCGGCCAGCAGCAGCGCGTGGCCATTGCGCGCGCCCTGGCCATGCGGCCCGAGCTGATCCTGTTCGACGAAGTGACCTCGGCCCTGGACCCCGAGACCGTGGGCGAGGTGCTGACCGTGATCCGCGACCTGGTCAGGGACGGCATGACCTGCGTGCTGGTCACGCACGAAATGCGCTTTGCCGAAGAGGTCAGCGACCAGGTGTATTTCACCGAGGCCGGCCGCATCGTCGAGCACGGCCCGGCCGCCCAGATCTTCGGCAGCCCGCGCAGCGAGCGCACGCGCGAATTCCTGCAGCGCGCCCTGGGCGATGGTGCACGGCCCAGGCCTGCGCCAGCCGCCCCGGCCACACCGGCCACAGCGCCGCTGCCCTTCAACAGCCTGCGCTTTGCCCTTTGATCCCCCACCTCCAGGAGCACATCCCATGACCGCAGAAACAACGACTGAAACCCCGGCCGGCACAGGCGCAGATACAGGCATCCATACAGACGCCGCCGCCCTGCGCCGCCAGGCCGTGGACGCCGCCCTGGCCGACGTGCGCCAGCTGCTGCAGGCCGGCGCGCCCGACCGCAGCACCCTGTCGGCCATCACCGCACGCCTGGAGCAGCTGGCCGCGCACAAGGCCTTGTTCAGCCGCGCGGACTTCCCCCCGCCCGCGCAGACCGAGGGCGTGGGCGCCTCCACGCGCTACCGCCTCAACCCGGCCGATGGCGATGCGGGCCTGGCCCTTTACCTGAACTCCATCAACCCCGGCAAGACCACGGCCCCGCACAACCACACGACCTGGGCCGTGATCGTTGCCGTCGAAGGCCAGGAGCTCAACCGCCTCTACGAGCGCACGGACGACCGCAGCGACCCCGCACGCGCCAGCATCCACCTGGCGCGCGAATTCACCGTGCAGCCGGGCGCCTCCATCGCCTTCCTGCCCGATGACATCCACAGCATTGCCGTGGTGGGCGAGCAGCCCACGCTGCACTTCCATCTCTACGGCCAACCGCTGGAAACCCTGAGCGGCCGCGTGGCCATCGACCCCGACACCGGCGAAGTCAAGAACTACAACGCCGCCTACTTCCGTCCCAGCGAGGCCGTGGCATGAGCATCCCCCAAGACAAGCACCGGCCCCTGGGCCCGTCGACCCGCCTGCTGCACGCAGGCACGCCGCCGCTGCAGGGCGGCTCCGGCCCCGTCAACGTGCCCGTGGTGCGCACCAGCACCGTGCGCTTTGCCGACAGCGCCGCCTACGCCGACCTGCACCACCGCCGCGAGGCCGGCGAGCGCGTGGCCTCCTACGGCCGCCACGGCCTGGACACGCACCGCGCGCTGGAAGACGCCGTGGTCGCGCTGGAGGGCGGGCACCGCGCCTTTCTCACGCCCTCGGGCCTGTCCGCCATCACCCTGGTGCTCATCGCCCTGCTCTCGCCCGGCGACCATGCCCTGGTGGCCGACAGCGTCTACTCGCCCGTGCGCCGCGTGGACGCCACCTTGCTGCAGCGCCTGGGCATCACGCTGGAGTACTTCTCGCCCTCGCGCGACGATCTGGCCGGCAAGATCCGCCCCAACACCCGCCTGGTCTACCTGGAATCGCCCAGCTCCCTGCTCTACGAGGTGCTGGACCTGCCCGCCCTGGCCGCCGTGGCGCGCCAGCACGGCATTGCCGTGGCCACCGACAACACCTGGAGCGGCGGCTGGTTCTACCAGCCCCTGGAGCACGGCGCCAACCTCTCCATCCAGGCCGCGACCAAGTACATCGCCGGCCACTCCGACGTGATGCAGGGCATCGTCATCACCGACGGCCCCGCGCTGTCGAAGAAGATATCCACCGCCTACGAGGCCCTGGGACTGACCATAGGCGCCGACGACGCCTACCTGGCACTGCGCGGCCTGCGCACCCTGCCCGTGCGCCTGGCCCAGCACCAGCGCCACGCCACCGAAATCGCCCAGTGGCTGGAGCAGCAGCCCCAGGTCGGCCGCGTCTTCTACCCGGCCCTGCCCTCCGATCCCGGCCATGCGCTGTGGAAGCGGGACTTCAGCGGGGCCAGCGGGCTGGTGTCATTCGCGTTTGCCGAAGGGGTGGACGCCGGTGCCGGCGCCGTGTTCGTTGACTCGTTGCGGCAGTTTGCACAGGGGGCTTCCTGGGGTGGGTACGAGAGCCTGGCCCTGGTGGCGCAGCCTGAGCGGTTGCGGGAGCACAGTGTGTGGACGGGGACTGCGCCTGTGGTGCGGCTGCATGTGGGGCTGGAGGATCCTTTGGATCTGATTGCGGATCTGGAGAGGGGGTTTGGGGGGGTGGTGGAGCGGTTCAGGTTGGCTGCCTGAGCTTCCTTTTTGACTCTGTCGCGCCTCTGGCGACAGAGGCCGGGTCTCGGCCCGGCAGCCGACTGCCCTTTCTTGATTCGCCAAGAAAGGTCAGATCAAAGAAGGCGACCCGAATGTCCGCGACCCCTTCGCTTCGCTGCGGGGCAACCTGCGTCGTGGCGGTTGCGGGGTTCGCCGTGAAACTCTCTTCGCGCTGCGCGCTACGTTCAAACATCACGGCAAGTCAGATCACGAAGCAGTCCTGTCCTTCGGCAGGACTGCCACCCCGCAACCACCACGCCGCAGGCGCTGACATACGGGGAGTTTGCCCGGGCCTTCGCTTCGCTCGGCCCCTGGTTTGAAGCCGAACGCAGTGATGGCGCCGGCTGTTGGCTGTTGGCTGTTGGCTGTTGGCTGTTGGCTGTTGGCTGTTCCACAGCCTCCCCCCCTTCTGCCCACGCCTGCGTTGGGCGGGATGCGGGGTGGCAAGCCTGCCGAAGGACAGGCTTGCTTCGTTGTCTAGCTCGCCGTGATGTTTGAGTGAAGCGCGCAGCGCGCAACGAGTTTCACGGCGCACCCCGCATCCCGCCCAACGCAGGTCGCCCGCAGCGAAGCGAAGGGTCGTGGGCAGTGCGGGGCGCGCTTCTTTGCTTCCTTTCTTATCGCGCGATAAGAAAGGGAGTCGGCTGCCGGGCCGAGACCCGGCCTCGAAAAACAACCACCCGGCAGGGACAAAAAAAGCAACTCAGACAGGCACCAGCCGAATCTCAGCAGCCCACCCATCCCTCTCCAACTGCCCCACCAACCCCAACTCCCAATCCAGATAAGCCCGAAACCCCGCATCCCTCAACCCCAGATCCCGATGCGCATAAGGGCTGTACCACTGGTCATCATCCCCCGTCAGCACATCCGCATCCCCCTGCCCCAGCGGCAGCCCGGCAGCAGCCCAGGCAGAAGTGCCGCCGACGACGGAGCGCACATCGCGCCCCGTGCGCGCCGCCAGTTCGGCCGCCACGCTGCGCGCCAGCACGCCGTCCGGCGAGGTCAGCACCACGACCTGGGCCGGCGGCAGGGCCTGCACGAAGGAGGGCAGACGATCAGGCACGGCAAAGCGCGCACCGGCGATGTGCTGCTTCTCGAAGGCGGGGCGGCTGTCCACGTCGAAGACGATGGCCCGGCCTTCGCCCAGCAGTTCCTGCGCCTGCTGCACGGACAGCTGGGGCGCAGGCGCGTGGGAGGCGAGCACGCGCACGGGTTCGGCGCCGACCTCCAGGGTGGCCAGCGTGGGCGGAACGTAGGTGAAGACTTCCCAGCCCAGCTGGGCCAGCCAGGCGCCGGTGGTGAGGGCGCGCACGCCGTCCCAGTCGGCCAGCACGATGCGTGCGCCGCGCGTGGCCGCGTATTCGTCGGTGGCCTGCACGAGCTGGCCGCCCGGCGCCCAGCGCCAGCCGGGCAGGTGACCGGCCTGGTATTCCTCGCGGGTGCGCACGTCGAAGCGGTAGAGCGTGCGTTCGGTGGCTTCGGACTCGAAGCGGGCCAGTTCGGCCGCATCAATGGATTGCACGCCCGCGCGCTGCGCCACGCTGGCTGCGCGTTCGCGGGCGGTGGCCAGGGCGATGGCGCCGGGCTCGGGCAGCGGGGTGCGGCGGCCATGGGCGAGCCTGCGGCCGGTGAGCAGCCAGTCCATGGTGCCGTTGCGCAGCGAGACGACCTGGTTGGGGATGCCGGCATCGATCAGGGTCTGCGCGCCCACGATGGAGCGCGTGCGGCCCGCACAGTTGACGACGACCAGGGTTTGCGGGTCCGGGGCGATTTCGCCGATGCGGTAGACCAGTTCGGCCCCCGGCACGCTGAGCGCAAAGGGCAGGCTGAAGGCCGCGAATTCCTCGGGGGTGCGGCTGTCGACGACGACGATGTTGTCGCCGCGCTGCACGCGCGCGCCCAGCTCGTCCGAGGTGATCCAGGGCGTGTGCTTTTCATGCTCGATGACTTCGCCGAAGGCCTTGCTGGGCACGTTGGTGCCGCTGAAGATTTCCAGCCCCTCGGCCGCCCAGCCTTCGGTGCCGCCTTCCAGCACGGAGACATTGGGCCAGCCCAGGCGCACGAGCTTGGCGGCGGCTTCATGGGCCAGCGTGCCGTCGCCATCCACCAGCACGATGCGCGTGCCGCGGCGCGGCACCAGGCGGTCGATGAGCTGCTCCAGCCGCCAGGCCGGGGCCGGCGCCGCGAACAGGATGTGGCGGTGCGCGAAGACACCGGCCTCGCGCACGTCGAGCACGGCGATTTCCTCGCCGTCGGCCAGGGCCTGCCGGAGCGCGGCGGGCGTGACCAGCGCATGGCGAATGGACTTGGGCGGGCCGAAGGTGCGGAAGCTGCCGCCCTCCAGGCTCTCGAAGACCACGCGCTCGGGCATGCGCTCCAGGCCGCGCCCGTAGAAGTGCAGGTGCAGGCCGGGCTCCTCGCCGATCAGCTCGATGGTGTGCACGTCGGTGGGCGTGAGCACCACCGAGGTTCCGCTGCCCACATCGACGCTGCGCCCCACCGCCAGGGTGTCGCGCAGCGGGTCGTCGGTCTTGCCGCGTGTGAAGAACACGTTGCGCTCCACGCCTTCGACGCCCGCGATGATGGCCCAGGTGGTGTGGTCATGCGGCGGCTGGGACTTGCCCGGCAGGCCGGTGGACAGGTACAGCGCATAGCGCCCGCCCAGGTCTTCGCTGAGCCGGTAGACCTGGGCCGGGTTGCTTGACGAGACGGGGAAGTGCGCGTGCGGGAACAGTTCGCGCTGCAGGCCCAGCGCCTCCAGCTCGCGGGCCACGGCCTGCAGTTGCTCGGGCGTGGCCCGCTCGGGATCGGGGAGCAGGCGCCGGGCCGTGGCGATGAAGCCGGTGATGGCGGCTGCGCGGCGGCTGGCCACGTCGCTGCCGCTGAAGTCGATGGAGAGATGGGTCTGTGTCATGGGAGTGCCTGGGGGGACGTTCGCGGGAGGACACGAAGTTAGGCCTCTCCCGCCCTGGCGCCAACGACGCATTGCAGATATGGATATGAGCTTTGGGCACTGCGCGCGCATGCGTGGCGCAAGCGTGACGCACGTTGTGCGGCAGCCGCATATGCATAGCCGCAATGCTTAGTTCACGCCGCGCCAGGAGCCTCCCAGACTGCGGGCATCGACTCTCTGCACTCCGGCACTCCCATGATCCGCACCCCGTCTGCGCTGCGCGCACTGCTGCTTCCCCTGTTCTCCGCCCTGGCCCTGCACGCGCCTGCGGCCCTGGCCTCGGCCGACAGCTTTCCGAACAAGCCGGTGCGCATCATCGTGCCCGTGGCGCCCGGGGGCAGCGCCGACAAGCTCACGCGCACGCTGGCCGACAAGCTGGCCGCGCTGTGGGGCCAGTCGGTGGTGGTGGAGAACGTGGCCGGGGCCAGCGGCACCATCGGTGCGGCCAAGGTGGCCAAGGCCGCGCCCGACGGTTACACCCTGCTGCAGCAGGGCGAAGGCCTCACGCTCAACGGCCTGCTGTTCGCCCAGCTGCCCTACGACACGCAAAAGGCCTTCACGCCCATCATCAAGGCCGTGGTCAATCCGCAGGTGCTGGTGGTCAACCCCGGCACGGGCCTGAACACGCTGGGCGACTACCTGGCCCGCGCCAAGGCCAAGCCGCAAAGCATCAGCCTGGGCCTGCCCGGCAATGGCGGCATTGCCCATGTGGCGCATGAAATCCTCACGCAGGAGACGGGCGCCAAGGTCAACTACATTCCCTACCCGGGCGGTGGCCCCGCCGCGCTGGACGTGCTGGGCGGCCATACCGACGCCACGCTGATCACGCTGGCCGCCGTGACCGAGTACGTGCGCGCCGGCAAGCTGCGCGCCCTGGCCGTGACCACGCCCTACCGCTCCGACGCCCTGCCCCAGGTACCCACCATGGCCGAGGCCGGCGTGCCCGGCTTCTCGGTGGAAAGCTGGCAGGGCTACTTCGCCCCGGCCGGCACGCCTGCGCCCATCGTCGCCAAGATCAACCGCGACCTGCAGACCGTGCTGCAGGCGCCCGATGTGCGCGCGCAGCTGGAGCACATGGGCTTCAAGGTGGCGGGCGGCTCCCCGGCCGACCTGGGCCAGAGCCTGCAAAGCGAGCGCCCGCGCTACGCCCGCGCGATCCAGTCGGCGGGGCTGTCGCTGCGCTGAGATGCAGGCAGGTCCTCAGAGGGGAGAGGGCCGATTGTCCAGGCGCCACTTCTCCCCCTCGGGCGTGCCCGGCACGGGCGGGCGCAGGCCCTGGATGCTCCACAGGCTGAAGGGCGTCTCGTCCACATGCATCTCCCAGCGCAGGCCACGGTCGGCAATGAAGGGGGACAGCTGCCGCCGCACGCCTTCGAGGAACCGTGTCTTGGTCTCCTCGTCGCGGATCTGCCGCGCGATGTGGTCCACGGAGATGCGCACGAAATCGTCGGCAGGCTCTCCGCCGATGAAGAACGAAGTGCGCGCCACGGCCTCGAACACCACGCCCACGTAAAAGCGCGGCAGGTCGCCGTAGACGGCCGTGATGCGCTGGGCGATGGCCTGTTTGTCTTCATCGCTGAAGGCGTTTTCGGGGTGGTAGATCTTCCACAGGGGCATGGCTTTCTCCGGGGGCAAAAAAAGAGGAGTACGGGAATCCGGGGTGGCGACGCAGCGCGGCCGTCAGGCCGGCTGGCCTGCATCCGCAGCCTGGTAGCGCGCCGCCGGCACGCCGCTGAGCGTCAACGCCTTGACGAGATTGGCGCGCGATTGGTCAAAGTCCAGCCAGGCGGTCGTGCTGCCCAGCGTGGGAAAGCAGATGGCCTCGCCCTGGTCCAGCGCCGCCAGGGCCGTGTCCACCAGGGTCTCGGGCGACATGAACAGGTGCTCGGGAAAAGGAGAAGGCTTGCCCCCGAAGAACTCCGAGCGCACCAGGCTGGGCATCACGGCCTGCACGGTGACGCCGCTGGGTGCCAGCTCGGCCTGCAGCGAGCGCGTGAAGTTCAGCACATAGGCCTTGGAGGCGCCGTAGCTGGAGGCGCCCGGCACCGGCATCACGGCCAGGATGGAGCCGATGTTGATCAGCGTGCCCCGGCCGCGCGTGGCGAACAGCCGCGCTGCCGCCAGCGACAGCCGCGTCAGCGCATGGATGTTGACCATGACCATGCGATCGACCTCGCCTGCATCCACCTGGGCGGCCGGGCCCAGGGCACCCAGGCCGGCGCAGTTCACCAGCATGCGGATGTCACGCTCACCCGACAGCAGCGCCGCCACGCGCTGCAGGCCGGCGGCGTCGGCCAGGTCGGCGGCCACCACCTCGACCTCGCGGCCATGCGCGCTGCGCAGGCGCTGCGCCAGCGCCTGCAGCCGGTCCTCGCGGCGGGCCACCAGGATCAGGGAATGGCCCCTGGCGGCCAGGCGGTCTGCGTAGACGGCGCCGATGCCGGAGGAGGCGCCAGTGACGATGGCAGTGCCTTGATGCGTGCTCATGGGAGAAGTCCTTGCTTGGATCAAGCGGTGGTTGAAAGTGACTTCAACTATAAACTTCAATCATTAGAGCTACAAGCACGCAATCCACCTTTGCGGACCGGGCTTGCGTTTTGCTGAGACACTCCAGGCCTGCGACAACCGCGAACACACAAGGGAAACCCCATGCGATCCAAGAGCTTCGAGGGCATGGCCTGCTCGATCGCCACCACGCTGGAGGCCGTAGGCGACCGCTGGGCCATGCTGGTGCTGCGCGACCTGATGCTGGGCCTGAGCCGCTATGACGACCTGAGAAAGTCCACGGACATCACCAACGCCACGTTGACCGACCGCCTGCGCCAGCTGGAGCAGTCCGGCCTGGTCGAGCGCCGCCTCTACCAAAGCGGCCCGGACCGCTACGAGTACCTGCTCACGCCCAAGGGCCGCGACCTGTCCCTGGTGATCCAGGCGCTGGCCCAGGTCGGCGACCGGTGGCGCCTGCAGCAAGAAGCGCAGCCGCCCATGCGCTTTGTGCGTGCGCAGTCGGGCACGCCCCTGCGGCTGGCGCTGGTGGAGGAGGAGTCGGGCCAGAGCGTGCCCTTTTCCGAGCTGCGCGTGGAGGCCGGCCCCGGCGCGGACGACCTGACGCGCTGGCGGCTGTCCAAGCTAGCCGCGCAGGCCGGGACGCCGGCAGCGGCTTGCGGCGTTGCGCCCGCAAGGCGCATGGCGAAGGCACAAGGCTCCGGCCACTGACCACGGCGGTCAGTGGCCGGCCCGCTCGCTGCCTGTGCCGCTCACTTGGGCAGCAGCACCTTGTCGATCACGTGGATCACGCCGTTGGACTGGTAGACGTCGGGGATGGTCACCGTGGCCATGCCGCCCTTTTCATCGGTCAGCATGATCTTGGAGCCGCTGGACTTGGCCACCAGCGTGCCGCCGCTGACGGTCTTGATGCTGGCCATGCCCTTGCCGTCCTTGATCATCTTGGACAGCGCCGCTGCATCCCACTTGCCGGCCACCACGTGGTAGGTCAGCACCGTGGTCAGCGTGCCCTTGTTCTCGGGCTTGAGCAGGGTGTCCACCGTGCCTGCGGGCAGGGCCTCGAAGGCGGCATTGGTGGGCGCGAAAACGGTGAACGGACCCGGGCCCTTGAGCGTATCGACCAGGCCCGCCGCCTTGACGGCTGCGACCAGGGTGGTGTGGTCCTTGGAGTTGACGGCGTTGTCGATGATGTCCTTGGACGGCAGCATGGGTGCGCCGCCCACCATCACATCGGCCATGGCGGCCACGGAGGCAGCCGACATCACGATGGCCAGGCCGAACGAGGCCAGCTTGCGGGTGTTTTGAATCGAGACCATGGAATGCTCCTAGCGGGTTGATGACAAGCCGAACGATTCCGGCTGATCTGGATACGCAGCGCAGCGGGGTCTGGATTCAAAAAAAACGGCAATCGACGTCGAACACAAAAAGTTACAACCACTTTCAATTGCGGCACATCCAGACCTGCGCGGCCTGCGTACTGCCGGATAGCGGGGACGCATCCCATTCCCCTGGAGCAGGTGGCCACCTCTTCAGTGGAACGCGCTTTCGCCACACCCGTGTGCTTTCGGCCGGAGGCGCATTCTTCACGTTGACCGTTCGCGCCTGCCGCGAACCGAGAGGAACCATCATGTCTGACGAATCAGTGTTGATCGGGGTTTTGCAAAAACGTGCCAAGAAGCTGGAGGACAGGCGCCAGTTCTTCCGCAAGACCAGCGGCGTGGCCGTGGGCATGGCGGGCGGGGTGATCCTGTCCGCCTGCGGCGGCGGCGGAGGCGATGCGAATGCGCAGGCCAACGGGCCCACGGATGCGGAGATCCTGAACTTCGCCCTCAACCTGGAGTATCTGGAGTCGCAGTTCTATCACTACGCGGTGTTCGGCACCGGCCTGCCCGCCAACCTGCAGTCGGGCGTGGGCACGCAGGGCGCCATCACGGGCGGCCGTGCCGTGGCCTTCAAGGATCCCGTGGTGGCGCAGTACGCCAAGGAGATCGCCCAGGACGAGATCGCCCACGTGGCCTTCCTGCGCGCGGCGCTGGGCTCGGCCGCGGTGGCGCAGCCGCAGATCGACATCGGCGGAACCGACCCGAACGGCGCGTTCTCGGTGGCCGCGCGAGCGGCCGGGCTGGTGGGCGCGGGCACGGCCTTCGATCCCTATGCGAGTGACGAGAACTTCCTGCTGGGGGCCTTCATCTTCGAGGACGTGGGCGTCACCGCCTACAAGGGCGCATCGCCGCTGATCACCAACAAGACCTATCTGGAGGCAGCCGCCGGCATCCTGGCCGCCGAGGCCTACCACGCAGGCCTGGTGCGCACGGTGCTGTACGCCAAGGGACTGGCCACGCCCGCGCTGCGCACGGCGGCCGGCGCCATCTCGGATGCGCGCGACAGCCTGGACGGCTCCACCGACGTGGACCAGGGCATCACGGGGGATGCCACCACGTCCAACATCGTGCCGCTGGATGCCAACGGCATCGCCTACAGCCGCTCGCCGGGCGACGTGCTGAACATCGTGTACCTGACCAAGGACACGGCGACCAAGGGCGGGTTCTTCCCGTCCGGCGTGAACGGCTCGCTGGTGATGAGCAGCGCCTACGCCTGACGCGGACCGCCCGCCTGCCCCGCACCGGCCGGGGCAGGCGGGCTTCCCCGGGGCTGGCCCGAGACAAGCGTTCCCCTGCCAAGGAGTTGCCATGATGTCCCTTCTGCCTTCATCCGCCCCCCGCACGCCGGCCAGCACGCCGGGCCGCACGCCGCGGCGCCTGAAACCTGCCACCGTGGCGCGCCGCTGCGTGGGCAGCCTGATTCTGCTGGCCGGCGCGGTCATCGTGACCGCAGATCTCGTGGCGCTGTGGCGCGGCGCAGGCACTGATGCCGCACCCGCCGCCGCAGCCATGGCACCCGCCAGCAGCCTGGTGCCGACGGCCCGATAGGCATCCCCCCTGCAACCGCGTGCCCCCGCCGGCGGAAAGGCCCCCATGAACGACACCGTGCTTGCGGCTGAACAGGGCCGCTTCGGCGCCATCGAACCGGACCACGGCCACGCGGGCACGCCCAGCCTGCCGCAGGTGCATCGCAGCATCGCCGTGCCGCGCGGCGACAGCCGCTCGGACAACGCGCGCCGCGTGCTGGCGTTTGCCGGGCCCGGCTACATGGTGGCCGTGGGCTACATGGACCCGGGCAACTGGGCCACCTCCATCGCGGGCGGCTCGCAGTTCGGCTACTCGCTGCTGGCGGTGATCTTTGCCTCCAACCTGATGGCCATGCTGTTCCAGGCGGCGGCCGTGCGCCTGGGCCTGGCCAGCGGGCGGGACCTGGCCCAGGCCTGCCGCGCGCAGTTTTCACCGCGCATCAACCTGGTGCTGTGGTTCTTCTGCGAGATCGCCATCGTGGCCTGCAACCTGGCCGAGGTGCTGGGCATGGCCATCGGCCTGAACCTGCTGTTCGGCCTGCCGCTGCTGGCCGGCGTGTGCATCACGGTGGTGGATGTGATGCTGATCCTGGCGCTGCAAAGCCGGGGCTTTCGCTGCCTGGAATCGGTGGTGATCGCCCTGGTGGCATTGATCGGCCTGTGCTTTGCCGCCCAGCTGGTGTGGCTGCAGCCGCCCGTGGCGGCCGTGCTGCGCGGGCTGCTGCCGGGCATGGAGATCGTGGCCGATCCGCAGATGCTGTACCTGGCCGTGGGCATCGTGGGGGCCACGGTGATGCCGCACAACCTCTACCTGCATTCGTCCATCGTGCAGACACGCCGGCATGACACCACGCTCCAGGGTACGCGCCAGGCCATCCGCCTGGCCACGCTGGACTCCACGGTGGCGCTGGGGCTGGCGCTGTTCGTGAACGCCGCCATCCTGGTGGTGGCGGCCGGCGCGTTCAACCGGCCCGGCCAGGCGCCGGTGACCGAGCTGTCGGACGCCTACCACCTGCTGTCGCCGCTGCTGGGCGTGGGCATCGCCAGCGCGGTGTTCGGCGTGGCGCTGCTGGCCTCGGGGCTGAGTTCTTCGGTCACGGGCACGCTGGCCGGGCAGATCGTGATGGAAGGCTTCTTGCAGATCCGCCTGTCGCCCGCGCTGCGCGCCCTGCTGACGCGCTGCATCGCCATCGTGCCCGCCGTGGTGGCCACCGCCTGGTTCGGCAGCACCGGCGCCAGCGCCCTGCTGGTGTTCAGCCAGGTGGTGCTGAGCCTGCAATTGCCGTTTGCCATCGTGCCGCTGCTGCTGTTCACCACGCGGCGCAAGACGCTGGGGGAGCTGGCCTTTGGCCCAAGGATGTCGGCAGTGCTGTGGTGCTGCGCGGCCCTGGTGGTGTCGCTGAACCTGTGGATGCTGCAGCGGGTGCTGACGGCCTGATCGCCCGAACCGGGCATAGCGCCGCGCGGCGCCTTCATAGACGTTTTGCTTCTATCAAACGCCGCTCTTGTTCGTTGGTGGCTTGCCGCGAAGTTCTTAGATTGGTGCCCATAGCCACCAACCCGCGAACTCTCCGCAAGGACGACGACATGACAGCCCTCACTTTGGAAACCGCCTTGCCCCGGGCGCTGCAGGAGGCACAGGACCACGCCCGCGCACAGGGGCTGGGCCACGCAGGCGGCGTGCGCCCGCCCGTGGCCTGGGCGCTGGTGCAGGCCGGCCAGGCCGTGCTGGTCGATGTGCGCACGGCCGAGGAACGCAAGTTCGTCGGCCAGGTGCCCGGCACCCTGCACGTGCCCTGGGCCACGGGCACGGCCCTGACGCGCAACCCGCGCTTTGCCCGCGAGCTGGAAGCGCGCCTGGCCCCGCACGGCGGCAAGGAGGCCGTGGCCCTGCTGCTGTGCCGCAGCGGCAAGCGCTCGGTGCTGGCGGCCCAGGCGGCCGCCCAGGCCGGATTCGCCCATGTGTTCAACGTGCTCGAAGGCTTCGAGGGCGAGATCGATGCGCGTCAGCAGCGCGGCAAAAACGACGGCTGGCGCTTCCACGGCCTGCCCTGGATTCAAGACTGAAGGAGCACGCAGATGGCCAGTTTCGACATTGCCGGACTCACCCAGAACCTGCATGCGGCGCGCCGCGAATGGCGCGAGGCGCACGGCCGCACCCAGGAGCCCGGGGCGCGCGAGTTTCCCTCGCGCGACGCGCTTTCCACCCTGATCGACCAGCTCAAGGCAGCCCTGTTTCCCATGCGCCTGGGCCCGCACGACCTGCGCCAGGAAAGCGAGGACATCTTCGTGGCCCACCAGCTGGACTCGGCCCTGCATGCGCTGCTGGGCCAGATACGGCTGGAGCTGCGGCTGTCCGCGCCCCACACGGCAGCGGGCGCCGATGCCATGGCGCTGGACATCGCACGCGCCTTTGCCGAGTCCCTGCCCCAGATCCGCCGCCTGCTCGACAGCGACGTGCTGGCCGCCTTCCAGGGCGATCCCGCCGCGCGCAGCGTGGACGAGGTGCTGCTGTGCTATCCGGGCGTGCTGGCCATGATCCACCACCGCCTGGCCCACCAGCTGTACCTGCTGGAGCAGCCGCTGCTGGCGCGCATCGTGGCCGAGCTGTCGCATGCGCAGACGGGCATCGACATCCACCCGGGCGCGAAGATCGGGCGGGGCTTTTTCATGGACCACGGCACGGGCGTGGTGATCGGCGAGACCGCCGTGATCGGCGAGCGCGTGCGGCTGTACCAGGCCGTCACCCTGGGCGCCAAGCGCTTTCCCACCGATGAGCACGGCCACCTGCGCAAGGGCCTGGCGCGCCATCCGGTGGTGGAGGACGACGTGGTCATCTACGCGGGCGCCACCATCCTGGGCCGCGTCACGCTGGGGCGCGGCGCCGTCATCGGCGGCAATGTCTGGGTGACCGAGGACGTGCCGCCCGGCGCCCATGTCACCCAGGCCCATGCGCGCGAGCACGCGCAGCAGCCCCGGGAGGTGGCCCTATGAGCACCCGTCTTGTCACCAGCTTCGGCATTGCCGTGCGCCAGGCGCGCGAGGCCCATGGCTGGTCGCAGGAGCGGCTGGCCGAGCACTCGGACCTGAACCGCTCCTACGTGGGCGAGATAGAGCGCGGCCGCGTCATCGCCTCGCTGCTGACCGTGGAGAAGCTGGCCGTCTCGCTGGGCGTGCAGCCCTCGGCCCTGGTGATGCGCGGCGAAACCGTGGCCCACGACCAGCTGGTGCGGGGCCTGCGCTTGGCGGCTATAGCATGTTGAAGACATGTGCGCGGGCCGGGACACTGGCCCTGTTTCCCTCCTTCCCCTTCCCTTTTTCCTGAACTGATCACGGAGTCTGCACATGTCGGCAACAGTGGGCGGCACGACCGCGCTAGGCGACAACGCCGCGCGGCAACTGGCCAACGCAACCAAAACCGTTCCCCAGCTTTCGACCATCAGCCCGCGCTGGCTGACGCACCTGCTGCAATGGTCGCCGGTGGAGGCGGGCATCTACCGCCTCAACCGCGTCAAGAACCCGGAGGCCATCAAGGTCACCTGCACGGCCAAGCAGGAAGACAACCAGCTGCCGCGCACCTATGTGGACTACGAGGAGCAGCCGCGCGAGTACTTCCTCAACGCCGTCTCCACCATCCTGGATGTGCACACGCGCATCTCCGACCTCTACAGCAGCCCGCATGACCAGATCAAGGAACAGCTGCGCCTGACGATCGAGACCATCAAGGAGAACCAGGAAAGCGAGCTGATCAACAACCCCGACTACGGCCTGCTGGCCCAGGTCACGGACGAGCAGCGCATCTTCCCGCTGACCGGCGCACCCACGCCCGACGACCTGGACGAGCTGCTGACCAAGGTCTGGAAGGAGCCCGCCTTCTTCCTGACCCATCCGCTGGCCATTGCCGCCTTCGGCCGCGAGGCCACGCGCCGCGGCACGCCGCCGCCCACGGTCAGCCTGTTCGGCTCGCAGTTCATCACCTGGCGCGGCATTCCGCTGATCCCCTCGGACAAGGTGCCCGTGGCCGATGGCAAGAGCAAGATCCTGCTGCTGCGCGTGGGCGACAAGCGCCAGGGCGTGGTCGGCCTGTACCAGCCCGGCCTGCCGGGCGAGCAAAGCCCGGGCCTGTCGGTGCGCTTCATGGGCATCAACAACCATGCCATCGCGTCCTACCTGATCTCGCTGTACTGCTCGCTGGCCGTGCTCACGCCCGACGCGCTGGCCGTGCTCGACGATGTCGAGATCGGCAAGTACCACGACTATCCCGACACCTACAAGTAAAGAGGCCGGGCGTTGACCGTGTCTGCAATCACCTCCGTGGCGCCCCAGGCGCCCTTCGACCCCGAGGCGCTGGCGCGCATGGCCAACGCCCTGTTCTCCGCCGCACCGGGATCGGCTCCTGCCCTGCCTGGTCTTCCGGGTCTTCCCGGTCTGCCTGCTGGCGTGCAGGCGCCCGTGAACGTGGCGCCGCCCGGCTCGCCGCTGGCCAGTCCCGCAGGCCTGGGCCCCGGCGTGCCGGGTACGCCCATCCCGCAGGGCCTGGCGCCGGGCAGCAACCTGCTGCCGGCCTCGCCCGCGCCGCTGGCCTCGCTGGCCCACCGCGCGCCCGCGCTGCTGCCCCATGCCCAGGCCGGCAACGGCGTGCCCGACCATGTCGTGAGCGCCCTGCCCGCCTACGAGCCGCGCCTGGGATCGCAGGTGCTGGGCGTGCCCCAGCGCCAGGGCGATCCGCTGGATGCGCTGGCCGCGCTCCCGTTCACGCCACCTGCTGCACCTGCGGCACCCGCCGTGCCGCGCATCGGCGTGCCCACAGAAGGGCCCGGCATTGCGTCCACCGTGCCTTCGGCCGAGCCGCGCTTTTACTTTGTCGATCCCGTGGTGCTGCCCGCCGGCTACACCACGCCGGCCCATCCGCTGCAGCGCCAGCAGGCTTCGCACGGGGCAAGGCATGGAGCGGCCGGCGTGCAGGCGCCCTTCGACGTGCATGCCGTGCGCCGGGACTTTCCCATCCTGTCCGAGCGCGTCAACGGCCGGCCCCTGGCCTGGCTGGACAACGCGGCCACCACGCACAAGCCGCGCGCGGTGATAGAGCGCATCCGCCATTTCTACGAGCACGAGAACTCCAACATCCACCGCGCCGCGCATGAACTGGCCGCGCGCGCCACCGACGCCTACGAGGGCGCGCGCGAGCGCGTGCGCCGCTTCATCAACGCGCCCGACGTGAACGAAGTCATCTTCGTGCGCGGCACCACCGAGGCCATCAACCTCGTGGCCAAGAGCTGGGGCTGGCAGCATGTGGGCGAGGGCGACGAGATCATCGTCTCCCACCTGGAGCACCACGCCAACATCGTGCCCTGGCAGCAGCTGGCGGCCGCCAAGGGCGCGAAGATCCGCGTGATCCCGGTGGACGACTCGGGCCAGGTGCTCATCGATGAATACCGCAGGCTGCTGAACCCGTGCACCAAGATCGTCTCCGTCACCCAGGTCTCCAACGCGCTGGGCACGGTCGTGCCCGTGCAGCAGATCGTGGAGCTGGCCCACCAGGCGGGCGCCCGGGCCCTGGTCGATGGCGCGCAGTCGGTCTCGCACATGGCCGTGGACGTGCAGGCCATCGGTGCGGACTTCTTCGTGTTCTCGGGCCACAAGGTCTTCGGCCCCACGGGCATCGGCGTGGTCTGGGGACGGCGCGAGGTGCTGGAGGACATGCCGCCCTGGCAGGGCGGCGGCAACATGATTGCCGACGTGACCTTCGAGAAAACCGTCTACCAGCCCCTGCCCAACACCTTCGAGGCCGGCACCGGCAACATTGCCGACGCCGTGGGCCTGGGCGCCGCCATCGACTACGTGCAGGCCCTGGGCATGGAGCGCATCGCGCGCTACGAGCACGATCTGCTGCAGTACGGCACGCAGGCGCTGGCGCCCATCCCCGGCCTGCGCCTGATCGGCACGGCGGCCGACAAGGCCAGCGTGCTGTCCTTCGTGCTCAAGGGCTGGACCACGGCCGAGGTGGGCGAGGCGCTCAACGCCGAAGGCATCGCCGTGCGCACCGGCCACCACTGCGCCCAGCCCATCCTGCGGCGCTTCGGCGTGGAGACCACCGTGCGGCCCTCGCTGGCCTTCTACAACACCACCGAGGAAATCGACCGGCTGGCGGCCGTGGTGCAGGGGCTGGCGGCGCGCAGGCGGGGTTGAGCCACCGGCTCAGCCCAGGCGTCTTGCAAAGGCGTCGCCCGTGGCGCCCATGCCCAGGCGGCCGCCCACGTCGTTGGCGCCGCTTGCGCCAGGTGTGCCGCAGGCCGGACCCGGTGGCCATGCCGCACCACAGCAGCGGACGGAACACGGCATTGGAGTCATGAAAAAGCATTGCCAATATCAGAATGATCCTATGGATTTCCATCAATCATAGGAATAGACTTTGGAGCGCGCCCATCAAACTCCCCTGCATCGTTTCCGGTTTCATTCATATGAAAAAAATCAGATATTTTCTCATTACGGCAACGCTTTGCTTTTCTGTAAGCTCCATTTATGGAGGCATATTTACCCCGGTGTCGTCCACCATCCAATTACCGGAAATCATCAACGTTCCCGCAGGAAATATCATGAATGGATCAGTGCTATGGGAATCGCCCATGGTCAAATCCACCCTCGACACAATTTCCTACAGTGTGCTTTCGGGGCCATCTTCAGAAATATGGCCCAAAATCATGAACCCCACTACGCTGGACGGCGATATCTACTCCACATCTTTGCGCGGAATAGGAGTCCGTTGGCGTGCCACATGGAAAGCCAGGAATTTCCCCAATGGCAAAACCATGTCCATCACCACTACGTCCAACAATGCAGGAGCCACGGGATGGCAAAAGGATGATGTACATGAGCAAACCATATGGATGCAACTCATCAAGACAGGCGCCGTTCAATCGGGCACTTTCAGCGTCAGCAGCTATTCATCCGCCCAGTTTGACTGCAATAGCCTTTGCAATAACTGGCTCGTGAAGGCGACCGGCAGCACCGTGGTGCGCACAGGCGCCAGTTGCCGGGTGAAGACGAGCAACATCGCCGTGAACCTGCAGCGAATCAACAGGTCACTGTTCAACGGGATAGGCGCTACCTCCGCGCCCCAGCCATTCGATCTGGAATTGATCTGCACCGGTGGCGAAGCCAATTCCACCCTGCGCCCGTTCGTCACGCTCACGGATGCCAACGATGCCGCCAACCGCTCCGATGTGCTGACGGTGACCGGAGGGGCTGCCGGCATCGGCATCCAGATCCGCAGCAGCGACAAGGTCATCAGCTACGGCGAGGACTCCGCCAACTTCGGCAATCCCAACCAGTGGCAGGCGGGCACCATCACCCCAGACACCAGAAACCACGTGATTCCATTGACGGCGCGCTATGTCCAGACCCAGCCCTCCGTCACCACAGGCCTGGCCAACGGACGGGCCACCTTCACGCTCAATTACCAGTGACCTGCCAGTGACCTGCCAGTGACCTGCCAGTGACACGCTGGCTGCATTGCGGCTGTGCAGGCGCTCGTGCCGATCCTGCGCTGCCGCACCCGGCTGCGCTCACTCGGCCCTGGCCCCCGACACACGCACCTGCTCGGCCGCCACGGGCATCTGCTCGCGCACGAAGCGCCAGAACGCGTCCACGCCCATGGGCTTGACGGGCAGCGAGCCTTGGTCGATGAACTGCTTTTGCACCTCGGGATTGCGCAGCGCCGTGGCCAGTGCGCCGTTCAGGCGCTCCAGCGCCGCGCGCGGCGTGCCGGCCGGGGCAACCAGGCCGTACCAGGAGTCGGTGTAGAAGCCCTTGACGCCTGCTTCCTCGAAGGTGGGCACATCGGGCAGGGCCGGCAGGCGCTGGCGTGAGGCCACGGCCAGGGCGCGCAGCTTGCCCGAGCGGATGAAGGGGATGGCGCCCGTGGTGAGCACGAAGTCCACGCGGCCCGCCATCAGGTCGGTCATGGCCGGGGCCGTGCCCTTGTAGGGGATGTGGGTGACATCCACGCCCGTGAGCTGCTTGAAGCTGGCGCCGGCCAGATGCTGGCTGGAGCCCACGCCGCCCGAGCCGTAGTTGAGCTGGCCCGGCCTGGCGCGCGCCGCCTCCAGCAGATCGTTGACCGAGCGCAGCGGCGAGGCCACGGGCACCAGCAGCACGCTGGGCGAGGTGGTGATCATGCCGATGGGCGCGAAGTCCTTGAGCGGGTCGTGGTTGAGCTTGGCGTAGAGCGCGGAGTTCAGGCCGTGCGAGGCCACGGTGGCCAGCATGATGGTGTTGCCATCGGGCCTTGCGCGGGCCGCCGCGTCGCTGCCCAGGTTGCCGCCTGCACCGGCCCGGTTGTCGATGGTGATGGGCTGGCCCAGGGCCTCGCTCATGCGCGTGGCCGCCAGCCGCGCCACGTTGTCGGAGGGGCCGCCCGCAGGCCAGCCCACGATGAGGGTGATGGGGCCTTGCGCCAGGGCCGGCAGGGCCAGGGCGCACAGGGCCAGCGCAGCCAGGCTGCGGCGCGGCAGACAGTGCATGGCGGTCGTCCTTGTGAATTCAAAGGTTGGCATGGGCATGGCCTTCAGGGCTTGCCGTCCTGCCAGGGCATTTCGGTCCAGAGCTTGCGAAAGCCGGCCTCGGTGCGCTCCAGCTCGGCCGCGTAGGCGGGCGGCGCCAGGTAGCGCAGCGGCGCGTACATGGCCTCGGCCTGCTGCCTGAACTGCGGGTCGGCCGCGATGGCGGCCACGGCATCGACCAGCTTTTTGCGCACGCCTTCGGGCAAGCCCTTGGGCGCGGCCAGGCCGCGCAGGGAGGCCAGCTCGATATCGATGCCCTGCTCCTTGAACGTAGGCACCTGGGGCGCCAGCGAGCTGCGCGCGGCCGACATCTGGCCCAGCAGGCGGATGGGAGTGCCGCCCTTCTGGTAGGCCAGCACCTCGCCCACGTTGATGGCGCCGATGGTGATCTGCTGGCCCGTGGCGGCGGCGCGCACCTCGCCCGCGCCCTTGTAGGGCACATGGGTGAGCTGCGTGCCCGTGGCCTTGGCGAACAGCAGCATGGCCAGGTGGTCGTCCGAGCCCGTGCCCGTGGTGCCCACGGTCACGGCACCGGGGTTGGCCCGGGCGTAGGCGGCCAGGCCGGCCAGCGTGGTGATGGCGTTGCTGTTGTGGATGGCAAAGCCGCCCGGGTCGTCCACCAGGTTGCCCAGCAGGTCGTACTGGCTCCAGTGGAAGCTGCTCTTGCGCTCGATGGGGATGGTCAGCACGTTGGGCGTGTTGATGAAACCGATGGTGTAGCCGTCCGGCTTGGCCCGCGCCAGTTCGCCAAAGCCGATGCCGCCGCCCGCGCCGGGGCGGTTGAGCACGACCACGCTGCCGCCCAGCTTCTTTTCCAGATGGCGGGCCAGCAGCCGCGCCACCAGGTCGGTGCCGCCGCCGGGCCCGTAGGCCACGATCATCTCGATGTTGCGCGAGGGATAGGGGGCCTCGCCCTGAGTCTGGGTCTGAGCCTGGGCCAGGGCCGGCAGCGCCATGCAGGCGGCGGCCAGGCCTGCGCACAATGCGCGCCTTGCTTGCTGTGTCATCTTTGTCTCCTGGGTCGCCTCTTGCAGTGGTCTGAGAGGCTTTGTAGTCATGGTGAAGGAAGCGGCTAACGGGACGGGGAACGGGACGGGTCCAAGGCCCGGGCGATGCGCTCGCGCGCATGCGGCCAGACCTCGGGATTGACCAGGCGCGCGGGCCGCTGGCCGTCGGCCAGCAACTGCACGATCTGGGTGGCAGCCAGCTCGGCGTTGTTGCGCCGGGCCTCGTGCGTGACACCGGCGGTGTGGAAGGTGGCCACCACCTGGGGCAGGGCCAGCAGCGGATGGGAGGCGGGCGGCGGCTCCTGGTCCCAGACATCGAGCCCGGCGCCGGCCAGGTGGCCGCTGGCCAGGGCGGCGTGCAGGGCGGCCTCGTCATGGATACCGCCGCGCGCCGTGCTCACGAAAACGGCGCCCGGCCGCATGGCCGCAAAGGCAGCGGCGTTCATGAGCCCCAGCGTGGAGGCATCGCGCGGGCAGTGCAGGGAGACGATGTCCGCGCGCTGCAGCAGCTCGTCGAAGCCGACGGCCTCGGCCCCGCGCGCTGCCAGGCCGGCCGCGTCGTAGGCCGGGTCGCAGCCGATCACCTGCATGCCGAAGGCCCGGCCCAGGGCCGCGACGCGGCTGCCGGCCTCGCCCACGCCCACCAGGCCCAGGGTGCGGCCGCGCAGCTCGTGGCCCATGACGTCTTCCCGGCTGAAGCCCCGGGCCGGGGCCCGCAGCAGGCGGTCGGATTCGTTGATGCGGCGCAGCACGGACAGCATCAGGCCGGTGGCCATCTCGGCCACCGAATCCGCGTTGCCGCCCGACTGGTTCATCACGGCCACGCCGGCGCGCGTGCAGGCCTCGATGTCGATGGTGTCGCAGCCCGAGCCGCTGGAGGACACGGCCAGCAGATCGGGGCAGCGCGCCAGCAGGTCCGCCGTGGCGAACCAGTGGCGCGGCAGCTCGTCCTTGGCGGCCGTGATCTGGTAGACCTGGGCGCCGGCCAGGGCCTGCCAGGCGGCGGCATCGTCGCCCTCGCGCCGGCAGGTGACCAGCTGCACGCCAGGCGCGGCCGAGACGATGCGGTCAAAGGCCGCATCCAGCCAGTAGTCGAAGCGGACAACGCGGCGGTCCATCACAGCACCCCCTTGGCGGCCAGCGTGCGCGCCACCCAGGAGCGGTCGGCACGGCCTGCGGCAATGGCGGCGAGCACGTCGGCCTCGTCCCGCTGTATGGCTTCCACGCGGTCGGCAATGGCGGCGGCCTCGGCGGCGGGCACGGCCAGCAGGCCGTCGCCGTCGCCCAGCACCAGGTCGCCCGGGTGGACGACCATGCCGTCGATGCTCACGGGCACATGCAGCTCGCCGGGGCCGTCCTTGTAGGGGCCGCGGTGCGAGACGCCGCGCGCATACACGGGCAGGCCGTGCTGGCCGATGGTGTCGCTGTCGCGGATCAGCCCGTCGATGACGATGCCGGCCGCGCCGCGCGCCATCATCAGCGCCAGCATGATCTCGCCAATGATGGCGTTGGGCCCGGCGCCGCCCGCGTCCACCACGATCACGTCGCCGGGGCCGCAGATGTCGATGGCCTGGTGCACCATGAGGTTGTCGCCGGGCCGCGTGCGCACGGTCAGCGCACGGCCCACCAGCGGCCCCTGGCGGCGATGGAAGGGCCGCAGCGCCGAGGTGCCCGTGGTGCGGCTCATGGCGTCGCTGACATTGGCGACCGGAAAGCCGCGATAGCGCTGCAGCAGCGCATCACCAAGGGCGGCCTCGGGCCGGGCGTGGATATGGAATCCGGGAATCTTGCTCACTGCTGTGTCTCCGTCTGTGTCCGTGTCTGTGTCTGTTGTCTGTGTCGATACCGCTGTCTTGCCGCTCAGAACGCATCCCAGGCCTGCGCGTGGCGCACGCAGGCCGGCGTGACCTGGTCCAGGCGCGTGGCGCCCAGCATGGCCATGTCGCGCAGCACCTCCTCGCGCAGCAGGGCCATGGCATGGGCCACGCCCGCCGGCCCGGCCACCGAGGCCGCGTAGTTGAAGGGCCGGCCCACGAACACGCAGCGCGCGCCCAGGGCCAGGGCCTTGAGCACATCGGTGCCCCGGCGCACGCCGCTGTCCAGCATCACCGGCAGGCCGGGCACGGCGCGCACGATGCCGGGCAGCACGCGCAGCGGTGCCACGGCGCCGTCGAGCTGGCGCCCGCCGTGGTTGGAGACGATGAGGCCGTCGGCCCCGTGGTCGCGCGCCAGCACGGCGTCTGCGGCCGAAAGAATGCCCTTGACCACCAGTTGCCCCTGCCAGCGCTGGCGGATGGCGGCCAGATGCGGCCAGGCCAGATGGGAGCGGTCCGAGAAATCGCGCATCACGCTGGCCGACAGGATGGGCGCGCCCCGGTGCGCATAGTTGTTCTCGAAATGCGGCATGCCGTGGCGCCACAGGGTCTTGAGAAAGCTGCCGAACAGCCAGCGCGGGTGGCTGATGCCCTGCCAGGCCAGGCCCGGCCCGGGCCGCAGCGGCGTGGAGAAACCGGCGCGCACATTGTTCTCGCGGTTGGCGGCCACGGGCGTGTCCACGGTGATCACCAGGGTCTGCACGCCGGCGGCGGCCACGCGGTCCAGCAGCGCATCGATCTGGCCCTGGTCGCCCGGCGGGTAGGCCTGGAACCAGGTGTGGGGCGCGGCCGCCATCACCTCCTCCAGCCGGATCAGCGAGGAGCCGCTCATGATGACCGGCACGCCCGCCTGCTGTGCGGCCTGGGCCAGCACCAGGTCGCCCCGGTAGGCCGACAGCGCGGCAATGCCCATGGGCGCCACGCCGAAGGGCGCCCCGTAGCGGCGCCCGAACAGCTCGAAGGAGGGGTCGCGCTGTGCCACGCCCACCAGCGCGCGCGGCACGAAGGCCAGCTCGGCAAAGGCGCGGCGGTTGTCCGCCAGCGAGGCGTTGTCCTCCACCGCCCCGCTGATGTAGGCATGGATGGGGCGCGGCAGATGGCGCCGCGCCAGCCGCTCGAAATCGTCAAGCGACAGCACGCCGCGCAGGCGGCGCGGTGGCGTGGCGGAAGCGGCAGGGACGGCAGGGACGGCAGGCGTAGGCATTGCCAGCCAATGTAGGAGGGCGCAATTCCAAAGAAAAGCGAAATAAATCGGAATCAATGTTTCGCTTTTGTGAAAATATCGCCATGACCCTCAAACAGCTCGAAGCCTTCTACTGGGCCGCCACCTGCCTGAACTTCAGCGTGGCCGCCGACCGCGTGCACCTGTCGGTCTCATCGCTGTCCAAGCGCATTGCGGAGCTGGAGGCCTCACTGGGCGTGCAGCTGTTCGACCGCAGCGGCCGCGCCGCCGAACTCACGCCCCAGGGCGAGCAGCTGCTGCCGCGCATCCGCGAGCTGCTGCACGGCGCCGCCCAGCTGCGCGAGGCGGCGGGCCGCAGCGTGGGCCTGCAGGGCCGCTGCCGCATCGGCTTTGGCGAACTCAGCGGCCTGACCTGGCTGCCCCGGCTGGTGCAGAAGGTGGCCGAGCTGCACCCCGACCTGCAGCTGGAGCCCCACACGGACATCGGCCAGGTGCTGGAGCAGCGCATCGTCGATGGCGAGCTGGACTGCGTGGTCATCGCCGGGCCATCGTCGCGCAGCAGCCTGGCCTTCGAGCAGGTCGCCCAGGTGCGCTTCGTCTGGGCCGCCAGCGACGACTTCATCGCCCGCGCCGGCACCGGCCTGCCCCGGCGCCTGGTGCGCGAGCAACTGCTGATCGCCCTTCCCACCGGCTCGGGCGCCACGCGCACGCTGGACGACTGGCTGGGCCGCCACGGCCTGGCCGTGGAGCGGCGCCTTTCCTGCAACAGCTGGGGCGCCGTGGTGGGCATGGTGGTGGACGGGCTGGGCTTCACCTACATGCCCGAGCAATGGGCACTGGCCCTTCAGGAACGCGGCCGCCTGCGCGTGCTGGACGGCAGCGCCGAGGCCTCAAAGCACAGCGCGCTGGCCCCGCTGACCTACACCGTGCAATGGCGCCGCGACGATGCCCGGCCCCTGATCACGGAAATGCGCGAGATCATCCGCAGCGTGATCGATTTCCCGGCGCCGCGCTGTTTGAGTTGAACAGACGGAAAGCGTGCCGTCAGCCCACGGTATCCGGCTCCCGCGGCAGATCCTCCATCACCCACGGAGCCTCTTCAATGCGCGCCAGCAGTGCCAGCGTGGCCTGCTGCAGCGCATGCAGCCTGTTCGGCTCCAGCGCCCCCTCGACGAGGGCCTCCACATGGAGGTTGCCTTCCTTGAAGCGCAGCGTCACTCCGTCCATCACCACGGCGTACATTTCCCCGACCGCTTCCTGGACCGGCGGGGCAACTGTCTCATCGATCCGGTAGAGCAGGTCCAGCGCCTCGAAGTCAGGCGCGTCACCCAGGCCCTCGATCGTTGGCAGATTCAGGTGCTTGTATTTGCGCAGTGAATGCGCAAGCCGCATGCTCATGAGCCGGTTGCCTTTGCCATCGGCACGCCGCATGGCCCAACGCTGCCAGGGCCTGCGGGTCAATCGCCGCCACTCGCCGGTCACTGTGTCCAGCGACCAGTCGTCGATGTTCTCGGGCGTCAGGCATTGCTCGCCAAACCAGCGCTCGCCACCGCTCACCACGATGGTTCTTCCATCGCCTGCCAGACAGGCCTCATGCTGATAGATCCAGCCGGGCGCCTCGCCATGCGTGGGAACCGCCTCGATGCGCATGCTGTCCAGCAGCAACCTGTACACCCGCGTCATCCCCGGCATGCGCTGGTGCCGGTAACCCAGGCCGCCAATGATGAAGATGGCGTCACCCACCAGCGTGGCGCTGTGGAAATCGGTGGGAGGGAAGGCATCGTCCGGGTAGCCGTGGATGGCGATGCCGCCATTCGCGTCGATGACGATGACATCGTTGTAGATGAAGAAGTCGGGATCGCAGCTGTCTTCGTGCTCGCCGCCGATGTGCACGACCCGGCCATCGGCCAGCACCGTCTCGCTCTTGCCATACCGGGCAAAGCACCACATGGGCCCTTGCGCAAAGGGCGACGGTCCACGCAGAAGTTCGTTCGCGCCATAGGCGCTCCAGCGTGTGCGCACCATCCAGTGCCACAGCGGATTGTCCTGCCGCGTCGGGTTCAGCGCTCCGGCCCGGGGCGAGCGCCAGAGGGCAAGATCCCGCACGGCTTCCTCGGGCGGCGGCTCGGCCTTTCTGCGCTCGGCGGCGTCCTCCTCAGCGAGAAATTGCGCAATCTCATCCTGTTTGCTCTGATCGCCAGCCTGCATGGCCTGCCTCCTCAAAAACCGTACAAAACAACGCCACAAGCAGCGCGAGACAATCGAGCCCATGACCACCGCGCCGATTCCAGATTTCGCCGACCCCATGCCCCAGCCGCCCGAGCAGCCCGACCTGGACGCCTGCTGCGGCAATGGCTGCGACCCCTGCATCTTCGACAGCTATGACCTGGCCATGGACGAGTACCGCCAGGCGCTGCGGGCCTGGAAGGCGCGCAACGAAACGCCAGCGGGCCAGGGATAGGAATAGGGATAGGAATAGGGATAGGGGTAGCGCGATCAGTCCACGCGGGCGATCAGGTCCAGCTCCACGGCCGCGCCCTTGGGCAGCTGCAGCACGCCCACCGAAGTGCGCGTGTGGGCACCCACGGGGCCCAGCACCCGGGCGATGAGGTCGGAGGCGCCATCGGCCACCTCGCTTTGCTGGGTGAAATCGGGCGCCGAGCGCACATAGACGGTGATGCGTGCAACGGCGCGCACGGCATCGAGCGAGCCGGCCGCGCGCTGCACGAAGGCCAGGGCCCGCATGGCGCAGATGGCGGCGGCCGTTCTGGCCGTTGCCAGGTCGATCCCGGCGCCGACCGTCCCCACGTAGAGCACTTCATCGCCCACGCGGGGAATCTGCCCGCTGACGAACAGCTGCTGGCTGTCGCGCACGACGGGGCTGTAGTTGCCGCCTATCTTGATCTCGCCATCGAAGCGGTGGCCGAGCTCGAGGGCGGCCTGGGCGAAGCGTTCATCTGCTGTCATGGTCTGGTGTCCGGAGTAAGGCAAGCGCGCAGTCTAGAGCGTGTTATGCACTTTTAAGTACCCGCGTTGGTTCTGCACGCTGGTGATCGCAAGGCGCAGTGCGCCGCCAAGGCTCATGCCTTGGCAAGCGCTGCAACGCCGCGAGCGCCTGCGCGCAGAGCCTGTGGCGCACCGGCGCCTGCGGCGGCTTCAACTGCCCGTGGACGCGTAATGCCTCACTCCCATGCGCCAGGCGCCCGAGGCCAGCCAGAGGAAGGCAAAGCCGGCCAGCGGCGAGACCCAGCCCAGCCAGGCCGGCGCGCCCAGCGGGTCGGGCTTGCCCAGCACGGCCAGCGCCGGGTAGTAGGCCACGCAGGCCAGCGGCACGGCGAAGGTCAGCAGGCGGCGGAACCACTGCGCGTACAGGGCCAGCGGGTACTGGGCGGCCTCGACGCTGCCGTAGCTCAGCACATTGGCGGCTTCCAGGCTTTCCACGGTCCAGAACGAGAGCGCACCCTGCAGCACCAGGATGCCCAGGAACAGCGCCACGCCGCCCGCCACGGCGAACAGCGCCACGGCGACGGCCTGGGGCGTCCACACCACGGCGCCCTGGGCCGTGGCAAAGCCCAGCACCAGCAGGCCCTGCAGCAGGCGGCCCAGGCGGCTGATGCGCACGTCATGGCCCATGAGCTGCAGCCACACGGGGCGCGGGCGCAGCAGCAGGCGGTCGAAGGCGCCGGTGCGCAGGAACTGCGTGCCCAGCACGTCGAAGCCCCGGCCCAGCGCATCGGCCAGGGCGAACATGCAGTTCACCAGGCCATAGAACACGGCCACTTCGCCGATGCGCCAGCCCTGCACCTCGCCAAACCGGTGGAACAGCGCCCAGACGGCGATGACCTCGATGCCCGTGACCAGGAACTGGCCCAGGGTCAGCATCAGCGCCGAGGCCGGGTAGCGCGCCTGCCCGCCCAGCGAGGCCAGCGCCAGGCGCAGGAACATGGACAGCGATCCTTTTTGCTTGGCCATGGCGCTCACCCGCCCTGCACTTCGAGCCGGCGCATGGTGCGCGCCATGGCCGCGCGGCCCAGGGCCACGATCACGGCAATCCACAACACCTGCAGCGCCAGGCAGGCCAGCATCTGCGCGCCGGCCATCTGGCCGAAATAGATGCGCGCAGGGATGTCCATCACGCCCGCCAGCGGCTGCAGCAGCAGCGCGGTCTGCCAGGCGTCGGGCATCAGCGCCAGCGGCAGCAGGTTGCCCGACAGCACGATGACCACGGGCGCGGCCAGCGTGTTGATGCCTTTTTCATTGAGCGCGGCGGCAGCGGCAACGTTCAGCAGCATGACCAGTGCCGTGGACAGCAGCAGCGCCAGCAGCATGGATGCGGTAAAGCCCAGGCCTGCGGCCCAGCCGGCCGGCGGCTGCCAGCCCCAGGCGCCCAGCCCCATCAGCGGCAGGGCCAGCCCTGCAAACGCCACCATCAGCGCCACGCGTGGCAGCACGCGCGCAGCGATCCAGCCCGCCGAGCGCACGAACCACAGCGCATAGGCATCCACGGGCCGCAGCCGGTCATAGGCGATGGCGCCCGTGCGCACGGCCAGGGCCACGTCGGGGTCGCCGCTCCAGGGCAGCAGCGCGAACAGGCCCTGGGCCAGCCAGGTGTAGGTGATGGCGTGCTCCAGCGAGATGGGCGCGCCGGCCGATGCCGAGGCACTGCCGTAGAACGCCGCCAGCACCATGGTCTTGATGGCGCCCCACCAGCACTGCGTGGCAAAGCCCGCGTAGGCCGCCGTGCGGTACTGCAGCATCACCAGGAACCGCGATGCAAAGGCCGCCACATAGGGGCGCAGGAGTTCACGCAGCGTCATGCCGGCTCAGCCTTCGGCCGCTCCGTGCATGGCGTAGAAGCGGGCGATCACGGCCTCGATGGCCATGTCTTCTCCATTGCCTTCGCCATCACCACCTCCACGCCCCTCGCCCTGCGCTGCCACCACCTGGGCGCGCAGCGCATCGACCGCGCAGTCGGCCAGCACGCGGCCATGGCCGATGACGATCACGCGCCGCGCCAGCGCCTCGATGTCGTGCATGTCATGCGTGGTCAGCAGCACCGTGGTGCCGCGCTCGTGGTTGGCGCGCAGCACGAACTCGCGCACGGCCAGCTTGGAGGGTGCGTCCAGGCCGATGGTGGGCTCGTCCAGGAACAGGATCTCGGGCTCGTGCAGCAGGGCCGCGGCGATCTCGGCGCGCATGCGCTGGCCCAGGGACAGCTGGCGCACGGGCTGGTCCAGCACGCGCTCCAGGTTCAGCAGCGCCACCAGCTCGTCGCGCGTGCGCCCGTAGCGTGCGGGATCGACGCGGTACAGGTCGCGCAGCAGGTTGAAGCCATCGCCCACGGGCAGGTCCCACCACAGCTGCGAGCGCTGCCCGAAGACCACGCCGATGCGGCCCACATGGCGCTGGCGGTCGGCGAAGGGGTCGCGCCCGTCCACCTCCACGCGCCCGCCATCGGGCCGCAGGATGCCCGACAGGATCTTGATGGTGGTGGACTTGCCCGCGCCGTTGGGGCCAATGAAGCCCAGCAGCTCGCCACGCTCCAGTGCGAACGACACGCCATCCAGCGCCTGCACCGTGCGATGGCGCGGATGCACCAGCGCGCGCAGCGCACCCATCACGCCGGGGTCGCGCTCATGGATGCGGTAGGTCTTGCGGAGGTCGTGGACGAGGATCTGGGGCATGGCGCTGGGCGGTGAGGTAAGCGCAGAGGGGGGGCACAGAGGGGGCGCGATTCTACACAGGACCGGGCTTTGCTATCCTGCGCGCAAATTCGCGGATGGAAATCCGCCTTGCCGCACGCACGCACAAAGGAAACACAACATGGCCGCTGAAGGCAATGCAAGCCAGCTCGTAGGAATCGTCACGCTGCTGGGGGCCGCCGTGGTGGCCGTGCCGCTGTTCAAGCGGCTGGGCCTGGGCGCCGTGCTCGGCTACCTGGCCGCTGGCCTGGCCATAGGCCCCTACGGGCTGGGCCTGGTGACGGACGCGCAGACCATCCTGCACGTGGCCGAGCTGGGCGTGGTGATGTTCCTCTTCGTCATCGGGCTGGAGATGAAGCCTTCGCACCTGTGGGATCTGCGCGGCCAGATCTTCGGGCTGGGCAGCCTGCAGGTGGTGGTGTGCGCGCTGCTGCTCACGGGCGTGGGCATGGCCTTCGGCTTTCCGTGGCAGGTGGCCTTCGTGAGCGGCGCGGGCTTCGTGCTGACCTCCACGGCCATCGTCATGCAGGTGCTGGCCGAGCGTGGCGACATCCTGGCGCCGCGCGGCCAGCGCATCGTCTCCATCCTGCTGTTCGAGGACCTGCTCATCGTGCCGCTGCTGGCCGCCGTGGCCTTTCTGGCGCCGGCCGATGCGGCGCCCGTGGCCACCTCGCCCCTGTGGCAACGCGCGGGCGTGGCCCTGCTGTCGCTGGGCGCGCTGGTGGGCGCGGGCCTGTGGCTGCTGAACCCGCTGTTCCGCATCCTGGCCAAGGCCAAGGCGCGCGAGGTGATGACGGCCGCCGCGCTGCTGGTGGTGCTGGGCGCCGCCCTGCTGATGGAGATGGGCGGCCTGTCCATGGCCATGGGCGCCTTTGTGGCGGGCGTGCTGCTGTCCGAATCCTCGTTCCGCCACCAGCTGGAGGCCGATGTGGAGCCCTTCCGCGGCCTGCTGCTGGGCCTGTTCTTCCTGGGCGTGGGCATGGCACTGAACCTGGAGGTGGTGGCGCTGAACTGGCGCATCGTGGGCATGGGCGTGGTGGCGCTGATGCTGGGCAAGGCGCTGTGCATCTATGCCGTGGCCCGCGTGGCGCGCAGCAGCCATGCCGATGCGCTGGACCGCGCCATCCTCATGGCCCAGGGCGGGGAGTTCGCCTTCGTGCTGTTTGCCGAGGCGCTCAAGCTCAAGGTGCTCAGCCCCGAGGTGCATGCCAACATGACGGCCATCGTCGTGCTGTCCATGGCCATCACGCCGCTGGTGGTGGTGCTGCACAAGCGCCTGGCCGGCGCCCAGGCCGTGTCGCTGGACGGCGTGGAGGCGCCGCAGGACCTGCGCGGCAACGTGCTGGTCATCGGCTTCGGCCGCGTGGGCCAGATCGCCAGCCAGGGGCCGCTGGCGCATGGGGCCAGACTGTCCATCATCGACAACGACCCCGACGTGATCCGCAACGCCGAGCCCTACGGCTTCAAGGTCTACTTCGGCGACGGCGCGCGCGCCGACATCCTGCATGCGGCCGGCGCCAGCCATGCCAGCGCCATCCTGGTCTGCGTGGACAGCAAGGCCGCCGCCACGCGCATCGTGGAGAATGTGCGCCACGAATGCCCGCACGCCCGCCTCATCGTGCGCGCCTATGACCGAGAGCACGCGCTGGAGCTGATCCAGAAGGACGCCGACCATGTCGTACGCGAGAGCTTCGAGTCCGCCCTGCTCATGGGCCGCCACGCCGTGCTGGCCCTGGGCGCCACCGAGGACGAGGCCCGGACGCTGGAGTCCGAAGTGCGCGGCCGCGACACCGAGCGCTTTGCGCTGGAGACCGCCGGCGGCACCTTTGCGGGGCGCGCGCTGCTGCTGGGCAATATCGAGCGCATCGATCCGCCCCGGCACGACAAGCCCACCGCCAGGGACTGAGCGCGCAAGGGCCGCAGGGGCCGCAGGCCCCGCTCAATGCCGCTGGTTGATCTGTATGAGATTGCCGCAGGTGTCGTCGAACACCGCAATCGTGACCGGCCCCAGATGCGTCGGCGGCCTGGTGAAGCACACGCCGGCCGCGCTCAGGCGCTCGTACTCGGCCTGCACGTCGTCCACGCCGAAGAAGGTGGCCGGCACGCCGTCGGCATGCAGGGCGGTCTTGAACGGCCTGGCGGCCGGGTGCATGTCGGGTTCGAGCAGCAGCTCCACGCCATCGGCATCGCCGGGCGATGTCAGGGTGAGCCAGCGCGCGTCGCCGCCCATGGGAATGTCGTGCTTGAGAACGAAGCCGAGCACGTCGCGGTAGAAGGCCAGGGCCTTGTCCTGGTCGTCGACGAGCACGCTGGTGATGACGATCTTCATGGAATGCTCCTTGTGTCGCTGCGCAGGGCACGCACCGGGTACACACCTGCCACCACCGGCATGCCGCTATTTCAGCAGGAAGGTGACGGGCACGCGCGTCCACATGCTGTCCGGCACGCCGTCGCGCGTGCCGGGGACAAAGCGCCACGTCCGCACGGCGTCCAGCGCCTCCTGGTCGAGCAGAGGATAGCCGCTGCTGTCTGCCACATCCACGGCCAGTGCCTTTCCGCTGGCGCCCACCAGAACCCGCAGCACCACCTTGCCTTCCTGCTCCAGCCGCCTGGCTTCCTTGGGATAGGCCGGCATCTTGTTCTCGCTGGCCTGCCTGTCAGGCACAGGCTGCACCACGCCTGCCGCAGCCGGGCCGCCGGCCAGCAGGCCCAGGGTCAATGCAAGGATGGCGCAGCGCATGCGGGGCATTCGGAAGGCTCCTGGATGGGGGCGGGATGGGGGACTGGATGGGGATGGGATGGCAGTCGCGGACTGGTGCGGCCCCGGATCATCGCATGCCCTCCACCCGCCACCAGCGCGGCAGCAGCGCCTGCACCTCGCCGCGCCGATAGCGGTCGTCGATGAGAAAGACCACGCCGCGGTCGCGCTCGCTGCGGATGACGCGGCCTGCGGCCTGGACCACCTTGCGCAGGCCCGGGTAGAGATAGCTGTAGTCATAGCCCTTGTCCGCGCCGAACTGGCGGTCCATGGCGCGCTTCATCTCTTCGTTCACGGGATTGACCTGGGGCAGGCCCAGCGTGGCCACGAAGGCGCCGATGAGGCGCTCGCCGGGCAGGTCCACGCCCTCGGAGAACGCCCCGCCCAGCACGGCGAAGCCCACGCCCTGACCGGCTTCGGTGAAGCGGGCCAGGAAGGCCGCGCGGCCCTCTTCGTCCATGGAGGGGGTCTGCAGCCAGACCGGCAGATCGGGATGGGCACGCTGCAGGCATTCGGCCACGCGCTGCAGGTAGTCGAAGCTGCTGAAAAAGCACAGGTAGTTGCCGGGCCGGCGCGCGTACTGCGCGGCCACGAGATCGGCGATGGGCCGCAGCGAACGGTCGCGGTCGCGGTAGCGCGTGGAGATGTGGCCGGCCACCTGCACATCGAGCTGGTCGGCCTGGAAGGGCGATTCGGCCTCCAGCCAGTGCGTGCCTTCGGGCAGGCCCAGGATGTCGCGGTAGAAGTGCGGCGGGCTCAGCGTGCCCGAGAACAGCACCGAGGCATGGGCCGCCGCATGGCGTGCCGCCAGGTGGGGCGCGGGCACCACGCAGCGTATGCACAGCGTGGATGCCGGCGTGCGACGGGGGCCTGGGCGCCCGGGCAGCAGGTGGACATCGAACAGCGCATGGCCGCCGAACTGCTCGGCCAGCGCCATGAACTGCAGCGCCTCCCAGTAAAAATCCAGCACGGGGTCGCCGGGCAGCATGGGGCTGTCGGCATTGGCGTCGGCGATGGCGGCCACGGCGCGCTGCGCGGCGCCCAGCAGGCCTGCGGGCACTTCCTCATGGGCCTGGTAGCTGGCGGTCTGCTCCCTGTTCAGCGCACTCCAGCTTCGGCTGAACCGGTCCAGCGCCTTGCGCACGGCACCGGTGGCCGACTTGCGGGCGGCCGCCAGTGCGAACTGCGACAGCTCGGCCGTGTACATGCGGCGCGCGCGCTCGAGCAGGTTGTGGGCTTCGTCCACCAGCACACCCACCTTCCATTGCTGGGCCTGGGTGAGCGCGTACAGCATGGCGGCGCTGTCGTAGAAGTAGTGGTAGTCGGCCACGACCACATCGCTCCAGCGCACCAGTTCCTGGGCAAGGTAGTAGGGGCAGATGTCGTGCGCCAGGGCGACGGCACGCACGGCAGGCGGGTCCCAGGGCGCCTGCTGCAGCGCAGCGGCGCGCGCGGCGGGCAGGCGGTCGAAGAAGCCGCGCGCCAGCGGGCAGGAGTCGCCGTGGCAGGCCTTGTCGGGATGCTCGCAGGCCTTGTCGCGCGCCAGGATGGCGAGCACGCGCAGCCTTGCGGGTGGCGCGGACGGCGCGGGCAGCGGTTGCGGCGCAGCCGGTTCCGGCGGCGGTGGCTGGTGCTGCTCGGCGATCTGCCGGTTCACGCTGGCCAGCGCCTGCAGCGCCAGGCCATGGCCCGTGCCCTTGGCCGTGAGGAAGAACAGCCGGTCCAGGCCCTGGTCCGGCATGGCCTTGAGCATGGGGAAGATGGTGCCCAGCGTCTTGCCGATGCCCGTGGGCGCCTGCGCCATCAGGCACTGGCCACCCTGCTGCCCGCGCGCCACGCGGTAGACGGCCACGGCCAGCTCGCGCTGGCCCGCGCGAAAGCCCTGCATGGGAAAGCGCAGCGCGGCCAGCGCCGCCTCGCGCGCCGCGCGATGGGCGGCCTCGCTGCGCGCCCAGTCCAGGAACAGCGCGCATTGCTGCTCGAAGAAGGCGCGCAGCGTGGCCGCGTCTTCCTCCTGCACCAGCACGGTTTCCTCCGAGTTGCCCACGTTGAAATACACCAGGGCCACGCGCAGCCGCTGCAGGCCGCGCGCCTGGCACAGCAGATGGGCGTAGATGCGCGCCTGGGCCCAGTGCAGGGCGCGGTGGTGGGCGCGCACGCCCTCGATCTGGCCCCGGTAGGTCTTGATTTCCTCGAGCTGGCCAGCCCCGGCGTCGAAGCCGTCGGCGCGGCCGCGCACGCGCAGGTCGCCGTATTCACCGGCCAGGCTGATCTCGGTCTCGTAGTCCTTGCCCCTGCGCGACTGCACCAGGCTGTGGCCGGCCATGCCCTCCAGTGCGCTGGGCGCGGGCGTGAAGCGCAGGTCCAGGTCGCCCGCGCGTGCCGTGAACTCGCACAGCGCGCGCACGGCCACGGTGTAGCTCACGCGGCCTCTCCCAGCGGCTGGCCGCGCCACTGGACATGGCACACGCGCACGGGAATGCCGTGCTCGGCACAGTACTGCAGCCAGCGGATCTGGTTGTCCTGCAGCTTGTCGCCGGGGGCCTTGGCCTCGACCAGTTCGTAGCGGCGCTCGGCCGGCCAGAAACGCACCAGATCGGGAAAGCCCGTGCGGTTGGCCTGCACGTCGCGCAGCAGCCGCGCAAAGAACAGCTTGAGGTGGGCGGCTGGAATGCAGTCCAGCGCCAGCGCCAGCAGCGGCGCGCTCAGCGTGCCCCAGAACACGAAGGGTGACTGCAGGCCCTGCTTGTCGGCATGGCGCTGCACGATGACCTCGCGCCAGCTGCCATCGTCCAGATGCGCCAGGCATTCCTCGAACAAGGCTGCGCGCCGCTGCACGAAGTCGGGCGCGGACAGGTCGGCCGGGCCGCTCTGGAACGGGTGGAAGAAGGCGCCCGGCAGCGGCGCGAAGATGGCCGGCCAGCACAGCAGGCCGAACAGCGAGTTGATGAGCGCGTTCTCCACGTAGAACACCGGCGCGGAGTCGCTGTGCCAATGGTCGCGCAGCACGTATTCGACCGATGCGGGCCGCGCCGGCAGCTCCAGCTCCACGTCCATGCGCATCTGCGCCACCACGGGCGCCAGCGCCGCCGCACGCCCGCGTGCGCCCTGCCCCAGGCTGCGGCGCAGGCGCGGCAGCATGCGCGCCACGCGCTGCAGCTCCTCGTCGCTCTCGGGCTGGGCCTGGGCGGCCTGGGCCAGCGCCATGGCATCGGCAAAGCGCTCCATGCGCTCGTACACACGCATGCGCCGGTGGCGGGCGCCGGGGTAGCGGCTTTGCGCATAGGCCTGCTCGGCACGCTCCCAGTCCTGCATGCGTTCGCAGGCCTGGCCTATGCGCAGCAGCACCTTGGCGCGGCGCTGCTCCAGCCAGGCATTGCCGCTGGCGCAGCCGGCCACCTGCTGCAGCAGCGCATCGATCTCCACGCCCTCATCCAGCGCCGCGCGGCAGGCCTGCAGGGCCAGGTAGCCATCGACATCGGCACGCGACTGGAAGGCCCGCGACGCCGCATCGAAGGCCACGGCCTCGTAGCGGAACACGCCCAGGTCGGCCAGCACGAATTCCGACCAGTCCTGGTAGAGATTGCCGAAGAACATCAGCCGAAAGCGCTCGCACAGCGCACCCACCATCACGCGCCAGGCGGCTTCGCCGGCTCCGACGCCCTGGTGCCATTGCGCATAGGGCCTGGGCGCCTCATGCAGAGGCTGCAGGGCCTGCAAAAGCTCGGCCTTGCGCAGGCCTGAGTGAATGGGTGCGCCTGCGAACAGCTGCAGCAGCTCGGGCTTGGTGTGCAGCGCAAACAGCTCCTCCAGCGCCATGGGGTGGTCCGCGTCCAGCCAGCCCAGCTCCAGCAGGGGCGCGGCTGCCTCGGCAATGCCGGGAATTTCTTCGTACACCAGCTTGCCGGCCCGAAACCACGGCCCGCGCCGCATCAGCAAACGCACCATCAGCGCCTGCGAGGGCTGGGGCAGCTGCGTGAAACGGGTGAGGAATGCCTGCTCGGGCGCGTCCAGCAGATCGCCGTAACGCTGGCCAATCCAGTCCAGCGCGCGCTGGAAGTTGTGCAGGTAGTAGAAGCGGTGGGGAGGGAGCATGGGCCTGGCAGATCGGGCAGCCAGGCCGCTCGAAACTGTATCTTTATACAGTCATCATAGCAAAACAGGAGTGACCACTTCGGAGGGAAGCGCGCTTGTCTGCAGGCTGGCGCAAGCCCAGAATTGCATCTGTTTTGATGACAGAGGGCCCGCCATGCGGATCACCGTGACGATCGACGATGCCTTGTACGAAGAAGCCCTGCAGATGCTGGAGCCAGGCATGGACGAGGCAGCTCTGTTCCAACAGGTCCTCAGAACTTTCGTGAGGGTGCAGGCAGTCAAACGCCTCGCAGCACTTGGCGGCAGGGCAACCGATATGCCGGATTCCCAGGAGATTGCGTATCGCTGGCCCTCGCCTACAGACTGGCTTTCCACCAAAGGCAGCACGATGCGCAACGCATGGCAGCATGCGTATTGACCACCCCCTGCCAGGAGGACCAGGGCATGGCGGCGATACGGCTACACGCTGCCCTGGGACCCGCTCTCAGATCACTTACGGATTGGCTATCACCTCGTCAGCATCCGACCAATAGCTGATCAGGCGTGTATAGACAAAGCCGGCGGCAGGCTTGTTGGGATCACTGATGCTGAACAACACCACCTTGCCTGCGTCACGGGAGTCATAGTTGGCCGAGTAATCCGACCAGAAGGTTGGCAGGCTGAATACGGTCTGGCCCGTACTCTTGTCCGTTGCCCGGACTGCGTGGCCGATGCTGCCGTTCTTGGAAATGCTTTCGATCACCAGTCGATACCAGCGCAGTTCCTCGAGCTTGGCCTCGCCGATGGCACCACGCGGATATTGAGCGGACGGACGATGGTGCGAGTCACCGTTGTCCTTGGTGTTGGTGATCTCAATTTCCTCAAGCGCCACGCTGCCTGGCGAATAGCCCCAATTGCCCGCAATGACAGCACCGCCACGGTTGTCACCCGCCACACTGTATGAGCCTTTGTGCCTGGCAATGATGCCCATGTGGCAAGCGGCCAGATAGCCATCGCTGAAGCGCACATCCATCACGATGGTGTGGCGGTTGTTGGCAGGGTTGTAGTTGGCAGGACGCCCCGTGTTGTCGAACACGAGCGCATGCGGATTGATATGCCGCGAATCGTAAACAAGAGGGAAACCCGTCGTGCTTTTGTACTGCTGGATGTTGTCCGGCGGCATGTACTGATCCGAGACGAGAACCTTGGAAACTTGAGCCATGGAGGCCTCCTATTCAATGGATGGAGTCGAAGGCGCTCGGCGGCACTCGGGTGGGGGGTTCGCTTGGACCCTCAGGGAATTCAACGTGCCGCAACGCGGGCACTTGATGTTCAGTAGCTGAAAGACGCCCATGGCGAGCTTTCGATTGCAGTTCGCGCATCTCACTTCCTGCTCCATGCGCTGCCTCACTGCAATGGTTGAAACAACATGCCGTCGGACACCAGAAATGGCAACGTACCGCCGCTGAGAAGGACGGCGTTGAAGCCGACAGGAGAGCAACTGGCAAAACAAAACATGAGGCCTCGGCACAGTGGATTTCAGGAAGTCCGCCGTATGGCTTGGGCGGACTTTTATTGTGCTGGCGCGAAACCTGTAGGTAAAACTGTGCCGGACGTGGCTGCACCGCTTACGTCGAGCAAGCCTGTGGTCGCGAGACAGGCGCCTGCACGCGCTGGCCCAGCGGTTTGGCATTGCCTGCCGGAGCGTCTTGCCGTAGGGCCGGTTTCCCTGCTTCTCGAAGGGCTGGCCCCGCGCACGGCGCACGCGCGGGTTCGCACAAGCGCGCGACACGCGCTAGAAATCCGGCCTGCGCATCCTCGACAAGGCGTCCTGCCGATTGGCGGCTCCCAGCTTGCGGTAGATGTTTTCCAGGTGCCGCTTCACCGTGCCTGCACGCAACTCCAGCATGGTGGCGATTTCTGCGTTGGTGTTGCCGTTGGCGACCCATTGCAGCACTTCACGTTCGCGCGGACTCAGCACGTCGGCAGCCGGCGAGCCCGGTGAGAGCGCCTGCCATGCCGCCTGGCTGATTCGCTGCTGCTGGCTCAGGCGCCGCCACTGCGCCTGCGCATGCGGCCCCAGCAAGGTCAGCGCCATGCGCTCCGCCGCGGTGTAGCCGCGCGAGGCGCGTGTGACATTGAGGGTCAGCATCGCTCCGTGGCCCAGTTCCACGTCCAGCGCGAGTCCGTCCTGCTGGCCCACCTGGGAGTAGGCCTGGGCATAGAGCGCCGTCCTCTGCCATTGCCCGCGAGTCAGCAGGTCGGAAATGCTGGCGGCCTGCGTCTGGCGCTGCCGATACAAGGGGTTGTCGGCCAGATGCCGGTGCACCGCAGCGTTGACTTCGGAGGAAATGGCCCGCACCGGATCGTAGGCCGTGTAGCCACGGACTTCCGCAATGCCGGAGAAATCCACCACCCGAATGTCACCCGGCACCACCAGGCGCAGCGCGTGCAGCAAATGCGTGGCCAGCGCGTGCAGATCGGGCGCGCCGTGCACCGCGAGGATGGCCTGATTGAGTTGCCCCAGTTGCTGCGTTGACAGGGTCATGTCGCGAAATCCAATGGCGTGCTCGAGGTGCTGGCGATAGGTGGGCCGGCTGAGGCCGCATTTTCAGGCCTGCGATGTGCCGTCGGCACATTTTCACGATCTTCGCAGAAAGCTAAGGTCACGCGGTCCGCAACAACAGCGCGCGGGTCTGCCCGGGACACGCAGCGCAACGGGAGGAACCGTGCACGCTTTTCTTCACAGACCCCTTCGACGCCTCCGGCTTCTGGCAGTGCCTGGCGCGCTGTGCAGCCTCCTGGCACTCAATGGCCAGGCCGCGACCATCGTGGTCAATACCACGGACAACACGCCCGGTGCAGCGGACTGCAGCCTGAATGAGGCATTGACCAGTGCCCAGATGGATGACGGCAGTTGGGGCAACGGCGCATGCATATCGGGCAATGGCGCGGACACCATCGTGTTCGACCCGGCCGTCTTTCCGGCAGGCAGCCTCACCGCCATTGCATTGGCAGGCCATTCCATCGACCTCAACTTCACCACCTCGGACATCACGATCGACGGGGACCAGCGGGTGGCGCTCGATGGGGACAATGCCTCCCGCCTGGTGTCGGCCCAGGGCAGCGGTGTCCAGCTCACGCTGCGCGGCCTGACACTGCGCGGCGGGCAGACCGCCGCCGGTGAAGACGGCGGCGCCATCTACCTGGACAACGGCGTCACCCTGCGCCTGGAGCGCAGCGTGGTGCAGGACAGCACGGCCGGCATCAACGGCGGGGGACTGTACAGCCGCGACAGCACGGTGACCATCGTGGACAGTGTGTTCAGCGGCAACCAGGCAGGGGGACAGGGCGGTGCCATCTACAGCACGGGCAGCGGCTCGCTGACGGTGGAGCGCAGCCGCCTGTCCGGCAACACGGCCCGCACGCTGGGCGGGGGCCTGCGCAGCGGGGTGCCGACCACCATGACCGACAGCACCGTCACCGGCAACGTGCTGGTGTCTCCGGGCTCGGGTGCCGGCGTCTCGTTCACCCTCACCCGCCCCCGCACACTCCACGGCAACCAGATCACGAACAACGCGCCCGGCAACAACTGTGGCGGCGAAACGTTCACGGGGACGGGCAATCGCTACTGGCCGGCCAGCGATACCAGTTGCCCGGCGGCGGCAGGTGCCATCGCCAAAGCGCCGCAGGCCATCACCTTCACCACGGCACCACCGGCCGGCGCACGGGTGGGGGATACCTATGACGTGGCCGCCGTCGGAGGCGCCTCGGGAAACCCCGTCATGTTCGCCGTGGATGCATTGACCGCGGCGATCTGCAGCGCCTCCGGCAGCACCATCCGCTTCCAGGCCGCAGGGACATGCACGATCAACGCCAGCCAGCTCGGCGATGCGGACCATGACGCGGCTCCGCAGGCGGTGCAGATGGCGGCGGTGGGACAGGGCCCCTCCCGTGTCACGCTGACCTCCAGCGCCAATCCCTCGCGCTCCGGGCAGTCGCTGTCCTTCTCCGTGGTGGTCGCACCCGATGTCTCCCTGGGCACCGCCGCCGTCCCCACGGGAACGGTCGAAATCCTGGCTGGCGGCCTATCGCTGGGCACGGCGGGTTTGTCCAATGCCAGGGCCATCATCGCCACCACCCAACTGACGGCGGCCGGCCCGCATGCCATCGTGGCCCGGTACGGCGGCGATGCGAACTATCTCGCCGCGGACAGCGGCGCATGGACCCAGACCGTGGAGCCCGCAGCCCCGGCCCCGGCCACAGCCACCCCCGTGCCCGCGCTGGGCCCCTGGGGAGTGCTGCTGTGCGCCGTGCTGACGGGATGGGCAGGACTGCGGCTGCGCCGCGTGCACGGCACCTGATGCCACCGCCTGCCCGCAGGCCTCAGGCCGAATGCATCCAGCGCTGGTGCAGCCACCGAGCCGCATGGTCCAGCGCATAGCCCAGGGCGCCGATCAGCACCACGGCAGCCATCAGCTCCGAATACGCCAGGCGGTCGCGCGTGTCGAGGATGAAGTAGCCCAGGCCGGCCGATACGCCCAGCATTTCCGCGGGCACCAGCACGATCCAGATGATGCCGATGGCCAGGCGCACGCCCGTGAGGATCTGGGCCGTGATGCCGGGCAGCACCACGCGCAGCACGGTCTCGGTGCGCGTGGCCGACAGGCTGCGCGCCAGCAGCAGCCAGTTGCGGTCCAGCTGGGCCACGCCGGCCGCCGTGCTCAGCAGGATGGGCCAGACGGCGGCGAAGGCCAGCAGGAAGTACACGGGCGCGTCGCCCACGCCCAGCACCATCACGGCAATGGGCATCCACGACAGCGGCGAGATCATGCGCAGGAACTGGAACACGGGCGAGAACGCCTGCGAGAACCCGCGCGACAGGCCCACCAGCACGCCCAGCGGCACGCCGACCACGAAGGCCAGCAGCAGGCCCACGGCCACGCGCTGCAGGCTCAGCAAGGTGTGCATCCAGATGTCGGCGCCCGTCAGCAGCTGGCCCAGCGCCTGCAGGGAAGGCCAGGGCGCGAAGGCCGCAGCCACGGGCGTGCTGCGCGCCAGCAGCGCGCCGCCCACCCACCACAGGGCCAGGACCAGGGCCGCGCCCAGCAGCGGCAATCCAATACGTCGCAACACCTGGATCACACCACGATGGTTTCGCGGCGCGAGAAATCGGCCGGAATGCCGAAGACCTGCGGGCCGCCCACGGCCTGGATGGCCTTGCGCACGAAGCGGTCGTCCACCAGGTCGGTGGCCGCAAACCTGGGCTCCAGCTTGTCGAGGAAGCGCGTGTCGCCCTCGACCTTGGTGGCCTTGATGGCGCGCACCAGCTGCTCGGTGTACGAGGGATAGGGATAGGGCTGGAAGTCGATGCGCCGCTGGTGCCAGCCCTTGTTGACGACCACGCCGCTGGCCTCGTAGCTGGCGTAGTCGGTGGCGGCCAGCACCTTGGACAGCGTCTGCTGCGGATGCGGCGTATAGCGGCGCTCGCCGGTGCTCGACAGCAGGCGCGCGGCGGCCAGGCGGTTGTCGCGCGTCCACAGCTGGGCCTTGACCACGGCATTGGTCACGCGCTGGGCCCATTCGGGCTTGTCGGCAATATCGCGCTCGGCCAGGAAGGTGACGCAGCAGGCGTGGTCCTTCCAGACATCGCCCGAGAAGCGCAGCATCTTGCCCACGCCCGCGATCTCGGCGGCGGCATTGAAGGGCTCGGCCACGATGAAGCCCGCAATCGACTTGCCGGCCAGGGCCGAGACCATTTCGGCCGGTGCCAGCACGACGAGGTTGACCTCGTTGGCCGCGATGGCGCCGCCGCGCGCCCGCGTCACGGCCGTGAGGCCGGCCTTGAGCAGCACGTCCTGCAGCAGGATGTTGTGGATGGAGTACCAGAACGGGATCGCCACGGTCTTGCCGCCCAGGTCCTGCACCTTCTGGATCTCGGGCAGCACGGTCAGGCCCGAGCCGTTGACGTGGTTCCAGGCCACGATCTTGGCGGGGAACTTGGCGCCGTAGCGCACCCACAGCGTGGAGGGCGTGAGCAGATGGATGACGTTGACCTGGCCCGAGACGAAGGCCTCGACGATCTGGGCCCAGGAGCGGAACAGGCGCGGCGCCTCGGCCTTGAGGCCTTCGGCCTCGAACAGGCCGTTGCCGTGGGCCACCAGCAGCGGCGTGGCGTCGGTGATGGGCAGGTAGCCGATCTTCACGGGCTGGTCATCGCCCTTGAAGGCCTGGGCGCGCGCATCGCCTGCGGCCAGCAGCGGCGCGGCCACGGAGGCCGTGGCCAGCGCGCCCAGGCGCAGCATGTCGCGCCGCGTGAGGCCGCAGCCGCAGTCCGACGAGGCGCAGATGTGGGTGTAGGAAGGGTGGTCCTGGAAGCTCATGCGAAAGACCTTTCAGAAGAGCATGGTTGAAGTCGAAGAAATGGCGGATCTGCAGGCGGATCGGCAGGCGGGCAGGCAGGCGAGCCGGATCAGGCCTGGGCCGCATGGCGCACGCCGTGCAGGGCCGAGAGGATGTCCAGCCGCAGCGCGGTCACGGCGGCGGCCTGGTCCTCGCGCGGGCGCGCAATGTCCACGCGCCATTCGCGCACGATGTGGCCGGGCCGCCCGCCCATCAGCAGGATGCGGTCGCCCACGAGGATGGCCTCGTCGATGTCGTGCGTGACCAGCAGCGCCGCCGTGTGCCAGCGGTGGACCACGTCCACCATCAGCTCCTGCATCTCGGCGCGCGTGATGGCGTCCAGGGCCGAGAACGGCTCGTCGGCCAGCAGCAGCTGCGGCTCGCGCGCCAGGGCGCGCGCCAGGGCCACGCGCTGGGCCATGCCGCCCGACAGCTGCGAGGGATAGAGCGCGCCGCTGCCGCCCAGGCCCACGGCCTGCAGCGCCTGCTCCACGCGCTGGCGGCGGGCCTCGGCCTCCAGCTTCGGCTGGCGCTCGAAGTCCAGGCCGAAGCCCACGTTGCGCCGCGCGTCCAGCCAGGGCAGCAGGCTGGGCTGCTGGAACACGAAGCCCGCGCGCGGGTGCGGCGCGGTCAGCGGCTGGCCGAGGAACTGGAGCTCGCCCCGGCTCCAGGCGCCGCCGTCCGGCGACTCCAGGCCGCCGAGCACGCGCAGCAGCGAGGACTTGCCGCAGCCGCTGCCGCCGAGCAGGCAGACGATCTCGCGCGGGGCAATGCTCAGGGAGATGTCCTCGAACACGGCCTTGCCGGGCGCATAGCCAAAGCCCGCGCCGCGTGCCTGCAGCACGGGCGCGGGAGCGTCAGGGGAGAAAGCTTCCGTCTGGGTCATGAACTGGTGGTTGCCAGGGCTGCGCCAGCCAGCGCGCCCTGTAGCTGCGTGACGCTGGGCGTCACGATGGGGATGAAGGCCGCCTCGCGCCAACGGCGCGCAAATCCCAGCGGCTGGTCGCGATGATAAGCGCGCCCGCCGCTGGCGTGCAGCTCCAGCTGCAGGGACTGCTGCACGATGTCGTTCAATTCCAGGCGCAGGCGGAACAGGGCTTGAGGTCGGTCAAGAAAACGCCCGTCGGACAGGCCCGCATGCAGCGTGGCCGTGGCCAGCTCCAGCGCGTGGCGCTGCTGCTGCAGCGGGCCGCCCAGCACATCGCGCCCGGCGCCGGCACGGGCCGAGGCCGCCGCCAGCGAGGCGCGCGCCAGCCCGATGCACAGCCCCAGCTGCAGGCCCATGAAGGCGGGCCGCACGCGCGGCAGGAAATGGTTGGCGTCGGCATGGATCACATCGGCCGGACCGATCTGCAGCCCCTCGATGGACAGCGCCGCCGTATGGCTGCCGCGCAGCGCGATCAGGTCCAGGTCGGCGCTGCGCTGCAGGCCCGCCGCATCGCCGGGCAGCGCGGCCACGAAGGGCTTTGCACCGTCGCTGCGCGAGACGGCAACGGCCACCACGAAGCGACCCGGCGGCACCAGGTTGGTGGCCCAGGGCACGCGCCCGCGCAGTGCAAGGCCGTCGGCGTTGCCGGAGCCGACGGGCGTGGCCTCGACCTGCAGGGCCTCGATGCCGCCCAGGTACTTCATGGCGTTGGACAGGCCCGTGGCGCCCGCCTGCGTGCCCTGCAGCAGGCCCGGCAGCCAGCGCTGGCGCAGCGCCGCGTTGGGCGACTGCAGCAGGTATTCGACAAAGGCGCGCTGCGCCCAGAACACGAAGCCCGCCGTCAGCGAATGCCCGGCCACGCCGGCAATGGCCTCCAGCGCATCGCCCAGGCTGCCGCCCTGCCCGCCCTCGGCCACGGGCACGCCCAGGCCGAACAGGCCGTGCTGCGCCAGCCGGGGCAGCACTTCGTGCGCATGCGCGGGGCCTTCGTCCAGGGAGTCGGCATGGGCGTCCAGCCACTGCCGCAGCGAATCAGCCAGCATGTGCGTTCTCCTGCGGTTGTCGGAACTGTTCGGGCAGATAGGGCTGCAGCTGCGGGTTGACGGGGCTTTGCGCCAGGCTGTTGGCAAAGTTGCACAGCGTGGCCAGGCTGATGCCCAGCACCACCTCCAGCGCCTGCTGCTCGCTCAGGCCTGCCGCATGGAAGGCGGCCAGGGCCTCGTCGGCGACGGCGCCGCGCGTGGCGATCACGGCTTCGGCAAAGCGGCGCACGGCGTCCAGGCGCGGCTGGCCCGTGTCGCGGCCGTCCTGCAGCGCCACCACTTCGGCCTGGGTCAGGCCGGCCTGCTTGAAGGCCAGCTTGGTGTGGCCGGCCACGCAGAAGTCGCAGCCATGGATGCGCGCCGCCGTGATCTGCACCACCTCGCGCTCGGCCAGCGTGAGCTGGGCACGCGCGTTGATCTGGCCCACGGTCACATAGGTCTCCAGCGCCTGGGGCGAGTTGGCCAGGATGGCGATCAGGTTGGGCAGGAATCCGTTGCCGGCCAGGGCGCGCTCCACGAAGGGGCGGCTGGCTTCAGGGGCGGTTTGCGGGGTGTGCAGGGTCAGGCGTGCCATGGTGCTTTGCAGGAATGAAGGAATGCCTTCATGATCGGCCGCGCCCCCCTTGCCATCAATGCCGCCGCGTCGCGGATTTATGCCCGAACGTGTCAACCCGCAGGCAGATGCGGCGGGCCCGGATGCCGGCTCAGCAGCAGCGTGCCTGCGCGCGCTGCCAGGCGCCGGGCTGCTCGCCCATCACGCGCTTGAAGGCGCGCGAGAATGCCGCGTAGGACTCGTAGCCCACGGCCTCGGCCACCTGGCCTATCGCGTCGCCCTGGGCCAGGCGGCGCGCGGCCAGCTGCATGCGCAGCAGCAGCAGGAATTGCTGGGGCGGCTGACCGCAGGCCTCGGCGAACTGCCGAAAGAACGTGGCGCGCGACAGGCACACGCGCGCGGCCATGTCGGCCACGCTCCAGTTGCGGGCCGGCTCGCGCAGCAGCTCGGCCACCAGCGGCGCAAAGCCCGGCCGGCGCAGCAGGCTCCAGATGCCGCGCGCCCGCGCATCGCCATGCGCCAGCTGGCGCAGGCCGTAGAAGAACAGCAGGCCCACCAGCCGGTCCATCACGGCCGAGGGCTCGGTGCCCGTGCGCAGCGCCTCGGCGCGCATCAGGTCGAACAGCATGGAGGCGCCGCTCATCGCATGGTCGTCGCCGCGCAGCACCAGATGGTCGGGGAAGGCATCGACCAGCAGGCCGCGCATGGGGCCCTCGAAGGTGAAGAAGCCGCAGGCCAGCGCCGTCTCTCCGATGCCGGCATCGCCCGTGGCGGGGCGCATGGCCTGCGGGGCGCAGGCCATGTCCGGGTCGGCATAGGGCGAGATGAAATGCGGCACGTCGCGCGAGAGGAACACGCCGTCGCGCGGCTGCAGCTCCACCGAGGGCTGGCCCGGCAGGTGCAGCCAGCAGCGCCCGTCCAGGATCAGGTGAAAGCTGGCCCGCGCGCGCCCCGCCGTGGAGGCCCGCCAGCGCCCGCAGTACTGCCCCACATGGAAAACGCTGGCGCGCCATTGCAGGCCGTTGAGCAGGCCGTCGATGACGCGATCGACCTGCGCTTCGGCCGCGCTGTCGGGGACTGGGTCGGGTAGCACGGTGCGGCGGTGAAAAAGCTGAGGCGGTGGAGGGAATGCGGCCGGCCAGTATCGCCACGATGCACGCGCGGGGGAACGAATCTTTGGGCATATGCTTGTGCCCTTACCGATATCAGCGCGGCCCCACCCGGCCCCGCCCCGCACCCGGCCTCAGTCCGGCTTGATATCCGACTCCTTGATCACGGCCGACCAGCGGCTCACCTCCTTGGCGATCTGCATGCGCGCCTCGGCAGGCGTGGTGAAGGTGGGCATGGCGCCCTGGGCGACCAGGGCGTCCTTCACTTCCTGCTGCCCCATCACCTCCTTGAGCGCGCCGCTGAGCCGGGCGACGATGGGCGCGGGCGTGCCCGCAGGCGCCAGCAGGCCGAACATCGACGTCACCTCGAAGCCCGACAGCCCGGCCTCGGCCGTGGTGGGAATGTCGGCAATGGAGGGCACGCGCTGCGCCGTGGTCACGGCCAGGCCGCGCAGCCGCCCGCCCTTGATGAAGCCCTGCGTGGCGGGCAGGGTGTCGAACACCACATCCACCTGGCCGCCCATGAGGTCGTTGAGCGCGGGCGTGCTGCCCTTGTAGGGCACGTGCGTCAGCGGCACGCCGGCCTGCCGCTTGAACAGCTCGGCCGCCAGATGCTGGGGTGAGCCATTGCCCGAGGAGCCGTAGTTCAGCCCGCCCGGCTTCGCTTTGGCCAGCGCGATGAACTCCGCCAGATTGGCCGACGTCACCGACGGCCCCACGGTGATCACCAGCGGCACGCGGCCCACCACGGCTATGGGCGCGAAGCTCTTGTCCATGGTGAAGCCCGCCGTGGCAGGCATGAGCACGCTGTTGATGGAATGGCTGGTCAGCGCGCCCAGCAGCAGCGTATAGCCATCGGGCCTTTCCTTGGCCACGGCTGCGGCGCCCAGGTTGCCGGCCGCGCCGGCCCGGTTCTCCACCACCACGGGCTGGCCCAGCGCCAGCGAGAGCCTTTGCCCCACCACGCGGCCGATCACGTCGGTGGCGCCCCCGGGCGTGTACGGAACGACCAGCTTGATGGGCCGGGCCGGATAGGCGCCGTCGGCCAGCGCGGGCGTGGCCAGGCCTGGGCCCAGCGCCAGCGCGGCCAGCAGCGCCGCAGCCAGGGCGGCGCGCCGGTTGGGCGCATGAATGCGACGGATGCGGGATGCAGCAACAACCATGGGTGTCTCCTCCTTTTGTCTTGTGTCGGAAAAACATGCCCGGCACGCACGCCGGGCACGGCTGCATGGTTGGCCAGATAGATTATTAATAATATAGGTGATAACGACGATAATAATCCGCAGCATCCGCCGCTATCCTGCCCCACGACAAGGCAGCGCCTGCCTTCCGACCCCGCCAAGACCCTCTGCAAAGCACCCCACCCATGACCGACCCCAAGACTCCCGATGGCGCTCCAGGCCATGACATCGCCCCCGCCGATGCGGCCACGGGCATCTCCAAGGGCCTGACCAACTACGGCGACCGCGGCTTTTCGCTGTTCCTGCGCAAGGCCTTCATCAAGGGCGCGGGCTATACGGACTCGGCGCTGCAGCGCCCCGTCATCGGCATTGCCAACACGGGCAGCAGCTACAACCCCTGCCACGGCAACGCGCCCCAGCTGATCGAGGCCGTCAAGCGCGGCGTCATGCTGGCGGGCGGCCTGCCCATGGACTTTCCCACCATCTCGGTGCACGAAAGCTTCTCGGCGCCGACCAGCATGTACCTGCGCAACCTCATGTCCATGGACACCGAGGAGATGATCCGCGCCCAGCCCATGGATGCCATCGTGCTCATCGGCGGCTGCGACAAGACGGTGCCGGCCCAGTTGATGGGAGCGGCCTCGGCGGGCATTCCGGCCATCCAGCTGATCACCGGGTCGATGCTCACCGGCTCGCACCGCAGCGAGCGCGTGGGCGCCTGCACGGACTGCCGCCGCTACTGGGGCAAGTTCCGCGCCGAAGAGATCGACGCCGAAGAGATCGCCGACGTGAACAACCAGCTGGTGGCCAGCGTGGGTACCTGCTCGGTCATGGGCACGGCCAGCACCATGGCCTGCATTGCCGAGGCGCTGGGCATGACCGTGCCCGGCGGCGCCTCGCCCCCCGCCGTCACGGCCGACCGCATCCGCATTGCCGAGCAGACCGGCACCGAGGCCGTGCGCATGGCGCGCGGGGGCCTGACCATCGACAAAATCCTCACGCCCGCCGCCTTCGAGAACGCCATGCGCGTGCTGCTGGCCATCGGCGGCTCCACCAACGGGCTCGTGCACCTGGCCGCCATCGCGGGGCGCATGGGCTATGACATCGACCTGCAGGCCCTGGACCGCATGGGCCGCGACACGCCCGTGCTGCTGGACCTCAAGCCCTCGGGCGACCACTACATGGAAGACTTCCACCATGCGGGCGGCATGGCCACGCTGCTGCGCGAGCTCAAGCCCCTGCTGAACCTGGACGCCCTCACCGTCACCGGCCGCACGCTGGGCGAAGAGATCGATCGCGCGGGCCCCGGCTTTGCGCAGGACGTGGTGCGCCCGCGCTCCAACCCCATCTACCCGCAGGGCGGCATCGCCGTGCTGCGCGGCAACCTCGCGCCGGGCGGCGCCATCATCAAGCAGTCGGCCGCCCATCCCCAGCTCATGGAGCACGAAGGCCGCGCCGTGGTCTTCGAGAACGCGGCCGACCTGGCCCACCGCATCGACAGCGACGACCTGGACGTGACGGCCGACGACATCCTCGTGCTCAAGAACATCGGCCCCAAGGGCGCGCCCGGCATGCCCGAGGCCGGCTACATCCCCATCCCGCGCAAGCTGGCGCGGGCCGGCGTCAAGGACATCGTGCGCATCTCCGACGGGCGCATGAGCGGCACGGCCTTCGGCACCATCGTGCTGCACGTCACGCCCGAATCGGCCGTGGGAGGGCCGCTGGCCCATGTGAGGAATGGCGACCGCATCACGCTGTCGGTGGCGCGCCGCGAGCTGACGCTGCAGGTCGGCGACGAGGAACTGGCCCGCCGCGCCCGCGAGCAGCCGGTGGCCGTGCCCACGGCCGAGCGCGGCTACCGCAAGCTCTTCCTCACCACCGTGAACCAGGCCGACCAGGGCGTGGACTTCGACTTCCTGCGCTGCGCCACCGAGCGCGGCACCATTCCCGGCCGGCGTGAATAGTCGGCGCAGGCGGTCAATTCGGACAAAATGGCGTCTTTGTCCCAACCGCCTGTCTTGATGGTCGCTGCCGCCTCACTGCCGATTTCCCTGGATGCCGAACCCGCCCCCGCAGCCGACGCCCTGGGCGCCATGGTGGCCGCGCTGGAAGAGGACGTGGTCTTCGGCCGGTTGCACCCGCGCGAACGCCTGGTGGAGGACGACCTCATGGCCCGCTTCGACGTCAAGCGCCATGTGGCCCGCGAGGCCCTGGCCGCGCTGGACCGCATGGGCCTCATCGAGCGCCGCAAGAACGTGGGCGCCCTGGTGCGCTCCTTCTCCACGCAGGAGGTGCAGGAGCTGTACGAGCTGCGCGGCATGCTCGAAGTGGAGGCCGCGCGCAAGATCCCCCTGCCCGTTCCCCCCGAAAGCCTGGACCGCCTGACCGCCATCCAGCAGCAGCACGACGCCGCCGTGGCCGAAGGCAACGCGCGCCTGGTGTTCCGCATCAACCTGGCTTTTCACCAGGAACTGTTTGCGCTGGCGGGCAACGACACGCTGCACAAGGCCATCACCGAATACGCGCGCCAGACGCACCCCATCCGCTTCGCCTCCCTGGTCTCGGCCGACTACCGCGAGCGCGCACGCCAGGAACACTGGCAAATGATCGAAGCCCTGCGCGCCCAGGACCGCGACGCCCTGGTCCGCCTGTGCGCCGAGCACCTGCTGCCCTCGCGCGATGCGTATCTGAATGCGCAGTTGCAGCGGTTGTAGGCGAAGTCACCCAGGAGCGACGCGGGCAGCGTCACGCGCCGTTGCCGCCGCTGCGCTCGGCAGCCAGACGCTCCCGCAACTGGCCGAGGGTGACGGCGCTGGAGGGATCAGCCCTCAAGGCGTCATAAGCAGGGCCTACCTCCAGGTGCAGCCAGCTATCCAGGCCGCGATCCTTGTCCATCAGCGCTTTCAACCCCGCGCAGATTACCTCGCTTTCGCTGGCGTACTCACCGGCCCTGACTTTGGCCCTGACCGCATCGGCGATGTCATTGGGCAAGGTGATGCTCATTTGCTGAGTGGTCTGCATGGGAGGCTCCCTGTAGGCAAGTGAGTGATCCTACTTTCATGTGGCAATCCAGTCGCCGACCCTGCCTCAGCTTGCACTCGCCCCCAACCTCCCCCGGTACGCCGCAGGCGTCTCCCCGAACGTGCGCCGGAACAAGCCGATGAAGGCGCTGGCCGTGGCGTAGCCCAGGTCCAGCGCGATGTTCGTCACCGGCGCGCCGGCGGCCAGCATCTCCAGCGAGCGCATCAGCCGCGCGCGCTGGCGCCAGGCGGTGAAGCTGAAGCCCGTCTCCGACACAAAGCGCCGGCTCAGCGTGCGCGAGCTGACCGCGGCCCAGCGCGCCCAGGCCTCCAGGTCGCGGGCATCGGCCGGGTCGGCGATCAGTGCGCGGGCGATGCGCTGCAGGCGCGGGTCGGCGGGCAGGGGCAGGCCCAGGGGCTCCACGGGCAGGGTGCGGATCTCGTCCAGGATCACCGCCATCACATGGGCGCGGGCCTGGTCCGCCGAAGGGCCTGGTTGCACGGGCTGCGTTGTGGGCACGCCTTGCTGCCATCCCCAGCCGGCGGCGCGCAGCACGGCCTCGCGCAGCAGGCCCGAGGTGCGGATGGCGCAGGGCCGCTTCGGCAAGTCGGCGCAGGCCGGCTCCGCCACATAGACGCTCCAGCCGTGGAAGGGACCATGGGAGCGGCCCGAATGCAGCTGGTGCGGCGGCAGCCACACGGCATGGATGGCGGGCACCACCCAGACCGCGTCTTCCACGCCCACCGACAGCAGCCCGCGCAGCGAGCCGAACAGCTGGCCGCGCGCGTGCCGGTGCGGCTCGGAGGCCAGCTCCTCGTCCTGGTTGCCCACGGCCGCGATCAGCACGGGGCCATCGGCACGGTTCACATGGCTGACCAGTTCAAGAATGGCATCGGGCATGGCGTCTTTGAGCTATTTGTTGGCTGATCCAGTCTACAGCCGCCAACGCCTTTGTTCTTACGCTTGTGCCATGCACACAGACAACACCGCCCTTGCAGAGCTGCCAGGCCCGGCCATCGACCTGGATTCGCTCTACGCCGCCCCGGCAGAAAGAATCCAGAAGGCCGTGCGCGACCGCCTGTCCGACTTCCACGAGGCCTATCTGCGCCAGGCCAGCTTCTTTTGCCTGGCCACGGCCGGCGAACGCGGCCTGGATGCCTCGCCGCGCGGCGGGCCACCCGGCTTTGTGCAGGTGCTGGACGAGCGCACCGTGGCCTTTGCCGACTGGCCCGGCAACAACCGCATCGAATCCCTGCGCAACCTGCAGGCCGATGACCGCCTGGCCATGCTCTTCCTGTTCCCGGGGCTGGACATCTTCCTGCGCATCAACGGGCGCGGCCGTATCTCCACCGACCCCCATCTGCTGCAGGAGTTGAGCGAAGGCCGGGGCACGCCCAAGACCGCCACCGTGGTCCTGGTCGACGAGGTGCTGCTGCACTGCGGCAAGGCCATCCACCGCTCCGGCCTGTGGAACCCGTCAAGCCAGCTGGACTGCGCCGCCCTGCCCACCGTGGGCCAGATGATGGCCGCCCTCACGCAGCTGGCCGATGCCACGGCGCCCGCCATGGATGCCGCCCAACAGGAACAGGCCAACGCCCACTATGCCCATGCGGTCAGGCACGACCTGTACTGATGCCCTGCTTTTTCCCAGGAACCATGACATGCTGATCGATACCTCCCGCTTTCCCCTGGTCTACCTGCGCGAACCCGAAGCGCAGGCACCTGCAGACGCAGGCAGCGGCAATGACGCATCGGCCGAAGCCCAGATCGAATCCCTGCTCGACCAGGGCCGGCACTTCGTGCTGCTCACCGACCACCTGCCCGGCGACCACCCCGAGGAAAGCCACGAAGAACGCAAGCAGCGCGCCCTGTTCTTCAAGCGCAACCGCGAACGCATGCGCCAGCTGTGCCGGGGCATGGTCGTCATCACGGGCGAGCGCGCCGTGCCCGCCGCCCTGCGCCTGGCCGTGCAAGGCATGGGCAAGGCGCTGGGCATGCGGGTTGCGTTCGTGCAGGGGGAGGATGAGGCGCAGGTCTGCTCGTGGGAGCTGCTTGGACAGGCGTGAAGGCGGGCCAGGCGGAGTGTGGGCACAAACAGACACATCTCCCTACAAGCTCCATACGGGGGAGTCGCATCGATAAAATTATTGGGAATCATTCTCATCCCGCATTCTCATCCCGTTTTTTCCATGCACTCCCCCCTCCACACGCTGACCCCGATCGCCGGGGCCCTGGCCCTTCTTTTGTCTGCTGGCGCCGCATGGGCCCAGCCTGCCCCTTCCACGGCAACGGCCGCGCCCGAGCTGGGCACCGTCACCGTGGAGGCCAGCGCCGATGCGTCGGCTGAAGGCCTGTCCAGGCCCTACGCGGGCGGCCAGGTGGCACGCGGCGGGCGGGCCGGGATTCTGGGCACGCGCGACAACATGGAGACGCCGTTCTCCATCACCAGCTACACCAACGAGCTGATCCAGGACCGCCAGGCCAAGAGCGTGGGCGATGTGCTGCAGAACGATCCTTCCGTGCGCGTGGCGCGCGGCTTCGGCAATTTCCAGGAGTCCTACTTCGTGCGCGGCTTCGTGCTGGGCTCGGACGACGTGGCCTACAACGGCCTGTACGCCCTGCTGCCGCGCCAGTACATCGCCACCGAGCTGTTCGAGCGCGTGGAGCTGCTGCGCGGCGCATCGGCCTTTCTGATGGGCGCCAGCCCCAATGGCGGCGGCCTGGGCGGCAACATCAACCTGCTGCCCAAGCGCGCGGGCAGCGATCCGCTGTCGCGCGTGACGGCGGGCATTGCCAGCGGCGGCCAGGCCTTTGTGGCGGCCGACGTGAGCCGGCGCTTCGGCCCCGACCAGGCCACGGGCATCCGCCTGAACGCCGCGCACCGGGGCGGCGATACCGCCATCGACCAGGAAAGCTCCAAGCTCGATCTGTTGTCCGTGGGCATGGACTGGCGCAGCCGCAATGTGCGCCTGTCGGGCGACATCGGCTGGCAGGACAACCGCCTCAAGCGCACGCGCACCAATGTCACGCCGGGCGCAGGGCTGGCGGCCATTCCTGCGGCGCCCGATGCTTCCTCCAACTGGGCCCAGCCCTGGACCTATTCCGACGAGCGCGACCTGTTCGGCACGCTGCGCGGCGAATGGGACATCAACAGCAACGTGACGGCCTGGGCCGCCTACGGCCTGCGCCGCAGCTCCGAGAACAACTCGCTGGCCAACATCACGCTGGCGGCGGCCGGCAATGGCGCGGCCACCACCAGCCGCTTCGACAACGCGCGCAAGGACCGCGTGAGCACGGGCGAGCTGGGCGTGCGCGCACGCCTGAACACGGGCAGCGTGGGCCATGAGATCGTGGCCAGCTACTCGGCCTTCGACCTCAAGGTCTACAACGCCTACGGCATGAGCACCGGCGGGGGCAGCAACACGCTGGCCACCAATCTCTACGACCCGCGCTACTACGCGATCACGCCGCTCAACTACCTGGGCAACGACCTGTCCAACCCCGCCTACAACCGGGGCACGCGCCTGAACAGCTTTGCCTTGGGCGACACGCTGTCGCTGATGGACGGCCGCATGCTGGTGACGGCCGGCGTGCGCCGCCAGACCATAGAGACCGACTCGGTGAGCTATCGCCTCGTCAGCAACGGCGCCGTCACCAGCCAGGGCGGCGTGCGCACGGCCTACGACCAGAGCCGCACCAGTCCGGTGCTGGGCGCGGTGTTCAAGCTCACGCCCCAGGTATCGCTTTACGGCAACTACATCGAGGGACTGGCCCAGGGCGACACGGCGCCGGCCAAGTCGGGCGACACCATCATCGCCAACGCGGGCCAGCAGATGTCGCCCTACGTGACCAAGCAAAAGGAAGTGGGCGTCAAGTACGACGGCGGCAAGCTGGGCGGCGGCCTGGCCTTCTTCTCCACCGACAAGCCACGCTCGCTGATCGACGGCAACCTCTTCACCTCGGCCGGCAAGGACCGTCACCAGGGCGTGGAATTCAACGTCTTCGGCGAACCCATGCGCGGCCTGCGCCTGCTGGGCGGCGCCACCTGGCTGGACGCCAGGCAGCAAAGCACGGGCCGCGCCACCACCGACGGCAAGCGCGTCATCGGCGTGCCGCGCTTCCAGGCCACGGCGGGCGTGGAGTGGGATGTGCCGGGCATCAACGGCCTGGCGCTGGACGGCCGCCTGGTGCACACCGGCGCCAGCTACGCCAACGACGTCAACACCCTGCGCGTGGCCGGATGGAACCGCCTGGACCTGGGCGTGCGCTACATGACCGAAGTGCAGGGCAAGCTGCTCACGCTGCGCCTGCGCGTGGACAACGCGACGGACCGCAACTACTGGGCCTCCGTAGGCGGCTACCCGGGTTCGGGCTACCTGACGGTGGGCGGTCCGCGCACGTTCTCGCTGAGTGCGAGTGTGGATTTCTGAGGCGGGATGCGCGTGCTTTTTGGGGAAGGAACCTTTCGCCCGGGCATGGTAATGCACCTGCATTACCATGCATGGCAGCCTATCAGGAGATGCCATCATGTTTTCGACGCTTGAAGCCGAATCCACGCTCACTGACCGCTACCAGACCACCATTCCCGAAGCCGTTCGCCGCGCATTGCACCTGAGCAAGCGCGACAGGATCCACTACACCATCCTGCCCGGCGGTGAGGTCGTTCTCAGTCGCGCCGACTCCGCCGAGGATGCCGATCCCGTGCTGGGCCAGTTTCTCGGCTTTCTGGCCCAGGACATGGCAGCCCACCCCGAGCGCCTGCAGACCATGGATGCCCGTCTGGCGCAGCAGATCCAGGCGCTGACCGAAGGCATCGAGGTCGATCTGGATGCACCGCTTTCGGCAGACGACGAATGAGCGCCGTACCGCCCGCCCCCTTGCGCATCCACGGCTGGACGGTATTCATGCACCCGCTTTTCCTGGCCCAGCTGCAGGCGTTGAGCCACGAAGTGGAGGGTCTGAAAACCAAGGACCCTGGCGGGTACACACGCAAGAACGCGACCAAGCGATTGGCGACGATCCGCAAGCTGGCATTCGATGTCATCCCGCAGGATCCGACGCGGCCAGACTACCGCCAGGGCCATACCCTGGGCGAGGAGCACAAGCACTGGTTTCGGGCCAGGTTCTTCCAGCAGTACCGCCTGTTCTTTCGCTTTCACGCCCCCAGCAAAATCATCGTGTTCGCCTGGGTCAGCGATGAGGACACCAGGCGAGCCTATGAGGGCAGCGACGATGCCTACAGGGTGTTCCGAAAAATGCTCGCCAACGGGCACCCTCCTGGCGATTGGGACAGTTTGCTGGCACAGGCGAAGTCCCCGCCACCCGACTCACAGCCGCACGCCTGAGCCGCAGCCCGCCCTCAGGTCTCGCGCGGCTTGGTGTCCGGCTCCGCGTCATCGTGCGGGGGCGGCGCACTGACCACATGCGGCAGCATCACGAGGATGACGATGGCCAGCAGCGTGGCCAGCAGCGCGATGGCTTCGCGCCCCAGGCCGCAGGCCACGCCGATGGCGGCCGTCATCCAGATGCCGGCTGCCGTGGTCAGGCCCTGCACCTGTTCCTCGGAGTGGCGCTTGATGATGGCGCCCGCGCCCAGGAAGCCTACGCCGGCCACCACGCCCTGGATCACGCGGCTCATGTCGGCAATGTCCATGCCGCCGCGCTCGGGCACCAGCACGAACAGCGCCGCGCCCATGGCCACCAGCATGTGGGTGCGCAGGCCTGCGGCCTTGCCCTTGTGCTCGCGCTCGTAGCCGACGATGCCGCCCAGCAGCGCCGCCAGCAGCAGGCGCACCATGACGCGCGTGACCTCGGCCGCATCGGGCAGGCTGGAAAATTCCTCGACCAGGGTGTTGGCCACTTCCTCCCACATGCCGCGTTCCTTTCCTTGGGTTTGCGTCCGGACTCAGGAAGGGAGCATGGCGTGGCGTGCAGCACACCCAGGCCATCGGCATTCGCCATTGGCTGTCAGCCAAGCGCGCCCGCTTCAGGCGCCTGCGGGCTTGTCCTGGTCCTTCGGGGGAGAGGCCTGCTCGGGCACCGGTGCGGGTGCCGACGCAGGAGCAGGTGCAGGTGCAGGTGCAGGTGCGACCACCATGCTCAGCATGTGCTGGGCCAGCGTCTCGTACAGCGGCCGGGCCAGCATGCGCGAGACCAGGCTGGCCAGCATGGCCGCCGCCATGAGGCTGAGCACCATGGAGTGGCCGTCCACCATCTCCATGACGATGATGAAGGCCGTCAGCGGCGCCTGCGTCACGGCGGCCAGGAAGGCGGCCATGCCCATGGCGATGAGGGCGGGCGCGATGTCTGCGCCCATGAGGCCGGCCACGTTGTGGCCCACGCCCGCGCCAATGGACAGCGACGGCGCGAAGATGCCGCCCGGCACGCCCACCCAGGCCGACAGCCAGGTGGCGATGAACTTCAGGGTGACGTAGAACGAAGGCACGTCGGCCTGGCCCGCCAGCATGTGCTTGACGGCTTCCGAGCCCGCGCCGAAGGTGGCGCCGCCCGTGACCATGCCGATGACGGCGATCACCAGCGCGACCGCCGCCGCGAAGCGGATGGGAAAGCGCGCGCGCAGCTGGTTGAGCCGCTCGGGCGCGCGGGTCAGCGAGGCGGCCAGCAGCTTGGCGAACAGCCCGCCCAGCACGCCGCAGGCCAGGGTCACGCACAGGCCGGGCAGCAGCGCGTCCCAGGTCAGGTGGGGCACCTGGATGCGGCCGAAATAGCTGAGGTTGCCGAAGGCCGACACGCCCATCAGGCCGGCCAGCACGATGGCCGCGATGATCAGGCCGCTGGAGCGTGACTCCAGCTTGCGCGACAGCTCCTCGATGGCGAAGACCACGCCGGCCAGCGGCGCGTTGAAGGCCGCCGCAATGCCGGCCGCGCCGCCAGCCACCAGCAGCGCATGGTGGCTGATGCCCGAATGCGGGCCGAACCAGCGCCGCGCATGGTGCATGACACCGGCGGCCACCTGCACCGACGGCCCCTCGCGCCCGATGGACAGCCCCGCCGCAAAGCCTGCGCTGGCCAGCGCCATCTTGGCGAAGGACAGCCACAGCGACACGAAGCGCCCGCGCTGCGTGGAGTCCAGCGCCGGGTCCAGCGTGGCGATCACCTGCGGAATGCCCGATCCCGCCGCACCCGGCGCCCAGCGCCGCGTGAGCCACACGGCGCCCGCCGTGACGGCAGGCATCCACAGCAGCACGGCCCAGCCGCCCTGCCAGTGGTAGATGCTCTCGAAGAATTCGAAGCCCGCGTCCGCCATCAGCGTGAAGGCCACCACGCACAGCCCGGCGGCGGCGGCATAGGCCAGCACGATGGTGCGGTCCAGCCAGCGCCTGCCGTCCCGGAATTCCTGGTTCAGGTTGTGGAGGAAGTCGGGTTCTTGCTGCATCGCGTGAAGAGGCTGGGCGAAAGCTCTTCATTGTGCACAAGCCCGGCCACAGGGGCTGTCGCCATCGGCAATGCCTACTTCGCCGCTGAGTTGATGGCCGATGACTGTGTACCTGGAGAGCCGTCCGTCAGGCATTCCACCCCCCGGGCATGGGCACCCTGGCAACCCGTGCCGTACGCCACTCAATGACGGCACGTTTGCGCAGCTCTCGCCCGCGCCGGCGCGAACCTGTCGCAGACCTGCAACGCGCTGCCGTGCCGATCGTGCCTGCAGGTTCAGTCCACCACGAAGAGCCTGGCGCCCTTGGGCGAGCGCGAGCGGTGCGGCTCGGCGTTGTCCGCCACCTGGTAGCTCATGCCGGGTGTCAGAGTGAAGCGGCGGCCGTCCGCCAGTTCGGTCTCCAGCTCCCCTTCCAGGCACAGCAGCACATGGCCCTTGGTGCACCAGTGGTCGGAGACATAGCCGGGCGTGTACTCCACCGTGCGCACGCGGATGTTGCCGAAGTTCTGCGTGCGCCAGAACGCCTGGCCGGCCTCGGCCGAATGCTCGGTGGGCGCCACGGCGGCCCAGTCGGTGGTGTTGAAGGGGATGTTGTCCATCTGCATGGCGGGATTCCTTGATGAAGGGGGTGTGCAGCTAGAGGGCCGGCGTCGGCAGCAGCCTCGGTCTCAGTCCCCGCGCCGCAGCAGGTAGATATCCATGATCCAGCCATGCCGCTCGCGCGCTGCGGCGCGGGCCTGCACGATGCGCGGTGCCGCCTCGGCCAGCGGGCCGCTGTCCAGCATCTGGCGGTCCATGCCCAGGTAGGCACCCCACCAGATGTGCAGGCCGTGGGAGGGCAGCTCGGTGAAGCTGCACTGCCCGTCCAGCATGACCACGGCCGTGTCCACGCCGGGCGGCCAGCCCTGCTCGCGCAGCTGGCGGCCCGTGGTCACCACGAAGGGCTGGCCTATGCCGTTGAGCGCAATCGCATGCGCGGCGCACAGCACCTGCATGGAACTGATGCCCGCCACCACGCGCACGCTGTGCGGCGCCGGCTGCATGCGCGCCGCGATGCGCAGCGTGCTGTCGTACAGCGCCGGGTCGCCCCAGACCAGCAGGGCGACCTGCAAGGGCTGGCCGGGGGTGCGCGGCTGCAGCCCCTCGTCCAGGGACCGGGCGATGGCCGCCTGCCAGCAGCGCGTGATGGCAGCATGCCATTCATCGACCTGGGCCAGGTAGTCGTCGCCCACGCTGCGGCGCACGGGCATGTCGAAGCCTTCGATGCGCGGGCCGGGCGCAGTGAGCACGGCATCGCACAGGTCGCGGCGCAGGGCGGCGAGTTCGGCCTTGTCCTCGCCCTTGTGCGGCAGCAGGATCAGGTCGGCGGCCTGCATGGCGGCCTGGGCTTCGCGCGTGAGGTGGTCGGGGTTGCCCGTGCCGATGCCGATCAGGCTCAGCGCCACGGGCGGCAGGGCCGCGCTCATGGGGCGGGGTTCCCGGGGGGCACGTCGCTCACGGGGTCCCTCACGGTGACCCTCAAGGTATCCCTCGCGGTATCCAGCGTGGCATTCGCATGCACATCGGTGGCGGGAAAGCGCGGCTCGGTGCCCAGCGGGCGGTAGCGGCGGTCGTAGTCGGCCGCGTAGAGGCGGCTTTCGCCGAAGTCCTCGGCCTGCAGGCTGCGGCCCACCAGGATCAGGGCCGTGCGCTCCATGTGGGTGGCCACGGCCTCGGTCAGGCCGCCGACCGTGGTGCGCACCACGGTTTCGTCAGGCCAGCTGGCGCGCCAGACGATGGCCACGGGGCAGTCGGCGCCGTAGTGCGGCAGCAGCTCGGACTGCACCTTGGCGGCCACATGGATGGACAGATGGATGGCCAGCACGGCGCCCGTGGCCGCGAAGGCGGCCAGGTTCTCGCCCTCGGGCATGGCCGTGGCGCGGCCCGAAGTGCGCGTCAGCACCACGGACTGGCACAGGCCGGGCAGGGTCAGCTCCGCGCCCAGCGTGGCGGCGGCGGCCGCGAACGAGGGCACGCCGGGCGTGACGGTGTAGGCAATGCCGGCCTCGCGCAGGCGGCGCAGCTGCTCCCCCATGGCCGACCAGACGGACAGGTCGCCCGAGTGCAGGCGCGCCACGTCTTCGCCACGCGCCTCGGCGGCCTGGATCTCGGCCACGATGTCGTCCAGGCTCATGGAGGCGGTGTTGACGATGCGCGCGCCCGGCGGGCAGTGCGCCAGCAGCTCGCGCGGTATCAGCGAGCCTGCGTACAGGCAGACCGGGCAGGCCGCCATGAGGTCGCGCCCGCGCACGGTGATCAGGTCGGCGGCGCCGGGGCCGGCGCCGATGAAATGCACGGTCATGCCGTTGCTCCTTGGTTCTTGGCCTGGCTGGCGTGGGCCAGGCAACAGTTCAGAGGTCCGCCCTGGCCCACGGCCAGGGCCAGGGTGGCGCTACCATCGTCCGCGACCAGGCGGGTCACGCTCAGGGCGGAGTGCGGGCCTGCGGCGGCCAGCGCCGCCGCCTCGGCCACGCTGCCCGTGCCATAGCGCGCCAGCATGCGCGGCGACTGCGTGACCACGGGCTGCCCAGGCAGTTGCCCTGGCGGCACGCGCACCAGAACGGCCGTGGGCACGACAGCCGCCATCCAGGCGGCCAGCGCCGGGTGGCCGGCCTTGGTGTCCAGCACGGCCACGGCGCAGATGGGCTGGGGCGCGCAGGCGCTTGCGTCTGCGCTTTCCGGCAGCTGCGCCTGCGCCCGCTGCCACAGCGCCTGCAGCGCATGGGGCAGTGCGTCGGTGTGCAGGCCCAGGCCCAGCACGCCGCAGCGGTGGGGGATGGCTTCGTCCGGGTTCACCGCTGCCAGCTCCACTGCACCAGCGGCCGCGCAGCCTTCCAGCTGCGCATGCGGCCCAGCGGCTCGGCGCTGGAAATCTCCAGCCGCAGCAGCTGGCCGCCGTGCTCGGCCTGCAGTTGCACCAGCAGGGCCTCGGTCTCCAGCGTCACGGCATTGACCACCAGGCGGCAGCCTGCGGGCATGAGGGCCTGCAGGCGCTCGAACAATTCGGCGTCAAAGCCGCCGCCCACGAACACGGCCTGGGGCCGGGCCAGCGCCTGCAGTTCGGCCAGCGCCTCGGGCGCCACGCCCTGCACCACGCGCAGGCGCGCCTGCAGTCCGAAGCGCCGGGCGTTGTGGCGGATGTTGTCCGCACGCGCCGCATGCTGCTCCAGGCTGATGGCCGAGCCACCGGCCAGGCACCACTCCACCGCCACCGAGCCCGATCCGCCGCCCACATCCCACAGGCATTCGCCGTGGCGCGGCGCAAGAGCCGCCAGGGTCAGCGCGCGGGCCGGGGCCTTGGTGATCTGGCCGTCGTTGGCGTACCAGTGGTTGGGCCGGCCCGGCACCAGCGGCAGGGCCGCGCCGCCCTGGGCGAGCACGGCCACGGCCACGGGCGCACAGGCAGGGTCGGCGGCCAGGGCCTGGGCGGCTTCGGCGGCGCGCCATGCGCGGCGGCGCTCGCGCGGGCCGCCCACGGATTCCATGACCTCCAGGCGGCTGTCGCCCCAGCCTTCCTGCACCAGCCAGTCCGCCAGTGCGGCCACGGCGGCGCCATCGCGCAGCAGCACCAGCGACTGGCGGCCTGGCGACAGGTGCGGCAGCAACTGCTGCACATGGCCGGCGTGCAGGCCCAGGCAGACCGTGTCTTCCAGCTTCCAGCCCAGGCGCGACGCCAGCAGCGAAAATGTCGAGGGTTGGGCGTGGCAGCGCCACTCCTGCGGCGCCAGATGCGCCGCCAGGCTGCCGCCCGCCCCGAACCAGAACGGATCGCCCGACGCCAGCACCACCGTGGGCCGGCCACGGCAGGCCAGCACGGGTGCCACGTCAAAGGGCACGGGCCAGGGACGGCCCCGCTCGCCGGCACCGGCCAGCGCCAGGTGGCGCGGCCCGCCGAAGACGGTCTCGGCCGCGTCCAGCGCGCGCAGCGCGGCGGGCGAGAAGCCGTCCAGGCCGTCTTCGTTCAGGCCCACCAATGTCAACCAGGGATCAGTCATGCCCCATGTTCTCCTGCTGGGCGGCACCAGCGGCGCCAGCCAGCTGGCCCAGGCCCTGCGCCGCGCCGGCATTGCCGCCGTGTTCTCGTATGCGGGCGTCACGCAGTCGCCCGTCGCCCAGCCCCTGCCCACGCGCGTGGGCGGGTTTGGCGGCGCCCAGGGCCTGGCGCAATTCCTGCGCGGGCAGGCCATCAGCCATGTGGTCGATGCCACCCATCCGTTTGCCGCACAGATGAGCCGCAATGCCTGCGAGGCCTGCGCCGCCACCGGCACGCCGCTGCTGGCGCTGGAGCGCGAGCCCTGGCAGGCCAGTGCCGGCGACGCCTGGATCGACGTGCCCGACATGCAAGCCGCCGCTGCCGCCCTGCCCCAGGCAGCCGCCCGGGTGTTTCTGGCCGTGGGCCGCAAGCAGCTTGCGGCCTTTGCGGGCCAGCCGCAGCACCACTACCTGCTGCGCCTGGTCGATGCGCCCGAGCCCGGCAGCCTGCCCCTGCCCCACACCACGGTGGTGCTGGGGCGCGGGCCTTTCAGCGCGGACGACGATGAAGCCTTGCTGCGCACGCACGGCATCGAATGGCTGGTGGCCAAGAACGCAGGCGGCGAGGCCACGCGCGGCAAGCTCGATGCCGCGCGTGCCCTGGGCCTGCCCGTGGTGATGGTGCAGCGCCCGGCGCTGCCGCAGCGCCAGCGCACCGGGTCGGTGGCTGCGGTGCTGCACTGGATTGCTCATGGCGTGCTGCCGACAGCGCAGCCCGCACCGCCCACGCCGCCAGCACCGTCCGCGCCGCCATCCATGCCGTAGTGGCGTGGCGTGTAGACCCAGCGGCCCACGCGGCGCGTGGCGCTGTTGCCCACCAGGACCACGGTGCGCATGTCGGCCATCTCGGGCGTGGCCTCGGCCAGCGTGCATACGTGCAAGTGTTCCTCGGGCGTGGACACGGCGCGCGCGAACACCAGCAGGCGCTGCGGCTCGCAGCGGGTGCGCAGCAGCTGCAGCAGGCGCACAAAGCCTTCGGGCCGGCTCTTGGAGCGCGGGTTGTAGAAGGCCATGGCGAAGTCGGCCTCGGCCGCCAGTTCCACGCGCCGCGCGATCACCGGCCAGGGCTTGAGGTTGTCCGAGAGATTGATGCAGCAAAAGTCATGGCCCAGCGGCGCACCAGCGCGCGCGGCGGCCGCCAGCATGGCGGTGATGCCGGGCAGCACCTGGATATCGAGCGCCTGCCAGGCGGCGGCCTGCACCGCATCGGCGGATTCCATGGCCTCGAACACGGCCGACGCCATGGCGAACACGCCCGGGTCGCCCGAGGACACCACGACCACCTGCCGCCCCTGCGCGGCCAGCGCCAGCGCCTGGCGCGCGCGCTCCAGCTCCACGCGGTTGTCCGAGGCATGCCAGGCCACCGCCTGGCCCTGACCCGCCTGCGCCAGCAGGGCCTGCGCGCGGGACACATAGGGCAGGTAGCCGACCACATCGTCGGCTCCGTGCAAGGCGGCTGCGGCTTCGGGCGTGATCTGGTCCAGTGCGCCCGGGCCCAGCCCCGCCACCGTCAGGCGGCCGGCGCTCACCATGCGGCCTCCGGCCGGCGGCCCTGGCCGTGCACGAGCACGATGGCGAAATAGGGGCAGGCGTCGTCGGACACATCGCCCAGGCGCGCGACCTGCTCGCTGTCCGTGGTGCCGTTCTGCACCAGCCAGGCGGCGTCAAGCCGGCCCGTGCGCTGCAGGGCGCGGCGAATGCGCGGCAGGTTGCGGCCGACCTTCATGACGACCAGGGCCTCGGCCGTCTGCATGCGGCGCACCAGTTCGTCTTCCGACAGGGTGCCCGTCATCACGCTGAGAACGTCGTCGCCCCAGGTGATGGGCTCGCCCGTGGCGTGCCAGCAGCCCACCATGCCGGGGATGCCGGGCACCACGTCCAGCGGCACCTGTCCGCGTTCGCGCAGCCGGGTGTACAGATGCATGAAGGAGCCGTAGAGGAAGGGGTCGCCCTCGCACAGCACCACCACCTGCCCGGTCTGCGCCAGCGCTTCCAGGCGCAGGCACCAGTCGTCGTAGAAGCGCGCCAGCAGGTCCACATAGGCGGGGCTGTCCACGGGCAGCTCGGTGGTCACCGGGTACTCCATGGCGTGCTCGGCGGCGCCTTGGGCCAGCAGGCCGTCCACCAGCTGGCGGGCCTTGCCGGGCCGGCCCTTCTTGCGGAAGAACGCCACCTGGCGGGCGCCGCGCACCAGGCGGTCGGCCTTGACGCTCATGAGTTCGGGGTCGCCCGGGCCCAGGCCCACGCAGACAATGCCGGGCCCGCCCTGGCCGGGACGCGGCTGCCTACTCGACATGGCTGGCCAGTGCGTTGATGGCGGCCACGGTGATGGCCGAGCCGCCCAGGCGGCCATGCACGGCCATGCAGGGAACGGGCAGGTCCTGCATCAGCGCCTGCTTGGATTCCATGGCGCCCACAAAGCCCACGGGGCAGCCGATGATGGCGGCCGGCCGGGGGCAGGCCGGGTCCTGCAGCATGTTGAGCAGGTGGAACAGGGCCGTGGGCGCATTGCCGATGGCCACCACGGCGCCGGCCAGGTGCGGGCGCCACAGCTCCAGCGCGGCGGCGCTGCGCGTGTTGCCCATGTCACGGGCCAGCGCGGGCACGCGCTCGTCCTGCAGCGTGCAGATGATGGGATTGGCGGCGGGCAGTCGCGAGCGCGTGATGCCCTCGCTGACCATGCGCACGTCGCACAGCACGGGCGCGCCGTTTTGCAGGGCCTGCGCGGCGGCCTCGGCCATGCCGGGGGAGAAGGCCACGTGCGGGGCCAGCTCCACCAGGCCAGCGGCGTGGATCATGCGCACCACCACGCGTTCCTCGACAGGCGTGAAGCGTTCCAGCGCCGCCTCGCGGCGGATGGTGGCAAAGGACTGCCGGTAGATCTCGGCGCCATCGGTTTCGTAGCGGTGCAGCATTATTCTTTTGAAAACAGCAATCCCGGATTGTCTCGCACCGAGGCCAGGGTCCGCTGCTCCTGCGCCCTATCCCCGGCACGGCCGTGGCGCACTACGGAATAGACAGGGCCTTCGCCCTCGTCTTGACCTTCTGCCCGCAGCACCACCGTGGCCGGCGCCTGCCGCGCGCAGCCCTTGGCGCATCCGGTCACATGCAGGTGCGCGCCGTGGCGTACCTGCGGCGCCAGCTCCAGCGCCAATGTCTGCGTGGGACCCAGGGCCTGGATGCAGCCAGGCGCGCCGGTACAGGCGGATACGCGCAGGCGCGGGTCATGGGCGTGGGTGATCCAGTCAGCGGCGTCGTCCAGCCCTGCAGCCGCCCACCAGCGGGGCAGCGCCGCGCCGGCTCCGGCGTCTTCCACCAGCAGCATGCGCCAGGGTGTCACACGCAAAAAGGCCTGCTCAGGCAAGGCGCGCACCAGCCGCGCCAGCGCCACGGCCGGCAAGCGGCCCAGCGGCGCGCCCAGCAGCCAGCCCAGGCCGGGCACGGCACCGGGCGCCGGTCCTTCGCTGTGGGCCGGGGTTTCTGTCTCCACCCAGTCCAGTCCGGGGAGCGGCTGCAGTTGCGCCGCCACCGCGGCCATGCGCCCGGGCCGTAAGCCCTGGGCGCGGCGAAGGGAGGACTGACCGGCAAACCAGCGCGCCAGTGCCAGGCCTGCGGCCACGGCCTGGCTGGCATCGGCCACGGCCAGCGCCTGCTGCCGTCCATCGGGCTGCACCAGCCAGCCGGTGGAGGTGCGCTGCAGGCGGATATCGGCGGACACGCCGGCCAGCCGGCCCGGCGCGCCCTCCACTGACCAGCCGAACTTGGCCGGCAGCCCCGCCAGGTCGTCGGCCGCATCCAGCGCCTGCTGCAGGGCCTGGCCCAGCGCATGGACGGCCTCCTGCGGCCGGCACAGCGGGTCGATCACCAGGTTGCGGCGGCGCTCGCGGCGCGCGTCGGCGTCCAGCAGGCCCACGGCCGCCAGGGCGCGCAGCACTGCGGCGTGCCGCCCGGGCGCAATGCCGCGCAACTGCACATTGGCGCGGCTGGACAGCTCCAGCGCGCCGTTGCCATGCACCCAGGCCAGGCGCGCCAGCCGCCGCGCCTGGGCCACCGTCAGGCGGCCCAGCGGCGGGCGCACGCGCAGCACCAGCCCATCGCCGGAGGCCATGGGCTGCCAGGCGCCGGGGCACCAGCCTTGGATGTGGGGAGGGGTATGCATGGGTAGGGGCCCCGACTGTAGCGCCGGCGCACCCGGCATCCCAGGTGCAAGACCCGCATGCGTTCATGAAAAGCGGACTTTCTTGATCCAGCCCGCTAACACCCACCTAGCCTGAATTTGTCAATTCAAGTTGAAATTTAACAATTCACCCTTAGGGCTTTATCAAATAAATCATTTATTTTTGATAGAAACTGATACTTGCACCACCTACCTGGAAAGCGCCATGAATCTCCGCACCTGGACCGTCAAGACCAAGCTCTACGCCGCCTTTACCGCCCTGGCTTTACTGGTCGCACTGGTTTCCGTATCTGCCCTTCATGCGCTGGACGGTTCCGACCGCAACCTGACCCAGTTCGTCGACGGCGTGAACGCCCGCGCCCATCTGGCCGAACAGGTGCGCGCGGCCGTGGACAGCCGCGCCATCGCGGCGCGCAACCTGGTGCTGGTGAACACGCCAGCCGATCTGGACATGGAAAAAACGGCCGTGTACGCCGCCCATGCCGCGGTCAAGTCCCACCTGGACCAGCTCAAGGCCCTGGTGGCCGCGCCCGGGGTAGGCGAGGAGGCTCGCGCCCTGGTCGCCCGCATCGACCAGATAGAGCAGCGCTACGGCCCGGTGGCGCTGGACATCGTTTCGCTGGCGCTGCGCCAGCAAAGGGAAGAGGCCATTGCCAAGATGAACAGCGAGTGCCGGCCGCTGCTGGCCCAGCTGATCGCGGCCACCGACGAGTACAGCCAGCTCACGCGCCAGCACGCCCAGGTCATGGTGGAGCAGGCCACGCAGTCCTATGTGCAGCAACGCAACATGCAGATCGGCGTGAGCGCGGTCGCCTTCGTGCTGGCCCTGCTCATGGGCCGGCTGATCGCACGCGGCCTGACACGCGCGCTGGGCGCCGAGCCTGCCCAGCTCGGTGAAGTCGCCCGCCAGATAGCCGACGGCAACCTCGACCCCGGACTGCTGCGCAGCGAAGCGCCCGCCGGCAGCGTGCAGGCCTCGCTCAACGCCATGCACCAGAGCCTGGCCAGCGTGGTCAGCGACGTGCGCAACAACGCCGACAGCGTGGCCGTGGCCAGCGAGCAGATCGCCAAGGGCAATGCCGACCTGAGCCGCCGCACCGAGCAGCAGGCCAGCGCGCTGCAGCAGACGGCGGCCTCCATGGACGAGCTGTCCTCCACCGTGCAGCAGAACGCGGACAACGCGCGCCAGGTCAACCAGCTCGCGCTCGGCGCCAGCCAGGTGGCGGTCAAGGGCGGCACCGTGGTGCAGGAAGTCGTCGGCGCCATGCAGGACATCCATGCCAGCTCGCGCCAGATCGGCGACATCGTGGGCGTGATCGACTCCATCGCCTTCCAGACCAACATCCTCGCCCTCAATGCCGCCGTCGAAGCCGCTCGCGCCGGTGAACAGGGCAAGGGCTTTGCCGTGGTGGCCGCCGAAGTGCGCACCCTGGCCCAGCGCAGCGCGCAGGCCGCCCGCGAGATCAAGCAGCTCATCACTGACAGCGCCACGCGCGTCAGCCAGGGCGCGGAGCTGGCCGACCAGGCCGGCGCCACCATGGCCGAGGTGCTGCAATCCATACAGCGCGTGACCGACCTCATGGGCGAGATCAGCAATGCCAGCGACGAGCAAAGCGCCGGCGTGGCCCAGGTCGGGCAGGCCATGAGCCAGATGGACCAAGTCACGCAGCAAAACGCCTCGCTGGTGGAAGAAAGCGCGGCGGCGGCCTCCAGCCTCAAGGCCCAGGCCCAGCGCCTGGTGCAGGCCGTGGCCATCTTCCGCCTGGGCGACCAGGGTGGCGCGGCGCAGCAGCCGCGTTTGCAGGCGCCGCTGCCGGCGTCCGTGCCCACGCGCGCGGCCACGGCATCTGCGCTGGCGCCGGCCAGGCCGGCACCGGCACGACCCGCAGCTGGCGCGCGCCCTGCAAGCCCTGCACGCCTGGCTGCGGCCAAGCCGTCCGCCGAATCGCAGGACTGGACCAGCTTCTGAAGCCGGCAAGCCGCACGCATGCGCCGCCACCGCTCCTGCACCGCGCCCCTGGACAAGGCTGCGCAGGTGCGCGAACTGGAAGAGTTCTTCCGCGGGCAAAACCCCATCGACCTCGCTGCGGCCGACTGGCACACGCGCATGGAGCAAGGCCTGACTGCCGAGGAAGAAGCCGAATTCACCGAATGGCTGGCGGCCAGCACGGCGCACGAGGCCGCCTTGCGCCACCTGGGCCAGAGCCTGGCGGCCGCGCGGTCCATTCCCCCCGAACAGGTGGCGCGCCTGCGCGCGGAGCAGGCACGCCGGCGCTCGCAGTCGGCGCCTCACGCACGCCCGGAACCGGCCACGCAGCGCCCGTCCTCCGAAGAGCGCCAAGGCTGGAGCTGGTCCCGCCTGCTGCCGCGACCTGCCCTGGCGGCCCTGTGCTGCACGGTGGCCCTGGCCGTGGGCGTGGGCGTGGGCTGGCACCAGTGGCAGCAGCAGCCCACCTTCACCAGCAGCCACCTGACCCCACGCGGCCAGGCCAGGACCATCACCTTGCCGGATGGCACCGCACTGTCCCTGGATGCCGATACCCAGGCGCAGGTAACTCTGTACCGCGACCGGCGCGAGGTGCGCATCACGCAAGGGCAGATCCTGTTCGCCGTGGCACCCGACAGCGCCAGGCCCTTTCATGTGCTGGCCGGCCCGGCGCGCGTCACCGTGGGCGGCACGCGGTTTTCCGTGCGCTATCGCGCCACGGGCATGGAGGCGGGCAGCGCCCAGGTGGCCGTGCAGGAGGGCCATGTGCGCGTGGCCGGTGCGCAAGGCGCGGCAACGCCTGCCGACCTGGTCGCTGGCCAGGCCCTGAGCGTGTCGCCTGCAGGCGTGCTCGGTCCGGTGTCGGCTGTGGCGCCCGGCAGCATTGCGCTGTGGCGCAAGGGACTGATCCGCTTCGAGAACACGCCCCTGGCCGACGCCCTGGTGGAACTGGAGCGCTACGGGCCTACCGGCCTGGTGGTGCACGACCCGGCCGTGGCGGCTCTGCGCATTGGCGGCACCTACCAGGCCAGCCGCCCCGCCGAGTTCGCACGCATGCTGGCCCAGATCCTGCCCGTCACTCTGGTGGCCGGGCCCGATGGCCAGACCGAGATTGCCACTGCGCCCTGAGCACGTAGGCGGGACCGCCCCCCGCTTTCAAGACTGCCTGCCGCGCCGGGCGCAAGCCCTCCTCCACCCTGCCCCGCTCGCCCTGGCTGTCTGCAATGACGACTGCCCAGCGCCGATGCGCAGCATCTGCAAGGGTGTCAATGACAATCAGCGGCGTGCGAAGCCCATGGGCTGCAACGCGGCGGAAACGGCGTGTGGTCGGTCGGCCGTCGTGTAAGAGATTGCCGCAAGCGATTTCCTGGACCGATGGAACGCGGCGGATGCACTCCGACTCACACCGTCCGCAGCTGTTGCCACAGCACCAGGCGCCGCACCCTCATTCATCCAACCGTTCCAAGGAGTTCCCATGCATCTTCAACGCACCGTCCTTTTTGCAGGCATGGCTGCCAGCCTCTTTCTGGCGGCAGGACGGGCAAGCGCCGCAGAAGGCCCTGCCACGGCCCAGGCCCCCCAGGCCAAGGCCCAGGCCCAGGCCGCCAAGCCGGCGGGCGACACCGTGCAGGCGCAGCTGGAGACCTCCACCTGGGTGCCCGACGGCAAGGCCGATGCGCCGCGCGTGATCTATACCTTCACCGACCCCAACTGCAAGTACTGCCACAAGTTCTGGGAGGCCGCACGCCCCTGGGTGGACGCAGGCAAGGTGCAGCTGCGCCACATCCTGGTGGGCGTGATCCGGGACGACAGCCCGGCCAAGGCCGCCGCCATCCTGCAGGCCCCGGACCGCGCGGCCGCACTGATGGAGCACGAGAAGAAGTCCGCCCAGGGCGGCATAGCGCCCGCCTTCAGCGTCAGCCCAGACGTGCGCAAGACGCTGGAGGCCCACCGCAAGCTGATGATGTCCCTGGGCTTCCGTGGCACGCCGGGCATCGTGGTGATCGACAGCCAGGGCGGCACCAAGAGCTATGGCGGCATGCCGCGCGAGGCCGCCTTGCCGGAGGTGTTCGGGGCGCTGTGAGGCGGCGGCGCCGTCCAGCTGCCGCCCAGCACGCGGAACAGCTGGGCCAGCGCCAGCTGCCGCTGGGTCACGGTATCGATGTAGGCGCTTTCATTGGCGAAGGCGTTGCGCTGTGCGTCCAGGTAGCGCAGATGGTCGTCCACCCCCGCCTGGTAACGGGCCTGCGCCAGCCGCAGGCTTTCGCGGCTGCTGTCGCGCAGCGCCAGGCGCGCGGCTTCCTCGCGGCGCAGCGTGTCGGTGGCGGCCAGGGCGTCGGCCACTTCGCGGAAGGCGGTCTGGATGGCCTGCTCGTAGGCTGCCACGGCCATGTCCTTGCGCAGCACGGCCAGGTCGAGGTTGGCGCGGTTGCGCCCCCCGTCGAAGAGGGGCAGCGTGACCTGGGGAGTGAACGACCAGGCGCGCTGGCCCGAGCGGAACAGGTCGGACAGATCGGCGCTGGACGATCCCAGGAACCCGGTGAGCGAGATGCGCGGGAAGAAGGCCGCGCGCGCCGCACCAATGTCCGCGCTGCGCGCGCGCAGCCGGTGCTCGGCCGCCTGGATGTCGGGGCGGTGGATGAGCAGTTCGGAAGGCGTGCCGGCCGACAGGTCCTGCAGCAGCAGGGGTACATCGGATGGCTGGGACGGTTGGGACGACTCTGCGGACAAGTACGGCCCCAGATCCTCCACGCCCGTCAGCAGCAGCAGGGCGTTGCCGGCCTGGCGCAGCTCGCGTTCGCTTCGCTCCACGTCGGCGCGGGCCTGGGCGGCCAGGCCCAGGGCGTCCTGGTGGTCCAGGGCCGTGGCCGTGCCCGCCTGGCGCCGCTGCGCGGTCAGGCGCAGCGAGGATTCACGGCTTTGCAGCGTGCGCTGCGCCAGTTGCAGCCGGCGCAGGGCCCCGTCGCGGGACAGGTAGGCCTGGACCACTTCGGCGCCCAGGCTGATGCGGGCGGCGCGCGCGGCCTCTTCGGTGGCCAGGTACTCGCCCAGGGCGGCTTCGGACAGGTTGCGCACGCGGCCGAACAGGTCCAGCTCGAAGGCGGCCAGCCCCAGGCCGGCCTGCCAGCTGCCCTGCACCTGCGGCTGGCCCGTGGCATTCATGTCGCCCGGCAGGCGCTGGCGCGTGCCGCCGCCCTGCAGGCCCACGCCCGGCAGGCGGTCGGCGCGCTGCACCTGGTACAGGGCGCGTGCCGCCTCCACGTTGAGCAGGGTCTGGCGCAGGTCGCGGTTGTGGGCCTGGGCCAGGTCCACCAGCTGGCGCAGCTGGCGGTCGGCGATGAAGCTGTTCCAGTCCAGCGTGGCCGCCGACGAGGACAGCACGGGCGCGGCATCCTGCTGCGGCCATTGCGTGGGAATGGGCGCCTGCGGACGCTGGTGGACCGGGGCGAGGGAGCAGCCCGCCAGCACCAGGCTGGCGGCCAGCGCACACAGGGCGCGTGGGAAGAAGTGCATGGACATGGCGCTTACTCGATGCGGGTTGCCGGGGCCTGCAGGGCAGGCGGGGTGCCGGCCGGCGCCTTGCGCCGGAACAGGGACAGCACCCAGACGAAGAAGACAGGAACGAAGACCACCCCCAGCAGCGTGGCCGACAGCATGCCGCCAATCACGCCGAAGCCGATGGCGGCCTGGCTGGAGGCGCCCGCGCCCGAGGCCAGCGCCAGCGGCACCACGCCCAGGATAAAGGCCAGCGAGGTCATGACGATGGGCCGAAAGCGCAGCCGCGCCGCCTGCAGCGCGGCCTGCGCCAGGCTGTGCCCCTGCGCATGCAGGTCCCTGGCGAACTCCACGATCAGGATGGCGTTCTTGGCCGCCAGGCCGATGATGGTGATCAGGCCCACCTTGAAGTACACGTCGTTGGACAGGCCCACGGCCGAGGTGGCCAGCACCGATCCCAGCGCGCCTATGGGCACGATCAGCATCACGGCGGCGGGAATGCTCCAGCTCTCGTACAGGGCCACCAGCAGCAGGAACACCACCACGATGGCCAGCGCGAACAGCTTGGGCGCCTGGGCACCGGCGGCTTTCTCCTGGAAGGACAGGGCCGTCCACTCGTAGCCTATGCCGCGCGGCATCTCGGCCATGATGCGTTCCAGCTCGGCCATGGCCTCGCCCGTGGTGTGGCCGGGCCTGGCATCGCCCGAGATGCGGAAGGCCGGATAGCCGTTGTAGCGCGAGATCTGCACCGGCCCGCTTTCCCAGCGCACCGTGGCAAAGGCCGACAGCGGCACCTGCTGGCCGGCGGCGTTGGGCACGTGCAGGCGCAGGATGTCCTCGGGCCGCGCGCGGGCCTGGGCATCGGCCTGCACCACCACGCGCTGCAGGCGGCCCGCGTTGGGGAACTCGTTGATCACGGCCGAGCCGTAGGCGGTGGACAGGGCCGTGTTGATGGCGCTGAAATCCACGCCCTGGGCCTGCGCCTTGCGCCGGTCGATGTCCAGCCGCAGCTGGGGCGCATCCTCCAGGTTTTCCATCATGGCGTAGGCAATGATGGGCGAGGCATTGGCCTTGGCCAGCAGCTGGTCGCGCGCGGCGATCAGCGCCTCGCGGCCCAGGCTGGCGCGGTCCTGCAGGCGCAGCGCAAAGCCGCCGGAGTTGCCCAGGCCGTCGATGGGCGGCGGGTCCACGGCCATGACGGTGCCGTCGGACAGGCTGGCAAAGCGCTGGTTGAAGGCCTGCACCTCGTCCCACGACGCCTGCCCGGCGCCGCGCACCGACCAGTCCTTGAGCGTGACGAAGGCCAGGGCCGCGTTCTGCCCCATGCCCGAGAAGCTGTAGCCCATCAGGAACTCGGCCTGGGCCGTGGCGGGGCGGCTCTGAACATAGTCCTCCATGTCCTTGACCATGGCCTTGGTGCGCTCCGTGGTGGCGCCCGGCGGCAGCTGCACGCCGACGATGTAGTAGCCCATGTCCTCGTAGGGCACGAAGGATTCGGGCATGCGCGTGTACGCCACGCCCAGCCCGGCCACGATGGCGGCATACACCAGCATGCAGCGCCCGGCGCGGCGCACCAGCCGCTGGTTGAGCAGGTCGAAGCGCTCGGTCAGCGCCGCGAAGCGGCGGTTGAACCAGCCGAAGAAGCCCTTGCGCTCGGCGTGGTGGCCCTTGGCAACGGGCTTGAGCAGCGTGGCGCACAGCGCCGGCGTGAAGGTCAGCGCCAGCAGGCCCGAGAACAGGATGGACACGGCCAGCGACAGCGAGAACTGCCGGTAGATCACGCCCACCGAGCCGCTCATGAAGGCCAGCGGCAGGAACACCGCCACCAGCACCAGGGTGATGCCGACGATGGCGCCCGAGACCTGCTGCATGGCCTTGACCGTGGCGGCCAGAGGCGACAGCCCCTCCTCGGCCATGAGGCGCTCCACGTTCTCCACCACCACGATGGCGTCGTCCACCAGGATGCCGATGGCCAGCACCATGCCGAACATGGTCATCATGTTCACCGAAAAGCCCAGCGCATACATCACGCCCAGGGTGCCGGCCAGGCAGACGGGCACGACGATGGTGGGAATCAGCGTGTAGCGCAGGTTCTGCAGGAACAGCCACATCACCAGGAACACCAGCGCCACGGCCTCCACCAGGGTCTGGATGACCTTGCCGATGGCCACTTCCACGAAGCGCGAGGTGTCATAGGGCACGGCGTACTGGATGCCGGCAGGGAAGTTCTGCGACAGCTCGGCCAGGCGCGCCTTGACGGCCTTGGCCGTCTGCATGGCGTTGGCGCCGGGCGCCAGCTGCACGGCGGCGGCCACGCCCTGGCGGCCGTCCTCGCGCGAGGAAAAGCTGTAGTCCAGCTGGCCGACCTCCAGCCGCGCCACATCGGCCAGGCGCACGGCCGAGCCATCGGCCCTGGCACGCAGCACGATCTGGCCGAACTCCTCGGGCGAGGCCAGCGTGCCCTTGACGGCAATGGTGGCGCTCAGCTCCTGGCCGGGCCCTGCGGGCGAGGCGCCAAAGCTGCCGGCCGGCACCTGCGCGTTCTGGGCGGCGATGGCCGCGTTCACGTCCGCCACCGACAGGCCGTAGCCCAGCAGCTTGTTCGGATCGACCCAGACGCGCATGGCCACATCGGCCGCGAAGAACTGCACCTTGCCCACGCCGGGCACGCGGCGGATCTCGTTGTTGATGTTGCGCACGGCGTAGTCGGACAGGGCCACCTCGCTGTTGCCGCCGCTGCCGTCCTTGTAGGTCAGCGAGTAGATCATCAGGAAGTTGGCGCTGGCCTGCTCGACCTGCAGGCCCATCTGCATCACGGACGCGGGCAGGCGCGCCTCGGCCTTCTTGATGCGGTTTTGCACCTCCACCTGGGCCAGCGCGGGCTCGGTGCCCGGGGCGAAGGTGGCCGTGATCTCGGCCAGGCCCGTGGAGCCGCTGGAGGAGTCGAAGTACAGCAGCCCCTTGGTGCCGTTGAGCTCCTCCTCGATGACGCTGGTCACCGACTCCATCACCGTGGTGGCGGAGGCGCCGGGATAGTTGGCGGTGATCGAGATCTGCGGCGGCGCCACGTTGGGAAACTGGGAGACGGGCAGCGCCGGTATGGCCAGCAGCCCGGCGAGCATGATGAAGATGGCCACCACCCAGGCGAAGTTGGGGCGGTTGATGAAGAACTTGGACATGGTCTATTCCTTGGGCACGCGCCGGCTCAGTCGCTGGACGTGGCGGAGCTGCCGGAGGCGCTGAAGGTGCCGGACAGCCCCGCCGTAGGGGAGGCCGCGGCATCGGAAAGGGCCGTGACCTGAACCCGCGCCCCGGGCTGCAGGCCTGCCATGCGGCCCACCACCACGCGCTCGCCGCCCTTGAGGCCTGCGCTGATCTGCCACTGCGCGCCATGCATGGCCGCGGTCTGCACGGGGCGCATCTGCAGCGTGTCCTGGCCGTCCACAACCAGCACGTGGGCCTGCCCGTCGGTGCTGCGCTGCACGGCCCGCTGCGGCACCAGGATGGCGGCAGGGTCCACGCCCTGGCCCACGGTCACGCGCACATACATGCCGGGCAGCAGCATGCCGTCGCGGTTGTCGAAGCGCCCGCGCAGCGCCATCTGGCCGGTGCCGCGGTCCACCGTCACATCCGAGAACAGCAGCCGCCCCGTGCGCTGCAGGCCCGTGCCGTCCACCTTCAGGGAGACCGGCGTGCCGTCCTTGCCCGCCGTCTGTGCCAGGCGGCCCTCGGCCAGGGCCGCGCGCAGGCGCTGGGCTTCGGCCACGGGCTGCTGGAAGTCGGCATAGACCGGGTCGAGCTGCTGGACCAGCGCCATGGGCGTGGCCTCGCCCTGGCCCACCAGGGCGCCCTCGGTGACCAGCGCACGGCCGATGCGGCCCGCGATAGGCGCCCTGACCGTGGCGTATTCCAGGTTCAGGGCGGCCGCCTGCACCTCGGCCTGGGCGGACTGGCGCGCGGCCTGGGCCGCCTGCAGGCGGGCCTGCATGGCTTCGAAGTCCTGGCGGCTGACCGCCTCCTGGGCCACCAGCGGCGCGTTGCGGCCGACCACGGCACGCGCTTCGATCAGGGCCGCTTCGGCGCTGGCCAGCTGGCCCTGGGCGCGGGACAGGGCGGCGCGCAGGGGCGCCGGGTCGATCTGGAACAGCACCTGGCCGGCCCGGACGTCGGCGCCTTCCTCGAAATGGCGGCGCAGCACGATGCCGGCCACCCGCGCACGCACCTCGGCCACGCGCACGGGCTCGATACGGCCCGGCAGCTCGCTGGACAGGGCCAGCGGCGCGGGCTGCACGGTGACGGCCTGCACCACGGGCAGCGCGTCACCCGCTGCGGCCGGAGCCTCGTTGCGGCCGCAGCCCGCTGCCAGGGCGGCCAGGGCGGCCAGCACCAGGGCCGCCAGCGGCAGGCCACGTCGCTTGTTCAGACGCATGCTCATGTTCACAACCTGATTGAGTTCGATACGAAGGCCGCGATGGTACATATCAGAATCAAATGAGTCAACATCGATTCATTTGATTCTTTAAAACATCAACAGATAAAATCCCCGCACTTTCCAAGGAGGCATGACAAGCGATGACGAGCACCAAGCAAGAGGACGAAGGCAAGCTGCTGGGCGCACTGGCACTGGCGCTGCTGGACGATCCCAAGGCCAATCTGCAGGAGCTGGCACGCGCCATCGGCATCAGCAAGGCCACGCTCTACCGCTTCTGCCCCACGCGCGACCAGCTCATAGACCGGCTCATAGGGCATGCGGCCGACACGCTGTCGCGCGCCATGCGCGCGGCCGAGCTGGAGCGCCACGCGCCGCTGGAGGCGCTGCGCCGCCTCACCGCCCACTGCCAGGACCACCAGACGCTGCTGCTGTTCCTGATGTATTTCTGGCGCTCCGACATCTCGGTGGTCGGCCAGATAGAGAGCGAATGGGTGGCGGCCATGGATGCCTTTTTCCTGCGCGGCCAGCAGGCCGGCGTGTTCCGCATCGACATCACGGCTGCGGCCATGACCGAGCTGTGGCTGTCCATGGTCGTGGGGCTGCTGGATGCGGAGCGGCGCGGCCGTGTTGCGCGGGCCAGCGTGGCGGCCGTGATGGAGCAGGCCTTCCTGCACGGCGCCCTGCAGCCCGGCGCACCGGCCGCGTAGTGCACCGGGCGCCGATGGGGAAAACCCAGGTGATGAATGATGGTCATGCACTGCTTTCAATCGATGAAGGCAGCCATGGAATGGATCCACATCAATGAACTAGAATTTTTTTAGCTCACAAATCCATGAATTTTTCTCACCAAAATGCTCGAACGCACCCACCTCGCCATCGTCCGTGAAGTCGAAAAACAGGGCTCGCTGACGGCGGCGGCCGGCGTGCTGTGCGTGACGCAGTCGGCGCTGAGCCACAGCATGAAGAAGCTGGAGCAGCAGCTGGGCACGGACATCTGGCTGCGCGAAGGCCGCAGCCTGCGCCTGACGCAGGCCGGCCAGTACCTGCTGGCCGTGGCCCAGCGCGTGCTGCCCCAGCTGGACCTGGCCGAGGAGCGGCTGCGCCAGTTCGCCCAGGGCGAGCGCGGCGCGCTGCGCATCGGCATGGAGTGCCATCCCTGCTACCAGTGGCTGCTCAAGATCGTCGCGCCCTATCTGGCGAGCTGGCCCGATGTGGATGTGGATGTGAAGCAGAAATTCCAGTTCGGCGGCATCGGCGCGCTGTTCGGCTACGAGATCGACCTGCTGGTCACGCCCGATCCGCTGTTCAAGACGGGCCTGGAGTTCGTGCCCGTGTTCGACTACGAGCAGGTGCTGGTGGTCTCCAGCGCGCATGCGCTGGCAGGGGCCGATTTCGTGGAGGCCGCCCAGCTCGCGCCCGAGGTGCTGATCACCTATCCCGTTCCCATGGACCGGCTGGACATCTACAACCAGTTCCTCATGCCGGCCGGCATCACGCCGCGCCGCCAGAAGGCCATAGAGACCACGGACATCATGATGCAGATGGTGGCCAGCGGCCGGGGCGTGGCGGCCTTGCCGCGCTGGCTGGTGCAGGAGTACGCGGGCAAGCTGGACGTGGTTCCCGTGCGCCTGGGCGCCCAGGGCATTGCCAAGCAGATCTTCCTGGGCGCGCGCGTGGCGGACCTGCAGACCGACTATCTGCAGGCCTTCATCGAGCTGGCGCGCCAGCCGCTGGCCGCTGGCACGCCCCCTTCTCAGGCTGCCTGAGCCTGCGCCAGGAAGTCCTGCGCAAACCGCTGCAGCACCCCGCCGGCCTCGTAGACCGATACCTCCTCGGCCGTGTCCAGCCGGCAGGTCACGGGCACGCGCAGCGTCTGGCCGTTTCTGCGCTCGACCACCAGCGTGAGTTGGGTGCCCGGCGTGCGCTCGCCTTCCACGCCATAGACCTCCGTGCCGTCCAGCCCCAGGGTCTTGCGGTCGGTGCCCGGCAGGAACTGCAGCGGCAGCACGCCCATGCCGATGAGGTTGGTGCGGTGGATGCGCTCGAAGCCTTCGGCCACCACGGCCTCGACTCCGGCCAGCCGCACTCCCTTGGCCGCCCAGTCGCGCGAGCTGCCCTGGCCGTAGTCGGCGCCCGCGATGATGATCAGCGGCTGGCGGCGGTTCAGGTAGGTTTCCATGGCCTCCCACATGCGCACCACGCGGCCTTCGGGCTCGATGCGCGCCAGCGAGCCCTTGTGCTGCACGCCATCGATGACGGCCATTTCATTGACCAGCTGCGGGTTGGCGAAGGTGGCGCGCATGGCCGTCAGGTGATCGCCGCGGTGGGTGGCGTAGGAGTTGAAGTCTTCCTCGGGCAGGCCCATGCGCGCCAGGTATTCGCCCGCCGCGCTGTCGGCCAGGATGGCGTTGGAGGGCGACAGGTGGTCGGTGGTGATGTTGTCGGGCAGCAGCGCCAGCGGCCGCATGTTGCGCAGCGTGCGCGGGAAGGCCGCCAGCGCGCCCACGCCTTCGGTATCCCAGTAGGGCGGGCGGCGGATGTAGGTGGACTGGGGGCGCCAGTCGTACTGGGGCCGTGCCTTGTCGCCATCGTCCTTGCGGATGGCGAACATGGGGTCGTAGACGGCGCGGAATTGTGCAGGTTTGACCGCCTGCTCGACGATGGCGTCGATCTCCTCGTCGGCGGGCCACAGGTCCTTGAGGCGGATCTCGCGCCCGTCCACCACAGCCAGCACGTCCTGCTCGATGTCGAAGCGGATGGTGCCCGCCAGCGCATAGGCCACGACCAGCGGCGGCGAGGCCAGGAAGGCCTGTTTGGCATACGGATGGATGCGCCCGTCGAAGTTGCGGTTGCCCGAGAGCACGGCCGTGGCGTAGAGGTCGCGCTCGACGATTTCCTGCTGGATCCTGGGGTCCAGCGCGCCGCTCATGCCGTTGCAGGTGGTGCAGGCAAAGGCGACGATGCCAAAGCCCAGCTGCTGCAGCTCGGTGAGCAGCCCGGCCTCCTTCAGGTACAGCTCCACGGCCTTGGAGCCCGGCGCCAGCGAGGACTTGACCCAGGGCTTGCGCGTGAGACCCAGGCGATTGGCATTGCGCGCCAGCAGCGCCGCGGCGATGACGTTGCGCGGGTTGCTGGTGTTGGTGCAGCTGGTGATGGCCGCGATGATGACGGCCCCATCGGGCATCAGGCCCTGGCGCTCCTGGGCGCGGGCGGCCTGCAGTTTTGCCGCATCGGCAATGCCGCGCTCGGCCAGGGCCGAGGTGGGCAGGCGCCGGTGCGGATTCGAGGGACCGGCCATGTTGCGCACCACGGTGGACAGGTCGAACTGCAGCACGCGCTCGTACTGGGCATCGGCCAGGCTGTCGCTCCAGAAACCTGCGGTGCGCGCATAGGCCTCGACCAGGCGCACCTGGGCCTCGTCGCGGCCGGTCAGGCGCAGGTAGGCCAGAGTCTGGTCGTCAATGGAGAACATGGCCGCCGTGGCGCCGTATTCGGGGCACATGTTGGAGATGGTGGCGCGGTCGCCGATGCTCAGGCTGTCGGCGCCCTCGCCAAAGAATTCCACATAGGCGCCGACGACTTTTTGCTGGCGCAGGAATTCGGTCAGGGCCAGCACGATGTCGGTGGCGGTGATGCCGCCCTGGCGCCGGCCCGTGAGGCGCACGCCCACGATCTCGGGCATGCGCATCCAGGAGGCGCGGCCCAGCATGACGTTCTCGGCCTCAAGGCCGCCCACGCCCACGGCGATCACGCCCAGGGCATCGACATGGGGCGTGTGCGAGTCGGTGCCGACACAGGTGTCCGGGAAGGCCAGGCCATCCTGCACTGTCACCACGGGGGACATCTTCTCCAGATTGATCTGGTGCATGATCCCGTTCCCTGCAGGGATCACATCCACGTTGGCAAAGGCTTTTTTTGTCCACTCGATGAAGTGGAAGCGGTCCTCGTTGCGGCGGTCCTCGATGGCGCGGTTCTTCACGAAGGCGTCGGGATCGAAGCCGCCGCACTCCACGGCCAGCGAGTGGTCCACGATGAGCTGCACGGGCACGACGGGGTTGACCTGGGCGGGGTCGCCGCCTTCGGCCGCGATGGCGTCGCGCAGGCCGGCCAGATCCACCAGGGCGGTCTGGCCCAGGATGTCGTGGCAGACCACGCGCACGGGGTACCAGGGAAAGTCGATGTCACGCCGGCGCTCGATGAGCTGCAGCAGGTAGCCGTCCAGCTGCGCGGGATCGGCGCGGCGCACGAGGTTCTCGGCGTGGACGCGGGCGGTGTAGGGCAGGCGTGCCCAGGCGCCGGGCGAGAGCGCATCGACGGCGGCGCGGGCATCGATGTAGTGCACCGTGGTGCCGGGCAGGGGTTTCTTGTGGGTGTGGTTCATGGGGCGGGTGCAATGCGGGCAGGCCTGCAGCCCGCCCGCCAGGTTCAGGACAGCGGCGGCTCAGGCGCGCGCATCGAGGGGCACGAACTTCTGGTCATCCGGCCCCGTGTAGTTGGCGCTGGGGCGGATGATCTTGTTGTCCTGGCGCTGCTCGATCACGTGCGCGGCCCAGCCGCTGGTGCGCGCGATCACGAACAGCGGCGTGAACATGGCCGTGGGCACGCCCATCATGTGGTAGCTGACGGCGCTGAACCAGTCCAGGTTGGGGAACATCTTCTTGACCTCCCACATCACCGATTCCAGCCGGTCGGCAATGTCGTACATGCGGGTGGTTCCGGCCTCGTCGGACAGGCGCTTGGCCACGCCCTTGATGACCACGTTGCGCGGGTCGCTGACGGTGTAGACCGGGTGGCCGAAGCCGATCACCACTTCCTTGGCATCGACGCGGCGGCGGATGTCGGCCTCGGCCTCGTCGGGCGTGTCGTAGCGCTTCTGGATCTCGAAGGCCACCTCGTTGGCGCCGCCATGCTTGGGCCCGCGCAGCGCGCCGATGGCGCCCGCGATGGAGGAATACATATCGCTGCCCGTGCCCGCGATCACGCGCGCCGTGAAGGTGGAGGCGTTGAACTCATGCTCTGCATAGAGGTTGAGCGAGGTGTGCATGGCGCGCACCCAGCCTTCGGACGGCCGGTGGCCGTGCAGCAGGTGCAGGAAGTGGCCGCCGATGGAGTCGTCGTCGGTCTCCACCTCGATGCGCCGGCCCGAATTGCTCCAGTGGTACCAGTACAGCAGCATGGAGCCCAGGCTGGCCATGAGCCGGTCGGCAATGTCGCGGGCACCCGCCAGGTTGTGGTCGTCCTTTTCGGGCAGCACGCAGCCCAGGGCCGAGACGCCGGTGCGCATCACGTCCATCGGATGGGCGCCGGCAGGCAGCTGCTCCAGCGCCTGCCTGACGCTGGCCGGCAGGCCGCGCAGCGCCTGCAATTTGGTCTTGTAGGCCTGCAGCTCGGGGCGCGTGGGCAGCTTGCCGTGCACCAGCAGATGGGCGATTTCCTCAAACTCGCAGACCTCGGCAATGTCCAGGATGTCGTAGCCGCGATAGTGCAGGTCGTTGCCCGAGCGGCCCACGGTGCACAGCGCGGTGTTGCCGGCGGTCACGCCCGACAGCGCGACGGATTTCTTGGGCTTGAATGCGGACGCAGATGGCGAAGTTGGCGCAGATGGCGCGTCGATGGTCGTGGTACTCATGGAAGGGTCTCCTGGTTCAGATAGGAATGGGCAATGGCCGCAGGAAGGCCGTTGTGGTCGACAGCCACCATCTCGAACAGGCCCTTGAGCACGTCCTCGCAGGCAATGCCCGGCGCCTGGGCCGATGCGGTGACGCAGACCGTCATGGAGCTGCGCCCCACGCGGCTGACCCAGCCGCGCAGGACGATCTCGTGGCCCACGGGCACGGGTGCCAGGAAGTCCACGCCGGTGACGGCGGCCATCACGACCTCGCGCTGTGCCAGGCTGCGCGCAGCGAGAAAGGCCGCCTTGGCCATGAGCTGCAGGCCCTGGCCCGCGAACAGCGTGCCGTGGTGGTTGGCCAGCGCGGGCAATACCAGTTCATGCAACTCGGCGGTTCCGGTGGGTGTTGTCATGTTTCGCAATTTACGCAAAATAGCGCCCCTGCCATAGTGCTGAAAAGGCGAATTCTTGCGAAACGAAGTCCGCGAATTTGCAAATTCTGCGAATAACAGCCACCCGAGGAAACAGCCATGAAGAAGACGTTCATGGGCGTCAAGCTGCGCAAACTGCGCGCGGAGCACGGCCTGTCCCAGATCGCCCTGGCCCACGCGCTGGACCTGTCGCCCAGCTACCTGAACCAGCTGGAGCAAAACCAGCGGCCGCTGACGGTGTCGGTGCTGCTCAAGCTCAACCGCGCGCTGGGCGTCGATATCCAGCAGTTCTCGGAGGACGAGGAAGCGCGCCTGGTCGCCGGCCTGCGCGAGGCCCTTGCCGAGGCGCCCGAATCCATTGCCCTGCCCGAGCTGCAGGAAGTCGCCACGCAGATGCCCGCCCTGGGACGTGCGGTGATGGCGCTGCACCGCCGCCATCTGGAAGCCCTGGAGCGCATCGAGAGCATGTCGCTCAGGCTGGGCGATGACCGCTCGGACATGCCGGTGGCGCGCACCATGCCGTTCGAGGCCGTGCGCGATTTCTTCTTTGCGCACCAGAACTACTTCGATGAAGTGGACCGCGCGGCCCAGGCCCTGGCCGGCGAGGCGCGTGCGGACCCGGGCCATCTGGCGGACTGGCTGGTCCGGCGGCTGCAGCAGCGCCACGGCGTGCAGGTGCATCGCCTGGAAGACTCCCGGCAAAGCCAGCGCCGGTTCGACCCGGCCACGCGCTCGCTGTGGCTGTCCTCGGCGCTGGAGCCTGCGCAACAGGCCTTCCAGCTGGGCACGCAGTTGGCCTTGCTGGAGATGGGCGACACGCTGGACCGGCTGATCGCCACCGCCGCCTTCCAGGGCGACCCGGCCTCAAGCAAGCTCGCCCGCGTGGGCCTTGCCAACTACTTTGCGGGCGCGCTGCTGCTGCCCTACGACCTGTTCCTGGAATCGGCCGAGCAGCTGCGCTATGACATCGACCTGCTGGGCCAGCGCTTTGGCGTGGGCTTTGAAACCGTCTGCCACCGGCTGAGCACGCTGCAGCGGCCCGGCGCGCCCGGCGTGCCCTTCTTCTTTGTGCGCGTGGACCGCGCGGGCAATATCTCCAAGCGCCAGTCGGCCACGCATTTCCACTTCAGCCGCACCGGCGGCACCTGCCCGCTGTGGACGGTGTACGAGGCCTTCGGCCAGCCCGACCAGGTGCTGCGCCAGCTCGCCAGCATGCCCGACGGGCGGCGCTACCTGTGGATTGCACGCTCGGTCTCGCACGGTCAGCGCGGATATGGTTCGCCGCGCAAGACCTTCTCCATCGGCCTGGGCTGCGACATACGCCATGCCGCGCGCCTGGTCTATGCCAAGGGGCTGGACCTGGGCGATCCGGAATCGGCCACGCCCATCGGCATGGGCTGCAAGGTCTGCGAGCGCGACCAGTGCACGCAGCGCGCCTTTCCCTATGTGGGAAAGGCGCTGCATGTGGATGAGAACGCCAGCCGCTTTGCGCCGTACGGCGTAGGCGGCTAGCAACCCCCAGGCATCCTGTGCCGGGTCAGGAGGCCGCGCGCATGCGGTCGCGCAGATCGCGCACTTCGTCGTGGTTGCGCTGCGCGCCCTGGGCCTGGCGCTCCACCATCACGCGGATGGCCGGAGGCAGCGGCTGCTTGAGCGCCTTGCGGTACTGGGCCACGGCGGAATCCTCGCCGCGCTCGCACTCCTCCAGCACGGCCTTGTCGTCCTGCGAGGTCAGCGCCGTCTTCACCGACACCCAGCCCCGGTGCAGCGCGCCGGCCACCGTGCCGCCCGATGCGGGCTCGCGGCCCAGCTTGCGGATCTCGGCCTCCAGCTCCAGCGCGGCGGCGCCGCACTCGGCGCTATGGCGCAGGAACAGGGTCTTGAGGTCCGGCGAGTCGGCGTTCTCGGCCGAGGTGCGAAAACCGTACTCGCCATCGCGGCAGGATTCGAGCAGGTCGTTGAGCACGTCGGCCACATCGTCGTTGTCGATGTCGCCGGTGTAGGCCGGTGCCACGATGGTCCCCGTGTCATCACGGACATCGCGAACGCCTGCGCGCTCCCAGGCTGCGCGCGCTGCGGGCCGGGCTTGGTCCCAGTCCAGATGGCTGGCGCCACGGCGCGTGGTCCATTCGCGCTCCCATTCGGCGTCGAAGGCATCGAAATCGGCATCGCGGCGCGCGGCGGCCGCGTTCCAGCCCAGCTCGTAGGCGGGGCGGTATTCCTCGTAGCTGCGGCCTGCCACGTAGTAGGGCTCGTTCTGGTAGGCGTCTCGCCAGTAGGCGTCCTCGACCGTGGGATTGACGGCTTCGGCCGCGCCCTTGCCGGCCAGCCCGCCGACCACGGCACCGGCCACACCGCCCACGGCAGCACCGATGGGGCCGCCCATTGCGCCGAATGCAGCGCCGGTCACGGCACCGCCTGCAGCGCCTATGCCGGTGCCCACGGGATGTGCGCCGGGCGCGTCGGACAGCGGGTCACGGTTTGCGGGATTCGATTGCGTCATGGAATGTGCTCCTTGGCAGTTGAAAGTGATGTCTATCGTGATCGCCGTGGCGCGCCGCCGGCGTGCGCGCTTGCGGCCATGTGCCGTAGGAACGCGGCGACCGGGCCTTGCGGACATCGCGCCAGTGGCCTGTGGACATTTTTCGCACCCCGGCACAGGGCAATCACAGGGCAATCGGCGTGCCTGAGAACGGCGTTCATGCGCGAGGCATCTTTTCGTTCCTGCGCTTTCGGCGTGGTCCCACGGCGGCTGCGAAAGGGCCAAGAGACCATGGCCCAAGCGCCGCCTGCGCAGGCCCGCGAATGAAAGGAAGACGCCATGAAAGACAAGACCCCATCCGCATCCAAGTCCTCTGCACCCACACAGGCGAAGCCGTCGGGCGATGGCCAGACCAAGCTGCCCGGACAGGTCGGCAAGGCGCCCCATGCGCCCGGTGAATCCGATGCATCCGACGCATCCGAACAGGGCCTGCGCCTTCCGCACGAGCGCGACCAGAGCCTGGACGCTACCAGCGATGCGCCCGATCCGGTGATGCGCCAGGCCCATGACGACCTCGCCTCCGGCCAGGTCGATACCGACATGCGCCAGACGCCGGGCCTGGATGCCGAACGGCGCAAGAAGATGGTGCGCAAGCAGCCTTGATGGCACCTGAAGCTTGCACCTGAAGCGCAACGAGCTGCTGGCAGCCAACAAGATCGCCAGCAACCGCATGACCGGCATCGAAGGGCTCTGGACGGGGAGCAGCTGCAGCAAGGGGCGGCCTTCCACGTCAATCTGGCCGCCCGCGCGCACGAAAGCGGAGCCTGCAAGGAATGCCACTCCATCGACAAAGACGACCCGGCACGGCCCTGCAACTGAGGTGCCCGCGCTTTACTCCATACAGGAGCAACCCCATGTCCGACATTCCCGACTGGCTCCAGTGGCCTGCCTTTCTGGCCTCCATCGCCGGCGCCTGGTGTGTGGGCTCGCGTTCTGCGCAAAGGCGCAACCTGGGCTTCTGGATCCTGATGCTCAGCAATGCGCTGTGGTCGCTATGGGGCTGGTCCACGGCGGCCTGGGCGCTGGTGAGCCTGCAGTTCTGCCTGGCCATCACCAACATCCGCGGCTCCATCAAGGCCGAGCGGTGAGCAGGCCATGGCAGCAGACGCTTTCCTGATGTCGATCCACGAAACCGGCAACCCATACCCTGGCGCCTCCATGGAAACACCCCCATTCCCCACCTGCAGATCCGCACTGTTCCTCGACTTCGACGGCACGCTCGTGCCGCTGGCCGAGACCCCGGACGCCATTGCGCCAGACCCCGTCCTGATCCCCATGCTGGCCAGGCTGCAGGGTCTGTTGGGCGGTGCGCTGGCCATCGTCACGGGTCGGCAGGTCGAGATGCTGGACCACTTTCTGGCGCCGCTGCATCTGCCCGCCGCCTGCGAGCACGGCCTGCAGCGGCGGGATGCCGCAGGCCGCCTGCACATGCAGGCATCGGCCATGCCAGAGACCGTGCTGCAGATGTGCAATGCCTTGGCGGCCGATCATCCGCGCCTGCTGGTGGAGCGCAAGCGCTCTTCGGTCGCACTGCACTACCGGCGTGCGCCAGAGCTGGCGGCGCTGTGCCTGGACATGTTGGGCCGCGCACTGCGGCACCAGCCCGGTCTGGAGCTGCTGCACGGCAAATGCGTGCTGGAGGTCAGGCCCGCAGGCGTGGACAAGGGCCACGCCATTGCGGCCTTCCTGCGCGAAGCGCCGTTCGCCGGCCGCACCCCGGTGTTTGCCGGTGACGATGTCACGGACGAGAGCGGCTTTGCCGTGGTGCAGGCGCACGGCGGCATGGCGATCAAGGTGGGCGAAGGCGCAAGCAGGGCCCGCCACCGGCTGGGCAGCCCGCAGGCCGTGCATGCCTGGCTGAAGTCCGCATGCATGCACCTGGCTGCGCAGACCTGCGCGGAGGTGCTGCCATGAGCCGGCTGGTGGTGATCTCCAACCGCGTGGTCGATCCGCGCAGGGCCGCGGCCGGGGGCCTTGCCGTGGCCATGGGCGATGCGCTGCGGCAGACGGGCGGCCTGTGGTTCGGCTGGAGCGGGACCGTCACCGACGACGGTGCCCAGGCCGCGCCGGCCGGCCATGTGCACCGCACCCAGGCAGGCAACGTCACGCTGGCCACGGTGGACCTGGACCGCGCGGACCATGACAGCTACTACGCGGGCTACAGCAACGGCGTACTGTGGCCCGTCTTTCACGGACGGCTGGACCTGGCGAGCTTCGACACGGGCCATGCGGCCGGCTACCGCCGCGTGAACCAGCTGCTTGCGCGCAGGCTGCTGCCCCTGCTGGCGCAGGACGACATCCTCTGGGTGCATGACTACCACCTGATCCCGCTGGCGGCCGAGCTGCGCGCCCTGGGCTGCCGCCAGCGCATCGGCTTTTTCCTGCACATCCCATTGCCCCCGCCGACCCTGCTGGCGGCCATTCCCGAGCATGCATGGCTGATGCGCTGCCTGTTTGCCTACGACCTTGTGGGCCTGCAGACCCGCCAGGACGTGCAGCATTTCGAGCGCTATGTCTGCGACGAGGCCGGGGGCCAGTCGCTGGGCGATGGCGCCTTGCGTGCCCATGGGCAGCGCCTGGTGTGCCGCACCTTCCCCATCGGCATCGATGTGGAGGGCTTCGCGGCGCTGGCCCTGTCCGGCGCATCGCAGGACATGCATGCGCGCATGAAGCACGAGTACGCACAGCGTCGCCTGCTGCTGGGCATAGACCGGCTGGACTACTCCAAGGGCCTGCCGCAGCGCCTGCGTGCCTTCCGGGAGCTGCTGGCCCGCCATCCCGAGCAGCGCCGGCGCGCCACGCTGATCCAGATCGGCTCGCCCACGCGCGAGGGCCTGGACGCGTATGCCGACATACGGCGGGAGCTTGAATCGCTATGCGGCGCCGTCAACGGCGACTACGGCGAGCTGGACTGGATGCCCGTGCGCTACATCCACCAGACCCTGCCGCGCGATGGCATTCCGGGCCTGTGCCGCGCGGCGGCCGTGGGCCTGGTCACGCCGCTGCGCGACGGCATGAACCTCGTGGCCAAGGAATATGTGGCGGCCCAGGACCCGGCCGACCCGGGCGTGCTGGTGCTGTCGCGGTTTGCCGGCGCGGCCGAGCAGCTGCAGGAGGCGCTGCTGGTCAATCCCTACGACGTGCACGGCACGGCCGCCATGGTGCAGCAGGCCCTGCAGATGCCCCTGCAGGAAAGGCGCCAGCGGCACCAGCGGCTGCTGCAGCGCATCGCCGAGCAGGACGTGCACTGGTGGCGCAAGGCCTTTCTGTCTGCCTTGAAAGAGGCCAGACCGCTGGAGCACAGGGAAAGGGAAGCCTTCGGCATCCCCGTTCCTTCGATCAGGCAGGAGCAGGCACCGCTGCGCCTGGAGCTGGCCGCCTGCCCTGCCGACGGCGTGGAACGGGACGCCTGCCGGTCGGTGGTCTCCGACAGGTAATGCCTTCCTGCTCCTGCGGCGCCGCGTTCATCCTCCCGGCACCATGGCATCGCCCGGCCCCACCCCCATTTCCAGGGCTGCGCACGACACACAAAAGGAAGGCAAGCGGCGATGGCCCAGCACGACAACGAGCACGCCCATGCGTGGACATGCAGCGACACGCTGGCGCAGGCCTTGCGCGGCCACACGGACCTGTCGCCAGCGGACCAGTTGGCCCTGCTGGTGGCGCAGGGCGCCGACCGCCTGCCGCTGCCGGGCCATGGCCACACGCTGCAGCGCTGGCGCGCACTGGCCGAGGTGGCCGCCCACAGCCTGAGCCTGGCCAAGCTCTATGAAGGCCATACCGATGCCCTGGCCATCCTGTCCGAACTGCAGGCCGACCTGGCCACCGAAGGCCTGCGCTGGGCCGTCTGGTGCGCCGAGCCGCCGGGCGAGCGCGTGCAGGCCACGCCCACGGCTCCCCATGCTGCGGCACATGCCGGCATGGCCGTGCAGCTGTCCGGCCACAAGCCCTGGTGTTCGGGCGCGCGCGCGGTGGACCGTGCCCTGGTCAGCGGCTGGCTGGCCGACGGCCGGCGCTGCCTGATCGCCGTCACCATGGACCAGCCCGGCATCCGCAGGGACGACAGCCACTGGCAGGCCGTGGGCATGGCCGCCAGCGCCAGCGCCGACGTGCATTTCGACGGCGCCACCGGCGTGCTGGTCGGGGCCCCGGGCCAGTACCTGAGCCGCCCCGGCTTTCACCATGGCGGCGCGGGCGTTGCTGCCTGCTGGCATGGCGCGGCAGCGCGCATCGCCAGCCATCTGCAGCAGGCCGTCGGTCAAGGCGAGGACCCGCACCGCCAGGCCCACCTGGGCGCGCTGGATGTGGCCCTGGCCGGCGCGGCCGGCCTGCTGCGCGACGCTGCAGCCCGCATCGATGCCACGCCCTCGGACCCCTGCCTGCTGGCCGTGAACCGCGCCCGCCTGGCCGTGGAAGCCGCCGCCGAAGAGGTGCTGCGGCGCGTGCCGCGCGCCATCGGACCGGGCCCACTGTGCAAGAACAGGGGCCTGGCACAGCTGATGGCCGACCTGCCCGTCTTCATCCGCCAAAGCCATGCCGAGCGCGACCAGGCCGCGCTGGGCCGCCTGCTGGCCGACAAGGCACAGGCCTCGCAGGCACCGGGAGGCGCGGCATGGATGCTGTGAAGCCGCGCCTCATCGAGGGCCGGGGCACGCCCGAATCGCGCTGGCAGGCCTGGTTTGCGCAGCGCCGGCCAGCGCAGGTATCCATGGACGACCTGCTGGACGGCCGGCGCCGCGCCGTCATCGTCGCGCCGCACCCCGATGACGAGATCCTGGGCTGCGCCGGCCTGCTGCGCCGCTGTGCCGAGCGGGGCATGCCCTGCCTCATCGTCTCCGTGACCGATGGCGGAGCCAGCCACCCCGACTCGACGCTGTGGCCGCCGCAGCGTCTGGTGCGCGAGCGCGTGCAGGAGAGCACCCAGGCCCTGGCCCTGCTTGCGCCGCAGGCGCAGGTGCTGCGGCTGGGCCTGCCCGACGGCCATATCGCCGAGCATGCAGCGCAGTTGCTGCAGCGGCTGGAGCCGTTGCTGCAGCCCTCGGATGCGCTGTTGTGCACCTGGCGCGAAGACGGGCACCCGGACCACGAGGCCACGGGCCAGGCCTGCGCCACGGCAGCCCGGCGCACGGGCTGCCGGCTCTTCGAGCTGCCGATCTGGGCCTGGCACTGGGCCGAGCCCGGCGACACGCGCGTGCCCTGGCACCGCGCCGCCGCCATTGCGCTGGCGCCGCAGGAGCTGGCGCTCAAGCGCCAGGCCCTGTCGTGCTTTCGCAGCCAGCTGCTGCCCGACCCGTCCACGGGCCGCGACGCCATCCTGCCGTCCTGGGCCACGCAGCGCCTGCTGCGTCCGTTTGAAGTGGTGTTTCTATGAACGGCGCCCGGCAGCACTTCGAGCAGATGTACCAGGCCGACCCCGACCCCTGGCAGGTCGCATCACGCTGGTACGAACGGCGCAAGCGCGACCTGCTGCTGGCCGCCCTGCCGCGCGAGCGCTATGCCCACGGCTTCGAGCCCGGCTGCGGCAATGGCGAGGCCACGCAGCGCCTGCTGCAGCGCTGCGACCGGCTGTGCGCCGTCGACTTCTCGGACAGGGCCGTGGATCTGTGCCGGCAGCGGATTGCGCCGCAGGACCGCGCCCGCCTGGACCTGCAGGCCCTGCCCCTGCCCTGGCAATGGCCACAGGTGCCCCAGGTGCCGCAGCAAGGCTTCGATCTCATCGTGGTCTCGGAGCTTGCCTACTACTTCGACGACGCGGCACTGGCGCATTTCAACCGCCAGTGCCTGGCCTCACTGCAGGGCGGCGGCCACTGGCTCATGTGCCACTGGCGGCATGGGGCGCACGATCACCTGCAGACCACTCGCACCCTGCATGACAGCGTGTCGGCCCATGCGCAGCTGCACTTGCTGCTGAGCCACAGCGAACCGGATTTCCAGCTGGACATCTGGCAGAAAACCCCTGAAAGGACGGACAGATGATCGGCGTGTGCATACCAGCCCATGACGAGGAAGACCTCATAGGCCGCTGCCTGGACAGCGTGTTTTGCGCGGCCGCCCATGCCGACCTGCAAGGCGAGACCGTGGCCGTCGTGGTGGTGCTGGACAGCTGCCAGGACGCCACCGAATCGGCCGTGCGCCGCTGGCCCGCCATCCCGTTGTCCATTGCCGCGCGCAACGTGGGCAAGGCGCGGGCCCTGGGGTCGGAGTACCTGCTGCTGCTGGGCGCCCGCTGGCTGGCCTTCACGGACGCCGACACCACCGTCTCGCCGAGCTGGCTGGCCGACCAGCTGGCGCTTCAGTCCGACGTGGTCTGCGGCACGGTGCAGGTGGCCGACTGGTCGGCCCACGGCGTCCAGGCGGACACGGCGCGGCGGCACTTCGAGACCACCTACACGGACCGCGACGGCCACCGCCACGTGCATGGTGCCAACCTGGGCATCTCGGCCTGGCACTACCGCCAGGCCGGCGGGTTCGACGCACGCACCTGCGGCGAGGACCAGGACCTGGTGGACCGCCTGGCGGCCGGCGGCGCCCGCATCGCCTGGTCGGCCCGGCCCCGGGTGATGACCAGCGGCCGCGCCTACTCGCGCGTGGCCGACGGCTTTGCCGGTGCGCTGCGCCAGGGATGGGCCCTGCCCGGCGACGCGCCGCCTGCGCTGCCCGTGCTCCGGGGCGCCCTGGCGCAGCAGGCCCTGGCCCTGCCTCAACCGCAGGCCGGCTCGTCCACGCGGTAGCAGTCCCTGAGGAACACCGGCAGGTCGTTGGCCGGCGGCACGAAGGGCACCTGGTACATCATGTCGCTGACAAAGCCACGGTGGTAGCTGCCGTGGTTCACCACGTGCAGCACGATCTGCTCGCGCGTCATGGCACCCTGCCCGCCGCCCACGAACTCGAAGTGCACGACCTTCGCCAGTTCCTCGTCCGGGCACGCATCGACGAACTCCACATACCAGCGGTCCATTGCCTGCACGGATTCCCACAGCGCCTGCAGCGTGGGCGTGTGGTCGGTGTTGCGCATGGTGTAGCCATGCTTGCGGCCCTGCAGGTGGTGCCTGAAGATGTCCTCCACCACAAGGACGTGGTTCAGCGTGCGCACCATGTTGCCGAAGCTCGTGGGGCGCTGCTTCAAGGCCTCGCCTTCGGGCAGCTCCATCACGCTCTTGAAGGTCAGGCCGTTGGCCCAGGCCTTGTAGCGCACCAGCATTTTCAGGTTGGCCCTGGCCGATGAGACGGGAGCGCACAGGCTCTCTTGGATCGCTGTCATTCGTGGGTTCTTTCGGTGTGGATCAAAGGCCGCTCAGTGCGCCTTCGACATGGGTGCGCGCCGTGCCGCCCACCCAGACCTGGCCCGTACCGTCACGGGTCAGGAAGATGCGGCCGTCACGGCCCAGGCAGCGGCCTTGGGCGGCAACGTAGTCGCTGTCCATCACCCCCGTCGCAAACAGCCACTGCGCCAGCGAGGCGTTGAGGCTGCCGGTGACGGGGTCTTCGACGATGGCGCCCTGGTGATCGGAGAAGAAGGCGCGCACCTCGCAGGCGGCAGGGCTGGCACCGCCGACACCCCTGGCATAGGGTCCCACCACGCCCACGTCCATGCGCGTGGGCCACTGCCGGGCCGGGTTCAGTGCCAGCACCTGCTCGGCCGAGGCCAGGCGGATGCCCAGCCAGCCGGGGCCGTTGTCTATCCACGAGGCGGCCTGCACCTCTTCGGCGGTGATGCCCAGCATGCGCAGCGCGGCATCCAGCTCGTCGGCGGTGGGCGCGCCAAAGCGCAGCATGGGCGGCGCGGCGAATGCCAGCCGCCCATGCTCCTGCCGTATCTGCACCAGGCCCGCCCCGCACTCCTGGACGATGTGGCCTGCGTTCCTGGGCGCACCGCGCTGGGACAGCCAGGCATGGCAGCTGCCCAGCGTGGGATGGCCGGCAAAAGGCATCTCCCGGTCCAGCGTGAAAATCCTCACGCGGTAGTCGGCCTGCGCCTGCGTGGGCGGCAGCAGGAATGCGGTTTCGGAGAGGTTGAACCAGCGCGTCAGCTGCTGCATCTGTGCGGTGGTCAGCGCCTGCCCACCGGTGATCACGGCCAGCGGATTGCCGGACAGCGGGCCGCTGGCGAAAACGTCGACCATATGAACGGCAATGCTCATGAAGACAGTCCTTGTTGCATGGGAAGGAAAAGAAGGGGAAACGGGCGGCGGGCCCGATCTGCGCTAGGGCCGCACATCGGCGCGATGCACCACATGGACCTTGTTGCCGTCGGGGTCGCGCAGGTAGGCACCGTAGTAGCCATCACCGTAATGCGGTCGCGGGCCGGGCGGGCCTTCGTCGCTGCCGCCCCGGGCCAGCCCGGCGGCATGGGCCGCATCCACCGCCTCGGGCGACGGTGCCAGAAAGGCCGCCATGCTGCCGTTGCCCGCCGTGGCCGGCTCGCCGTTGAAGGGGCTGTAGACATAAAAGCGCGGCAAGGAAGCCTGCGGCGCCACCCAGCACAGCGCGGCCGGCCCGCCATCGGGCTGGACGGCGCGGCGCTGCAGTCCCAGCGGGGAAAGCACCGCGTCATAGAAGCGGCCGGCCCGCTCGAGATCACGGGCGCCGACGGTGATGTGGCTGAACATGGGGTGAACGTTACACTATCGATAAATGAAATAGTGTCACGGCACACTCTTTTTTCCTTGCCCCGACCATGCTCCTGCCCTCCCCCTGGACACCCCGTCTTGCGCGCATTGAAGCCAGTGCCGCCGAGCGGCTGGCGCGCGCCCTGGCCGACGACATCGTCGAAGGCCGGCTGGCCGGCGGCGACCGCCTTCCCGCCCACAGAGACCTGGCCGACAGGCTGCAGATCGGCCTGGGCTCGGTGACCAGGGCCTATGCGCTGCTGGAGCGCCGGGGGCTGACGCGCAGCGTCAAGGGCCGGGGCACCTTCGTGGCCGCCCGGCGGACGCAGGGCGGCGAGGCCATCGACCTGTCCTCCAACGCGCCGCCGGCCGCCATCAGCGAACGCCTGCTGGCGCGCACGCTGACCGCGATTGCGCGCCGCATCGATGCCGATCACTTCAATTCCTACGCGCCGCCGGGCGGACATGCGGAGCATCGCCGCGTGCTCGCGCGCTGGCTGCAGACGCTGGGCCTGAACGTGGAACCCGGCCACATGGTGCTGACCAGCAGCGCGCGCCAGGCGCTGTCCCTGGCCCTGGACCTGGTCTGCCAGCCCCGGGGCCGGCTGCTGACCGAGCGCATCACCTACCCCGGTGCCATTGCCCTGGCCCGGCGCAAGGGCTGCGCCCTGCAGGGCCTGGCCATGGACGCGCAGGGCCTGCTGCCGCAGGCGCTGGCCGAGGCGCTGCACGGCATTCCCGCCGCCGAAGGCAAGGTGCTCTACCTCACCCCCACGCTGCACAACCCGACCACGGCCACCATGGGCGCGGAGCGCAGGCGGGCGATCGTGGATATCTGCCGGAACGCAGGCGCCTGGATCATCGAGGACGGCGTGTATGCCGCCTGCTCGCCCGATCACGCGCGCCTTGCGCACCTGGCGACCCTGGCGCCCGAGATCACCCTGCATGTGAACGGGCTGTCCAAGTCGCTGGGCCCGGGGCTGCAGGTGGGCACGCTGGTGCTGCCGCCAGCGCTGTGCGGCGCCGCGCTGGCGACGCTGCAGGAGCTGTCCATGGCGCCTTCGGCCCTGTCATGCGCCGTGGTCGATGAATGGCTGTCCCAGGGCGTGGTCGCCTCCCTGCAGGCCGACCTGCGCCATGAGGCACAGCGGCGCGTGCGGCTGGCCGCATCGCACCTTGCCCCACACCTGGGCGACAGCCGCCTGGTGCTGCACCCCGAGGCCTACAACGCCTGGCTGCCCATGGAGCGCGAGGCCGCCGACCGCCTGGTGTCGGCCGCAGCGGCGCTGGGCGTGACGCTGACCGATCCGGGCTCGCTGATGGTGGAGCCGCACGACCGTGCCAGCGGGCTGCGCATCTGCCTGGGCGCCCCAGGCCTGGACGACCTGGACGGCGCCCTGGCGCAATTGGCCAGGCTGCTTACTGCGGAGCCCTGAGCTTGTTCTGCAGCGCCCTGGCCACGGCACCCAGCACGGGCACCTTGGCAAAGATTTCCTCCACCGGGTCCCAGAAATCGCGGTGCACTGCCACCAGTCCCTGCGCATCGAACTCCAGGTAGCTGGTGCCGCAGATGTGCATGGGCTGGCCCGATGCCCTGACAAAGCCCAGCTCCCACAGCAAAAAGCCGCTGTCCCCCTGCACCGCGCCCTGGCTGACGGCGAAGCGGGGCCGGTTCAGTTGCTCGAACATGTGGGCGAACACGCGCTGTATCGCTGCGTGGCCGCGCACATCGTTGAACGGGTCCTTGAACCGGGCCTGTTCCGCATAGAGGGCCAGCAGCGCCGGCAGGTTGTCGCGGCGCAGCGCCTCATAGGCCTGGGCCAGCCGGTCCAGTCGGGGATCGCCGAGGGCAGTGCTCATCGGTTTCAGGCTCCTGTGATGCGGCGAACCGCCGAGAAATACCAGGCATCGGGCAGGCAGCGCAGCAGCCGCACCCAGCGCGTGAAGCGGCGCGGAAAATTCATCTCGAAGCGCCCCTGTGCCCAGCCCTGCAGCATGTGCCGGGCGGCCTCGTCGGCACCGATCAGGGCCGGCATGCTGAAGCTGTTTTGCGCCGTCAGCGGCGTATCGACAAAGCCGGGGTTGATGATGGACACGCCCAGGCCCGGGCCGTGCAGGTCCAGGTAGAGGTTTTCTGCCAGGTTGTTGAGCGCCGCCTTGGTAGGACCGTAGGCCAGGGACATGGGCAGCCCGCGATAGCCTGCCACCGAGCCGACCAGGGCCAGATGCCCCTGGCCGGCCTCCAGCAGCATGGGCAGCACCGCATCGAGCAGGTGCAGCGCGCCGCCATAGTTCACGGCCAGGTGGCGCTGCATCTCGGCCAGGTCGAACTCGGTGGCGCGCTGGGGCCGGTAGTGGCCGGCACAGTACACCACCAGGTCGGGCGCCCTGCCCACATGGGCCCGCACGGCACGGGCTGCCTGTGCCACGGCCTGGGCATCGGTCACGTCCAGCGGCAGGGCCAGGCAGCCTTCGCGGCCGCGCACGAAATCCTGCAGCGCACCGCCATGCCGCGCAGAGACAATCACGCGCGCGCCCTGGCCGTGCAGCGCTTCGGCCGTGGCGCGCCCTATGCCCGAAGAGGCGCCCAGAAGCCATGCCGAGCGGCCCTTCCAGTCGCGCAGCGGCGGGTTCAGCCGGCGGGATAACAGTGGCATGGCCATCACTCCTTGATGATGGCCAGCGTCACGTCGCCCAGGTGCAGGCCGAGCTTGCTCATGGCCGTGCGGTTGAGCAGGGTGCGCCCGTCCATCAGGTACATCCAGTCGTCCATGCTGACGTTCCAGACCCTTCCGTCCACGGGCAGGGCCAGCACGTAGCTCCAGCGGATGGCATTGCCCGCGCTCTGGCCCTGGGCCTCGCCCACCACGTCGTCGGCCCGGCCGCTGTAGCGGCCCTCGCCCAGGTGGCGGATATGCCAGATGCGCTGCTGCGTGCTGCCGTCGCTGTAGACGAAGTGCTCATCGAGCGTGCCCTCGTCGCCATTCCAGCGGCCCGTCATGCGCACGGTGAATCGCTTGACCACCTTGCCCGAGCGGTCCGTGAACATGCCGTGGGCCGTCAGCGGCCCGTTGAAGTACTGGCGCAGGTCCAGCGTCGGCTGCTCCTTGGCGTAGTCCTGCACGGAAGGACCGGCGCAGCCCGCCAGAGACAGCGCCAATGCCGCCCCCAGGCAGGCGCGCCGCAGTGGTGAAAACGAAGCGCAGTGGGTGATGTGGCTCATGTGTGCCTCCAGGAAGAATGCAGTCGCTCGGCGCGCCAGAGCAGCCCGGCCGCCGCCAGTTTGAGCAGGCAGGGCAGCCCGCCATAGGCCCAGGCCAGGGCCTGCAGGCCGGCCGGATCGGTGCTGCCGCTGCGGTAGCCCGCAACGGACAGCAGGGGCAGGGCCAGGCCCGCGGCCAGGGCCAGGTTGAGCTTGGTGGCGCAGGTCCACCACCCCAGGTAGCGGCCCTCGCCCTGGCCGCCCTGGCCGGACTCGTGGATCACGCCCGTGAGCAGTGCGCCCGGCAGGGCCAGGTCCGCGCCCAGGGCCAGCCCGCTGGCCAGGCAGATCACGGCGAAGGCCAGGCCGTCACCCGTGCCCAGCCAGGGCGTGAAGCCGAAGGCCAGCACGCTGGCCAGCATGCCCGCGCGCCAGCTGGGCGCCAGGCCCCAGCGCGAGACGGCCTTCACCCACAGCGGCAGGCCCAGGGCGGCCGCGCCAAAAAAGCACAGCAGCAGCAGGGGCTGCATCCCGGGCACCTGCAATCTATCGGCCACGAAGAAGGGCAGCAAGGTGGCCGGAATGGCCGCGGCCACGCCGTTGACCATGAAGACGGCCAGCAGCCGGCGAAAGCCGGCATCCGCCCATGGTGAGAGCCGAGAGGTGTCCGCCGTGGCCTGCTGCGGCAGCGTCACCGGCGCCTTGAGCCGGTACAGCCCCACCAGCCCCAGCGCCAGGCCCAGCGCCAGCACGGCGCTGGTGGCGTCCAAGCCCAGCCAGGCCGGCAACACGCTGGCCAGCAGCACACCGCCCAGCGTAGCGCCCTCGCGCCAGGCCGTGACGCGGGCCCGCCAGGCGGGCTGCCCGCCCCAGCGCGTGCCCCAGGCCTGGTGGACGATGGTGACGAAGCTGTAGGCCAGCGTGCACACCAGCAGGCTGCAGGCCAGCCAGCCCAGCATGGCGGCCTGGGCACCGCGCGGCGGATGCCACAGCGCCCAGAAGCCCAGGACCATCAGCAGGCTGGCCAGTGCAGCCGCCCACCACGCTGGCCGCATGCCCCGGCGCAGCAGCCGGTCGGCCTGGCGGCCGATGGCGGGGTCCACCAGGGCATCGAAGGCACGCGTGGCCAGCAGCACCGCGCCCAGCCCCGCCAGCGGCGCACCGGCCACGCTGGCGTAGTGGTAGGGCAGGTTCACATACAGCGGCAGGGACACGAACGCCAGCGGCGCGGCCAGGCCGCCATAGGCCAGCCCTGTGCGCCAGGGCAGCAAGGGGGCGGCGGCAGGGTGCGAGGCCATGGCGTGGTCCCGGGCGCTCAGGATTGGCCCAGCAGCGAGCTGCGCATGGCAGGTGCCGAGGTCTGGGGCGCGAGCCAGATGCCGAAGAACAGGCGCGCATAGTCGGCATCACGCAGCTGTGCAGTCTGGCGGCCGTTGTGGAAGAAGCGCACCTCGCCCTGGCCGTCGTTCAGGCCCAGCAGCCGGTCCTGGGCAGCCACATCGGGAAACGCCTGCTTCATCAGCGCCAGCCATTGGCGGGACTGCTCCTCGGTGAAGCCGTCGACCCTGCGCATTTCGGCGATGGAGCGCTCGGCGATGGCCGCGCCTTCGAGCTTGCGGTCATAGACCAGCTCCAGCGCGAACGGGTGGCGGGCGTAGTCCTCGGGCACAAAGCCCGGTGCGGCCCACAGCCGTGCCTCGTACACGCGCAGGCCGAAAAAGCGCAGCACGCCCGTGCCCACCAGGCGCGCGGCCGGCAGGGCGCTGCGCAGTTCGGCCGGAAGGTCGGCAGTCGGAGTCTTGGCGTGGAGTTCGTTGGGCATGGCGATCAGTGAAGGGACAAGGGCGCAGGCGGCGCCCCAGGCCAGCGCCTGGCGGCGCGGCATGTGACGTGGTGGCGATTTCATGGCAGGGGCCTGCGCAGCGTGAACTGGACGACATCGGTGTTGCCGGTGTCGAAGGCCGCCTCGCAGTAGGCGAGGTAGAAGGTCCAGATGCGCACGAAGCGCTCGTCAAAGCCCTGGGCCCGCACGGCGTCGAGGTGGTGATCGAAGGCCTGGCGCCAGCGCCGCAGCGTCTCCGCATAGTCGCGGCCGAAGGCCATGCGGCGCTCCACCACCAGGCCGGCGCGCCGTGCCTCCTGCTCGAAGGCAGGAATGCTGGGCAGCAGCCCGCCCGGGAAGATGTACTGCTGGATGAAGTCGGTGGAGCGCAGATAGCGCGCGAACAGGTCCTCGCGCAGCGTGATGGTCTGTATGCAGGCCAGGCCCCCGGGCTTGAGGCAGTCGCGCAACGTCTGGAAGTAGCCGCGCCAGTATTCTCGGCCCACGGCCTCGAACATCTCGATGGAGACGATGGCATCGAAGGGCTCGCCCGCATGCCGTGCCGGCAGGTCGCGGTAGTCCTGGTAGCGCAGCTCCACGGCGTCGGCCAAGCCGGCCTGCCGCATGCGCTGCTGTCCCCAGGCCAGTTGCTCGCGCGACAGCGTCACGCCCGTGACCCGGGCGCCGAACTCCTGCGCCGCCGCCTCGGCCAGCCCGCCCCAGCCGCAGCCGATCTCCAGCAGGCGCTGGCCGGGCTGCAGCCGCACCTCGTCCAGCGTGCGCCTGAGCTTGGCCTGCTGGGCGTCCTGCAGGTCGGCGTGGCGCAGCGATTCACCCGTGCGCCCCTGGAACCAGGCGGCGCTGTAGCTCATGCCGGGGTCCAGCCACAGGCGGTAGAAATCGTTGCCCAGGTCGTAGTGGGCATGGATGTTCCTGGCGCTGCCGGCCCGCGTATTGCGCTGCAGCAGGTGGCGCAGGCGGTAGCCCAGCCGGCCCCACCAGCTGCCGTACACCAGGCTTTGCACATGGTCGCGGTTGGCCATGCACAGGCGCAGCAGGGCGGCCAGGTCGGGGCTGTCCCATTCTCCGGCGATATAGCCTTCGGCCAGGCCGATGTCGCCCGATTTCAGGGTGCGCTCCAGCGCCCGCCAGTCGTGCAGCACGCAATGCGCGTCGGCAGCCCCCGACGGCGGACGGGGCAGGTGCAGCAGGCGGCCATCGGGCTGCTCCAGGTCCAGCTGCCCGTGGGGCAGGCGTTCGAGCAGGTTCAGCACACGGCGTGCCCGCGCAGGCGTGCGGCGCGGCGCTGCGGCGGTGGGGCTCAGCAGGGGGGCGGCGGTAGTGTTCATCTTGTGACGAAGCGCTTGGGCGCGGAGGGTTTGCCATGGAAAGGCACGCGCTTGGCCCAAAGGCGCAGCGCGTGCCAGTGGATGCGGGCGACCACGCCCAGCGTCATCAAAGGGGTGCCGAAGAAGGCGCGGCGCACGGCGGCGGCATCCAGCACCTGCAGCACGCCGCCCACGCTGGTCTGCAGCAGCGGGCCGTCCTCGTCATGCAGGTCCACGCGTGCCAGGGTGCGGTCTTCGCTGCGTTCGAAGCGGAAGCGGTACTCGCCGCGCACCTCGCAGAACGGCGAGACGTGGAATTGCTTGCGCGCCACCTGCTCGCGGCCCCAGGCCAGGTCCGGCCCCGCCAGCAGATAGGCATGGCGCTCGCCAAAGGTGTTGTTGACCTCGGCCAGCACGGCGGCCAGCGACCCGTCGGCGCGGTGCGCATACCAAAAGCTCACGGGCTTGAACACGTAGCCCAGCACGCGCGGAAAGGTGTGCAGCCAGACTTCGCCATCGGCGTCGGCTATGCCTTCGCTGTGCAGCAGCTGCTCGAACCAGGCCAGTGCGTCGCAGCCGCCCTCGCCGTGGTCGCTGTCATGGAAGCTCAGCCAGCCACGGCGGTTGCGCCTGAGCGCGGCGTCCGGCTGCGTGCGCAGGCTGCGCATGGGCAGCATGAGGAAATAGCCCGGGTAGCGGAAGGCATGCTCCACCGGCCGCAGGCGGCGGTGCCAGACATGGCCGAAGCCGATGAGCGGCCGGGCCGTCATGCGACCCCCTCGAAGGCCGCGCTGGCGGGCAGGACGGGCAAGGTCTGCAGGGCATGCAGCAGGCCGTCGGCCGCGACCAGGCCCGAGCGCAGGCCGTCCTCATGGAAGCCGTAGCCGCACCATGCGCCGCAGAACCAGGTCCTGCGCTGGCCTTGCAGGGCATCCACCCGGCCCTGGGCCTCGATGGCGGCCAGGTCGAACACCGGGTGGCTGTACTCGATGCGCGCGTGGACCTGGCTGTCATCGATGGGGCGCACCGGGTTCAGCGACACCATCACGGGCTGCTGCCACGGCAGGGGCTGCAGGCGGTTGAGCAGGTAGTGCAGGCAGACGCCGGCCCGGTCTTTTCCGGGATCGGCGGCGCGTTCGTAGTTCCAGGCGGCCCAGGCCGCCGGGCGGCGCGGCAGCACGCCGGCATCGGTGTGCAGCACGGCCTGGTTGGGCTGGTAGCGGATGGCGCCCAGCACGCTGCGCTCGAGCGGCGTGGCATCGGAGCCCAGCAGGCGCAGGGCCTGGTCGCTGTGGCAGGCCAGCACCACGGCGTCGAACCGCTCCGTGCCGTGCGCCATCTGCAGCAGCACGCCGTGGGCGGCGCGGCGCAGGCCCAGCACGGGCGCGTTCAGCCGGACCTCGTGGCGGCCGTCCTTTTGCAGCGCGGCCACCATGCGCCGCACATACTGACGCGAACCACCGCGCACGGTGCGCCACTGCGGCCGGTCCGTGACCTGGATCAGGCCGTGGTTGTGGCAAAAGCGGATCAGCGTGGCCACGGGAAAGCGCAGCATCTGGTCGGTGGGGCAGGACCAGATGCAGCCCATCATGGGCAGCAGATAGTCCTGGCGAAAGGCCGGCCCGAAGCCGTGGTCGTCCAGGAAATCTTCGATGCAGCTGCGCAGCCGCGCTTCATCGCCTTCCTCGGCGATGCGCGTGGTCAGGCGGTTGAAGCGCAGGATCTCGGCCAGCATCTTCAGGAAACGGGGCCGCAGCAGATTGCTGCGCTGGGCGAACACACCGCCCAGCGAACTGCCGCTCCACTCCAGGCCCGCCCGGCCGCCGGCCTGCGGCACCTGCACGGAAAACGACATCTCGGCCTCCGCCGTGGGCACCTGCAGCTCTTCGAACAGACGGGTCAGCAGCGGATAGGTGCGGTGGTTGAACACCAGAAAGCCCGTGTCCACCCCCTGGCTCACGCCGCCCAGCGCCAGATCGACCGTGTTGGCATGGCCGCCGAAATGGCTGCCTGCCTCCAGCAGGGTCACGCCATGCCCGCCCGGCGCGCCGGCCAGCCGCCGTGCTGCGGCCAGCCCCGCAATCCCCGACCCGATGACTGCAATGCGATGCATGGGAGCGTCCTTCCTGGTTGAATCGATCAGTCAGACCATGAAGATCAAACTGTGAACTGATGAGTTCAAACTATATACCAAACGTATTCGCTTTGCACTATTTGGTATCGGATATGACCTGTCGGGTCTAAAATATGGCTATGACAAGCCGCTCCTCCATCAAAGAACAGATACAGCGCGTGCGCGAGCAGGCCATCGTGGCGGCCGTCAACCGGCTGCTGGCCACCAAGGGCTACGACGCCATGACGGTGGACGAGGTGGCGGCCGAGGCCGGCATGGCCAAGGCCAGCCTGTACAAGCTGTTCACCTCCAAGGAAGAACTGGCAGGGGCCGCCATGGTGGGCGTGCTGGACCGCGCCCTGGCCTTCGTGGACGGCCTGCGCGACGAAGCCAGCCTGGCGGCCGAGGCCGGCACGCCCACGCGCCCGCTGGACCAGCTCAAGGCCGTGACGCGCTGGGCCATGCAGACCCAGCTGGAAGGCGAGATGCCCTCCCTGCCCGCGCAGAACTCCAACCTCAGCGCCTCGCTGCAATCCAACGACGACTACATGGACCGGCTGATCGCGCTGAGCAACCGCCTGAGCATCTGGATCACCGAGGCCCAGACCAGCGGCCAGATGCAGGCCACGCTGCCGGCCGAACTGGTGCTCTACACGCTGTTCGCGCGGGCCTGCGATCCGGTGGTGGCACTGCTCAAGGAGTCGGGCCAGTACACGCACGCGCAGATCATCGACTGGGTGACCAGCACGACCTTCGACGGGCTGGCGGCGGCGGGCTGATCCGGTGCGCGGGATCGCACCGACCCCAATGCAAATGAGAATTCATATCAACTGGATAAAATGCCGGCAGTTTCTTGACGCACAAGAGGAAAGGCCCGGCACGTGCATCCATCCACCGACAGTGGCGCCAGCCAGGCTCTGGGCAGCATGTACGCGCAGCACAACCCTTGGCTGGTCGCGTGGCTGCAACGCAGGCTGGGCAACCGCTGCGATGCGGCCGACCTGGCCCAGGACACGTTCACGCGCATCTGGGTCAGCGCCAGGACGCAGGCCATCGAGGACATCCGGGAGCCCCGGGCCTACCTGACGACAGTGGCCAGGCGGCTGCTGGTCAATCACCTCGAACGCCGCTCGCTGGAGCAGGCCTACCTGGCGTCGCTGCACCTCCTGCCCCAGGCCACCGTGCCGTCCGTGGAGGCGCGGGCCATCCTGCTGGAGACGCTGCAGGAGCTCGATGCGCTGCTGGACGCCCTGCCCGCCAGGGTGCGCACGGCCTTTCTCATGTCCCAGCTGGAAGGCCTGTCCTACGAGGACATTGCCGACCGGATGCAGCTGAGCGTGCGCACCGTGACGCGCTACATGGCCCAGGGCTTTCGGCAATGCCTGCTGGTGATGCTGGAGCGCTGAGCATGCAGGCCGCAGACGCACGCATCCTGGACGAGGCCGCCCGCTGGCTGGCCCGCAGGCACGCCTCGGACTTCAGCGCGGCCGAGCAGGCCGAACTGGCGCGCTGGCGCAGCCAGAGCAGCCGGCATGAACAGATCTGGCAATGCGCCGAGCAGCTCAAGGGCCGCTTCAACACCGTGCCCGCCGCCGTCGGCATGGCCACGCTCAACCGCGCGCGCCCCTCGGCGGCACGGCGCCAGTTGCTGCGCTCGGCCGTGCTGGCCCTGGCCACGCCTGCGCTGGGCTGGCTGGCCTGGCGCCATCTGCCCTTGCAGGACTGGACGGCCGACTACCGCACGGCCAGGGGCGAGCGCCGCGCGGTCACGCTGGCCGATGGCAGCCGCGTGCAGCTGAACACGGCCTCCGCCATCAGCGTGCGCATGGATGGCACGGCGCGGCGCATCCGCCAGCATGCCGGGGAAATCCTGGTCGAGACCGCGCATGCGGCGCCCTACGCCTCCCAGCCTTTCATGGTGCAGACAGACGACGGCCAGATGCAGGCCCTGGGCACGCGCTTCATCGTGCGCAAGCTGGAGCGGGGCACGGCGCTGGCCGTGCTGGAGGGCGCGGTGCTCGTCACGCCGGCAGCATCGGCCAAGGCCGTGGTGGTGCATGCGGGCGAGCAACTGCAATTCGATGGACAAGGCGCCAGCGCCACCCGCCCGGTGGCGCCGCGGGACTCGGCCTGGACGCTGGGCGTGCTCTATGCCGAGAACCTGCGCCTGCAGGACTTCCTGGCCGAGCTGTCGCGCTACCGCGAGGGCCTTGTGCGGTGCGACGACGATGTCGCCGACCTGCGCGTCTCCGGCACCTACCAGCTGCATGACACCGACCGCATCCTGGCCCTGCTGGCCCAGACCCTGCCGGTGCGCGTGCACGAGCGCAGCCGGTACTGGGTGACGGTGGCGCGGCGCTGATCCGATTTTTTTCTGCCGTGGCTGTCCGGTTTTTCGCTCTCGCCTGTCAAGGCTTGCGAAGACCACTTTCATCGACAGCCCAGAGGACAGAACACCATGCACTCCCCTTCTTCCACCGCCGGACCACGCGCCAGCCTGCGCGCCACCGCCTTGGCGGCCCTGGCCGTCAGCACCTCGCTGCTGCTGCACGCGCTGCCAGTCCAGGCGGCCGAGCCGGCCGCCAGCGCCGCTGCCCGGAGCTACCAGATCCAGCCGGGTCCGCTGGGCCCGGCGCTGATGGCCTTTGCCGCGCAGGCAGGCGTGAACCTGGGCATGGACCTGCAGCAGCTCGTCGGCATGGAGACACGCGGCCTGTCCGGCACGTTCTCCGTGGAAGACGGCTTTGCGCAGCTGCTGAACACGTCAGGCTGGACAGCGCGCCGCGTGGGTGCGGGCAACTACGCGCTGGAGAAGCTGCCTGCGGCGGCCCGCCAGGCGCCGTCCGCTGCAGCGGCCGTGCCCGCAGCGCCGGCCGCAGCCCTGGTCGCAGCACAGGCCACGGAGCTTGCCGCCATCACGGTGACCGCACGCACGCAGAACAACCTGGTCGCACCCTCGCGGCAGGTCACGATCCTGGAAGGCCAGGAGGTGGAGCAGCTGCGCCAGGGCTCGGACAGCCTGGCCACCATGCTCAGCAAGGTGGTCCCCGGCATGGCGGACTCCAGCCACACCATCACCGACTACGGCCAGACGCTGCGGGGCCGCAACATGCTGGTGCTGGTGGACGGCGTTCCGCTGAACACCAACCGCGACTCGTCCAGGAACCTGGCCAACATCAACCCGGCCGACATCGAGCAGATCGAGGTGCTGCGCGGCAGCAGCGCCATCTACGGCAGCGGTGCGGCGGGCGGCATTGTCTCCATCCGCACCAAGCGGCCCTCGGGCGAGACGCGGGCCGAGACCATCGTCACCGGCTCGGCCCCGCTGTCCCGCCTGCGCGGCGCAGGACTGGGCGGCGAGGTGCAGCACTACCTGTCCGGCGGTGGCGAGGTGGTCGACTATTCGGTGAGCCTGGGCGCCAGGCACATGGGCGGCGCCTTCGACGCCAAGGGCAACCGCATTGCGCCCGAGCCCAGCCAGGGCGACCTGTTCGACTCCAACATCTACAACGCCTCGGCCAAGATCGGCTTCAAGCTCGATGCCGACCAGCGCCTGCAATTGACCGCCAGCCACTACAACGCAGCCCAGGACACGGACTACGCCTCCGACCCGTCGGTGGCGCGGCTGCCGGCAGGAACGGCGGCGGCCCGCCCCATCAAGGGCCTGGTGCTGGCCGACCAGAACCAGATCAAGAACACCATGCTGGGCCTGGACTACGAGAACCGGGACATCGCAGGCAGCACGCTGGCCGCCCAGCTCTACTACCGGGACTTCTTCACCCGTTTTGCGCCCTTCGACGCACGCGCCGTGCCGGTGCGGGGCGCCAATGTCGACCAGTCCATGCAGAACTCCGAGGTCTTTGGCGGGCGCCTGACCCTGAAGACGCCGCTGGGCGCCGGCAAGAAGAGCCTGCTGATCTGGGGTGCGGACTTCAACCAGGAGCGCACCGACATGCCCATCGACATCTTCGATCCCCGGGCCTATGACGCCAGCGGCGGCCTGGTCTTCCACAAGACGGGCCAGCTGATCTACATGCCGCCCGTCACCACGCGCAGCATCGGCGCCTTCGCCCAGCTGCAGCACCGGTTCAATGCGCAATGGTCGGCGGAAGGCGGCCTGCGCTACGACCGCGCCCAGGCCAGCTTCAATGACTTCACGCCGCTGTCGCAGTCACGCGCCCCCAGCCCCCAGTCCGTGAACGGCGGCACCGTCCGGTACAACGCCTGGACCTACAACCTGGGCACGGTCTTCACGCCGGTCCCCGGCCAGGAGCTCTATGCCTCGTACAGCCAGGGCTTCGAGCTGCCGGACATCGGCGTGGTGGTGCGCAATGCCACGCCGGCCTTCAACCTGGGCAACTCCAACCTGCAGGCGGTCAAGACCAACACCTATGAAATGGGCTGGCGCGGCAAGTTCTCCAACGTGATGGCCAACCTCAGCGTCTTCCAGTCGCGCTCCAACCTGGGCGCCGTGCAGAGCTTCAACAATGGCCTGACCCTGCTGCGCACCCGCGAGAAGATCCATGGCATCGAAGGCGGCCTGGACTACTTCAGCGACGACGACCACTGGAGCGTGGGCGGCAGCTTCACCTGGATGAAGGGCCGCGAGCTGCCCCAGGCCGCCAGCGGCTACCAGGACATGACGGGCTTTCGCATCCCTCCGCTCAAGCTCACCGCCTATGTGGAGTACCGGCCCGACACGCGCTGGAGCCACCGCCTCCAGGCCACCGCCTATGCCTCCAAGGACTACCGCCTGGACGGCAAGACCGGCTTCGGCCGCTATGACACACGGGGCTACACCACGGTGGACCTGATCAGCCAGTGGAAGATCGACCCCAAGAACCGTGTGTCCCTGGGCGTGGAAAACCTGTTCAACCGCCAGTACTTCCCGCTCTACAGCCAGCTGCTGCGCAGCAACAACAACACCAGCCGCCTGCCAGCGGCCGGCACGGTGCTGAAGATCAGCTACGCGCACACCTGGTGACCCCATAGGCAGGCACCGGTCGCCGCAGCCCGCCAACAACCGGCCGGGCAAGGAAAGGGCCTCCACCCGACGCAGCCGATCAACGACCATCGACCATCGGCTGCGCCCGGACCTCAAGGCCCCTTGCGCAGCGAGATCGGCGTGCCCCAGATCGGATCGGCGGCGCCCTGGCGGCCCAGGGTGGTGACCTGCATGGGCACCAGCCGCGCCATGAGTTTTTCCTGGTCAGGGGTCAGGTTGGCGCGGGAGGCCAGATAGGTGCGCGTGAATTCCATGGGCACCGGCAGCGTGTGGACGGTGAAGTCCTCCAGCGGGCATTCGACCTTCTCGGCCGCCACCTTGCGGCAGCCCGCCTGGCGGAACTGGTAGCTGGGCGTCTTCAGATACGAGCGCTGGCTCAGCACCAGCTGCCCGCCTTCCAGCGTGAAACTGGCCAGGGCCTGCCGGGGCGGCACGCGCACCTGGACCTTGAGCGCGGGGATGTCGCGCGAGTCCGTATCCTGGTAGTAGCCCGCACCCATGCCCGGCGTACTGTCCGTGACCTGCCGCTCGCCCCAGGCCACGCAATGGCCCGAGGCACGGTGCACCGTGGTGCAGTACTTCTCGGTGCGGGTCTGCGTGTGCGTGGTGGCCTCCTTCCAGTTCATCTCGGTATAGAACTCGCGGTAGGTCTCGGGCGCCAGGGACACCGTGCCGCTGGCGCCGCGGCCTGCGCCCGCAGCGCCCGCCTTGGCCCCCAGCTGGTCGAGCCGAGCATTGAGCCAGTAGTCATCGCCGCCCGTCAGCAGGTACTTGCCGGGGGGCAGGACATGGACCTCGAAGGCCTTGAAGAGGTAGGTGGTCTTGGGATCGCGCTGCAGCGCGTTGTTCTGGAACTTGCGGCCGAACACGATCTCCGGCCTGTCCTGGTGGGTCCACAGCACGTTCGAGGTCCATTTGGACATGCCGTTGGCGTCGGCCAGCGACTTGTGCGGCGTCAAGTCAGCCACCAGCACCACGGCCATGTTGGCCTTCAAGGCCTCGCTGATCACCCACAGCGTCTTCGCCTGCTCCGCTTCCTCCTTCTCGAGCTGCCCGCTGGAAGGCGGCGCGGCACACCCCGACAATCCCAGGGCGAGCACCAGGGTCGGCAAAACGAGGCAGGGGCGCTGCAGTGTCATCGTTGAAATCCTTGGAGGTTGATGCTGGAAAGGCGTCATTGTGCGGGGATATCTCCGGCGGCCCCGGCCAGGGCAGGCCCTCGACATGGAAAAGCCGCCCGAAGGCGGCCGGTTCCAGGGAGCGCTGCACCAGCGCTGGCTGCGATCAATCAGCGTTGCTGTGGCTGGCGCAAAGGCTGCCCTTGTTGGCGGACGTTCGCCTTGCACTGCATCTGGCTGTAGTTCCTGTCCGTGATGGGTTGCCCCATCTGCATGGGAACATAGGCCGGATGCTGCGGGCCTCTCGTGGGAAGAAGCTGTTTCATGGTTCCATCCTCACGTCAAACGGAACGCCGCCCAGCCTGTCAGCGGGGCTGATTGGGCTGCTGCTGGCCTGGCTGGTTCTGGCCAGGCTGCTTGTGCTGGGGGTTGTCCTGCTGCTGCTGTCCCGGGTTTTGCTGGTTCGGGTTCTGCTGCTGCGGGTTGTTTTGCTGCTGTTGCTGGTCGTTTTGCTGAGCCATGGGTATCTCCTTCACATGGTGGTCAAAGAGGCGCGTCAAACGAAGCGCCCGACTGCAGCGCAGATATGCACTGCGCTGGTAACCAGTGTGGGCCCGGACATGCGGCTCAGCCGTAGGACCGGCCAGAGCGTGCGCAGCCCCATGTTGCGACACCGCAGGTAGGCCAGCCGCCGGGTGTCCGACGGACATTTCGCACAGGGGGCAACGAAGGACCAGGGCAGGCCACGGCCTGCGCCCTACCCCGGCCCCCGCCTCACTCCACCGTCACGCTCTTGGCCAGGTTGCGCGGCTTGTCCACATCGGTGCCGCGTGCGCAAGCCGTGTGGTAGGCCAGCAGCTGCAGCGGGACCACGTGCAGGATGGGGCTGAGCGCGCCGTAGTTCTCGGGCATGCGGATGACGTGCATGCCTTCGCTGCTTTCGATGTTGGTCTTGGCATCGGCCAGCACATAGAGCACGCCGCCGCGCGCACGCACTTCCTGCATGTTGCTCTTGAGCTTTTCCAGCAGCTCGTCATTGGGCGCCACCGTGACCACGGGCATGGCGCTGTCCACCAGGGCCAGCGGACCGTGCTTGAGCTCGCCGGCCGGATAGGCCTCGGCGTGGATGTAGCTGATTTCCTTGAGCTTGAGCGCGCCTTCCAGCGCAATCGGGTAGTGGATGCCACGGCCCAGGAAGAGCGCGTTCTCGCGCTTGGCGAAGTCCTCGGACCAGCTGATGACCTGGGGCTCCAGCGCCAGCACGGATTGCAGGGCCACGGGCAGGTGGCGCATGGCGGCCAGGTATTGCTGCTCCTTTTCCTCGCTCAGCCGCCCTTGCGACTGGGCCAGGGCCAGGGTCAGCAGGAACAGGCCTGCCAGCTGGGTGGTGAAGGCCTTGGTGGAGGCCACGCCGATCTCCACGCCGGCGCGCGTGATGTAGGCCAGCTCGCATTCGCGCACCATGGCGCTGGTGGCCACGTTGCAGACGGTCAGCGTGTGCTTCATGCCCAGGTTCTGGGCATGGCGCAGCGCGGCCAGGGTGTCGGCGGTCTCGCCCGACTGGCTGATGGTGACGACCAGGGTCTTGGGATGGGGAACGCTGGTGCGGTAGCGGTATTCGCTGGCCACTTCCACGCTGCAGGGCAGGCCGGCCAGCGACTCGATCCAGTACTTGGCAGTGCAGCCGCTGTAGTAGCTGGTGCCGCAGGCCAGGATGAGCACGCGGTCGATCTCCTTGAACACGCGCCAGGCCGAAGTGCCGGCCTTGCCGTCCGAGGCCACGCCGTCGAACAGCTCGGGCACGATGGCCTGCACGCCTTCCAGCGTGTCGGCAATGGCGCGCGGCTGCTCGAAGATTTCCTTTTGCATGTAGTGGCGGTAGGGACCCAGCTCGGCCGCGCCGCTGTGGGCGTGCACGGTGCGCACGGGGCGCTGCTCGGGCGCCAGCCGCTCGCCGCCCTTGCCCACCAGCCAGTAGCGGCCAGGCTGCAGGTCCACGATGTCGCCCTCTTCCAGGTAGACGATCTGGTCGGTCACGCCGGCCAGGGCCATGGCGTCGCTGGCCAGGAAGTGTTCGGCACCATCCTGGCCCACGCCCAGGATCAGCGGCGAGCCGGCGCGCGAGCCCACCACGCGCTGCGGTTCGTCCTTGTGCATGACCGCGATGGCAAAGGCGCCATGCAGGCGCTGCGTGGCGGCCTGCACGGCCTCGAACAGGTCGCCGCCGTAGAGGCTGTCCACCAGATGGGCGATGACCTCGGTGTCCGTCTGGCTGGCGAAGACATAGCCCTTGGACTGCAGCTCGGCGCGCAGGGCTTCGTAGTTTTCGATGATGCCGTTGTGCACCAGGGCCACGCGGGCCGGCTGGTCGGTGTCGGCCACGGGCGAGACGCCAGGGCCGTGGCTGAAATGCGGATGGGCGTTGCGCACCGCCGGCTCGCCATGCGTGGCCCAGCGCGTGTGGGCAATGCCGGTGTGGCCGATGACCTTGTCCTGTTGCACCTGGTCCATGAGTTCGGCCACGCGCGCCGTGGAGCGGGCGCGCCGCAGGCCCTGGCTGTGCACGCCCTGTGCGTCCAGCGCCTGCACGGCCACGCCGCAGGAGTCATAGCCGCGATATTCCAGGCGCTGCAGGCCCTGGACGAGAACGGGGACGATATCGCGGAAGGAAACCGCTGCGACGATGCCACACATGGACAAGCTCCTTGTTTCGAGATGACGACGGATGCTACGCAGGTTGAAAAGAAATTTCTCTCCAGATTTCCTTATCTATTGAATTAATATTTCATCATCAGGCATTCAAGAAATATTATTTCAATATAAATAACAAAATGAACCAAAATTCCATTCAGCTGGACGCTACCGACCTGCAGTTGCTGCAGCTGCTGCAAGAAGACTGCAGCCGCAGCAACCAGGCACTGGCCGCGCTGCTGCAGCTGTCGCCGCCCACCTGCCTGCGCCGCGTGCGGCGGCTGCAGGAGTCCGGGCTGATCGAGCGGCAGGTGGCCATCCTGCAGCCCGAACGCCTGGCCGCCGCCCTGGGCCATGGGCTGCAGGCCATTGTGGAGGTCTCGCTGGACCGCCAGGACAGTGACGCGCTGGACGGATTCGAGCGCCGCGCCGTGGCGCTGGACGCCGTGCAGCAGTGCTGGCGCGTATCGGCGGGGCCTGATTTCATCCTCGTGGTGGCCGCGCCCGACATGCCGGCCTACCTGGAGTTGAGCCGGGCGCTATTCACGGGCGACGCCAACGTGCGCAATGTCAAGAGTTTTTTCAGCGTCAGGCGCGCCAAGTTCTCCACCGCCATGCCGCTGCCGCCGGCAAATCCCGGAACAGGCGCCCAATGAGGCCAGGACGCTTGATTTTGCGAGTAATTGTGCGCATCAGGAAACTGCGCGGCGGCGGGACTGCGTAGGACAGCAAGCCTGCAATGTGTCCCGAACGCCAACTTTGGGCAACGTTGGACTTTAAGGCGTTGCGCACGCACGGGGACAATGATACAAATTGATGCAACAACACTTTCTGACGCGCTAGGCAATCGGCGCGCACTCGGCTCGCACCGCCATGTCCTTGCGCCAGCGCATCCATCGCCGCACCTATCCCTTGCGCGTCTCCAGCATGGCTTTGGGTGGCCTCGTCGTGGGCACGACCATGACCGAGCTGGGCGCCAGCACGGCTGTCTGGGGCTTTGTGCTGGTGAGCGCCCTGGTCTGGCCGCACATCGCCTTTCTCCACGCCCGCCACAGCCGTGACAGCCACCGCGCCGAACACGCCAATCTGAAGATAGATGCGCTGATCATCGGCAGCTGGATTCCCGTCATGCATTTCTGTGCATTGCCCAGCATTGCGCTGCTGGCCATCAGCATTGCAGACCGCAACCACACGGCCACGCGCGACGGCTGGCTGCAATCGCTGTTCGCCACCTTCCTGGCCGCCGCCGCGGGGGCCCTGCTGCTGCGGCCCGCGCCCGAGTGGGAGGCCAGCCTGGCAGTGCAGCTGAGCATGCTGCCCCTGCTCCTGCTGCACAGCGTGTTCTCCAGCTGGTCCACGCGCCAGCTGGTGCGCAAGCTGGCACGACAGAACGTGAAGCTGCAGGTGCTCAGCCGCATCGACCCCCTGACCACGCTGTACAGCCGCGACTACTGGTGGCAGAAGGCGCGCGCCGCGCTGCGCGACTACCGGCAGACGCAGACCTCGGCCTGCCTGCTGATCGTGGACATAGACCACTTCAAGCGCATCAACGACAGCTTTGGGCACACCGTGGGTGACGAGGTGCTGCAGGCCATCGGCCTGACCATCCGGCACTGCCTGCGATCGCATGACGCGGCCGGCCGCTACGGAGGCGATGAATTCGCCGTGCTGTGCATGCACACCCATCTGGACGATGCCTATGCGGTGGCCCTGCGCATACGCAACCAGCTGAGCCAGCTGCGCGTGCGCGAGCACCCGCATCTGCGCGTCAGCGCCAGCATTGGCGTGGCGGCGGCGGACCCCAGCTTTCTGTCGGTCAAGGACTGGATCAATGCGGCCGACAGCGCTCTCTACAGCGCCAAGGACGCCGGGCGCGACCAGGTGATACCTGCTGCGCCGCTGATGGCCGGCAGCGCGCCCACCAGGTCGGGCACGGACGCGGGCAGCGAGGCCTCGCGCCAGGCACACCAGCCCGAGCCGGACGACACGCTGATCTGAGGGCTGGCGCCAGCGGCAGGCAGACTCAGAGCCCGCGATCCGTGCGCCGCACTTCGCCGCCGGGCCAGTTCAGGCATACGCTGCAGCCGCCCGCCGGCGTGGCGCGGATGGTGGCCTCGCCGCCGTGGCGGCGCATGACGCCGCGCACCAGGGCCAGGCCCGTGCCCAGGCCCGGAAACTCCGACTCACGGTGCATGCGCTGGAAGATGCCGAACAGCGCGCCCGCACGCGAGGGGTCGAACCCCACGCCGTTGTCCGTCACGCTGAGCGTGATGCCGCCGTCGGCATGGCGCTCCACATCGATGGCAATGCGCGGCTGGGCCACGGGCTGGGTGAACTTGACGGCGTTGTCCAGCAGCGCCTCCAGCACTTGGCGCAGCAGGGCCGCGTCGGCACGCACGGCGGGACTTTGCTGCGGCAGGCTCCATTGCAGCCGCGCCGCCGCGCCGCAGGCCGCCCAGCGCGGCTGCGCCAGCACCGCCGTGCGCGCCTGCTCCAGCAGTTCCTGCAAGGCGATGGGCTGCCACTGCATGGGCGTGCGGGCGGCGCGCGCCAGGGCCAGCAGGCCGTCGAGCATGCCGCCCATGCGTCGGGCGGACTGGTCCATGGTCTGCAGGAAGCCGCGTGCCTCCTGCAGTTCCTGCGGCGAAGGCGCGGCCTGCGACAGCAGCTCGTCCACCAGGGGGCCGAAGGACAGCACATGGCGCAGCGGCGCGCGCAGGTCGTGCGACACCGCGTGCAGCCATTCCTGCTGCGCGGCGCGCAGGGCCTGCAGCTCCTGCTCGCGCTGGGCCAGGCGCTCCAGCGCGTCCTGCAGCGTGCGGGGCGGGCCTTGCAGGTCGGCGGCAGGGTCGGGCGGAGGGTGGGCGAAAGGTTCCGTCATGGCATGGACAGGGTCAGGAGATTCGGAAAATCGGCTTGCCCCGTACGGGACCCGCCGGCGATGCGGGCCCTCGAGCCCACGTGTCTCGGAAGTCTCAGGACTTGGGCAGTTTGACCGGGCGCTTCCAGCTGGTGATGCTCACCTGCCTGCCCCGCGATACCGTGAGCACGCCGGGCTCGGTGCTCTTGGTGACCGTGGAGCCGCCGCCCACCGTGCCGCCCGCGCCAATGGTGACGGGCGCCACCAGCACGCAGTTGCTGCCGATGTGCACGTCGGCCTCGATCACCGTGCGGTGCTTGTTCACGCCGTCGTAGTTGGCCGTGATGGAGCCGGCGCCGTAGTTGACGCGCTCGCCCACCGTGGCATCGCCCAGGTAGGCCAGGTGGTTGGCCTTGGCGCCATCGGCCAGCACGGAGTTCTTGACCTCGACGAAGTTGCCGATGTGCACTTCGCGGCCCAGCTGCGCCCCGGGGCGCAGGCGCGCAAACGGGCCCACCAGGGCGCCCTCGCCCACGCTGACGCCGGCCTTCTCGCCATCGACATGCGTGTACGGATGGATGACGGCGCCCGCCGCAATCGTGGCGTTGGCAATGCTGCAATAGGCGCCGATGCGCGCGCCTTCGCCAATCTCCACATGGCCGCTGAAGATGCAGCCCACGTCGATCTCCACATCCTGCCCGCAGACCAGGCGTGCCGCGCGGCCGGTGCGCGGGTCATCGCGCAGGTCAAAGCGCGCGGGGTCGGCCAGGCGCACGCCCTGCTCCATCAGCGTGCGGGCCTGGGCGCCCTGGTGGGCGCGCTCCAGCTCGGCCAGCTGCAGCGGGCTGTTGACGCCGGCCACCTGCACGGGGTCGGCAATGCAGTGCGCGACCACGGGCACGCCGTCGGCCACGGCCATGGCGACCACGTCGGTCAGGTAGTACTCGCCCTGGGCGTTGTCATTGGTCAGGCGGGCCAGCCAGCCGGCCAGGTGGCGGGCCGGCACGGCCATGATGCCGCTGTAGATTTCCTGGATGGCGCGCTGGGCGTCATTGGCATCCTTTTGCTCGACGATGCGCTGCACCGTGCCGTCTTCGCCGCGCACGATGCGGCCGTAGCCCGTGGGATCGGGCAGGCGCACGGTCAGCAGCGCCAGCCGCTGGCCATCGGCCGCATCGACCAGGGCGCGCAGCGTGTCGGCCTGCGTCAGCGGCACATCGCCCGAGAGCACGATGACCATGCCGTCGCCCGCCAGCGCAGGCACGGCCTGCTGCACCGCATGGCCCGTGCCCAGCTGCGGCTCCTGGCGCACGAACTTCAGCGCCATGGAGCCGCCCTGGCAGGCCGCCGCCATGGCGGGCTCCACCTGGTCCGCGCCGTGGCCCGTGACCACCACGGCCGAGCGCGCATCCAGCTGCGCCGCCGTGGAAAGCACATGGCCCAGCAACGGGCGCCCCGCCAGGCGCTGCAGGACTTTGGGAAGGCGGCTTTTCATGCGCGTGCCCTTGCCCGCGGCCATGATGACGAGATCCAGAGGTGCTGTCATAGGTGATTCATCCAAAACGCCAGAACCTGTGCCGGCAACGCCGCCAATTATCTGTCCGCCAAGGGCTGCGGCCGGTCACACGATTGACGTATGCTGGCGGCGCCATGCCCCATGCCACCACTGCACCCGTTCCCCTGCTGCGCACACGCGCCATCGGAGCCGGCCATCTGCGTGCCTTCCTGGCCGTGGCCCGGCACCTGAATTTCCGCGCGGCCGCCGACGAGCTGTCGCTGACGCAGTCGGCCGTGAGCCGCCAGATCCAGTCGCTGGAGGATGAAGTCGGCGTGCCGCTGTTCCTGCGTCACACGCGCGCCGTGGAGCTGACCGGGGCCGGCGCCCAGCTGCTGCGCTCGGTGGCGCCCGCGCTGGAGCAGATCGACGCCTCGGTGCGCCAGATCCGCCAGACCGTGGGCCGCAAGAGCGTGGCCATCACCACCTGGGCCAGCTTTGCCGCCATGTGGCTGATCCCGCGCCTGGAGTCCTTCCAGCGCGCCTGGCCCGATATCGACATCCGCATCGACACCAGCGACACCGTGATGGACCTGGACACCACCGATGTGGACCTGGCCCTGCGCTACGGCCGTGCGGGCGACGGCTGGCCCCAGGCGCAGCGCCTGTTCGGCGAGCAATTGGCCGTGGTGGCCAGCCCGCGCCTGCTGGCCGGCGGCCCGCCGCTCAGGACGCCGGCCGACGCGGCCCGCTACACGCTGATCGAGACCGGCGACGCCCACCGCATGCCCCAGCTGGAGTGGCTGGGCTGGCAGCGCTGGTTCGGCGTGCAGGGCTGCGACCAGCTGCAGCCGCCGCGCTGGCTGTACTTCAACTACGCCCACCAGATCGTGCAAGCCGCACTGGCCGGACAGGGCCTGGCCATTGCACGGCTGCCGCTGGTGGCCGATGCGCTGGCGGCTGGCGACCTGGTCGAGGTGCTGCCCGCGCACCGGCTGGAATCGCCGCTGGCCTACTGGCTGATCGTGGGCCCGCGCAGCGCCGCGCGTCCCGAGGTGGCCGCCTTCTGCCGGTGGCTGCAGGAGCAGGCCGAGGTCACGCGCGAAACCGTCGAATCGCCCCCGGCTTGAAAAATAACCCCCACGCTCCCCTTGCTGCGCAAGGTCCGCGCCCCCCCGAGGGGGTCGTTTTCATCTTGGGGCGGCCCGGCGATGAAAAAAGGACGCGGGCATGCCGGCGTCCTTCATTCCTGTGCAGCCGGGCGCATGGCCCGGCGCGGGCATCAGCCCAGCGTCACGCGCGCAAACTTGCGCTTGCCCACCTGCACCACATAGGTGCCGGCTTCGAGCTTGAGGCCCCGGTCGCTGATGGCCGTGCCGTCCACGCGCACGCCGCCGCCGTCGATCAGGCGGTTGGCCTCGCTGGTCGAGGGCGCCAGGTTGGCCTGCTTGAGCAGGGCACCGATGCCCAGCGGCGCGCCCGACAGGCTGACCTCGTCGATCTGGTCGGGAATGCCGCCCTTGCTGCGGTTGTTGAAATCCTGCTCGGCCGCATCGGCCAGCGCCGCGCTGTGAAAGCGCGCCGTGATTTCCTTGGCCAGCAGCACCTTGGCGTCCTTGGGATTGCGCCCGCCTTCCACCTCGGCCTTGAGCGCGGCGATCTCGGCCAGACTCTTGAATGACAGCAGGGTGTACCAGTTCCACATCAGCGTGTCCGAGATGCTCAGCACCTTGGCGAACATGGTGTTGGCGTCCTCGGTGATGCCGATGTAGTTGTTCTTGGACTTGGACATCTTGTGCTCGCCGTCCAGGCCCACCAGCAGCGGCATGGTGAGCACGCACTGCGTGTCCTGCCCGTATTCCTGCTGCAGGTGGCGGCCCATGAGCAGGTTGAACTTCTGGTCCGTGCCGCCCATTTCCAGGTCGGCGCGCAGCGCCACCGAGTCATAGCCCTGCAGCAGCGGGTAGAGGAATTCGTGCAGGCTGATGGAGCTGCCGTCGGTGAAACGCTGGTGGAAGTCGTTGCGCTCCATCATGCGGGCCACCGTGTACTTGGCCGACAGCTCGATCATGCCGCGCGCGCCCAGCTTGTCGCACCACTCGCTGTTGTAGCGCACCTCGGTGCGCGCCGGGTCCAGCACCTTGGCGGCCTGGGTGTAGTAGGTCTCGGCATTGACCTTGATCTGCTCGGCCGTCAGCGGCGGGCGCGTGCTGTTGCGGCCCGAAGGGTCGCCGATCAGGGTGGTGAAGTCGCCGATCAGGAAGATCACCTGGTGGCCCAGGTCCTGCAGCTGGCGCATCTTGTTGAGCACCACGGTGTGGCCCAGATGGATGTCGGGCGCCGTCGGATCCAGGCCCAGCTTGATGCGCAGCGGCACGCCCGTGGCCTCGGAGCGGGCCAGTTTCTGCACCCAGTCGGCCTGGGGCAGCAGTTCATCCACGCCGCGCAGGGTGATTTCAAGCGCTTGGCCTACACCTTCAGTGACCGGGTATGTTGTAACAGCAGATTGATTCATAAGGGTTTTTCGCCAGGCCGCGTAGGACCGCGTCGGTATACTCCGGGGATTTTCCCGCTGCGGCGAATTCTAGACGCCCGCCTTTCCGCACCACAGAGCGCGGACTTGTTGCCCGTCTGGAGAGCGTATCCCGCCGCTGCGATGCTGTCCGGCCCCCAGGCCGGATGCGCGCAACCCAAGGATCTGATGTTGTGAAATATGGCTTGAACCATGCCAGCGGTGCTCTTGTTGCGCGGCTGACCTCCGTGATCCAGCAACACCCCCAGCGTGTCACCGCGGCACTGGCAGCCATCTTGCTCACGGGCGGCGGCGGCGCCTTCGCCGTGGCCAACCTGGGACCCGATCCTGCCGACCTGCCGGTGCGCATGCTGTCCACGCCCGTGGAATCGCTGGCCGAGGGCCAGACGCTGGCCGAGCTGACCGACAGCGTGCAGGGCATGTCCCTGTACCGTTCCGAATACACGCGTGGCAGCGACACGGCCGAAACCCTGCTGCAGCGCCTGGGCGTGGCCGATCCGGCCGCCGCCGCCTTCATGCGCGGCAACGACCAGGTGCGCCAGCATGTGCTGGGCCGCGCCGGCCGCCTGGTGACGGCCGAGACCACGCCCGACCACCAACTGTCCCTGCTGACCGTGCGCTGGGCACCCGACGAGGACGGCAGCTTCCGCCGCCTCGTGGTCGAGCGCAAGAACAATGAACTGAGCACACGCATCGAGACGGGCAAGCTGACCGCCTCGCCGCGCCTGGCCGGCGGCATCATCCGCAGCTCGCTGTTCGCCGCCACCGATGCGGCCTCCATTCCCGACGCCGTGGCCATGCAGATGGCCGACATCTTCCAGGGCGACGTGGACTTCCGCCGCGGCCTGCGCAAGGGCGACCGCTTCTCGGTGGTCTACGAATCGCTGGAAGCCGATGGCGAGCCGCTGCGCGCGGGCCGCGTGCTCAGCGCCGAGTTCCACAACAACGGCAAGGTCGTGCAGGCCCTGTGGTTCCAGGACGAAGGCAAGGCCAAGGGCGACTACTACACCATGGACGGCAAGAGCCGCCGCCAGGCCTACCTGACCTCGCCCGTGGAGTTCTCGCGCATCAGCAGCGGCTTTGCCATGCGCATGCACCCCATCCACAAGACCTGGCGAGCCCACCTGGGAACGGACTTCGCGGCGCCCACGGGCACCAAGGTACGCACCGTGGGCGACGGCACCGTCTCCTTCGCGGGAGTGCAGAACGGCTACGGCAACGTGATCTTCGTGGACCACGCCAACAACCACACCACGGTCTATGCCCACCTGAGCCACATCGGCGTCACGCGCGGCCAGCGCGTGGAACAGGGCGACATCATCGGCAACGTGGGCTCCACGGGCTGGGCCACGGGCCCGCACCTGCACTTCGAGTTCCGCGTCAATGGCGAGCACCGCGACCCCATGACCATCGTCCAGGCCACCGATGCCGCCCGCCCCGTCTCCAAGGCCGGCCGCGCCGCCTTCGACAAGATGGCCGCGCAGATGCGCATCGAGCTGCAGGCATCGAACGAGGCGCTGGCCTTGGCCACCGAGCGCTGAGCACTGCACCCCCCTCCAAAGGCTGCCCTGGCAGCCTTTGTTGTTTCAGACGCATCCTTTTGTGATCGCCAGCCCCGGGGTCCTGCAGGGCTACCATTGCCGGCATGAACCAGCCAGCCCCCTCCCCCATCGCCCACCGCTACTGCATCGGCCTGATGTCCGGCACCTCGCTCGACGGGGTGGACGGCGTTCTCGTGGACTTTGCCGAAGGCACGCAGGTGCTGTGGCATGCCAGCCGTGGCTTTGATGCCGCGCTGCGCGCCGAGCTGCTGGCCCTGAACACCCCCGAGGGCCGCGACGAGCTGCACCGCGCGGCGCTGGCGGCCAATGCGCTGGCGCGCAGCTATGCCGAGGTGGTGCGGGAGCTGCTGCAGGCCACAGCCCTGAGGCCCGGCCAGATCGCCGCCATCGGCGCCCACGGCCAGACCGTGCGCCACCGGCCGCAGATGTTCGACGGCATGGGCTACACGCTGCAGCTCAACAGCCCGGCCCTGCTGGCCGAGCTCAGCGGCGTTGCCGTGGTGGCCGACCTGCGCAGCCGCGATGTGGCCGCTGGCGGCCAGGGTGCGCCACTGGTGCCCGCCTTCCACCAGGGCGTGTTCGGCCGGCCCGGCGAGACGGTACTGGTGCTCAACATCGGCGGCATCGCCAATCTCAGCGTGCTGGCCGGCGATGGCACGGTGCTGGGCTTCGACTGCGGCCCCGGCAATGCGCTGATGGACGGCTGGTGCCAGACGCACACGGGCCAGCCCTATGACGACGGCGGCCAGTGGGCGGCCACGGGCCAGGTGCTGCCCGCCCTGCTCGACCGCCTGCTGGCCGAGCCTTTCCTGCAGCAGCCGCCGCCCAAGAGCACGGGGCGCGACCTGTTCCACACGGACTGGCTGGCCGGCCATCTGTCCGCCAGTGCAACCAGCGCCGCCGATGCCCGCCCCGCCGACGTGCAGGCCACGCTCACCGAATTCACGGCCCGCGCCTGCGCCGGTGCCGTGCAGCGCTTCGGGCGTGGCGGCGGCGAGCTGCTGGTCTGCGGCGGAGGCGCCTTCAACACGCAGCTGATGCAGCGCATCGCCGCCCTGCTGCCCGGCGTGGCCGTGGACACCACGGCCGCGCGCGGCCTGCCGCCGCAGCAGGTGGAGGCCGCCGCCTTCGCCTGGCTGGCGCGCCAGGCCCTGCTGGGCCTGCCCGGCAACCTGCCGGCCGTCACAGGCGCACGCGGCCCGCGCATCCTGGGCGCCATCCACCCCGCATAAAAAAACCATGCAAGGCATCCGCCAAGCATGGGCCCACCAAACATCTTGCCTGAGCCCAAAGCCTATGAAACTGGCGCGGCCCAAAAGCAGGGACGCCGAGCAAGAGCCGCCTCGCGGCGAGGGCGTCGTCCCCCTCCCGCGAAGCGAGAGAGGGCGCCGTGCATACGGGGGAAGGCGCGTAAGCGCCTCAGGGGGTGCTATCCGCCTATATAGACGAACTTGAAGAGGAAGACGCCGCCGATCAGCCACACCATCCAGTGCACTTCCTTGGAACGGCCCGTGAACAGCTTGAGCACGGCATAGGTGATGAAGCCGAAGGCCAGGCCATTGGCCACCGAGTAGGTGAAGGGCATGAGCAGGGCCGTGACGGCAGCGGGGATGGCCTCGGTGGTCTCGCCCCATTCGATCTCGGTCAGCTCCTTGAGCATCAGGCAGGCCACGAAGAACAGCGCGGGCGCCGTGGCGTAGCCGGGCACCACGCCGGCCAGGGGCGACAGGAACAGGCAGCACAGGAAGAGCGCGGCCACGGTCAGCGCCGTCAGGCCCGTGCGGCCACCCGCTTGCACACCGGCCGCGCTTTCCACGTAGGCCGTGGTGCTGGAGGTGCCCAGCAGCGAGCCCGCGAAGATGGCACCGCTGTCGGCCAGCAGCGAGCGGTTGAAGCGGCCCATGCGGCTGGGCACCAGCAGGCCCGCGCGCTTGGCCACACCCATCAGCGTGCCCGTGGCATCGAACAGCTCGACCAGGAAGAACACCAGCACCACGTTGAGGATGCCGCCGGTCAGCGCGGACTTGATGTCCAGCTGCAGGAAGGTGGGTGCAATGGAGGGCGGCGCCGAAAACACGCCGTGGAACTCGTTGCCCGCGAAGAAGAACGAGGCCACGGTGACCACGACGATGCCGATCAGGATGGCGCCCGGCACCTTCAGGCGGTCCAGCACCACGATGATCAGAAAGCCCAGCGAGGCCAGGATGACTTCGGGCTTGTGCAGGTCGCCCAGGGTCACGAAGGTGGCCGGCGATGCGGCGACGATGCCCGCGCTCTTGAGCGCGATCAGCGCCAGGAACAGGCCGATGCCCACGGTGATCGCTATGCGTATGGACTGCGGTATGCCCTTGATGATCAGCTCCCGCAGGCCGAACAGCGTCACCAGCAGGAACAGGCAGCCCGAGACGAAGACCGCGCCCAGCGCGGCCTGCCAGGTGAAGCCCATGTGCAGCACCACCACGTAGGCGAAATAGGCGTTCAGGCCCATGCCCGGCGCCAGCGCGATGGGATAGTTGGCGTACAGCGCCATGATGGTCGTGCCCAGCGCCGCGATAAGGCAGGTGGCCACGAAGACGGCCCCCTTGGGCATCCCCGCATCCCCCAGGATCGAGGGATTGACGAAGATGATGTAGGCCATCGTCAGAAAGGTCGTCAGGCCCGCGACCAGCTCGGTTCTTACATTGGTGCCGTGCTCACTGAGCTTGAACACCCGTTCCATCCAGTTCATCGCATTGTCTCCGTGTTGTTTTCGCATGCGGGGCGCAACGGTTGTGAAAGCGCCCAGGGTTGAGCACCGGCTGTCCAGGCCGGCACAAGGCATGGCACCCTGCCGGGCGGCCATGGACCTGGTTGCGCGCATCGCTGCGCGCGGATTCAAGGAATGAGGGGGCGGCGCCGGTCCGCTCAGCTCCCGGCGGCCTGCACGGCCTCGATGGCGCGCAGGATGGATTCAGGCGTGGCCGGCGATTGCAGCGGCGGGTTGCTGCGGTGCCCGCCCGCGGCCGAGACGGCATCGCGGATGGCGAAGAACACCGAGAACGGCAGCAGCAGCGGCGGCTCGCCCACGGCCTTGCTGCGGTGGATGGAGTCCTCGAAGTTGTCGCCCTCGAACAGCCGCACGTTGAACACGGGCGGGCAGTCGTTGGCCGTCGGGATCTTGTAGGTGCTGGGCGCGTGCGTGGTGAGCTTGCCGCTTTGCGGATGCCAGACCAGCTCCTCCGTGGTCAGCCAGCCCATGCCCTGGATGAAGGCGCCCTCGACCTGGCCCACGTCCACGGCGGGGTTCAGCGAGCGGCCCACATCGTGCAGCACGTCGGCGCGCAGCAGCTTGAATTCGCCGGTCAGCGTGTCCACCACCACCTCGCTCACGGCGGCGCCGTAGGCGTAGTAGAAGAAGGGCCGGCCCTGCATGGTGTCCTTGTTCCACGACAGGCCGGGCGTGGCATAGAAGCCGTCGGACCACAGCTGCACGCGCTCGATGTAGGCCTCGCCCACCACGGCCTTGAAGTCCAGCACCTTGCCGTTGACGTGGACCTGGTCGTTGGCGAAGCGCACGTCCTCCGCGCGGCCGCCATGGCGCTCTGCGGCGCAGGCGGCCAGGCGCTCGCGGATCTGGCGCGCCGCGTCCTGCGCGGCCTTGCCGTTGAGGTCGGCCCCCGTCGATGCCGCCGTGGCCGAGGTGTTGGCCACCTTGGTGGTGTCGGTGGCCGTGACGCGCACGCGACCGAAGCCCACGCCCAGCTCGTGCGCCACGACCTGGGCCACCTTGGTGTTCAGGCCCTGGCCCATCTCGGTGCCGCCGTGGTTCACGAGGATGGAGCCGTCGTTGTAGACATGGACCAGGGCGCCGGCCTGGTTGAAGTGCTTGACGTTGAAGGAGATGCCGAACTTGAGCGGCGTCAGCGACAGGCCGCGCTTGAGCACGGGGCTGGCCGCGTTGAATTCGGCGATGGCATCGCGGCGCGCGCGGTAGTCGCTGCAGGTCTCCAGCTCGGCCACCAGCTCGTGGATCACGTTGTCGGTCACGACCTGGCTATAGGGCGTGACATTGCGCTCGGTCTTGCCGTAGAAGTTGACGCGGCGCACATCGAGCGCGTCGCGCCCCAGCTCGCGCGCCACCGTCTCCATGATGTTCTCGATGGCGATCGCGCCCTGCGGGCCGCCGAAGCCGCGGAACGCCGTATTGCTCTGCGTATTGGTCTTGCCGGAGTAGCCGTGCATGGACACATCGGGCAGCCAGTACGTGTTGTCGAAGTGGCACAGCGCGCGCGTCATCACGGGGCCGGACAGGTCGGCCGAGTGGCCGGCGCGCGAGACCATGGAGATCTCGGCGCCGAGGATGCGGCCCTCGTCGTCGTAGCCCACCTCGTACTCGTACCAGAAGCAGTGGCGGCGGCCCGTGATCATGAAGTCGTCATCGCGGTCCAGGCGCAGCTTGACGGGGCGGCGCAGCCGCGTCGCGGCCACCGAGGCCACGCAGGCGAACAGGGCAGACTGCGACTCCTTGCCGCCGAAGCCGCCGCCCATGCGGCGGCACTCCACATGCACGGCGTGCGAGGCCACGCCCAGCGCATGCGCCACCAGGTGCTGCATCTCGCTGGGGTGCTGGGTGGAGCAGTACAGGTGGACGGCGCCGTCCTCCTTGGGGATGGCGTAGCTGATCTGGCCTTCCAGGTAGAACTGCTCCTGGCCGCCCACGTAGAACGATGACTTCAGGCGGTGCGGCGCCTCGTCCATGGCGCGGCGCGCGCCGCCTTCATTCGTGCTGCGCGCCAGGTGCATGGGCGGCAGCACGTACTGGCCCAGCTCATGCGCCTGCTGGGGCGTGAGCACGGGCGGCTCGGCCGTGATGTCGGCCGCCGCCTTGGCCTGGGCCGCAGCCAGGCGCGCCGCCTCGCGGCTTTCGGCGATCACGGCGAACAGCGGCTGGCCCAGGTAGCGGATCTCGCCGCTGCACAGGATGGGGTCGTCGTGGATGATGGAGCCGCAGTCGTTGACGCCGGGAATGTCCTCGCCCGTGAGCACGGCCACCACGCCGGGCATGGCGCGGATGGCATCCAGCCTGAGCGCATTGAGCCGGCCATTGGCCACGGGCGACAGGCCCAGCGCACAGTGCAGCGTGCCGTCCAGTTCGGGCAGGTCGTCGATGTAGGCGGCCTCGCCGGCCACATGCAGATGGGCCGACTCATGCGGGCGGCTGATGCCCACGCGCTGGCCCTGGGTGTGGGCACCGGCCTCGGCACGCTCGTCCACGCGGAAGGCGGTGTTCTTCAGGTAATGCGCAAAGGCCTCGGACGAGTGCAGCAGGGAAGGGTCGATGGGGCGGTTCATTTCAGGCTCCTTGGTGCACTGCGTGGGGCATCACGCTCCAGACGCTGGTGGCCTGCAGCGGCAGCGGCTGCTGCGGACGTGTCTCCAGCCACAGGCGCTGCAGCAGGTTCTGCGCCACCTTGAGCCGGTAGTCGGCGCTGGCGCGCATGTCGGACATGGGCTTGAAGTCCTGGGCCAGCGCGGCCTGGGCGGCCTTCACTGCGGCCTGGTCCCAGGGCTGGCCCACGATGGCCGCCTCGGCCAGGGCCGCACGCTTGACCACGGCGGCCATGCCGCCAAAGGCCAGGCGCGCGGACTTCACCACCTCGCCATCGAGCTCGATGGCCAGCCCTGCGCACAGCGCCGAGATGTCGCAGTCAAAGCGCTTGCTGATCTTGTAGGCACGGGTCTGGCGCCGTGCAGCGTCCAGCGGCACGGCCAGTGCCTGCACGAACTCGCCCGGTTCCAGCTGGTTCTTCATGTAGTCCAGATAGAAGTCATGCAGCGGCATGCGGCGCACGCGCGCGCCCTTGCGCAGCTCGATCTGCGCGTCCAGCGCCATCAGCACGGGCGGGGAGTCGCCAATGGGCGAGCCATTGGCCACGTTGCCGCCCATGGTGCCCGCATGGCGGATGGGCACGGAGGCAAAGCGCAGCCACACATCGGTCAGCCCCTCGAAGCGCTGCGACAGCGCCGACCAGGCCGATTCCAGCGAGGCACCGGCGCCGATGTACAGCTCGCCGCCGTCCAGGCTGCCCGCGCCGCGGCGCTCCTCGACGCGCTTCATCTCGGCCACGTCGCCCACATAGACGATGTCGCCCAGGTCGCGGAACTGCTTGGTCACCCACAGCCCCACATCGGTGGAGCCTGCCAGCAGGCGCGCGCGGGGCTTGGTCTCGCACACGGCGGCCAGCTCGTCCAGCGTGCGCGGAGCGTGGAAGCTGTCCACACGGCCGCCCTGGGCGGCGTTGGGAGCGGCGTAGTCCAGGCCGGCATCCTGCGCGCGCAGGCCCTGCAGCGCCTGCACCACGGGTTCGGTGGCCATGCGCGTGGCGGGCAGGTCGAACATGCGCTGGCCTGCGTCCAGGATGGGACGGTAGCCCGTGCAGCGGCACAGATTGCCCGACAGCTCGTCGGCCAGCTGCTGGCGCGAGGGACGCGTGCCGGCCTGCTGGTGGTGCTCGTAGGCCGACCACAGCGACATCACGAAGCCCGGCGTGCAAAAGCCGCATTGGGAGCCGTGACAGTCCACCAGCGCCTGCTGCACGGGGTGCAGCTCGGCACCACCTGCGGGCTTGCCCGTGGCACAGCCCTGCTTGCCGGCGCACTGGCCCTTGACGTCCTCCACCGTGAACAGCGCCTTGCCGTGCAGCGTGGGCAGGAACTGGATGCAGGCATTGACCGTCTGCAGCTGCAGGCCGCCCACGGCGTCGGGCGCGCCGTCTTCGGCCAGCTCGGCGATGACCACGGTGCAGGCGCCGCAGTCACCTTCGTTGCAGCCCTCCTTGGTGCCGGTGCAGCGCGCGTCGCCGCGCAGCCAGTCGAGCACCGAGCGCGTGGGATGCGGCCCCTGTACCTCGACGATCTGGCCGCGGTGATAGAAGCGGATGGGTTGGGAACTGGGGCTCTGGCTCATGCTCGTGGGGGCAACTGCTGGTGCGTGGACTGTTCGGATCACGACTTACGCAAATTCCGAGGAAGAAAGCCGCTGGCCCTGTGGCGATGGCGTGTTTGCGTTCTTGCTTGCGTAAGTCCTGCGGATGTACGCGAGATTAAGTCCAGCCCCGCCCAAACGCATAAGACGGCCTCGATATTTCCTATGCGGGCTGCCATATATCCTTGCCAAAAACAAGGGTAAACCCGCAACAAAAGTGTGGATTGCAGCGGTTCAGGGTGCAAAAGGCATGCACAGCCCTCACTCGTGCTCGGCCGGCTCCAAAGGCTTGGGCCGCACATCCTCATCGTCGCCCAGCTGCGAGAAGATCATGGTCGAGGCCAGCGTCACCGCGCCCATGCAGACGAAGGTGGCGCGGAAGGCATTGAGGGTGTGCTGCGGCGTATCGCCGCCGAACCATTCGCTGAAACCGGCCAGCACCGCACCTGCGGCGGCCACGCCCATGCCCATGGCCAGCATCTGCACCATGGACAGCAGGCTGTTGCCGCTGCTGGCGTTGCCGGCATCCAGGTCCTTGAGCGTGACGGTGTTCATGGCCGTGAACTGCATGGAGTTGGTGGCGCCGAAGATCAGCAGCTGGACGATGACCACCCACAGCGGCAGCGCCGTGGAGACCGTGCCGAAGCTGGCGATCATCAGCGACAGCACCAGGGTGTTGCCCATGAGCACGCGGCGGTAGCCGATGCGCTGGATCAGCGTGGTGGTCTGGCGTTTCATGGCCATGCTGGCCAGCACCGTGGGCAGCATCATCATGCCGGCCTGCAGCGGCGAAAAGCCCAGGCAGACCTGCAGCACCAGCGGGATCAGGAAGGGCATGCAGGAGCTGCCCAGGCGCGAGAACAGATTGCCCAGCAGGCCCACGCGCAGGCTGCGCACGGCGAACAGCTCGGGGGCGAACAGCGGGTCGGGCCGGCGCAGCGCATGCAGCCAGTAGGCGGCCAGGCTGGCCAGGCCGAAGATCAGCAGCACGAAGACCATGGCGCCGTGGATGCCCTTGCCCGACATGCTGTCCAGCGCCAGCGACACGGCCACCATGCCGAAGGCCAGCAGCGCATAGCCCACGCCGTCGAAGCGCTTGACGGCGAAGCGGTCGCCCACGGGCATGAAGCGCAGCGTGGCGGCCAGGCCGATCAGGCCCACGGGCACGTTGACCAGGAAGATCCAGTGCCAGCTCACGTACTCGACCATCCAGCCGCCCAGCGTGGGGCCGATCAGCGGCCCGACCAGGCCGGGAATGGCCACGAAGCTCATGGCCTTGAGGAACTGCTCGCGCGGAAAGGCGCGCAGCACGGCCAGCCGGCCCACGGGCATGAGCAGCGCACCGCCCATGCCCTGCAGCACGCGTGCGGCCACCATCAGCTGCAGGTTGGGAGCAATCGCGCACAGCACCGATCCCAGCACGAACAGCGCAATCGCCCACAGGTAGACGCGCCGCGTGCCGAAGCGGTCGGCCATCCAGCCCGATGCCGGGATCAGCATGGCCATGGTCAGCGAATAGGCGACGATGACGGACTGCATGCGCAGCGGGCTCTCGCCCAGGGCCTCGGCCATGGTGGGCAGCGCGGTATTGACGATGGTGCCGTCCAGCGTCTGCATGAAAAAGCCGATGGCCACGAGCCATAGGAGCACCGAACGCGAGGAGGATGTGGTGGAGGCGGAAGCGCTTTTGTCTTCAGGAATCATGGCAAGGCAGCAATGCGCAGGCGTTAAAAAACCGCCTGCGCATTGCTGCGCGGCGGTTGGTGGCGTGTTGTGCGGCGGGCTGCTGCGGGCTTCACTGCAGCGCGGCCGACAAGGCTTACACCGAGAAGCTCGATCCGCAGCCGCAGGTGGTGGAGGCGTTGGGGTTCTTGATCACGAACTGCGCGCCCTGCAGGTCTTCCTTGTAGTCGATCTCGGCACCCACCAGGTACTGGTAGCTCATGGCGTCGATCAGCAGCGACACGCCATTCTTGGTCATGGTCGTGTCGTCTTCGTTGGTGATCTCGTCGAAGGTGAAGCCGTACTGGAAGCCCGAGCAGCCGCCACCTTGCACGAACACGCGCAGCTTCAGGTCAGGGTTGCCTTCCTCGGCGATCAGATCGGCCACCTTGGCAGCTGCGCTGTCGGTGAAGACGATCGGGGTGGGCATTTCGGCGGTGGTGGTTTCGGTGATTTCTGCGACGGCGCTCATGGGGATACTCCGAAGTTCTCAATTGGCCCGAATGGTACAGCAAAGGGCTCGGGAATTCCCGGGGCTGCCGGCTTGACGACAGTGCAAGTGGGGGCATTGCCCACTGAATGAGAAAGGTTTGCATCGCCCAGAAAAAAACCGCCGGCAAAGGCGGTTTTTTTCTGGGGAAAGCCCCGGGGGACTTTCCTGCAGTGCCAGCGGATTAACGCTTGGAGAACTGCTTGGCGCGGCGTGCGGAGCGCAGGCCGACCTTCTTACGTTCGACTTCACGAGCGTCACGCGTCACGAAGCCGGCTTGGCTCAGGACGGGCTTGAGCGCTGCGTCATAGTCGATCAGGGCGCGGGTGATGCCGTGGCGGGTAGCGCCGGCCTGGCCGGATTCACCACCACCGTGGACGTTCACTTGAATGTCGAAAGCTTCCAGGTTGCTCGTCAGAGCCAGGGGCTGCTTTGCGATCATGATCGAAGTTTCGCGGCCAAAGTATTCCTGAATGTCCTTGCCATTCACGGTAATCTTGCCGGAGCCCTTCTTCAGGAACACGCGTGCGACGCTGGATTTGCGACGGCCGGTGCCATTGTTCCAATCACCAATCATCTAGGTCTCCTTAGATTTCCAGAGCCTTGGGCTGCTGGGCGGTGTGGGGATGCTCAGCACCGCCGTACACCTTGAGCTTCTTGATCATTGCGTAGCCCAGGGGACCCTTGGGCAGCATGCCCTTGACGGCCTTTTCCAGAGCGCGGCCGGGGAACTTGGCCTGCATGTCGCGGAAGTTGGTGGCAGTGATGCCGCCGGGGAAACCAGAGTGGCGGTAGTACACCTTGTCCAGGTTCTTGGTGCCGGTGACCTTGAGCTTGGAGGCGTTGATGATGACGATGAAGTCGCCGGTGTCAACGTGAGGTGTGTAAATGGCCTTGTGCTTGCCGCGCAGACGGAGTGCCACTTCGCTGGCGACACGTCCGAGCACCTTATCGGTGGCGTCAATCACAAACCACTCGTGTTGCACCTCAGCGGGCTTTGCGCTGAATGTAGACATGAGTTTTCTCTTTCAAGAAAGGTTTGGCGGGCCCTTTTCCGCGGTCGGTGCTTCTTCAAAAAGGAAGCCTCTTAGGCGGGGATGTAAACTTCGCCGCGGGACCCATAAAATCGCTGCGAAGCCCGCCATTATACAAAACTGGCGCAACCGCACCATCCCCCCGATCCGCAAGTCCCCGGCAGCCCTCGCCGCGAGGCGCCAGCGCCGGGCAACCTTGCAGCCGCCATGGGTGTCCACCCGCCAGCGCGGCTGGTTACCATCACGCCTATGTTCAGTTACCGCCACGCCTTCCATGCAGGCAACCATGCCGATGTGCTCAAGCACACCGTGCTGATCGCCACCCTGCAATACCTCCTCCAGAAGGAGGCCGCCCTTACGGTGCTGGACACGCACGCCGGCGCCGGCCTGTACCGTCTGGACGGCGACTATGCCAACAAGAGCGGCGAGGCCGCAGACGGCATCCTGCGCCTGGCCCAGGCCAAGGAGTCCGAGCTGGCCCCGGTGCTGCAGGCCTACATCGCCTCGGTGCGTTCCTTCAACCAGGGAGCGCAGCTGCGCAACTATCCGGGCTCGCCGTTCATCATCCAGTCCCTGCTGCGCGTGCAGGAGCGCGACAAGCTCAAGGTCTTCGAGCTGCATCCCACCGACATGCGCTCGCTGGCCGGCAACATTGCCCAGCTCGAAGCGGGCCGCCAGGTGGCCGTGCTGCACGAGGACGGCTTCGAGGGCATCAAGAAATTCCTGCCGCCGCCGTCGCGCCGAGCCCTGGTGCTGTGCGACCCCAGCTACGAGCTCAAGAGCGACTACGCCAAGGTGCTGGACATGGCGGCCGACAGCCTCAAGCGCTTTGCCACGGGCACGTATGCGTTCTGGTATCCGATCATCCCGCGCCCCGAGGCGCACGATCTGCCGCGCCGCCTGAAGACCATGACCACCAAGGCCGGCAGGAGCTGGCTGCATGTGGAGCTCACGGTCAAGAGCAACAAGACCTCGGAGCGCGGCGGCCTGCCGGCCAGCGGCATGTTCCTGATCAATCCGCCGTTCAATCTCAAGGAACAGCTCAAGCCGGCCATGCCGCAGCTGGTCAAGCTGCTAGGTCAGGACGAGAACGCGGCCTTCACGCTCGAATCCGGCGGCTGAGCCCGTTCAGCGCGCGTTCGAGGCCGCAGAGGCCACTGCGGTGGACGAGGCAGCGGCGGGCGCCGCAGCCTTCGCCACCGGCTTGGCGGCAGGGACGGCACGGCTGGCCACGGCCGTGCGTGCATTGGGCCTGGGTGCAGGCGCCTTGGCCTGGACACGCGGACGCACTGGCGCCTTGGCCTGAACCCGGGTCCGTGCCTGTGTTGTCTGTGCCTGTGCCTTGGCCTGCTGCGTCTTCTCGATGGACTTGGCCTTCCTGGCCGTGACCAGGGTTTCGGGGCATTCCTGCTCACCATCGTCGAGCTGCCACAGCTCCACGGGCTTGATGCCCAGGCCGACCATGCCCAGCTCCTGCGCTGCGGCCTGGCTCAGATCGATCACGCGGCCAGGCGCAAACGGCCCGCGGTCGTTAATGCGCACCACCACTGTCTTGCCCGTGGCGGCGCTGCGCACGCAGACGCGGCTGCCGAAGGCAAAGCTGCGGTGCGCGGCCGTCAATTCTTCCTTGTCGAAACGCTCGCCGCTGGCGGTCAGCCGGCCATGCAGGCCCGGGCCATACCAGGAGGCCAGGCCTTGCTGGTCGCTGTCGCGCGAGGGCACGAGGGCGAAGTCGGGATTGGAGGGAGCCTCGGCACTGTCTTCGGGCGAGGCCGACTCGGAGGGCTCGGCATCCGGGGATTTGCTGGCCGGCTGCGCGGCCCGCGATGTGCGGCCACCGCGCTTGCCGGCCGAGGGCACGGCCGCTGGCGTCTGGCCTTCATCCATTGCCGCCGCACCTGCGGTCAGGGCGCCGGACTCGGCATCGCTTTGTGCCACGGGAGCCGGCGCGCAGCCGGCCAGGGTGGCGGTGATGGCGCACATGGCCAGCCAGCGCCAGTGCAGGCGTCGAAAACCACGATCCATGGGCAAAAACCTCCAGGGAACGCCTGACCGTTCCCAAGTTCTAGAGGGTCGCCCGGGGCCGGCGCAGTGGCTGCGCGCTCAAAGGCCCAATCGATCGCAGATTTCCAGCGTGGCGACGCTCTGGTTCATCGTATAGAAGTGCAGCCCGGGAGCGCCCTGGCTGCGCAACTGCTCGCATAGACGGGACACGACATCAAGGCCGAAGGCGCGAATGGACGCCGTGTCATCTCCGTAAGCCTGCAGACGCAGGCGGATCCAGCGCGGGATCTCGGCGCCGCAGGCGTCCGAGAAGCGCATCAGCTGCGTAGAGCTGGTGATGGGCATGATGCCGGGAACAACCGGTGCATCAAGCCCCATGCCGCGCGCCGCATCAACGAAACGGCAGTAGGCGTCGGCATTGTAGAAATATTGGGTGATCGCGGAATCCGCGCCAGCGCGCACTTTAGCCGCAAACGCATCCAGATCGGACTGTGGGGATTTCGCCTGCGGATGGACCTCCGGGTAGGCCGCCACCTCGATGTGGAACCAGTCGCCGAACTCGCGGCGGATGAATTCCACGAGATCGCTGGCGTACTGGAATTCGCCACCCAGGCCATAGCCGCTGGGCAGGTCGCCGCGCAGCGCGACGATGCGGCGCACGCCCATGGCCTTCAGCTCCTGCAGTTCGGCGCGCACCTTGTCGTGCGTGGCGCCCACGCAGGAGAAATGCGATGCCGCGCTGACGCCTTCGTTCTGGATGTCACGCACCATGGCGAAGGTGCCCGTCTGCGTGGAGCCGCCCGCGCCATAGGTGACGGAGCAGAACTGGGGCTTGCGCGCATAGAGGTTCTTGCGCACCTGCACATGCTTGGTCGCGCCCTCGGGCGTCTTGGTCGGGAAGAACTCGAAGCTGATCGGAAAGCTCATGTAAGACTCGCTGCTCAGTGTTTCATTCGTTGCGTTTGCGCAGCTTGGCGCGGCCCGGACCGGGCACGCCGAACTCGGTACTGGTGTCGATCACACGCTCGTTGCGCTGCTCGCGCAGCACGGTGCGGGACACGCGCTTAGGCGCGGCCGGCTTAGGAGCGGCCTTCACGGCCGAACGGGGCTGGTCGTCGTCCTGCGCTTCAGGCTGCTCTGGCTCCTTCACCACGGCCGCCTGCTGGGCATGCACGAAGAATTCGCGGTTGCCGTCGCCGCCTTCGATGGCCGACTCCATCCAGCCCTTGACCTCCAGGCCCAGCTCGCCCAGGCAGGTGCGGATGCGCTGCTCCACCTCGGTGAACAGGGCCGCATCGCGCACGATGCCGCCCTTGCCGACCTGGCCCGGCTGCAGCTCGAACTGCGGTTTGACCAGCATCAGCAGCTGGCCATGCGGCTTGAGCAGGCGCGTGACGGCCGGCAGCACCAGGGTCAGAGAGATGAAGGACAGATCGCCCGTGACGAAGTCGAACTGCGGCGTGATGTCCACGTCGGCAAACTCGGCGCGGCGGCGGCGCTGCGTGGCCACCGTGCCCTCATCGCGCGCCTTGCCCTTGGCCGCGCGCTCGGCCTTGAAGGCCTCGATCTCGTTTTCCTTGGCGTCGTCGCTGTCGTCGTAGTCCTCGTCGACCACGCCGCCGTTGCGCATCCAGGCATAGGGCGCCACGGGCTGGGTGTCGTTGTCGTCGGGATCTTCTTCCCAGCGTTCGGACAGCACTTCCTCGCAGGCCTCCTGCAGGCCCTCGGCCGTCACCGCGCGGGCATTGACGCCTTCGACGCAGATCACGCGCGCATCCGAGCGCAGCCGGTCATGCAGCTGGCCATGGCCCACGTCCACGCCGATGACCTGGGCGGCGCCTGCCTGCAGCAGGCAGTCGGTGAAACCGCCCGTGCTCTGGCCCACGTCCAGGCAGCGCAGGCCGTCCACCGACAGCTTGGTGGCCGCCAGCGCGCCTTCCAGCTTCAGCCCGCCGCGCGAGATGAACCGGGCCTCGGCCCCGTCCAGCAACTGCAGCTCGGCACCTGCGGGAATCTCGTCACCGTTCTTGGCGACCTTCTTCCACGGCGTCAACGGCGTCATGCGCCACTGCACGCCACCCGCAATCAGCCGCTGCGCCTGCGAGCGCGTGGCCGCATGGCCGGCTTCCACCAAAAATACATCTGCGCGCATAGCGTCGCTCCAGGAAATCTCAGTTGACTAATGCCCGAAACCGGCGCGACCCAACTCAGGGACGCCAAGCAAGGGCCGCCCCGCAGCGAGGGCGTCGTCCCCCTCCCCCGCGAAGCGGGTAGAGAGGGGGAAGGCGCGTCAGCGCCTCAGGGGGTGCTTAATACCTATAAGTTTCGGGCTTGTAGGGACCCTGCTTGCTCACGCCGATATAGGCAGCCTGGCCGTCCGTCAGCTCGGTCAGCATGGCGCCGACCTTCTTCAGGTGCAGGCGGGCAACCTTCTCGTCCAGGATCTTGGGCAGCACGTAGACCTTGCCGACCTCGTAGGCATCGGGCTTGGTAAACAGCTCGATCTGGGCGATGGTCTGGTTGGCGAACGAGGCGCTCATCACGAAGCTGGGGTGGCCGGTGGCGCAGCCCAGGTTCACCAGGCGGCCCTTGGCCAGCAGGATGATCTTCTTGCCGTCAGGGAAGGTGATGTGGTCCACCTGGGGCTTGATCTCTTCCCACTGGTACTGCTCGATGGAGGCGACGTCGATCTCGTTGTCGAAGTGGCCGATGTTGCAGACGATGGCTTCGTTCTTCATGGCCACCATGTGCTCGTGGCGGATGATGTCGCGGTTGCCGGTGGTGGTCACGAAGATGTCGGCCTTGTCTGCCGCCCACTCCATGGTCACGACCTTGTAGCCTTCCATGGCCGCCTGCAGGGCGTTGATGGGATCGATCTCGGTGACCCAGACCTGGGCCGACAGCGCGCGCAGCGCCTGGGCGCAGCCCTTGCCCACGTCGCCGTAGCCGGCCACCACGGCGACCTTGCCGGCGATCATCACGTCGGTGGCGCGCTTGATGCCGTCCACCAGCGATTCGCGGCAGCCGTAGAGGTTGTCGAACTTGCTCTTGGTGACGGAGTCGTTGACGTTGATGGCGCGGAACTTCAGCGTGCCCTTGGCCGACATCTCGTTGAGGCGGTGCACGCCGGTGGTGGTCTCTTCGGTCACGCCGATGATGTGGGCGCTCTTGCGCGTGTACCAGGTGGGGTCCTGGGCCAGCTTGGCGCGGATGGCGGCGAAGGCGATCTTCTCTTCCTCGGAGGCGGGGTTGTCCAGCACGGACAGGTCCTTTTCGGCGCGCATGCCCAGGTGCAGCAGCATGGTGGCATCGCCGCCGTCGTCCAGGATCATGTTGGGGCCTTCGCCTTCGGTACCGGCGGCGCCGAATTCAAAGATGCGGTGGGTGTAGTCCCAGTAGTCGGCCAGCGATTCACCCTTGATGGCGAACACGGGCGTGCCCGTGGCGGCGATGGCGGCGGCGGCATGGTCCTGCGTCGAGAAAATGTTGCACGAGGCCCAGCGCACGTCGGCACCCAGGGCCTTGAGCGTCTCGATCAGCACGGCCGTCTGGATGGTCATGTGCAGCGAGCCGGCGATGCGCGCGCCCTTGAGCGGCTGCGCCGCGGCGAATTCCTCGCGCGTGGCCATCAGGCCGGGCATTTCGGTTTCGGCGATCAGGATTTCCTTGCGGCCCCAGGCGGCGAGGGAAATGTCAGCGATGGCCGTGTCGGCGGAAACGGGACGAACAGCAGCGTTCATGGTTTTCTCCAAAAGATGAATGAAAAACCACGTTCTGCGGGAGACGAAAAAAAGCTCACCGCACAGAAAGCGTGGGCGAGCGTCGTTGCAGGAATGACTCCGAGCCTCGCAGACCGCATCTGGTGAATGGGCCTGCTGCAACGCTCCTCGGAGAGGCGCTGATTATACCGATCCCGGGGATGTCTCACCGCCCAGCCCCACAAGCCGGTAGCCCACCTGCAGCTCGGTCACCAGGTGGCGCGGCTGGGCCGGCTCGTCCTCGATCTTCTGGCGCAGATTGGCCATGTGCACGCGCAGGTAATGGGCACGGCCCAGGTATTCGGGTCCCCAGACCTGCAGCAGCAGCTGGCGGTGGGTCATCACACGGCCCTGGGCGGCGATCAGCGCCGCCAGCAGGCGGAATTCGATGGGCGTGAGGTGCACCGGCTGGCCCGCACGCCGCACCTCGTGCGTGGCCAGGTCCACCTGCACCTGGCCGAAGTGCACCTGGCTGGATGCAACTGCGCCGCCTGCGGCCCCCAGTTGCTGGCGGCGGCGCAGCATCACGCGCAGCCGGGCCAGCAGCTCGGGCACACCGAAAGGCTTGACCAGGTAATCGTCTGCGCCGGCGTCCAGGGCGGCCACCTTCTCGTCCTCGCGCTCGCGCGCGGAAAGCACGAGCACGGGCACGGAGGACCATCCGCGCAGCTCGGTGAGAACCTGCTTGCCGTCGGCATCCGGCAGGCCCAGGTCGAGGATGACCAGATCGGGCTGGCGGCTCGCCGCCTCGATCAGGCCCCGGCGCGCGCTGTCGGCCTCGAAGACCTGCCAGCCCTCGTCCTCCAGCACCAGGCGCACGAAGCGGCGGATGCCGGGGTCGTCCTCGATCATCAGGATGCGGTTGGTGGGCGTGCTCATGGCGCAAGACTCTAATCGAGCAATGGCTGCTCCGGCACCGGAAAGCGCAGCGTGAACACGGTGCCGGGGCCTGGGCGCGCGGCAGCGGCCTCGATGCGCCCGCCATGGGCCTCGACAATGCTGCGCACCAGCGCCAGCCCCAGGCCTATGCCCGAGACGGTGGACTCGGCCGTGCCGCGCGTGAAGGGCTCGAACAGCGTCTCCACGGGCAGGTGTGGCGGCAGGCCGGGCCCGCCATCCTGCACGGCCACAAGCACCTCGCCGTCCTGTTCGCGTGCGTGGATGGTCAGCGGCGTGCCGGCCGGCGTGTACTTGGCGGCGTTGTCCAGCAGGTTGACCAGCACGCGCTCCATGAGCACGGCATCGAGCTGCAGCAGCGGCAGGCTGGCGGGCACGTCGGTGCTCACGGGATGCTCGTGCAGGCGCGCGCGCATCTGGCGCAGCGCGCTGCCGACCACTTCATCCAGCGGCAGCCATTCGCGCTGCAGGTGCACGCCGCCTTGCTGCAGGCGCGCCATGTCCAGCAGGTTCTCCACCAGTCGCTGCATGGCCTGGGCCTGGATGCGGACCTGCTCCAGCATGTCGGCTGCGCCGCCCGGCGGCACATGGCGCTGCGCGGCCTCGGCCGCGCCCAGGATGGTGGTCAGCGGCGTGCGCAGGTCGTGCGAGACGGCCGACAGCAAGGTGTTGCGCATGCGCTCGCCCTCCATGGCGATCTGGGTCTGCTGGGCCACGGCCACGAAGTGCTGACGCTCCAGCGCCAGCGCCACCTGGCTGGCACAGGCCTCCAGCAGGCGCTGCTCCTCGGGCACCTCCAGGCGCTGGGGCGCACGCAGTTGCAGCACCAGCACGCCCCGCATGCGCACGGGCGCCGCCAGCGGCACGTAGCGGGCCGGCGCGGCCGGCAGCGTGTCCGTGCCCTGGCCGGCCTGCTGACCGTGGTCCATGGCCCAGCGCGCAATGCTGTCGTCCATGGGGCAGGAGCCGCCGCCGGCGGGGCGCAGGCGCTCGTCGGCATCGGGCAACAGCAGCCCGGCCTGGGCGTCGAACACGCCCGAGACCGTGCTCAGCGCAATCTCCACCACCTGCTCCTGCGTGAGCGCGCCCGAAAGGTCGCGCGCCAGCCGCGCCAGGGCGCCCGCGCGCCGCTCGCGCTCGGCCGCCACGCGCGCCTCGTGGCGCAGCCGCGCCATGAGCTGGCCGCAGACCAGGGCCACGCCCAGCATCAGCACGAAGGTGAACAGGTACTGCGTGTCGTTGACATGGAAGGATCCGCGCGGGGGCACAAAGAAAAAGTCGAAGCACAGTACCGACAGCAGCGCCGCCCAGGCGCCCGGGCCACGCCCCCAGCGCAACGAAGACAGCACGACGATGAGCAGGAACAGCATCACCACGTTGGCCGGGTCGAAGATGCGCAGCAGCTGCTCGGCCAGCACCGTGGCGGTCAAGCAGGCCAGGGTCACGCCGGCATAGCCCTTCCAGGGCAGCGGCCTGCGCCGCAGCGGTGCGGCAGGCGCGGCCTCGGTCCGGGCCGCGCTGGAGCCCCCGGAGAGCACCAGCACGTCGATGTCGGGATGCAGCTGGACGATGCGGTCGGGCAGGCTGCGGCCCCACCAGCGCCAGGGCGACCATGCCGGGCGCGGCGGCTGGGCCAGCACCAGGCGGCTGGCGTTGCGCTCGCGCGCGAAGGCAACCAGGGCCTCGGCCACATCGGCGCCCGGCAGCGTGGCCGTCTCGGCCCCCAGGCGCGCGGCCAGGGCCAGGGTCTTGAGCACGGCGGCCTGCACGCTGCGTGGGCGGTGCTGGCGCTGGGGCGCGTCCACGTACACCACCATCCAGCCAGCATCCAGCCGGCGTGCCATGCGCGCCACCTGGCGCACCAGGGCGTCGTCGCCCGCATGACCTGCCACGGCCACCAGCAGGCGCTCACGCGCAGGCCAGACCGTGCCTATGGAGCGCTCGCGCCGGTAGTCGCGCATGTCCTCGTCCACGCGGTCGGCCGTGCGGCGCAGTGCCAGCTCGCGCAGCGCCAGCAGGTTGCCGCGCCTGAAGAAGTTGCGCGAGGCCCGCTCGGCCTGCTCCATCATGTAGACCTTGCCGTCCTTCAAGCGGCGCAGCAGCTCGTCGGGCGAGATGTCGACGACGATGACCTCGTCGGCATCGTCGAAGATCTGGTCGGGCACGGTCTCGCGCACCGTGATGCCGACGATGCCGCCCACCACGTCGTTCAGGCTTTCCAGGTGCTGCACGTTGATCGTGGTCCAGACATCGATGCCTGCGTCCAGCAGCTCCTGCACGTCCTGCCAACGCTTGGGATGGCGTGAGCCTGGCGCATTGCTGTGCGCCAGTTCATCGAGCAGCAGCACGCGCGGACGCCGCGCGAGCGCCGCATCCAGGTCGAACTCGCGCAGCGTCCGTCCCTGGTGCGGCAGCTCGCGCAGCGGCAGTTGCTCCAGGCCATGCAGCTGCTGCGCCGTTTCCTTGCGGCCATGGGTTTCCACGAGTCCCACCAGAACCTCGCGGCCCCCCTGGCGTTCGCGCTGGGCGGCGGCCAGCATGGCGTAGGTCTTGCCCACGCCTGCATTCGATCCGAAGTAGATGCGCAGCTTGCCCCGCCCCTCCTGCGCCCGCTCATGGCGCAGGCGCGCGACCAGGGCGTCGGGATCGGGGCGCGGCAGACCGGGCGGCGCCGGCTCGGCAGAGGACGAAATGGGCATGGTTCTCAGCCTAGCACCAGAGCGTGCTCCCACACTAGAACGCCGCCGACAGCGACAGCACCCAGCCGCTGCGGCCCAGGCTTTGCATCTGGCCTGCCGCATTGGCCGCGCGGTAGTAGCGCGTGTCGGCCGAGGTGCCGGCCCAGGCCAGCGTGGCCGTCCATGGCCCCCAGCTGCGGGCCAGCGAGACGCGCCAGTCGGCGTACGACAGTTCGCTGTAGTTGCGCACCTGCGTGTGGCCGGCATGCAGGCCCAGCACCGCCCAGTCGCCCAGCGGATGCTGGTAGTTCAGGTCCAGATAGCTGCTGCCGCGTGAGCTGCCGCTGCCGGGAAGTGCCTCGGCAAAGGCCGTGGCCGCCGTGCTGTCGCGCAGGCCGAAGTAAGGCGTCAGCGCCAGCGACCATTTGGCGCTGAAGCCGCCGTGGGTGACGCCCAGATAGGCCTCGGTGGTGTCGTAGCGCACGCCGCCGCTGCCATCCCCGCGGGGCACGCGCGCGCCGGGGTAGTTGTAGTGCAGCAGGCCGATGTCGCCCGTCCAGCCCGGCAGCAGCTCGGTGCGCCAGCCGCCGTACAGGTCCAGCTCCAGCGCGCGGCCGTCCAGATAGCTGTGGCGCGACACGCTGGAGCCGGACACGCCCAGGTAGGCGCCGCGCGGCAGCGACAGCTCCAGCCCGCCCTGCAGCGCCGGCCCCATCCAGCTTTGCGAGATGCCACGGAAACGGTAGTCGCTGAGCAGCGCCACGCTGCCGGTGAGCGCGTAGGCGGGTGCGGGCGATTGCTGGGCATCGGCACTGGCAGCGTTGACTGGGGAGGTCTCGGCCTGGGCATGGCAGGACGCAGCCGCCAGCGACAGCAGTGCAGCCAGTGAGGCACGGGGGAAGAAGCGGGGGACGGCACAAGCGGCCGTCATGGAAGAAGCGGATTTCATCTTGGTTTTTGTACAGAGAAAGCAAGGCGGTGCCTGCCCGGGCGGGCAGGCTTGCCGCCAAAGATCAGGCCAGGCCGAAAGCCACCAGCAGCATGTCGATCAGCTTGATGCCGATGAAGGGGACGACCAGGCCCCCCAGCCCGTAGACCAGCAGGTTGCGCCGCAGCAGGGCCGAGGCGCCGATGGCGTGGTAGGGCACGCCACGCAAGGCCAGCGGTATCAGGACGATGATGATCAGCGCGTTGAAGATCACGGCGCTCAGGATGGCCGAGCCCGGGCTGGCCAGTCCCATGACATTGAGCGCCGACAGCTGCGGATACGTGCCCACGAAGGCGGCCGGGATGATGGCGAAGTACTTGGCCACGTCGTTGGCCACGCTGAAGGTGGTCAGCGCGCCGCGCGTCATCAGCATCTGCTTGCCGGTCTCCACGACCTCGATGAGCTTGGTCGGGTTGCTGTCCAGGTCCACCATGTTGCCGGCTTCCTTGGCCGCCTGGGTGCCGCTGTTCATGGCCACGGCCACGTCGGCCTGGGCCAGGGCGGGTGCGTCATTGGTGCCGTCGCCGGTCATGGCCACCAGCCGGCCGGCGGCCTGGTGTTCGCGGATCAGGCGCAGCTTGTCCTCGGGCGTGGCTTCGGCAAGGTAGTCGTCCACGCCGGCCTCGGCCGCAATGGCGGCGGCCGTGAGCGGATTGTCGCCCGTGATCATCACGGTCTTGATGCCCATGCGGCGCAGCTCGGCAAAGCGTTCGCGTATGCCGTGCTTGACCACGTCCTTGAGCTCGATCACGCCCAGCACGCGGGCGCCATCGGCCACCACCAGCGGCGTGCTGCCGCGCCGCGAGACATCCTCCACCACCTTGAGCATGGCGGGCGGGAACTTGCCGCCCATGGCTTCGACGTGGCGGCGCACGGCGTCGGCCGCGCCCTTGCGCAGGCTGCGCGTGCCGCCGTCGGGCTGCGGCATGTCCACGCCGCTCATGCGCGTCTGGGCCGTGAAGGGCACGAAGACGGCATGCAGGGTTGCCAGGTCACGCTCGCGCAGGCCATGCATTTCCTTGGCCAGCACGACCACGCTGCGGCCCTCGGGTGTCTCGTCGGCCAGTGATGCCAGCTGCGCCGCATCGACCAGCTGCGCGGCCGTCACGCCGGGAGCGGGCAGGAATTCGCTGGCCTGGCGGTTGCCCAGCGTGATGGTGCCGGTCTTGTCCAGCAGCAGCACGTCCACGTCGCCGGCCGCCTCCACGGCGCGGCCCGAAGTGGCGATCACGTTGGCCTGCATCATGCGGCTCATGCCTGCCACGCCAATGGCCGACAGCAGGCCGCCGATGGTGGTCGGGATCAGGCACACCAGCAGGGCGACCAGCACCGTCAGTCCCACGACCTGCCCGCTGCCCGTCAGCTCCACCGCAAAGGCCGAATAGGGCCGCAGCGTGACGATGACCAGCAGGAACAGCAGTGTCAGTCCGACCAGCAAGATGGTCAGCGCCAGTTCGTTGGGCGTCTTGTGGCGGCGGGCCGACTCCACCATGGAGATCATGCGGTCCAGGAAGGACTCGCCGGGGTTCACGGTGATCTGCACCACCAGCCAGTCCGACAGCACGCGCGTGCCGCCGGTGACCGAAGAGAAGTCGCCGCCGGCCTCGCGGATCACGGGGGCCGATTCGCCGGTGATGGCGCTCTCGTCCACCGAGGCCACGCCCTCGATCACCGTGCCGTCCAGCGGTATGGTGTCGCCGGCCTCGACCAGCACCCACATGCCCGAGCGCAGTTCTTCCGCACCCACGGGATGCCAGCGGCTTTGGTAGCTGGCCTGCTCCAGCTTCTTGGCGACCGTGCTGCGCTTCATGCTGCGCAGGCTCGCGGCCTGGGCGCGGCTGCGCCCCTCGGCCAGCGCCTCCGCAAAATTGGCGAACAGCACGGTGAACCACAGCCACAGCGCAATGGCCAGGATGAAGCCCGCAGGCGCCTCGCCCTCGCCCGCCAGGGCCTGGGCCCAGAGCAGGCTGGTGAAGATGGCGCCCAGATAGACCACGAACATCACCGGGTTGCGCCATTGCGCGCTCGGTGCCAGCTTGCGGATGGAGTCACCCAGCGCCTGGCGCACCAGCGAAGGATCGAACAGGGACAAAGCAGTTTTGCGCGACATGGCTTACTCCTTGGCGGCATTGGCTGCCGCAGGCTGCAGCGTCGCGGCCGAGAGATCGTCCAGCGCCAGATTCAACTGCAGCACGTTCACGCGCGGCTCACCCAGCAGGCCCAGAACGCGCGGCTGCATCTGCTGGCGCAGCAGTTCCTGGACCTTGGCCACAGGCAGCTGGCGCTCGCGTGCCACGCGCGACAGCTGCAGCTCGGCATTGGCCACAGAGATGTGCGGATCCAGGCCGGAGGCCGAGGCCGTCACGGCATCCACAGGTACAGCGGCATCTGCCGCCAGACCATTGAGTTCGCGGTAGGCCGCCACGCGCGCCGCCACGGACTCCTTGAGCGCCGCGTGGGTCGACCCCTGGTTGGTGGCAGCCGACAGCGCGGCGTTGTAGGGCGCGGCCACCGTGGCATTGGCCTTGTCGGGATCCGGCGCCGTGGTGGCGCTGGGCCGACCCTGGAAATAACGGGGCGAAGCGAACTCCTGCCCGATCAGGGCCGAGCCCACGACCGAGCCCTGGCGCGTGATCAGGCTGCCATTGGCGGCCTTGGGAAACGCGGCCTGGGCCACGAGCGTGGTGACCAGCGGATACGCCAGGCCCGTGACCACGGCGACGAACAGCGCCGACCGCAGGCTGGGGCCGAACAGCGAGCGCAGCCCGCCGGCATCGGTCTGGGATGGAACCTGCGCATCGGTGCGCAGCACCGGCAACGGGCCGGAAGTGTGTGTTTGAACTTGCATTTCGGAAACCTCCGCCGCGCTGCTGTGTCAGGCACAGCAGGCGGCCAGGAAAAAAACGGGCTCAGGGGTGTTCAGGGATAGACCTGTCCTGACAGCATCTGCAGTTGCTCGACCACAGGGCCCAGGGCCAGCGAAGGCAGGAAGGTCAGTCCACCGACCACTACCACCACGAAGACCAGCAAGCCCATGAACAGCGGCGTGGCCGTCGGGAAGGTGCCCGGCCCCGCAGGCACGGTGGGCTTGGCCGCCAGGCTGCCGGCCAGGGCCAGCATGGGCAGCAGTGTCAGATAGCGGCCAGCCAGCATGGCCAGGCCGATGGTGGTGTTGAAGAACGGCGTGTTCGCATTCAGGCCCGCAAAGGCCGAACCGTTGTTGGCCGTGCCCGAGGCATAGGCATAGAGCACCTCCGAGAAGCCGTGCGGCCCCCGGTTGGTCAGACTGGCCATGGTGTCGGGCCAGACCGCAGCCAACGCCGTGAAGCCCAGGATGGAGATCGGGTGCGCCATCACGGCCAGCATCACCAGCTTGATCTCTCGCGCCTCGATCTTCTTGCCCAGGAACTCGGGCGTGCGGCCGATCATCATGCCGGCCAGGAAGACCGTGAGGATGGCGTACTGCAGCAGGTTGATCAGGCCCACGCCGTCGCCGCCGAACACACAGTTGAGCATCATCTGCGCCAGCGGCACCAGCCCGCCCAGGGGCGTCAGCGAGTCATGCATGGCATTGACCGAGCCCGTGGTCGCGGCCGTGGTCGTAGTCACGAACAGCGCCGTATCGGCGATGCCGAAGCGCAGCTCCTTGCCCTCCATGTTGCCGCCCGGCTGGGTGGCGCTGATCTGCTGGTCGGCACCTGCGGCCGTGAGCAGCGGATTGCCGGCCTGCTCGGCCGTGAACACCAGCGCCAGAAAGCCCACGAACATCACCAGGCAGGCGCCGAACAGCACCCAGCCCTGGCGACGGCGCAGCAGCATGGAGCCAAGCGCATAGGTCAGCGCCGACGGGATCAGCAGCATGCCCAGGATGTGGAATGCGTTGGTCAGCGGCGTGGGGTTCTCGAACGGATGGGCAGCATTCATGCCGAAGAAGCCGCCACCGTTGGTGCCGATGTGCTTGATGCTCTCCAGGCTGGCCACGGGGCCGAGAAGAATCTGCTGGCGAGCGCCCTCCAGCGTCGTCGCCCAGACCTGGCCATCCAGCGTCTGAGGCACACCCTGCCACACATAGACCAGGGCCACCACAAAGCTCAGCGGCAGCATCACGCGCCAGAGCATGCGCACATAGTCCACCCAGTAGTTGCCCAGGTCCGAGGCACTGGAGCGCGCCAGGCCGCGGATGACACCCGCCGCGGCGACCACGCCCGTGGTCGCGCCAGCGAACATCATGAAGGTGATGGCCACCATCTGCGTGGCGTTGGACAGGCTGCTCTCGCCCGAATACGCCTGCCAGTTGGTATTGGTCACAAAGGACACGGCTGTGTTGAAGGCCAGGTCCGGTGTCTGAGCCGCATTGCTCAGCGCATTGAGCGGCATCCAGCCCTGCAGGCGCAGCAGCGCATAGCCCAGCAGCAGCATGGCGCCGTTGGACAGCAGCAGCGCCAGCCCGTAGCGCTGCCAGCCCATGCGCTCGGCCGGGTTCACGCCCAGGGCGCGAAAGCTCAGCCGCTCGATCCAGGCATGGTGCTCACTCGTGAAGCAGCGTGCCAGCCACTGCCCCATGGGCACGGCCAGCGCCGTCATCAGCAGCAGCACCAGTGCATATTCCATCCAGGTCAACCACATGGAGGTCTCCTTTCAGGCAGTCAAATCCGGCCCAGCGCCGCCACGAAGGCCAGCAGGCCCCCGAAGCAGCCCAGGCTCAGGGCGATAAAGATCAGGTCTTGCATCTGCGCCACCTCAGAACTGTTCGGGCCGCAGCAATGCGTATCCGAGGTAGACAAACACAGCCAGGGCGCCCAGGGCGCCCAGCCATCCGGTGATTTCGGTCAGGGTCATAGGGATTTCTCCCGCATCGGCGCCGCATGGCGGCACCTGTTGTTGCGATGGGGAAAACTCTAGGGCCGGGGCTGTCAAAAGCGGATTGAGATTGCGACGTGCCGTATCAAGACGGCATCAAGAAACCAGGGACACGACTTACATCCCTGTTCGCCGATATTCCCGGTGCGAAAGTAGAATGGCGGCCATTTGCGGCCTCGCTTGGCTCCATGCCCCAATGGCCGCCCGCGACAGACATTACGTCTCCCTTTTCTGGCAGGCACCGCCCTGCCTCTGCGCTTTCAATACTGTGTCATACGCCTCTGAAACCCGGCGCCGCCGGACTTTTGCCATCATTTCCCACCCCGACGCGGGCAAGACCACGCTGACCGAGAAGCTGCTGCTGTTCTCGGGCGCGATCCAGATCGCGGGCGCCGTCAAAGGCCGCAAGGCCAGCCGCCATGCCACCTCCGACTGGATGGAAATCGAAAAGCAGCGCGGCATCTCGGTGGCCAGCTCGGTCATGCAGATGAGCTACCGCGACCATGTGGTCAATCTGCTCGACACCCCGGGCCACAAGGACTTCTCGGAAGACACCTACCGCGTGCTCACGGCCGTGGACTCGGCGCTGATGGTGATCGACGCCGCCAACGGCGTGGAATCGCAGACCCGCCGCCTGATCGAGGTCTGCCGCCAGCGCGACACCCCCATCATCACTTTCGTCAACAAGATGGACCGCGAAGTGCGCGATCCGCTGGACATTCTTGACGAAGTGGAGCGCGAGCTGGGCATGCCCTGCTGCCCCGTCACCTGGCCCGTGGGCCAGGGCAAGCAGTTTGGCGGCATCATCAACCTGCTCACCCAGACCATGACGGTATTCCAGCCTGGCAGCGAACGCCGCCCCCAGGACTTCGAGGCCATTCCCCTGGCCGAGGCCGACAAGCTGCGTGCGCGCTTCGGGCAGGCCTTTGACGACGCGCTCGACAGCATGGAACTGGCCCAGGGCGCCTCGGCCCCCTGGGACCATGAGGCCTTCCTGGCCGGCAAGCTCACGCCGGTCTTCTTCGGCTCGGGCGTGAACAACTTCGGTGTCATGGAAGTGCTGGATGCCGTGGTCGACATGTCGCCCCCGCCCGGCCCCCGCAAAAGCTCGCTGCTGGTCAACAAGCAGCCTGTGGAAAAGATCATCCACCCCGAGGACGAAGGCTTCTCCGGCGTGGTCTTCAAGGTCCAGGCCAACATGGATGCCAACCACCGCGACCGCATCGCCTTCGTGCGCGTGGCCTCGGGCAAGTACACGCCCGGCATGAAGATGAAGGTGCAGCGCACCGCCAAGGAACTGCGCCCCACCTCGGTCGTGACCTTCATGAGCCAGCGCCGCGAAGCCGTCGAAGAAGCCTATGCGGGCGACATCATCGGCTTCACCACGCATGGTGGCGTGCAGTTGGGCGACACCATCACCGACGGCGCGAGCCTGCAATTCACGGGCCTGCCCTTCTTCGCCCCTGAAATGTTCATGACCGTGGTGCTCAAGAACCCGCTGCGCACCAAGCAGCTGCAGCAGGGCCTGATGCAGCTGGGCGAGGAAGGCGCCATCCAGGTCTTCAAACCCGAAGCCGGCGGCAACATGCTGCTGGGCGCCGTGGGCCAGCTGCAGTTCGAAGTGGTGCAGCACCGCCTGAACACCGAATACGACTGCGACATCCGCCTGGAAGGCTGCCAGTACACGGCCGCCCGCTGGATCACGGCCGACACGCCGGGCGAACTGCGCGAATTCGAGAACGCCTACCCACTGCGCATGGCGCGCGATGCGGCCGACACGCTGGCCTATCTGTGCACGTCACCGTATGACGTGCGGCTGGCGCAGGAGCGGTTTCCGAAGATCCATTTCCATCCGCTGCGCGAGCATGCGGGGTTGGCGTTGCAAGTCAGCGCTTAACTTACCGACAATCGCCAGGCGCACCAGTAGTCCGATGTTCAATAAAAAAAAATCGTATTCATTGAGATTTTATGCAACCGCAGGATGGCTCGCATGGATACTTTACGAAGCCATCAAGCGTCTTACTCAATATTTACCAGAACCTGGTGCGCCCCTTAATTCAGATGCCCATTGGGTTTACATACCCAATGCGAAGAAAATTCTGTCCGACCCTTGGGGTTTTCTAACGCAATCACCCGAAAGTTATCACGTAGCACCCATGGGCTATATTTGGCCGGCGCTCTGGGGAGCGAGCCCAACAGATACCCAGATAGCCAATTGCGCCATCTTCTTGATTTCTGTCATATTGATATGGCATTGTGCCCAACGACTGGGTGGCTGGTGGGCCGGAACTGTAGCATCCTGTTTGCTGGTTTACCATCCTACGCTCATTTACTACATCCCGCAAGTTCTGACAGAGTCCCTTTATCTATTTGGACTTTTACTTTTTACAGCAGCAACCATTGAATATGTTCTTAATCCAAAATTACGCATATTTTGGCTTGGACTTCTTTCCTGCGGACTATCAATTACACTGCTTACCCGCCCCGTTTTGCAGTACTTTGCCTTACTCTCCTTGGCAATTTTCATTTTAGTATCACTGCGGATTGGACGAAGGCAATCATCTTCCTCCGAAAGATGGGTCTCAGTTGATAAGATCGTGAACCGTCAACTATGCATTGCATTGATGCTCGCCTTATTACTACCAGCCGCTACCGTTATTAAAAATAGCGCTTATTTCAACGTATGGGGAATAAGCACCGGAACGGGAGCAGCCTTATACTATGGAATCAGCCCATTCAAAATGGGACTTGAACCCGCATTCTCTGGATTTAGCTATGATGCTAGCGTTATCCCTGGCACAGCTGACCCCGAAACACTCGGCAATCCACTGATGCGCAGGGCGGACGAAATTAACAAACAGGTCGCAATTGAGATAATAAAAAATACATCACTGCTTGACAATCTTAAATTCTTTCTTTTTAAATTCAAGACTTGGATATTTTATAGCACCCCGGAATTGCGTACTGAACCCAAGCGTACCGTCCGAGTTTTCGAGTTGATGTCCATTGCATTCGCATCGATTGTTATGGCATGGCGCCTCAGCCTCTCAAAATCCAGTCTCCCAATACTCCCTGGATGTCACGAAAAACCTCACAAAAAACTCACGCTGATCAGTGGCCTATTGGTGGCAACTTTAGGAATGGCCATTCAATTAACCCCTGTCCTTTACAATGATCGCTACAACCTTTTCTTCATGGAGCCTTGGCTAATTATACTTACAGGCGTGAGCATTGCGGTGCTGCTTCAAATACCCAAACTCACTCCCGTATCGCCATCAAACCTGCTTACGCTCGATGGAATGGGCGTCAAGGCCAGCTGGGGAGCGAAGGTATTGATTGCCGGTTTGATTCTTGCGACTGTTCCTTCCGCACTCACCAGATACTCGCTGCGCTACGAAACCTGGGGCATGGATCCTCATCGTCCAGGACCTACCCTTAAATTGCTTGACAGCAGTGCGATGGGCACCATCGATTCGGCCACAGCCACATTTCAGGGCGATGATCGATGGCTTCTGGAATCTCATAGCGCCGTACTACGGCTACCCATCGCACCACCCGATCCCGATGCGCTATCACATACGCAAATAATGGATGCGATTTGGCGCCTGCGGTTTGCGGTATCGACTCCACCAAATGCTCCCCGCTCATGCCGAAAAGCTCGTGTGACACTAGGCAATAGCCTAGCTGTGTCGCGACATAGTTTTCCAGTAGAACAGGTTATCAATTTGAAGCTTGATGCGACTATGCATACCTACGCAATCTTCGGAAACGATCAATTGCGCCCTGCTGGCACAGGCCACCTTGATATCAGCTTTGCCTGCCCACCAGGAACTCTGGTGACATGGGGAGCCGCCGAGTTGCTAGGCGTTGCAACGCCTCAAGCCGCTCGCGCCCTCATACGGGATGGCACGCCGATCAATCCTTATCGGGGAGATATCCTACAATAAGGCGAAATATTATTGGCTCTTTAATGATTTTTACCTAGCAAAATCAAGAAGCATTTCTCACCATTATGTTATGCCCAAGAAGATAAATAACCCTTTTATTTTACTTTTCTCGCTATTATTAACCTTCTACGGTTACTGGCTTATGACCTTCTGGCCAGGGATTCTTGGCGAAGATAGCCTGGGAATTCTTCTGGAAGTTCTAGACCCTGAAAAGCAGAACTCAGGAAAACCAGCCTTCTGGTATTATTTTGTTCGAGTGTTCTATGAAGGACATCAGAGGGCCGAGGTACCCATTGGGGCTATGCTGCTCATGAGTGCCGCCATACTGGCTCGTATACTGGCATGGTGTTGGGATCAGAAAATATACAAGACGACGATCTTCCTTCTGTTTTTTGTCTGCCTAACGCCACATTTGATTTTCTTTGCTGGCTCGCTTTATCCAGACGGGATCTACTCCATCGCCATCGCCGGACTGCTTTTTGAAATATGGCTTATAGCAAAAGCCAAAAAAGCCCAGGCAGCCTCATTGTTCATCATTGCACTGACATTGCCTATTTCCGCATTTGCTCGACCTAACGGAATCATCTTTCTCATACCGATCTTTATACTAATATTCCTCGTTGAACGTCGAAGCAAGATTCTATTAAGCGTCATTCTCCTTTCTTGGACAGCGTTAATGGCAGTAGGCATGAATGCCCACCGGTCTGCAAGCCATGGCGCCATCTACCCGATGGCCATTTTCGAAACTGTCAATTTTTTGCAACCTCGCCCCATGAACTTGTGGACGGCAAGCCCCAGGCTCTCACCTCTGACAGTCGAGACATTGGAAAAAAATCATCCTCTGGAAACTTACATAAAGAATTACGATCCCGACTATTGGGACACACTGAACTTCAAGCCAGACGGACCGCGCGTGATGTCCATTCCAAAAACCGACAGAAAGATAATTACCAAGGAGTTTCTGCGCTATAACGTATGGCACAACATTCCAAAATTCATGGGCAGCCGAGTTAATATCTTCTTGGCATCCGCCTTCGCCGACGGGGGGTTACCAGGGTTCGGTTATGCCAAGCATGTACTGGATTTTGTGAAATCAGAATCTATCTTCCGTAAATTCAATTTAAAAACATCAGAAGATTTCCTCTTCGGCATGTTTGATGTTAGCTACACATACCGCTGGATATTCTGGACTCCATTCCTTGGCATTGCACTATTGATATGGGCAATTCGCCAAGGATTCAATCTGCGCGATATCCCAATATTATTAATTTCCCTTCCTATGCTCATCCAGTTGGGGGCAATTTTCATATTCTCGATCGCAGCGGAATATCGATATTTACTACCATTCTTCACACTGTCATTAGTTTTGCTGCCAATTTTTTCAATGCGGAAAAATGAGCCTAGCAAAACATGATGCGAACCTGACATTATTTTATGACACTTCTTCTCACGTTCCTCACAATAATCTGTGTTGTATGCATTTCTCTGGGCCAAATTCTCTTTAAGAAGGCGGCCTTTGCCATTCCCATTGACGCGACGTGGATGGATTGGGTCTTAAATGGGTGGTTGATCACATCACTTGCACTCTATGGTGTCACCACGCTGGGCTGGATTTGGATACTGCGCCAAGCGCCGTTGCACCTCGCCTATCCTTTCATGGGCCTTGCCTTCATCATTGTTCCTACTCTGGCGTGGTTGCTCCTGGGTGAGCCCTTGCACTGGCGCACGCTTGTCGGAGGCACACTGATACTTGCCGGTGTCGCTCTAGCGTCTCAGTAAATAGAAAGAACAGAACATGCGTATAGCCGTCGCCATCCCCTGCTACAAGGTCACCCAGCATGTGCTCGGTGTCATCCATGCCATCGGCCCCGAGGTCGAGGTCATCTATGCCGTGGACGATGCCTGCCCCGCCGGCAGCGGACGCTTCATTGAGGAACACAACACCGACCCGCGCGTACGTGTGCTCTACAACCCAGAGAACCGTGGCGTCGGCGGAGCCATCGTCACAGCCTACAAGGCAGCCATTGCCGACGGCATGGAGATCGTGGTCAAGATTGACGGCGACGGCCAGATGGACCCTTCATTGCTGCCGCTGTTCGTGCGGCCACTGCTGCGCAAACAGGCCGACTACACCAAGGGCAACCGTTTCTACCGGCCGGAGTCCGTGCAGGATATGCCGCCTGTGCGCCTGTTCGGCAATGCGGTTCTGTCCTTCATGACCAAGCTCAGCTGCGGCTACTGGAACGTGATGGACCCCACCAACGGCTACACCGCCGTGCGCACCTGCGTGCTGGCCGAGTTGCCACTGGACAAGCTGGAGAACCGCTACTTCTTCGAGACCGACATGCTGTTTCGCTTGAACACGGTGCGCGCCGTAGTCAAGGATGTGCCCATGGATTCTGTCTACGCGGATGAAGAATCCAACCTCAAGATCGGCAAGGTGCTGCCTGAGTTCCTGCGCAAGCATGCTTCGCGCCTATGGCGGCGCTACGTCTACAACTATCTGGTGCGCGACTTCAATATAGGCACGATATACAGCCTGAGCGGTACGCTGCTTGTCTTGTTGGGCACACTCTTCGGTCTCTGGCATTGGATTGGGAGCGGCAGCCATCCCGCGACCAGCGGCACCGTCATGCTTGCGGCCCTGCCCATCATCATCGGTATCCAGTGCCTGATCGCCTTTCTGCACTATGACGTCGACAGTGTTCCCTCCGAGCCTGTCAGCCTTTCTCTGGAAGACTCGGCCAATTGATACGTAACGATCAACGTATCCAGTACGCCACCCCGTCGCACAGTCCAATGCAAAAACATCTTCGTCTTTCCTTGGCGGTGCTTGCACTTGCATGTACCGCCGCTGCCAGCGGATCGCAAGCGGCCTCACCTTCTCGGTCGCCGCTTATCCTCGCTCCCAGCATCGAAGGATGGTTCATCTGCGATGAGGCTGCTGGCAATGCGAAGTTGAGAACGCTCGAGGAATTGTTCAATTTCTGCCGCACGAGAGGCCTTGATGGTGCTCCAGCCATCGAGCAATTGCTGAACAAGCTGGAGCCGGGTGGACCTCAAGGCTCCGTCCAAGTGGGCTACACCATCACCCTGCCCCTGCTGACGCTGTATGGGCATACCCCTCAAGGCTGGGAGATCGACGCATCCCGTGTGGAAAGCTTTTTGAATGTCATCCGCAAGGTGGAGCGCCCGGTTGTGGTCTATCTCATGGCAGATCACTTCGACTCCACGGGCCCCATCGTCGTCGACCTTGCCCAAGATCCTCGCAACCTGATGCAGTTGCGTGATGGCAAACGATTGGAGCTTGGCTATTTCGGCTATCGGATCATGCCGTACACGCTGTCGGATGACCCCGCCATTGCCGTCAACCTGTACCGTTTCAAGGCGCTGGAGTACGTTGCAAAGAGAATCCGAGCGCTTCCCGAGGCGGTGCAAAAGCGCATCGTCGCCTACACGCTGCCGGGCGAACTGCACCACATGTTCCCTGACTTCCAGAACGGCATGGGCGCCTACCAATCCATCCAAGTCACAGACTACAGTCCGGATTCCGTTGCAGGCTTTCGGCGCTGGTTGCAGTCCAAGTACAAGGATGTGGGACAGCTGAAAATGCAGACCGGACTGGACTATCCTTCGTTTGATGCCGTCCCAGCCCCATCCAAGGACATTCGCAAGGAGCGCCTGAGCTCCTTTGGCGAGCACTATGACGCCTTCGCAGGTGGCACGCTGCCGATTGCAGGCTGGCTGTGGGACCCTGAGCAGGCCGTGAAAAAGCTGGATCTGTACGTGGATGGCAAATTCGTCGCGCCTGTTGCCCGCGGCCTGGGCAGGCTGGATGTCTACCGTGCCTTGGATGCGATCACCGATCCCAACACTGGCTTTCGGCATGACTTGGACTATCGAGACCTGCCGCCAGGAAAGCACATCGCACAGGTCGTTGCCGCAACCCATGAACGACGGTACCTGCTGGCCAATGTGGAGTTTATGGTCGTTCCGCGCGACCAGAGCAAGGTATCGGCACAGCCGCCCAAGCGACTGGGATGGATGCAGCGGATCTCAACGCTGCGCGGAGTGCGCACCTGGCTGGACATGCCGGCCGGACCGCAAGACCTCTACTACAACCCGTTGGCGCACGACTGGAACACCTACCGCGAATCGCAGGTGTACGGTCTTCTGAAAGCCTTCCACCAAAAGGCCGTAGATGCAGGGCTGCCGGCTGAAAAAATCTACTCGCATCAGATCGTGGCGAATGTGAACTCGTCCTGGAACCCGCAATTGCTTGCCTCCGACAAGACGATCGGTGGCGATACACCCTGGCGAACCGGCGTGAACATGTATGGCGGCACCACCAACAGCGAGTGGATGCGCAACTACATGAGGCAAATTGGCATCACCAGTTACGGCGTCCCAGAGTTCAACCCGCAGCAGTGGAAGCGCGAAGGACCGCACCTGAAAGCCATGCAGTCGCACTATGACAACGGCGCAACCTTCATCAGTCCCTACTACTTCTCGCTGATTCCCGCCCGCCTGGGCGCGGCCGAACACGGCGTCAACCGCATGGAACTGTCCCCCGACAACCCCAAGGACGGCTCCGACAAGTTCTACAAGGCCATCGTCGAGTTCGCCAGGCAGTAGGATGGAGCCCTTGCGCGCACGGTCCGTGCGTGCAAACGCTGCCCTTCTACAAGCCGCCCCGGGCGGCTTTTTGCATTTTGACGACCGTGCCTACAACCCTCCAGCCGCTGTCCCTCTGGACACCTCCCGCATCGCCGCTCGGCATCCTCACCGACATCGACGACACCCTGACCACGGAAGGCGTGGTGCCGGCCCATGTCGTTGATGCCATTGCCCAGCTCAAGCAGTCCGGGCTGCGCGTGGTACCGATCACCGGCCGCCCCGTAGGCTGGAGCGAGCCGTTTGCCCAGGCCTGGCCCGTGGATGCCATCGTGGCCGAGAACGGCGCCGTGGCACTGCGGCGCAATGCGCAGGGCGGGCTGGACAAGCTCTACCAGCAGGACGAGGCCACACGCACTGCCAACTACGCGCGCATGCAGCAGGTGCTGGCCGAGATCGAGGCCACCGTGCCCGGCGCGCTGCGCGCCACCGACTCGGCGGGCCGCGAATGCGACATTGCCGTGGACCACAGCGAATTCACGCAGATGCCCCAGCAGGACATTGACCGGTGCGTGGCCATCATGAAGGCGGCGGGCATGAACGCTACCGTCAGCTCCATCCACATCAACGGCTGGTTTGGCGCGCACAACAAGCTCGAAGGCGCGCGATGGATCCTGCGCACCCTGTTCGACATCGACCTCGACGCCACGCTGGACCGCTGGATCTACATCGGCGACTCCACCAACGACCAGCTGATGTTCGAGCACATGCCCCACAGCCTGGGCGTGGCCAACATCGCGCGCTTCGTGCCCCAGCTCAAGCACCTGCCTCGCCATGTCACGCAGGCCGAGCGCGGCGACGGCTTTGCCGAAATGGCGCAGTATTTGCTGTCCCAGCGCCCCTGATCCACAGGGCCGAGGGCCGGTGCTGCCCTTGCAGGCCTTCGCCCTCGACCACCCCTCCCGATCTGCGGGACCCGCGCCCCCTCCGCAGACACCATCACCCTCAGCACAGGCAACCGCCCGGCGCAGGCGGGCTGCGCACCCTCTTTCCCCCATTCGACAGAGCAAATCTAGGACTATTCCTAGATTCAGGCTCCAATAATCAGAATGCGCCCTATTTCATATAACGGCGGCGCACACCTAGAATCCATCACATACCCAAAGAACAGGTTTTTTCGCCTTTTTCTTTGACATATTCTCTCCTGAACCCCGTCCGCGCCATTGGGCACTGGTGTCTTTGAGCAATTCAATTTCAAACATGCCAGAGAAACAAACCTCGCCCATCCCTCGCCAACGCTCCCTCATCCGAACAATTTCTCCATGTCAGCGCCACCACCTATTCCAGCATGATCGCAACCCCTGCAAATCATTGACCATGCTGACAGTTACCAACCATTGGATTGATGAGGTGAACATGGAACACTGATGATTTATTAACCACTCAACCATTCACACACTCTCCTATTCCATCAGCGCATTCATCGCTGCTGGAATTTCATTTATCTCTTCAACTCGAGGGAATACCCATGAAAAAGATCGCATTGCTGACATCGGTTGCCGGCCTGGTCATGATGGCCATGAACACCGCTCAAGCAGCAGACGGCACCATCAACTTCACGGGCGAGGTGGTCACCACCACCTGCAAGGTGGACACCACGGTCGCCGGCGCCGCCAAGGACGGCGTGAAGCTGCCCAACGTGGCGAACAACCAGCTGGCCACCGTGGGTGCCACGGTCGGCCGCCAGGCGTTCTCGCTGGAACTCAGCGGCTGTGAGCTGGCCACCGCCACCTCCACAGCGCCCGTCTCCAAGGTCGCCGTGTTCTTCGAAGCCGGCCCCAACGTGGACCTGGTCACCGGCATGCTCAAGCCCGCAGCGGCCAGCGGTACTGGTGCGCCCGCCGTGGCCTCCGGTGTCCAGATCGCCATCGTGGATCCCAGCAACAACGAGCGCCTGAAGATCGGTTCCGCCCAATCGCGCTTTGTGGACATCGACAACAAGGTCGGTGGCAATGGCCGGGCCATCATGCGTTTCGCCTCCGAATACGTGGCCACAGGCCCCGTGACCGCAGGCCGTACCGACACCTCGGTGACCTACTCGCTGGTCTATCAGTAATCACTGACTTTCAGGCATATCGGCCGCCTTGCGGTGGTCGATATGCCGTGTCTTCTGCTTTCACGACATGGGCCTGGCCCCATTCTTTCGCTCAAAACCCAGAGAGTTCTCCGATGCTGACGATCAAACGTTCATATGGGCTTGCTGCCATCCTGTTGTCCCTTCTTCTTGGAACGGCGGCACAGGCCAGCGTGACATTGACGGGCACGCGCATCATCTTCCCCAGTGGCGAGAAGGAAGCCACCATCCAGCTCACCAACGAAGGCAGCAAACCTGCCCTGGTGCAGACCTGGCTGGACAAGGGCAACAACCAGGAATCGCCTGAGAACATCGACGTTCCCTTCGTCATCACGCCCACCATCATGCGCATCGAGGCGGGCAAGAGCCAGACGTTGCGCATCATCTATTCGGGCGAAGCACTGCCTGCCGACAAGGAATCCCTGTTCTGGCTCAACGTGCTGGACGTCCCGCCCAAGGCGGAAATGGAAGGCGACTCCAACAATCTCCAGTTCGCCTTTCGCACCCGTGTCAAGCTCATATACCGACCCAGCAACCTGCCCGGCAATGCCCAGGAAGCTCCTACCCAGCTTCAATGGTCGGTAGACGTTGACGCCAAAAACCAGCCTGTATTGAAAGCACGCAATCCCAGCGCCTTTGTGGTCAATGTGGCTGGCGTTGAAGTGCAACTCGGCGGCAAATCCTTCGAGGCAGGCGTCGGGCCCGTTCTTCCCGGCCAGGTGGCCACCTTTCCAATCAAGGAACCTGCGGGTGCCAACATGGCTGGCGCGGCAGGTGCCACGGTGATGTTCAGCAGCATCAATGATTGGGGCGCCAGTCTCAACCACGAAGCCAGAATCGGAAATTCCGCCCAATAAACAGGGCAATGCGAGCACAGCCACGCGAATCCCCCGTCCTTTCCGGCCTGATTATCTAATGCCACTGCATTTTCAGCCCGGCCAGCACACCGATACCCAGCGTTAATACCCGGCGAAACGGCATCGGTCTCTTTACCGGGACTGGCACATCGGCCTTGGCCGTTCGCTTTGCATCGGGCGCACAGCATTAGGAGATAAGCAAATGATCAGGCCAGTCTTTCCAGATTCAGAAAAGGGAATCAAAAGCCGGCATACAAGGCAAGGAAAAGGAACAATGCCGGGGCCAGGCCAAGGCCCTGCCGGATATTTCCAACTGAAGCCCGGCCATGCGCTGCTGCTCTCCGTGCTGGTGTGCTGGCAGTCCGAGGCCCAGCAGGGGCAGCAGGTCAAGGAAGTCACGACCTCCACGTCCACCGGCCAGTGGCAGCCCACGCCGGCTGCCGTCGACTTCGACCCCAGCTTTCTGAACACCGGCAAGCAGACCATTGACGTCTCGCGCTACTCGCGCGCCAACGTGGTCACGCCCGGCAACTACAGCCCCGACATCTACATCAACGGCAACTGGGTTGGCCGCCGCGAAGTGCAGTTCAAGGCCCAGTCCGGCTCACAGGACGCGCTGCCCTGCCTGGACAAGGCCCTGCTGGAGAAGGTGGGCATCGACCTCTCACGCCTGCCGCCCGAGGCCGCCTTGAAGCTGGCGGCCGACGGTGGCTGCAACCGTCTGGACCAGATCGTTGCGGGCGCCTTGACCAGTTTCGACTTCGGCAAGCAGCGACTGGACCTGAGCGTGCCCCAGGCCTCGCTACGCCGTTCGGTGCGCGGCTATGTCAGTCCCGACCAATGGAGCGTCGGCGTGCCTGTCGGCCTGCTCGGCTACCAGTTCAACACCTACCACGGGCGCTCCAGCAACGCAGAAAACACCACGCAGAGCTACCTGGGCCTGAACGGCGGCGTCAACATCGACCGCTGGCATTTCCGGCACAACGGCTCCTTCAGCTGGGCGGACACTGGACGGGGCAACTACCAGAACATCTCCACCTACGCACAGCGCGACATTGCCGACTGGTCTTCCCAGCTCATACTGGGCGACACCTACACGGGTGGCGACCTGATGGACTCCACCTCGTTTCGCGGCATACGCTTGAACAGTGATGACCGCATGCTGCCCGACTCCCAGCGCGGCTACGCGCCCGTGGTGCGCGGCGTGGCCAACACCAATGCCCGAGTCACCATCACGCAGAACGGCATCAAGCTCTACGAAACCACGGTGGCGCCCGGCGCCTTCGTCATCAACGACCTCTATCCCACGGGCTACGGTGGTGACCTGCAAGTCAGCATCACCGAGGCCAATGGCGCCGTGCGCAGCTTCTCCGTTCCCTACGCGGCCGTGCCGCTGTCGCTGCGTGAAGGGCAGAACCGATACAGCCTCACTGCGGGCGTGGTGCGCCACCTGCCCAACACCTCGCCCATGTTCTCCCAGGCCACGTGGCAGCACGGCTTCACCAATATGCTGACAGGCTACGGCGGCGTGTCCCTGGCCAAGGGCCATATCTCGCCCATGATTGGCGCAGCGCTCACCACGCCCTGGGGCGCCTTCGGTGCAGACATCACGCACGCCTCCACCAGCATCCCCCACGACGGTTCCTTTTCCGGGCAGAGCCTGCGGGCCAGCTACGCAAAATCCTTTGCCCAGACCGGCACCCACGTGGCCATTGCCGCCTATCGCTACTCCACCAACGGATTCTTCGGCCTCAACGACGCCATGCGCGCACGGGATCAGGCCAATCTGCTACGGCCCTCCACGGACCTGTACCGGCCGCGCAACCGCGCCTCCCTGGTCATGGGACAGCAGTTCGGGCCTGGGGGAGGCAACCTCAGCCTCACGGCGTCCACTGCCAAGTACTGGAACCGACAGGGCTCCAACGTCGACTACGCCATTGGCTACAGCAACTCGTTCCGCAACATCTCCTACAACCTCTCTGCGGCGCGCCAGCGTGATGCCTGGGGACAGTCCAACACGTTCCTGCACGTGGGCCTGTCGATTCCGCTCAGCATGGAGCGCGGCATGATGCTTTCCACCAATACCAACCGCGACTCGCGCGGCCGCGTGCAGGCCCAGGCCAACCTGTCCGGTCTGCTGGGCGACGACAACGCCATCTCCTACGGCCTCAGCGCCAGCCACAACACCGGTGGCATGAATGGCAGCAGCACCAGTGCCAGCGCCAACGCCACCTACCGCGCATCGCAGACCGAACTCAGCGGCAGCGTCAGCGCCAGCAGCGGCTACCAGCAGTTCTCGGTAGGCGCGCGTGGCGCCATCGTGGCCCACCCGGGCGGCGTGACGCTGTCGCAATCGGTGTCTGACACCTTTGCCATCGTGGAGGCCAAGAACGCGGAGGGCGCGCGCATCAACAACGCGCCCGGAGTGAAGGTGGACAGCCGGGGCTATGCCGTCGTGCCCTACCTCACACCGTTCTCGATGAACGAAGTCTCCATTGATCCCAAGGGCCTTTCCACCGACGTTGAGCTCAAGGAAACCAGCCAGCACGTCGCGCCGCTGGCCGGTGCCGTGCCGCTGCTGGTCTTCAAGACGGCCTACGGCCGCTCGGCCGTGATCCGCGCGCGGCAGGCCGGCAACATGCCTGTGCCCTTTGGCGCCAGCGTGCTGGACATGGACGGCAAGGAGTTGGGCGTGATCGGCCAGGCCGGCAAGCTGCTGGCGCGCGGGCTATCAGACCAGGGCGAGCTGCAGGTGCAGTGGAAGACCGACACCGGCATGGTGGGCTGCAACCTCTCCTATACCCTGCCTGAAAGAAAGCGCAGCACCACCCACCAGCCGCCGCAAAGCCTGGAACTGCCCTGCGTGGCCAGCAACAAGCTGCTGCCTGCGGCCACCGACGTGGCATCTGCCAAGCCGGGCAAGACCGCGGCAACCTCAACCGCAACCACCAATGCCAAGACAGCCGTGGCAGGCGCCCCGGCCTCCAACGCTGCGTCGGCTGTGTCTCTGGCCGGCATCACCCAGGAACGCATGGCAGCAACGGCACCGGCCACGGCAGTCGCCAGCGCCCCGGCAGTCACTGCGGCGGCAGTGCTGCCCGCTCGTGCCACACAGCCGAGCGGCAGCCAGCAGGCACTGAAGCTGGAGCGCGACCTGGACGGCCTGCGCATGAGCGTCAAGATCAGCGCCTTGCCCACCACTGCACCAGTCATCGGCAACGCGGGCAGAACTCCCGTAGCGGCAGGGCACGACGCAGGCACCGGCAAGCACAAGCCGCCGCAGCAAACCTTGCGGGCTGACCGTCCGCTGGCCATCCTGCAGCCCAGCCTGAAGATCAGCGCCTTGAAGGCGGCGGACAAGACCTGAACCTGAGGTGAGCCCTCTTCCCAAAAGAGGGTTCGCGCTCGCCCAGGAAACACCACATGGTGCGGCAACCGACAAGCTTTTCGATAGCGCCCATTTACGCGCCAGCGGCACGCAGCAGATTGAAAAATTGAGCGGTTCAATATTGCAATACCGTGCCGGCAGCAATTCTGGCCAACTCTTGGTCGATTTTCAAACAATCACACCAGTACAAATCATCCCTCAGGTGCCAACCTGCCGCGTATCCGCCTCCACCATAAATCTTCCTTTGGGGAATGTGTTCTTTCCGTCTTCCACGCCCGTGGGCACCACAGCCAGCGAACAAGCCTTCAATATTTCGCTGAATCGCGCTGGGGGCAACATCGCAACGGCGTCCCAGGCATCCAACGCAACAGGCGTAGGCATCCAGATCACCAGGCTCGATACTCCACTGAAATTCGGCCAGAACTCCGCAGCCGCGGGCAATACAAACCAGTGGTTTGCAGGCAACGCCGTATTTGGGCAAGGCAAACTGGACATCCCCTTGAAGGCCCGCTATCTGAAGACCGTCGCCCAGGTGATGTCTGGCAAGGCCAATGGTGCGGCCACATTCACGATGAGCTATCAGTAGCACGGTCTGGTACTTCTGAGCTTTTGGGGAAACAACGTTCATGCGTGCATTGGGCAGCCCTTACCTGATGCTCGAAAGGAAACTCCGTGAAAAATGCACTTCGCCTCCTCAAAAGTTCATTTATTCCATTGACTTGGGCCTTGACTACCCCTTCAACATGGGCCTTGTGCAAATTGAACACCAGCGACGGCTTGCCGTACTTTACGGCCGAGCTCTCCGGCATGACAGTTCCCGAATTCGCGCCTGGTGACTACAACATTGGAAGCACCATCTACAAATACAGCGGTCCGTTGAAACTTACCAATAAAATCCCAGAATCCAAGAAACCACAGTTTGAATGTGTTCCTGGAATAGAAGACTACCTCACAGGCATCGGCCCTCATGAAAATGGTCTCTATGCAGCCCCTGGAACCATCAAGAACATCAAGTTAAAATTAAGCGCCTTCACAATTCCGTTCCCTTTTTTGGTCTACTCAACAGTTCCAAAGACAAGTGGCAATTGGAATGAAGCGAGCTTTTATTATGATATCGAATTAATCAAAATGGGTCCCATCACCAGCGGTGGAATCTTATCTGGCTCTTTCGCTCAATCCCGCGCCAATGATGCGGCCGGACAATTGCTGGTCGATTTTCGTTTCGCGGCCCCGGTCGTCATTCGTCCCCGCGTTCCTACCTGCAAGGTCAGGATGAAAGAAATAAGGTTCGACATGGGCGCCGTACTCATGAGGTCGTCCGGTGGCGTGGGAGCCACCAGCGCTAGCAGCGAGGAACAGAGCGTTCAGCTGGACTGCTCGGGTGGCGATACAGGAACCGCAACGCAGGTGTACGTGACGCTGACCGATGTGACCGACCGCAACAACACGTCCTCCAACCTCACGCTGAACAGGACCTCCACGGCACGCGGCATTGCCGCGCAAATCCTCAGCAACGGCAAGCCGGTGCGGTTCGGCTCAGAGGCGGACGGCACCAGCCGATGGTTGGCTGGCGACGTTCCGCAAGGGCAGACGGCGTTCTCGATTCCGCTGCAGGGGCGCTACGTTCAAACGGAAGAACGGGTTGTACCCGGCAGCGCCAATGCTTCCGCAGAGTTCACCATCCACTATCAGTAAGCGCAGGCGCTGGAGCCATCCGGGGGAAGACCCGAGAGGCCGTGAGAGCGGCCCGCCTGGACGGGCTCCACGGGACCCAGCCTACCTGGGCAAACACAAAGGGTTTACCCCCTATCAAAAAAGGTGCAACCCATGTGAAATCACGCCGAATCCGGTTGCACCCCAGTCATCGAAAAACCACTTTCCCTTTCCAATCCATTATGTCCACCACCGTAGGCATCAAAGTCGACGACGCCTTGCGCGAGCGCATCCGCGTCGCAGCCCAGCAGATGGGTCGCACACCGCACTGGCTGATCAAGCAGGCCGTCGTCCAGTACGTCGATGCGCTGGAGCGCGGCGCAACCATCATCCGGCTTGCAGGCGCAGGCGACAGCCCTGGCGATGTCGCGATCGAAGAGGCGCAACCCAATGCCGGCCAAGAGGTGCAACCCTTTCTGGAATTCGCCCAATCCATCCTGCCGCAGACGCCGCTGCGCGCCGCGATCACGGCCGCCTGGCACCGGCCCGAGCCCGAGTGCCTGCCCGTGCTGCTGCCGCTGGCACGCGCCCAGGATGCCCAGCAGGCCGACAGGGTGCGCGAGCTGGCGACCCGGCTGGTACAGGGCCTGCGCGATGCGCCGGCCGGCAGCGGCGTGGCGGCGCTGGTGCAGGAGTTTTCCCTGTCCAGCCAGGAAGGCGTGGCGCTGATGTGCCTGGCCGAGGCGCTGCTGCGCATTCCCGACCGTGCCACGCGCGATGCGCTGATCCGCGACAAGATCAGCAAGGGCGACTGGCGCGCCCATGTGGGCCGCTCGCCCTCGCTGTTCGTGAACGCGGCGGCCTGGGGCCTGGTGCTGACGGGCAAGCTCACATCCACCAGCAGCGAGAAGAACCTGTCTTCGGCGCTGACGCGCGTGATCGGCAAGGGCGGCGAGCCCCTGATCCGCCAGGGCGTGCACCGCGCCATGAAGCTGATGGGCGAGCAGTTCGTGACGGGCCAGGACATCGCCGAGGCGCTGGCCAACAGCCGCGCCTATGAAAAGCAGGGCTTTCGCTACAGCTACGACATGCTGGGCGAGGCGGCCGCCACCGAGGCGGATGCGCAGCGCTACCTGCAGGCCTACGAGCAGGCCATCCACGCGATCGGCGCGGCGTCCAACGGGCGCGGCATCTTCGAGGGGCCGGGCATCTCCATCAAGCTGTCGGCCCTGCACCCGCGCTACAGCCGCGCGCAGTACGAGCGTGTGATGGCCGAGCTGCTGCCGCGCGTGCTGCGGCTGGCCGAGATGGCCAAGCAGTACGACATCGGCATGAACATCGACGCCGAAGAGGCCGACCGGCTGGAGCTGTCGCTGGACCTGCTGGAGTCGCTGTGCGCGGCGCCCTCGCTCAAGGGCTGGAACGGCATAGGCTTCGTGGTGCAGGCCTATCAAAAGCGCTGCCCGCAGGTGCTGGACCACCTGGTGGACCTGGCCCGCCGCAGCCGCCGCCGCCTGATGGTGCGGCTGGTCAAGGGCGCCTATTGGGACAGCGAGATCAAGCGCGCCCAGGAAGGCGGCCAGGCCGGTTACCCCGTCTATACGCGCAAGGTCTATACGGACGTGAGCTACCTGGCCTGCGCGCGCAAGCTGCTGGATGCGCCCGACGCCGTCTACCCCCAGTTCGCCACGCACAACGCGCAGACGCTGGCCAGCATCTACCACATGGCCCAGGCTGTGGGCGGCAGCTACTACAGCGGCCAGTACGAGTTCCAGTGCCTGCACGGCATGGGCGAGCCGCTGTACGCACAGGTGACGGGCCCGGCCTCCGAAGGCAAGCTGGCCCGCCCCTGCCGCATCTATGCGCCCGTGGGCAGCCATGAGACGCTGCTGGCCTATCTGGTGCGCCGCCTGCTGGAAAACGGTGCCAACACCTCGTTCGTGAACCGCATCGGCGACGCCTCCGTGCCGGTCTCCGAGCTGGTGGCCGACCCGGTGGACGAGGTGATGAAGATCGCCCGCGTTGAAGGCCGGCTGGGTGCGCCGCACCCGCGCATTGCACTGCCGGCCGACCTGTTTGCACGGCAGGGCGAGAAAGACGCGCAGGCCCGCGCCAATTCCCAGGGCCTGAATCTGGCGCACGAGCAGCAGCTGGCCTCATTGGCCGCCGCACTGCTGCACAGCACGCGCCAGACCTATCTGGCCGCGCCCGCAGAGGCCGACCTGCCTGCCGACCCGGCGCGTACCGAGGGCTGGCAGGCCATGCGCAATCCGGCCGAGCTGTCCGACATCGTGGGCTGGGTGCGCGAGGCCACCGCTGCGGAGGCCGAGGCCTGCGCCACCCGCGCCGCCCAGGCCGCGCCGATCTGGGCCGGCACGCCTGCCGCCGCCCGCGCCGATGCGCTGGCCCGCGCCGCCGATCTGCTGGAGCAGCGCAGCCAGCCGCTGATGGGCCTGATCATGCGAGAGGCCGGCAAGACCCTGCCCAACGCGGTGGCCGAGATCCGCGAGGCGGTGGACTTCCTGCGCTATTACGGCGCCCAGGTGGCTGCGCATTTCGACAACGCCACGCAGCGCCCGCTGGGCGTGGTGCTGGCCATCAGCCCCTGGAATTTTCCGCTGGCCATCTTCTGCGGACAGGTGGCCGCAGCCCTGGCTGCCGGCAATACCGTGCTGGCCAAGCCCGCCGAGCAGACCCCGCTGACGGCCGCCGCCATGGTGGCCCTGCTGCACGAGGCCGGCGTGCCGCGCGATGCGCTGCAGCTGGTGCCCGGTGCGGGCGAGACCGTGGGCGCCGCCCTGGTGGCGCATCCGCTGGTGGCCGGCGTGATGTTCACGGGCTCCACCGAGGTGTCACGCCTGATTGCGCGCCAGCTGTCGCGCCGCCTGTCGCCCGCAGGCCGCCCCATTGCGCTGGTTGCCGAGACCGGCGGCCAGAACGCCATGGTGGTGGACTCCTCGGCCCTGGCCGAGCAGGTGGTGGCCGATGTGCTGGCCTCGGCCTTCGATTCGGCCGGCCAGCGCTGCTCTGCCCTGCGTCTGCTGTGCCTGCAGGAAGAGGTGGCCGACCGCACGCTGACCATGCTGCGCGATGCGCTGCAGGAGTGGACGCTGGGCAACCCCGACCGCCTGAGCACCGATGTGGGCCCCGTGATCGACGACGCGGCACGCCGCCAGATCGAGGAGCACATAGAGCAGATGACCGCAGCGGGCCAGAAGGTCACCCGCGTGGAGCGCAAGGACGGCGTGCTCAACGGCCACTATGTGGCACCCGCCCTCATCGAGATCGACAGCACGGAGCGCCTGCAGCGCGAGGTCTTCGGCCCCGTGCTGCACGTGATCCGCTTCAGGCGTGAGCAGCTGGACGCGCTGGTCGATGGCATCAACGCCACCGGCTACGGCCTGACCTTCGGCGTGCACAGCCGCATCGACGAGACCATTGCCCACCTCACCCAGCGCGTGCATGCGGGCAACATCTATGTGAACCGCAATGTGATCGGCGCCATGGTGGGCGTGCAGCCCTTTGGCGGCATGGGCCTGTCGGGCACGGGCCCCAAGGCCGGCGGCCCGCTGTATCTGCACCGCTTGGTGCAGGGGCCTGCCAGCGCGGCGCTGTCGGTCTTCGCACGGGCGGAGTCGCCCGTCCAGGCGCCGCTGCAGCTGCTGGGCCTGCTGCGCGAGACGCTGACCAAGGCGCCGCCGGATGCCATGTCCGCCGACGAGCAGGTGCAGGCCCTGGCCGCCTGCGACGCGGCAGCCTCCGCATCGCGCCTGGACGCGGCCATGCCGCTGCCCGGCCCCACGGGCGAATCCAACCGCTACCGCCTGCTGCCGCGCGGCCCCGTCTGGGCACTGCCGCGTACGCCGCTGGGCCTGGTGGCCCAGGTGGCAGCAGCCCTGGCCAGCGGCAACGCCTGCCATGCCGTGCTGCCCGACAACGGAACAGGCGCCGACAGCGGCTGCGCCGCCACCTGGCAGGCGCTGCGCGCCGCTGCGGGCGATGCCGGTGTGCCATGGCTGCACAGCGCCAGCGCCGACTCCCTGGGCGATTCGGCAGCGCCCATGGCGGCCTTGCTGTTCGAGGGCGATGGCGACGCCCTGCTGCAGGTCTGCGCCCAGGTCGCCGCGCGCGACGGTGCCCTGGTGCGCGTGGAAAGCCGCAACAGCGATGAGCTGCATGCGGGCCGCGGCTATGACCTGGCTGCGCTGTTCCACGAGCAATCCATCAGCACCAATACCGCCGCCGCAGGCGGTAATGCACAGCTCATGACCATGGCTTGAACCGCCGGGGCCGGCACAACCGGCCCCTGGCAAGCGCCCCGCACCACCCGAAAAACACGACCAACGCAGGACACTTCAATGCAATTCAACTGGAACGACCCGACGGCGATCATGTTCGCCATCTACCTGGTCGCCATGCTCGGCATCGGCGCCATCGGCTACTTCAGCACCAAGAATCTTTCCGACTACATCCTGGGCGGCCGCAGCCTGGGCAGCTTCGTGACGGCGCTGTCGGCCGGCGCCTCGGACATGAGCGGCTGGCTGCTGATGGGCCTGCCCGGAGCCATCTACCTGTCCGGCCTGTCGGAAGCCTGGATCGCCATCGGCCTGATCCTGGGCGCCTACCTGAACTGGCGCCTGGTGGCGGCGCGGCTGCGCCTGTACACCGAGCGTGCCGGCAATGCGCTGACGCTGCCCGACTACCTGGCCAACCGTTTCGAGGACCACTCCAGCGTGCTGCGCATCGTGACGGCCGTGGTGATCCTGGTGTTCTTCACGCTGTACTGCGCCTCGGGCGTGGTGGCGGGCGCGCGCCTGTTCGAGAACATGTTCGGCATGCCCTACAGCACGGCCCTGTGGGTGGGCGCGCTGTGCACCATCGCCTATGTGTTCATCGGCGGCTTCCTCGCTGTGAGCTGGACGGACACCATCCAGGCATCGTTGATGATCACGGCCCTGATCCTGGCGCCCGTGATCGCCTGGCTGGCCGTGCAGGGCCATCTGCAGCCGGGCCAGGACCTGCACGCCATCGTGGCGGCAGAGAAGTTCGACCTGTTCCGTGGCGCCAGCTTCGTGGGCGTGGTCTCGCTGCTGGCCTGGGGCCTGGGCTACTTCGGCCAGCCGCACATCCTGGTGCGCTTCATGGCGGCATCGTCGGTGCAGACCATTCCCTCGGCCCGCCGCATCAGCATGACCTGGATGATCCTGTGCCTGGCCGGCGCCGTGGCCGTGGGCTTCATCGGCATCCCCTACTTCGCGGCCAACCCCGCTGGCGCTGCCGCCGTGAACGCCAATGCCGAGACGGTGTTCATGGAAATCACCAAGCAGCTGTTCAACCCCTGGATCTCGGGCGCGCTGCTGGCGGCCATCCTGGCGGCCGTGATGAGCACGCTGTCGTGCCAGCTGCTGGTGTGCTCCAGCGCGCTGACCGAAGACATCTACCGCACCTTCCTGCGCAAGAACGCCAGCCAGATCGAACTGGTCTGGATCGGCCGTGCCATGGTGCTGCTGGTGGCCTTGATCGCCATCGCCATCGCCAGCAACCCCGACTCCAAGGTGCTGGGCATGGTCAGCTACGCCTGGGCCGGCTTCGGCGCCGCCTTCGGCCCGGTGATCATCCTGTCGCTGTTCTGGAGCCGCATGACGCGCGGCGGCGCGCTGGCCGGCATCATCACCGGCGCCGTGACGGTGCTGGTGTGGAAGCAGTTCGGCTGGCTGGGCCTGTACGAGATCATCCCCGGCTTCATCCTGGCCTGGCTGGCCACGGTGGTCGTCAGCCGCATGGGCCCTGCGCCTTCGCAAAGCATCCTGAAGGCGCATGCGGCGGTGGAGAGCGAGTTCGAGCGGATCGGGGCACGCTGAGCCGTGCGCACGAAGACGGCACCCCTGCCATGACGCAAAACGCCCGATGCCTGCGCCTCGGGCGTTTTTGCTTTGATGCACGCACTCGAAAGGCCATACAGCCGCTTTACGCCTTCGGCATGCCTGTATAAAATTTTATACAAGGATCTTCCATGGAGCAGGACAAAGACATCCGCTGGGTCGGATCCTCATACGACGATCTGCGGGACTTTCCCGCAGGCCCCAGGCGAGATGCGGGCTTTCAGTTGAGCAAGGTTCAGGCAGGCCAGGAACCGGAGGACTGGAAACCCTTCGACGACGTGGGCGCCGGGACACGGGAGATCCGCGTGAGGGACGCCAGCGGAGCGTTCCGGGTGATGTATGTGGCCAAGTTCGAGGAAGCGGTCTATGTATTGCACTGCTTCCAGAAGAAATCACAGGTGACAAGCCGGCACGACAAGGACATCGCATCGGCGCGCTACCGTGCCGTGGTCCACATGAGAAAGGCCAACAAATGAAGATCGATACAGAAATCCGCCATGTGACCAAGGCGAAGGCAAACCTCTTTCTGGAGCTGGGCTTTCCTGAAGACGAGGCATTGAAGCTGCAAGCTGCATCGCGCCAGCAGATCAACGACACCCATCTTCTCAAGGAGCAGCTGATGGCGGAGCTGGCGCAATGGATTGCACAGCATCACCTGAAGCAGTCAGACGCGGCAGAGATCCTGATGGTGTCCCGCCCGCGCATCTCGGATGTGGTGAACAGAAAGACTGCAAAGTTCACCATTGACGCCCTGGTTGAAATGTTGAGCCGCGTGGGAAAGCCGGTGCGTCTGTCCATTGGTTGATATGCCGGTCGCTGCCCACGACATCGCCAAATCAGATGTACCTCAACGCACATGACGAGCGCTTTGTACGTGGTCGCCACAAGGGGAGTGGTCACTACAATCCATGGGCTCTTTTTTTCATCGCCGGGCCGCCCCAGGATGAAAAACGGCTCCCTGCGGGACAGCCACTGACCTTGCCCTGCAAGGGGAGCGTGGGGGCCATTTTTCAACACACAACAAGTGAGACTGCCGCTATGCAAATGATCCGCCGCACCCTTCTTTCGACCTGCGTGGCCGCCATGGCGGCTGCCTCGGCTGGCGCCGTCCTGGCCCAGACCAAGGAGGTCAAGGTGGGCTACGCCCTGGCCGTGAATTCGCACTACGGCGCGGCCGCCCAGGCCTGGTCCGATGCGGTGGAAAAGGGCACGAACGGCGCCTACAAGTTCAAGCAGTTCCCCGCCTCCGCCCTGGGCGGCGAGCGCGAGCTGATCGAGGGCCTGCAGCTGGGCACGGTGGAGGCGGCCATCGTCTCCACGGGCGCCATCAGCAACTTCGTGCCCGATGTGGGCGTGGTGGACATTCCCTTCCTGTTCCGCGACACGCAGCATGCGCGCGCCGTGCTGGACGGCGCCTTCGGCCAGGAGCTGCTGGCCAAGTTCAGCAAGCGCGGCCTGGTCGCGCTGGCCTGGGGCGAGCAGGGCTTTCGCCACCTGTCCAACAACAAGCACGCCGTCAACGGCGTGGCCGATCTCAAGGGCCTGAAGATCCGCGTGACCGAGAACCCCGTGCACATCACGGCCTTCCGCACGCTGGGCGCATCGCCCACGCCCATGTCCTGGCCCGAAGTGATCGGTGCGCTGCAGCAGGGCACGATCGACGGCCAGGAGAACCCGATCTCGGTGCTGGCCTCGGCCAAGCTGTGGCAGGTGCAAAAGCACCTGACGCTGACGGCCCACGTGTACGCGCCCATGGCCCTGCTGGTGTCGCCCTCGTTCTGGGGCACGCTGAACGACAGCCAGAAGGCGGCCTTCACGCAGGGCGCCAAGTCAGGTGCCATCGCTTCGCGCGTGTTCGTGGACACGGTGGAGAAGAAGGGCGTGGAAGAGGCCAAGAGCCACGGCATGCAGGTGGTGGAGAAGGTGGACCAGGCCGCCTTCCGCACCGCGCTGGAGCCGGCCTATAAGGAATACGCGAAGAAGTTCGGCCAGAAGACGCTGGACACCATCGCCAACGCCAAGTAACCCCCTGACGCATTGCGGGCTGCGGCCCGCAATGCAGGGCGACCCGCTGCGGGCAACACCTGTGGCCCCGCACGGCGCCCGCGCCGATGATCTGACCTCCGGCGGCAGCCCGGCCCTTGCGCCACTCCCCTCCTGCCCTCGCCCACTCCTATGCTCAACCGAATCGAACGCGCCCTTGTGGCCTGCAACCGCTGGCTGCTGATCGTGCTGCTGCTGGCCATGGCCTGCATCGTGTTTGCCAATGTGGTGCTGCGCTACACCACGGGCGACTCCATTGTCTGGGCCGAGGAAGTGGCCCGGCACATGATGATCTGGGTCACCTTCCTGGGCGCGGGCCTGGTCCTGCGCTTCGGTGGCCATGTGGCCATCGACAACCTGCACCGCTCGGTGGGCACGCGCAAGGCGCAGTGGCTACGCCGCCTTGTGGTGCTGGGCGTGGGCCTGTTCTGCGCGGTGATGGCGGTGGCCTCGTCGCAGTACGTCTGGGCCACGCGCTTCCAGACCACGGCGGCCACGGACATTCCCATCTCCTTCGTCTACGCGGCCATGCCCGTGGGCTTCGTGTTGATGCTGGTGCATCTGCTGTTCATTGCGCGCGGCTATATCGCAGACGGCTCGTTCGCCGAATCCGACGAGATGGATGCCGACGCAGCCGCATCCATATGACCCCCCTGAGTCGCTGCGCGCCTTCCCCCAGGGGACGACACCCTCGCTGCGGGGCGGCGCGGCCGGCCCAGGCCCTTGCTTGGTGTCTCCTGCCTTGGAGCGTGTCAGTTCCATCGCTCTGCCATGAATAACTGATTCGAACGCACATCATGGGTATCACGCTTTTCATCGCCATCATCGTCCTGCTCACGCTGGGCTTTCCGGTGGCCTTCGCGCTGGCGATCTCCGCCGCACTGGCCGTCTTCGTGGGCGGCCGCTATCCGCAGCTCATCGTGTTCAAGGAGATGTTCACGGGCATAGACAGCTTTCCGCTGATGGCCGTGCCCTTCTTCATCCTGGCGGCCGAGCTGATGTCGGGCGGGGCGCTCACGCATGTGCTGCTGCGCTTTGCCGCGCAGTTCGTGGGCCATCTGCGCGGCGGCCTGGGCTATGCCAATGTGCTGTCGCTGACGCTGTTCTCGGGCATTTCGGGCTCGGCCCTGGCCGATGCGGCCGGCCCCGGCTCGATGATGGTCAAGATGATGGACAAGGCCGGCTACGCGCGCTCCTACGCGGCGGCGCTGACGGCCAGCACGGCCATCGTGGGACCCATCATTCCGCCGTCGGTGAGCATGATCATCTACGCGCTGCAGGATGAGAACGTGTCGGTGGGCGGGCTGTTCATGGCCGGCTTCATCCCCGGCATCCTGATCGCGCTGGCCATGGCCGCCGTGAACTGGTGGGTGTGCAAGAAGCGCGACTACCGCTCCACCGAGCCGCGCCCCGACGGCCGCACGATGTGGATCAACAGCTTCAAGGCGATTCCCGCGCTGATGCTGATCGTGCTCATCGTGGTGGGCATCCGCTTCGGCATCTTCACGCCCACCGAGGCTTCGGTGGTGGCCGTGTTCTACGCCCTGGTCTGCGGCAAGTGGGTGTACCGCACGCTGCAGTGGTCGGCGCTGCCGGGCATTGCGGCGCGCTCGGCCATGCTGACGGCCTCGGTGCTGCTGGTGATGGCGACTTCGGCGGCCTTTGCCTGGGTGCTGACGGTGGAGGGCATTCCGCAGTACCTGTCCGAGCTGATCGTGAGCTGGCAGCTGTCGCCCACCCTGTTCCTGATCGCGGTGAACATCCTGCTGCTGGTGTTCGGCATCTTCATGGAGCCGCTGCCCGGCGTGATGATCCTGGTGCCCATCCTGGCGCCCATTGCGTTCAGCCTGGGCATCGATCCCACGCACTTCGCCATGGTGGTGATCGTGAACCTGACGCTGGGCATGATCACGCCGCCCGTGGGCGGGCTGCTGTTCGTGACTTCGGTGGCCACGCGCGTGTCCATCACCGATCTCACGCGCGAGATGCCGCTGTTCCTGCTGGCGCACTTCGTGGTGCTGTGCCTGCTGACCTTCATCCCCGCGCTGTCCACCTGGTTGCCGCATACGCTGGGCTTCCAGTGACGACAAGGGCCTCCGAGTGAGGCCCTTTTTTTTGCCGCCTGGCCGCCCCAAGGCATAAAGCGCCCCCCTGGTGGGCAGCGGACCTTGCGCAGCAAGGGCAGCGTGGGGGCCTTTTTTTGCCGCCGGGCCGCCCCAAGGCAAAAAGCGCCCCCTGGGGGCAGCGGACCTTGCGCAGCAAGGGCAGCGTGGGGGCCTTTTTTCCGGGGTGCCCAGCGCCTCAGAAGAGCAGGCCGGCCATGCGCTGGGCCGTTTCCTTCAGGTGCGGCAGGCCCTCCAGCGCCTGCGCCAGCGGCATGCGCACCTCCGGCGCATGCACGGCCAGCGTGGCGCGGCACTGGCCCTTGGCATCGCGCACGGGCACGGCCACGGCGATCATGCCGCGCATGAATTCCTCGCGGTCGCAGGAGTGGCCTTCGCGCACGATGCGCGCGCACTCCTGTGCCAGCGCCTCGGGCGTGGTCAGCGTGTTGGCCGTGCAGGCGGTGAGTTCCACGCTGTCCAGGATGGCGGCGCGCCGGGCCGCAGGCATATGGGCCAGGAACAGCTTGCCGCTGGCCGTGGCGTGGATGGGCACCATCGATCCGGCCTCCAGCTGGATGCGCAGCGGCCAGTGGGTCTCGACACGGTCCAGGTAGCGCACGCGCGTGCCGTCCAGCACGGTGAGGTTGCAGGTCTCGCCCAGACGGGCCACCAGTTGGGACAGCAGCTCATGGCGCAGGGCCTGGCGCGGGTCGGCTTGCAGGGCGCGCACGGCCAGGCTCAGCAGCTTGGGGCCTGGCGAGAAGCTGCGGTCACCCTCGTGGCGCAGCAGCCATTGCCGCGCCTCCAGGTGGGAGCACAGGCGCGAGGCCGTGGCCTTGGGCAGGTTGAGCGCGGCTGCGATGTCCATGAGGCCCGGCGGGGCCTCGGCCTGGGTCACGAAATCGAGCACGGCCAGGGAGCGATCGGAGACCGAGTTCGCTTCGTCCTGCCGTGCAGGGGTGGGGTCCGGGGCAGCGCTGGCAAGGGATGGCGGCATGGGGCGGTGTCGTGTCGTGTGGAAGGCCGGAAACGCTTTCGATCATGCCTGATCGCCAGGAGGCGGCAAGGGTTTGCGCGGGGTTGCAGTCCACGTCGGCAACGAATAAGTTTCACTTAAAGGAACAAATAGTTCCTTAAAAAGAAACTCAAAAGGAGCCACTGCATGCCGGACCCCATCGACAGCTATGACTACGTGATCGTGGGAGCAGGCTCTGCCGGCTGCGTGCTGGCCGCGCGCCTGTCCGAGGACCCGGCCACGCGGGTGCTGCTGCTGGAGGCCGGCCCGCCGGACCGCTCGCCCTGGATCCACCTGCCCATCGGCTACGGCAAGACCATGTGGAGCCCCGTCTACAACTGGAAGTTCGAGACCGACCCGGACCCCAACATGAACGGCCGGCGCATCTACTGGCCACGCGGCCGCACGCTGGGCGGCAGCAGTTCGATCAACGGCCTGATCTACGTGCGCGGCCAGCGCGAGGACTACGACCACTGGGCCGCGCTGGGCAATGCGGGCTGGTCGTATGAGGAGGTGCTGCCCTACTTCGTGAAGTCCGAAGGCAATGCGCGCGGCGCCTTCCCGGACCATGGCGCGGACGGGCCGCTCAAGGTCTCGGACATCGGCGCACAGCATCCGCTGATCGAGGCCTTCATTGCCGGTGCAGGCCAGGTCGGCGTGCCCCGCACCGAGGACTTCAACGGCCGCGACCAGGAGGGCGCAGGCTACTACCAGCTCACCACCCACAAGGGCCTGCGCTGCAGCACGGCCAAGGCCTATCTGGGCGAGGCCCGGCGCCGCCCCAATCTGCGCATTGAAACCGACGCCATGGCCACGCAGCTGGTGCTGCGCGGCCGGCGCGCCACCGGCATCCGCTACCGGCAAGGCGGGCAGGAGCGCCAGGCCCAGGCGCGGGCCGAGGTGATTCTGTCGGCAGGCGCCATCCAGTCGCCGCAGCTGCTGCAACTGTCGGGCATAGGCCCGGCCGCGCTGTCGCAGTCCCTGGGAATTCCCGTGGTGCACGATCTGCCGGGCGTGGGCGAGAACCTGCAGGACCATCTTCAGATCCGCCTGGGCTACGAATGCAGCCAGCCCATCACCACCAATGACCAGCTCAATTCCTGGGTGGGCAGGACAAAGCTGGGGCTGGAATGGCTGCTGTTCCGCTCGGGCGCGCTGGCCGTGGGCATCAACCAGGGCGGCTGCTTCATGCGTGCGCTCAGGGACGCGCAGGGCCGGCCCGTGGCCGCCACGCCCGACATCCAGTTCCACGTCTCCACGCTGTCGGCCGACATGGCAGGCGGGCAGGTCCATCCGTACTCGGGCTTCACCATGTCGGTCTGCCAGCTGCGGCCCGAGTCACGCGGGCAGTTGCGCATCCGTTCGCGCGATGCCTTCGAGCCGCCCTCCATCCAGCCCAACTACCTGGCCACCGACCTGGACCGCCGCACCAACGTGGCGGCCGTGCGCGCGGCACGCGCCATTGCCGACACGCCGGCCATGCGCCCCTTCGTGAAGCGCGAGGTCAAGCCCGGCCCCGATGCGCACAGCGATGCGGAGCTGCTGGAGTTCTGCCGCAACCACGGCGCCACCATCTTCCACCCCAGCGGCACCTGCCGCATGGGCAGCGATGCCCTGGCCGTGGTCGATGCGCGGCTGCGCGTGCACGGCATGGCCGGGCTGCGCGTGGTCGATTGCTCGGTCATGCCAACCCTGGTCTCGGGCAACACCAATGCGCCCGTGGTGATGATGGCCGAGAAGGCCGCCGACATGGTTCGCGAAGACAGGCACGGAGAGACAGGGCAGCTCAAGGTCGCATGACTGCCCGTTCCTGCATCCCGGCAATGCGACAGACAACCAGGAGACAGCATGACGACGGCAACCGATCCCAGGGTCATCCGCAAGGTGGTGACCTCCGCGCTCATCGGCGCAACCATCGAGTGGTATGACTTCTTCCTGTACGGCGTGGTCGCCGGCATCGTGTTCAGCAAGCTGTACTTTCCCAGCGACGATCCGCTGATCTCCACGCTGCTGGCCTACACCACCTTTGCCGTGGGCTTTGTCACGCGGCCGCTGGGCGGGGTGATCTTCGGGCACTTCGGCGACCGCGTGGGACGCAAGAGCATCCTGGTGGTCACGCTGATGATCATGGGCGTGTCCACCTTCCTGATCGGCCTGCTGCCCACGCATGCGCAGATCGGCGTGGCCGCGCCCATCCTGCTGCTGCTGTTGCGCGTGGCCCAGGGCATAGGACTGGGCGGCGAATGGGGCGGCGCCGTACTCATGGCCTATGAATACGCGCCCAAGGAAAAGCGGGGCTTCTACGCCTCCCTGCCCCAGGTGGGCCTGGCCATCGGCCTGTTCATGGCCTCAGGCGTGGTGGCCCTGCTGTCCTGGCTGTGTACCGAAGAGCAATTCATGGCCTGGGGCTGGCGCGTCGCCTTCCTGATCTCGGGCCTGATGGTGGCCGTGGGCATGTACATCCGCCTGCATGTGAAGGAGACGCCCGAATTCGCAGCCGTCAAGGCACGCAATGCGGAAACGGCCATCCCTTTCATGGACATGATGCGGCGCTATCCGGGCAATGTGCTCAAGGGCATGGGCGCACGCTATATCGACGGCGTTTTCTTCAACGTCTTCGGCGTGTTCTCGATCAGCTACCTGACCTCTACCCTGCAGATCAGCCGCACCGACGCATTGATCGGCGTGATGGTCGCCGCCGTGGTGATGTGCTTCACGATTCCGCTGTTCGGCCGCCTGTCCGACCGCATGGGCCGCAGCCGCGTGTATCTGTGGGGATCGCTGATCACCGCGGTCTCGGCCTTCCCGGCCTTCTGGCTCATGGCCCACAGCGGCGGCAATGTGCTGCTGATATGGATCGCCATCGTCGTGCCCTTCGGCATTCTCTACGCGGCGGTCTACGGTCCCGAAGCCGCCCTCTTCTGCGACCTGTTCGACGCCAAGGTACGCTACACCGGCATTTCCTTCGTCTACCAGTTCTCGGGGATCTTCGCGTCCGGCATCACGCCCATCATTGCGACGGCGCTGGTCAAGACAGCCGGTGGCAGCCCGTGGCTGGTGTGCCTGTATGTGGTGTTTGCGGGAGCGGTATCGGCGTGGTGTGCCTGGGCGATCGGGCGGGATGGACAGGGTGCCCGCGCCTTTCGGCCCGTGGGCAATGCCAGGGCAGGCCTGTGAATGGATGGAACTCGGGCGCTTTCAAGAAGTTTGAATACGCACGCTGGAAAACACATTGCCGGCGTACGAACCCATTTCAGGGACTCCAGCAAAAGCCACTCAAAACCATCGCACTGTTTCTCTTTGTAAAGACGATGGCTAGAATGCCCATGCATTTTCTTAATCAGACAGAGAGGGACCATGTTCAAGAAAGCATTGGCAGCAGCCATCTTGCTGGGCTGCGGCTTGGCGCACGCATTCATGCCCAGCAATGGCACCTGGGTCGTGACTTCCGAACTCAACGGCAAGCCGGGTCGCGGGCTGGCCATCGATGCACAGAACGGCACGCTGGTCATGCAGATGTATGCCTACGAGCCCAGCGGCCAGCCCACCTTCTACATGACCTCGGGCGCGCTGACCAATAACCGCTTTGCCGCTCCGCTGATCCGCTACAAGGGCGGCCGCTTTCTGGGCAGCGGCCCGATGTCGGGCTCCGAAGACCGGAACATGGGCCAGGTCAGCATGCGCTTCACCAGCGGCGTGTCGGGTTTCATCACGCTGCCCGGCGAACAGGAAGTGGCGATTTCGCGTTTCAACTTCGGTTACCCCGCCGTGGCATCCAGCCTGAGGGGACTCTGGGCGCTGACTTCGTTCGGCAGCGAAGGCGTTGCTTCCGAAGTGGTGAATATGCAGCTGCAAACGCCTGCCACCGCGAACGGCAATGGCCTGATGGAAACGGCGGACAGGCTGTTTGGTTGCGAACACCAGATCCGGGGCAATCTGGCGGGCGGCGTCCTGTGCGTCAAGGTCAACAACTACGGCCAATTGCTGCGCTCCTACTACTTCGTCTACAGCGTGAACGAGGGTGAAGGCAGCTCCCGCACCAATGGCACCCGCCCCGAACAGGTGCTGGTGGTCAAACGCCTGCTTGACCCGAAGGGCGTGGGTACAGGCATCGTCTACGCGGCCGACGCACCCGTGGACCCAGTGCCCACCGTGCTGCACGACATCATCGAGAACCTGTCCTTCAACGCCGCACCTCTGCCAGCCGAGCAGGAGTGACGCCCTCGCTGCCGGCCACCCCTCAGGGCAGCGCCGGCAGCTGCTCAGCATGCCGCAGGTCCACATGCGCCTGCAGGAAGTCGAGCACGGCGCGCGTACGCGGGGGCAGGCGGTCGGGCTTGCCCAGGTAGACGGCGTGGATGGGTTCCAGGTCGCCCGTGTTGAATTCCTCCAGCACGGGCACCAGCCGGCCGGCGAGCACGTCGGCCCAGGCGTGGTACAGCGACAGGCGGGCCAGGCCCGTACCGTGCAGCGCCAGCTCGCGCATCACGTCGCCGTCGTTGACGCGCACCACCTCCCCGATATCGACGGCAACGCGCTGGCCGTCCACCAGAAACGGCCAGTGCGGTATGGCGCGCTGGTAGCTCCAGCCCAGGCGCACATGGTGGCCCAGCTCATCGGGATGGGTGGGCCGGCCCATGCGGGCCAGGTACTGCGGAGAGGCCAGGATGACCTGCCGCGTGTGGCCCAGCAGCCGCGCCACCATGTCCGAGGGCGGAAGCTGGCCCCAGCGCACGGCGATGTCGGTGCCGGCCTCGACCAGGTCCACGATCTGGTCCGTGAAGCTCAGTTCCAGGCTCAGCCCGGGATGGCGCTGAAGCAATTGCGGCACCAGGGGCACGAGCAGCATTTTTCCGGTCGATGAGCTGGTGTTGATGCGCACCAGGCCGCGTGGTTCGCTGCGCACGGCCACGCAGGCCTCCAGTTCCTCCAGGTCGGCCAGCACGCGCTTGCCGCGCTCGAACAGCTGGCAGCCTTCGGGCGTGAGATGCAGGCGCCGCGTGCTGCGCTGCAGCAGCTGCACGCCCAGGCGCGCCTCCAGCCGCGACATGCTTTTGCTCACGGCCGAGGGGGAGATGCCCAGGTGGCGCGCAGCGGCCGAGAGGCTGCCGCGCTCGGCGACCAGGATCAGCATTTCCAGCTCGGCAAAGCGGTTGGCATCGGCGCTGCCCGTGTCGGCGGCGGCGAGAGGAACAAGTGCGGGCATGGTGTCTCCGAGAAAAGGATCATCTATTCCACACAGGAACAGATCCGTTTCCATTATTCCATCTACACAAAGGTATGTTGCAGTGCGACATTACTGGACATCACACCAAGGATCACAAGGAATCCGTCCATGCCTCTTTCCCTACTCGCCCTGGCGGCCGGTGCCTTTGGCATCGGCACCACGGAATTCATCATCATGGGCCTGCTGACACAGGTCAGCCAGGATCTGCACATCAGCATTCCCACGGCGGGCTCGCTGATTTCGGGCTACGCCATCGGCGTGGCCGTGGGCGCGCCGGTGCTCACGCTGCTGACGCGCCAATGGCCGCGCAAGCGCCTGCTGCTGGCGCTGATGCTGATCTTCATCGCCGGCAACCTGGCCGCCGCGTTCGCGCCCAGCTATGAATGGCTGATGTCGGCGCGCGTGCTGACCTCGCTGACCCACGGCACCTTCTTCGGCGTGGGCGCCGTGGTGGCCACGGGCCTGGTGCCGGTGGACAAGAAGGCGTCGGCGATTGCGCTGATGTTCTCGGGCCTGACCCTGGCTACCCTGCTGGGCGTGCCTGCCGGTGCCTGGATCGGCCAGATGTTCGGCTGGCGCAGCGCCTTCCTGGCCGTGGCCGCGATCGGCGTGCTGGCCTTTGCCATCCTGGCCGCCTTCGTGCCGCGCGACCAGGGCCGCCCCGAGGTCACGCCGCTGGCACAGGAGCTGGCCGTGCTGGCCAACGGCCAGGTCTGGCTGGGCCTGGGCATCACGGCCTTCGGCTTTGCGGGCGTGTTTGCGCTCTACACCTATGTGGAGCCGCTGCTGACCCAGGTGACCCGCATGGGCGACAGCCTGGTGGCACTGACCCTGCTGCTGTTCGGCGCGGGCCTGGCCGCAGGCAATCTGCTGGGCGGCAAGCTGGCCGACCGGGGCGTGATGCGCGCCCTGGTGTGGAGCATTGCGGCGCTGATGGTGGTGCTGGCGGCAGGCCGCTGGGCCTTCGGGAACCAGGCCGTGGCCATGGCCTATGTGATCGTGCTGGGCATCGTGGCCTTCGCCACGGTGGCACCCATGCAGATGCGCGTGCTGGACCAGGCCGGCCCCCAGGGCGCCAACCTGGTCTCCAGCCTGAACATTGCGGCCTTCAACCTGGGCAACGCCCTGGGTGCCTGGGTCGGCGGCCTGGCCCTGGCCGGTGGCCTGGGTCTGGTCAACCTGGGCTGGGCCGCCGCCGCGCTGACGGCCGTGGGCCTGGTGCTGGTCTTCTGGAGCAGCCGCCTGCCCGCAGGCTCCGCACGCAGCGCAGGCGTGGCCTGCGCTTGAGGCTCAACGGGCCAGCACGGGCTTGAGCGCCTTGCCCGTGTGCGTGCCCGCAGCCACCAGATCCTCGGGCGTGCCGGCCGCAATGATGCGGCCGCCGTCCTTGCCGCCTTCGGGGCCGAGGTCGATGATCCAGTCGGCCTCGGCGATCACGTCCAGGTCATGCTCGATGACGACCACGCTGTGGCCCGCATCGACCAGGCGGTGCAGCACGCGGATGAGCTTGTCCACGTCGGCCATGTGCAGGCCCACCGTGGGTTCGTCCAGCACATAGAGCGTGTGCGGCGCCTTGTTGCCGCGCCGGGTCACGTCGTCGCGCACCTTGGTCAGCTCGGTGACGAGCTTGATGCGCTGGGCCTCGCCGCCCGACAGCGTGGGCGAGGGCTGGCCCAGCGTGAGATAGCCCAGGCCCACGTCCTTGAGCAGTTGCAGCGGGTGGGCGATGCTGGGCATGCTGGCGAAGAACTCGACGGCCTCGTCCACCTCCATCTGCAGCACGTCGCCAATGCTCTTGCCGCGCCAGGAGACAGCCAGGGTCTCGGGGTTGAAGCGCGCGCCGTGGCAGACCTCGCAGGGCACCTTCACGTCGGGCAGGAAGCTCATCTCGATGGTGCGCATGCCCTGGCCCTCGCAGGCCGGGCAGCGGCCTTCGCCGGTGTTGAACGAGAAGCGGCCGGCCGCGTAGCCGCGCGCCTTGGCCTCCAGCGTTTCGGCGTAGAGCTTGCGGATGGTGTCCCAGAAGCCGATGTAGGTGGCCGGGCAGCTGCGCGGGGTCTTGCCGATGGGGGTCTGGTCCACTTCCAGCACGCGGTCAATGCCTTCGAAGCCCTGCAGGCCCTTGCAGCCCGACAGCGCAGGCGCCTTGCCCGCGTCCATGGCATCACGCCCGGCCTTGGTGGCGCGCTGGCCCACCCAGGCGGCCACATTGGCCAGCATCACGTCGCGCGCCAGCGTGGACTTGCCCGAGCCGCTGACGCCCGTGACGGCCACCAGGCGCTTGAGCGGCACGCGCGCATCCACGTTCTGCAGGTTGTGCAAATGGGCGCCGCGCACGGTCAGCCAGCCCAATGCGTCGGAGGCGGGTTCGGCTTCGACAACGACAGGCGCGGCCTTCTTTTTGGATTTGGATACCTTGACAGGCGCGGGTTCCGGCACCGGTTCGGCCACGGCGGCAAGCTCGGCGGCCGCCTGCGGCGGCTGGCCTTCGCCCACCCAGCGGCGCGGCTGGAACGGGTGGCGCATGGCATGCAGCAGGTAGCGGCCCGTGATGGAGTCCTCGGCCGCCATGATGTCGGCCGCCGTGCCCTGGGCCACGAGGCGGCCGCCGCGAATGCCGGCGCTGGGGCCGATGTCGATGATGTGGTCGGCGCGGCGGATGGTGTCTTCGTCATGCTCGACCACGACCAGGGTGTTGCCCTTGTCGCCCAGCTTGTGCAGGGCGTTGAGCAGGATCTGGTTGTCGCGCGCATGCAGGCCGATGGTGGGTTCGTCCAGCACATAGCACACGCCCTGCAGGTTGCTGCCCAGTTGCGCGGCCAGGCGGATGCGCTGGGCCTCGCCGCCCGACAGCGTGGGCGCGCCACGGTCCAGCGTCAGGTAGCCCAGGCCCACTTCCTCGAGGAATTCGAGGCGGCTCTGGATCTCGGGGATGAGGTCGCGCGCAATATCGGCCTCGCGGCCCGACATCGCCAGCGCCTGCACCCATTGGCGCACGTCGTTGACCGACAGCTGGGCGATCTCGGCAATGCCCACGCCATGGAAACGCACGGCACGCGCCGTGGCGTTCAGGCGTGTGCCCTGGCAGGTGGGGCAGGTCACTTCGGCCAGGTCCTCGATTTCCTGGCCTTCGAACTTGACCTCGCGGCCCCGGTTGTCCTCGACCAGCAGGGTGTCGTCATAGACCTTGCGCTGGTCCTTGGTGAGCTTGACGCCCGTGCCCACGCAGTCGGGGCACCAGCCATGCTTGCTGTTGTAGGAGAACAGGCGCGGGTCCAGCTCGGCATAGCTGGTGGCGCAGACCGGGCAGGCGCGCTGGGTGGAGAACACCTGCAGGCTGCCGATGCCGGCCGTGCTCCGGCCGCCGGCCATGGCATCGGCCAGGTTGTCCAGGCCGGACAGCACATGCAGCACGCCCTTGCCTGTTTCCAGCGCCTGCACCAGGTGGCCGCGCAGCTCGCGCTCGCTGGCCGCCGTGACGGTGATGCTGGCCACGGGCAGCTCGATGGTGTGTTCCTTGAAGCGGTCGATGCGCGGGAATCCCGTGGTGGGCAGGAATTCGCCGTCCACGCGCAGATGGGTGTAGCCGCGCGGCCGTGCCCAGTCGGCCAGCTCGGTATAGACGCCCTTGCGGTTGACCACCAGCGGTGCCAGCAGGCCGATGGTCTGGCCCCGGAACTGCGTGAGCAGCTGGGCCGCGATGCTTTCCTCCGTCTGCGGCTGCACCGCGGCGCCGTCGTGGATGCAGTGCTGCGTGCCCAGCTTGACGTAGAGCAGGCGCAGGAAGTGCCAGACCTCGGTGGTCGTGCCCACGGTGGACTTGCGCCCGCCGCGCGACAGGCGCTGCTCGATGGCCACGGTGGGCGGAATGCCGTAGACGGCATCCACCTCGGGCCGGCCCGCAGGCTGGACGATGGAGCGCGCATAGGCGTTGAGCGATTCCAGGTAGCGTCGCTGCCCTTCGTTGAACAGGATGTCGAAGGCCAGCGTGGACTTGCCCGAGCCCGAGACGCCCGTCACCACGTTGAACTTGCCGCGCGGGATCTCCACCGACAGCTGCTTGAGGTTGTGCTCCTTGGCGTTGACGATCTCGATGGCATTCCTGGCGGCCGCCCCCGACATGGCATGCGCCTTGCGCTGGCTCTTGTAGAGCATGGGGGCGACCTCGCGCACGGCCTCGCCGCCCACGCCCATGGCCAGGTCGTACTCGCGCAGCGCCTGGGCCGTGTGCGAGCCAGGCACCTGGCGCACCTCCTCGGGCGTGCCCTGGGCCACGATGGCGCCGCCGCCGTCGCCGCCTTCGGGACCGAGGTCGATCAGCCAGTCGCTGGCACGGATCACGTCGAGGTTGTGCTCGATGACGATCAGCGAGTGCCCGGCCTCCAGCAGCTTGCGCAGCGCGCGCATGAGCTTGGCGATGTCGTCGAAGTGCAGGCCCGTGGTGGGTTCGTCGAACAGGAACAATGTGCCCTTCTTGGCCAGCGCCTGCTTCGACTTGGCCTGGGACTTGGCGGCCTCCGCCAGGAAGCCCGCGAGCTTGAGGCGCTGGGCCTCGCCGCCCGACAGCGTGGGCACGGGCTGGCCCAGCTTCACGTATTCAAGGCCCACATCGACGATGGGCTGCAGGGCGCGGATGACCTCGCGGTCCTGGGCGAACAGCAGGGCCGCCTCGGCCACGGTGAGCTCCAGCACATCGGCCACGTTGAGCTTGCGCGGCTGCAACTCGCCGGCCGCGTGGCGCTCGATCATGACTTCCAGGATCTCGGGGCGGTAGCGCGTGCCGTTGCAGTCGGGACAGCGCAGGTAGACATCGGAGAGGAACTGCATCTCCACATGCTCGAAGCCCGAGCCGCCGCAGGTGGGGCAGCGGCCGTCGCCGCTGTTGAAGCTGAACTTGGCGGCCGTGTAGCCGCGCTGGCGCGACAGCGGCGCAATGGCGAACAGCTCGCGGATGGAGTCCCAGGCGCCCACGTAGCTGGCCGGGTTGGAGCGCGCCGTCTTGCCGATGGGCGACTGGTCCACGAACATCACGTCGCTCAGGTGGTCGGCGCCCAGCAGGCGCTCGAAGGCGCCGGCCGCATCCGTGGGCTTGCCGAAGTGGCGCATCAGCGCGGGCACCAGCACGTCCTGGATCAGCGTGGACTTGCCCGAGCCGCTGACGCCGGTGATGGTGACCAGTCGCTGCAGCGGAAAGTCCACGTCGATGCTGCGCAGGTTGTGCTCGCGCGCGCCTTCGAGGATGAGGCGCGGCGTGGACTCGGTCACCATGCGCTTGAGGCCGAAGCCCACCTGCTTGCGGCCGCCCAGGTAGGCGCCGGTCAGCGTGTCGGCATGTCGCAGGTCGTCGGGCGTGCCGTCGAAGACGATCTGGCCGCCGCGCGCGCCGGGGCCGGGGCCCATGTCGATCATGCGGTCGGCCGCGAACATCACGGCCGGGTCGTGCTCGACCACGACCAGGGTGTTGCCTGCATCGCGCAGGCGCTGCATGGCCTCGGTGATGCGTTCCATGTCGCGCGGGTGCAGGCCGATGCTGGGCTCGTCGAGCACGAACAGGGTGTTGACCAGCGAGGTGCCCAGGGCCGTGGTCAGGTTGATGCGCTGCACCTCGCCGCCCGACAGCGTGCGGCTCTGGCGGTCCAGCGTGAGGTAGCCGATGCCCACGTCGCACAGGTACTGCACGCGCGCCATGATTTCGGCGTGCAGCATCTTGAGGGCCTGGGCCTCGCCGTCATGCAGCGGGGCATCGGCAGCCGGCGCCAGCTGCTGGAAGAAATCACGCAGCCGCACCAGGGGCAGCTGCATCAGGTCGTGCAGGCACAGGCCCGGCAGCGCGTCCAGCTGCTCGCGGCTCCAGGCCACGCCCTTCGGCATGAAGCGGCGGTAGCGGCCTTCGTCGCCGGGCGGCAGCACGGCATCGGCGGCCTGCTTGCCGCCCAGGCGCCACAGCAGGCTTTCGGTCTTCAGCCGCGCGCCGCCGCAGGTGGGGCATTCGGTATAGCTGCGGTACTTGGACAGCAGCACCCGGATGTGCATCTTGTAGGCCTTGCTCTCCAGGTATTCGAAGAAGCGCTTGATGCCGTACCAGGTCTGGGTCCACTTGCCATTCCAGTTGGGCGAGCCGTCCAGCACCCAGCTCTTTTGCGCGTCGGTGAGCTTGGCCCAGGCCGTGTCGCGCGGGATGCCTTCGGCCTCGGCGTGGCGCATCATGTCGTCCTGGATCTCCTTCCAGGCCGGTGTCTGCACGGGCTTGATGGCGCCCGTGCGCAGGGTGAGCTTGTCGTTGGGGATGACCAGCCCCCAGTCCACGCCGATCACGCGGCCAAAGCCCCGGCAGGCCTCGCAGGCGCCCACGGCGGAGTTGAAGGAGAACAGCGAGGGAATCGGCTCCTGGTAGCTCAGGCCGCTTTCGGGGCAGTGCAGGCCCAGCGAGAACTTCCACAGCTGGGGCTCGGTGGGCTGGGCACCTGCGGCTTCCACGGCGGATTCAGGCAGCACATAGACCGTCATGTGGCCGCTGCCGCGCTTGAGTGCCACCTCGATGGCCTCGTAGGCGCGGGCGCGCTCGACGTTGCCCAGGCGGAAGCGGTCGGCCACCACGTCCAGCATCTTGACCTTGAGCGGCGCCGCCGCCTTGGCCTTCTTGCCCTTGGCGTTGGCGTTGGCGGCAGGTTCCACGGCGCCGGCCTTCTCGGCCTCGCGCTCGGCCTGGACCTTGGTGAAGCCGCTGGCCGACAGCCATTGCTCCACCTCTGCAGCCGTGGTGTTGGCGGGCAACTCGACGGGGAAGGTGATGGCGATGCGCGGATCACCGGCCTGCCGGCAACGCTCGGCCAGCTCCTCCAGCACGCTGTCGGGCGTGTCGTGGCGCACGGGCACGGCGGTGTCGCGGTCGAACAGCTGGGCTGCGCGCGCGAACAGCAGCTTCAGGTGGTCGTTGAGCTCGGTCATCGTGCCCACGGTGGAGCGCGAGTTGCGGACGGGATTGGTCTGGTCGATGGCGATGGCCGGCGGCACACCTTCCACACGGTCCACGGCCGGCTTGTCCATGCGGTCCAGGAACTGCCGCGCATAGGCCGAGAAGGTCTCGACATAGCGGCGCTGGCCTTCGGCATACAGGGTATCGAACACCAGGCTGGACTTGCCCGAGCCGCTGGGCCCCGTGACCACGGTCAGCTCGCCGGTACGGATGTCGAGATCCAGGTTCTGGAGATTGTGCTGGCGTGCGCCGCGAATTCGAATCAGACCGTGCGTCATGGATGTTGTGTGGTCAGTGGGAGCCAAACATTCTAGGCAGTCCATGCGTCAGGCATCGGACGCTTCTCAATACCTGTATTTTCATACAGGTTAAACAAAAAACGCCTCCTCAACGCATCCGCGCGACCATAAAAAAACCCCGGAACCAGTCCGGGGCTCGTGCCTCTTTCAAGGTCTTACTTGGCCATCTGCACGGAGGCAGGCATGGCCTGCCCGTCCGGCACGCCCTTCACCTGGGTGATGGCCAGCAGCGACACGACAACAAAGGCCAGGCAACCGGCCGCGATGATCCTCATGGGTATTTCCTTGATCAGGCTGTGAAAAGACGGGCCCAGACAAAAAGGCCCCGCACCTTTCGGTACGAGGCCTGATGGCAGGCAGGTGCTGATTGGAACAGACCTGCTTTGCTCGCGGCTTACGCCGCGCGGCGATCAGAATGCGTGGCGCACGCCGACGGCGAAGGACGAGAAGTCCGCGCCCTTCACGCCGGTCATGTAGTTGGCGCCGGCCTTGTTGTCCACCTTGGTGTAGTAGCCGTAGACCTTGGTGCGCTTGCTCAGGTTGTAGTTGTAGCCCAGGGTCCACTGGTTGGCGCCGGAGTCGGCAATGTTGCTCCACTTGTTGGCGTGGCCCAGGTTCACGTGGAACTCGGAAGCGCCCTGGGTGTACATGCCCGACAGACGGAAGTTGTTGCGCGTGCCGCGGATTTCTTCGTCGTTGCGCTGGTAGTAGCCGCCCAGCACGAACTGGCCGAGAGTGTAGGCAGCGCGGAAGGCCAGCTGCTTGTCTTCGTCGAACTGGCTGTAGCCGGCGCCCAGGGCCAGGGGGCCCACGTTGTAGTTGGCGGCCAGGTCGTAGCCGTTCTTCTTCTTGGCCAGGGCGGTGGCCTTCTCGTGCATGGAGACAGAGCCTTCCACCGTCAGGCCGCCGAAGTTGGGCGTGGTGTAGGAGATCTTGTTGGCGGTGCCCAGGCCGCTGGCGAACCAGACGGGATCGAAGTACAGCGCGTCGGAGGACGAACCCGTGTCATGGTTGTGCATGCTCACGTAGTCGGCCGTGGCGAAGTACGAGCCGGGGAAGAAGTTGCCCAGGCGCAGCATACCGAAGTTGCCCGACAGGTTCACTTCGCTCTGGCGGCCGAAGGTCAGCGCGCCGGTGGAGGAGGAGCCCATGCCGGTGTCGGAAGCGAAGCCGCTTTCCAGCACGAAGCCGGCCTTCAGGCCGCCGCCCAGATCTTCGACACCGCGCATGCCCCAACGCGAGGAGTTGTTCTCCATCTTGCTGACGCTTTCGTCACCGATCTTCTGGCGCTCGATCGTGGTGTTGATACGGCCATAGATCGTGACGCTGCTTTGCGCCATCACGGTGGTGGAACCCAGCACGGCCAGCACGGCCAGGGCAACGCGGTTCATCTTGATCATCTCGGCATCTCCTTGGGATTGTTGAGTGGGTATTCTTGAAATCTCAGGGCCGACTCCGGCTCTAGATCAGTGCCATTTGCGGCTGCTGCGAATTCTAGGTGCGGGCATGTCAAAAAATGTACGGCCGCCTCTGAAAATGCGCGATCTGATGCTTTGCTGCCACAGGCATGACATGGAAAACCAGTAGAAGCGCCATACGAAAAAAGCCCATGGCAAACCGCCATGGGCTTTCGTCAATGCAGCGCCACAAAACACAGTCGGATACTGCGCACACCGCATGCAACCGGCGCGGCCCAACTCAGAGACGCCGAGCAAGAGCCGCCTCGCGGCGATGGCGTCGTCCCCCTCCCGCGAAGCGAGAGAAGGCGCCGTGCATACGGGGGAAGGCGCGTCAGCGCCTCAGGGGGAGCCCTCAATCATTCGCGTAGATATCCACATCCTTGGTCTCGCGCAGGAACAGCGTACCGATGATGGCCGTGGCGCCGGCAATGACGATGGGATACCAGAGGCCGCTGTACATGTTGCCGGTCTGGGCCACGATGGCGAACGACATGGTGGGCAGCAGGCCGCCGAACCAGCCATTGCCGATGTGGTACGGCAGGCTCATGGAGGTATAGCGGATGCGGGTGGGGAACAGCTCCACCAGCATGGCGGCGATGGGGCCGTAGACCATGGTCACGAGGATGACCAGGTAGGTCAGGATGGCGACCATCATCACCTTGTTCATCTTCGCGGGGTCGGCCTTGGTGGGATAGCCGTCCTCGGCCAGCACCTTGGCCACGGTCTTCTTGAACTCGGCGTCCTTGGCCTTGGCTTCCTCGGGGCTCAGGCCCTTGACGGAGAACGAGGGGATCTCGGTGCTGCCGATGCGGATGAAGGCCGTCTTGCCGGGCGCTGCGTCCTCGGAGTCATAGCTGACCGAGCCGGCGGCCAGCAGCTGCTTGGCCACGTCGCAGGAACTGGTGAACTTGGAAGTGCCCGTGGGATTGAACTGGAACGAGCATTCCTTGGGATCGGCAACGATCACCACCTTGCTCTTGGCCTGGGCCGCGGCCAGGTCGGGGTTGGCCGCCTCGGTCAGCGCCTTGAACACGGGGAAGTAGGTCACCACGGCCAGCACGCAGCCCAGCATGATGATGGGCTTGCGGCCTATCTTGTCGGACAGCGAACCGAAGATCACGAAGAACGGCGTGCCGATGATCAGTGCCGCCGCGATCAGCAGGTTGGCCGTCACCGCATCGACCTTGAGCTGCTGGGTCAGGAAGAACAGCGCATAGAACTGGCCCGTGTACCAGACGACAGCCTGGCCGGCGGTCAGGCCGATCAGCGCCAGGATCACGATCTTGAGGTTGCGCCACTGGCCGAAGGACTCGGACAGCGGAGCCTTGGAGACCTTGCCCTCGGCCTTCATCTTCTGGAAGGCTGGCGACTCGGACAGCGTCATGCGGATCCACACCGAGATGCCCAGCAGCACGATGGACAGCAGGAAGGGAATGCGCCAGCCCCAGTCCGCGAAGGCCTGCTCGCCGATGGAGGTGCGCACGCCCAGGATCACCAGCAGCGACAGGAACAGGCCCAGCGTTGCCGTGGTCTGTATCCACGAGGTGTAGGCGCCGCGCTTGCCGTGCGGCGCGTGCTCGGCCACATAGGTGGCCGCACCGCCGTACTCGCCGCCCAGGGCCAGGCCCTGCAGCATGCGCAGGCCGATGAGGATCACCGGCGCCGCCACGCCGATGCTGGCGTAGGTGGGCAGGATGCCGACGATGAAGGTCGACAGGCCCATGATCAGGATGGTCACGAGGAAGGTGTACTTGCGGCCGATCATGTCGCCCAGCCGCCCGAACACCAGTGCGCCGAAGGGCCGCACGATGAAGCCGGCCGCGAAGGCCAGCAGCGCGAAGATGAAGGCCGATCCCGCATCGAGCCCGCTGAAGAATTGCTTGGCGATGATGGCCGCCAGCGATCCGTAGAGATAGAAGTCGTACCACTCGAATACCGTGCCTAGCGACGAGGCAAAGATCACCTTGCGTTCTTCCGGAGTCATGGGCCGCGGGGTCGCCTTGACCCCCGCGCCTTGCGATGCGTTGATAGCCATGTCTGTCTCCTTGATTTATTGAATATTTAGCGGGCTTGCCATAGGCCCGCCGATTCACTATCCGCCTGCCTGCTGACGCGAATCTGACTCACCTCTTACAGAAATTGACGGCGAACTGAACGATTTCTTACTAACTCAGCAGCAACCCTGATGCCGTCTTTTTCCATGTGAAAAGCACCGTAAAAACCCTGGCGAACCATGCTGCACTGCGTAAGCACTCGGTCAGAAGCGCTTTCCAGAATGCGCCGCAAGGCTGCAGATCCATGGGGCTGCCGCCGCGATTCCAACTTCAGGAGACAAACCATGACCGATCCGGTGGTAGACAAGATACAGCGCCATCCCAAATACCAGGAGCTGCGGTCCAGACGCAATCGCCTGGGCCTTTTTCTGACGCTGCTGATGCTGGTCGTTTATTACGGCTATATCGCGCTGATTGCCTTCGACAAATCCTTTCTGGCCCAGCCCATTGGCGCGGGCGTGACCTCGCTGGGCATTCCTATCGCCATGGGCGTGATCGTGTTCTCGGTGATCGTCACCGGCCTCTACGTGCGCCGTGCCAATGGCGAGTACGACAAGCTCACCCAGGACATCCTGAAGGACGCCACGAAATGAAGAATTCCGCACAACGCATGCTGCTGGCGCCCGCCGTGGCGCTGGCCCTGACGGGGCCCGTGCTGGCCGCCGGCGGCGATGTCGGCGTGGCCGCCAAGCAGGCCACCAACTGGACCGCCATCATTCTCTTCACGGCCTTCGTCGTGGCCACGCTGTGGATCACCAAATGGGCCGCGGGCCGCACCAAGTCGGCGGCCGATTTCTACACGGCCGGCGGCGGCATCACGGGCTTCCAGAACGGCCTGGCGATTGCGGGCGACTACATGTCGGCCGCCTCCTTCCTGGGCATCTCGGCCTCGGTCATGGCCAGCGGCTATGACGGCCTCATCTACTCCATCGGCTTCCTGGTGGGCTGGCCCATCCTGACCTTCCTGCTGGCCGAGCGCCTGCGCAACCTGGGCAAGTTCACCTTCGCCGACGTGGCCGGCTACCGCTTCTCCCAGACGCCGTTCCGCGCCTTCGCGGCCAGCGGCACGCTGGTGGTGGTGGCCTTCTACCTGATCGCGCAGATGGTGGGCGCGGGCCAGCTGATCAAGCTGCTGTTCGGCCTGGACTACTGGATCGCCGTGGTGCTGGTGGGCGGCCTGATGATGATCTACGTGCTGTTCGGCGGCATGACGGCCACGACCTGGGTGCAGATCATCAAGGCCTGCATGCTGCTGGCCGGCGTGACCTTCATGGGCTTCATGGTGCTGGCCAAGTACGGCTTCAGCCCCGAGGCGCTGTTCGCCGAAGGCGTGCGCGTGCGCTCCGAGATCGCTGCCAACAACGGCGCCGACCCCTCGGCCGCCGCCAAGGCGGGCCTGGCCATCATGGGCCCGGGCGGCTTCATCAAGGACCCGATCTCGGCCATCAGCTTCGGCATGGCGCTGATGTTCGGCACGCTGGGCCTGCCCCACATCCTGATGCGCTTCTTCACCGTGCCCGACGCCAAGGAAGCGCGCAAGAGCGTGTTCTGGGCCACGACCTGGATCGGCTACTTCTACGTGCTGATCTTCATCATCGGCTTCGGCGCCATCACCCTGGTGCTGACCAACCCCGAGATGGCCGACACGGTCAAGGGCGTGATCCACGGCGGCGCGGGCACGGCCAACATGGCGGCCGTGCTGGTGGCCAAGAGCGTGGGCGGCGACGTGTTCTACGGCTTCATCTCGGCCGTGGCCTTCGCCACCATCCTGGCCGTGGTCGCGGGCCTGACGCTGTCGGGCGCCTCGGCCGTGTCGCATGACCTGTACGCCACCGTGATCAAGAAGGGCAAGGCCGACAGCGCCGCCGAGCTGCGCGTCTCGCGCATCACCACGCTGACGCTGGGCGCCATCGCCGTGCTGCTGGGCATCGTGTTCGAGAAGCAGAACATTGCCTTCATGGTGTCGCTGGCCTTCGCGGTCGCGGCCTCGGCCAACTTCCCCCCGCTGCTGCTGTCGGTGCTGTGGAAGGACTGCACGACCAAGGGCGCCGTGATCGGCGGCTTCATGGGCCTGGCGTCCTCGGTGGGCCTGACCATCGTCTCGCCCCCGGTCTGGGAAGCCACGCTGGGCAACCCCGCAGGCTCGGCATGGTTCCCCTATGCATCGCCCGCGCTGTTCTCCATGACCATCGGCTTCGTGGGCGTGTGGCTGTTCTCGGTGCTCGACAAGAGTGCCCAGGCCGCCAGGGAACGCGCCGTGTTCCCCGCGCAGCAGGTGCGTTCGGAAACGGGTCTGGGAGCTTCGGGCGCCTCCGGCCACTGAGCTGCCGAAGCGGCAACCACGCACAAGCCGGGCCATGCGCCCGGCTTTTTTTCATCCCTCGCCACACCAGAGACACTCAGTTTGATCGGCTGGAGAAGCCTTTTGAGCGGATGGGCGATGTCCTGCGTTTTCCCCGCCCCTAGACTCGGGGGTCTGCCGAGCGCTTCGTGCAGCATGACTTCTCTCTTCAACGCACAGGATCCATCCGACATGCAACTCACCAGCCAAAGCTTCCAGGACGGCCAGGCCATCCCCGGCGAATTCGCGTTCGCCGTGCCCGATGCGGCATCCCACGTGGCGCTGTCGTCCAACCGCAATCCGCACCTTGCCTGGAGCGGCGCACCGGCGGGCACGCAGTCCTTCGTCGTGGTCTGCCACGATCCCGACGTGCCCAGCCGCGGCGACGATGTGAACCAGGAAGGCCGCGAAGTGCCGGCCAGCCTGCCGCGCGTGGACTTCTTCCACTGGCTGCTGCTGGACATTCCGGCCGCCACCACCGAGATCGCGGCAGGTGCCCAGTCCGACGGCGTCACGCCGCGCGGCAAGAGCGGCCCCGCCGCCCCCGGCGGCCTGCGCCACGGCATCAACGACTACACGGGCTGGTTCGCGGGCGACGAGCAGATGAAGGGCGACTACTACGGCTACGACGGCCCCTGCCCCCCGTGGAACGACAGCATCGTCCACCACTACGTCTTCACCGTCTATGCGCTGGCCACGCCCACGCTGGCGGTCTCCGGCGAACTGACCGGCGCCAATGTGCGCGCGGCGCTGCAAGCCGGCCAGGTGCTGGGCAAGGCCAGCATCACCGGCCTGTACAGCCTGAACCCTGCGGTCTGCGCCGCTTGAACCTGAACGGCGACCCGGTGCCCGGCAGCCACTGGCTGCTGCCTTCTGCCGCCCCCGTGGTGCGGGCCGGCCTGTGCAGCCTGGCGCAGCCCAGCCTGCGCCAGGCCCGGCATACGCCGCGCTTCCTGTTCCATGAAGCCTGCCTGCTGCTGGTGGCGGCAGGCAGGCTGGACCTGCACGACGGCAGCCACCAGACCACGGTGGACACGCCCTCTTGCCTGCTGCTGGTGCAGGCGCATACCAGCGCCGATCTGATGAAGACACCGGGCAGCGGCGGACAGCCCTTTCGCTCCGTGCTGCTGGCACTGTCGCCCGAGCTGCTGGAGGCGTTCCACCGCACACGCGCCCAGCCCGCAGCGCTGCCGCTGGACGAGCAGGCCTTTCGGCAACTGCCGCTGGACGACGACCTGCAAGACGCTCTGCGGCAGGTGCTGGCCAGCGTGCCGTCGCCGACTCTCAGCGACGAACGGCTGCGCTACCGGCTGATGGACCTGCTCGCCGCGCTCGCGGAGCGCGGCCACATCCTGCGCCGCGCGGGCCCGCCCGGCACGGCCTCGCGCCTGCGCACCCTCATTGCCCAGGCGCCCCAGCAGCACTGGACAGCGCACAGCGCCGGCAGCGCGCTGGCCATGAGCGAGGCCACGCTGCGCCGGCGCTTGGCCGGCGAGGGCGTCCGCTTCGAGGAACTGCTGGTGGACACGCGCATGCACCACGCCATGCTGCTGGTGCAGACCACCGGCTGGAGCCTGCAACACATCGCCCAGGCCTGTGGCTACCAGTCGCGTGCGCGCTTTTCGGAGCGCTTCCGTGCGCGCTTCGGCTATTCGCCGTCCGCCTTGCGCTGATGCAGCGCGGCCGGCGTCCCGCCAGCCAGCCTGCGCAGCTTGATGAAGGCCAGCGCCGCCATCACGGCGTCGTTGAGCGCGTCGTGGGCCTCGCGCCGGGGCAGGCCCAGATCGGCCATCAGCGTGGCAAAGCGCAGGTCGATCTCGGGCGCCTGCTGCTGCCAGGGCAGCAGCTGCCGGAAGCGGTGGTCGTAGTACAGGGCCGAGACCTCGATGCGCTCGTTGGGCAGGCCCGTGCCCAGCCAGGGGCGCAGCACGCGCTCGATCATGGCCACGTCGAATTCCAGGTAGTAGCCGACCAGCGGGCGGCTGCCGATGAAGCGCAGCAGCTGCGCGAGCGCGTCCTCGATGGCCAGGCCCCGGGCCAGGTCGCGCTCGCGCAGGCGGTGGATGCGCACGCTGTCCGCTGGCACGCTGCGCGAGGGGCGCACCAGCAGCTCCAGGCGCTCGCTGGACAGGATGCGATCTCCCAAGATGCGCACGGCGCCGATGGAGATGATCTGGTCGCAGCGCACATCCAGGCCCGTGGTCTCGCAGTCCAGCGCCACCCATTCGCCGGGCGGCGGCGCACCGAAAAGGAAGTCATAGGCGGGTTCCGCCAGCCTGCGCCGCTGCCAGTTGCGCCGCAGGCCCGCCACCCAGCGCTGCAAGGGCGCCGCGCTCATACGGCGTCCAGCCGCAGGCGCTGGCGCAGCAGTTCGCGGAAGCGCCGCACCACGGCCAGCGTGTCCTTGAGCAGGTCACGCTCCAGGCTGCTCAGGCGCGCCGGGTCCACATGGCCGGTGACGGGGCGGCCCAGGTCGATCTCGGCCAGTCCCGCCTGCAGGCGCAGGCCCATGAGAAAGTGCAGTCCTTCAAGCAGTTCGCGGCCCTGGACTTCATCGAGCACGCCTTCGGCCACCAGGGCCGCCAGGCGCTCGGCCGTTCCCGTGGCGGCGATGTGGTGGGCCAGCGCCAGGCTGCGCACGCCGTGGACGATGGGAAAGATGCCGGCCTTCTTGAGGTGCACGGGCGCCCCCTCGTCGCCACGGCCCAGCAGCCGCTCCCACCAGCTGCCCGGCTCGTGCGCGAAGGCGTCGACGGCCGAGGCAAAGCGCGCCACCTGGGCGTCGCTGTCCAGGGCCAGCGCCATCAGGTCCCGCCGAACCTGCGCCAGCAAGGCTGCATCGCCTGCCACGGCGTGGGCGTCCAGAAAGATGGCCAGGTGCATCAGCCCTGGCGGGCTGGGCAGGATCAGCCATTCGCGCACACGACGGCCAAAGTCGGCCACCGTGCCGCGCCACAGCGGATTGCTGAGCATGATGCCGCCCGGGCACTCGGGGTAGCCGAAGCGCTGCAGCTGCGCGGAAAAGCGCGCGCAGATCGCATCGAGGTCCTGGGGCGGCGCATAGCCGTCGCGCAGCAGCAGGCCGTTGTCCTGGTCGGTCTTGAGCAATTGCTCGCCGCGCCCCTCGCTGCCCATGACGAAGAGGCAGCTGTGGGCCACCAGGTCCGGCGGCGCCAGCATCTGCCAGGCACGCTCGAACAAACGGGCATTGAGCTGCTGCACCAGGCGCGCCATGAGGGCAATGCGCGTGCCGCCCCGGTGCAGGGCGGCCACCAGGCGCGTGATCTGGGCGGCGGCCTGCTCCAGCGCCTGCAGGTCGGCGGCCTGCTCGATCTGCACGGTGATCAGGTGGGAGTGGTTGGCCAGGAAGCTGAACAGGTCCAGCGCCTCCAGGATGCCCAGCACCTGGCCCTGTGCATCGAGCACGGCCAGCCTGTGCACGCGCGCACGCAGCAGCACGACCAGGGCGTCGCCCAGCTGGTCGTCGGCGCGCACGGTGAACACGGGCTGGCTGGCGAACTCGCCCACGGCCAGCCGCTCCAGCGGGCGGCCGTCGAGGATGGCGCGCTGCAGCGTGGTGCCCGTGAAGATGCCCAGGCCGCCCTGCGGCAGTCCCGAGACCAGCACGCTGGTCGTGCGCTCTGCATGGAACAGGCGCACCACGGAGACGATGTCGGTGGCCGCATCCACCACATGGGCGGCACGCAGATAGGCCTGGTCCACGCGCGCCAGCGTCAGCGACTGCAATTCGTGCCGGTCGGCGCGCTGGGCCAATGTGCCCAGCTTGTGGCCCAGGTCGGAGAACAGCAGGGCGCCAAAGGCCGTGTTGCGCGCGATCAGCTCGCCCACGGTTTCGCGCGCAAGCTGGTAGGCGATGAGCTCCTCCGCCACGGTGAAGCGGCTGCCCGTGCGGCCGGCCACCAGGGCGCGGCCGTCGAAGCTGTCGTCGGGGCCGTAGCTGGCCAGCACCTCGTCGCCCTCGGTCTGCACCACATGGCCCTTGATGATGACGAAGAGGTGGGTGGGCGCCGAGCCCGCGTCCAGCACCACGGCGCCTTCGGGGAAGTAGGCGATGTCCACGCCATCGCGCACCAGCGCCTGTTCGTCGGGCGTGAGGCAGTCGAAGGGCGAGGCGGCGAAGTTGAAGGCGTTGGGCATGGGGCGGGGCCGTTGTTCCAGCCCCGCCATTCAAACCTTCAGGCCTTGCTCCACGCTTGCAGCCGCGTCCCAGCCGCTGTCGAACCAGCTGTCGCCTTCCAGGTAGGCGCGCAGCATGGGCAGGCTGTCCAGGCCCCAGAAGAGGCGGCCGTCGACTTCCCAGGCCGGCACGCCGAACAGGCCTTGCGCGGCCGCGGCGTCGGTGTTCTCGCGCAGCAGGCGCTTGGCGTTGTCCGCCGCATCCGTGCGCAGCTGTGGCGCCAGCGTGGCGCGCAGGGCGTCGAGCCGCGCCGGGTCCAGCGCGTCGGCGCCGCCCTGCCAGACATGGCGCAGCACCGCGCCCGCGACGAAGCGGTTGACCGTGCCGTCGTCGCTGCATTCCAGCGCCAGGCGCAGCAGCGGCAGCGGGTTGAACGGATGGCGGGCCGGCATGTCCAGCCCCACGCCCGTGGCATGGCCCAGCCAGCTCACATGGCGGTAGGTCCACTCGCGCTTGCCCGCGATGCCGGCCGGCCCCGGGTTGGCATGGCGCTGCAGCAGCGCGCCCAGCAGCACGGGGCGGTACTGCATGTGGTGGCTGATGCCCTGCAGGGCCTGAGGCAGTTGCTCGAAGGCCAGCCAGGCATAGGGCGAGACGAAGTCGAGATGGAAGGTGATCTGCTTCATGGCGGCAGGCTCCTGCAGTGCAGTCCAGGGGGTCTAGGGGACGGCGACCGTGATGCCCGCACGCTCGAGCAGCGCGTTCCAGATGACCAGGCGCTGGGACGCATCGGACTTGGACCAGGCACGGATCTCGTCGATGGTGCGAAAGCACCCTTCGCAATGGCTGCGGTCCGGCGTCATGCGGCAGACCGAGATGCAGGGCGATGGCACGGGCTCGTCGTCAGCGCGCGCAGCGAAGGCTGCGCCGGCCTTGTGGGCCAGCATTTCCTTGGGGCCCATCATGCCGCCACCTCCTGCACCACGTCGGCCCAGGGCGCGCCGGCCAGCAGTTGCAGCGCGGCCGGCGTGGCCGCGAACACCGCATGCGGATGGCCGGCGGCAGCCCAGACCGTGTCGAAACGCTGCAGCTCCCGGTCCACCAGGGTCACGGGCGTGTTGGCATGGGCCACGGGGCTGACGCCGCCGATGGAAAAACCCGTCTGCGCCTTGACGAAATCGGCGTCGGCACGGCCCACGGGGCCGACCAGGGCAGCGACCTTCTTCTCGTCCACGCGGCGGTCGCCCGAGGCCACGACCAGCACGGCCACGCCGTCGCTGCGGCGGCGGAAGATGATGCTCTTGGCCACCTGGCCCACGAGGATGCCCAGCTGGTCGGCCGCTTCCTGGGCCGTGCGCGCCGCGCCGTCCAGCATGCGCGGCCCCTCGCCATGGCCGGCCTGCTGCAGGAAGGCCGCCACGCGCTGCACGCCTTCGGGAAGATGGTGGAGTTCAGATCCGCACATGCTCACACCGCCTCGCATGCAGACGCGCTGGCGCGCTTGGTGAGCAGTGCCTTGGCCACGCGCGACTGCGTGGGGCGGCCCAGGTGGTCGCTGATGAACTGGCCAGCGTCAATCAGCTTGTCCAGGTCGATGCCGGTCTCTATGCCCATGCCCTGCAGCATGTAGACCACGTCCTCGGTGGCCACATTGCCCGTGGCGCCCTTGGCGTAGGGGCAGCCGCCCAGGCCCGCCACCGAGGTGTCGAACTGCCACACGCCCAGCGACAGCGCGGCCAGCGTGTTGGACACGGCCTGGCCGTAGGTGTCGTGGAAGTGGCCCGAGACATCGTCGATGGCGAAGTGCTGCAGCGTGGCCTCGATGGCCTTGCGCACCTTGACGGGCGTGCCCACGCCGATGGTGTCGGCCACGCCCACATGCTGCACGCCGATGCCCTTCATGAGGCCGGCCAGGTAGGCCACGCGCTCGGGGGCGATCTCGCCTTCATAGGGGCAGCCCACGGTGCAGCTCATGGCGCCGCGCACGTAGATGCCCTGGGCGCGTGCGGCCTCGGCCACGGGGGCGAAGCGCTCGATGCTTTCGGCAATGGAGCAGTTGATGTTCTTCTGGCTGAAGGCCTCGCTGGCTGCGCCGAAGACCACGATCTCGTCGGGCCACAGTTCGCGCGGCGCCGACAGCGCGGCCTCCAGGCCCTTCATGTTGGGCGTGAGCACGCTGTAGCGCACGCCGGGGCGGCGGACGATGCCGGCCATGACTTCGGCGTTGTCGGCCATCTGCGGCACCCATTTGGGGCTGACGTAGCTGGTGACCTCGATTTCCTTGAGGCCGGCTTCCTGCAGGCGGTGCACCAGCTCGATCTTGACGGCGGCGGGCACGGGCTGTTTTTCATTCTGCAGGCCGTCGCGGGGGCCTACATCGACGAGTTTGACGCGGGAAGGAATGCTCATGGGGTGTTCTCACCGGGATGACGGGTACGGCCCCTATTGTCCAGGCTTGCAGGCCCGGGCACCACCCCATATCCTGCCGGGCCATGCACAACGGCTGCCAGCGCCCCGTTCAGCCCGGCAGGGCCGCCATTTCATCGCGCAGCATCTCCACCATGCGCGCGGCAGCCGGCGACAGGCGGCGGCCGCTCAGGCGCACCAGGCCGATGGGGCGGCGCAGCACCGGCCGTGCCAGCGGGCGCGCCACCACCTCCGGCCGCTGCACCACCTGCGCGGCCAGCAGCGGCAGCGCGCTCACGCCCAGATCGGCAGCCACCATGGCCGCGATGGTGGCCAGGTGCTCCACGGCGTACTGGGGCGCAAAGCGTATGCCGTGGGCCAGCAGGGCCTCGTCGGCGTACTGCCGCACGCTGGTGCCGGCCGGCATGGAGATGTGGGGCAGATGGGCCACGTCGGCCCAGCCCAGATCGCCGCGCCCGCGCGCCAGCGCATGGCCGCGGCCCAGCAGCAGCACGAAGCGGTCGGAGGCCAGGGGCAGGTAGTCCAGGTCGGCATAGGCGGGGTTGGCCGCCGTGAGCGCAAAGTCCACGCGGCCCGCGCGCACCATGTCGAAGGCCGGCCCGGCCAGGCTGTCGAACAGCTCCAGGTGCACGCCCGGATGCTCGGCCGCAAAGCGCGCCAGCACGCGGGGCAGCAGGCCCGCGGCCAGCGAAGGCAGGGCCGCCAGCGCCAGCCGGCCCACCTGCACCTGGGCCACCTCCTGCACGCGGCGCACGGTCTCGTCCATCTGGTGGCGCAGGATGCGCGCCTGCTCGGCGAAGACCTCGCCGGCCTGGGTCAGTTCCACGGCGCGCGTGGTGCGCTCGAACAGGCGCGCGCCCAGCATCTCTTCCAGCCGCGCCAGCGTGCCCGAGACGGCCGACTGCGACAGGTGCATCTGCAGCGCCGTGCGCCGAAAGCTCAGCGAATCGGCCAGCGCCAGAAAGACATCGACCTCGCGGGCCGACCAATTGATCTTCATGGCCGATCAGTTTATCGAAAAATGCGTCTTTACCGTTCAATGACGTCTGCCTAGACTGCGCCTCAAATCCATGAAATCAGCAGGAGACAGCATGCACAGCAGTTCGCCGCGCCACGCGCGCACGGTGGTCGTCGGGGGAGGCACCATGGGTGCCGATGTGGCCGTGGTCCTGGCCCGGGGCGGCGCCCTGGTGACCGTGGTCGACCCCGGCGCGGCACGGCGCGAGCTGCTGCTGCAGCACATTGCCATCGAGCTGGCCACGGCCGGCTTTGCCCGGTGCGCGTCCCAGGTCTCGGTCTGCGCGGCGCTGGAGGATGTGGCCTGGGACGGCGTGGCCCTGGTGGTGGAATGCATCACCGAGCGGCTGGATGCCAAGCAGGCGCTGTTCGCCGAACTTGAGGCGCATGCGCCGGCCGACGCCGTGCTGGCCAGCAACAGCTCGGGCTTTCCCATCAGCGCCATCGCCAGCGGCCTGCCCACGGCGCAGCGCATGCTGGGCCTGCACTTCTTCATGCCCGCCCACTTGGTGCCACTGGTGGAGGTGGTGCTGGGCGAGCGCAGCGACCCGGCCCTGGGCCAGTGGCTGCACGCCTTCATGCGCGGCTGCGGCAGCGTGCCGGTGCTGGTGAAGAAGGACCAGCCCGGCTTTCTGGCCAACCGCATGCAGCATGCGCTGTCGCGCGAGGCCTTCGCCCTCATCGACGAGGGCATTGCCTCGCCCGAGGACGTGGATGCCGCCGTGCGCTTCGGCTTCGGCTTCCGCTTCCTGGCGGCCGGCCCCGTGCTGCAGCGCGACCATGCAGGCATCGAGGTGCATTGCGCGGCCGCCGCCACCATGTACCCCACGCTGTCCAACACCGATGTGCCGGCCCAGGCCCTGCGCGATCGCGTGGCGCGCGGCGATCTGGGCATGAAGACCGGCAAGGGCTTCTTCGACTGGCCCGAGGACCGCCGCCTGGCCGAGCGTGCACGCTACGACGCGCTGCTGCGCCAGGGCCTGGCCCTGCTGGCCAGCGAGCTGCCGGTGCCGGAGCAGGCACAGGACACGCCATGAGCACGCCGGTCCCCACGTCAAACACGTCGCAGTGGAACGACCCACTGATCATCACCGTGGCCCCCAACGGCGCCTACTAGCAGCCGGCCGACCACCGAGCCCTGCCGGTCACTCCGCAGGCGCTGGCCGCCAGGTGGGCGTGATGTTCGACATCGTGGGCAGCTCGCTGCAGCACATCCAGGGCGGGCGCCTGATCCCGCTGGCCGTCACCTCGGCAGAGCGCAGCAAGGTGCTGCCCGATGTGCCCACCATGGCCCAGGCCGGCGCGCCCGGCTACCAGATCACGGGCTGGCATGGCATTGCCGTGCGCGCGGGCACGCCGCCCGCCGCCATCGACAAACTCAATGCCACGGTCAACGCCATCTTCAAGGACCCGGCCTTCCGCACGCGCTGGGAGGCCATAGGCACGCCGGCCGTGGGCGGCACGGCGGCCGAATTCGGTGCCTTGATCAGGAGCGACTCCCAGCGCCTGGGTGCACTGGTGCGCAGCACCGGCGTGACGCTGGACTGAGCACGCCCGTCAGTAGCCGCGCCGCAGGTCCACGCGGCCGCTCACGGCCTCGCCCCGGCTCAGCGCCGCGACCTTGCCCACGATCTGCTCCACGCTGTCGCGCGCCAGGGTGCGGGCCGAGGTATGGGGCGTGAGCGTGATGCGCGGATGCCGCCAGAAGGCATGGCCGTCAGGCAGCGGCTCGGTGCGGAACACATCGAGCAACGCGCCGGACACATGGCCCCCGTCGATGGCGGCGATGAGGTCCTCGTCCGCCACATGGCCGCCGCGTCCCACGTTGATGACATAGGCGCCCGGCTGCAGCAGGGCCAGGCTGCGCGCGTCGATGATGCTGTCGGTCTCGGGGGTCAGCGGCAGCAGGTTGACGAGGATGCGGGTGGCGCGCAGAAAGGCGTCGAAGTCCTGCGGGCCGCAGAAGCCACGCACGCCGTCGATGGCATGCGGCGTACGGCTCCAGCCGTTGACGGGGAAATCGAACACCGCCAGCGCGCGCGCCACGCGCTCGCCCATGCGGCCCAGTCCCATGACGCCCACGGGGTAGTCGGCGCGCCGGGGATTGGGCCGGTGCTGCCACAGGCCGGCGGCCATGTCGGCCTCGTAGCCGTCCAGGCCCCGGAAGAAGCGGATCACGGCCTGGCTGACGTATTCGGCCATCTGCACGGCCATGCCGGCGTCCTCCAGGCGGTAGACGGGAAGGTCGGGCGGCAGGCGCAGCGGCAGCAGCGCATCGACGCCAGCGCCGATGTTGAACAGGGCCTTGAGGCCCGGCTGCTCGTCGATGAAGCGCTGGGGTGGCGCCCAGACCAGGGCGTAGTCGGCCTGCGGCGCGCCCGGCGACCAGATGTCCACCTCGGCGCCCGGCAGGGCCGCGCGCAGTCCTTGCAGCCAGGCGTCGGGCCTGGTGTCTTCGCAGCAGAAAGTCACTCGCATAGGTGGCCAAGCCTAACGGCCTGGCGACGCCCACGCGCGACTTTTGCGCAAAACTGTCTTGTCTGCGGGCTCAGCTTTCCAGGCGCAGCAGCTCGGAGCCTTCGGTCACCTGGTCGCCGGGCGCATACAGCAGCTCGGCCACCACGCCGTCGCCGGGCGCGGCGATGGTGTGCTCCATCTTCATGGCCTCCATCACGGCCAGCGGCTGGCCCTTGCTGACCTTGTCGCCGGCCTTGACGGCAAAGGAGACCACCTTGCCCGGCATGGGCGCCGTCAGGCGGCCGCCTTCCGAATGCACATCGCCCGCATGGGCCAGCGGATCGGCCAGGCCCAGCACGGCCGCGCCCTGGGGAGCGAACACATGGCATTGCTCGCCCAGCACATGGACCTGGGCGCGCAGGCGCTGGCCCGCGAATTGCACGTCGAAGGCGCCGTCCCCGGCCTGTTGCCAGGACAACAGGCCCTCGGCGAGTGACTCGCCCTCGCCCACGGCCAGCTGCAGCGCGCCGTCATGCAGGTAGCGCAGGCGCGCGGGCACGGCGGCCTCGCCCTGGCGGAAGTCCCAGCGCCGCTCGGCCACGCCGTGCGAGCGCCAGCCGTCGCGGCGGCTGAAGGGGTCGGCGGTTTCCTGGGCACGCTCGGCCTGCAGTACCTGGGCCACGGCGGCGGCCACGGCCTGGGCCTGCGGCAGGCGCTGCTGGTGGAACAGATGCTGTTTCTCGCGCTCGATCAGCGCCGTGTCCAGCTTGGCGGTTGCAAAGGCATCGCTGGCGATGACCTGGCGCAGGAACTGCACATTGGTGGCCAGGCCCACGATGCGTGTCTCGGCCAGGGCGGCATCGAGCCGCGCCAGCGCCTGTTCGCGCGTGTCGCCATGCACGATGAGCTTGGCGATCATGGAGTCGTAGAAGGGGCTGATGGCATCGCCCTCGCGCACGCCGTCGTCCACGCGCACGTCGCCGACATGGAAGCTGGCGCAGTCGGGCTTGCGGTAGACATGCAGGGTGCCGGTGGCGGGCAGGAAGCCGTTGTCGGGGTTTTCGGCGCAGATGCGCGCCTCGATGGCATGGCCGGTGATGCGCAGCTCGTCCTGGCGCTTGGGCAGGGGCAGGCCGCTGGCCACGCGCAGCTGCCAGTCCACCAGGTCCTCGCCCGTGATGGCCTCGGTCACCGGATGCTCGACCTGCAGGCGGGTGTTCATCTCCATGAAGTAGAACTTCATGGCCTCGGGCTGGTCGTAGCCGCCGGGCTGCTCGACGATGAATTCCACCGTGCCCGCGCCCACATAGTTCACGGCCTGGGCGGCGGCCACGGCGGCCTCGCCCATCTTCTGGCGCAGCGCAGGCGTCATGCCGGGCGCGGGGGACTCCTCCAGCACCTTCTGGTGGCGGCGCTGCACCGAGCAGTCGCGCTCGAACAGGTAGACGCAGTTGCCCTGGGTGTCGCCAAAGACCTGGATCTCGATATGGCGCGGGCGCAGCACGTATTTCTCGACCAGCACGGCGTCGTCGCCGAAGCTGTTGATGGCCTCGCGCTGGCAGCTGGCCAGGGCGGCGGCAAAGTCCTCGCTGCGCTCGACCAGGCGCATGCCCTTGCCACCGCCGCCGGCGCTGGCCTTGATCAGCACCGGGTAGCCGATGCGGTCGGCCTCGCGCTGCAGCAGCTGCGGGTCCTGGTCGGCCCCGTGGTAGCCGGGCACCAGGGGCACGCCGGCCTTTTCCATGAGCTGCTTGGAGGCCGCCTTCAGACCCATGGCGCGGATGGCCGAGGGCGGCGGGCCGATGAAGACCAGGCCGGCATCGGCGCAGGCCTGGGCGAATTCCTCGTTCTCGCTGAGAAAGCCGTAGCCGGGGTGGATGGCCTGGGCGCCCGTGGCCTTGGCGGCCTCCAGGATGCGTTCCCAGCGCAGATAGCTGTCCTTGGGGGCGCTGCCGCCGATGTGCACGGCCTCGTCGCAGGCCTGCACATGCTTGGCGCGGGCATCGGCGTCCGAGTACACGGCCACGGTGCGCACGCCCATGCGGCGGGCGGAAGCCGCGACGCGGCAGGCGATTTCACCGCGGTTGGCGATCAGGATCTTCTTGAACATGCGTTATCTCCAGTGTTTTCTCTGCAGCCCCGGTCATTCGGCGACCGGCGGCTATGGTTTTTGATTCATCGCGGGAGACCCGCCGAACAGCGCGCGCAGGCGCTGCACCACGGCCTTGAGAAAGCGCCACAGCGCCCAGGTCAGCAGCCACAGCGCGATGACCACGACCAGCAGCACGGCGGCGAAGGCCAGCGGGTGCGTGAGCGCCAGCCAGATCGCGCCCACCGAGGCGCCGTCCTCCACCAGGCTGGCGCCCACGTTGGAAAACGGCTCGGGCGAGGTGTTGATGGCCGCGCGCGTCGTGCTTTTGGCCACCTGGCTGGACAGGGCCAGCGAGCCGCCCATCAGGGCCGCCATGGTGGCCATGGTCGCGCTGTCGGCGCCGAAGACACCGGCCGCCAGCGCCGCGCCCGCCGGGATGCGGATCACGCTTTGCAGCAGGTCCCAGACCGAGTCCACCCCGGGGATCTTGTCGGCGAAGAACTCCACGAACAGCAGCGCTCCGCTGGCGAACAGCAGGGCCGGATGCTCCAGCACATGCAGCCCGCCCGGCAGCACCACCCAGCCCAGCGCCCCCAGCAGCCCGGTCACGAACACCACGGCGTAGAGCCGGAAACCGCTGGCCCAGCCCAGTGCGGCGGCCAGCGCCAGCAGGCCGGCCATGTCCATGCCGCTGGTGGCCTGGCCCACGCGCTCGGCCACTTCGCCAGCCGCCTCGCTGACCGTGTGGTGCACGGCCGGGCCCGGGTACAGGCCCACGGACTGCAGCCACTGGACGAGGGAGTCGGTCAGGGTGCTCATGGTGTTGGCTCGGCGTTGGCTCGGCGTTGCTCGGTGGTGGCGCGATGAATGGGCAGCCTGCGCGTGTCAGGCCAGCCAGGCCGGCTTGCGCTTTTGGAGGAAGGCCTGCACGCCCTCCTTGCCCTCGGCGCTGGCCCGGATGTCGGCGATGCCTTCGACGGTGGCGGCGATCAGCTGCTCGTTGATCTCGCGCTCGGCCACCTCGATCACCAGGCGCTTGCAGGCGCGGGCGGCGGCGGGACCGGCGCTGACCAGGTGCTTGAGCAGGCCGTCCACGGCGTTGTCCAGCTCGTCTGCCGCCACCACGCGGTGCACGAAGCCGATGCGCAGCGCCTCGGCCGCGTCGAAGCGCTCACCGGTCAGGAAGTAGCGGTGGGCGGCGCGCGCGCCCATGGCGCGGATCACGTAGGGGCTGATGGTGGCGGGGATGAGGCCGATCTTCACTTCGGACAGGCAAAAGCCCGCGCCCTCGGCGGCCACGGCCATGTCGCAGGCCGCGACCAGGCCCATGCCGCCCGCATAGACATCGCCCTGCACGCGCGCGATGGTGGGCTGCGGGCATTCGTAGATCACGCGCAGCATCTCGGCCAGCAGGCCGGCGTCCTCGCGGTTCTCGTCGCGCGAGTAGTCGGCCATGCGGCGCATCCAGTTGAGGTTGGCGCCCGCGCAAAAGGCCGGCCCCTCGGCGGCCAGCACCACGGCGCGCACGTCGCTGCGCTTGCCCACGGCGTGGAAGGCGTGGGTGATGTCGGCAATGACCTCGTCGCTGAAGGCATTGCGCACTTCGGGCTGGGTCAGCGTGATGGTGGCCAGGGGGCCCTGGAATTCGAGGGTCAGTGCGGTGGTTTTCATGAAGTACCTCGCTGCAAGGAAAGGGAAGCCGCCGTCACATGCGGAACACGCCGAAGCGCGTGTCCGCTATGGGCGCGTTGCGCGTGGCCGCCAGGCCCAGCGCCAGCACGCGGCGCGTGTCGGCGGGGTCGATGACGCCATCGTCCCACAGGCGCGCCGTCGCGTAATAGGGGTGGCCCTGATCCTCGTACTGCTGGCGGATGGGGGCCTTGAAGGCCTCTTCCTCCTCGGCCGTCCACTGCCCGCCCTTGGCCTCGATGCCGTCGCGCTTGACGGTGGCCAGCACGCTGGCCGCCTGCTCGCCGCCCATGACCGAGATGCGCGCGTTGGGCCACATCCACAGGAAGCGTGGCGAGTAGGCGCGGCCGCACATGCCGTAGTTGCCCGCGCCGAAGGAGCCGCCGATGATGATGGTGAACTTCGGCACGGCCGCCGTGGCCACGGCCGTGACCAGCTTGGCGCCGTGGCGGGCAATGCCTTCGTTCTCGTACTTGCGGCCCACCATGAAACCCGTGATGTTCTGCAGGAAGACCAGCGGGATCTTGCGCTGGCAGCACAGCTCGATGAAGTGCGCGCCCTTGACGGCCGATTCGCTGAACAGGATGCCGTTGTTGGCGATGATGCCCACCTGCATGCCCTCGATGCGCGCAAAGCCGCAGACCAGGGTGGCGCCGAAGCGGGCCTTGAACTCGTCGAAGCGGCTGCCGTCCACCACGCGGGCGATGATCTCGCGCACGTCGAAGGGCTTGCGCGTGTCCACGGGGATCACGCCGTACAGCTCGCCGCCGTCGAACAGCGGCGCCTCGGGCGGCAGGTCGCCGGCCGCCGGCTGCTTGGCATGGTTGAGGTTGGCCACGGCCTGGCGCGCCAGCGCCAGCGCGTGGGTGTCGTTGTGGGCCAGGTGGTCGGCCACGCCCGACAGGCGCGTGTGCACGTCGCCGCCGCCCAGGTCCTCGGCGCTGACCACCTCGCCCGTGGCGGCCTTCACCAGCGGCGGGCCGCCCAGGAAGATGGTGCCCTGGTTCTTGACGATGATGGACTCGTCGCTCATGGCCGGCACATAGGCGCCGCCGGCCGTGCACGAGCCCATGACCACGGCGATCTGGGCAATGCCCTCGGCGCTCATGTTGGCCTGGTTGAAGAAGATGCGGCCGAAGTGCTCGCGGTCGGGGAACACATCGTCCTGGTTGGGCAGGTTGGCGCCGCCCGAGTCCACCAGGTAGATGCAGGGCAGGCGGTTCTGCGCGGCGATCTCCTGGGCGCGCAGGTGCTTCTTCACCGTCATCGGGTAGTAGGTGCCGCCCTTCACCGTGGCGTCGTTGCACACGATCATGCAGTCCACGCCGCTGACGCGCCCGATGCCGGCGATCAGGCCCGCGCCGGGTGCATCGTTGCGGTACATGTTGAGCGCAGCCAGCGGGGCGATCTCCAGGAAGGGCGTGCCCGGGTCCAGCAGCATGGCCACGCGGTCGCGCGGCAGCAGCTTGCCGCGCGCCACGTGCTTGGCGCGCGCGGCCTCGCCGCCGCCCTCGGCGACCTTGGCCACCTGGGCCTGCAGGTCCTCGACCACGGCGCGCATGGCCGCGGCATTGGCCAGGAAGTCCGCCGAACGCGGATTGAGTTGGGTGCCCAGAATGCTCATGTGTGGCCTCTTCTTGTGTTTGCCCGATGCGGGCGCTTGGTTTTTCCGAATGTCCTGCAAAGAACGGCGGTCCGGCCTGGGGAAAATGCCGTATGCACACCGTTGAAATCGTCTTGCTCGTCCTGCTGCTGGGAGCGCTGACGGGCATTGCCGCGCGCTACGTGCGCGCCATCCCGCTGCCGCTGATCCAGATCACCCTGGGAGCGCTGATGGCCTGGCCGCAAAAGGGCCTGCACATCGCCTTCGATCCCGAGCTGTTCCTGCTGCTGTTCATCCCGCCGCTGCTGTTCGCCGACGGCTGGCGCATCCCCAAGCGCGAGTTCTTTGCGCTGTACCGCCCCATCCTGCGCCTGGCGCTGGGCCTGGTGCTGTTCACGGTGGTGGGGCTGGGCTGGCTGATCCACTGGCTGGTGCCCGGCATGCCGCTGACCGTGGCCTTTGCGCTGGCCGCCGTGGTCTCGCCCACCGATGCCGTGGCCGTCTCGGCCATCACGCGCAACTTGGGCATGCCCGAGAAGACCATGCACATCCTCGAGGGCGAGTCCCTGCTCAACGACGCCTCGGGCCTGGTGGCGCTGAAATTCGCCATCGCGGCCACGCTGACCGGCCTGTTCTCGTGGACCGAGGTGGCCAAGGATTTCATGTGGATGGCCCTGGGCGGCCTGGGCGTGGGCACGCTGATCGGCTGGGGCTTTTCCTATGCGCGCAGCACCATCACGCGCCGCCTGGGCGACGTGGCGGCCACGCAGATGGTGCTGCTGCTGATCCTGCTGCCCTTCGCCGCCTACATCGTGGGCGAAAAGATCGGCGTGTCGGGCATCCTGTCGGCCGTGGCCGCGGGCATTGCCACCAACTTCGCCGACCTGGAGCGCAGCAGCTACATCAGCGAGCGGCTGCAGACCGAGGGCACCTGGAGCATGGTGGAAGCCTCGTTCAACGGCGCCATCTTCCTGCTGCTGGGCCTGCAGCTGCCCTCCATCATCGGCGTGACGCTGCACGATGCGGGCAGCGAATGGTGGGTGCTGGTGGGCTATGTGGTGATCATCTCCAGCGCGCTGCTGCTGATGCGCTGGATCTGGCTGACGCTGGGCGTGCAGCGCAGCCTGGCTCGCGCCCACTTCCAGGGAAAGATGGCAGAGCGCCCCTCGCACCTGCTGAACCTGGCCACCACCATGGCCGGCATACGCGGCGCCGTGACGCTGGCCGGCGCGCTGTCCGTGCCCATGCTGCTGAACAACGGCCAGCCCTTCCCCGGCCGCGAGATGCTGGTCTTCCTGGCCACGGGCACCATCTTGTTCACCCTGGTGCTGGGCAGCATCGCCCTGCCGCTGATCCTGCGCCGCATGCCCCAGCCCGGCGAATCGCCCACGGTGCGCGAGGAGCGCCTGGCGCGCGTGGCCGCCTGCCAGTCCGCCATTGGCGGGCTGACGCTGAGCGAGGAAGAGATCCAGGGCCACACGCCCGAATGGGTGGCCATGCACCAGGAGGTCATGGGCCACCTGACGCAGGAATACCGCAACCGCGTCCAGTTGCTGGACGACGGCAGCGGCACGGCCTCCAGCATCGAGATCCAGCGCGAGGCGCCCGAAGTCGTGCGCCAGCGCAAGCTGCGCTACCTGCTGGAGATCGAGCTGCGCCTGCGCTGCATCCACCAGGAGCGCGACGCGCTCTACGCCGAGCGCCAGGCCCACCGCATCAACGACGAGTCGCTGCGCCGCCTGGTCAGCGAGCTGGACATGCAGGAGATCTCGCTGCGCAAGCGCCTGGTCGTGGCGCGCCGCGCTGCAGCCTCGGCCATGGCCGCGCCCGAGGGCGGCACGCCCTAGGCGGCACGCGGTGGACAGCTGGCGGCAGCGCATGAAAGCAGCCCTCAGGCGGTCCTGGCCGGGCGCAGATCCAGCATGGCGATCATCTCGTCGCGGATCTTGAATTTCTGGATCTTGCCGGTCACCGTCATCGGGAAGGCCTCGACGAAGCGGATGTAGCGCGGCACCTTGTAGTGGGCGATCTGGCCCTTGCAGAAGTCGCGCACGCCGTCTTCGGTCAGCGCCTGGCCGGGCTTGACGATGATCCAGGCGCACAGCTCCTCGCCATAGCGCGCGTCGGGCACGCCGACGACCTGCACGTCCTGCACCTGCGGATGGCGGTAGAGGAATTCCTCGATCTCGCGCGGGTAGATGTTCTCGCCGCCGCGGATCACCATGTCCTTGATGCGGCCGACGATGTTCACGTAGCCCTGCTCGTCCATGGTGGCCAGGTCGCCGGTGTGCATCCAGGCCTCGTCGTCGATGGCCTCGCGCGTGCGCGCCTCGTCCCCCCAGTAGCCGTGCATGACCGAGTAGCCGCGCGTGCACAGCTCGCCCGAGACCCCAGGCGCCACCACCTCGCCCGTGGCCGGGTCGACGATCTTCACCTCCAGGTGCGGCTGCACCTTGCCCACGGTGGACACGCGGCGCTGAAGCGGCGTGTCGGCATCGCTCTGGCAGCTGACGGGGCTGGTCTCGGTCATGCCGTAGGCGATGGTGATCTCGGACAGGTGCATGTCGCTGACCACGCGCTTCATCACCTCGATGGGGCAGGGCGAGCCGGCCATGATGCCGGTGCGCAGCGTGCTCAGGTCGAACTCCTTGAAGCGCGGGTGGTCCAGCTCGGCGATGAACATCGTGGGCACGCCGTGCAGGCCCGTGCAGCGCTCGGCCTGCACGGTCTCCAGCACCAGCAGCGGATCGAATCCGTCATTCGGGTAGACGATGGCCGAGCCATGCGTGAAGCAGGCCAGGTTGCCCAGCACCATGCCGAAGCAGTGGTACAGCGGCACGGGAATGCACAGCCGGTCCTCGGGCGTCAGCCGCATGCACTCGCCGATGAAAAAGCCGTTGTTCAGGATGTTGCGGTGGGTCAGCGTGGCGCCCTTGGGAAAGCCCGTGGTGCCGCTGGTGAACTGGATGTTGATGGGGTCGGTGTTCTTGAGCGTGGCGGCCACGGCGTCGATGCGCGCATCCTGCGCATCACCGCGCGCCAGCAGGCTGGAAAAGCGCAGCATGCCGGGCTGCTCTTCGCACTGCCCTTCCACGTCGATCCAGACCACGCTGCGCAGCTGGGGCAGGCGCGCGCAATGCAGGCGGCCGGGCTCGGCCGTGGCCAGCTCGGGGGCCAGTTCGCGCAGCATGCCCAGGTAGTCGCTGGTCTTGAACTGCGCCATGGTCACCAGGGCCTTGCAGCCGACCTTGTTGAGCGCGTACTCCACCTCGGAGGTGCGGTAGGCCGGGTTGATGTTGACCAGCACCAGGCCGACCTGGGCCGTGGCCAGCTGCATCAGCACCCATTCGGCGTTGTTGTGCGACCAGATGCCGACGCGGTCGCCCTTGTCCAGCCCCAGGCCCAGCAGCGCGCTGGCCAGGCGGCGCGCCTCGGTGTGCAGGCCGGCATAGCTGTAGCGCAGGCCCTGGTGGCGGCTGACCAGGGCCTCGCGATCGGGCTGGCGGGCCGCCATGTCGGCAAAGAAATCGCCGATGGTCTGCTCGATCAGCGGCACATCGGTGCGGCCTTGGGCATGGCTGGAAGCGAGCGGGGCGTTCTGGGCGGGCATGCGTTGTCTCCTGTGTCGTCGGCGGCGCCTGGGACGGGCAAATGCAGTGGCCTGCCCCGTCACGGCAGCTATTGCGTGGCAGCATAAGGGCCAACCCCGAGCAGAACAGGCCACGAAGGTTGCAATAATTGCCAGCATGTTCACCCCCTCGCTGGTCAAGACCCCCCTGCCCCAGGCGGCCGCCACCATGGCCTCCGCACACCCTGCAGTCACGCCCATGGCCTTTGTGCAGGCCATTATGCTGGCCTACGAACGCCGGGGCATCAGCGCCCTGTCCGCCCTGGAGAAGGCACAAATTGCGCCAGACTCCGTCAAAGAGCGCAACGAGTGCATCACGGCGCTGCAGATGGAGGCACTGTCCGATGCCGCCATGCGCGAACTCGACGACGAGTCCCTGGGCTGGTTCTCCCGGCGCCTGCCCTGGGGCAGCTACGGCATGCTGGCACGCGCCAGCATGGGCAGCGAGCAGCTGGGCCTGGCGCTGGCGCGCTGGTGCCGCCACCATGGCCTGCTGGCCGACGACATCCGCCTCACGCTGACGCAGGAAGACGGTTTGGCCACGCTGGCCATCGAGGAGCTGTCCACGCTGGGCGCCATGCGCGAGTTCTGCCTGCTGTCGGTGCTGCGCAATATCCACGGCCTGGCCAGCTGGTTCATCGATGAGCCGCTGCCACTGCGGCGCGCCTGCTTTCCCTTCGATCCCCCGCCGCATGCGGGCGTGTATGCGCTGCTGTTCCCGCCGGGCGAGGTGGAGTTTGGCGCGGCCCGGGCCTGCCTCCAGTTCGACGCGCGTTTTCTGGATATGCCGCTGACGCGCGACGAGCCCGCGCTGCAGCGCATGCTGCAGCGCGCCCTGCCGCTGCAGGTGCGCCCCTACCGGCGCGAGCGCCAGCTGGTGCAGCGCGTGCGCCAGCTGCTGGCGGCCGACGCCGAATGCCTGCAGACGGCCGACACGCTGGCGCGCCAGCTGCACCTGTCCCAGCGCAGCCTGCATCGCCAGCTCAAGGAAGAAGGCGCCTCGCTGCAGGCGCTCAAGGACGAGGTGCGGCGCGAGCGGGCCGTGGCCCTGCTGCTGCGCACCAGCCGGCCCATCAAGCGCATCGCCCAGTCCTGCGGCTTTCTCAACGACAAGAGCTTCATCCGCGCCTTCCGGCTGTGGACGGGGCTGTCGCCTTCCGAATTCCGCAAGAGCGCGCGAGCCCGGCCCGAGTGAGGGCCGTGCGCATCCTGGCGCGATTTGCATCCTGCGCGACTGCCGCCGTCAGCGCATCTGGCCTAGGCTTTGCGCATGCACCATCTCCACCATTGCGTCAGCGCGCGCTCCTTCCGCGCGCTGTGGATGCTCGAAGAACTGCAGCTTCCCTACACGCTGCACATGCTGCCGTTTCCGCCGCGCGTGCTGCAGCGCAGCTACCTGGAACTCAACCCGCTGGGCACGGTGCCGCTGCTACGCCACGGCGAGGCCAGGCTGACCGAGTCAGCCGCCATCTGCGAATACCTGGCCGCCCTGCACCCCGGGGCGGGCCTGTCCGTGCAGCCGCAGGAGGCAGACTTCGCCGCCTACCTCAACTGGCTGCACATGAGCGATGCCACGCTGACCTTCCCGCAGACCCTGGTGCTGCGCTACACCCACTTCGAGCCAGCCGAACGGCGCCAGCCCCAGGTGGCCCAGGACTACCAGCGCTGGTTCCTCGCGCGGCTGCGCGCCGTGGAGCAGGCCGTGGAGCAGCGCCACTGGCTCGCGGCAGACCGCTTCACCGCTGCCGACGTGGCCGTGGGCTATGCGCTGATGCTGTCGGCGCACCTGGAGATGGAGCCGCAATGGGGGCCTGCCACGCAGGCCTACTGGCAGCGCCTGCAGCAGCGGCCCGCCTTCCAGCGGGCACTGCAGGCCGAGCAGCAGGCCGCGCGTGCGCAGGCCGTGGACGAGACGCCTTCGCCGCGGCTGCGCTAGGGCCGGCTCAGGCTCAAGCGCTGGCGCTGGCCTGCCCGATGGCGCGCAGCATGGCCGGCAGCTCGCCCATGTCGCCGAATACGCAGCTGGCGCCGGCCTCGAGCAGTTGCTCGGCCGATGCGTGGCCCTGGTCGGCCGGGAAGTAGCCCCAGACCGTGGCGCCTGCGGCCACGCCGGCGGTGACGCCGGTCACCGTGTCCTCGATGACCAGGCAGCGCGCCGGCTCCACGCCCAGTGCGGCGGCGGCGGCCAGGTACACATCGGGAAAGGGCTTGCTGCGCGGCAGCTCATGGCCGCTGAAGACGCGGCCCTCGAAATACGGGGCCATGCCGACCTGGGCCAGCTGCATCTCCACCTTGGCGCGGTCCGCGCCCGAGGCGCAGGCGATGCGGCCAGCGCACAGCGCATGGGATTGGCTGACGGCGGACAGCGCGCCGTCAATGGCCACCAGCTCGGCGCGCAGCGCGGCGTTGCGGCGCTCGTAGAAGGCGGCCATCCATGCGTCGGTCAGCGGCTTGCCGGTGCGCGCCTCGATCAGCGCGGCCTGGCTGCGCACGGTCTTGCCGATGAATTCGCGCAGGCATTCCTCGGTGCTGATGGGCCAGCCCGATTCATTGAGCATGGTGCACAGCACGCGGTTGGTGATGGATTCACTGTCGACGAGCACGCCGTCACAGTCGAAGAGCACGGCCTCGAAAGCAGTCATGGATGGATTCTCGAAACAAACTGAGCAAGGGCGCCCTGGGGCGCCCTTGCTGCGGAAAATGGCCGGATTATGCGCCGGCCGCGCATGCCTGTGCCCTGCTCAGGGGAAGGAGGCACCGGCCAGCGGATGCACCATGCGGCGGACGTTGCGCACCGAGATGGAATGGAACCGGCCATCGTCGGTGACCACGTCGCCGAAGGCGAAGAAGCCTTCGGCCGCATTGCGGTTGAACTGCTCCAGGCGCTGCGCGAGGCTGGCGCTTTGGGACACCGGTTCGACGCGGTACTCGATGGCGCCCTGCTGGTCGCCGCTCTTTTCGTACAGCTGCACGCCTTCGGTATTGCCGCGCAGCACCAGGGCGCCGCGCAGCAGGTGGCCCTTGGCACCCATCTCGTCCAGGCGCTGCTTCAGCGCCGTGCCGTTGGCCATGCCGAAGGGCGCGGCCAATGCGAACACCGCGTACTCGAAGGCCGGCGCCTTGGAGTCCTTGACGTAGAGGTTGAACATCTCGTTGCCCGAGATCAGCGGGCCCATGTAGCGGAAACCCCGGCCGCTCATCTCGGCCAGTTGCTGCGTGAAGCCGGACGTGTCCAGCGCACCCACGGCGGGGCGCGTCTCGTAGCTGTAGGTGGCGGCGGCGCTGCTGCTGCGCACATAGAGGTTGCGCAGGTCCTGCGTGCTGCTGGGGAACGCCATGCCCGACTTGTACAGGTAGCCTTGCGCACCCTGTGCGTTGAGCTGGGCCACCAGGGCCGAGACGCCCGCCACGTCCGGCACCATGCGGTAGTCCAGGCGCGTGCCGGTGTGGGCCGTGTCGGTGACGTAGAAGTCACCGATGGGAACGGGGAAGGCGGTACCGCCCGAGGCCAGGCTGTAGGTGAAGGCATAGCCCTGCGCCCCCAGCGCGTTCATGGCGGACAGGGCCGCGTCGAAGTTCTCCGCACCGGTCTCCATGCGGTACTGGCCGGTCACCGGCGTGGGCGTGCCGCCGGGGTTGCCGGGCGTACCGGGGTTGCCAGGATTTCCGCCATTGCCGGGATCTCCGCCGCCCGGTTCTCCCGATCCACCACCACCGCCGCCGCCACAGGCGGCCAGGGTTCCCAGAAGCATCAATGCCGCGCTGCGGCGCGTGAGCTGTACCATCTTCATGACTATCTCCCCTTCTCGTTGAATACATGCCCGTTCCATGCGGAATCTCAGGGCATCGGCGGCGATTTTGGGGAGTTGGCCGACATCCGGTCACCCCCCGGCCGGGGGGTAATCGTTACGATGTGCGCAAGGTGTATCCGGGCGCGCCCTGGCGCTCCAGCCCTTTCGACATGCCTTCGCGCGGACCATGCACAGCCATTCCCTCCTGACCGATTCCTCCTGTCTCCAATCGGGGCGCTATGCCCTGGTGATCGACGACCACCCGCTGACGGCCATGGGCGTGTCCGAGTTCCTGAAACAATTCGGCCTGTCCGAAGTCCATGCCGTGGCCGATGCGGGCGAAGGCCTGCAGTGCATGGCCGCCAGGGGATCGCCGCATCTGGCCATCGTGGATTTCTGGCTGGGTGCCAGCGCAGGCACGGACGTGGTGCGCGAAATCCGCACGCTGGCGCCCGCCTGCCGCGTGCTCATGACCAGCGGCGACACGCATGGCGCGATTGCCCTGAAGGCACGCGCGGCGGGGGCCCATGGCTTTGTGCTCAAGTCGCAGCCGCCGCAGGTGCTGCAGCAGGCCGTGGCGGCCCTGCTGCGCGGCGAGACCTGGTTCCCCGCCGCCCCGCTGGCGCCGCAGCCGCCGGGCGGCGCCCATGCCATCCGCATGACGGCGGCCGAGCTGGGCCTCACCCCGCGCCAGGCCCAGGTGCTGGACCTGGTGCTGCGCGGCCTGCCCAATCCCAGCATTGCCCGGTTGCTGCACCTGTCGCCCCACACGGTCAAGGAGCATGTGGCAGGCGCCATGCAGCGCCTGGGCGTGCACAGCCGCATCGACGCCATCACGCGCATGCAGGGCATTGCGCTGGAGCTGCCGCCCTCCGTACCGCCGACCGATACGGTTCAGGCGCCGGCCACGGCCAGCCTGCGCTGAAGCAGGGCCAGCAGCGCCAGCGGATCCACGGGCTTGCGCAGCAGCAGATAGCCCAGTTCCTGCGCCTGCTGCTCCAGCGCAGCGGAAGGGTCGCCGCTGAGCAGGGCACCGGCCGCCTGCGGCGATTGCGCCAGCACGTTCTGCAGCAGCGCAAAGCCGTTCTCGCCCTGGGCCAGCTGGTGGTCGCACAGCACGAAATCGGGATGCTGCCCCGCCGCCAGCCAGGCCTGCGCCTCGCGGCCCGAAGCCGCCACGTCCACGGTCAGCCCCCAGCCGCGCAGCAGGCCGGCCAGGGCCTGTGCCACCTGCACATCGTCATCGACCACCCAGCACCTGCCCTGCAGCAGGGGGCGGCCTGGCGGATTCGCGGCAGCCTCGGCCCCTGCCCCTGCCTGCGCCTGCGCGTGCCCCAGAGGCAGGTCCGCTTGCACGCTCAGGCTGGGCGACAGCTGCAGCCAGAAGCACGAACCCCGTCCCGGCGTGGACAGCAGACCATGCTCCACGCCCATGCGGCGCGCCGCTGCGGCCACCACGGCCAGGCCCAGGCCCTGGCTGCTCACGCCGGGCAGGTGCTCGGCCGCAGGCTGGGCCGCGCGCCGGGCCGCCTGGCCGGAACGCGCGCGAAAGTGCGGTGCGAAGACATGGGGCCGGTCTTCGGCCGCAATGCCCAGGCCGGTATCCCAGACCTCGATGCGCCAGCCCCCGCCGTGCACGCGGGCGGCCAGCAGCACGCCGCCGCGCTGGGTGTAGCGCAGGGCGTTGTGCAGCAGGTTGAACACCATCTGGCGCAGCAGGGCCTCGTCGGCACGCACCAGGCTATCCATGCCGCGCGCCACGCGCCAGCGCAGCACCAGCCCGCGCTGGCGGGCCTCGGCCGCGAACAGGCGCGTGGCATCGCCCAGCAGAATGCGCAGGTCCATCACCTGGGCGCGCAGCTCCCAGGTGCCGTTCTCCAGCCGCGACAGGTCCAGCAGGTCGTTGCACATGGTGCCCAGCGACTGGGCACAGGCCTGGGCATCGTCAAGCACGCCCGCCAGCGCGCCGTCGGCATTGCGCTGGCGGGCGGTCTCCACCAGCAGGCCCAGGGCATGCAGGGGCTGGCGCAGGTCATGGCTGGCAGCCGACAGGAAGCGGCTCTTGGCCTCCAGCGCCTGTTCGGCCTGCTCCTTGGCCGCCAGGTAGCGCTCGGCCAGCAGCTGGCGGTCACGCTCCTGCGCCCATTGCTGCTGCATGAGCTGGCGCGCCCCCCAGGCATGGCGCGCGATGGTGGCGCCATACAGCATGAGCAGCGGCAGCAGGTACAGGCCCCTGTTCGGGAAGTACCAGACCACGGCCAGCAGCATGGCGCCGTACAGCACGCCGAAGAAGCGCTTGAACACGGCAGCCGCCGGCGCCAGGAAGGTGGCGGCCGAGGCCACGACGCCGCACAGCACCAGGTAGATGAAAAGCCGGAATTCATGGCCGCTGCCATGGGTCAGCGGTATGGCCAGCGCCCAGGAGCCGGCGTTGAGCAAGGCCATGCGGCCCATCACGCGCTCCCAGCGCTGCAGCCGCGCTGGCAACTCGGCCGAGGGCACGGCAGCGCCCAGGTCCCGACGCAACTGGCGCCGCAAACCAACGAAGACGCAGGCCATGAGCGCCATGCCCAGCCACCACAGCAGCAGCGGCACCTGGAAGGCACCCGTTTCGTGCCGCTGCAGCCAGACCACGATGCCGGGGATGATGAGGGCCGCCGCCTCGGACGAGCCCCGCGATGCGATGGACAGCAGCAGCCGCTGGCGCTGCTGCAGCTTCCACAGCGGCTCCGCAGGGCCGCCGCCGTGTTCAGAACTGGTCGCCATCCACGTAGAACCAGCGCCCGCCTTCGCGCACGAAGCGGCTGCGCTCATGCAGGCGCACGGCGCGGCCCGCCACGCGGTAGCGCGCGACGAATTCCACCTCGGCGCGGTCCTCGCCGGTGCTTCGGAAGTCCCTGACCGCCAGCCCCAGCCAGCGCGCCGAGGGCTCGAAGTCCAGCGTGGCGGGCCGCTGGCTGGCGTGCCAGGTGGCCAGCAGGTAGGCGGCGTCCTCACGCACGAAGGCGCTGTAGCGCGAGCGCATCAAGGCCTGGGCATCGGGTGCGGGGCAGTCGTCGAAATGGTCCAGGTAGCGGCCGCAGCAGGCATCGAAGGCCAGGGACCGGCCCTTGGCATCGTGCTGGCCACAGGGACAGGCCGGGGAGGTGGCGGCCGCGCTCATAGCGGCTGGCCCTGCGGAACTTGCGGAACCTGGGAGAGGACGGCGGGGGAGCAGGAGTGCATGTCAGTCACGGCCGCCTTGCTGCGACCGGGTTCTTGATGGAGGACAGGCGGGCCATGATACTGACCGCGGGCCTTCGGGCCTGTAAGGAGAGCCCATGTTTTCAATGTCGGTCCCGTGGTGGGAGTTCGTGGTGCGCGGCGTGGCCGTCTACCTGTTCTTGCTGGTGTTCCTTCGGCTGACGGGGCGGCGCCAGACGGGGCAGTACGCGCCCTTTGACCTGGTGCTGCTGCTCATCCTGTCGAATGCCGTTCAGAACTCCATGAATGCCGGGGACAACTCGCTGATCGGCGGCATGATCTCGGCTTCCACGCTGATCCTGTGCCATCTGCTGCTGTCCTGGCTGACTTTCCGTTTTCCCGCGCTGGAGCGGCTCATCGACGGCAAGGCCCAGGCCCTGATCACGGACGGCCACCTGAACAAGGATCTGATGCGCGAGGAACGCATCACACGCGACGATATCGAGGCCGCGCTGCGTGCGGGCGGCTGCCTGCACCTCAGAGAGGTGGAGCGCGCCACGCTGGAGACCGACGGCAGCATCACCGTCGTCCTTCGCCGCCGCGACAGCAAGAACGACGGCGATCCGCCGGTCTGAGCCTAGTCGAGCTGCTCCAGGAAGCGCTCGATGGCCAGGTTCACGGGCTGCGGATGCGTGAGGTTGGCCGCATGGCCGGCCCCCGGCACCTCCACCCACTGCGCCCTGGGCAAGGCCTTGGCCATGGCGCGTGCACGGTCGAGCGTGATGGCGATGTCGTCCGTGCCATGAATGACCAGTGCCGGTACATGGATGTCGGGCAGTCGCGGGCTGATGTCATCGCGCTGGGCCAGCGCCAGAAAGCTCTGCCCCAGGTTGATGGGCGTGGCCTTCTTCCATTTGGCGCGCCAGGCGGCCGCGCCGCTCCAGCCCTGGCCCAGGATGGTGCGCTCCACCGTGGCCGCCATGTCGTCGCTGAGGCCATGCTCCATCCAGGCCCTCAGCAACGCCTCGTGGTGGGGCATCTGCTCGGGGTCTTCCAGCATGGCCTGGGTGTCGATCAGCACCAGCGCACGCACGACCTCGGGATGGATGAGCGCACAGCGCAGCGACAGATAGCCGCCCTGCGACATGCCCACCAGCACCGCGCGCTCCACGCCCAGGTGCGCCAGCAGGGCGGCCAGGTCGTCGGCCGAGTCGTAGTAGTCGAAGGGAGCGCAATGCCCGGGGTCCGCCGTCTGGCCATGGCCACGCTCGTCCCAGATGATGCAGCGATAGCGATCCTGCAGCGCCTGGACCTGGGGAGCGAACATGGTGTGGTCCATGAGCAGTCCATGCGAAAACACCAGGACCGGGCCGCGCCCGCCCGTGTCCTCGTAGTAAAGGTTCTGGCCGTTGACGGAAGCAATGGGCATGTCGGGATCTCCTGCGAAGGTGGTCACAAACCTGCCGGAGTCCGGTGCCCGCCTCTCCCGGGCGCCGTCCCGGCGACGCTCCATGCTAAGCCCTGCGGGTGACGGGGCCATCCGGCCCGACCCGCAGCATAGTGAGGGGCCTCAGGCCAGGGCGCGCTGGATGAGAATTTTCTGCACGTCGCTCGTTCCCTCGTAGATCTGGCACACGCGCACGTCGCGGTAGATGCGCTCGACGGGAAAATCGTTGACCACGCCATAGCCGCCCAGGGTCTGGATGGCGGCGCTGCACACGCGCTCGGCCATTTCGCTGGCGAACAGCTTGGCCATGGCCGCTTCCTTCAGGCAGGGCAGGCCGGCATCGCGCAGGCTGGCCGCATGCCAGATCAGCTGGCGCGCGGCCTCGATCTGCGTGGCGCAGTCGGCCAGGCGAAAGCCCACGGCCTGGTGGTTGAAGATGGGCTGGCCGAAGCTCTCGCGCTCCTTGGAGTACTGCAGCGCGCAATCGAAGGCCGCACGCGCCATGCCCACGCTTTGCGCGGCAATGCCGATGCGCCCGCCCTCCAGCGCCGACAGCGCAATCTTGTAGCCCTCGCCCTCGGCACCGATGAGGTTGGCGGCGGGGATGCGGCAGCCCTCGAACTGGATCTGGGCCGTGTCCGAACTGTGCTGGCCCAGCTTGTCCTCCAGCCGCAGCACCTGGTAGCCGGGCGCGGAGGTGGGCACGATGAAGGCGCTCATGCCGCGCTTGCCGGCCGCCTTGTCGGTGACGGCGATGACGATGGCCACGTCGCCGTTCTTGCCGCTGGTGATGAACTGCTTGACGCCGTTGATCACGTAGTCGTTGCCGTCGCGGGTGGCCGTGGTGCGCAGCGCCGAGGCGTCCGAGCCCACATGCGGCTCGGTCAGGCAGAAGGCGCCCAGCATCTCGCCGCGCGCCAGCGGCGCCAGCCATTGCTGCTTTTGCGCTTCGCTGCCGTAGCGCATGAGGATGGCGTTGACGGGGCAGTTGGTGACGCTGATCACCGTGCTGGTGCCGCCGTCGCCGGCTGCGATTTCCTCCAGCACCAGGGCCAGGCTCAGGTAGTCAAGGCCGGCGCCGCCGTATTCCTCGGGCACGCAGATGCCGTAGGCACCCAGCGCCGCCAGGCCCTGGTGCACGTTCTTGGGAAAGTGGTGTTCCTTGTCCCAGCGTGCGGCATGGGGCGTGATTTCGGTGCGCACGAAGTCGCGCACCGCGTCACGGATCATTTCCTGGTCTGCGTTGAGCAGCATGTCTTGTCTCCTGATTCTTGTTTCGTTGTTCGTTGTCCCGGCCGCAGCTACCAGGCGATGCGCTGCCCGTCGTGGCGCAGCATGCGGCCCCGATCAGCCGGCGTGACGCCGGCCAGGGTGCGGACCAGACCCTGCACGCTTTGCTCCACGGTGAAGGTGGCGGACTCGCCGCCCATGTCGGTCTGCACCCAGCCCGGGTCCAGCGCGACCACGGTGGCGCCGGGCCATTGCGGCTGGGCGCTGGCCACGACCATGTTGAGCGCGGCCTTGCTGACGCGGTAGAGCCAGGCGTCGGATTCGGCGCCAGCCAGCAGCGACATCTCGCTGGAGAACAGGCCGAACACGCCGCCCGCCGCCTCGACCATCGGCGCCACCTGGGGCAGCACCTGCATGGCGCCCAGCACATTGGTGTGCATGACGCGGTCGAACTGCTCGCGCGTGGGCGGCGTGGCCGAGCTGTGGGCATCCCACACGCCGGCCACGTACAGCGCCAGCTCGATCTTCTCGCCATCGAGCTGCCAGGCCAGGCCGCTGACGCTGGCCGGATCGGCCACATCCACCAGCAGCACCTTGGCGCCCGTGGCTTCGACGCGCTCGCGATCGGCCTCGCTGCGCACCGTGGCGACCACGCTGCGGCCCTGGGCCGTATAGGCCTCTACCAAGGCAAAACCGAGCCCGCGCGAGGCTCCCAACACCAGAGTGACTGCCATGTCTTTCGACCTTTCAAATGGAATGCGGTCAGCGGCCCTGCTCGCCCGCGATCTGTTTTTCGTAGCGCTCGACCATGGCCTCCTGCGTCTCGGTGGGCGCAGGCAGGCCGATCTGCTGGTGGACCATCTGGTTCACCGACGGCATGACGTTGCGCGGCACCTGGGACTCGGGCTTCCAGAGCCGGGCGCGCATGAGGGCCTTGGCGCAGTGCAGATAGGCCTCCTGCACCTGGATCTCCAGAACGATCTTGGGCCGGAAGCCTTCGTTGGCGAACAGCGCCGTGTAGTGGGCCTCGTCGCGCAGCCTGGCCACGCCGTTGACGCGCAGCGTCTCGTCGAAGCCCGGCACCATGAACAGCAGGCCGATGCGCGGATCGGCGATCAGGTTGCTGAAGCTGTCCAGGCGGTTGTTGCCGCCCGAGTCGGGGATCAGCAGCGTCTGGTTGTCGGGCGCCTTGATGAAGCCCGGCTTTCCGCCGCGCGGCGAGGCATCCATCAGCGAGCCCGCCGCGCCCCCCGTGGCCACGATGCACAGCGGCGACAGCGCAATGAAGCGCAGGCAATGCCGGTCCAGGTCCACCTGCTGCTTGAGCAAGGCCCTTTCGGCCGGCATGGCATACAGGCTGCGCAACTGTTCTTCGCTGGTGATCATGGTCGAGAGGTCAAAGTAATAGCGGATCGGCCGATCCAAGTCTAGCTCTCTGGACGTCTGTGGCGCTGCCCATAAAACTGGCGCAATGCAAATCAGAGACACCGAGGAAGGGCCTACGCCGGCCGCGCCGCCCCGCACCGAGGGTGTTGTCCCCCTTTCAGGGGGAGGGCGCGCAGCGCCTCAGGGGGTGACCATTTCTATCGCCATGGCTGTTCCTTCGCCGCCGCCTATGCACAGCGTGGCCAGGCCGCGCTTGCCGCCACGCGCCTGCAGGGCGTGCAGCAGCGTGACCAGGATGCGCGCACCGCTGGCGCCGATGGGGTGGCCCAGCGCGCAGGCGCCGCCGTTGACGTTGACCTTGTCGCGCGGCACGCCCAGCTCGGCCATCAGGGCCATGGGCACGACGGCAAAGGCTTCGTTGACTTCCCACAGGTCCACATCCGCCGCCGTCCAGCCGGCCTTCTTGAGGGCCTTCTGCGTGGCGCCCACGGGGGCCGTGGTGAACCATTCGGGCTCCTGGGCATGCGTGGCATGGGCGACGATGCGCGCCAGCGGCTTGCAGCCCAGCTCCTTGGCCGTGGACTCGCGCATCAGCACCAGGGCGGCGGCGCCGTCGTTGATGCTGGAGCTCGATGCCGCCGTGATCGTGCCGTCCTTCTTGAAGGCGGGCTTGAGGCTGGCGATCTTGTCCAGCTTGGCCTTGGCCGGGCCTTCGTCGATGCTGACCGTGACATCGCCCTTGCGCGTGGAGACGGTCACGGGCGTGATCTCGGCCGCGAAGGCGCCGCTTTCAGTGGCCGCCTGGGCGCGCTTGACGCTTTCGATGGCGTAGGCGTCCTGCTGCTCGCGCGTGAAGTGGTATTTGGCGGCGCAGTCCTCGCCAAAGGTGCCCATGGAGCGGCCCGGCTCGTAGGCGTCCTCCAGACCGTCGAGCATCATGTGGTCATAGACCTTGTCGTGGCCCATGCGGTAGCCGCCACGGCCCTTCTTGAGCAGGTAGGGCGCATTGGTCATGCTCTCCATGCCGCCGGAGACCACCACATCGCGGCTGCCCGCCACCAGCTGGTCATGGGCCAGGATGGTGGCCTCCATGCCGGCGCCGCACATCTTGGACAGGGTCACGGCGCCCGTGCTGCGCGGCAGGCCACCCTTGAAGCCTGCCTGGCGCGCAGGCGCCTGTCCCTGGCCCGCCATCAGGCAGTTGCCGAACAGCACTTCGTCCACCTTCTCCGGCGCCACGCCGGCACGCTGCACGGCGGCCTTGATGGCGGCGCCGCCCAGATCGTGGGCCGCGAGATCGGCGAAGTCGCCCTGGAATGCGCCCATGGGGGTGCGGGCTGCGCCGACGATGACGATGGGGTCTTGCATGCTTATCTCCTGGATGTGGTGATGGTGAGGGGAAAACAAACGGGTCAGGCCAGCCAGCGGCTGCGCTCGTAGGGATAGACGTCGTGCACGTGGCCTTCGCGGATGCGCTGCTGGTGCCCCTGCCAGAAGGCGGGATCGAGCAGGTCGGCATGGTGGCGCATGAAAACTTCGCGCACGGCCGGATTGCCCAGCAAAAAGGGCGCGAAGGTTTCCGGGAACACATCGCGCGGGCCCACGGGATACCAGACCTCGCCGCTGAGCTCGTCTTCCTCGTTGCGCGGCGCAGGCACCTGGCGGAAATGGCAGTCGGTCAGGTATTCGATCTCGTCGTAGTCGTAGAACACCACCTTGCCGCCGCGCGTGATGCCGAAGTTCTTCCACAGCATGTCGCCCGGGAAGATGTTGGCGGCCACCAGGTCCTTGATGGCATTTCCGTATTCGATCACGGCGCTCTCCAGCCGCTGCCGCGGTCCCGGCAGGTCCAGCCCGTCATCGAAGCACTCCTGCAGCAGCAGGTTCAGCGGCACCATGCGCCGCTCTATGTAGAGGTGGGAGATGATGACCTCCTGCCGGCCATCGCCGTCGCGGTCGCTGATCTCGACCTGGCTGGGCGCGTGCTCCAGGATCTCGGCGATCAGCGCCTCCGAGAAGCGCTCGCGCGGGAAGGCCACCAGGCTGTACTCCAGCGTGTCGGCCATGCGCCCCACGCGGTCGTGCTGCTTGACCAGGCGGTACTTGGCCTTGACCTGCTCGCGGGTGATCTCCTTGGGCGCGGCGAACCTGTCCTTGATGAGCTTGAACACATAGGGAAAGCTGGGCAGGTCGAACACCAGCATGACCATGCCCTTGATGCCGGGCGCGATGCGGAACTGGTCGCGCGAATGGCGCAGGTGGTGCAGGAAGTCGCGGTAGAACAGCGTCTTGCCCTGCTTGGCCAGGCCCAGGGCGTTGTACAGCTCGGCGCGCGGCTTGCGCGGCATGAGGCTGCGCAGGAACTGCACGTAGGCACTGGGCACGTCGGTATCGACCATGAAGTAGGCACGCGCAAAGCTGAAGAGGCCGTGCAGGTCCTTCTCGCCGAACAGGGCCGCATGCAGCACCAGCCGGCCGTTGTCCCCATGCAGGATGGGCACGGCCCAGGACAGCTCGGCAAAGCCGTTGATGATCTTGCCGACGATGTAGGCGCCCTTGTTGCGTAAAAACAGGCTGGACAGCACCTGGATCTGGAAGTTGGCGTACAGGCGCATGGCCTGCAGCTGGGGCTCCAGGCGCTCGGCCAGGCGGGCGATGTCGCGCTCCAGGTCTTCAAAGGGGCGCTGCAGCGCGAACTGCTCCACGACTTCGCGCAGCGTCTGCGACAGTGTCTCGCGCGTGGGATAGAAGGCCAGGTAGGCCGGGCGTGCGGCCGGCTCCTGGTTCTCTATGTATTCCGTACTGACGGCCGGCCGCACGAAGATGAAGTCGTTGTGGAAATGCGTACGGTGCAGGATCTTGGTGGTGACCGAGTTGAAAAAGGTCTCGGCCAGCTCCGGCTGCAGGTGGTTGACCATGAGCCCGATGTAGTGGCGCTTGATCTGCTGCCAGACCGGCATGGGCTGGGCGCCGGCCGCAAATTCCTTTTCAAGCCGGCGCACGCATTCGCGCACGCGCAGGTCGTAGAACTCGATGCGCTCGCGCTGGGCACGCTGCTGGCCCAGCCAGTCGGCAGTTTCGAAGCGGTGCTTGGCGCGGGCCGATTCGGCGCGGAACAGGCGGTAATGGCGGTTGAAGCCATCCATCATCGCCCGCGCGATGTCATGGGCAAGCAGGGTGTCCTGGGCAGGCATCGGCATGAAGTCTCCCGGGGTCCCGCCTGCCATGGCCGCTCAGTCGCGCTGGCGGCTGGCGACCAGCTCGACAGCCTCGGCATGGATGTTGGCGATGCCGCCGACACCGGGCACGGTCATCTGCAGATTGGTGATCAGGCCGTCCTTGAGGCCATAGCACCAGCCGTGCAGCGTGACCTTCTGGCCGCGCGCCCAGGCATCCTGCATCACCGTGCTCTGCGCCACATTGATCACCTGCTCGATGGCATTGAGCTCGCACAGCGCGTCATGGCGCCATTGCGGTGACAAGCTGGCCAGCAGCGCCTGGTGCTTGTCGCGCACGTCCTTCACGTGGCGGATCCAGTTGTCGGCCAGGCCCACGCGCACATCCTCCAGTGCCGCCAGCACGCCGCCGCAGCCATAGTGGCCGACGACCATCAGGTGCTCGACCTTGAGCTGGTCCACCGCGTACTGGATGGTGGACAGGCAGTTCAGGTCGCTGGGCACGACCACGTTGGCCACGTTGCGGTGCACGAACACCTCGCCGGGCTCCAGGCCCGTGATCTGGTTCGCGGGCACGCGGCTGTCGGAACAGCCGATCCACATGTAGCGGGGTTTTTGCTGCGCCATCAGCCCAGTGAAGAAACCGGGCCGGTCACGCTCCACCTGCTGGGCCCATTCGCGGTTGTGGACAAACAGCTCTTCGATGGAGGTTGTGCTCATAAACAATCCTTTTGTTGGGGTCAAACTCAAGAACGGCGCAGCAGGCAGGCGAAAGATCAGCAGGTCTCTGCGAACAGCTCGCGGCCGATCAGCATGCGACGGATCTCGCTGGTGCCGGCGCCGATCTCATAGAGTTTCGCATCCCGCCAGAGGCGACCCAGTGGGTATTCGTTGATATACCCATTACCCCCATAGATTTGAACGCCTTCGCCGGCCATCCATGTCGCCTTCTCGGCGCACCACAGGATGACGCTGGCGCAATCCTTGCGAACTTGGCGAACATGCTCGGTTCCCAGCAGATCGAGGTTTTTGGCGACCGTATAGGCAAAGGAGCGGCCCGCTTGCAGCACGGTGTACATGTCCGCCACCTTGCCCTGGATGAGCTGGAACTCGCCGATGCTCTGGCCGAACTGCTTGCGGTCATGGATGTAGGGCACTACGTTGTCCATCACCGACTGCATGATGCCCAGCGGCCCGCCGGTCAGCACGGCGCGCTCATAGTCCAGGCCGCTCATCAGCACCTTGGCGCCGTTGTTCAAGCCGCCCAGCACGTTCTCGGCCGGCACCTCGACGTTCTCGAACACCAGCTCGCCCGTGTGGCTGCCACGCATGCCCAGCTTGTCCAGCTTCTGGGCAATGGAAAAGCCCTTCATGCCCTTCTCGATCAGGAAGGCAGTCACGCCGCGGGCGTTCAGCTCGGGCTCGGTCTTGGCGTAGACCACCAAGGTGTCGGCATCGGGACCATTGGTGATCCACATCTTGGTGCCGTTGAGCAGGAAGTAGCCGCCCTTGTCCTCGGCCTTGAGCTTCATGCTGATCACGTCCGAGCCGGCGCCGGGCTCGCTCATGGCCAGCGCGCCCACATGCTCGCCGCTGATCAGCTTGGGCAGGTACTTCGCCTTTTGCGCTTCATTGCCGTTGCGGTTGATCTGGTTCACGCAAAGATTGCTGTGCGCGCCGTAGGACAGGCCCACCGATGCGCTGGCACGCGAGATTTCCTCCATCGCCACCATGTGGGCCAGGTAGCCCATGTCGGCACCGCCGTACTGCTCGGACACGGTGATGCCCAGCACGCCCAGGTCGCCGAACTTGCGCCACAGGTCCATGGGGAACTGGTCGTCGCGGTCGATCTCGCCGGCGCGCGGTGCAATCTCGGCCTGTGCGAACTCGCGCACGGCATCGCGCAGCGCGTCGATGTCCTCGCCCAGTTGGAAGTTCAGGCCCGGCAGGTTGGAAAGGCTCATCTCATGTCTCCTGTGGAAATTGGGGGAAAGAACGCCGCCCGGCTCAATCGGCCAGATCGCGGCCCTGCACGCACATCAGCGTGCAGCCCATGGTGGCAATCAGTTTCTCGCGGCCTTCGTCGATGGCGTAGGCGCGCCCTTCGGTCACGGTGATGGTGCGGCCCGGCTTGAGCACACGGCCTTCCATGCGAAAGCGCTGGCCCTTGGCAGGGGCCAGCAAGTTGATCTTGAATTCAATGGTGAGCACGGCAGCATCGGCCGGCATCAGGGTCAGCCCTGCGTAGCCGCAGGCGGAATCCAGCGCCGTGGAAACCATGCCGGCATGCAAAAAGCCATGCTGCTGCGTCAGTCCGGGCGCCCAGTCCAGGCAGACATCGACGGCACCGGGCTCCAGCAAGGACAGCTCGGCGCCCAGGGTGTGCATCGCGCCCTGGCGTGCAAAACTGTCTTGCACACGGCGGGCAAAGTCGCTGTTGGCAGGTTCCAGGCGGGGCACGGTCAAGGCAAGCCTCACAAATTACGTTTACGTAAACGTCAATTATGAAGCATTTTTCCCATCCAGGTGTTTCAACAAAGTGCGGGCCTCGGATTCCTGCTCTCGCACCTCGGCCAGGTTGGCCTGCAGATCGGCCAGGCGGTCTTCGAGCTGGCGGCGGTGCACAGCCAGCACCTCCAGGAATTTGCGCAGTTGTACGCCCGTGTCACGGGGGCTGTCGTAGAGATCGATGATCTCCTTGGCTTCGTTCAGAGACAGTCCCAGCCGCTTGGCCCGCAAGGTCAGGCGAAGACGTGTGCGATCACGCGCGCTGTAGACGCGATTGCGTCCGCCAGGCCCGGCACGCTCGGGCTCAAGCAGGCCCATGTCCTCATAGAAGCGGATGGCCCGGGTCGTGAGATCGAACTCCTTGGCAAGATCGCTGATGGTGTAGGTGGTCGACATGGCTGGAGAGTCCGCCGGCATCCACAGCCGGCGGCCATGGGAATGCGACGTTGACGTTAACGTCAATGCTAGCGGAATTGTCCTCAGGAAACTGCGCCGGATGTTGCATCCGGGTGCGACGAAGAAGCCTGGCAGGAATAAAAAGAGAGCGCGTCAGCGCTCTCTTTTTTGGGTTGTCCATTTTCGGATGTTCCGTTGAGCCGTCCGTTTTGGCGGTTCAGCCTGTTTCCCCGTTTCCTGCACCCCAATGCAAAAAACCCCGTAGCTTTGGGCTACGGGGTTTCTTGGGCTGTAAGAGCCTGACGATGACCTACTTTCACACGGGAACCCGCACTATCATCGGCGCAAAGTCGTTTCACTGTCCTGTTCGGGATGGGAAGGAGTGGTACCAACTTGCTATGGTCATCAGGCATAACTTGTTGTCATGCTGCTCTTGTGAGCAACACAACGAATTCATAGAGTCTGTAATCAGCTTTGTATTTTGACTGCGCCTTACTTGGCATAACCACCTTGATGATCACGTCATCAAAGTTATAGGGTCAAGCCTC